>NZ_JBFANY010000014.1:0-192549 GCF_040674975.1 Amycolatopsis sp. NPDC049688
CCTTCAACCCCCGCCCCCCCCCCAACCTATCCTGCCGGGGTTGGTGTTTGTAAAGGCGAGTTCCCACTCGCCTTACCACTCACGACAACCCGAGCCGCACCAACCTATGTGTCCAAAGTGGACCCGGGCGGGCGGGTCAGCGCAGCGTCCACTGCTGGTTGGCCTGGCCGTTGCAGGTCCACAGGACCAGCTTGGTGCCGTTGGCCGTGCCCTGCCCGGTCGCGTCCACGCACAGCCCGGACTGCACGCCGGTGATCGCGCCGTTCGCCCCGATCGTCCACTGCTGGTTGGTCCCGCCGTGGCAGTCCCACACGATCACCGCCGTACCGGCCGCCGTGCCCGCACCGGACGCGTCCAGGCACTTCGATCCGGCGACCGACAGCTGCGCACCGGTCCGCGTCCACGCCTGACCGGTACCGCCACCGCAGTCCTGCAGCTGCACCTGCGTGCCGTTGGCCGCGCTCCCGGCGTCGGCACACCGGCCCGACTGCGTGCCCACGACCTGCTTGGCCTGCGACGTCCCGGGACTGCCGATGCTGCCGGGAACCGCCTGCAGCGCCGCGTACCACGTCGCGGCCATCTTGTCGTAGCCGGTGGCCGTCGGGTGGACGCCGTCGATCAGGTCGGCGGTGGTCAGGGCGGCGTGCTGGTCGACCAGGTGCACGTGCTTGCCGGCGTTCTGCTTGCTCTGCACGATCCCGGGCACCGCGGCGTTGAACGTCCGCGCCGCGGACTCCTGCCCGGCGTTGGCGATCGGGATGATCGTCGCGACGAAGACCTCGGCGTCCGGTGCCGTGGCGGTGATGTGGTCGATCAGCGCCGACAGGCGGCCGGGCGCCCCGCTCACGTTGTAGTTCTGCAGGATGTCGTTGGTGCCGATGTGCAGCAGCACCGTGTGCGGGGTGGTGGTGCGCAGCCAGGCGACGATGTTCGCGTCGATCTGGTCGATCCGCCAGCCCGGGTGGCCCTCGTGGTCGTGGTCCCCGAGCGTGGCCGGGCCGTTGTACTGCGACCCGACGAAGTCCACCTGGTAGCCGCCGGCCGTGACGCGCTGCCACAGCCCGATCCGGTAGCCGCCGGGCACCTGGGTGCCGTCGGTGATCGAGTCGCCCAGCGGCATGACCCGGACCCCGCCGTTGGACTCCGCGGCCGCCGTGCCCGGCAGGAGGGCCCCGGCGACCAGGGCCGCCGCGGCGGCGAGCCACCGCAGTCGTGATGTCATCGCTGTTCTCCTCAGACGCCGGTGATCGTCCACTGGTTGTTGGTACTGGTGTTGGGTGCCCACAGGCCCGCTTCCGAACCGGCGGACGTGCGGCCCATGCCGTCCAGCGCCGTGCCGGTGCCGCGGTTGACGATCTGGTACCGGCCGTTGCCCAGGCTCGACAGGCGCCACTGCTGGTTGACACTGCCGTTCGACGTCGCCTCCAGGCAGGCGGCGCCGTTCGCGGAGTTGCCGCCGCTGTCGGCGACCAGCCCGTTGGTGCGGTTCACGAGCCGGTAGTAGCCGCCGCCCGCGTCGGCCAGCTGCCACTGGAGGTTCGTGCTGCCGTCCCAGTTCCACTGCTTGAGGTGCGACCCGGAGGCGACGCTCCCGCCGCCGTCGAGCACCAGGCCGGAACTCACGTTGGCGATCCGCGCCCAGCCGGTCGGCAGGGGACCGGTGCCCGGCGTGGGGATCGGGCCCGAGAACGTCAGCTTCACCACGTACGCCAGCGCGTCGAACGGCGGGTTCGACGACGGCATCGTGATGTGCAGGCCCGAGCCGTCCTGAAAGCGGGTGGGCAGGTTCGTGACACCGCCCGCGGCCGGGCCGAGCAGCTGGACCGACGTCAGGGTGGCCAGGTTGATCCGGTTCGAGCCGAGCGTGGTGATGGTGAAGGTGCTGCCCGGCCAGCCCAGCACGGTCGCGTACAGCACGGTGTTGTCCTTGCTGCGGGTGAACCGGATGTCGGTCCGGGTGCCCTCGACCGGGGTGGTGAACGAGCCGCCGCCCATCTTCGTCGGCCCCTCGCCGTACACCGACCAGGCGCGGGTGGCGTAGATCGATTCGCCGAACCGCTTCAGGTGGTCGCCGATGCCCAGCAGGATCGAGCGCTGCCCCGACGGGATGGTGCCGTCGGCCATCGGGGCGATGTTCAGCAGCATGTTGCCGTTCTTGCTGACCCGGTCGATCAGCGAGTGCAGCATGGCCTTCACCGAGTAGTAGCCGATGCCCACGGTGTAGCACCAGCTGGAACTGGAAATGCTGTCGTCGGTCAGCCAGTACGGGTTGAGGATGTCCCCGGGGCCGCCGCGTTCGAAGTCGAAGACCTCGCCGCGGGTGTTGAACCCGTCCTTGTAGGAGGCGACGACGTCCTTGTTCCAGGCGACGGCCTGGTTGTAGTAGTGCGAAAGGAAGTTGAGCCGCTGGCTTTCGTCCACCAGGTTCAGGTCGAAGTCCTGGTAGACGAGGTCGGGCTGGTAGCCGTCGACGACTTCGCGGAGCTTGTCGTACCACAGCTGGTTTTCCGCGGCCCGGCCGTTCTGGCCGAACAGCCGCCGCAGCGACTCGGTCGGCTGGTTCGGCACGTGGTCGTAGTAGCCGTTGAAGTGGTAGGCGTGGTGCAGCGCGGTGACGAGCTTCAGGCCCTTGCCGCGGATCGCGTCCGCGTGCAGCCGCAGCAGGTCCAGCTGCGGGCCGGTGCGGACCGAGTTCCACTCGTTGGCGGTGCTGTTCCACATCGAGTAGCCGTCGTGGTGCTCGGCGACCGGCCCGGCGAATTTCGCGCCCGCGTCGGCGAACAGCTGCGCCCACTCGGCCGGGTCGAAGTTCCCGCCCGCGGACTTCAGCTTCGGCGCGAACTGGACCCAGTTGCCCGCCTTGTCGCGGGCGCCGTTGATGAAGTTCTGGTACGGCCAGGCCGACGGATCGCCGTACACCGCCTTGTGGTGGTTGTTCTCGTTGGACCCGCCGACGTACATGTTCCGCGGGTACCACTCGTTGCCGAACGCGGGGACGCTGAACACGCCCCAGTGGTAGTAGATGCCGAACTTGGCGTCCTGGAACCACTCCGGCGCAGGCGGGTGCTGGTCGACCGACGACCAGCTGGGGCTGTAGCTGGACGGCCCTTCGGTGGCCCACACGGTCCGGACGCGGAACACACTGGCGGTGACGGCGACGCCGGTCACCGCGAGCAGTTTGCGGCGGGAAAGCTCGAACGAAGACATGGCGAAACCTCTCAGCCGAAGGTCCACTTCTGGTTGTTCGCGCCGGTGCAGGTGGCGAGCTGGATCAGGGTGCCGTTCGCGGTCCCGGACCCGGTGACGTCCAGGCAGAGCCCGGATTGGACACCGGAGACGGTCCCGTTGCTGTTCACCGTCCACTGCTGGTTGTTCTGGCCGTTGCAGTTCCAGATGATGACCTTGGTACCGGGGGTGGTCCCGCGCCCGCTGGCGTCGAGGCACCGGGTGCCGTCGTAGACGGTCAGCTCGCCGGCGCCGGAGCGGGTCCACGTCTGGTTGGTGCCGCCGTTGCAGTCCCAGACCTGGACCTGGGTGCCGGGGGTGGTGCTGACGCCGCTGACGTCGAGGCACTTGTTCGCGCCCACGGCGTGCACCGGGCCGGTGTTCGACGGGCCGCCGGAGCCGTACCCGGCGGCGGCCAGGCTGGCCTGCACCGCGTTTTCCGTGGCGTCGGTCGGGAAGCCGCTGGTCACCGCGCCTTCGAAGAACTCGCCGACCCCGGAGACGCTGTTGTCGCCGCCGGTGCCCAGCAGGATCGACGGCTCCAGCTTCATCGGCGAGTAGCCGCGCGGCAGCCCGCCGGAGTACGGGGTGGTGAGCCCGCCGGTGGTGGCGTCGCCGTACTTGAGGGTGAAGTTGCTGGTGCCGTTGTTCTTCAGCCAGGCGCTGACGAACGGGTGGTGCACCCCGGGGTTGTTCGGGTCCTTGTTGGACCCGGTGCCGGTGTGGTACATCCCGTTCTCCAGGTCGGCCTCCACCCACGGCCCGGTGCCGGTGCAGCCGTTGAACCAGCACGCGGTGCCCCAGTAGATGGCGTTCATGGTGGCGTTGCCGGTGTCGTTGTGGGAGATCTCGCCGCTGCCGTAGTCGAAGCAGCACCACTGGTTGACGTAGTTCGACGAGGTGATCATGTAGATCCCCTCCGGCTGCGCACCGACCGGGACGTTCTTGGCGTTGTCGACCCGGTAGCCGACACCCTGGGTGACCTTGATCCCGTACGCGGGGTGCCCGCCGACGGTCACCGGCAGCGCCATCGCGTCCGCGCCGATGTCGGACCCGTTCGGGCCGGGGCCCTTCCAGAACCCGCCCCACGAGATCGGCAGGTCGTTGTGGTTGGCGGTCTGGTCGTAGATCTTCGTGACCGTGCACTTCGTACCGGCGCAGAACGACACCTGCGGGGCGGAGTCGGCGACCCCGCCGGCCTCGAGCAGCCCGATGTCGAGGAAGTGCTGGTCGGACGCCCGCTGGATCTGGTACAGCGGGCCGGCGTAGGCACCGAAGAGCGCGCGGGTGGTGCTGTGCGCGGTGACGCACGGCGTGCCGCCGGCGGCGTAGATGTCGCACGCCTGCTGCGCGGCGGCCTGGGCGGCCGGGCCGAGCCCGAGCAGCGTGCCGGCGACGAGCGGGATCGCCGCGAGCGCGGTCAGCAGTCTTCTTTTCAGCGTGGGAGTCATGGCAGAACCTCTTTCTGCTTCGCGGTCAGCCGAAGGTCCATTTCTGGTTGTTCGCGCCGGTGCAGGTGGCGAGCTGGATCGGCGTGCCGTTGGTGGTGGCGGAGCCGGTGACGTCCAGGCACAGTCCGGATTGGACACCGGAGATGGTCCCGTTGCTGTTGACGGTCCACTGCTGGTTGGCCTGGCCGTTGCAGTTCCAGATCACGATCTTGGTGCCCGGGGTGGTGCCCTGGCCGCTGGCGTCGAGGCACCGCGTTCCGTTGTAGACGGTCAGTTCCCGGGCGCTGCTGCGGGTCCAGGACTGGTTGGTGCCGCCGTTGCAGTCCCAGATCTGAACCGTGGCCCCGGGGGTGGTGCTGACGCCGCTGACGTCCAGGCACCGGCCCGCGCCGGTCGCGCGCACCGGGCCCGCGGCCGGGCCGGGACCGCCGCCGCCCGGGCCGGCGGCCGCGATGACGGCCTGGGCGCCCGACGGCCAGTTCGTGCCGCTCACCTGGACGTTGCCGGTCAGCACGTTGTTGTGCGGCGACCCGGTGGCCACCTGCGTCGCGCCGCCGTTGTACCAGTTGCCGCTGAACGTGCTGTCGTTGGTGTTGTTGCTGCCGTTGGCGTTGGTGAACGCCCACACCCCGGAGTCCTGGATCACGTTGGCCGAGAGCGTCACGTACCGCGAGCCTTCGTCCAGGTACAGCCCGACCGTGCGGTTGTTGTCGTAGATGTAGTTGTGGTCGATCGAGCTGCCGGGGTTGGCCGAGAGGTTGTAGATGCTGCCGCCGTCGTGCATCAGCTTCTTCGTGCCGTGCACCCGGTTGTAGCTGACGACGGTGTCCCGCAGCGTGGTCGGCGTCGTGTACACGGGCTGGTAGTCGTAGAGGCCGCGGTTGCGGTAGTCCTGGCTGCCGCCGGCGTCGTTGGCGCCCCAGCCCCAGCCGACGTCGATGCCGTCGTAGGTGAGGTTGGCGACCTCGTTGTGCGTGATGACGGTGTGCGTGGCGTAGGTCGACAGGATGCCGGCCATCTCCCGGTAGTCCAGGGCGACCCGGGTCACCGTGTTGTTCGAGATGGTGATGTCCCGGTTCGTCATCGCCGCGTTGGACGGGTGGTGGGCGTCGGTGCGCACGCCGCCGACGATCACCCCGCCGCCCGAGTCCTCGGTGAACGTGTTGTGGTCGACGGTGATCGACGACGCCCCCAGCCCGATGCCCGAGGCGTGGGCGTTCGCGTCGTTGCCGATCCCCAGCGCGACCTGGCCGAGGTGGGTGAAGGTGTTGTCGCTGAACGAGATCCCGGTCGCGGCCGAGACCTGGACGGCGGCCGGGGCCTGGGCCCAGCTGCCGCGTGCGCCTTCGAACTGGCGGCAGCCCGACTGGCAGGAGGTCAGGAAGTCGCCCGGCATCGGGGCCGCGGCCGGGAGGAACGTGCCGGTCTGCTGGTTGGCGTAGCCGACCGACGTGCTCGGCGTCAGCCAGGTCGTGTGCTCGAAGTGCAGGCCCTTGAACGCGATGTTGCGCACCGGGTTGTCGTAGCTGCCGCTGATCTGCAGCAGCGACGTCAGCCGCGGCAGCTCGACGTCGTGGCTCCCCGGCACCCAGCCCGCAGGGGCCTTGTAGTACAGCTTCCCGGCCGCCGGGTCCAGATACCACTGGCCGGTGGTCTTGAGGAAGGAGTAGGAGTTCTCGAGGAACAGCTGGCCGCCGCCGAACGGCTTGGCGAGCGTGTCGTAACCCCAGTTGTTGTTGTTCCACGCGGGTTGCTGCATGACGATCGAGCTGCCGCTGACGTGGTCGACGGGGGAGTACCGGTCGGTGAAGGAGTTCTGGCTCTCCACCTCGATCCGGTTCTGCTGCGGCAGCGTGGCGAGGTAGTTGAGCGCGGAGTTGGTGATCGTCATCCCGCTGGTGGTGAACTGGACGTCGTTGCGCGACAACGGGATCGCCGCCCGCGGAGCCAGCGAGCCGTCGACGAAGAGCTGCCGCGAATCGGCGTTCTGCGGCACGGACGCCACCCAGATGTTCTGGCCGGAGTCCTGCACCGACCACCCGGTGACCTGGCTGCCGCCGGAGAGCACCGGCGTCTGGCCGGAGGCGGCCTGCCAGGTCACGGTGTGACCGTTCTGGCCCGAGTCGGCGCTGGTCAACGCCAGCGGCGCGGCCAGCCGGTAGGTGCCCCCGGCGAGCTCCACGACGACGTCGCCGGCCGCGGATTGGGCCCGCGCGAGCTGCTGGGCCCGGGCCGGGGTGGCGACCGGCTGGTCGGGGGTGCCGGGGTTGCTGTCGTTGCCGTTCGGGGCGACGGCGATGGTGACGGTCGCGGCGTGCGCGGGCGGCGCGGCGAACGCGGACACCGCGAGGGCGGTGGCGATCGCGGCGACCACGGATCTGCGGTTCGGCGGCATGGCGGGGACCTCTCGGGGACGGGTTACGGTGCGTCGAAGGGGGTGCGGTACGAGGGCGGGCGGGTGCGCAGCTCGAGGTGCAGGGTGAGCCGGACGGTGGTGGACCGGGGCAGGCGCACGCACAGCCACGGCCCGTCGACGCGGGTCTCGGCCGACGTCACCCGGGGCTCGGAGTGCCCGTAGTCGTAGAGCCCGCCGATCCAGGACGGGTCTTCGCAGACGGTGTGGTGCACCGTGCGGATGGTGTCTTCGCCGAACGCGCCGGCCTGCACGACCACCGTGCGATCCGCGCGCGGATCGAGGTTGACCAGGTCGACGACGGTGGCCTCGGGCTCGATCCGGGAGACCAGCGCGGCCACCGAAGGCGGCAGGCCGGGACGCCCCGCGTCGGCGTCGTAGTAGCGCACGCGGGCCTGCTGCAGGCCGCCGTTGTAGAGGACCTGCGGGCCACCCCAGGTCAGCTGGACCAGTGCCTCGGTGACCACCGGGTTGGCCTGCTGCCACACGTGGATGTCGGCCTCGGCCACGTCCCGGCCGCGGTGGTGTTCCATCCGGGCCAGGCGGTGGCGGACCTGCGCCTGCGCGGCGGCGAGGATGCGCTCGGGATACGTCGGGTCGTCGCCGGCCAGGAAGGCGAACCACGGCTCTTCGTGCCCGGCCTCCTCCTTGCTCCGGAACGGCCGCACGGTCCGCCAGTCGTGCCCCGCCGCCGCCCGCAGCCGCTCGATCCGCTGCCGGTCGGCGGGCGCGGCGGAGTGGTGCCACAGCGCCATCGGCACGGCCAGCAGCATCGGGTTGTAGTCGAACCAGCCCCGGTCGGCGTACCGGAAGGGGACGTGCAGCGTCGGCGTGCCGGTGTCCGGGCCGAGCTGGGCGGTCCAGCGGGACTGCAGGCTGGAGTCCGCTTCGGTGAACGCCATCACCTTGCCCTGGGCGATCACCTCGTCCAGCGCCGGGCGGACCAGGTCGAGAAAGGACTCGTCGCCGGTCGCCGCGGCCGCGGCGAGGGCGGCCACCGTGGCGGCCTGCCCGACGCTGTACCAGCCGTGCGGCCACGACCAGCCGTAGTGCCCGCCGTACCAGCGGCCTTCGAAGAGCCCGCCGACCGTGCCGTCCGGGGCGACGTTGTCCGGCACGATCCCGCCGTTGGCGCTCGCGCGGGCGCACCACGCCCCGACGTACTCGGCGATCCAGTCCCGGTACCGCGGCTCGCCGGTGAGGATCAGCGCGTTCAGCACGAGCCCGGCCGCGGCCAGGTTGACCGCGGTGTCGCCGACGCCCGCCCGCCGGTGCAGCTGCTCGCCGAGGCGGGGATCCTCCTCGCGCGGCGGCTCCCCGGCCCCGGGCGGCAGGACCCAGTCCAGCGGGAAGCCGTACATCCGGGCCTCTTCGGGCAGCCACGGGTAGGACCGGCCGTCGAACAGGCCCTCCCGGTGCCGGTCGCTGCCGTTGTGCGGCCGCCGGATGATCCGGTGCACCGGGTCGTAGTTGCCGTGCGCGGGGTCGACGTAGAGGTCGGCGAACCGCCGGGCCCGCTCGGTCCAGCGGCCGGGGGCGGCCAGGCACAGGAAGTAGAACAGCAGCAGGCTTTCGCCCTGGTGGAACCAGTCGTACCCGCGTTCGTACTCCTCGTGCAGCATGCCGAGCTCGGCCAGCTGGCGGGTGACGCCTTCCCAGTGCCGTTCGGCCGCCGGGAGCAGGTCGTCGGCGCCGCCGAGCAGGTAGAGTTGCGGCCAGTTGAAGAAAGTTTCGTAGAAGTCGTCCACCCCGTCGCGGGTGGTGAGCCTGCCGCCGTAGGCCAGCCGGCCGTCGGGCCCGGTGAAGTCGCCCTCGAACGCGCGCCAGGCCCGGTCGAGCAGGTCGAACAGGCCGCGCTGGGCTACGGCCCAGCCGGGGGGTTCGAGCAGCGGCACCGAAGCCGTGATCACGGGGTCCATCCCGGGCGTCCTCCGATCGCGGTGCGGGTCAGTTCTTGGTGGCTCCGGCGAGCATTCCGGTGACCAGGAAACGCTGGGAGAACAGGAAAACGGCGAGCACGGGCGCGATCGCCACGAGCGTGGCCAGCGCCAGCACCGGGCGTTCGACCGCCAGCCCACCGGCCGTCGGGTTGAACTGCGGGACGTCGTTCAGCAGCGTCCCGAGGCCGACCTGGACCGGGAACTGGTCGCTCTCCGGCAGCATCACGTACGGCAGGAAGTAGTTGGTCCAGTTGGCCACGAAGCTGAAGAAGCCGACCAGGGCGACCACCGGCATCGCCAGCGGCAGCGCGACCCGGCGGAAGGCGCCGAACTCCGTGCAGCCGTCGAGCCGCGCGGCGTCCAGCAGCTCGTCGGGCACCGCCGTGGTGAAGTAGATGTAGGCGAGGTAGACGCCGAACGGGTAGAACGCGTACGGCAGCACGATCGACCACATCGTGCCGATCAGGTGGGCCGTGTTGAGCTCCAGGAACAGCGGCACCACGAGGGTCGCGTTCGGCATCAGCATGACGACCAGGGTGGTGACGAGCAGGACGCGCCGGCCGCGGAACGCGGTCTTGGCCAGCGCGTACCCGGCCGGGATCGCCACGCACAGCGTGATGGCCAGCGCGAAGAAGGAGTACAGCGCCGAATTGCCGAGCCACCGGAAGATCGCGTTGCCCTGGTAGGCGGTGAGCGCGTCCCAGTTCGCGGCCAACGCCCGCCACGAGCCCACGGACAGCGGATGGCCGTGCACGAGCTGGTCGTCGGTCTTCGTGGCCGCCAGCACCAGCCACAGCACCGGGAGCACGAAGAACAGGAAGAACAGGGCGAGCACGGCACCGGGCACCGGGTTGGGCAGCCGGCGCCGCGGCCTCGCCGGGGCCGGCACGCGGACCGCCACGGGCGGCCGTTCGACGTCAGTCCGCATCGAAGAACCTCGACCTGGTGACGAACACGGCCGCGACGACGAGGCTGACCACCAGCAGCTCGACCGAGACCGCGGCGGCGGTGCCGACGTCGTTGTTCTGGAAGGCGAAGTCGTAGGACAGCTGGTTGGGCGAATAGTCCCGGCCGGCCACGCCGACGCTGGCCTGCGACAGCAGCTGCGGCTCGACGAACAGCTGGGTGCCACCGGCGAAGGCGAGGATCACCATGTAGACGATCCACTTGCGCAGCAGCGGAACCTGGATCCGCCACGCGGTCTGCCACGCGCCGGCGCCGTCGATCCGGGCCGCCTCGAGCACGTCCGGCGAGATCGTGTTGAGCGCCCCGTACATGACGACGATCCAGCCGCCCGCCCCGGTCCAGAAGGCGATCAGGGTGAACAGCACCGGCAGGTGGTCCAGTGCGACGACCTCGCCGAAAGTTTCGAAACCCAGGCCCCGCAGCAGGAACCCGGCCGGGCTGACGGCGGGGTCGAGCATGAACAGCCACACCAGCACGCTCGCCGCGCCGGCCAGCGCGCCCGGCAGGTAGTACAGGAACCGCAGGGTCTTACCGGTCGTGCGGGTGCCGAGGCGGTGCAGCAGCAGGGCCAGCCCGACCACGAACACGACCAGCGTCGTCAGCCAGAGCAGCAGGTACACCGCGACGTGCCCGACGGCGGCACCGAACCGGAAGTCCTGGGCGGCGGTGACGAAGTTCGTGAGCCCGGTGAAGCGGCCGCCCGCGTCGGAGACGGCGAAGGAAATCGCGTAGACCGTGGGCACGACGCCGAACGCGACCAGCAGCACGACGTAGGCGGCGACGAAGCCGTAGCCCGCCCGGTGCCGGGCGACCGGTGCGCTCATTGCTGCGTGACCTGGTACCCGTTGGACCGGGCGTGGTTCACGATCGCGTCCTGCCACGCGGGGAGCAGCGACGCGATGCTCTTGCCCGCCGTCAGGCCCGGGGTGACCGTGGCCGCCCAGATCGCCTCCTGGCTGAACTGCCCGTAGCCCCAGCCCGGCCAGACCTGGCCGGCCGCGGCCTGCAACGGTCCGGCGATGTCGCCGGCGTAGTAGCCGGAGGACGCCTGGTTCGCCAGCCACGTCTTGGCGGCGCCCTGGTGCGCCGGGTAGCCCGGGGCGAGCTTGCCCTGGTAGTCGTCCGAGGTGGTCACCCAGACCAGGAAGTCCGTGGCGGCCTTGAGGTGCCGGCTGTGCGCGGAAAGCAGCCACGTCCCGCCGCCGACGTTGCCCACCGACGGCTGCGGATCGCCGGGCCACTGCGGCATCGGCGCCACGGCGATCTGGCCCTTCGGCGTCTTGAAAGTTCCCTGGAACAACGCGCCGCCGTACCACGACGGGCCGGGCATGAGCAGGATCTTGTCCGCGGAGTTCTTGTCGAAGTCGGAGCTGAACACGCTGCTGGTGGACATGCTGCCGGCCTGGACGAGGGAGTCGAGCAGCTGCGCCATCCGGGTGCAGTTCGGCTCGGTGGCGGTCACCGTGACGGCCTTCGGGCCGGTGATCCGGTTGGCGCCGCACTTGCTCGCCCACAGGTAGATCTCCGGCGTGAACGTGTCGCCCGCCGCGCCCACCAGGTACCCCGGGTGCTCGGTGGCGACCCTGCGGCCCAGCGCCTCGTACTCCGGCCACGTCCGGGGAACCTGGTAGTTCCACTGCTTCAGCAGCGTCGCGTTGTACCAGAGCACGGTCTGGGAAAGGTCGTTGCGCAGGCAGTAGAGCGTTCCGTCCACCGTGCACGGGTCGTTCGCGCCGGGCGCCCACTGGTCCAAAGCGGACTTCGGGATCAGGTCCTTGTCCAGCGGCGCGGTGAAACCGGCCTGCCGGGCCCAGGACACCTCGTTGTTCTGCGAGCTGAACACCACGTCCGGCCAGCCGTTGCCGGTGCGGTTGAACAGGCCGACCTTGGTCTGCAGGTAGTTGGAGCCGTTGGCGTCCCCGTCGTAGCTGACGATGTCCAGCTTCGCCTCGGGATGCTGCTTCTGGTACAGCTGGGCGGCGGCCATCCGGGTGGAATCGACCCACACCGTCAGCGGGCCGTCGGCCTGCGGCGCCGGCGTGAAGCCGTTCTGCGCCGGGGAAACACCGCCCCCGCTGCTGCACCCCGCGGCGATGGTCACGGCGAGCGCCCCGGCGAGGACGGCCGCCCGGTTCCTGCCCCTCATCAGCTACCCCACTTCGTCGTGGCACCCGCCAGGGGCAGGCGATTCCGGTGAAGGATGAGTACGACTCATTCGAGCGCTGCCTGCCTGACCGCGTTTCGACTGTTTCACTGCTGCGCGGCGGTTTTCCGGTCCTGGCTCGGTGATCCATGAGAACAGCAGGGTTCCCCGCCGTCAAGGATGTGCCTGCTCATTGCCCCGCTTGCCGCCCGGTGGATGTAACTTTCACACCGCGGCGGCAAGCCTTGACCGACGGCCGGGGCCGCGAGGTAGGGTGCTCAGCCGGTGAACATTGAGTCATACTCATCCGGTGACCCGTGACGAGCAAGTCGCACCGCCTGTCCCGTACCGGCCCGGCTACGAAGTGGTGGCCGAGCAGATCCTGCAGCTGATCGCCGAACTGGCCCTGCGGCCCGGCGACCGGATGCCGACGGAGCACGAGCTGGCGGCGCGGATGGGGACCAGCCGGACCGTGGTGCGGGAGGCCGTCAAGATCCTCTCCGCGCTCGGCCGGGTGCGAGCGCACAAGGGGCGTGGGCTGTATGTGTCCGACGACGAAGGCATGCTCGGTGCCTCGCCGTGGGGCGCCTTCTTCCTGCCCGCCGACCTCGACCACGTCTACAAGCTCTTCGAGTTCCGCCGGATCCAGGAAACCGCCGCGAGCCGGCTGGCCGCGGCCAACGCCACCCCGGCCGAGCTGCGCGCGATCGAGGCCGCCGCCGAGACCTGCCGGCACGGGCACGTGAGCGGCGAGTCCACGCTGTTCGACCGCGGCGACGACGAGTTCCACCTCGGGATCGCCGCTGCATCGCACAACCAGTTCCTCGTCGCCGCCGTGCGCGAAGCGCGCCGCCTGCAACGCCAGTCGAACATCATCGGGATGTCCGGCTCGATCGGCGGGCACGCGGCGGGCGCGATCGAGGAGCACACCGCGATCTACCGGGCGATCCGCGACGGCGACCCGGAGGCGGCGGCCCGGGCGGCCGCCACCCACCTCGACAACACCCTGGAGGACTACCGGCGGGAGATCCAGCGGCGGCTCTTCGGCCAGTGAGCGCGGGAGCGAGAGTCCCGGAGCCCGGCTCCGGGACTGCGTGCTGCGCGCATTCCAATGTGGACCCGAAGGCCGGATCCGTTGCAGGTGGGTAAGTTTCACCTTCCGGCCGAGTTGTCCGTCAGTTGATCCCGGCGCCTGTTTTCCCTGTCCAGCCAGGACTTTCGCCAAGTTTCGGACCGGAATCCCAGTGTCCGGGCGAAAACTGTGCATTGACCACCGCTGCCGGTCGCTCCTATCTTGACTGGGTCCGTTCGGTTCGGTAACCGGACGAATTCACCGCGTACACCCGTCCTCCTGAAAGCAGTGAAATGTGAGCGCTAACAGTCCCCGCCGGCGCCGGAGCCCCCGATGAGCCGCCTCGCCCGCGCCCTCCTCGCGGTGCTGCTGATGCTGCCGTTGGCGGTGCTGACCGCCGGGCCGGCCGCGGCCGCCACGCTGACCCGGGTGACCGGCTTCGGGAACAACCCGACCAACCTCGGCATGTACGTGTACGTCCCGGACAAGCTCGCCGCCAAGCCCGCCCTGCTCGTGCTGGTGCACTACTGCAGCGGCTCGGCGTCCGCGATCTTCAACGGCAACGGGCACGACTACGCGACGGCGGCCGACCGGTACGGGTTCATCGTCGTGGTGCCGGAAGCCACCCGCGACGGCCACTGCTTCGACGTCTCGACGAAGGCGGGGCTGACCCGCGACGGCGGCAGCGACTCCACCGGGATCATGGCGATGGTCGCCTGGACCCGCCAGCACTACCCGGTGGACCCGGCGCGGATCGTGGTCAGCGGCTTCTCCTCGGGCGCCATGATGACCAACGTCCTGGCCGCCGAGTACCCGGACGTCTTCTCCGCCGCCTCGGCGTTCTCCGGCGTACCGGCCGGGTGTTTCGCGACGACGGACGGCTCGCTCTGGAACAGCCAGTGCGCGGGCGGCAACGTCATCAAATCCGCGCAGCAGTGGGCCGACCAGGCGCACGCGATGTACCCGGGGTACTCCGGCGCCTACCCGCGGATGCAGCTGTGGCACGGGAACACCGACACCACGCTGGCGTACCCCAACTACGGCGAAGAGATCAAGCAGTGGACCGCCCTGCACGGCCTGACGCAGACGCCGTCCTTCACCGACCACCCGCAGTCTTCCTGGACGCGCAACCGCTACGGCGACACCGGCACCCATGCCACGGTGGAAGGCATCACCATCGCCGGCACCGGGCACACCCTGCCGCAGGCCGGGATGCTCGCCTACGCCATCTCGTTCCTCGGCCTCGACGACAGCGGCGGGAACCCCACGCCGACCGGCGGTCCGGTGCGCTCGGTGGCCGCCGGGCGGTGCCTGGACGTCCCGGGCCAGTCGACGACCCAGGGCACGCGGCTGCAGGTCTGGGACTGCCACGGCGGGACCAACCAGGTGTGGACCGCCACCACGGCCGGGGAGTTCACCGTCTACACCGGTGACTCGCGCCGCTGCCTGGACGCCGAAGGCGGCGCGACGAGCCCGGGCACCGCGGTGATCGTCTGGGCCTGCCACGGCGGGGCCAACCAGAAGTGGCGAACCAACGCCGACGGCACCGTCACCGCCACGCAGTCGGGGCTCTGCCTGGAACTCCCGGCCGGCTCGACCGGCAACGGCACGGCGGTGCGGCTGGGCACCTGCACCGGCGGCCAGAACCAGAAGTGGACCACCCCGGCCGCCGCCTGAGCGGCCCCCGCGCGAGGAAGGACATCGAGATGTGGCGACGTTTCCGCGGCACGCTGGCCGCCCTCGGGGTCGTGCTGGGACTGGTGGCCGTACCGTCGGCTTCGGCGGCCGACAACCCTTACCAGCGCGGCCCGGACCCCACGCCGGCGAGCATCGCCGCCGATCACGGGACGTTCTCCACCGCGCAGACGACCATCCCGAAGGGCAACGGGCTCGGCGGCGGGATCGTGTACTACCCGACGGACACCAGCCAGGGGACGTTCGGCGCCATCGCCATCGCGCCCGGCTACGGGACCGAGTGGCGCTGGTACGGGTGGCTCGGCCCGCGGCTGGCCTCCTTCGGGTTCGTCGTGGTCGGCATCGAGACGAACAGCCTCAGCGACTACGCCGACGCCCGCGCCGACCAGCTGCTCGCCGCGCTGGACTGGCTGGTGACGAGCAGCCCGGTGCGCGACCGCGTCGACCGGACGCGGCTCGCCGTCGGCGGCCACTCGATGGGCGGTGGAGGTGCCCTCGTCGCGGCGAACCGGCGGCCGTCGCTGCGGACCGCCGTCGGCATGGCGCCGTACGTGCCGGACGGGATCCTGCGTAGCACCAGCGTCCCCACGATCCTGTTCGGCGGGCAGACCGACACCACGGTCACCCCGGCGTACCTGGCGAGCGCGTACGCCACCATCCCGGCCACGGTCCCGCGCGCCTACCCCGAAATCGCCGGTGAGGGCCACGGCTTCGCGGCCGGGGGCGGCGGCGGGAACTCGGGTGCCTTCGCCCGGGTGATGATGGTCTGGCTCAAGGTGTTCGTCGACGCCGATACGCGCTATTCGTCGTTCCTGTGCCCGTCGCTGTCGAACACCGGCGGCATCTCGAAGTACCAGGCGAGCTGTCCGCTCGGGCCCGGCGGGACGACCCCGCCGCCGCCGACGTCCCGGCTGGTCAACGCGAACGCCGGCCGGTGCCTGGACGTCCCGAACCTGTCCCAGGCCAACGGCACCCAGGTGGCGCTGTGGGACTGCAACAGCGGCGCCAACCAGCAGTGGACGACCACCGACGGCAAGCAGCTGCAGGTGTACGGCAGCAAGTGCCTGGCCGCCGACGGCACCTCGGCCGGCGCCCGGGCGGTCATCGGCGACTGCGGCACCGGGCCGGCGCAGCAGTGGACCGCCGGCACCGACGGCACGCTCACGAACGTCCAAAGCGGACTGTGTCTCGACGCCTCCGGTGCCGGGACCGCCAACGGCACCAAGGTGATCCTGTGGACCTGCAACCACGGGGCCAACCAGCAGTGGAACCACACCTGATTCACCCACCCAAACCCCTGGAGAACGACGATGTTCGAGGAGCAGAGGGAGCCACGTGATGGTGAGGTATAAGGCCCTGTTCGCGGCCTTCGCGGCGGGCGCCCTGCTCGCGCTGGCCGGCCAGGCCCCCGCGCAGGCCGCGGCGCCCGCGGCAGCGACGCCGGCGACCGCGGCCGCGGGCACCGCGGGCTGCGGGAAGGCACCCGGGCTGGCGAGCGGCAGCCACACGATCTCCAGCGGCGGCCAGAACCGCAGCTACATCCTGCGGGTGCCGAACAACTACGACCAGAACCACAACTACCGGCTCTTCGTCGGGCTGCACTGGCGCGGCGGGACGGCCAACGACGTCGACTCGGGCGGGACCGACGGCTACAACTGGTCCTACTACGGGCTGCGGCGGCTGGCCGACAACGCGGGTAACGGCACGATATTCGTGGCGCCCCAGGGCAACGGCAACGGCTGGGCCAACCCCGGCGGCCAGGACGTCACGTTCATCGACGACCTGCTGCGCCAGCTCGAGTCCGCCCTGTGCGTCGACACCTCGCAGGTCTTCGCCGGCGGCTTCAGCTACGGCGCCGCCATGAGCTACGCCCTCGCCTGCGCCCGGCCGACCGTGTTCCGCGCGGTCGCGGTCTACTCCGGAGCGAACCTCAGCGGCTGCAGCGGCGGCACGCAGCCGGTCGCCTACATCGGGATGCACGGCATCGCCGACAACGTCCTGCCGATCGCGTCCGGGCGCGCGCTGCGCGACCAGTTCGTCCGGAACAACGGCTGCACCCCGCAGAACCCGCCGGAACCCGCGAGCGGCAGCCGGACCCACATCGTCACCGCCTACTCCGGCTGCCGGGCCGGGTACCCGGTCGTCTGGGCCGCCTTCGACGGCGGGCACGACCCGGGCCCGAAGGACGGCGGCGGCAGCGGCTGGCAGACCTGGACCTCCGGCGAGGTGTGGAAGTTCATCACCCAGTTCGACTCGAACACCCAGCCGCCGAACCCGCCGGTCCAGACCGGCGTCAACTACAAGCTGGTGGCCCAGCACAGCAGCAAGCTGGTGGGGATCACCGGCGCGTCGACGGCGGCCGGGGCGCTCATCGAGCAGGAATCGGCCAACGGCGGCCTGAGCCAGCAGTTCGACTTCGTGGATTCCGGCGACGGCTACTACCGCGTCCGGGCGCGCAACAGCGGGCTGGTGCTCCAGGCCGCGAACGCCAACAGCGGCGCCGACATCAGCCAGCAGGCCGACACCAACTCGACCGCCGAGCAGTGGCGGGTGGTCGACCAGGGCAGCGGCGCGGTGAGCCTGGTGAACCGGTTAAGCGGCTTGGCTCTGGACGTGTGGGGAGTCTCGACCGCCGACGGCGCCCGGATTTCCCAGTGGACGTTCACCGGCAACCCCAACCAGCGGTTCCAGCTCCAGCGCGCCTGAGAAAAGGGGGTGTCCGCCGGGAAAAGCTCCCGGCGGACCCTCCTTTCCCTTGCTGTGAAGCGATATCCTGGGAAGTGCCCACCGGACAGAGTCGTCTTGGGAGGTGCCATCGTGTCCGCTGCCGAGTCATCCGATCTCCGCCCCACCCTGGCCGACGTCGCGCGGGCGGCGGGGGTGTCGACCGCCACCGCGTCCCGCGTGCTCAACGGTTTCCCGCGGGTGAGCCCGGAACGGCGCAAACAGGTCGAGTCCGCGATGCTGCAGCTGGGGTACGCCCGGCAGCGCGCGGCGCGGGCCGCGCCCCCGCCGCAGACGGGGTCGATCGCGCTGGTGGTGTGCGAGGAAGCCCTGCGGTTGTTCACCGATCCCTACTTCCCGCGGATCGCCGCCGGCGCCGACCGGGAACTGTCCGCGGTCGGGATGCAGCTCGTGCTGCTCACCGTGCCGGCGACGGAGAACTACCAGGGCCCGGTGCTGCGGTACCTCGACGGCGGGCACGTCGACGGGGCCCTCGTCGTCGGCATGCACGGCCGCCGCCCGCTCGACCTGGACTGGGTCGACATCCCGGTGGTGTTCGGCGGCCGCCCGGTCCGGCAGGCGGAATCGGGCCGGCTGTCGTACGTCGACGTCGACAACCAGGGCGGCGCGCGGCTGGCCACCCAGCACCTGCTCGGCGCGGGGCGCCGGACCGTCGCGACCATCGCCGGGCCGCAGGACATGACCGCGGGCGTGGACCGGCTCAACGGCTACCGCCAGGCGATGGTGGGCGGCGGCCGGCACGACCTCGGGCTCGTGGTGTTCGGCGACTTCGGGCAGGCGTCCGGCGAGCACGCCACGGCCCGGCTGCTGGACCGCCGTCCGGACGTCGACGCCATCTTCGCCGCCTCGGACATGATGGCCGTCGGGGCGATGCGCGCCCTTCGCCGGGCCGGGCGGGACGTGCCGGGGGACGTCGCCGTCATCGGCTTCGACGACCTGCCGATCAGCCGGCGGACGGACCCGCCGCTCACCACCGTGCGCCAGCCGGTGGAGGAGATGGGGGCCCGGATGACCGCCGAGCTGCTGGCCATGATCGCCGGCGCCGCCCCGCGGCAGCGCACGGTGCTCGACACCCGGCTCGTGCTGCGCGAATCGGCCTGAACAGTCTTTTGTGGACGTCCGAAGTGGAGGAATCGTGCGCGTGATGGTGTTCTTGGCCGCGCTGCTGCTGACGGCCTTGGCCGGGGTGACGCCGGCGTCGGCGGCCCCGGCGTCGCTGGTGGGCTCGGCGTCGGGGCGGTGCCTGACCGTCCGGGGCAACACCGACACCCCGGGGGCGGTGCTGGAGATCCAGGACTGCGCCGGCCAGGCCGGGCAGGCGTTCGAGTTCACCACCGCCGGTGAGCTGCGGACCCTGAACGGCACCCGGTGCGTCGACGCCTACGGCAACCGGACCGCCCCCGGCACCGCGGTGATCAGCTGGTCGTGCTCCGGCGCGGCGAACCAGCAGTGGCGGCGCAACTCCGACGGGACGATCACCGGTGTCCAGTCGGGACTGTGCCTGGACGTCAACGGCGCCGGCACGGCCAACGGCACCGCGGTCATCCTGTGGACCTGCCACGGCGGGGCCAACCAGCAGTGGACCGGCGGGACGACGCCGCCGCCCCCGTCCGGCACCGCGCCGTGCGACATCTACGCGTCGGGCGGGACGCCGTGCGTCGCCGCGCACAGCACCGTCCGGGCGCTGTACGGGGCCTACGCGGGCAACCTCTACCAGGTCCGGCGATCCTCCGACAACACGACGAGGAACATCGGGGTCCTGGCGGCGGGCGGCAACGCCGACGCCGCGGCCCAGGATTCCTTCTGCGCGGGCAGCACCTGCGTCGTCACGGTGGTCTACGACCAGTCCGGCCGCGGGAACGACCTGTGGTACCAGGGCTCCAGCGTCGTCCCGGGGTCCAGCCAGAGCAGCCCGGCGAAGGCGACGTCGGAGTCGCTCACGGTCGGCGGCACCAAGGCGTATTCGCTGTACATCAACCCCGGCAACAGCTACTGGCGCGACGGCCACCTCACCGGCGTCCCGACCGGCAGCGCCCCCGAGGGCATGTACATGGTGACCAGCGGCACGCACGTCAACAGCGGCTGCTGCTTCGACTACGGCAACAGCGAAACGACCCGGAAGGCCGACGCGGCCGGCGCGATGGACGCGATCAACTTCGGCACCGAGTGCTGGTTCGGCGGCTGCAGCGGCGGCGGCCCGTGGGTGCAGGCCGACCTCGAGTGGGGCCTCTACCCGGGCGGCAGCCAGCAGTGGAACCCGAACCAGCGGGCCCTGCCGAGCAAGTTCGTCACGGCGATGCTGAAGAACAACGGCACGTCCCGGTTCGCGCTCAAGGGCAGCAACGCCCAGTCCGGCAGCCTCACCACGATGTGGGACGGCGGCCTGCCGAGCGGGTACAGCCCGATGAAGAAGCAGGGCGCGATCATCCTGGGCAGCGGCGGTGACTGCTGCAAGCCCGGCGGCGGGGCGAACCTGAGCGCGGGCACGTTCTACGAAGGCGCGATGGTCGCCGGTTATCCCTCGGATGCGACCGAAGCCGCGGTGCAGGCGAACATCGTCGCGGCCGGCTACCGCTGAACCCCTGATCCCCCTCCGTCGGAAGAGAGAACCCCCATGCCCGGAACCCTGCTCCGGAGACTCCGCACGGCAGCCGTCGCCGCGGTGGTCGTCGCCGCCGGCGTCGTGGCCGCCGCCGCACCCGCCCAGGCGGCCACCTCCATCACCCTCGACGGCGGCTCGGCGGGCCGCACCTTCGACGGCGTCGGCGCGGTCAGCGGCGGTGGTGGCAACACCCGCCTGCTGATCGACTACCCGGAGCCGCAGCGCGGCCAGATCCTCGACTACCTCTTCAAACCGGGCTACGGCGCCGCCCTGCAGATCCTCAAGGTGGAAATGGGCGGGGACACGAACTCCACCAGCGGCGCCGAACCCAGCCACGCCCACTTCCGCGGCGACCTCGACTGCAACCGCGGGTACGAGTGGTGGCTGATGGAACAGGCCAAAGCCCGCAACCCGGGGATCAAGCTCGTCGGCCTGCCGTGGGGCGCGCCCGGCTGGATCGGTAACGGCACGTTCTTCTCGAACGACCTCACCGACTACTACCTGTCGTGGCTGGGCTGTGCGAAGCAGCACGGGCTGACCATTGACTACCTCACGAGCGTCCAGAACGAGAAGCAGTGGAGCGCCGACTGGACCGTGACCCTGCGCAATGCCCTCAACGCCAACGGGTACAGCGCCGTCAAGATCATCTCCGGTGATTCGTGGCCGGGGGACTGGGGCCCGGCGAGCGCGATCTCGACGAACACGGCCTACCGCAACGCGACCGACGTCCTGAGCGCCCACTACACCTGCGGCTACCTCAGCGCGCAGACGTCCTGCAGTGTCCCGTCGAACGTCACGGCCACCGGCAAGACGCTGTGGTCCAGCGAAAACGGCTCCCAGGACTACAACGACGGCGCCAAGCCGCTGGCCCGCGGCATCAACCGCGTCTACCTCGACGGCAAGATGACCGCCTACCTCAACTGGGACCTGATCGCCGCCGTCACCCCGAACATCCCGTGGCCGACCGTCGGCCTGATCCTGGCCAACCAGCCGTGGTCGGGCTACTACTCGGTCGGCAAGGACGCGTGGGCGCTGGCGCACACCACCCAGTTCACCGCACCCGGCTGGAAGTACCTCGACGCCTCGAGCGGCTACCTCGGCGGCAACCGCGCCAACGGCAGTTACGTCACGTTGAAGGCGCCGACCACCGGTGACCACAGCACGGTCATCGAGACCATGGACGCGACCTCCGCCCAGACGCTGAACTTCACGACGACCGGCGGCCTGTCCACCGGCCAGGTGCACGTTTGGGCGACCAACCTCAACTCGAGCAACCCGGGCGACCACTTCGTGCACAGCACCGACATCACCCCGTCCGGCGGGGCGTTCTCCCTGACCGTCCAGCCCGGCTACCTGTACACCGTCACGACCACCACCGGGCAGGGCAAGGGCACGGCGACGAGCCCGCCGCAGGGTTCGCTGAACCTGCCCTACAGCGACGACTTCGACGGGTACGCCAAGGGCAAGGAAGCCAAGTACCTGATGGACATGGAAGGGGCCTTCGAGACGTCGGCGTGCGGCGCCGGCCGGGCCGGGACGTGCGTGCGCCAGGCGTCCCCGCAGAAGGCGATCCCGTGGAAGAAGACGACCGATCCGTACGCGTTGCTGGGCAACGTGGCCTGGAGCAGCTACACGCTCAGCACGGACGTGCTGCTCGAAAAGCCCGGGTACGTCGAGCTGCTGGGCCACGCCGGCAACCAGGACACCGGCAACCAGGGCGCGCTGAACGCCTACTACCTGCGGGTCAGTGACACCGGGGCCTGGTCGCTGCGGCGCAACAACACCAGCCAGCAGAACACGACCCTGCGCACCGGCACGACGACCGCGCTCGGCACCAACAGCTGGCACAAGCTGTCACTGGGCTTCGCCGGCAGCACCATCACGGCGTCGGTCGACGGCACGGTGATCGGCACGGTCACCGACGGCACCTTCCCGGCCGGCCAGGTCGGGATCGGCACGGCCCAGGGGGAGACCGCGCAGTTCGACAACCTCTCGGTCGCCGGCTCGGGCGGCGGGTCGACGTCGGTGCTGCGCAACACCGCCGCCGGCCGCTGCCTCGACGTCCCGAACGTGTCCCAGACCAACGGCACCCAGGTGACGCTCTGGGACTGCAACGGCGGCAGCAACCAGCAGTGGACCGTGACCTCCGGCAAGCAGATCCAGGTGTACGGCAGCAAGTGCCTCGACGCCGAGGGCGCCGGGACCACGGCCGGCACCCGGGCGATCATCTGGGACTGCACGAGCGGCACCAACCAGCAGTGGAACGCGGCCGCGGACGGGACGATCACGGGTGTCCAATCGGGACTGTGCCTCACCCCGAGCGGGAACGGCACCGGAAACAGCACGCCGGTGACCCTGCAGACCTGCACCGGCAGCAACGCGCAGAAGTGGACCCGGAGCTAGCCGTGGCGGACGAAGGAGTTCGACGATGAAGGCACGCTGGAGAAGACTGTGGCCGGCTGTGGTGATCGCCGCCGGTGCGGTGGCCGGCACGGCGACGACGTCGCAGGCCGCCACCGAAGGCCCGTGCGACATCTACGCGGCGGGCGGCACACCCTGTGTCGCCGCGCATTCGACGACCCGGGCGCTGTACGGCGCCTACAACGGCTCGCTCTACCAGGTCCGGCGCGCGTCGGACAATGCGACGCGGGACATCGGCGTGCTGAGCGCCGGCGGCGTGGCGAACGCGGCGGCCCAGGACAGCTTCTGCGCCGGGACCACGTGTTTGATCACGGTCATCTACGACCAGTCGGGTCGGAACAATCACCTCACCCAGGCGCCGCCGGGCGGGTTCTCCGGCCCGGCCCCCGGCGGGTACGACAACCTGGCGAACGCGGCCGCCGCACCGACCACGGTCGGCGGCCAGAAGGCCTACGGCGTCTACGTGGCCCCCGGCACGGGGTACCGCAACAACAACACCAACGGCGTCGCGACCGGTGACCAGCCGGAGGGCATGTACGCGATCTTCGACGGCACGCACTACAACGGCGGCTGCTGCTTCGACTACGGCAACGCCGAGCGCAACAGCCGTGACAACGGCAACGGCACCATGGAAGCGATCTACTTCGGCAACATCAAGGTGTGGGGCTACGGCGCCGGCAACGGCCCGTGGATCATGGCCGACCTGGAGAACGGCCTGTTCTCCGGCGTCAACCAGCACTACAACGCCAATGACCCCAGCATCAGCCACCGCTACCTGACGGCGATCATCAAGGGCGGCCCCAACCACTGGGCCATCCGCGGCGGCAACGCCCAATCCGGCGGTGTGTCGACGTTCTACGACGGCGTGCGCCCCAACGTCTCGGGCTACAACCCGATGCGCAAGGAAGGCGCGATCATCCTCGGCACGGGCGGCGACAACAGCATCGGATCGGCAGGCACGTTCTACGAAGGCGTGATGACGTCGGGCTACCCGTCGGACGCCACGGAGAACGCGGTCCAGGCGAACATCGTCGCGGCGGCCTACGGCACCGGCGGCGTGGGCACCGGGACGGGCCCGGTGCACGCGGTCGGCGCGGGCAAGTGCCTGTCGGCACCGAACTCGACGCAGGGCACGCAGCTGCAGATCGCCGGCTGCGCGAGCCAGGCGGGCCAGACGTGGACCCGCACGACGGACGGCAGGCTGACGGCCACCCTCGGCGGCACGACGATGTGCCTGGACGCATCGGGCCAGGGAACGAGCGCGGGCACGAAGGTGGTGACGTGGCCCTGCAACGGCCAGGCCAACCAGCAATGGACGGTGAACTCCAACGGCACGGTGATCGGTGTCCAATCAGGACTGTGCCTGGACGTGACGGGCGCGTCCACGGCGGACGGCGCCCCGGTGGAGCTGTGGACCTGCAACGGCGGCAGCAACCAGCAGTGGACGTTCGGCTAGCGTGGCCCTCCGACGCGCCGTCTCGTGATATCCATGAGGGGCAGCGGTGCGGAGGAGGGCGTGGCCGTGGCGGACGACGGCGTGCACAACCACGTCAGCGGGACGGTGGCGGGCCACGTGGTGCAGGCCCGCCACATCGGCGTGGTCAACCTTGGTGAACGCGCCGCTTTCGACGCCGTCGACTACCTGCGCGCGGTCCGCCGGGCGGCGGAGGGCCACCCGGTGGTCAACCGTGAAGGGCTGTCGGCGGACACCGTGCCGCTCAGCGCGGTGTACGTCGACCAGGACCTGGTCGACCGGTCCTCCGGACGGCCCGGCACCTGGCGCCAGGCGCTCGCCGCGAACGACCACCTGGTCGCCTTCGGTGGCCCGGGTGGCGGCAAGTCGAGCTTGCTCCGGCGGATCGCCGCCACCCTGGCCGAGGACGCCTCAGCACCCTGCCTGCCGGTTCCGGTGCACGCACGCCGGTTCCGGGCCGGGATCCCGCTGGCCCAGGCGATCCGCGACGGCGTGGTCGCCGAGCTCGGGTCGTTCCTGCTGACCGGCCTCCCGGTGGACACGTTCGCCGCGGCCCCGCCGGGCGGCGGGTCCTGGCTGGTGCTGGTCGACGGGCTGGACGAGGTAACCGGGATCGACGAGGCCCGGGTGGCCCTCGAAACGATCACGGAAGGCGCGCGGCACCCGTTCCTCCGCTTCGTCGTGGCGAGCAGGCCGGTGCCGGAGGCCGACCTGCGGGCGGCCGGCAACCGATTCCCGGCGTACGAGCTCAAGCCCTTCGACCTGCCCGTGCTCGGCCGGTTCGTCCGCCACTGGCTCGAACTCCGCGGCGTCGCGGACTCGTCCGAGGTGAGCGACGGCGTGGTCGCCCACGTCCGCCGCAACCGCTTCATGGACTGGCTGCTCGAACCGCTGGCCGCCACGATGCTCTGCGGCCTGCTGCTGCAGGATCCGGGCCGACGGCCGCCCGAGCGGTTGTCCGATCTCTACGAACAGTACGTGCGGAAGCTCTTCACCGGCCGGGCGTACACGAACGCCGAACGACGGACCCATCGCGACGTCGTCCAGCTGCTGGAAAAGGTCGCGAGCGAGCGGCTGTTCCGGAGCCCGGACCTGCCGGTACTCGCCGCGGCCACCGGGTTCGCCCGCGGCACGCCGCTCGAACCGGCCGCGGCCGACCCCGGCGTGCGCGCCCGTGAACTGCACGACGTTCTGTGCCGGACCGGCCTGGTCGTCTCGGCCGCGGGGGACGTGGAGTTCGCGCACACGACCTTCGAGGAGTACCTGGCGGCCCGGCGCGTCGCCGACCGCCTCGTCCGTCACCCGGGCGTGGACCGGTGGCGCACGCTGGACCGGGTCTTCGAAGCCCTCGCCGCCCAGTACGGCACGGAATTCGGCGAAAGCGATGTCTCGCAGGTCTTCCGCTTCTCCCAGGTGCCCGTCTTCCTGGCCGACATCTGGTCGGCGAGAACGAAGGACACCGACGTCCTCCTCGAGCACCTCGTGCGGTATTCGCCGGGCAGCAGCTGGTGGCTGGTGCGCCGGCTGGCGGCGGCCGGACTGCCGGCCGGAAGGGGACCGGTCGCCGCGCTGGCCGAGATCACCGGCAACGCGTCGCTGTCCGAAGAGGACCACTGGGGCGCGGCGATCACCCTGCGGGATCTCGGGCACCCGGAAGGGATCGCCCGGCTGCTGGCGATGGTGGTCGACGCCGATCTGCCGGACTTCGAACGGATCCGGGCGATGCGGGAGTGCGGCCGCTCGGGCGCCGCAGCTTCGGCGGCCGTCAGGTTCCTGGGGCGAAGCCGGGAGTTCCCTGACTGGGAGTACCCGCACAGCGTGGTCGACGCGGCCGAGGCGATGCCGGCGGGCGAAGACGAGGGGTTGTCCGAGGGTTTGGACCTGGTGCTCGGCAACCGGCACCTGCCGGAAGGGGTGCGGCTGCACGCGGGAAGCGTCGCGGTGGTGCTCGACGGCGAAGCGGCCTACCGGAAGCTCCTGGCCCAGCGGTTCCGCCGCCTGGGTTCGGCGCTGGGCGAGGAAGCCGCCCGCGGCGTCCCGGAGGCGTATTCCGTGCTGTGGCGGATGGTGGGCGACCCGGAGCTGGCCGCGGACCTGCGCTGGGACGCCGCCGACGAGCTGGCCGCGCTCGACGACGACACCGCGGGCGACGCGTTCCGCGCCCTGGCGGAGGACCCGGGGCTGGACGAGCGGTACCGGCGCCGAGCCGCTCAAGCCGTCGCCGGCCTGGACTGAGGGTGCCTCACGGATCGGGCGGGCACCAGGTGTCCGACGTGGGACCATCAGCCGCGCCGCAGAAACCGTGTACCGACTTGTCGACTTCGCCGCCGGACACGCCCATCACCGCCACCGGCTTGTTCTGCGGCACGTTCCGCCCGATGTCGCCGCCGTAGTCGATGGTGCCCGTGACGCCTTCGAGGTACTTGTTGACCTGCTTCGCGCCCGGGCGCGAGGTGTGGATGGCGGTGATCTCGCGCCAGATCGCGCCGGGCGTCACCGGGATCTCGGCCGCCGTCTCGCGCAGGTACGCCGCCGCGACGATCATCACCTGGGCGGCGTCGTAGGCCAGGGCCGCGTGGCCGTCGTACGAGCGGCCCTCCGGGGTCTGCTCGAACGGGAACAGGGTCTGGTCCAGCGTCGTGTAGAAGTCGAGGGCCGCGCCGCTCGGCTCGGTGACCGGTGAGGTGGCGAACGACAGGTAGTAGTAGGGCAGCGCGCGGTTGCGCTGGCGTTCGCCCTGGTCGGCGACGAACCGCGTGACGTCGTCGTCGCCGATGAAGGTGGCCCGGCTGCCGCACTGGGCCGCGCTGCTGAGGAACTGCCCGAAGTCGGGGACGCCCCGGCCGGCGAAGAACACGAGACCGTCGAAGGAACAGGTGTCCCGGCCCGCCGCGCCCGCGTTGCCCAGCAGCGTCTCCCCGTAGCCCACGTGCGAAGCCGCCCCGGCGAGGCCGCCGTCCGGGGTGAACGCCCGCGCCTCGGCCTGGAAGTGCTTCTGCCGGAAGGCTTGCAGGACGTCGTCGCGCAGGTTGGTGCTGTACACGTCGGCGCCGTCGTCGGAATAGTAGACGCGCACCGCGCGCGGGCCCGGCAGCTGCTCGGCGAACCCGGCCGCCACCGCCGCCTCCCGCCGGTTCTGCGGCGTCACCTGGAAGTACATCGGGTTGAGGTCGGCCAGCGGGTCCGCGGACAGCGTCGAGGCGACCATCGGCAGGCCCGCGTTGGTCAGCGCGGCGATGGTCTTCTGCGTCGGCGTGCTGCTCAGGTCCAGCCCGACCACCCCGACGATGCTCTTGTCCTGCTCGGCCTGCAGCTTCAGCTCCTTCGCCACCCGCTCGCCTTCGCGCATGTTGCGCCCGCCGTTGGCGATGAGCAGCCGGACGATCGGGTCGGCCGAGCCCGGCGCGTTCAGCTGCCGCAGCTGGGCGACCGCAAATCCCTCCAGCGATTCCCGCTCGCTGGTCAGGCCCTCCGCGAGGTTGTTCGACGAAGTCAGGGCCTCCAGCGCGACGAGGGTGATGTACGGCCGTTCCGGATGGGCCTGGTGCAGCTGCTCCGCCCGGTGGTTCTGGTCCAGCACGACCGCTTCGACCTGCCGGATCGTCGCGTCCGACGGCTGGAACACGTCCTGGGTGCCGTCCGTGGTGCCGACGCACTCGCTGCCGGTCCAGGTCAGCCAGGGGTTGTCCGAGCCGCAGTGCTCGGCGTAGGTGTCGTGGGAGCGGTAGGCGACGAACGCGGCGGCCAGCGCCACGACCACGACCGGCACCCCGATCCGCGTCCACCGGCTGGCCCACCACGGCGGCCGGACCTGACGGCGGAACCGGTAGTCGCTGCCGAGGGTCTGCAGCATCTGCCGGACCTTCGGCTCGTCGGCGTCCGAGGGCGGCCGGACGCCGATCGGCAGGTACCAGGCGGTCGGCCGCCGCTCCCGCCGGTCGCGTTCGAGCTGGTTCTGCCAGGCCACGTACGCGGCCCGCGCCTGCGCGGCCTGGAACTGCGGGCGGTGCGGGGTGGGCACCGCGTCCGGCGGCGGCGCCGGGCTGGCGCTGACCACGAGCAGCGGGTCGAACCGCCCGACCTGGTTGCGGACGGAGTTGACCAGCTCCAGCAGCCGGTACCCGCCGTTGCCGACGCTCACCTCGTCCAGCAGCAGGACCGGGTAGGTCATCCGGCGCCGCCGCCACACCCGCCACGGCCGCAGCCGGTAGGCGCGCCGCAGGTCTTCGAGGAAGGCGTTGAGCAGCAGGCGGCAGACGTACTCGGGGGCCTCCTCCTGCCACTGCCCTCGGGTGAGCCGCCGGGCGAACCGGACGAAGCTGCCCGACATCTCCGGCGCGAGGTGCGGTTGCCGCAGGAACCACCGGTAGCGCCCGGACAGCACGGGCACCCGCCCGGTGACGGCGATCCGGAAGGTCAGCAGCGTCAGCCCGCGCACGAGCAGGGAGAAGACCTTCCAGATGCCCTGGTTCTCCGGCAGCTGCTTGACGGCGTCCTCGGCCGACGAGCTGAACCGCTCGGCGAGGCTGATCCGCCGGATGGCCCGCCGCAGCACCCCGTCGGGGTCGTCCCGGCCGTCGTAGTCCTGCAGCATGAGCCAGTAGACGAGGTCGAAGAGCGGGAACGGCAGCCGGCTGGTGTGCGCGGACGCGCTGTCCCCGAGTGCCTTCCGCGCTTCCCGCAGGATGTCCCGGACGACGGTGACGGAGCGGGTGGTCGCGGGGCCGGCCTTGTCCTGCCCTTCGTGCACGGCGAGTTCCGGCCGCGCGTACCGGATGCTGCCCTGCGGTTTGGCGTTCCGGAGCCGCTCCGCGACGGCGGCGAGCACCTCGCCGCTTTCGGCGGGCCGGACGAGGCACACCATGGGCAGTCCGCGCCGTTCGGACCGTTCGTCCTGGTAATCGGTCCAGTGGCACTGTTCGTCGAGTTTCCGCGGCCGGTCCCCGAACCGCGGGCGCAGGCACAGGGCCCCGATCAGTTTCACCAGCACGTCGGCGCCGAGAAAGCCGAGCGGTCCCGTTCTCCCCATCGGCACAGTTTCGCACATTTGCGGTGGAACCGGTTCCGCAAAACTACCGACAGCGGCAGCCGGTCAGTCACGCTCCGGCGGGACGTGGCTCTTGACCCGCCCGATCCAGACCGCCTTGGGGATCCGGTACACCGGCGGGGAAGAGACCCGGAGAACGACCGGCCGCACGGCTTGCACGACGTCCGCCGGCCACCTCCGCTTCAGGGCGAATTCGTCGAGATAGTCCACGAACGGGCTCGGTAGCCGCTGATCTTCCTTCAAGCCGAGGGTTTCGGTGAGGTATTCCCGGAAATCGTAGAGATAGTTGTGGTGCTTTTCCATCCGGTCCATGAGCAGCGACAGGTGCCCGAACAGGCCCCCGACCGTCATCCTGGTGTTCTGGTGGGTGACGAGTTCGCCGAACTGCGGCTCGGTGACCTCCTCGTAGCGGCCGCCCAGGTCGGCGACGCGTGAGCCGCCGAGCGACAGGGCGACGTGCCGCTCGGCGATGTCGAACACGATCGCGTCGCCGATGGACAACGTGTTGCCGCCGAGCAGGTCCGCGGGGCCGACGGCGAAGATCTCGGCGGCGTTGTTCATTTTCGCGCGCACGAAACCGTCTTCGTCCGTGTAGAGCCGCACCACTTCCGCTTTCGACAGCTGCCCGGTCCTGACGGCGACGAACAGCAGGTACTCCCAGCAGTTCATGGTGGCCGGCTCGGCCACCTCGTCACGCAGGTACTTCCCCCAGTCCGGGTCGCCGGATGAGGTCCACTCGAACTTGGTCTCGGGCGGCCGAGCGGCATCCTTCGCACTTCCGAACGGATCGGCTTCGCAGGCCGCGCGCACCTCCGCCGCCTGCGCGTCCTCCGCGCTCTTGTCGAGGCTCTCCAACGCCTCCCGCACCCGTGCGGGGCCGAAATCGCCGTTCAACGTCTCGAGGTCCGACTCGCTCATCCGCTGCACGAGCACGCTCGCCACGGCGCTGTTGGGTGCCCCGCGCTGCACCAGCGCGCGAAGCACTTCGGCGCCGGGCATGCGGCCGATGGGCGGCAGGCCCGGTCGGCCCTCCGGTGCCGCGGAGCGCGCTCGCCGCACCGACGCCGGCAGGGACTCCTGGTAGCGGTCCACTGGCACCTCTGGTCACGTTGAGCGTCCGCGTGTTGACGTTAGGCGCCTGACGGGTGTGGTGTCCACCTTCCCCGTCGCGGCCTCCAGATCGGCGTCCAGCGCGTGGTACACGGCCGGCTGGCGGGTGCGCAGCCACGGCAGCTGCGGGACGACGCCGTTGCTCGAGCCGGCCAGGGTCGGGAAGCCGAGGATCGCCAGTGTCACGAGGTAGCGCGTGGCCGAGTTGTGCAGGGCCAGCAGCGCGGCGAACAGGCTGACCACGAGCAGCATCATCACCTTCGTCAGCGCGCCGCCGAGGTACTCCTGCGACACGGAGAACACGAGGTCCCCGGTGGACAGGTGCGCGGTGGCGACGTCCTGCGATCCCGATGGCCGCGATCACGACCATCCCGGTCAGCGGAGCGACCGCGGCCAGCACGAGAAAGACGATGCCGGGCACCCCCAGAACGTTCTCGGCCAGGGCGGTGCGGTCCGGCGCGGGACTGGTTCGGCTCATGGCTGCTCCTCGCTCCACCGGACCACCACCCCCGGACTGAACGCGAAGTGTGGGACGCCCCGCGCCCTGCGGCTTGTGTCTGCGCGCGCGATCCTTGTCCCCCAGCGACCGGAATTCCGCAGCGATTCCGGAACGGGCCCCCACCATTGCGCCGCTGTCAGCTCGGCCGCGGCGCCGGAATCCCGGCCACCGTCCGGACGACCTCCGGATCATCCATCGCCAGCCGCAAGCGCAGCAGATCGGCCAGTTCGTCGTCGACCGTTCCGTCGGTGGTCCGGGATCCGGCACGGGACTCGTGCGGACCCGCGCCGCCTTCGTCCTTCGACCGCAGCCCCAGCCGGAGCACGCAGGCGTCCAGAACCGCCGCTTCGCGGCCGCGCAACGCCGCTTCGGCTGCCTGGTGCTCCTCGGGAGCGACGTAGCCGGTCAATTCCATCTGGGCGTCGCGGATTTCGATGATCCGGCGGTACAGCCGCCGCCGGAACGCGCGGGCCGGGAACGGGCCGGACCGGGGATCGAGCACGGTGCCCGGAACGGCCTCGGTGAGCGTCCGCCACAGGCCGCCCAGCCGGTGGTAGGCGATCCGGTGACGGACGTGCCGGGTCACCGCGTACCCGACGCGGACCAGCGCGGCCGATCCGGCCAGCGCCACCGCCGTCCAGAGGAGCAGGAAGGTGACCGTCCCGTAGACCGGCCGCGCGACTTGGTGGAGGAAACCGAACCCGTGGCCCACGACGTACCACATCCGGCTCGCCACGTAGAGCAGGCCGACGGCCGCGCTCAGCCACAGCAGGAGCAACGCCTTCCGCAACGGCCCTCGCCGCGCCTTCCGCCAGTACGGGACCAGGAACGCCACGGCGAGGGACAGGCCGAGGCCCAGGCACGTCTGGAACAGCACCTGATAGGTCACCACCAGCGGGTGGCGGACCTGCCACAACCCGAAGTCGGGCTGGTCGAGCCGGCGGGGGATGAACACGAAGAGCGTCACCAGGCCGGTCATCACCAGGGTGAACGCCAGCTGCCCGCGCCGCAGCAGGACCCGCCGCCCGGCCTCGACGCCGGCCGCCAGCTCCAGGATGGCGATGAACGCCAGGAGCGTGCCCAAGTGCCCCAGCAGGATGGTCAGGTCCGGGACGCCGGTGACCGAGTCGACCGCGCGGCGCACCCCGGGCAGCGACGTCGGTGCGGACAGCAGCAGGAACGCGAAGAAGGCGGTCACGGCCCGTTGCGGAACCGACCGCAGCAGCCGCGGCAGGCCCGTCATGACGACCAGCCACAGCACCGCCAGCGCGGCCGCCGACACCACCGGCACGGTGAACACGGGCAGCTCGGGTGACACGTCAGTGCCCCTCCGGGAAGCCGAACACCTCGTCGAGCGGGCCGCCCGGGGCCGCCGGCCGCGGCGACGGCCAGCCGGCCTTCTCCAGGATCAGCGCCGCGATCATCTCCGCCTCCCGCTCCTGGAGCGTCGAGTACCGGGTCCGCATCAGGACGCGCTGCACCATCGCCGGGTCGAGGCCGGGCAGCAGCGCGGCGACGGCGTCCGGCTCGGCCACCCGGTGGTCGCACACCATGTGCCCGAGTTCGTGCAGGACGATGTTCTGCCGGTGCAGGGCGCTGACGCCGGTGGCGTGGTACACGTGGTCGGCCTGCGCGGTGGCGATCCACATCCCGCACGGCACGTCCGGCCCCGGCGGGAACGGCAGCTCGTGCAGGTGCAGGTCGCGCCCCCGGCTCCGGGACACCTGTTCGAGCAGGGCCGGCAGGGAAAACGGCCGGGGCACGGGGAAGTCCTGCAGCCGCACCCGGCACGCCCGCCACAGGCTCCGGTTGCTCCGCGCGGGCGGCTCCCTAGTCACCCAGCGGGTACCGTTCTTCGTCGGCGGGCGGCAGCCCCTCGACCGTCCGCGCGTGTTCGATCATGCCCGCGACGGCCTGCAGCCCGGCCGCGGACAGGCCGTTGGCGCGCAGGGCCAGTGCCCGCACCGAACGGTCCCGCAGGGTGGCGAGCAGTTCCAGCTGGGCGTCGATCTCGGTGGTGTCCTCGTCGAGGAAGTACGAGGGCCGCACCCCGAAGAACTTCGCCAGCCCTTCCAGGTGCTTGATCGTCGGGTTGTCCCGCAGGCCCTTGCGCAGCTGCCAGACGTAGGTGTGGGAGATGGACACCCCCTGCGCGCGGATGGCCGAGGCCACTTCCTCGTAGCTGTACTCGCCCCGGCCCGCCGGCCGCACGACCTGGAACAGCCGGTCGAGGCGCGCCGCGAGCGACGCCGGTGGGTCCGGCGCGGTGGCCATGGCCCTCACCCCCATTACCTGTCGAAGCCGGTTGACGACGGGACGGCAGCCATCAGCGGTCGTTGACAAGCAGGGTAACGGTCGGCCACGATGGCTTCCATAAACTTCAGTTTATGGAAATCGGAATCCATAAACTACGCACGGCTGAGCCGGGGGGACGCGGGTGGCGGGGGCCACCCCACCGGGCGGTGCCGGGTTCTTGGGGGAGGACACGTGGATTTCCGGTTGCTCGGACCGCTCGCCGTGGTGGTGGACGGGGTACCGCTCCCGCTGGGCGGCCCGAAACCCCGGACCCTGCTCGCGATGCTGGTGCTCAACGCCGGCCGGGTGATGGCCGGCGAGGCGCTGGTCGCGGCGTTGTGGGGGGAGGACGCACCGGCCAGCGCCCGGGCCATGCTGCACACGTACGTGTCGACGCTCCGGCGGACGCTCGCCGGGAGCGGGTCGGCGAACGGGGGACTCCTGGTCCGCCAGGCCCCCGGCTACCTGCTGCGGGCCGACCCGCAGTCGATCGACCTCACCCGGTTCGAACGGGCCGTGCTGGCCGGACGGCAGGCGCTGGCCGGCGGCGATCCGGACCAGGCGTCGGCCGCCTTCGCCGGCGCGCTGGCGTGGTGGACCGGCGAGCCGCTGGGCGGTGTCCGGGGCGAATGGGCGGAGCGGGCGCGCGTCAAGCTCGCGGAGGCCCGGTTCGACGCGCTGGAGGGCCGCCTGACTGCCGACCTCCGGGCGGGCCGCGGCCGGACGCTGGTCGGCGAGCTGACCGCGCTGGTCGGGGAGCACCCCCTGCGCGAGCCATTGCGGGCCCTGCTCGTGCTGGCCCTGCACGACGCGGGACGGCAGGCCGACGCGCTGGAGACGTTCCACCAGGCCCGGCGCCTGCTCGACGACGAACTGGGCGTGGCGCCCGGGCCGGAACTCCAGGCCGCGTTCCGGACCGTGCTGGGTGAGCCCGCCGCCGCGGCGGCGGGCTCACCCGGTGCGCGCACACCGGCGGTGGTCGCCGTGCCGCGCCAGCTCCCGCCGGCGATCGCCGGTTTCACCGGGCGGCAGGACGAACTCCGCCGGCTGGTCGACACGCTGCGGCCGGCCGGCCCGGCCGCCACCCGGATCTGCGCCATCTCGGGAAAACCCGGTTCCGGCAAGACCGCGCTCGCCGTGCACGCGGCGCACCGGGTCCGCCGGGACTACCCGGACGGCCAGCTCTACGCCGACCTCGGCGGCCCGGACCGGCGACCGGTCGACCCGGCCGAGGTGATCGTCCGGTTCCTGCGCACCCTCGGCGTCGCCGGCGCGTCGATCCCCGCGGCGGCCGGGGAACGCGCCGATCTCTACCGGTCGTTGCTGGCCGAACGGCGGGTGCTGGTGGTCCTCGACAACGCCTTCGACGAGCGGCAGGTCCGGCCGCTCGTGCCGGCCGGGGCCGGCTGCGCGGTGGTGGTGACCAGCCGGGCCCGGCTGGCCACGCTGGCCGGCGCCCGGCTGCTGGACCTGCGGGAGCTGCCCGAGCCGGAAGCACTGGCCCTGCTGGCCTCGCTCGTCCCGGACCCGCGGCTGGGGGACGACCCGGAAGCCGCGCGGGAGATCGTGCGGCTGTGCGGCCACCTGCCGCTGGCCGTGCGCATCGCGGGCGCCCGGCTGGCTGCGCGTCCACATTGGACACCCGGGCGGCTGGTGCGGCGGCTGAGCCGGCCGGACCACCTGCTCGACGAGCTGGTCATCGGCGACCTCGAGGTCCGGCGCAGCCTCGCGGTGAGCTACGACGCGCTGGCCGGTCCCGAGCGGACCGCGTTGCGCCGGCTCGCGCTGCTCGGGGTCCCGGAGTTCACGAGCTGGCTGGCGGCTCCGCTGCTGGACGTGCCGCTGCCGGTCGCCGACGCCGTCGTCGAACGGCTCGTCGACGCGCAGCTGCTGGACGCGGCGGAGACGGGCCCGGCCCGCTACCGGTTCCACGACCTGACTCGGGCGTTCGCGCGGGAACTCGGCGAGGCGGACCCCGACCGAGCGGGGACCCGCGCGGCACTCGAACGGGTCTGCCGGGCCGTGCTGGAGCTGCTCCGCCGGGGCGCCGCGGCGACCGGGGACGAGCTGCCGGCCGAGCCCGGCGGGGGTGTCGAGCACGAGCACACGTTGCTCGTGAACCTCGTGGAACTGGCCGGTGAGCTCGACCTGACGGCGATCGCCGCCGCGTTGGCCGTCGAGCTGGCCACCTCGTCCTACGCCGTCCACAACCGGTTCGGCCCGTGGCGGCGCAGCCACACCGCGGCGCTCGCGGCGGTGCGGCGGGCCGGCGACCGCGTCAACGAATCGCGGCTCCTCGTGGGCATCGGGCGGCTCTACGCCGAACAGGACCGCTTCGACGAGGCCGTGGCCCACCTCGGCCAGGCGCTCACGGCGTACCAGGAGCTGGGGGACGTCGGCGCGGCGGCGAAAACCCGGCTGGAACTCAGTTTCGTCCACCGCGAACGCGGCCGGTACGCCGACGCCGAGGCGGCGCTGACGCAGGCGATGCCGGTGCTCCGGTCGACCGGCACGGCCGACGAGCTGGCGTCGGCCGACCACAACCTGGGCATGCTCCGGTGCGAACAGGGCCGGCTGGCCGAGGCGGCGGAGCTGACCGGCGCGGCGATGGCGGCCTGGCGGTCGGCCGGCAACCGGCGCGCGGCGGCGCTGGCGCAGCGGTCGCTGGGCATCGTGCACCGCGCGGCCGGCCGGCTGGACGAGGCCGCGGACTGCTGCGCCCGGGCCGTCACCGAGCTCCGGCTCGCCGACGCCCGGCTGATGACCGTGTACGCCGAGCAGGCGCTGGCCAAGGTACGCATCCGGCAGGGCCGGGGCCACGAGGTCCGGCGGGTGCTCGACGACGGCCTGGCGACCTGCAACGAGCTGGACGACGGGTTCGGCCAGGGTTTGCTGCTGCGGACGCTCGGCGAGCTCGAACTCGCCGGCGGCGACCTCGGCACGGCGACGCGGTACCTCACCCGGTCGCTCGAGTGGTGGCAGGCGCTCGACCTGCCGGTGTGGCAGGCGCGGACCGGCCGCGACCTGGCGGTCGCCGCCGCCCTCCTCGGCGACGACCGGCGGGCCGGCGAACTGCGGGCCACCGCACTGGCGGTCTTCGAGCAGTACGGGTGCCGCGAGGCGGCCGAACCGGTGCCGGGCCCTGTCATGCCCCGACTCTGAGCCGCCTGCCTCCGGGAAACCTCCGAATATTCCGGTACTTCCCGTGAAGGGTTCGTCCAGTTCGCTTGAAGCGCCGCGGGAGACGGTGTCCGGTGTCCCACCCGGCAAGCGAATTCGGAGGACCCGATCGTGCACCAAGAATCCAAGCGGGGCTGGAAATCCCGCAGGCTGGCCTCGGTCGTCGCGCTGGCGGCGATCACCGCGCTGGGGCTCCCGGCCGCCACCGCCGCGGCGTCGCCCGTCGTCTCCCCGGCCGGCCCGGAGGTCACCGCCGGACCGGCGGCCAGGCCCGAGCCGACCGACCTGAAGCCGGCGTTCACTGCGATGGCGAACAGACCGATCTCCCGTTCCGAAGTCCGCGAACGTGGGCAGAGCTGGCTCGACGACCACGTGCCGTACAGCCAGTCGGCCTACCACAGCAACCAGTACGGCAGCTACCGGCAGGACTGCTCCGGGTTCGTCTCCATGGCCTGGAGCCTGGAGCGGTCCGAGAACACCCAGTCCCTGCTGCCGCTGATGACCGACATCGACCGGTCGGACCTCCGGTTCGGCGACGCGTTGTGGCGCACCGGCCACATCGCCCTGTTCGTCGGCTGGAACGACGAAGCCAGGACGCGCCCGGTCGTCTGGGAGGAATACGACTACGGGCACTTCGCCGAGCAGCGCGTCTGGAGCGCGAGCTACGCCGCGACGTTCACCGCCAAGCGGTACCGGAACATCGTCGAGGACGCGCCCCCGCCGCCGGACGCCGGGATCTCCGTGGGTTCCGACGGCACGCAGCTGATCCTCAACCGCAAGGGCAACGGCACCGCGCTGGCGAAGAAGGGCATCGGTCTATACGGCTGGACGGTCGAAACCGACCCCGTCGTGAAGAAGGTGGCGACCAACGGCGGGGTGCAGCTGATCCTGACGAAGGACGGCACGGTGCTGGCCAAGGACACCATCGGCCTGTACGAGTGGACCGTCGAAACGGACGCCGTCGTCAAGGACATCGCGGTCGGATCCGATGGCACGCAGATGATCCTGGACAACACCGGCACCGTGCTCGCCAAGAAGGGCATCGGCCTCTACGGCTGGACCGTCGAGACCGACGCGGTGGTGAAGCAGATCGCGACCAACGGCGGTGTCCAGCAGATCCTGGACAACACCGGGACTGTGCTGGCGAAGAACAGCATCGGCCTGTACGGCTGGACCGCCGAGACCGACGCCGTGGTCGGCAAGATCGCCGTCGGTTCCGACGGGACGCAGCTGATCCTGGACAACACCGGCACGGTGTCCGCAAAGGACACCATCGGGCTCTACGGCTGGACCGTCGAGACCGACGCCGTCGTCAGCGACATCGCGGCCGGTTCCGACGGGACCCAGATGATCCTGGACCGCACCGGCACGGTGCTGGCGAAGGACACCATCGGGCTGTACGGCTGGACCGTCGAGACCGACGCCGTCGTCGACCGGATCGCCACCAACGGCGGCGTCCAGCTGATCCTCGACCGCAACGGCACCGTGCTCGCCAAGAACGGGATCGGCCTCTACGGCTGGACCCTCGAATCCGACTCGATCGTCTGAAAGCGCGGGAACCCGAAATGACCGAGAAAACCTGGTACCGCGGCGCGCTGCTCCTGCTCACCGCGATCGCGCTTTCCCTCACGGCCACCGGCCAGGCGCTCGCCGTCCCGGCCGGCCCGCCCGACGACCGGGTCGTCATCGCCGACGCCGTGCGCGACGGCGCCGTCCAGCCGGATACCCTGGCCGGCAACACCGATTTCATCGCCGTCGCGGGCCCGGCCGCGCAACCGGGCCAGGCCGAGTTCGGGGTGCCGGCGTCGGTCACCGTCGCGCAGGCGATCCTCGAGTCCAACTGGGGCCGGAGCGCGCCGGGGAACAACTACTTCGGCATCAAGTGCGGCAGCGGCGGCCGGGGCCCGATCGCGATCGGCTGCCAGGACCTGCCCACGCAGGAGTGCGACCCGGGCTGCCACACGGTGATCGCGTCGTTCCGCGTCTACGCCTCGATGACGGACTCGTTCCGCGACCACGGCCTCTTCCTCCGTTCGAACCACCGCTACGACCCGGCGTTCGACTACCCGGACAACCCGGACCAGTTCATCCGAGAAGTGGCGAAAGCCGGGTACGCGACCGATCCGAACTACGCCGGCAAGGTCATCGGCCTGATGGGGACCTACGACCTGTACCGGTTCAACACGCCCGCGCCGCCGCCGCTCGCCGCCGGGATCTCCGTGGGTTCCGACGGCACGCAGCTGATCCTGAGCAGCAAGGACAACGGGACGGCCCTGGCCAAGAAGGGGCTCGGGCTCTACGGCTGGACCCTGGAGACCGACGCGGTGGTCAAGAAGGTGGCGACCAACGGTGGGGTGCAGCTGATCCTGACGAAGGACGGCACGGTGCTGGCCAAGGACACCATCGGCCTGTACGAGTGGACGGTGGAAACGGACGCCGTCGTCAAGGACATCGCCGTGGGATCCGATGGCACGCAGATGATCCTGGACAACACCGGCGTCGTGCTCGCGAAGAAGGGCATCGGGCTCTACGGCTGGACCGTCGAGACCGACGCGGTGGTGAAGCAGATCGCGACCAACGGTGGTGTGCAGCTGATCCTGGACAACACCGGGACTGTGCTGGCGAAGAACAGCATCGGCCTGTACGGCTGGACCGCCGAGACCGACGCCGTGGTCGGCAAGATCGCCGTCGGTTCCGACGGGACGCAGCTGATCCTCGACAACACCGGCGTCGTGCTGGCGAAGAAGGACATCGGGCTCTACGGCTGGACCGCCGAGACCGACGCCGTCGTCAGCGACATCGCGGCCGGTTCCGACGGGACGCAGCTGATCCTGGACCGCACCGGCACGGTGCTGGCGAAGAACGCGATCGGACTGTACGGCTGGACCGTCGAGACCGACGCGGTGGTGAAGCAGATCGCGACCAACGGTGGTGTGCAGCTGATCCTGGACAACACCGGGAGAGTCCTGGCCAAGGACAGCATCGGCCTGTACGGCTGGACGCTCGAATCCGACCCCATCGCCTGACCCGCCGAGGGAGGAAACCATGACACGCACCAGGAAAGGCGTCGCCGCCGTCCTGGCCGCGGCCGCACTCACGCCGCTGGCCGGCCAGGCCGTGGCCGCCGCTGCCTCGCTGCCGTCGCAGATCGCGGTCGGTTCCGACGGCACCCAGATGATCCTCGACGGCGCCGGCGTGGTGTCGGCCAAGACGGGGATCGGACCGGGAGGCTGGACCGTCGAGACCGACGCGGTGGTCAGGAAGATCGCGACGAACGGTGGTGTGCAGCTGATCCTGGACAACACCGGGACCGTGCTGGCGAAGAGCACTATCGGGTTGTACGGCTGGACGGTCGAATCCGCCCCCGGGATCACGGACATCGCGGTCGGTTCCGACGGCACCCAGATGATCCTCGACGTTACCGGGACGGTCCTGGCGAAGCAGGGCATCGGGCTCTACGGCTGGACCGCCGAGACGGGACCGGGGATGACCCGCATCGCCACGAACGGCGGCGTCCAGCTGGTCCGCGACGCGTACGGAACGGTGTCGGCGCGGAACACGATCGGCCGGGACGACTGGACGGTCGAGACGGACGCGGTGGTCAGCAAGATCGCCGTCGGCGCCGACGGGACGCAGCTGATCCTCGACAACACCCGTGTGGTGTCGGCGAAGAAGGAGATCGGCCGCTACGGCTGGACGGTCGAGTCCGGTCCGGGCAACACCGACATCGCGGCCGGCGCCGACGGGCTCCAGCTGGTCCTGGACAACACGGGCACGGTGTCGGCCCGCACCGGGATCGGCCGCGAGGGCTGGACCGCGGAGACCGACCCGGTGGTCAGGAAGATCGCCACCAACGGTGACGTCCAGCTGATCCTGGACAACACCGGCACGGTGCTGGCGAAGAAGGAGGTCGGCCGCTACGGCTGGACGGCGGAGACCGGCCTGCCGTGACGGCCCGCCCGGGTCCCGCCGCCGGTCGTGGCGGCGGGACCCGCGGCGTCGGACCGGCACGGTGTACAGCAGTTCGTTCGCCGGACCGGACCCCTTCGGCAGACTGGCCGAAGACGAACGCGGTCACGGTCAGCGCCGGGTGCCCGCCGGGATCGCTCAGAACAGGGTCGCGGGCTCGACGGGCTCCGGCTCGGGCAGGGCGTCGAGGCCGGGGACGAGCGCGCGCACGTCGTCGTGGAACCGGCGGGCCAGCGCCGGGGCCTCGTCGTTGTCGGGGGTGTGCACGAAAACCGTCGGCGACCGGCCCTCCCGCAGCCAGCCGGCGACAACGGTGGTCCACGGTTCCCACCCCGCAACGGTTTCCTCGACGGAGTCCCGGCCCAGGTAGCGCACGACGGGCCGGTCGGTCAGCGCCCGCATCCGCCGTGGCAGCCGCGGTTTCTTGCCCCAGGTTTCCTCCTCGATCGCACTGGACGGCGGCCGCCCGAAGAAGACGGTGGTGTCGAACGGCACCCACTCGGCGTCGGCGGCGCCGAGGATGCCCTCCAGCAACGCCGAGCCGGCATCGGTGAAGAACCCGGGATGCCGCACCTCCACGGCTCGCCGCAGCCCCGCGGGCAGCCGCCGCAGGAACCGGCCGAGCGCGTCGACGTCCGAAGGCCCGAAGGAGCCGGGCAGCTGGGTCCACAGCACGGCCCGCTCCCCGAGGGGTTCGAGGGCGTCGAGGAACGCCCGCATCTCGCGCTCGACCCCGGCGAACCGCCGCTCGTGCGTGACGACCTTGGGCACCTTGACCACGAACCGGAAGTCGTCATCGATCTGCTGCGCCCAGCTCGCCACGGTGTCCCGGGTGGGCGTGGCGTAGAAGGTGGTGTTGCCCTCGACGGCGTTGCACCAGCCGGCGTAGGCCCGCAGCCGTTCCTTGGCGGGCAGCGACGGCGGCAGGAAGCGGCCGGGCCACGCCTTGTGGGTCCACATCGCGCACCCGACGTGCAGACTCGCCACTGGTCAGCTCCCCTCGCTCGCCGGACAACCTACCGGTCAGCGGACGAGGCGGAAGAACCCGCGCACCTGCTCGACCAGCGACTCCGGCTGCTCCAGCGCGGCGAAGTGGCCGCCTCGCGGCAGTTCCTCGAACCAGCGCAGGTCGGTGAACCGCAGCTCGGCCTCCCGCCGCGACGGGCGGGTGATGTCGCGCGGGTAGACCGACAGCCCGGACGGCGCGGTGACCTTGTCCCGGAAGCGGGCGAAGCTCTCCCAGTACAGGCGCGCCGACGACGTGGCCGACGCGGTGAACCAGTAGACCGAAATCTCGTCGAGGATCTTCTGCCGCGGCACCGCGTCCTCGGCGTGGCCGTCGTTGTCGGTCCAGGTCCGGAACTTTTCGGCGATCCAGGCGGCCTGGCCCGCCGGGGAGTCGGTGAGGCCGTAGCCGAGCGTCTGCGGCCGGGTCGACTGGATCGCCGAGTACCCCCGGCCGGTGCGCTGGAACTCCTTCTCGGCCTCGAGGTTCGCCAGCTCCGCGGGGGTCGGGTCGGCGAACGTGCCGGCCGCGACGGACCCCAGGTTCAGGTGCACGCCGGCGACCCGTCCGGGCGTCACCTCGCCCAGGGCGCCGGACACCGCCGAACCCCAGTCACCGCCCTGCGCGCCGTACCGCTGGTAGCCCAGCGACACCATCAACGCGTCCCAGGCGCGCGCGATGCGGGTGACGCCCCACCCGGTCGTCGACGGCTTGTCGCTCCAGCCGTACCCGGGCAACGACGGCGCGACCACGTGGAACGCGTCCGCCGGGTCCCCGCCGTGCGCGCGCGGGTCGGTCAGCGGGCCGAGGACGTCGAGGAATTCGAGCACCGAACCCGGCCACCCGTGCGTGAGGACCAGCGGGAACGCGTCCGGTTCCGGCGAGCGGACGTGCAGGAAGTGGATGCCCAGCCCGTCGACGGTGTCGCGGTACTGCGGGAAGGCGTTCAGCCGCCGAGCGAACCCGAAGTCGTAGTCCTCGGCCCAGCTGCGGCAGAGCTCCTGCGCGTAGGCCAGCGGCACGCCCTGCGACCAGTCGTCCACCGGCTCCGGCTCGGGCCACCGCGTCCGCCGCAGCCGGTCACGCAGATCCGCGATCTCGGCTTCGGTGACGCTGACCTCGAACGGCACGGCAGGCACGGCGAATCTCCCTGCTGGTGACACGTGACAGCTACTATGAGTGTCACGCTACAAGGCGGCGAGGAGACACGTCAAATGCTGGACGCGTGTAACATCTCGTCGGCGGTCCGGACGGCCGTCGACCTGGCCAACACGGTGAGGCCGGTCAAGGGAGAGGACCTGCTCGAGACCGTGGAACAGCTCCAGGACTTCCTCGACGGGCATTCCCCGGAGCCGGCCGGTCCTCGGCGTCTCACCCGCACCGACCTGGCCGAGGTCCGCGAGCTGCGCGAGACGGTGCGTGCGGTGCTCGAACGGGCGAGCATCGACGCGGCCGGAGCCGCCGCCCTGATCAACGACGGCCTGCGCCGCAGCGGCGCCACCCCGGTGCTCCGCCACGACCGCGACCGCTGGTGGACCGAAGTCGTCGCCGGCTCCGGCCGCTGCGCGGCGCACCTCGCCGCGACCACGCTCAGCGCACTGGCTTCCGTGATCGCCACGCACGGTCCGGCGCGCCTCGGCGTGTGTGCCGGGCCGGCCTGCCGGGGCACGTTCGTGGATCTCTCGCGCAACGGCTCGAAGCAGTACTGCACCCGGGCCTGCGCGCACCGGGCCAGCGTCGCGGCCTACCGGAGCCGGCAAAGCGCGCGCTTGTCCTGAAACGCAAGGAGAAACGATGGTGTCCGACGGACCCGTGCTCACGATCACCGATGCCGAGCTCGGCGAGCTGCGAACCCGCCTGGCCGGCACGCGGTGGCCGGCTCCGTGGCCGGTGACCGGCTGGTCGGCGGGAACCGAGCCCGGCGAGCTGCGGCGGCTGGCCGCCTACTGGGCGTCCGGCTACGACTGGCGGGCGCACGAAGCCGCCATCAATGCCCTGCCGCACCACTTCGCGGACATCGGCGGGACGCCGGTGCACTACCTGCGGTTCGACGGCGAGACCCCGGACGCCCTGCCGATCGTCCTGACCAACGGGTGGCCCAGCTCGTTCCTGGAGCTGACAGGGTTCGCCCGGCGGCTGGCCACGCCGTCGGAGCACGGTGGTTCCGCGGCGGACGCGTTCACCGTCATCGTCCCGTCGTTGCCCGGCTTCGCCTTCTCCCCGCAACGTCCTTCGCTCACCGATCCGCTGCAGACGCACGACTTGTGGCACCTGCTGATGCACGAAGAGCTCGGCTTCGCCCGGTACGCGGCGCACGGCGGGGACCTGGGGGCGGGCATCACGTCCCGGCTGGCCGAAGCCCATCCGGACGCCTTGGTGGGCATCCACCTGATGGCCGTCGCCGCTCCGGCCGGCTACGACGAGGAGAGCCTCACCCCGCCGGAGCGGGCCCACCTCGGCTCGGTGGCGACCTGGTCGGCGAAGGAAGGGGCCTACCAGCACCAGCAGAGCACCCGTCCGGTCACCCTGGCCTACGGGCTGGCCGACTCGCCGGCCGGGCTGCTCGCCTGGATGGTCGAGAAGTACCGCGCGTGGAGCGACTGCGGGGGCGATCTGTCGTCGCGGTTCAGCGACGACTTCCTGCTGACGCAGGCGTCGCTCTACTGGTTCACCAACACCATTTCGACCTCGTTCCGCCCGTACTACGAGTACGGCGAGCAGCTGACCCGCAGGGTCGAGCGGGTCGACGTGCCGACCGCCGTCGCGCTGTTCCCGGCCGACCTCACCCAGCCGCCGCGCAGCTGGGCGGAGCGCACGTACAACGTGACCAGGTACACGACCATGCCGCGCGGCGGTCACTTCGCCGCCCACGAGGAACCCGAGCTGCTCGCCCGGGATGTCACCGAGTTCTTCCGCCCGCTGCGGTGAAAGCCGGCCGCACCACCCCTCCGGTAATCCTGGAAGGCAGTTTCGCGAACGCGGCGAGCCGGCGTTCCGGTATCAGGCCGCGGTGACCGGCAGCGAGCTGAGCCCGCGCAACGTCACTGTGGCCGCCCACTCCGGATCCCCGGCCAGCTGGAGGCCCGGGGCGCGGCGGGCGAGCTCCCGCAGCACCGTCCGGCCTTCCAGCCGGGCCAGCGGCGCGCCGAGGCAGAAGTGGATCCCGTGCCCGAACGCCAGATGCCGCTCCGGCGGCCGCGTGATGTCGAAGGTGTCGGGCGCCTGGTGCACGCGCGGGTCCCGGTTCGCGGCGCCGATGAACACCAGGGCCTGGTCGCCGGCGGCCAGCCGGACGTCGCCGAGGGTGGTGCCGGCCGTCGCGGTGCGCATCGTGAGCTGGACCGGCGAGTCGTAGCGCAGGATTTCTTCGACCGCGGCTTCCGCGAGTGCGCCGTCGCCGGTCAGCGCGGCGTACTGCCCGGGGTTGCGCAGCAGGGCGAGGACACCGTTGCCGAGGAGGTTCGTGGTGGTCTCGTGGCCGGCCACCAGCAGCAGGGTGAGCGTGACCAGCAGTTCGCCTTCGCTGAGCACCTGGCCCTGGTCCGTGACCGCAACGAGCGCGGACAGCAGGTCTTCTCCCGGGGCACGGCGGCGCTCGGCAGCCAGGTCGCGGAAGTAGGCGATGAACTCCCGCCGCGCTGTCGCTGCCTGCTCGGCGACGCCCGGCGGCAGCAGGAATCCCGGGTCCGACGCCCGCGCCATCGCGGCCGACCAGGCGCCGAACCGTTCCCGGTCCCCGGCCGGAACGCCCAGCAGTTCCGCGATCACCGTGACCGGCAGCGGCGCGGCCAGCGTCTCCATGAAGTCCACCTCGCCGCCGTCGAGGATCCGGTCGATCGCCTCGGTGGCCAGTGCTTCGATCCGCGGTTGCAAGGTTTCGATCACCCGCGGGGTGAACGCCTTCGCCACCAGGCGGCGCAGCCGGGTGTGGTCCGGCGGGTTGAGGAACGCGAACGCGCGCACCACGCGGCCCTGCGCGTCGACGGGGAGGTCCGGGTCGCCGCCGTCGACGACCTCCGGCTCGGGGTGTCCGAACTGCGTACCGCGCAGCACCTGTTCCGCCTCCGCGTGGCCCAGCACGGCGACGAGCGGGCCACCGGCCCGGACCGCCGGCGCCTTCTCCCGCCACTGCGCGTACCAGGGATAGGGGTCGAGACGGTTCTGCGGGGTCAGGAGCTCGCCGAGCATGTTCACCACGGCACCTTCTCACGTCGCATCCCAGCCCGGTGGGTCGCCGCGATTCCTGCGCCGGCGAAGGCGTACGAAGCAGCCCTGGACAGCTGAAGCCGTGCGCGAAGAAGCGCCCCAGCACTCTGGGGGGAGATGCCGGGGCGCTTGTCGTTCGCCACCGTGGCCCGGGTTCGGGGGTGCGGGCCACGTGTCCGATGCGGCGAACGGATCTGGGTGGGGGTGGTGCCTGCTGGCGACACAGAAATCGTGTCGCCAGCAGGATTTCCCCCCTCTGTCCCGCCCGAGGTGGTGATCCATCCGGCGAGGAACCCCAAGTTATCCGGCCACGAGGACGAGTGTCAACTAAAAAGTACCCGGCATGATCCGCGTAATATCAAGTTGCGCCGTCCGGGTGTGCCGCCGGGCGGCGCCGGATCAACCGCGGGCTGCGGTGAGCGATGGGCGCTGCCACTCCTGCGCCACGAGGCGCAGGAACTCCACGATCGCCGCGAGGTTGTTGCCGGTGGCCGGCTCCTGCACGATCTTCGTGCTCGGCTCGCGGGACTGAGCTGCGTGGGCGGCCAGGGCGTCCCGCCACAGCGCGGCTTCGACCGCGGCCAAGAGCTCGGCCCCGGCGAGCCCGCGGGCTTTCGCGGCCTGCTCGGCGGCGCGGGCAACGTCCTCGTCGAGGTATCCGCGCAGGCGGCTTCGGCCGTCCATGATCTCGATGGCTCGCCGGTACAGCGCGAACTCCGAATCCCAGGCCGGCGGGCGCGTGTTCAGCGTGATCGAGGGCAGCGCGGTCGTGAACGCCTCCCACAACGGCTCCAGCTCCCGGTAGGACCGCCGGTACGTGAAGAACAGCCGGATGGATGTCGCCCGCGGTCCCAAAGCCGGCATCGAAAGGCCGACGAGCCAGAACAGGATTCCGACAGCGATCACCGGCACCTCGAGGCCCTGCGGGTAAGGCGGGGTGATGCCGAACGTGAACAGCAACGTGAACACCAGGTGGTGCACGGTGTAGAACAGGCCGAGGCTGGTGCCGACGGTCATGGCGACCAGGCCGCGGCGCACCCACGTGCGGTCGGCGATCCGGGACCACTTCCACGACAGGCGGCTGAGGGTCAGCGACGATGCGCCGACCGCCGCCGTGTAGCAAAGCACCATCACCAGGGCGAGCGGGTACGCGTGGTAGTCCAGGTCCCGGTAGTCGGGCGATTCGACCGCGAGGCTGGTCGCCCAGGCGGCGACCATCCCGGCGGAGAACAGCAGCATGGCGGCCTGGTACCAGGCGATCTCCGTGGGGCGTTTCCGCTGCCCGTAGATCGACAGCAGGTAGAACCACTCGAAGGCGATGAGGGAGCCGAGCGTGCACAGGTGCTGGATGAGGAACCGCGACGCGGAGAACGTGAGGAAGATCCCGGCCGCGACGGCCGCGGTGAGCAGGAGCAGGCCGGACCACATCGCCCACATCGCGGGCCGGCGCGGCGAGCGGATCAGGTCGACGAGCCGGTAGCTCGTGACCGCGACCCCGGCGAGGACCATGACGTACTGGAGCGCGGTCTGGATGGCTTCACGCACGGGTGCGTCCCATGATCTCGGCGAGGGCGTCGATGCTGGCGAGGTCCTCGCCGTGGAGGTGGCGCTCCGGTTCGACGAGGCGACGGCCGGCGGCCTTCCAGATGAGGGATGCTCCGACCTCGGCTTCGGTTTCCTGGTGGGACGAGTACGTTTCCCGGTGCAGCACGCGGTCCCCGGCTGCGCCTTCACCGGCGTACCGGATGATCACCTCGCGCAGCTGCTCGTCGAGCGGGCCGCGGGCGAGCACGGCGTCTTCGTCGCCGCGGTGGCAGAGCAGGATGTGGGCGGCCTCGTGCGCCAAGACTTGCTCCCAGTGCAGGTCGCCCTCGCGGAGGGCGGAGTCGTAGAGGATGACGTCGACGTTCTCGGTGGGCACCCAGATCGCGTCCGGCCCGCCGGGCGGAATCTCGGCGACCAGCAGCTCGATCGGCCGGCCGCGGTAGGCAGCCAGCCGCTGGATGAACTCACGGATGTCCCACGGATCGGGAACGCCGACCTCGTTCAGCAGCTTGTTGATGCGGCGGCGAAGCCGCCGGTACTCGGCGCCTCCGAGCAGTTCCGGTCGCCGGCCCGGGGCGCCGGAAACCGGGCTGTCGTCATTGGACATGGTGCGGCTATTCCTGTTCGGGCTTTTCGCGTGCCTTGTGTTTCCGGTTCAGCGCGACGAGCTGTTCGCTCATGCTGGCGAGGACGCTCCGGGCGTCGGGATCCATCTGCCCCATGCGGAAGAGAACTTCCTTGACGCCGGCGTCCTCGCGGAGCAGTTTCAACGCCGCCCTCGTCTCGGCGTCCTCGACCGCGGCCGCAGCCTCGGACCTGGGCCCGAAGTCGGTGAGGAAGGCCACGGCGACGTTGAGGACCTTGGCCAGCGAGCCGATGGTCTCCAGCGTGGGGTTCTGGCTCTTCCCCGTCTTGAGCTGGTACAGCGCGTTGCGGCTCAGATGGCCGCCCTCCGCCTCGATGCGATCGAGAATCTGCTGGTCGGTGAGGCCGCTGGCGCGAATCGCGTAGTTCAGGCGTTCGGGAAGGGTGGAGCCCGGGTCGTGGCCCTGTGGTGTGGTCATCGCGCTGCCCTTCCCGAAGCTCCCGGCGAGGCCGTGCATCACCCGAAGTGCACACGATGTCGCCGGTGTCACATTCAGTTTACAACCTGACCGCTTTCCGCCGGCGCCGGCGCCGCGACCGACGGAACCGGCGAACAACGCCGCCCCGGCCGTCACCACGGCCGCGCCCTCGAAAGGGAACCACAGGTCGTTTCCCGGCAATCTTGACCCCATTTCGCCACGGTCGGCGCGGTGGTGGTGTAGCAGGGGCGGGATATCGAGCGATTCCAGGTGTAGCCGCGTTCGAGGGCCGCGGGAACCGTGCGCGCCCGGAGTGCGTCCGAGTCGCGATCGAGCCGGGAGGTGCGTGTCGGTGGCAGAGGGGTTTTCGGTCGATCTCGGTGCGTTGGAGAAGGCAGCCGAGGGGGTGAACAACACCCTGGACGAGCTGGCGGCCAAGAAGGTCAAGGATATCGATGCGGACAAGGGCGCTTTCGGGCACGACGACCTCGCGGACACCGTCGCCGATTTCTGTGAACGGTGGGAAATCGGCGTCGAACACCTGGCCAAGGACGGGCAGGAGATTTCGGACAGGCTCACGCGGAGCGTCACCGCGTACCTGAAGGTCGACAGCACGGCGAAAGGGCATCTCGACGGCGTCCTGCAACGGTCCGGCGGCGATGATCCGGGGGTGCACTGATGGCCGGGGAGCTGGGGGAGACGTCCGACCCCGAGGAGCTGGTTCCTGGTGACGCCGGTGCGGTGACCAGCACGCTCAACGCCATGCGGGCGTACGGCGACGCGTTGCACGAAGCCGGTGAGGGTCTCCGGAAAATCGACACCTCCGAGGGATGGACGGGCCCGGCGGGCGACGCCTTCCGCGCCGCGTTCGACGGCCAGCCCGGCAAATGGCTGGAGGCGGGCGACTGCTTCCACCAGGCCGCCACCGCGCTGGAGGCGTACGCCTCGACGCTGACCTGGGCGCAGGGCCAGGCGGCCGAGGCGATCCGGCAGTGGAACGACGGCGAGGCCGCGACCGGCCGCGCCAAGGCCGAACACCAGCAGGACGAGCAAAAGGCCGGCCACCGCCTCCCGTTCGACGACTCCGTCGGCGAGGGCAAGCGAGCCGCCGCGCGCGGCATCCTGGCCAGGGCTCGTGGTCAGCTCAAGAGCGCGGGCGACACCGCCGACCGGACGGTCGGTGCCGCGCGGGACAAGGCCCCGGAGAAGCCCGGGTTCTGGTCGAAGCTGTGGGACGGCGTCACGGACATCGCCTCGGACGTGGGCGCCACCCTGGAGAACGTCGCCGGCGCGGTGGTCAACACCGTGGCGTCGGTCGGCAACGCGATGATTCACCATCCCGGGGACGTCGCCCTGGCGGCCCTGGGTGGGTTGACGATGGCGGCGGGCGCGGGCGGGGAGGCCCTCGGCGGCCTGCTGGACGCGACCGTCGTGCTGGCACCCGCGGGAGTGGCGGTCAACGTGGGCTCCACCGCGCTCATCGGGCTGGGCGCCACCACCGCCGCGGTCGCCGGCGGAGATCTCCTGATGCACGCCGCGAGCGATGACAGTGTGTCACCGATGCGCACCGACCACACCGGATCGTCCGGTGGCGACGGGCTTGCGCCGCGGGAGGTCAACCGGCCGGACAGCGTCCCCGAGGTGAAGGTCGACGGCAAGCAGTTCGGCACCAAAGTGGGCAAACACGCCCAGGACTACGGGCTGAACCCGGCCGATGCCGAGTCCCGGGCGTGGGTCCGGCAGCACGTCGACGACATCTCCCGCACGCCCAACGAAGTTCGCCAGGGCCCCTGGAACCCGCAGGGCGGCGGGGGCGGCGACTACTATTTCCTCCGGAAGGGCGAAGACGTGGTGGTCACGAAGAGTGATGGAACGTTCGTCACCATTCTCAAGGGTGGCCAGTCCAACGGCTGGTTCAACGGCGCCACTCCGGTGAAGTGAGGACACGATGACCATCGATTTCCGCGCCTACCTCGGCGACGCTCTGGCCGGCGTGCGCCGGATCCACCACGCTGTCGGCGACACCGTGGAGTGGTCGGTCGGCGCCGTGGAGTTCCGGTTCGAGTCCGGCCGGGTGCTGTTCATGGACTCCGGCCCGGACGGCGAGTCGATCCGGATGTCGGCCGCGGCCTGGGTGGACCCTTTCGAGGGCAACATGACCCCGGAGAACGCCGAGTTCGTCAGGCGGTCCGGCAAGCTCACCGCGTTCGACGTGTCCGGCAAGGAGCCGTTCGCGTCGCTGATCGGCACGAAGGTGGTCGATCTCGCGCCGATGATGGCTCTGTCCGACAAAGTCATCGGCTGCGTGGTCAACGTCGACGGAGCTTTCGTCGCCGTCTACGCCAACTTCGACGAGTGCCACGTGGTCCGGCTCCCGTAGTAACCACCGGAGGGAGGAGGGCCAGCGCCCCGTTCGCATTGTGCTCGGCGATTCCGCGCATGAGCGCACGATCGGGGAAATCCCCGTCGAGGAGCCGCAGTGGGCCGGCCACCAGCGACAGCCGCATCGCGAGCAGGTAGAGGTCGAGCCGCCGCGGATCGAGGCCGGGGCGGGCCAGCGTGGCGTAGTGCTTGCCGAAGCGGAGCTGGAGGAAGACGTGCTCCCACTCGACGTCGAAGTACATCAGGCCCTCGATGTCGATCAGCACCGGGTACCCGTCGGCGTCGACCAGGACGTGGTCGGGTCCGAGCTCTCCGTGGATCAGCCCGTACTCCGCGCGAGGGCGCACCCGGCCGGCCAGTTCCTGCAGACGGTCGCGCAACGCCGGGCCGGCTGCCGCGATGCGTTCGTCGCGCTCCGCCGCCTCCTCGAGGTCCCGCAGCGCGCGGTCGAGAACCCGCTGCTCGCACGGAACCTCGGGCGCCGAGCCGGCCCGCGCCGGCCGATCGACCCGGCCGTAGTGCGGTCCGCGGTGCCGGTGCATCACCTGGAGCGTCCCGGCGAGTTCGGCCAGGACTTCCCCGGCACGCGTGCGATCGGCTTCGAAAAGTGCTTCGAGCGTGCCCCCGGAGACGTCCTCGACCACGGCGACGTCCGCCGGACAGCGGCGTCGGCTGTCATCCACCAGGTGTATCCGCGGAACCCGGACCCCGAGCCCGGTCAAGCTACGCTGCGCGGCCAAGAACGGGACCAGGCCGGAGGCGGGCGCGAACGGATCAGCCGGATCGGTTTCCCGTGCGCCGGGCCAGAAGTTCTCGGCCTCGGCCCAGCTGTAGAGGATCACGGAGGCCGGGTGGGTGCCGTCGAGCCGGACCCGGTACACGCCTTTCTTGCTCCCGCCGCGCAACCGGTCCACCGCGGTGATCCGGCATCCCGCACCCAGTGCGTCACGGACGAGCCCGGACAGGTCTCCGACGTCGGCAAATTGCCGCATCTCCCCAACCTACCGAAGCTGACGCCGGCGCGGGGCCGGCCAGGTCAGGCCGGCGCCGGGTGCTGTGGTGAGGGGGGAAGAAATGGCTCCGGATACCACAAATCCCCAGGCGAAGAGAATCAGACCTGGGGAGTGGGGGTGCGCCATCAGGGACTCGAACCCCGAACCCGCTGGTTAAGAGCCAGCTGCTCTGCCAATTGAGCTAATGGCGCCGGTGTCTGCCGGAGGTTTCCCTCGGCGACGTGGAAAACATTAGCACCCCGTCTTGAGGCCCGTTCCAGGGGGGTCCCCTTGACCGGGTTCCGGCGTTGCCGCCCCGGTGTCCGGGCTGGTCGGGCACACTGTAGCCGGACATCGACGACGAAACAGGCGGGTGGGCATGCGGGGTTCGACCGGCGTGGGGGCGCGGCTGCTGGGGGCCGCTGTGGTGATCGGGCTCACGGTGGCCGGCTGCAGTAGTAGCCCTTCGGGTGAACCTCCCCGGGAAACCGCTCCCTCCAGCAGTGTCGCCAAGCCCGCGCCGAAGCCCGCCGTGCTCGCCTTCGTGCCCGGCAAGGATGCCAAGGACGTTGCGCCCGGTGAGCCGGTCAGCGTCACCGTCACGGACGGGAAGCTCGGGACGGTCAGCCTGACCGGGGCCGATGGCAAGGCCGTGGCCGGGAAGGCGCGGGCCGACGGCTCCGGGTGGGACTCCGCCGAGCCGCTCGGCTACCACAAGACCTACAAGCTGACCGCCACCGCGACCGGCTCCGACGGCAAGCCGGTCAGCTCGGAGTCGACCTTCAGCACCGCCAAGCCCGCGCGCCAGCTCGGTGTCTCGGTGAACCTCGTCGACGGCGAGACGGTCGGGGTCGGGATGCCGCTGATCTTCACCTTCACCGGCAACGTCGCCGACAAGGCCGCCGCCGAGAAGGCGCTGAAGGTCACCGCCGAACCGGCCACCGAGGGTGCCTTCCGGTGGTCCGGCGACAAGCAGGTGACCTGGCGGCCGAAGGACTACTGGAAGAGCGGCACCAAGATCGAGGTCGACGCCGCCGTCTACGGGAAGCCGCTGGGCAACGGCAGCTACGGCCGGGAGGACAAGAGGGTCAGCGGCACCGTCGGCGACAAGCTCGTCGCCGTCGCGGACGGCCAGACCCACCAGATGACGGTGACCATCAACGACAAGGAGGTCAGGACCATGCCGACCTCCATGGGCAAGCCGGGGCACAACACGCCGCAGGGCACCTACACCGTGATGAGCGAGCACACCGGCTACACGATGAACTCCGCGACCTACGGCGTGCCCGAGGACGCTCCCGGCGGCTACAGCACCTTCGTCCAGTACGCCGTCCGCCTGTCCTGGAGCGGCATCTTCTTCCACTCCGCGCCGTGGTCGGTGCGGCAGCAGGGCCACAGCAACGTCAGTCACGGCTGCCTGAACCTGTCCACCTAGAACACGAAGTGGCTGATGGACACGGCCAAGAAGGGCGACCTGGTCACGGTGCGCAACAGCGGCGGCCCGAAGCTGGAGCCGACCGACGGCTGGAGCGTCTGGCAGCTGTCCTGGGACGAGTGGCGGACGGCGCCGAACTAGCCCGAGTCGCGGACCAGCTCCCGGGCTTCGGCCTCGGTGGACACCGCGGGCCCCGAACCCCACAGCGGCTTGTTCGCGGTTTCCCGGCTGAAGAACACCGCGACGGCCCCGATCGCCCCGGCGGCCATCAGGTACCAGGCCGGCCAGAAGTCGTGGCCGGTGGCGGAGATCAGCGACTGCATGACCAGCGGCGTGGTGCCGCCGAAGAGCGACACCGAGATGTTGAACGCGATGGACAGTGCCCCGTACCGGATCGCGGTCGGGAAGAGGGCGGGCAGCGCCGCCGGCATCGAAACCTCGAAGCAGAGCAGCAGCAACCCGAGCCCCATCAGGCCCAGGAAGGTGAGCACGAGCCCGCCGTCGTGCACGAGCAGCATCAGCGGCCACGACAGCACGAGGAACCCCAGGCAGCCGGCCATCATCACCGGCTTGCGCCCGACGTGGTCGGTGATGCGGCCGCCGACCATGATGATGAGCATCATCACGACCATGACGACGATGATCAGCAGCAGCCCGTGGGTGGCGTCGAGGTGCAGCTGCTCGGACAGGTACGTCGGCATGTAGGACAGCAGCATGTAGTCGGTGACGTTGAAGACGAGCACCAGGCCGACGCAGATGAGCAGCGCGGGCCAGTACTCGGTGAACATCTTCCAGAAGGGTTCCCCGGACCGCCCCCGCTTCTCGGCCTCCTCGGCGTGCTTCTGGAACGCGGGCGTCTCCTCCAGCTTGAGTCGCATGTAGAGCCCGATCACGCCGAGCGGCCCGGCGACCAGGAACGGCACCCGCCAGCCCCAGTCGAGCAACGTCTCGTGCGGCACCCAGGCCTTCATCCCGGTGACGACGGAGGCCCCGAGCACGTACCCGGACAGCGTCCCGAACTCGAGCCAGGACCCCATGAAGCCCCGCCGTTTGTCGGGCGAGTACTCGGCGATGAAGGTGGTGGCGCCTCCGTACTCGCCGCCGGTGGAGAACCCCTGCACCATCCGCGCGAGCACGAGCAGGATGGGCGACCAGACCCCGATCGAGCTGTACGACGGGATCAACCCGATGCACAGCGTCCCGATGGCCATCATGATCATCGTGACGGCGAGGACCTTCTGCCGTCCGATCCGATCTCCCAGCGGCCCGAAGACGAGCCCGCCGAGGGGACGCATGAGGAAGGCGGCGGTGAAGGCCCCGAAGGTCCCGATCAGCCGCACCCCGGGGGACACGCTGGCCGGGAAGAACACCTCGGCAATGGTGTCGGCGATGTAGGCGTAGACCCCGAAGTCGAACCACTCCATGGCATTGCCGAGCGCGGCGGCCCCCACCGCGCGCTTGAGCAACGACCGGTCGACGACGGTGATGTCCTCGTACCGCAGCTTCTTCTTACGACCCCGGATCTTCGGTGCTGAACGTGCCACCAGAACACCGTGCACCGGCATCCGGCGGCTCGCACGCTGAGCCATCCGGTCGTGAGGGTTACCACGAACGGCACAACGCAAAAACCCCGGCCGGGTCCCGCCGCGAACGGCCTGACCAAACCGGGGTGATGGGGTGAGCGACGGGTTTCGAACCCGCGACCTCCTGGACCACAACCAGGTGCTCTACCAGCTGAGCTACGCCCACCATCGCCGAGGGGATCCGCTTGCGATCACCTCGCTGCCAGTAATCGTAGCGGGTGTCCTCGACCGCTTTTCAGGGGGTCACCTCTGGTGGTGTTCCTGCACTTCAGCGGCTGCGGCCTTGGCTTCCTCGCTGGTCGGCCCGGGCTGGGGGACGAAGGCGACGCGCCGGTAGTAGTCGAGTTCGCCGATGGACTCGCGGATGTCGGCGAGCGCGCGGTGGGCGAGGCCCTTCTCCGGCTTGGCGTAGTAGATGCGCGGGTACCAGCGCCGGACGAGTTCCTTGACCGAGGACACGTCGACCATGCGGTAGTGCAGGTGGGCGTCGAGGGCCGGCATGTCGCGGGCGATGAAGCCGCGGTCGGTGGCGATGGAGTTGCCGGCGAGGGGGGCGGTGCCCGACTCGGGGACGTGCTCGCGGATGTAGTCGAGGACGCGGCGTTCGGCTTCTTCGAGGGTCACGGTGGAGCGGCGGACCTCTTCGGTGAGGCCGGAGTGGGCGTGCATCTCGCGGACGACTTCGGGCATCCCGGCGAGTTTTTCCTCGTCGGCGTGGATGACGATGTCGACTCCTTCGCCGAGCACGTTCAGTTCCGCGTCGGTGACGAGGGCGGCGATTTCGATCAACGCTTCCTTGCCGAGGTCGAGCCCCGTCATTTCGCAGTCGATCCAGACTAGGCGGTCGGTCACCTGGTGACCCTAACCCGACACGGGGATGTGAAGGGCGTTACCTGCGCGTACGGCGCGTTACGCTCGCGATGTGGTCCAGGACACACGATCGGGGAGCCGCGAGTGACCGAGCAGGCGTCGCCGGCGAGTGAGATCGCCGCTGGTTATGCGAGTGAGGGTGCCGCGCTGGAGCTCGGTGCGGTGGTGATCGACGGACAGGTGGACGCGGCGGCGGCCGTGCGGCTGCCGTTGGCGACGCTGAACCGGCACGGGCTGGTGGCGGGAGCGACCGGGACGGGCAAGACGAAGACGCTGCAGCTGATCTCGGAGCAGCTGTCGGCGGCCGGGGTGCCGGTGGTGCTCGCGGACGTGAAGGGCGACCTGTCCGGGCTGGCCGCGGCCGGGGAGGCGACCGGCAAGGTCACGAAGCGTGCGCAGGAGCTCGGTGACGACTGGGCGGGCACGGCGTTCCCGGTGCAGTTCCTGTCTCTGGGCACCGGCGGGAAGGGCTCGCCGATCCGGGCGACGATCACCAGCTTCGGGCCCGTCCTGCTGTCCAAGGTGCTGGGGCTGAACGAGACGCAGGAGTCGACGCTCGGGCTGATCTTCCACTGGGCCGACCAGCGCGGCCTCGCGTTGCTGGACACCAAGGACCTCCGCTCGGTGATCACGCACCTGACCGGCGACGAGGGCAAGGAAGACCTCAAGGGCATCGGCGGCGTGTCGGCGGCGACGGCGGGCGTGATCCTCCGTGCTCTGTCCAACCTGGAGGCGCACGGCGGCGAGGACTTCTTCGGCGAACCCGAGCTGGACGTGCACGATCTGATGCGCGCTCGCGATGGCAAGGGCGTCGTCACGCTGCTGGAACTGGACAACCTCCAGGCGAAGCTCGCGTTGTTCTCGACGTTCCTGATGTGGCTGCTGGCCGAGCTGTTCGAGGAGCTCCCCGAGGAGGGCGACCTCGACCAGCCGAAGCTCGTGTTCTTCTTCGACGAAGCCCACCTGCTGTTCGCCGACGCGTCGAAGGCGTTCCTCGAGCGCATCGAGCAGACCGTGAAGCTGATCCGGTCGAAGGGTGTGGGCGTGTTCTTCTGCACGCAGCTGCCCACCGACATCCCGAACGCCGTGCTCTCGCAGCTCGGCGCGCGGATCCAGCACGCCCTGCGCGCGTTCACCCCGGACGACCAGGCGGCGCTGGCCAAGACGGTGAAGACCTACCCGAAGACGAAGTTCTACGAGCTCGACACCGCGTTGACGTCGCTGGGCATCGGCGAGGCCGTCGTGACGGTGCTGTCGGAACGGGGTGCGCCGACGCCGGTGGCGTGGACGCGGCTGCGCGCGCCGCGGTCGAAGATGGGTTCGATCGGTGCCGAGGCCGTCGCCGCCGCGGTCGCGTCGTCCGATTTGCACGCGAAGTACGGCCAGACGATCGACCGGGAGTCGGCCTACGAAAAGCTGGCGGCGAAGGTGGCCGCTCCTGCGCCCGAGGCTGCTCCGGAGCCGCCCCCGGCGAAGGACGAGCCGGGGTTCCTCGAGTCCGCCATGAAGAACCCGGCGGTGAAGTCGTTCATGCGGTCCGCGGCGAGCGCGCTCGGCCGGGAGATCACGCGCGGGCTGTTCGGCAACCGGAAGCGCTGACAAAACCTGACGCAACCTGTCAGGTATGGCTGGGAAGCTGTGTCCACACCGAGGAAGGGAACACCATGACCAGCACCGCCACCGCGTCGTTCACCGTCGACAAGTGGGAGCCCCAGGCGACCGACGAGTTCGCCGGCACCGAGCTCGCCCGGGTGGCGATCGCCAAGACGTTCACCGGGGCGGTCGAGGGGACCAGCCAGGTCGAACTCCTGACGGCGAACAACGCGACTTCGCGCGCGTACGTCGGTTTCGAGCGGCTCGAGGTCGCGGTCGACGGCCGGAAGGGCAGCTTCGTCCTGCACCACACCGCCGGCGAGGAGTCCGGCATGACGGTGACGATCCTCCCCGGTTCCGGGACCGGCGAGCTGACCGGCATCGCCGGGAAGGCGGACATCGAAATCGACGGCGAAGACCACCGCTTGACCCTGACCTACAGCCTCTGAGCAGCGCGAAGGCCGTTTCGAGAGCCCCCGATCGACTCTCGAAACGGCCTTCGCGTGTTCTCCCGCTCCCCGAAGCGGGGGACGGGCCGCCCCGACCACGGCCCGTCCGCGTCCTAGTTGTTCACGATCTGGTCGACGATCTTCTTGGCGTCGTTGATCGGGATGGCGAAGCCGATCCCGACGCTGCCCGCCGCGCCGTTGGCCGACGCGCTCGGGCTGTACAGCGCCGAGTTGATGCCGATCACGTTGCCCTGGGCGTCGACCAGCGCGCCGCCGGAGTTGCCCTGGTTGATCGCCGCGTCGGTCTGGATCGCGGTGTAGCTGGGCGAGTCGCTGCTCTGGTTCGACGTGCGGCTGAACGGCGAGCGCTGCTGCTGCTCGCCCTGCCCGATGTCGGACAGGTTCCGGTTCAGCGCGCTGACGATGCCGGCGGTGACGGTGTTCTGCAGCCCGCCCGGCGAGCCGATCGCGACGACCTCCTGGCCGACGACGAGCTTGCTCGAGTCACCCAGGGATGCCGCGGTCAGGCCGCTGGCGTTTTGCGCCTGGACCACCGCGATGTCCGCCTTGGTGTCCGCGCCGACCACGCTGGCCTGGTACTTCTTGCCGTCGGAGGTGGTGATCACGACGTTCCGGGCGCCTTCGACGACGTGCGCGTTGGTCAGGATCCGGCCGTCCGCGGTGAGGATGACGCCGGAGCCGATCGCCTCGCCCTGGTCGGTCGTCACGTTGATCTGGACGACGCTCGGCGTCACCTTCGCCGCGACGGCGCTGACGTCACCGGAGGTCGAGTTGGCGACCGTCTGCCCGTTCGCGGCCGGCGTGCTCACCGACGTCGTGGTGCCGCCGGCCGAGGTCGTCGTGAGCCCGACGATCGCCGCGCCACCGACGCCGCCGACCAGCGCGGCGCCGAGCGCGGTCGCGCTGACGATCATCGCGACCCGGCCGCCCTTGCGCGGCTTGGTCTTCAGGGCGCCGGGCGCCTGCTGCGGCGGCTGCGGGGTGAACAGAGGGTTCGGCGCGGCCTGCTGCTGGTAGGCGTACTGCGCGTACGGCCCGTACTGCTGGGTGCTGTGGTGCGGCTGGTGCCCACCGGGTGAGGCGGGGCCGGGCCGACTCTCGTTCTCGGTCATGGGACAAGGTTCGCGCCCGTGCTTGTGAGCAACCTGTGGAAATACCTCGGGCTTTGCTGAGAAGAATCAGCTGAGAAAACTCAGCTGTTCCTCAGGCATCAGGCGAAGAACGACGGGACGTCCAGCGCACCTCCCGCCGCCTCGAACTCGTCGTGTACCGCCTTGCGCATTTCGGCGTCACCGAGGTAGTCGGCGGCGGTCAGGGCCAGGCCGAGTGCGCCGTCGCGGACGCCCGCGTCACCTGTCTCCGAACCGGCCGCGGCCGCGAATTCCTTGGTGTGCAACGCGACCGTCGGTCCCGAGATCGCCAGCATCGGGTGCAGAGCGGGGACGCGGTAGGAGAGGTTGCCGAGGTCGGTCGAGCCGGTGAGCGACTCCGGCACGATGCCCGGCGGCAGCGGTTTGCGGCCGGTGCTCACCTGGTTGGCCGTCCAGCGCCCGGCCAGTGCGGTGTTGAACCGGATCGGCAGGTAGGCCGGCTGGGCGTCCCAGACCAGCTCGACGCCGCAGCCGGTCATCGCGGCCGCGCCTTCGGCGATCGACGCCATGCGGGCGGCGAGGTCGCGCAGGGTCTGAGGGTTCTGGGACCGGAGGTAGAACAGCAGCGCGGCGCGGGCCGGGATGACGTTGGGGCGGGCGCCGCCGTCGGTGAACACGCCGTGGACGCGGTCGCTCTGCGGGAGCTGCTGGCGCAGGGCCGAGACACCCTGGTACGCGGCGACGGCGGCGTCGAGCGCGTTGCGGCCCATGAACGGCTGAGCGCTCGCGTGCGCGCCGACGCCGTGGAAGACCATCTCCAGCTGCCGCCGGCCGAGGAACGGGTGCAGCGCGATGTCGTGGCTGAACGGGTGCAGCATGATCACCGCGTCGACGTCGTCGAACACGCCGGCGCGGGCGAGGATCTCCTTGCCGCCCCCGCCTTCTTCGGCGGGGGTGCCGATCAGGCTGACCCGGCCGCCGAGCCGCCCGGCGACGGTGGCGGCGCCGAGGAAGCCGCCCGCGGCGGTGGTGCAGATGACGTTGTGGCCGCAGGCGTGGCCGAGCCCGGGCAGCGCGTCGTACTCGGCGAGGACGGCGATGTGCGGGCCGTCCGGTGCCCCGGTGCTGACCCGCAACGCGGTGTCGAGCCCGCCGACGCCGACGGTGGGCTCGTGGCCGTGGCGTTCCAGGAGCGCGGCGAGCGCGCGCACCGACCGGTGCTCGGCGAAGCCCTCCTCGGGGTGAGCGTGCAGATCTTGGCTCAACGCCACCAGATCAGGTGAAGCACGCTCGACCGCGGCGGTCACTTCGGCGCGAGTCGCCTCGTCCGCGCCGATGTGCGGCGAGGACAGCGGTTCGGCGGCCGCGACGGCGTCGGCGGTGGCCTCGACCAGGGAACGCAGGTAGCTGTCGTCGGGCGGGACGGGTTCGGCGTGGGTCATGCGGCGATGCTAACCGCCACCCCCGACAGTTCGGGCCGCTCAGCCGAGCCGGCCCGCCACGATCTGCGTGACTCCGGCGTACCGTTCGGTGATTTCCGTGAAGCCGCGGGCGCGCAGGCTCACCGCGATTTCGCCGCGGTCGAACATCTTCTGCCCGCTCACGAGCCCGCCTGCCGACTCGATCAGGCGCGCCGGCTGCCAGCCGCGGCGCGCGCTCGTCAGCAGCACGACCCGGCCACCGGGCTTGAGCACGCGCGCGAAGGAGTCCAGCGCGGTCTCCGGCTCGGCGAACATGTGGAGCGCGGCGAAACAGCAGATACCGTCCACAGTGGATGTTCTGAGGGGAAGCCGTACGGCGTCGGCGCGCAGGTAGGCGACGGTGGCGGGGCCGTCTTCGGCGACGGCCTTGGCGAGCATGCCGCGAGCGCCGTCGAGCCCGATCGCGAGCCCGCCCGGGCCGACGGCCGAGCCGAACGCGCGCGTGAACCGGCCGGTGCCGCAAGCCACGTCGAGAACCGTGTACGCGGGTTGCAGCCCGAGGAGTTCCGTGGCGAGCCGGACTTCGCCGGCCATGCTCGGCCCGAGCGGGCCTTTGAGCGCGCGGCCGAGGGCAGGGCGCCAGTACCGCTCGTAGACCCGAGGGAGGAGGGTCGTGCGCATCAGGCGCTGCGTGAGCCCGGTCGGCGGCCCGGCCTGGTTCGCGGCGCCCAGCAGGTCGAGGTAGCCGCCGCCGGCCTCCGCGGGGGTTTCGAGCAGGGCGTTCAGGCGGTCGAGCGCGGTGGCGCGGCTGGTCGGCACGGACCCTCCCGGAGGTTCGGATACCGGCAGTATGCCAAGTCGGCTGCCACTCGATCGAGTGAACAAAGCCGGGATCAGGCGTTCGAGCCCCGAAATTGTCGGTGCCCCTTCCTAACGTCGCAGGCGATGGTCCGATCCGAGGAGGACAGATGACGACGACGGAAGTTTCCCGCCGGCGCGGCGAGCTCGAGGTGCGCGGGGAGTTCGACCTGGCCGCGGCGGCCCGGTTCCTGACCGGCTTCGCCCCCGCCGGGCAACCGGAGGCGGAGCCGGGCGCGCTCCGGGTGGCGTTCCCGCTCGAGGGCGACGGGACGCCGGTGGGAGGGGTGCTGCGGCAGAGATCGCCCGGCACGGTCACGGTCGAGGTCCACGGCCCGCCCGGGCAGACCGAGGCGGTGGTGGCGCAGGTGCGGAGGATGTGCTCGCTGGACGTCGACGGCACCGCGTTCCCCGAAGCCGGCGCCCGCGATCCGGTGGTTTCGCTGCTGCAGGCGATCCACCCGGGGCTGCGCCCGGTCCTGTTCGCGTCGCCGTACGAGGCGGCGTGCTGGGCGGTGCTGAGCCACCGCATCTGGATGACGCAGGCGGTCCGGCTGCGCCGTCGCCTGACCGAGCGCCACGGCGCCGAGATCGACGTCGGCGGCATCCGGCTGCGGACGTTCCCGGCACCGGCGGAGCTGGCGAAGGTGGAGTACCTGCCGGGACTGACGGGCCCGAAGCTGCCCCGCCTGCGTGGCATCGCCGCGGCGGCGGCCGAGGGCGTGCTGGACGCGGCGGCGTTGCGGGCGATGCCGGCCGAAGAGGCGCTGAAGCAGCTGCAGGGGCTGCCGGGCATCGGCCGGTTCAGTGCGGAGCTGATCCTGATCCGCGGCGCCGGCCACCCGGACGTCTTCCCGCGCGGCGAAACCCGCCTCCACGAGATCATGCGCGACGCGTACCACCTCCCGGACGCGGAACCGGCGGCGCTGGCGGAGATCGCGCAGGCGTGGGCGCCGTTCCGGAGTTGGGTGTCGTTCCTGTTCCGAGTCGAGGGCGAAGCACGGATGCGTGAGTCGCGATGAGAGGAGAGCACATCGACTGATACCGGAGGCCGCGAAACGGCCAGCGGTGGGGACTCACAGTAGCCAGATGTCGCCTGTGGTGAGGTGTCCGGGTGAGCTCGCCCGTTCCTCTCGCGCTCGAGGGCCCGGCCGGTGACACCCTGTCGACGTTCCGCGCAGCCACCCCCGACCCCTCACCGGCCGGTTCGCTGCTCGAACAGGCCCAGACCCCGGCGGTGATCACCCTGGTCGCCGGGGGCGTGGCCCTGCTGGTCGTGCTGGTCGGCGGGACACCGTGGCGACGGGCGCGAAACGTCGTGACGATGGTGCACGAGGCCGGGCACGCACTGGCCGCGGTGCTGGTCGGACGGCGCTTGCAGGGCATCAAGCTGCACTCGGACACCTCGGGCGTCACCGTCTCGCGCGGCAAGCCCGAAGGGCCGGGCATGGCATTCACCGCGATGGCGGGGTATCTGGCGCCCTCGGTGCTCGGGCTGCTGTTCGCCAGCCTGCTGGGCGCCGACCTGGTCGGCACGGTGCTGGTCCTGATCGCCCTGCTGCTGCTCGGCGTGCTGGTGCTGATCCGCAACGCCTACGGGGTGTTCACCGTGGTGGCGAGCGCGGTGGTGCTGGCGCTGGTCGCGTTCGTGGCGCCGGTCGAGGTACAGGCACCGTTCAGCTACCTGCTGACCTGGTTCCTCCTGTTCGGCGGCGTCCGCCCGGTGATCGAGCTCCAGCTCAAGCGACGCCGCGGCCAGGCCCGCGACTCCGACGCAGACCAGCTGGGCCGCCTCACGGCGGTCCCCCCGGCGCTGTGGGTACTGGTCTTCGCGGTGGCAACGATCAGCTGCCTCTTCGCAGGCGGCTTGTGGCTGCTGGAGCCGGTCGCGACGTAGGCATGCCGCGGATCGGCGCCGGTTGGGGCGCCTGAATCCGGCCGCGGCGTAGCCTGCGCCGCCTGGGTCGGCCGGAGCCGACCGCGGCTTAGGACCGCCACCGGCCGGCGCCGGTTGGAGTCGGTCCATGGCGGCGCCGATGCCGCCGTGGGCTGCGGCGGTCCTGTGTCGCGGTCCGGGGTCGGCGGGAGCTGGTCGCGAGGGAGGCCCGCCACGGGTGGGCGCTGACTGGGGTCGCCTGGATCCGGCTGCAGCGCAGGGCGGTCGCGGGTCGGCGGCGATGCCATCGTGGGCTGCGGGCGGTCCTAGGTTGCGGCCCGGGCCTCGAAGCACGGCCGGCCGCGGTCGGCGGGTGGTTGCTCGCCCCGGGTGTCGCGGGCGCCCGGTCCCTGGCCGCGGCCTTGCCCCGCCGTCGCCTGGCGGAACCGGCCGGAGCTGGATCCGCCAGGCGATACCGGCCCCGGCCGCCGCCGACGTGCGCCCAGGTGCCGTGCGGGCCTGCCGTTCGTCAAGGCCCGCGCGGGTGCCCGCCGTCCACGCGCCCGCCACCCTCGGCGGTTGCGTTCCGCCCGCAGCCGCCGCGGTCAGGGGCGTCGCCAAGGTGGGGTGGTGCATGCGGCAGACTGGGCTCTCGCTGGTCCGCGCGGAGGGAGACGAACGATGGACGAGGTCGCCAAGGCCGTGGAAGCGTGCGCGCGGGCGGCGAAGGACGCCGCTCCGTCGCTGGCCGCCGCCCGGGCCGAGGCCGTTGATGCCGCCCTCGTCGGGATGGCCGAGCGGCTGCTCGCGCACCGGGACGCGATCCTCGAGGCGAACCAGGCCGACGTCGAACGCGCCACGGCCGACGGGATGAGCGCCGGGCTGCTCGACCGGCTCACCATCACCCCGGAACGGCTGACCGGCATGGCCGAACAGCTGCGGCTGCTCGCCGGTGCCCCGCACCAGGAGCGCTCCGTCGACGTGTCCACCCTGGACGGCGGGCTGCGGCTCGTCGAACGGCGGCGGCCCGTCGGCGTCATCGGGGCGAACTACGAGGCCCGGCCGAACGTGACCGTCGACGTGGCTTCGCAGCTGGTCAAGTCGCGCAACGCCGGCGTGCTGCGGACCGGCTCCGCGGCGCTCGGGTCGGCCCAGCGGCTGCGTGACGTCGTCATCGCGCCCGCGCTCGCCGAGGCGGGCATCGACGCCGACTGCATCCAGCTCGTGCCGCGGGTCGAGCGGGAGGCCGCGTCCGCGCTCGTGCGGTTGCCCGGCCTCGTGCCGCTGGTCATCCTGCGGGGCAGCGGGGACAGCACCCGGGCCCTCGCCACCGAGGCGGCCGTCCACGGCGTGCGCACCCTCGCCCACGCCGACGGCGGCGGTGTCCTGTACGTCGACCGCGGCGCGGACGTCGCCAAGGCCCGGGACCTCGTCCACGCCAGCCTCGACCGGCTGGGCGTCTGCAACCGGCTCAACCTGCTGCTCATCCACGAAGACCTCCACGACGACGCCTGGCCTGCCCTCTCGGAGGCGCTCGCCGACCGCGGGGTCACGCCTTCGCTCGCGCCGCACGAGCACCCGATCGGGTACGAGTGGGCGCTGGACTCCGACCGCGAGGCGACCGTCACGGTGGCCAAGGTCGGCTCGCTCGCCGACGCCGTCCGGATCGCCAACGAGCAGACCTCGGGCCTGGCCGCGGGCATCGCCACCGAAGACGAGGCCGCCGCCGACGCGTTCTTCGACGGCTACACCGGCACCGGCGTCTTCTGGAACGCCCCGACCCGCCTCCTCGACGGCTTCAAGCTGCTCGCCGTCCCGGAAACCGGCATCAACCTCGACAAGGTCCCCGGCCCCCGCGGCCCGGTGACCTACACCGACCTCTACGTCCGCCAGTACGCCGTCCTGCCGGCCTGACCGGCGAACGTCCGCCGGGCAGGAGCTGCTCGCCCGGTTCAAGGCGGCAGACCCGGCCGGGCGCTTAAAGGCGGCAGCTCGGGCCCCGAAGCGAGCAGGTGGGGTACCCGACCGGAACCAGAACCGCGGCGGACCGGGCCCGGGCGCCGGAAGGCGGCGGACCGGCCCGAAACTGGGAAGGCGGCGGACCGGCCCGAACCGGGAAGGCGGCGGAACGCCGGTGCACGCCGGCGGACGACGTCCACCGGCGTTCCACCCGGCTCAGGCGACCGGCCGTCAGCGCGCCGGTGGCAGGTCGGCGAGCTTCCGCAGCTCCGTCACCGTGTCCGCGGCGTTGGTCACCAGCTCCGTTCTCTCACCGGCGTCGCCGGCGTAGCGGTAGATGGCCGTCGGTCCGTCGCTGATCGCGATCGCCGCGACCAGCCGGCCTTCGGGGTCGCGGGTGAGCCCGGTGGTCACCGACACCTCCCGGCCGACCGTGTCGACCGTGGTGAGCGTCCGCTCCTTGTACCAGCCTCGCGTCGTCATGTTCAGAAAGCTCCGGGGGATGGGCTCGACAGGGATACGTCGTAGGACGCCGGGATCGCCCCCGGCGTTACGGCATACTGGGCCCGGTGATCTCCCGGCCGCACGTCCTGCTGTCCGCCGCGCAGTCGCTCGACGGCTTCCTCGACGACACCTCACCCGAACGGCTGGTGCTGTCCACTGAGGACGACTTCGCCGTCGTGGACCGGTTGCGGGCCGAGGCCGACGCCATCCTCGTCGGGGCCGGCACCGTCCGGGCCGACAACCCGCGGCTGCTCGTCCGCTCCCCGGAGCTGCGGCGGAACCGCTTGGCGCAGGGCAAGCCCGAACAGCCCGTCAAGGTCACCGTGACCACCCGCGGCCTCGACCCGGACGCGCAGTTCTTCACCGTCGGGGACACCGAAAAGATCGTCTACGCGCCGCCCGGGGCCGCCGACGGGCTGAAGCACGTCGCCACCGTCGTCGACGCCGGGAATCCGTCCGATTTCGGGCGCGTGCTCGACGACCTCGGGGCGCGCGGAATCCGGCACCTGCTGGTCGAGGGCGGCGGCGGGATCCACACCCGGTTCCTCACCGAAGGGCTCGCCGACGAGCTGCGGCTCGCGATCGCGCCGTTCTTCGTCGGGCAGCCGGACGCCCCTCGGTTCGTCGGGCCCGGGCTCTACCCGCGGCCGCTCACCCTGGTCAGCGTGCAGGAACTGCAGGGCATGGCGATCCTCCGGTACCGCGCCGCCGACGAACCGGCCGGCCGGGACGTCCAGCGCCTCAAGGAAGCCATCGCGCTCGCCGCACTTTGCCCGCCCAGCCACACGTTCCGGGTCGGGGCCGTGATCACCGACGCCGGAGGCGAGGTCGTCGCCACCGGGCACTCCGGCGAAGGCGACCCGGGCAACCACGCCGAAGAAGCCGCGCTGGCCAAGTGCGCCGGCGACCCGCGGCTGGCCGGCGCGACGATGTACAGCTCACTGGAACCGTGCAGCCACCGCAGTTCCCACCCGCGCAGCTGCACGCAGCTGATCCTCGACGCCGGGATCCCGCGGGTCGTGTTCGCCTGGCGCGAGCCGCCCGTCTTCGTCGACGCCCGGGGTACCGAGCTGCTGCGGGAGGCCGGGCGGCACGTCGTCGAGGTGCCCGCGCTGACCCCGGAGGTCCAGCGCGAGAACACCCACCTCGACTTCTGAGCTGCTAACAGGCGCCGTTGTCCTGCCAGACGCCCCATTCGCCGGTGGTGCCGGGCTCTTCGCCCTGCGTCCACCACTTGGCCGTCCACTTGTGGCTGTTGTGCGAGACGACGTTGTCCTTGACGTAGACCTTCGTCCGGTCCCACTCCGCCGCGGTGCAGGTGCCACCGCCCGGGGTGGTCGGGGTGGTCGTCACCGGCGGCGTCGTCTGCGGCGGGGTCGCGCCGGCGAACCGGACGCTGAACTTCGTGAAGTCCCAGTCGTTCTGCGGGACGTTGCTGCAGACGCCGTTGTCCGTGGTGCCGACGCAGGCGCGGTCGCGGTTGACCGACCAGAACGTGAAGCGGCCGAGGCCGTGGCTGGTCGCGTAGTCGTACACCGTCTGGAAGTCCGAAGTGTAGAACATCTCGGCCGCGTCTGACTTGCCGTTCATGCCGGAGAAGCCTTCGTGCGCGTACGCCGTCGCGCTGTCCCAGCCCATGTGCGACATCAGCAGGCCGTGGAAGGCCTCCAGGGCCGACACCTGCGACGAGCCGCCGTTGAAGCCGCCGTCGAACGGCATGATCGAGAAGTTGTTCGGCGAGAAGCCGATCGACTTGGCCTGGTCGATGAGCTGCGTGCCGAACCAGCCGGTGCCGGCCGCAGTGCCCGGCATGGTCACTGAAACGAACAGGCCGGGGTTATTGGCCTGCAGCGTTTTCGCCGCGCCGAGTTCGTTCGCGATCGCCGCGGTGTTCTCGTACTCGGGCTCTTCGAGGTCGAAGTCGATCGCCTTGAGCGAGTACTTCGTGATGACCTGCTGGTAGGCGGCGGCGGTCGCGGCCACCGTGCCGCAGGTCTGGCCGAGCTTCGTGCCGCCGTAGCCGCCGACGGACACCGAGACGTCGCCGCCCGCGCCGCGGATCCGCGAGATCACGCCCGCGACCGCGGTGTCGGAGGAGACCGCCGACGTGCCGTCCCAGGTCGGGCTGCAGCCGCCGCCGTTCGGCGCCAGGATGAACGCGAGCTGGAACGCCTTGAGCCCGGTCGCGTTCATCACCGTGATCGGATCGGGCGGGTTGTTGCTCTGGGGCATCAGGTACGGCGCCGCGGCGTACCAGTTGTTGCTCAACGCCGCGGTCGCCGACGGAGCGCCGAGCACGAGGCTGACGGCGGTGGCGGCAAAGGTGGCGGCGGCGAGCCCGGCGGCGGCCAGTCTGCTCCTGCGCATGATCTGTCCTCCCGGTGGGGATCGAGGTGGACAGATCATTGGACTAGACCATTAACGAAGTCAAGGCGCGAAAGTCGGTTCGGGGGAGTGCATGGGCGAAAAGGGCCGGAATATCCGAAATTTGTCCAGGGGACTTCGCCGCCGGCAGTGACACGACCGCCACCAGCCCGTGCTTCCACCGTCACTCTCCGCCGTGCGCCTGCACCACGGACCGCACGATCGCCCCCGCCTCGTCCCCTCCGCCGCCACCCGCTCCCGGCGGTGGAACGGGCCGAACAGTCCGGCCAGCCGTTCCGGCAGCACCGCCGGGGTCACCTGGGCGGCCACTGCCGCCAGGTCCACCCGACTCCGGCCCGCGTTTCCCGGGCGTTCCGCTCAGCTGTTGTCGTTCAGGAAGTCGTAGTCCTTGCACTCGCCGGAGTGGTACCCGTCGGCTTCCTTCCAGTACCGGCAGAACTTGAAGCCGACGCGGGTCTCGGGGAGGTTGTAGACTCCGCCGTCGGCCGCGCTCCTGGTCACGCAGTTGCCGTTGCCGCCGACGTGCATCCAGTACAGCTGGACGCCGGTTGCCGGGGTGCCCTTGTAGACGTAGATGGCGACGCCGCGGCCGTCGGCGTCGGTGTCGCAGATGTGGACGCGGTCACCTTCCTCGGTGAACACCCCTTCGCCGCTCCAGCCGGTCACGTCACCGAAAGCATCGCCGGTGTGCATGTGCTTCGTGTGTTCGGCGGCGGAGGCGGGCGCCGCGAGCGTGAGCACGGAGAGCAAAGCCGCGGCGGCCACGCCGAGAGTCTTCTTCAAGTCTTCGTCCTTCCTCGGTGGGGAAGGCAAAGCGTAGCCACCGCGGCCTGCAATCCGCTTGCAGTCACTCCGACTCGAGATCGCCTTCCAGCGAGAGGTACACCTCGCGCATCTTCTCGAGCAGCTCCGGATCCGGCTCCGCCCACAGGCCGCGGTCCGCCGCCTCGTTCAGCCGCTCCACGATCCCGCGCAGCGCCCACGGGTTGGCCTGGCGCAGGAACTCCTGGTTCACCTCGTCCAGCACGTACGACTCGGTCAGCTTCTCGTACATCCAGTCGCCGACCACGCCGGCGGTCGCGTCGAAGCCGAACAGGTAGTCCACTGTGGCCGCCAGCTCGAACGCGCCCTTGTAACCGTGCCGGCGCATCGCCGCCAGCCAGCGGGGGTTCACCACGCGGGCGCGGAACACCCGGGCCGTCTCCTCGCCCAGCGTGCGCGTGCGGACCGCGTCCGGGGACGTGCTGTCGCCCACATAGGACGCCGGTGCCTCGCCCGTCAGCGCGCGGACCGTCGCGATCATCCCGCCGTGGTACTGGAAGTAGTCGTCCGAGTCCGCGATGTCGTGCTCGCGCGTGTCGGTGTTCTTCGCCGCCACCACGATGCGTTTGTACGAATTCTCCATGTCCTCGCGCGCCGGGCGGCCGTCCAGGTCGCGGCCGTAGGCGAAGCCGCCCCACACCGCGTACACCTCCGCGAGGTCCTTGTCGTCGCGCCAGTTCCCGCTGTCCATCAGGGGGAGCAGGCCCGCGCCGTACGCGCCCGGCTTCGACCCGAAGATCCGCGTCGTCGCGCGGCGGGCGTCGCCGTGCGAGGCCAGGTCCGCCGTGACGTGGGCGCGGACGTAGTTCTCGTCGAGAGGTTCGTCCAAAGAGGCCACCAGGCGCACGGCGTCATCGAGAAGCGTGATCACGTGCGGGAAAGCGTCACGGAAGAAGCCGCTGATCCGGACCGTGACGTCGATCCGGGGCCGGCCCAGCTCGGCCAGGGGGATCGCCTCGATGCCCGTGACGCGCCGGGACGCCTCGTCCCACACCGGCTGGACCCCCAGCAGCGCCAGGACTTCCGCCGCGTCGTCGCCCGACGTCCGCATCGCCGACGTCCCCCACACCGAAAGCCCCACGGAGCGAGGCCAGTCGCCGGTGTCCTCGCGGTAGCGCTTCAGCAGCGAATCGGCGAGGGCCTGGCCGGTTTCCCAGGCCAGCCGGCTCGGGATGGCCTTCGGGTCGACGGTGTAGAAGTTCCGCCCGGTCGGCAGCACGTTGACGAGGCCGCGCAACGGCGACCCGCTCGGCCCGGCCGGGATGTACCCGCCGTCCAGGGCGTGCAGGACGGCGTCGAGTTCGGCGGTGGTGCCGGCCAGCCGGGGCACGATCTCCGTGGCCGCGAACGAAAGGACCCGGGCGACCGCCTCGTCCGGCGCCACCGAAGCGACCGCGGTCGCGTCCCAGCCCCGCATCTCCATCGTCTGGACGAGCTCGCGCGCCGTCTTCTCCACCGCGTCCACTTCGGACATCGGAGCGTCTTCCTTGAGCCCCAGCGCCGACCGCAGGCCGGGCACCGCGCCCTGCTTGCCACCCCACATCTGCGACGCGCGCAGCATCGCCAGCACCAGGTTGACCCGCGCCTCGCCGACCGGCGCCGCGCCCAGGACGTGCAGCCCATCGCGGATCTGCGCGTCCTTGACCTCGCAGAGCCAGCCGTCGATGTGCAGCAGGAAGTCGTCGAACTCCGCGTCGTGCGGCCGTTCCTCGACGCCGAGGTCGTGGTCCAGCTTGGCCGCCTGGATCAGCGTCCAGATCTGCTGGCGCACGGCCGGCAGCTTCGCCGGGTCCATCGCCGCGATGTTCGCGTGCTCGTCGAGCAGCTGCTCCAGTCGCGCCATGTCGCCGTAGGACTCCGCGCGCGCCATCGGCGGGATCAGGTGGTCGACGATCGTCGCGTGCGCCCGCCGCTTGGCCTGCGCGCCCTCGCCCGGGTCGTTGATCAGGAACGGGTACACCAGCGGCAGGTTCCCGAGGACGGCGTCCGGCGCGCACGACGCCGAGAGCCCCGCGGTCTTGCCCGGCAGCCACTCCAGCGACCCGTGCTTGCCGAGGTGGACGACGGCGTGCGCGCCGAACTCCTCCTCGAGCCACCGGTACGCGGCCAGGTAGTGGTGGCTCGGCGGCAGGTCCGGGTTGTGGTAGATCGCGACCGGGTTCTCGCCGAACCCGCGCGGCGGCTGGATCATGATGATCACGTTGCCGCTCTGCAGGGACGCCAGCACGATGTCGCCGTTGTCGACGTACAGCTCGCCCGGCGCCGGTCCCCAGTGCTCTTCCACCCGGGAGCGCAGCTCGGCCGGGAGCGCGTCGAACCACGCCTGGTACCGCGCCGCGGGCACCCGGATCGGGTTCCCGGCCAGCTGTTCTTCGGTCAGCCACTCGGGGTCCTGGCCGCCGGCGGCGATCAGCGCGTGGATCAGCGCGTCACCGTCGGGCTGGTCGGTCCCGGTCGGGTCGACGCCCGGGAATGCGTCCGGCCCCAGGTCGTAACCCTGTTCACGCATCCGCCGCAGCAGCTCGATCGCCGACGCGGGCGTGTCGAGCCCGACCGCGTTGCCGACGCGAGAGTGTTTCGTCGGGTATGCGGACAGCATCAGCGCGATGCGGCGTTCCGAAGGCGGTGTGTGCCGCAGCCGGGCGTGGGCGAGGGCGATGCGGGCGACGCGGGACGCGCGCTCGGCGTCCGGCACGTACCGGGGGAGGCCGTCTTCGTCGAGTTCCTTGAACGAGAACGGCACCGTGATCAGCCGCCCGTCGAACTCCGGCACGGCCATCTGGTTCCCGGCGTCGAGCGGCGAGAGGCCGTCGTCGTTGGCCGCCCAGGTCTCGCGGTCGCTGGTCAGGCACAGCGCCTGCAGGATCGGGACGTCGAGCGCGGCCATCTCGGCGACGTCCCACGCCTCGTCGTCCCCGCCCGCGCCCACCTCGGACGGCCGCGTGCCGCCGGCTGCGAGCACGGTGACCAGCAAGGCGTCGACCTTGCCCAGCTCGGCCATCATCTCCGGCTCGCGCGTACGCAGCGATGCACAGTAGATCGGCAACGCGCGCCCGCCGGCGGCTTCGATCTCGTCGGCGAGCGCGTGCACGAACGCGGTGTTCCCGGACAGGTGGTGCGCGCGGTAGTACAGGATGCCGATGACCGGGCCGTCGCTCTTCGCGGAGCGCTCGAGGACGCCCCAGGTGGGCTGCTCGGCGGGCGGCTCGAAGCCGTCACCGGTGAGCAGGAGGGTGTCGGAGAGGAACCGGTGCAGCTGGGTGAGGTTGGTCGGGCCGCCCTGAGCGAGGTAGGCGTGGGCCTCGGCGGCGATGCCGGCCGGGACGGTGGAGAGCTTCATCAGCTCGGCGTCCGGCGTCTGCTCCCCGCCGAGGACGACGACGTGCGCGCCCGACGCCCGCAGCGCGTCCAGCCCGTCCTGCCAGCTCCGCGGCGTGCCGAGGATCCGCGCGACGACGATCTTGACGCCGTCGAGCAGGCCCGGCAGCTCGGCGACGTCGAGCCGGGACGGGTTGCCCAGCCGGTACTCGCGGTCGCTGGACCGGGCGCTGAGCAGGTCGGTGTCCGAAGTGGACAGAAGCAGGATCACGAGGTTCCTCCTCGGGGTCCGCGCCCCGGGTAGACGGGCGCGCCGGCCGGAGTTCCTGGCTTCCGGATCTCTCTCCGGTCACAGTGGCGGGACCGCCCCGGGCTTCCACCGGGTTCCTCCACCTGCCGACGCGTGGGTATCGCACCCACTCTCCGGTGCCGGTCGAGGCGCGTCAAGGTGACGTTGCCCCGGGTAACCTGGCGGCTTGGAATCCCTTCTCCGGAGCTTCACCGCCGCGCAGTCCACCCGCCAGCCGTACCGCCCTCCGACGGCGGCCGAGCTCGAAACCGCCCGGGCCGGCTTCGCCGCCCTGCTCGACGGCCGCCCCCATCATCTCGCTGACCTGGGGTTTTCCGCCGAAGGCGACGCGATCGTCCAGGAGCCCGGCTCCGAGCGCGCCTGGGGCCTCTACGCGATCGACCGCTGCGCGCCGCCGTCCCTGGTGATCGAGGTCCCGCACGCCGCCTCCGACCTGCGGACCGAGCTGGTCGGCCTGGCCCTGTACCGGCGGACTCCGGGCGCGGTCCTCGCGGTCAACGGCGCCCACCGCCGCCGCGAAGACCCCGCGCACGACCCGCGGACCGTCTTCCACGTCGTCGCCACGCTGCTGGCCCGCCGCGGCCTGCCGCAGGTCCAGCTACACGGCTTCAACGACCGGACCCTGCCCGCCGCCGACGTCGTGCTCTCGGCCGGAGCCGCGGACGCCGGGGACGCGGCCCGCCGGGCGGCGGACCGGCTCGAGGCGGCCGGGTTCCGCGTCTGCCGGGCCTGGGCCGAGCCCTGCCGCGGCCTGGCCGGGACGACGAACGTCCAGAGCCAGGCCGCCGGCGGGACGCCGTTCCTGCACGTCGAGCTCAACCGGACCACCCGCGAGACCCGCCGCGACGCCGTCGTCGACGCGCTCGCCGAGGCCGACCTGCGCAAACCCTAGGCGGACCGCTCGCCCAGCCGCGGGAACGGCTTCGTCGAGAACAGCACCTCGACGGACACCTCGAAGAACTCTGCGATCCGCAGCGCCAGGTACAGCGAGGGGCTGTACTCGCCGCGCTCCAGGTAGCCGATCGTCTGGTAGTGCACCCCGAGGGCCTCCGCCAGCTGCCGCCGCGAGATCGACCGTTCCGCGCGCAGCATCGCGATCCGGTTGTAGACGACCTCACTCATGACTACCCCACACGCTGCATGGCCTTCTGCCGCCGTTCGGCCAGCGACGAGCCGGCCTCGCGCCGCGCCATGCGGCGGAGCAGGACCGGGGCCAGCGCGAAGCCGAGCACCGACCACGCGAGGAGCACCGCCAGGGTCGGCAGCGTTCGCCACGACTGGGCGATCTCGACGACGACCGCGCTGTCCGGCAGCAGCGCCGAGCGCATCCCGAGGCCCAGCCAGTACATCGGGAACACCTGCGCGATGTCCTGCACCCACACCGGCAGCGCGGTGATCGGGTAGAAGATCCCGGAGATCGCGCCCAGCCCCATGACCGGCAGCGTGATCAGCCCGATCGAGCGCGGGCTGTTGGTCAGCGACCCCAGCGCCGCACCGATCGGCATCGTCGCGGCCATGCCGAGCACCAGCACCCACAGCAGGTGCAGGTACGACCAGCCGCCGTCCGGAGCCAGCGAGGAGAAGACGAACAGGCACGGCACCAGGACCGCGGCCATCGACGTGAGCTGCGCGAGCGACAGCGCCGTCGTCTTCCCCACCAGGTAGCCGAGCATCCCGTTCGGCGTCGCCTTCGCGCGCAGCAGCGTGCCGTCCTCGCGGTCGACGGCCAGGTAGCCCGCCGCGCCGGTCAGGCCCTGGAACACGATGCCGGCGCCGAGCACGCCGGGCACGGTCGCCGCGCCGAGCGAGAACGACGTGCCGGGCAGCGTGGCGTTGCGCATGAAGAACAACGTACCGAGGAAGAGCGCCACGAAGACGACCTGCCCCACCACGTCGTCGAGGTTGCTCCACGTCTGCTTGAACTCGATCCAGCCGCGGGCCACGCCGGCCCGGACGGCGACGGCGTTCATCGCGCACCCGCTTCCTGGAGGCCGAGCTCCGTTTCGCCGCCGGTCTCCGCGCGGCGCACCAGCGTCATGTAGGTGTCCTCGAGCGACGCCCGCCGGACTTCGAGGTCCGCGACGGCGTCGCCGTGCTGCTTGAACAGGTCGTACACGTACTTCGTCGCCTCGGTCGTCGAGTGGACGAAGCGCTGCCCGCCGACGCTCCAGCGGACCTCGGCCTCCCCGGAGATCTGCCTGCTGAGCTCGTCGGCCGAGCCGTCGGCGATGATCCGGCCGCCGTTGAGGATGAGGATCCGGTCGGCCAGCTTCTCGGCCTCGTCGAGGTCGTGCGTGGTGAGCAGGATCGTCGTGTCGAGCTCGTCGGACAGGCGGTGCACCAGGTCGTGGAACTCGCGCCGGGCCTCCGGGTCGAAGCCCGCAGTCGGCTCGTCGAGGAACAGCAGCTCGGGCCGCCCGACGATGCCGATCGCGACGTCGAGCCGCCGCCGCTGGCCGCCGGAGAGCTGCTTGAGCTTCTTGTCCGCGTGCTCGGTGAGCCCGACGGTCTCGATCAGCTCACCGGTGTCCCACGGCCGGGGGTGCGACGCCGTCGAGTACGGCGCGTAGTAGCGGCCGAGGTGGGCGAGCAGCTCGCGGACGCGCCACTTCCCGTGGTCACGCCAGGACTGGAGCACGACCCCCAGCCGCGCCCGCCAGTCCTCGCCGCCGTGGGCCGGGTCGGTGCCCAGCACGCTGACCTCGCCGGCCGACCGCATGCGGAAGCCCTCGAGGATCTCGATCGTCGTCGTCTTGCCCGCGCCGTTCGGTCCCAGCAGGCCGACGACCTCTCCTCGGTACGCGTCCAAGTCGACGCCGTGGAGCACGTCGTTCGCGCCGTACCGCATCCGCAGCCCGCGCACGCGGACGACGGGATCGGCTGGATCTCTCATCGCACATACCCCCATCTGACTGGTGCGATCGAATGTAGCACACCTACTACATTCGATGAGACTTCTGCTGTCCCGGGAACTTGACCACCGGTCACCCGGTTCGCCGGGACATGGGAACTTGGCTGGGGCTCGCCCTTCCGGGCGGCGTGGTGATCCTGCTGGTCATGGCCGCGATCGAGCTGCGCCCGCGCAAGGACGGCTCGCGCTTCAAGGCGCGGCTGTCCGCCACCTACATCGAGGAGACCACCGCCTTCCTCTACGGCACCAAGCGGCGTGAGCTGGAACACCGGGAAACGATGTCGATGCTCGTCGAGCAGGACGCCGAAGGCGCGCCACCCTGGCGTGACGTGGACCTGGACGCCGGAACGGCCAGGATCCGGCCGCGTCCGGACCCGCGGGAGCCGGAAAACCGCCAGCTACAGTGACCTCATGCCGACCCCAGCACGTGTGCGAGCCGACGCGTGCCCCGGTGTTTTCGCACCCCACGACGCCGCCGACGGGCCGTTGGCCCGGGTGCGGCTGCCCGGCGGCACGATTTCCGCACCGCAGCTGCGCGCGCTGGCCGACGCGGCCGAGGCGTGCGGCGACGGCGACCTCCACCTCACCTCGCGCAGCAACGTCCAGCTGCGCGGCGTCACCCGGCCGGGCCTCGCGGACCGGCTGACCGACGCCGGCCTGCTGCCGTCGACGTCGCACGAGCGGGTCCGGAACGTCCTCGCGTCGCCGTTGAGCGGGGTGCGCGGCGGCCTCGCCGACGTCCGCGGGCTGGCGGCTTCGCTGGATCTCGCGCTGTGTGCGACGCCGGAGCTGGCGTCGCTGCCCGGGCGGTTCCTCTTCGCCTTCGACGACGGCCGCGGCGACGTCGCCGGCGAAGGCGCCGACGTCTGCTGGCTCGCCGCAGGGCCGGCCGAGGGCACGTTGCTGCTCGCGGGCGGCGACACCGGACGGCGGGTGGCGCGCGCCGACGCCGTCGCGACGCTGGTCGAGGTCGCGCTGGAGTTCTGCCGGGTGCGCGGGTCCGCTTGGCGCGTCGCCGAACTCGACGACCCGGCCTGGCGGGGGACGCCGGTGCCGCGAACTTCGGCCGAGGTCCCGGCGGGGTTGATTCCCCGGGATGACGGCTTCGCGGCCGGGGTCGTGCCGCGCTTCGGGCAACTGTCCGCGGCGCAGGCGAGGGCGCTGGCCGAGTTCGGTCCCGCGCTGGTCACGCCGTGGAAGTCCCTGGTGCTGCCGGACGTGCCCGCCGACGTCTTCGAGCGGCTCGGCTTCGGCGGCGAAGCCTGGGGAACCACCGCGTGCATCGGCCGTCCGGGCTGCGCGAAGTCGCGCGCCGACGTCCGGGCCGACGCGGTGTTCCGGCCGGGCCTGCGCGCGCACTTCTCGGGCTGCGAACGGCGGTGCGGGAAGCCGTCGCAGTCCCATGTGGACGTTGTCGCCGAAGCGGGGGGCTACCGCATCGACGGCCGCTGGGTGCCGCTCGACGAGATGGAAGGGAACCTGTGATCGACTACCTGCGGGACGGTGCCGAGATCTACCGGCACTCGTTCGCCACGATCCGCGAGGAGGCGGACCTGGCGATCCTGCCCGACGACGTGGCGGGGTGTGCGGTCCGGATGATCCACGCCTGCGGCATGGTCGATCTGGTCGACGACCTGCGCTACACGCTCGACGTCGTCGAGTCCGGCCGCGCGGCCCTCGAAGCCGGCGCGCCGGTCCTGTGCGACGCGCAGATGATCGCCAGCGGCGTCACCCGTCGTCGCCTGCCCGCGGGCAACGAGGTCCTCTGCACGCTGTCGGACCCTTCGGTGCCCGGCCTCGCCGAGCGCATGGGCACGACGCGCTCGGCGGCGGCGCTGGAACTGTGGCGCGACAAGCTGCCCGGCTCGGTCGTGGCGATCGGCAACGCGCCCACGGCGCTGTTCCGCCTCCTGGAGATCCTCGACGAAGGCGTCGGCGCGCCCGCGGCGATCATCGGCGTCCCGGTCGGGTTCGTCGGCGCCGTCGAGTCCAAAGTGGAGCTGGCCAAGCGGGCCCCGGCCCCGTACCTGGTGGTGCACGGACGGCGCGGCGGCAGCGCGATGGCCGTCGCGGCGATCAACGCCATCGCGAGCGCCGAAGAATGAGCGCGGGCAAGCTGTACGGCGTCGGGCTCGGCCCCGGCGACCCGGAACTGATGACGGTCAAGGCCGCGCGCCTGATCTCGGAAGCAGCGGTGATCGCCTACCACTGCGCGCGGCACGGCCGGAGCATCGCGCGCTCGGTCGCGGAGCCGTACCTGCGTGAAGGGCAGATCGAGGAGAAGCTCGTCTACCCGGTCACGACGGAGACGACCGACCACCCGGGCGGCTACGAGGGCGCGATCGCCGACTTCTACGAGCTGAGCGCGAAGCGGCTGGCCGAGCACCTCGACGCGGGCCGTGACGTGGTCCTGCTCTGCGAGGGTGACCCGTTCTTCTACGGCTCGTACATGTACATGCACGAGCGCCTGTCCGGCCGGTACGAGGCGGTCGTCGTGCCCGGGGTGACGTCGGTGAGCGCGGCGTCGTCGGTCTTCGGCCGTCCGCTGGTCCAGCGCGACGAGGTCCTGACGGTGCTCCCGGGCACCCTCCCGGCCCCGGAACTGGCCCGGCGCCTGGCGGACACCGACGCGGCGGCGGTCCTGAAACTGGGCCGGACGTTCTCGTCGGTGCGGGAGGCGTTCGCGGAGGCCGGGAAGCTGGACGACGCCGTGTACGTCGAGCGCGCGACCTGGGGCCGGCAGCGGATCGAGCCCCTGGCGTCGGTGGATCCTTCGACGGTGCCGTATTTCTCGCTGGCGTTACTGCCTTCGCCGGCTTATGCGTCACGGCAGTCTCCTGTTTCGCCGGCTCCCGCGCCTGCGTCCGGCGGCGAGGTCGTCGTCGTGGGCCTCGGACCGGCCGGTCCCGAGTGGCTGACCCCCGAGGCGGCTTCGGAGCTTTCGGCTGCCGAACACATCGTCGGGTACGGGCCGTATGTCGCGCGGGTGCCGCAGAAGGCGGGCCAGCAGCGGCACGCGTCCGGCAACCGGGTGGAGGCCGACCGAGCGCGCGAGGCTCTCGACCTGGCTGCTTCCGGCTCGCGGGTGGCGGTGGTGTCCTCGGGCGACCCGGGGGTGTTCGCGATGGCGTCGGCGGTCCTGGAGCAGGTGTCTCTCGGACACGGCACGGGTGTCCGGGTCCGGATCGTGCCGGGCGTGACGGCAGCCCAAGCGGCGGCATCCCGGGTGGGAGCGCCGCTGGGGCACGACTACTGCGTGCTCTCGCTGTCCGACCGCCTGAAGCCGTGGGAGATCATCGAGAAGCGCCTGGACGCGGCGGGCGCGGCGGACCTGGTGCTGGCGCTGTACAACCCGGCGTCCCGCACCCGGACGACCCAGCTGGCCGACGCCCGGGCTGTCCTCCTCCGCCACCGTTCCGCTGCGACGCCGGTCGTGGTCGCCCGGGACGTGGGTGGTTCGGAGGAGGACATCCGCGTCACGACGCTGGGGGAGCTGGATCCGTCCACAGTGGACATGCGCTGCCTGCTGATCGTGGGCTCGTCTCGCACGCGGTCCGAGAACGGAATCGTCTGGACGCCCCGCAGTTATTGATGTGCCGCGATGAACTCGGCGGCCGCTCGCACGAAGTCGGCGGCGGCCGCCGAGGTCCTTCCGGTTTCGAGCACCGTCCGCAGCCACTCGGCCTTGTTGTCGCCTGAGACGTCGGGATGGAAGCGTTCCAGCTCGCCGCAGGGGACGACGAAGATCCCCAGCTCGCGCAGGCCGCGGTCGAGCTGCTCGAAGGCGGTCACGGCGTCGCCCGAGAGGTGGTGGGTGCCGTATTTCTTGAACTCCCGCCAGCCGCTCACCGGGCTGACGGCCTCCTTGATCTTGGCGATCTCGCCGCTGCTCAACGTGGCGGCCTTGCTTCGCGCGAACTGCGCCTCGACGAGCGCCTTCGCGGCGACGCGGTCGACCTTCCGGCCCCACGACATCCGCGCGCACCGAAATGATGCCCTCGATGACGTCGACGCTGTGGGTCGCCACGATCACCTGCGACCCCGCGGCGTGCTCTTCAGCGAGGAACCGGCCCAGCAGGTAGGCCTGCGGTGGGTGCAAGAACGCTTCCGGCTCTTCGATGAGCACGATCGGGTAATGCGAGTTCTTCAAGGCGAAGAGGACGCTCGCGAACGCCCGGAACACATCGCCCTGCTCGGCCAAACGCGGCTCGCGGAGACATCGATGGTCACCTGCTGGAGAATTTTGCTCGGCGGGTGTGCTTGTCGGCCTGTGAGGTGGGTGCCGATTTCGCGCAGCAGCAGGCTTTTTCCGACGTTGTTCGGCCCCACGACCACCGTGAGGCCGTCGGCGATTTCCACCTCTTCGCCGGACTGCAGTTCCAGGCTCCGGAGCTTGAGCACCATGACGTCATCCTGTCACGGTGCTCAAGCGATTCTCAGCGCGTCGGGTCCTTGCCGTTCGGCTGCCGCGGTCCCGGACCCGGTGACCACCAGCCCGGCACCGTCTTCTCCCCGTGCACCACCGTCGGTGCGATCCCTTCGGTGAACGGCTCGATCTGCAGCAGCTGGCCCCACGACTGGCTCGGCTGGCCGATCAGGTAGCTCGGCACCTCCGGCTCCTCGGCCAGCTCCTCCAGCCAGCCGATCGGCCCGCCGTTCGTCGAGGACGCCCACTGGGCCTCGTCCGCCAGGCCGCCCGCCGTGATGCGGTAGTCCGGGACCTGCGAAATCCCGTCGTGCGACGTCACCGGCTGGACGCACGGGTACACGAACGAAGCCGGCCAGTCCACGTACACCGGCTTCGAGCCGATGCGGTCCGTCAGGGTCGTGAACGTCGGCACGCGGGGGGCCGAGGCCGCGATCCAGCCGTCCTCGGTCAGGTCGTTGTCCACGATGTTGATGCGGACCGCGTTCGTCTCCGGCGGGAGGTCGCGCAGGTTGATGCGGGTGTCGTTCCAGCCGCCCGTGCCCGAGCCCGGCGGGAGCATGAACTGGCTGCGCAGGACCTTCACGCCCTCCGGCGTGTCGACGCCGTAGTCGAGGCTGACCGACGTCGGGCGCCGCGCGGCCCCTGCCGTCGCCACCACGATCTGGCCGTCCGCCGGCTTCTCCGTCAGCGCGTACCAGTCGCTGCGCAGCCGGCCGGCGCGCGTCTCCGGGTCGAGGTAGCTCGACCACATCGGCACCTTGTCCGGGGTGAACCCGTGCGGCGGCTCGGCGAGGGGGTCCTTGTCGTCGACCGGGCGGGTGTGGAAGCCGGTCTGGACGCGGCCGTTGTCCTGGTCCGGGTTCGGCAGCGGTGACTCGGGTTCCTTCGGCTTCTCCGCCACGGTCCGCTGCTCGGCCTGCGGGTGCAGGATGCTCGTCGCCGCGTCGCGCTCGACCATCACGTGGTCGGAGAGGTTGCAGCTCTTGCCGAACAGGTGGCCGACGTTCGCCGCGCCCAGGCTGTAGCTGCCGGACTGGTTGTGGATCGCCCACGCCATCGTGACGAACTCGCCCGCCGCGACCAGGCCGCACACCACCACCAGCGACAGCGACCCCAGCCGCAGCGCGCGCCGCTTGCCTTCCTGGGGCTGCTCGGGCAGGCCCGGCCGGTGCGCGCGGACGTTCTCGACGAACGCGTAGATTCCGGCGATCGCGGCCGCCGCCAGCAGGATCGTCGACAGCGGGATGCCGCCGATCGACGGTGCCACGTTCGTCCACTGGACGCCGAGGCGCGAGACGAACCAGTACGTGTTCGGCCCGGTCGCGGCGAGCGCGGCGACCACGAGCAGCGCCGCGAGGAACGCTGCGCGGTTGCGTTTGGAGCGCAGCACCGTCGAACTGGTCGCGAGCGCGGCCAGCGCGGCCATCGACGCGCCGACCGCGGCGAACGCGCCGAAGTGGTGCGTCCACTTCGTCGGCGTCAGGGCCAGGAGCAGGAAGAACAGCGCCGTCGTGCCGATCAGGCGGCGCGCCGGGCCCAGCGCCGCGCCGGGGATCCGGCTGCGGCGCAGCAGCACCACCAGGCAGGTGGCGGTGCACAGCACGACCAGCAGCACCGGGAACCGGCGCGGCGCCGAGCCGTCCGGCAGGTCGGCGAACAGCAGCTGGTAGCGCGCGAGCTCCTGGAACCACGACAGGTTCGGGCCGACCTGGGTGCGGATCCGCGTCGCCTCCTGGACGGTCGCGAACGTCTGGTCGGCGAACACGACGACCAGCACGAGCAGCCCCGCCGCGGCGACCGGCGCGAGCACCGGCAGCCAGCCGCTCTCGTTCGCGCGCTGGCGGATCAGCTTGAACAGCGGGCGCGCGGCGACCAGGAAGGGCGCCACCGCGATCAGCCCGGTCGGCGTCGCGGCCAGGGTGAACCCGGCGGCGGTCAGGCCCAGGCACAGCGGCAGCAGCCGCCGCGTCACCAGCGTGCGCTCGACCGCGCAGATCGCCAGCAGCGAGCCGAGCGCGGCCACCGGTTCCGGGCGGACGCCGTTGTTGTAGGGCATCCACCAGATCAGGAACACCGTCGCGGCCGCCCAGCTGGCCGGGCGGCTGGTGCGGATCTGGCTGCCCAGCCGCGGCATCACCTCGCGGCTGATCAGCAGCCAGCTGAGCACGCCGAGCAGGAACGACGGCAGCCGGATCCACGGCGGCACCGTGCTGACGTGCGTCATCAGCTCGAAGACGTGGTAGAACCAGCCGAACGGCGCCTCGGCGACGCCGAACCAGCGGTGGTAGTTCGTCAGGTAGCCGGTCGCCTCGGTGACCCGGGCCATCGTCAGGATGTAGCCGTCGTCCGAGGTCACCGGCCCGATGAAGACCCACGCGCCGAGCGCGGCGATCACCGTGGCGTCCCGCGCGGTCAGCCGCCACCAGCCGACCGGCGCCCAGCGCGGCGCGCGTCTCGCGAAGCCGGAGTCACGGCGCCAGACCGCGATCAGGCAGCCGATCAGCGACAGGATGGCGAGCACGCCGACGACGATCTTCAGCGCGGTCGGCGAGGTCTGGTAGCGCGTGTCCGGCACGACCGAGACGTGCAGGCCGGCGATCGGGTCCTTGCTCGAGTTGATCGAGGAGTAGATGCCGACCACGCGGGGCCGGACGTCGCCGCCGGCGTGGAAGATCGGCGTCCCGGCCACGGCGAGGGTCATCTGCGTCGCGTCGACGTCCAGCTCGACGTCGCACTTCTCGGCCGGCAGCGGCTGCTGGGCGATCTGCTGGCCCTGGCTGGAGGCGAGCAGCACCCCGTTGTCGACGCGCAGCTGCAGCCCGACGCCGTTGCCGGCCTTCGGGTCGGTGCGGCCGTCCGGCACGGTGGCGAACAGCAGTCCGGGGCCGTTCGTGCGCGCGTCGACCGAGCGGATGGCCGCGCACGGCACCTCGGCCCGCAGGTCCTCGGCCCAGTACCCGGTCAAGGGCGCGTTGACGGAGCGGGTGTCGCTGCCGGTGGGCCAGACGACCTCCGCCGTGTCCTGCACCACCGGCAGGAAGGGGAAAGCCAGCGCGCACAAGGCCGAGAGCAACCCCAGCGCTACGGCAATCAGACGCATCGGCGCAACGCTAACGGGTCAGATGACGGAGGTTGACGCAGCCCCCGGGTCACGCGGGGTGAACCTGCCGTGGTGTATCGCCGCGGTCAGGGGACGGCGGCTGCGCCAACCGTGGCGTTCCAGGTCGGGCACGGTCTCCAGCCTGCTGACCGGGCCGACGCACAGCCACGCGACCGGCCGGACGCTGCCGGGGATGCCGAGCAGCTCGCTCAGGAACGGTTCGCGGTAGAAGCTCACCCAGCCGACGCCCAGGCCCTCCGCGGTCGCGGCGAGCCAGAGGTTCTGGATGGCGAGGCACACCGAGTACAGGCCGGCGTCGGCGATCGCGTGCCGCCCGAGCACGTCGGGCGCGCCGCGCGCCGGGTCGTAGGTGACGACGATGCCCAGGCTCGACTCGAGGATGCCCTCGATCTTGATGTTCGCGAAGGTGCTCGCGCGGTCTTCGCCGAGCTGCCCGGCGAAGACCTCCCGCTCCTCGTGGACGTGCTTGGCGAACTTCTCGCGCGTCACGACGTCGTCGACCAGCACGAAGTCCCACGGCTGGGTGAGCCCGACGCTCGGCGCGGCGTGCGCGGCCTCGAGGACCCGCATCAGCGTGGCCTCGGGAACGGGCGCGCCGGTGAACTCGCCGCGGACGTCCCGTCGTTTCCGCAGGACTTCGTAGAACTCTTCGATCATCGGTGCAGGACCCATTCGACGGCGGCGGGGACGGTTTCGGCGGTCTCGGTGCCGGGGCGTTCCGGCCGCCGGACGAGCAGGACGGGCTTGCCGAGCTCGCGGGCGGCGGTCAGCTTGGCGCTGGTCTGCGCGCCGCCGGAGTCCTTCGTGACCAGGACGTCCACCCGGCCGAGCAGCTCTCGTTCCGCGGCCACCTCGTACGGCCCGCGGGCGAGGATGAGCTCGTGGTGACGGGGCAGCGGGGGCTCGGGCGGGTCGACGCAGCGGATCAGGAACCACAGGTCGTCGAGGTGCGCGAAGGCGGGCAGGCCCTGGCGGCCGCTGGTCAGGAACACGCGTTTGCCCAGTTCAGGAAGCTTTCGTGCGGCTTCGGCGAGGTCGGCGGCCCAGTGCCAGTCGTCCTGCGGTCCGGCCTGCCAGCCCGGCCTTGCGAGCCTGAGCAGCGGCGTCCCCGTCAGCTCGGCCGCTTTCGCCGCGTTGCCGCCGATGCGTTCGGCGAAGGGGTGCGTGGCGTCCACGACTGCTTCGACGTGGTTCTCACGCAGGTACCGAGCGAGACCTTCCGGGCCGCCGAAGCCGCCTACGCGTACTTCGCCGACGGGGAGCCTCGGCCGCGCGACCCGCCCCGCCAGCGAAGAGACAACGCGGACTTCGCGCTCGGCGAGCGCTTCGGCGAGCTGCCGGGCTTCGCCGGTTCCGCCGAGGATGAGGATCACGCGCGACGCCCGTAGCCGACAGCTTCGCGCCAGCGGTCCAGCGTCCGCATGTTGGCGAGGGTCTCGGCCCAGGTCAGCTCGGGTGCCTGGCGGTCTTCGACGTGCGCGGCGACGTGGTCCGCTTCGCGCGCGAAGACGCCCTGGGTCGCTTCGACCTCGATGACCTCCGGCTCGCCGTCGGCCGGGGTGAGGATGATCTGCGAGACGCCGGGGTGGCGCAGCGGGTGGATCCACGCGGGCCGCGGGATGTGGATCTGCCCGCGTGACCCGAACACGCGGATGCCGTCTTCGCGGGTCAGCCGGATGCCGCAGGAGATGGTGGCGAGGATGTCGCCGGGCAGGCGCAGCAGGCCGGTCGCCCACTCGTCGACGCCCGTGGCGGACAGGTGCGCCATCCCGCTCACCTCGGACGGCTCGACGACGTCCTGCCCGGTGGCCGCCTGCGCGACCAGCCGGGCCAGCGACGTGCAGTAGCAGCCGACGTCGAGGATCCCGCCGCCGCCGAGCGCCGGGTCGCTGAGCCGGGCGGTTTCTTCGGGGTTGCTGTCGAAGGAGAAGGTGGTGTCGACCGCGCGGACCTCGCCGATCGCCCCGGAGGAGATCAGCTCGGCCAGCCGCCGCGTCTGCGGGTGCAGCCGGTACATGAACGCCTCCATCAGGAAGACGTCGTGCGCGCGGGCGGCGGCGATCACCTCCTCGGCATCGGCCGCGGTGATGGTCAACGGCTTCTCGCAGAGGACGTGCTTGCCGGCCTCGACGGCGGCGATGGCCCACTGTTTGTGCAGCGCGTGCGGCGTCGAGACGTAGACGGCGTCGACGTCCGGGTCGGCGAGGAGGTCTTCGTAGCTGCCGTAGGCCTTCGGGATGTCGAAGCGGGTGGCGAACTCCCGGGCCCGTTCACTGTCCCGGGCGGCAACGGCGGCGAGCACGCCGTGTTTGCTCTCGTCGACGCCCGCGGCGAAGTGGGCGGCGATGGTCCCGGCGGCCAGCAGGCCCCAGCGCAGTTCCGTCACAACGACTCCGGTTGGTTCGCCCGGTCACGGGCACTCGAGTACAGGAAGCTGTCGGGGAAGTTCGTGGCGCCGAGCACCCGCCCGACGAAGATCGTGGCGGCGCGCGTCATCCCGGCCTCGCGCACCAGGGCGGGGAGTTCCCCGAGTACCCCGCGCACGACGGTTTCCCCGGGCTGGCTCGCGAGCGCGACGACGGCGACGGGGCAGTCCCCGCCGTAGTGCGGCGTGAGTTCCCCGGCCACCCGCTCGACGTGGTTGACGGCGAGGTGCAGCGCAAGGGTGGCACCGGTCGCGGCGAAGGCGGCGAGGGTCTCACCGGGAGGCATCTTGGTGGACCGCGCCTGAACCCGCGTGACGACGAGGCTCTGCCCGATTTCGGGCACGGTGAGCTCCCGCTTCAGCACGGCGGCCGAAGCGGCGAAGGCGGGCACCCCGGGAACGACCTCGTAGGGGACGTTCCTGGCGTCCAGTCGCCGCATCTGCTCGGCGACCGCGCTGTAGAGCGAGGGGTCCCCGGAGCACAGCCGCGCAACGTCGTGCCCGGCGCGGTGAGCGTCGACGAGCTTCCCGACGATCTGCTCGAGGCTGAGGTTCGCCGTGTCGACGAGCTCGGTCCCGGGCGCGCAGTGGGCGAGCAGGTCGGGCGGGGTCATGCTGCCGGGGTAGAGGCAGACACCGCAGCGGGCGAGCAGATCCCGCCCCCGCACGGTGATGAGATCGGCGGCCCCGGGCCCGGCGCCGATGAAGTGCACGGTCATCGACTGCTCCAGATCAGGCTGAGGGGACGCGCGGTCGCAGGCTGCCACACGCGGCGAGGGGCCGTCGATGTCGCGCTCATCACCGGCGGCTCCACGGTCGTCGGCACGCACCGCGGGCCTCGGCCAGGCGCGGGCCTGCCGTCGCCGCATGGTCCGGGCCGTCCGTGGCCGTCGGTCGCCTCGCGGCCATCGGCGGTCGCCCGGGTTCGGGTGCAGGCCGCGGTGCCCGGCCTCGGCAGGGCGCAGCCGCCGTCGAGCCGCCGGTCATCGGTTGCTCCACTGGGTCACGACCCGCGCCGGGGTCCAGCCCGTGAAACCGCCCAGCGGCGCCGCCCTCTCCACGCCGATCCGCAGCAGCTCCCCTCCGTGCTCCTCGTAGGCGCGCGCCAGGACCTGCTCGGCCTCCAGCGTCACCCCGTGGGCCACCACCCGCGCGCCTGTCGCCAGGCACGCGTCCAGTACGCCGGGCGCCGTCACGCCGCCTCCGATGAAGACCGCGTCCGGGGCCGGGAGCGCGCTCAGCGCCTCCGGTGCTTCCCCCGTCACCACCTCCAGTTCCGGTACTCCCAGGTCCAGTGCGTTCCGCCCGATCCGTTCCGCCCGCTCCGCCGAGCGCTCGATCGCGACCGCGCGGTTCAGGCCGTTCAGCCGCGACCACTCGATGCCGACGCTGCCCGCGCCCGCGCCGACGTCCCACAACAGCTCGCCGGGACTCGGCGCGAGGCGGGCCAGCGCCGACACGCGGAGGTCGCGTTTGGTCAGCTGCCCGTCGTGGGCGTACACGTCGTCCGGGATGCCGATCAGCGGCAACGCCGGACCCGCGCACGCCAGCGCGAACACCGTCAGCGGACCGGGATCGCCGGTCCAGCCGTCGGAGACGCGCTCGTCGGGCCCGCCCAGGTTCTCCAGCGCGATCAGCTCACTCTCGCCATAACCCCGCACGGTGAGCAGGGAGCGCAGAGCCGGCGCGTCGGCACCCAGGACGAGCACCCGCCGGCGCGGCGCCAGAACCCGGGCGACGCGGGCCGACGACCGGCCGACGATGGTGACCACCTCGGTCTCCTCGGCGGACCAGCCCAGCCGTGCCCGGGCCAGTGTCACCGACGAGAGCGCGGGCAGCGCCTCGACCTCGTATCCATGGGCCACCAGTGTGGCACCCACCCCCGACAAAAACGGATCTCCGCTGGCCAGGACGCAGATCCGGGCGCCTTCGTGCTCGGCGATGACCGCGTCCAGCCCGGGCAGCAACGGCGTCGGCCACGCCTGCGCCGGAACCCCCTCGGGCAGGTATTCCAGCTGCCGTGGCGCGCCCAGCACGACGTCGGCGGCGAGCACCGCGGCCCTGGCCTGCTCCGACAGCCCGGACCAGCCGTCGGCCCCGATCCCGACGACCGTCAGAGGTGATTTTTCGCGCACGATTTCCCACCCTAAGCGAGCCGGGCGCTGTGCGATGATCGGCCGGTCGCCGACCTCAGGAGCGCTGTTGAAGCCGTACCCGTTCACCGCCGTCGTCGGGCTGCCCGACCTGCGCCTGGCGCTGGTCCTCTCGTCGATCTCACCCGCCGTCGGCGGGGTGCTGGTGCGCGGCGAGAAGGGCACCGCGAAGTCGACCATGGTCCGCGCGCTCGCCGGCCTGCTGCCCAGGGTCGACGTCGTCGACGGCTGCCGGTTCTCCTGCGATCCCGCCGCCCCCGACCCGCTCTGCCCGGACGGCCCGCACGACGGCGCGAAGAGTCACCGGCGCCCGGCCAAGCTGGTCGAACTCCCCGTCGGCGCGGCCGAAGACCGCGTGATCGGCTCCCTGCACCTGGAACGCGCGCTCGCCGAAGGCGTCACGGACTTCCAGCCCGGCCTGCTCGCCGCCGCGCACCGCGGCCTGCTCTACGTCGACGAGGTCAACCTCCTGCACGACCACCTCGTCGACACGCTCCTGGACGCCGCCGCGATGGGCCGCGCGACCGTGGAGCGCGAAGGCGTCTCGGTGTCGCACGCGGCCCGGTTCGTGCTGATCGGCACCATGAACCCCGAGGAAGGGGAGCTGCGGCCGCAGCTGCTGGACCGGTTCGGGCTGACCGTCGAGGTCGCCTCCAGCCGCGACCCGGAGCAGCGCGTCGAGGTCGTCCGGCGCCGGCTGGCCTACGAAGCCGATCCGGACGCCTTCGCCGCGCAGTACGCCGACGAAGACGCCCAGCTCGCGGCGGACATCGAAGCCGCGCAACGGCTCCTGCCCGCCGTCAAGCTTCCCGACGAGGCGCTGCGCCAGATCGCGGAGGTCTGCGCGTCCTTCGAGGTCGACGGCATGCGCGCGGACATCGTCACCGCGCGCGCCGCGGTCGCGCACGCGGCGTGGGCCGGCCGCGACGAGGTGACCACCGACGACGTCCGCGTCGCCGCCCGGCTCGCGCTGCCGCACCGCCGCCGTCGCAACCCCTTCGACGCCCCCGGCATCTCGGAAGAGCAGCTGGAGCAGGCCCTGCAGGACGCGCAACCGGATCCGGGACCCGAAGACGACGGTCCCGGCTCGGGGTCGACGCCGCCGGAGGCGCCCGAACCGCCGCAGGGCAGCGAAAACGCGCCGCAGGGCGAGCCGCAGCAGGGCGCGGGCGGGCAGCAGAAGACCGTCGGCGCCGGCGAGACGTTCAAAGCCCGCGTCTTCCGCGTCAAGGGCATGGGCGAAGGCGCGCGCGGACGCCGTTCGCGTGCGATCACCGACAGCGGCCGGACCATCGGCGTCCAGCCGCCGAGTGTCCACGAAGGACGGCCGCACCTCGTCGCGACCGTCAAAGCCGCGGCGCCGCACCAGAAGGCCCGTGGCCGCAACGGCGCCGGGTTGAAACTGCGGCCCGAAGACGTCCGCTATGCGCTGCGCGAAGGCCGTGAGGGCAACCTCGTGCTGTTCTGCGTGGACGCGTCCGGCTCGATGGGCGCCAAGGCGCGGATGCGCGAGGTCAAGTCCGCGGTCCTGTCCCTGCTGCTCGACGCCTACCAGCGCCGCGACAAGGTCGGGCTCGTCACCTTCCGCGGCGCCGCCGCCGAACTCGCCCTGCCGCCGACGATCAGCGTCGACGCGGCCGCGTCCCGCCTCGAAGGCCTCCCGACCGGCGGCCGGACGCCCCTGGCCGAGGGACTCCTGGAGGCGGCGCGGGTGCTGCGCGTCGAGGAAATCCGCGATCCCCGCCGCCGTCCGCTGCTGGTCGTCGTCACCGACGGGCGCGCCACCAGCGGACCGGACGCCGTCGTGCGCGCCCGGGCCGCGGCCGGGCTCCTGGCCGGTGTCACGACGATCGTCATGGACTGCGAGAGCGGCAAGATGCGGCTCGGGCTGGCCGCCGACCTCGCCGCCCACCTCGGCGCGGAACACGTGCCCCTCGCCGACGTCGCCGCCGAAGCGCTGGCCGGCGCCGTCCGCGCCCGGACCGGAAAGGCCGCCTGATGCCCCAGGGCAAACCCTCGGCAGTGCCGGAAGACGGCCTGACCACGCGCCAGCGGCGCAACCGCCCGCTGCTCGCCGTGCACACCGGCGAGATGAAGGGCAAGTCGACGGCCGCGTTCGGGATGGCGCTGCGCGCCTGGAACCAGGGCTGGTCGATCGGGGTGTTCCAGTTCGTCAAGTCGGCGAAGTGGCGCGTGGGCGAGGAAGCCGCGTTCCGCGCGCTGGGGAAGCTGCACGACGACACCGGCCAGGGCGGGCCGGTCGAGTGGCACAAGATGGGCGAAGGCTGGAGCTGGGCGCGCAAGTCCGGCACCGAAGAGGACCACGCGTCGAACGCCCGTGAGGGCTGGGCGGAGATCAAGCGCCGCCTCGCCGCCGAAACGCACGACTTCTACGTCCTCGACGAGTTTTCCTACCTGCTCAAGTGGGGCTGGCTCGACGTCGACGACGTGGTGTCCACTTTGGTCTCGCGGCCGGGGCACCAGCACGTCGTCATCACCGGCCGGTACGCGCCGCCGGAGCTCGTCGAGGCCGCCGACCTGGTCGCCGAGATGACCAAGGTCAAGCACCCGATGGACGCCGGCCAGAAGGGCCAGCGGGGGATCGAGTGGTAGCGCGCGTGGTCGTCGCCGCGCCCGGATCCGGGCACGGCAAGACCACGATCGCCGCCGGGCTGATGGCGGCGCTGCGCGCGGCCGGTCGTCGCGTGTCCGGGCACAAGATCGGGCCGGACTTCATCGATCCGGGCTATCACGCGCTCGCCACCGGCCGTCCCGCGCGCAACCTCGATCCCTTCCTCCAGGGCGAGGAACGGCTGGTTCCGTTGCTGCGGCACGGTTCCCGCGGCGCCGACATCGCCGTGATCGAAGGCGTGATGGGCCTGTTCGACGGGGCGCTCGGCACCGAGGGTTACGCCTCGACTGCCCACGTGGCCCGGGTGCTGGACGCGCCGGTGGTGCTGGTCGTCGACGCCTCGGCCGCCTCGCGCAGCGTTGCCGCGACGGTGCTCGGCTTCGCCCACTACGACAACCGCGTGCGGCTCGCCGGGGTCATCCTCAACAAGCTGGGTTCGCAGCGGCACCGCGACGAAATCGCGTCGGCGCTGGAAGCCACGGGTGTCCCGCTGCTGGGGGCGTTGTACCGCAACGAAGAAATCCACGCGCCGAGCCGGCACCTCGGGCTCGTTCCGGCGGCGGAACGGGCCGCGGAGGCGCGGGACGTGCTGCCCGCGCTCGCGGCCTGGGTGCGGGAAGGTGTTGACCTGGAAGCGATCGTGCGGATCGCGTCGGCCGCTCCCCGGCTTTCGGCGCCGCCTTGGGAACCGTCCGGTGTAGACGGTCCGCCGGTGACGGTCGCGGCCGCCGGCGGGCCGGCGTTCACCTTCCGCTACACCGAGAACGTCGAGCTGCTGGCCGCGTGCGGGGTCGAGGTCGTGGACATCGACCCGCTGCGGGACGAAGCACTGCCCGACGGGTGCGCCGGGCTGTACTTCGGCGGCGGGTTCCCCGAGGTGCACGCGGCCGAGCTGTCGGCGAACACGGCGTTGCGTTCTGCGGTGGCTTCGGCGATCGGGCGCGGGATGCCGGTCAGCGCCGAATGCGCCGGTCTGCTGTACCTGTGCCAGTCCCTGGACGGCGTGCCGATGGCCGGCGTGGTGCCCGCGGACGCCAAGATGACCGCCCGCGGCAAGCTGGGCTACCGGCGTGCGGTCGCGGTCGAAGACAACCTCCTGGCCGCGGCCGGCCAGCGCGTCACCGGGCACGAGTTCCACCGCACCGAGGTGACGCCGTCCCACGGCGCGCCGGCGGCGTGGGGCTGGGACCGGCAGCTGGACGGCTTCGCGTCGCCGACGTTGCACGCGTCCTACCTGCACGTCCACTGGGCGGGGTACCCCGAGCTGGCCCACCGGTTCGCGGCGCGGGTGCGGGCCCGTGGCTGACTACGACCTGCACCACCACGGCGACCGCGAGGTCGGGCCCGGGCTGGTGGACCTCGCGGTGAACGTCCGGCTGCCGCGGCCGCCGGAGTGGCTGCGGCGGGAGCTGGTGTCCGCTGTGGACTCATTGGCCGCCTATCCGTCCACTGTGGATGCTGTGCGGGCCGTGGCCGCGCGGCACGGCCGTGCTCCGGAAGAAGTCCTGGTCACTGCGGGCGCCGCGGAGGCGTTCACGCTGCTGGCGTCGGCGTTGCGGCCGCGGCGGGCGGTCGTTGTGCACCCGCAGTTCACCGAACCGGAGGCCGCGTTGCGAGCCGCCGGGCACGCGGTCGAACGCGTGCTCCTGTCCGAAGCAAACGGTTTCGTGCTCGATCCGGCGCTGGTTCCGTCCGATGCGGATCTCGTGTTCGTGGGCAACCCGACCAATCCGACATCGGTGCTGCACCCGGCTTCGGTGCTGCGCTCCCTGGCGCGGCCCGGGCGGCTGCTGGTGGTCGACGAGGCGTTCCTCGACGCGGTTCCCGGCGAGACCGAGAGCCTGGCGGCCGGGCACCCGGGGGTCGTCGTGCTGCGCAGCTTGACGAAGACGTGGGGCCTGGCCGGGCTGCGGGCCGGGTACGTGCTCGCTCCGGCGGACGTCGTCGAGCGGCTGCGCGCGGTGCAGGTGCCGTGGTCGGTGTCCACGCTGGCCGGGGTGGCGACGGTGGCGTGCTGCCGTCCGTCCGCTTTGGAGGAAGCGGAAAAGCTGGCGGTGACGGCGGAAGCGGACCGCGAGTACCTCGTGTCCGGCCTCGGTCGCCTCGGCGTTCCGGTACTGGGCGACCCGCGAGGGCCGTTCGTGCTGATCCGGGTTCCGGACGGCGCTTCGGTACGGGCGCGGCTGCGCGAGGCGGGTTATGCGGTCCGTCGCGGGGACACGTTCCCCGGGCTGGGGCCGGATCACCTGCGCCTGGCGGTGCGGGACCGTGCCGTCACCGACGGGTTTCTGACCGCGCTGCGGAAAATCTTGTAAACACCGACAGGGGGTTGTCGCTGCCGCCGCCGAGAGTGGGTGTCGACCGGGAAACGCCCGGCGAGGCAGCGAAAGGACCACCATGCCCGGATTCAACGACGTCGCCTGGTTCGAGATCGGCACCCCCGACCCGGCGGCCGCCGAACGGTTCTACGGCGAGGTCTTCGGCTGGACCGTCGCGCAGGACGAAACGGCGAGCACCGATTCTGCGTACCGCGTGATCAACACCGGTGGTTCGCGCGGCGGGCTGGCCACGGTTGCCGAGGACTACGCGGTGTTCACTGTGCTCGTCGAGGACGTCGACGCGACCTGCCGCCGGGTCGAGGAGGCCGGCGGGCAGGTGCAGCGGCCACCGACCGTCAACCCCGTCGGCGTGAAGTTCGCCCACCTGCTCGACCCGGCGGGCAACCACTTCTCGGTGTTCACCCCGCCAAGGTGAGCGGCACGGCGTCGCCGGACGGGATGTCGAGGTCCTCGGGCTGCAGCCGGCGCGGCGGAGGCACCTCGGCGGTCACGGTGAACGACGCGATCCGGTCCGTGCGGAAGGCCCGGATCGCCCCGCGCAGCCGGCACCACGCCACGAGGTACCAGTGCTCGGGCTTGCCCACGTACCCCAGCGGCTCGATCTCCCGGCGGGTGATGGTGCCTTCGCGGTCGGCGTACCGGATGCGCAGGACACGGCGGATGCCGAGCACGTGCGGCATCGGCGGTATGGGACCGTCGCCGAGCAGGTGGACGCAGGTGGCGAGGTCCCGCGCCATGGCGGCGTCCTCCTGCCGCATCGCCGCGACGAGCTTGCGCAGCGCCGAGCGCCCTTCCGCCCGGAAGGGGGTGCCGTCGAGGTGTTTCAGGGCGAGCGCCATGGCGACGGCCTCGGCGGGCGTCAGGTTGACCGGCGGCATGGTGTGGGCCTTGTCGAGGCAGTACCCGCCGGTGCGGCCGGTCTCGGCGTAGATGGGCACGCCGGACTGCTGGAGCGCGCTGATGTCGCGTTCGACGGTGCGGACGCTCACCTCGAACCGGGCCGCGAGCCAGCGCGCACTGCGCGGGCGAGGCGACACGGCACGGAGTTCCTCGACGAGGGCGTAAAGACGATCAGTCCGGTTCACGCGGCCGACTGTAGGAGGCAGGTACGACAGTTTCAGACGAGCGCCAGCAGCGCGGCGGCGACGGCGGCTTCGACACCGGCGCCCAGGACGTCGCCGGTCACGCCACCGAGGCGTCGGGTGCACCGGAGGAGAAGGGCGCCGGCGGTGGCGTAGGCGAGGAGCACGGCGAGCGGCCCACGCCACCACGGAAGCCCGGGAAGCAGGGCGGCGAGCCCGGCAGCGGCCACCCCGACGGCAACCGCGGCGACGCGCGGAACCGAGCCGGCGACGGTGGCACCGAGGCCTTCGGGCCGGGCGGAGGGCACGCCACGCGCGCACGCCATCGAGAGGGTGCACCGCCCAATGAGAATCGCGGCGGCCGCGGTGAAGGGCCCGGCGGCGGTGAGCGCGCCGACCTGGAGGAGGAGGACGAGAACGAGGGTGGCAACCCCGGTGGGCCCGGAGTCACCGCGGCGCATGACGTCGAGGGCCTTGGCGCGATCGTAGGAGGCACCGAGCCCGTCGGCGGTATCGGCAAGCCCATCGAGGTGAAGCCCCCGGCTTCCGAGCGCAACGACCCCCACCGCGAGGGCGGCGGCGGCCAGAGCCGGAACGCCGAGCCCCGCGCCGGCGGCAACAACGACCCCGGCGGCCACGGCCAGCGGAAGAGTGGCGAGAGGAGCGAGCAGCATGGCACCACCGGCAACCCGCCGGTCGATGATTTGAGGGGCGGGGACGGGAACGGTGGTCAACGTCCCCACGGCCATCCGCACGGAGTCGAGCGCGCGGCTCATGCGGCGTTGCCCGTGCAGTCGCCCGGGCGCGGCTGACGCGGCCCCGCGGGCGGCCGGCGGGTAGTGCGCCCGCTGGGCAGCCAGCCTGCAGCCTCGTACCGCTGCCGGGGTGCCTCGTGCTGCGGTTTGGCCGCCTTGCGCTGCAACCCGGCGCCTTCGTGCCACCGTTGGGCGGCCTCGTGCTCCAACCCGGCAACCTCGTGTCGCAACTCGGCCACCTCTCGCTGCGCGGCTGCCGGTTTGCGCCGCAACCCGGCGCCCTCGTGCTGCGGGCCGACCACCTTGTGCCGCAATCCGGCAGCAGTCTCGGGCCGCCGCTGGGCCGCCTGTTGGTGCGAGCCGGCCGCCTTGCCCTGCAACCCGGCAATCTCGTGCCGCGACCCGGCTGCCTCGCCCTGCGAGGCAGCCGGCTTGCGCCGCAACCCCGCTGCCTCGTGCTGCAGTTTGGCCGCCTTGCGCCGCAACCCCGCACCTTCGCGTCGCTGCTCGAGCGCGTGGTGCTGCGAACCGGCCACCCTATGCCGCAACCTCGCAGACTCGGGCCGCTCCCCGGCCCCCGCGCGCTCCGACTCCGCCCGGCGCCACCCAGACCCGTGCCCACCCCACCGGATCCGCGACCGCTGCCGACCGGCCCCGCACCCGATCCTCATGCCAAATCGGCCAGCAGGCCCATATCGGCCAAAATGGCGCGTGCCGCCCGCAGTGTCGGCACCGCCTGGACCGCCCCGCTGCCCTCACCGAGCCGCAGGCCGAAGTCCAGGATCGGCTCCAGCCCCAGCGCCTTCAGCGCAAACGCCTGCGAAGGCTCCGTCGATCGATGGCCGGCCAGCCACCACTGCTCCGCACCCGGGGCGATGTCCCGCGCCACCAGGGCCGCCGCGCCTGAAAACACCCCGTCCAGCAGCACCGGGATGCCCAGCACCGCCGCCTCGACCAGGAAGCCCGTGGTGGCCGCCAGGCAGGCGCTGCCCAACGCCGTCAGGCGCTCGAACGGGTCCTCCGTCCGGCCCGTCGTCCGCGCCAGGGCCGCCGCCACCGCGGCCGTCTTGCGGTCCAGGGCCGCCGCGTCGATGCCCGTGCCCGTGCCGACCACCTCCGTCGCCGGCAAGCCCAGGGACGCCGCCACCACGGCCGCGCACACCGCCGTGTTGCCGATGCCCATGTCGCCCGGGATCAGCACGTCCGCCTCGCGCTCCTCCAGCGCGATCGCCCGGCCCGCCTCGAACGCCGCCTGCGCTTCGCCCGGGAGCAATGCGTCCTCGACGTCGATCGAACCCGAGCCCCGGCGGATCTTGTGGGCGGTGACCGCGGGCGGGATGTCCGTTCCGTCCCAGTCGACGGCGATGTCGGCGACCCGCACCCGCGCACCCACCTGGGCGGCCAGCACGTTCACGCCGCTCTTGCCGGCCAGGAACACCCGCACCATCGCCGCCGTCACCTCGCGCGGGTACGCCGAGAGCGCCGACACGCCGTGGTCGCCCGCGAACACCACCACCCGGACGTCGTCCAGCGGCCGCGGCGGGACGGTTCCGTGGGCCGCGGACAGCCAGGCGGCGATCTCCTCCAGCCTGCCCAGCGCGCCGAGCGGCTTGACCAGGCCGTCGAGCCGCTCCAGCGCGGCGGTGCGGGCGGCAGGGTCGGGCACGGGTACGTCGAACACGGGCGCCTCCTGGGCTACAGGTCGAGCGCCCGGCCCGCGACGACCAGCACCACCCGGTCGGCGTCGGCGGACACCCGGTTGTTGAGTGCGCCCAGCACATCACGGAACAGCCGTCCGGACGACGTTGCGGGCACCACACCGCTGCCGACCTCGTTGCTGACCGCGACCACCGGCACCCGCGCCGCCGCCCACGCGGCGAGGAAGTCCTCGAGCCGGTCGTCCAGGCGGTGCTCCCAGCCCGGCTTCTGCCGCCACGCGCCGACGTCGTCCAGCACGCGGGACAGCCACGTGCCGAGGCAGTCGATCAGCAGCGGCTCGGTCGCGCTCCGGAGGATGCCTGCCAGGTCCGTGGTCTCGACCGTCTTCCAGTTCGCCGGCCGCCGGGCCTGGTGCGCGGCCACCCGCGCGGCCCATTCGGGATCGTCCTCGCCCGCGGGCAGGCCGGGCGCCACGTAGACGAGGTGCGCGTGGCGGGCGACGAGCCGCTCGGCGTGCCGTGACTTCCCCGAGCGGACCCCGCCGAGGACCAGCACCTTGCCTTCGTCGCGCCCGTACCGGCGGAGGGCGCGAGCCAGGGTTTCCAGATACCCGGCGAGCCGGTGGGTCAGCTTCGTCATACCGGCATTCTGGTGCACGCGCTACCGTGCGCCACGTGCCACTCCGTCTAGGGACAACCACGGCCGGACTCGTGACCGGATACGTAACCGACGCTCTGTTCGGTGACCCCCGAACGGGGCACCCGGTCGCCTTGTTCGGTACCGCCGCGGGCCGCCTGGAACACCGTCTGTGGGCGGACTCGAAGCCGCGCGGAGCCGCGTACGCGGCGTTGTGCACCTTCGGCGCTGTAGGCCTCGGCGTCGCGCTTCAGACGGCGACGCGGCGACGCCCCTTCGCCCGTTTCGCGACCACGGCTGTCTGTACGTGGGTCGTGCTCGGCGGCCGCGGCCTCGCCGCCGAAGGCGCCGAAATGGCCCGGCTGCTCGAAGGCGGCGACGTGCCCGAAGCGCGTCAGCGGCTCTCGCACCTCTGCGCCCGCGACGCGACGACGCTCGACTCCGCCGAACTGACCCGCGCGGCCACCGAGTCGATCGCCGAGAACACCTCGGACGCCGTGGTCGCGCCGCTGTTCTGGGGCGCCGTCGCCGGGATCCCGGGGCTCCTCGGCTACCGCGCGCTCAACACCCTGGACGCCATGGTCGGCTACCGCTCGCCGCGCTACCGCCGCTTCGGCTGGGCCGCGGCGCGGGCCGACGACGTCGTCAACCTGGCGCCGTCGCGGATCGGCGCCGCGCTCACGGCGCTGTGCGCGGGGAGCCGGGCGCGGGCGGCCTGGCGGATGTGGCGCCGCGACGGCGGGCGGCACCCCAGCCCGAACGCGGGCCAGGTCGAGGCCGCCTTCGCGGGCGCGCTCGACGTCCGGCTCGGCGGGACGAACAGCTACGGCGGCGAGGTCGAGAGCCGGGCGCGGCTCGGTGACGGGCGCGAGCCGGAACCGGCCGACCTGCGGCGCGCGGTCCGGCTGTCGCGTCGCGTGGGGGCCGCGGCGGTCGCGCTGGCGGCGGTGGTGGCCCGATGAGCGGCCTGCTCGTCGCCGGGACGACGTCCGACGCCGGGAAGAGCCTGCTCACCGCCGGGATCTGCCGCTGGCTGGCGCGCCGGGGCGGGCGCGTGGCGCCGTTCAAGGCGCAGAACATGTCCAACAACTCGATGGTCTGCGCCGACGGCGCCGAGATCGGCCGCGCCCAGTGGCTGCAGGCCCGCGCCGCGGGTGCCGAACCCGAGGCGGCGATGAACCCGGTGCTGCTCAAGCCGGGCAGCGACCGGCGCAGTCACGTCGTCGCGCTCGGGAAGCCGTTCGGCACCCTCGAAGCGGGGGAGTACGCGACCGGCCGCGCCGGGCTGGCCGAGATCGCCTTCGGTGCCTTCGCGGACCTCAGCTCGCGCTACGACGTCGTCGTCTGCGAAGGCGCGGGCAGCCCGGCGGAGATCAACCTGCGTGGCGGCGACTACGTCAACATGGGGCTGGCGCGGCGGTTCGGGCTGCCGGTGCTGGTCGTCGGCGACATCGACCGCGGCGGCGTGCTGGCGGCGATGTTCGGCACCCTCGCGCTGCTGTCGGCCGAGGACCAGGCGCTGGTCGCGGGGTGGGTGGTCAACAAGTTCCGCGGGGACGTCGGGTTGCTGCGCCCGGGCCTGGACAGCCTCGAAAAGGTCACCGGCCGGCCGGTGCTGGGGGTGTTGCCGTGGCTCGACCGCGTGTGGATCGACTCGGAGGACGCCCTCGCGGCGGCGGGCTGGCGCCGCGAAGCGCACGGCGGTGGGCTCGGGGTGGCGGTCGTCCGGTTCCCGCGCGCATCCAACGCCACCGACGTCGACGCGCTGGCCGCCGAACCCGGGGTCACGGTGACGCTGACGGCCGACCCCGACGTGGTCGCGGCGGCGGACGTGGTGGTGCTCCCGGGCTCGCGCGCAACGGTGGGTGACCTGGCCTGGCTGCGCGACCGCGGCCTCGACACGGCGGTCGCCTCCCGGGCGGCGGCCGGCCGTCCGGTCCTCGGCATCTGCGGGGGTTACCAGATGCTCACGCAGTCCATTGTGGACGAGGTCGAGTCGGGTGCGGGCACGGTGCCCGGCCTCGGGTTGCTGCCGGGGAAGGTGACGTTCGCGGCGGAGAAGGTCCTCGCCCGGCCATCGGGAGCGTGGCGCGGCAACCGGGTGGACGCCTACGAGATCCACCACGGCTCGGTGACGGCGACGGACCCGGCCGAGTCCTTTTTGGACGGTGTACGCGCCGGAGCGGTCTGGGGCACGATGTGGCACGGCGCATTCGAGAACGACGCCTTCCGCCGCGCATGGCTCACCGAGGCGGCGGCGCAGGCGGGGATCGCCTGGACCCCGGCCCCGGGCGCCCCCGGCTTCGGTGAGTTGCGCGAGGAGATGCTGGACAAGCTGGCGGACGCGGTGGACGAGCACCTCGACACGGCGATGCTGGGGACGCTGCTGGAGCGCGGTGCGCCGCCGGACCTGCCGTTCGTCCCGCCCGGAGCGCCTTAGCGAGCAGAGGGAGAGGAGCCCGCTGCGCGCCGAGCGGACAGGGGGCCGGTGCTTGCGGTTTCGGTGCGCGCGGCGGCGGCGCATGTGCATTCGCTGCCCGCCCGACCCGACCCCGGCACCGATGTCCGAGCGCGCTCTGGCCCGGTCGCCCGTCTCAGCGGGGAAACGGACCCGTGAGCCGGCCGGCGCGTAGCTGCAGGCCGCACGTTCCGATGCGGGCCCCCGCGTTCCATGCCTTCTCGTCCGGTGCGTAGCCCACCAGCACCACGCCCGGCGGGACCGTGAACGTGCCGCCGAACAGGGTGTCCAAGCGGTCCTGGCAGCTGCGGTCCACGCCGGCCGTCACCTGGCGGTTGCCCGGGTACGGGGTCTCGGGGCCCGCGATCGTGAACGCGTCCAGCACGACGCCGTCGTGCTCGCCCGCGCACGGGACCCGGACCGCGTCGCGGCCCAGGCGGCCCAGGTCGTAGCAGTTGTCCACCTGCATCGCCGCGATCGGGGCGTTCGAGAAGCTCAGCACGCTGACCAGCAGCAGCACCGCCGCGATCGGCAACGCGATCGCCCACACCAGGCCCGCCGCTATGCCGCCGATGGCCAGGCCTCGGCCGCGCTCGCCGGTCCGGTGGGTGCGGACCAGCGCGACGATGCCGAAGACCACCCCCAGCAACGCCGTGATGCCGAAGAACCCCAGCACTCCGGTGGCCAGCGACGCGACCGCGAACCCGTCCCGCTTGGCGGGCCCGTCCGTCATCTCCCCCATGGGAAAATGCTAGAGGGACGAACCCGCCCGCGGGTAACGATCCGGTCAGACGCCGACGGCGGTCCGCCGGTTCAGGGTCTTCTCCGCGAACGCGCCGAACGCCAGGCCCAGCGCCAGCCACAGCGTCACCTGCGTGCCGACCGAGGCCGTCCGGAAACTCCACAGCGTCGACGCCGGGAACGTCGCCGGGACCTCGTCGACCACCGGCATCAGCCAGGCCACCACGCCGATCACGACCAGGTAGCCCGCCGCGGCCAGCAGGAAACCGTTCCACGCGCCCAGGCGGTCGGCCAGCTTGCGGCCGAACACCGTGGCGAGGATGCCGGCCAGGAGCGAAACCGCGACGAACCCGAAGTACAGCTCGGTGCGAGAGCCGATCGTGCCCGGCTGGCCCACCGCCGGCGGGTTGGCCGGGTACTTCAGGAACGGCACCAGGAACACCACGGTGAACGCGCCCGCCGTGAGCAGCAGCGCCGTCACCCGCGGGCGCAGGGAACCGAGGCGTCCCTGGGCGAACGCGAACGCCAGCGACAGCAGGCCGCCGATCGCGACGCCGTAGACGAGCACGCCGGTCAGCAGGCCGAGCGTGCTCTGGATGTCCCGGGGGACGAGCTCTTCTTCCTCCGCGTGCTCAGCGGGAGCGGAAGCGTCGTGGGAGTGCGAGTGGCCGCCGCCGGACTCCTCGAGGCCGATGGCCGCGTTGACCGACGGCTCACCGAAGGCGTAGGCGAACCCGAACGCGAGCACACCGGCGATCAGGCCCGCGAGCATGCCGCGGACCAGCAGGGTCTTCATCATGGGAGTGCGTGCCCGCCGATCAGTGGCAGGGGAAGGCCAGCAGGTGCCGGCCGTCGTGCACGAACTCGTGGACGTACATGTTCGCGAACACCGCGGTCGCGCCCTGCTCGGCGCTCACGAAGTACAGCGCGATCAGGGCGAGGAGCACCACGAACACCGCCCACGGCACGATCTCACGGATCGGGATGCGGATCGGGAGCGGAACGGCGGGAGCTGCCGTCTGGGTCATGAGCGTGGCCTCCTCGGGCTTTCGCGGCCTCATCGGGGTCGGTCACGAGGGTCCGGGTCTGGCTTCCCCCTGGCGGGGGTCACAGTGGCGCGACCGCGCGGACTTGCACCGCGTTCCGGAATCTCCTCGTCTGGCCGGTTGAGCGTAGGTCCGCCATTCCGCGCGCGTCAATGTGACAATGCCGCGGTGACTCGAATGGTGGCCGCCCTCGACGTGGGCGGGACGACGATCAAGGCCGCGTTGCTCGACGAGCAGCTCCAGCCGAAGGCGGCACTGCGTGCGGAGACGGCCCGCAGCGCCGACGGGACCGCGCTGGCCGCGCAGGCCGTCGACATCGTGGCCGCGCTGGCCGAGCAGGCGGGGACCGGGCAGCCGTCGGCGGTCGGCGTCGTGGTGCCGGGCATCGTCGACGAACAGACCCGCGTCTGCCACTTCTCGGCCAACCTCGACTGGCGCGAAGTCCCCTTCGGCGAGCTCCTCGAAGACCGGCTCGGGCTGCCGGTCGCCTTCGGGCACGACGTCACCGCGGGCGGCATCGCCGAGTTCCGGGTGGGCGCGGGCCGGGGCGCGACGAACGCGGCGTTCATCCCGGTCGGCACCGGGATCGCGGCAGCGCTGCTGCTCGACGGCCGGATCCACCGCGCGCACGGGCAGGCCGGCGAGGTCGGGCACATCGACGTCGGCCACGCAGGCAAGTGCGGCTGCGGCGCCACGGGCTGCCTGGAGGCCATCTCGTCGGCGGCCGCGATCGCCCGCCGCTACACCGAGCGCACCGGCCGCCCGGCCGACGGGGCCCGCGAGGTCGTCGAGCTGGCCCGCCGCGGTGACGAGGTCGCGGTCGCGGTGGTCCAGGACGCGCTCGACGGCCTCGGCCACGGGATCCGGACCCTGCTGACGCTGCTCGGCCCGGACGTGATCGTGCTGGGCGGCGGCCTGTTCACCGCGGCCGACTACGTGCTGGAGCCGGTGCGGGAGTGGCTGGCCGCGCACCTGACGTTCCAGAAGATGCCGGAGCTGCGGATCGCCGAGCTGGGCGACGAAGCCGGCCGGCTTGGCGCCGGCCTGCTGGCCTTCGACCTGCTGGAAGCCTGACGCCGAAAGGCCACCACCGGAGCCCGGTGGTGGCCTTCGGCCCCCTCGGCTCAGAGTGACCGCAGGAAAGCCAGCGACGGCATGAAGAAGTACTCGCCGCCCCGCAGCGTCACCGACTGCGGCACCGGCTCGGCCGTCCGCCGGGCCGAGCCGCCCCAGTCCACCGTGTAGTCCGACGGCGCGCGCTCGCCCTGGCCGATCACCGGGTCCAGGCCCGGCGTGACGCCGTCGACTCTCGGGAAGCCCGGGTTGTCCGCCCAGAGCGCCTGGGTGAACTCGAACTGGTTGTCCAGTTGTGAGTTGAAGGCCATGAACAGCAGCCCGACCCCGCCGCTCGGCCGCGCCGCGGGCGGCAGGTCGGCGTTCGGGTCGTCCGGGCGCTCCCCGTACGTGACGCCGCGACGGGCCATCAGGTGCAGCCGCTCGGCCTCCGGCTGCTCGGCGCCGCCCGAGCCGCGCGGGTTCGTCTTGCGGATGTGCGCCTGGAACGGGCACTTCAGCGCGGCGCGGTCGCTGTCGTAGGTGAAGTTGTTGGACACCGGGCTTTCCGCGCCGTCCTCCCGCTGGGTGGTCAGGGGCGTGCCGTCCTCGAACCGGCCGATGATCATCGCGCCGGCCCGCTCGCGGTCCTCGCCGGTGAGGCCGAGCGCGTCGGCCAGATCCGCTTCGGCCTGTTTGAACCGCCGGACGTTCTGCTCCAGCTTGCGGAAAACGAAATAGCTGCCGAAATGCACGCCGGGATCGGGCGCCGCGGTGTCGGGAACCAGCACCTGGCCCAGTGGGGCCGCCGGGTTCCACACGTTGACGCCGTCGGTGTTGTTCTTTTCCGCGTCGACGTCTTCGGTGAGGAACAACGGCTGGCTCCGGCCGTCGACGTACCCGAAGTGCTCGATGCCTTCGCCGCGCGCGTTGACCCGGCCCAGCCCGGTTTCCTCGGCGAGCACCGCCGCCGAATCCGGCAGCAGGCCGAGGATCTCGTTGCGGCGCGCGGTCATCGCCTTGTCGGTGGCGTCGCCGACGAGCACGACGGCGTGGATTTCCGCGCGGTAGCCCGGATCGAACGTCGACCGCGGCGGGTCGTTCAGCTTCCGCCGCGTCGCCGGAGCCGCCATCCCGCGCAGGAACGCTTCGTCCTGTGGCATGTTTCCGTCGACGCCCAATGCGCGGTAGCCGGCCGCGGTGAGCCCGACGCCGACGTACGGCGTTCCCGCCGCGCCTTCGCGTTTGAACGCGCCCACCTCGTCGAGGTGGTCCATGGCGGACTTCATCTTCCCGGTGACCGAGACCAGGAAGGCCCGCCCCTCCGCCGCGTCCCCGAACGCGAGGAACAGCGCGGACAGGTGGTCGCGGACGTGGGCCTTGAGGATGTTCGGCTGCAGCTCGCCGAGCATCGTGGCGGCATCACCGCTCGCCGTGGTCCAGGACAGCGTGGTGGACAGATCGACAGTCATTCCGGGTCCCCTCCCGTGTGAAAAAAGCCCGCCTCTCGGCGGGCACCCGGCCGACCGGAATCCCCCCTCGGCCGACCGGGTCCCCTGAACCCAGAATGCCGTGCCGGGGGTGGTGCATGCCACCCGTCCGCCGGGTTCACACGAAAGTTTAAGTTGAGCGCGAAATCTCCCGCCGGAAAAGAAAACGCGGGCCCCGGCCGGGGCCCGCGTTTCACCTCGCCTGCGTGATCAGTACCACCACTGGGACTTGACGCCCGCCATGAAGTCCCACAGCTGCATCCGCGTGCCGTTGCCGCCGACCTGGCCCTCACCGGTCAGGTAGCGGCCGCTGGCGGGGTTCTGCAGCCGCAGGTAGCCCTCCGGGTTGACGGTGTCGAGCCACCACTGGTTCTTGCCGCCCGGGCTGTAGTCCCACAGCTGGACCTTCGTGCCGTTCTTGCCGATCGTGGTCAGGTCGGCCTCGAGGTACCGGCCGCTCTGCACGTTCTGGAAGCGGAGGTAGCCCTCCGGGTTCCGGGTGATGTAGAACGCCTGGTTCGCGGCGTACACGTTGCAGTCCCACAGCGCCATGATCGTGCCGTTGGCGTTGATCGTGTTCAGGTCCGCGTCCCAGCAGCGGCCGAACGCGGCCGACTCGATCAGGTACGCGTCGGCCTCGGCGACCTGGGCGCCGGCGACCCCGGAGGTGGACCGGTGGGCGGCACCGACCTTCGCGGGCCGCAGCTTGATCCCCCCGGCGAGCGTCTGCACGGGCACGTCGCCGCCCTTGCCGTCGGCCTGCGCCGCGCCGGCCTGCGGAACGGCGACCAGGCCGAACAGGCCCGCCGCCGCGGCGACCGTCACCATCAGGCGCTTCATCTTCGTCATGGTTCCCCTTCTCGTCGCTTACCAGTGACGACGACGGGAGAACGCAGGCGGCAACCGGCCCCGGGCCACTGTGGACCCGGCGCGTGGGTGGTGCCGGCGAATCCCCCTCGCCGAGACCGTCAAACCCCCGAAAGCGGTCTCTTCGACCATCATTCAGGGCGCCCCCGCCGCCGTCGAGGTGATTTCCCGGAGGGGACAGAACGCAGGTCAGCGGTGTAACGGAACGAGATCGGGTGCCGATGGACGGGCAGACACCCCGGGGGGAGCGTGCGGATCGAACTGACGGTGCCCGACCTCATCCGCGTCGGGCTGGCGGCGGCGGCCGATCCGATGGGCGAGCTGACCGCGAGCCTGCAGGTCCTGCAGCGGCGCGACGGCGGCCGCAACGCGGCGTCGGCGGCGTTCAACCGGTGGCGCCACCGGGTCTGGCAGAGCCTGCCGGACTCGGCCGCGGTGCTGATGTGGCTGTGCCGCCCGGACGCGCCGGTCCCGGCGTTCCTGCTGCCCGCGGCGGGGCGCTACGACCTGGAATCCGGGCTCGCGGCGGTGCTCGACACCGAACCGGTGCGGCTCAAGACCGCGTTGCGCACCGCACCGGCCGGCCGCGACCTGCCGCCCTGGGCGGCCGCCCTCGCCGACGGCGACCCGGCGGGCCTGCCGCGGCTGGCGCAGGCCCTGCAGGACTACCACGACCTCGCGCTCGCTTCGTGCTGGGACGTGGTGTCCGCCCAGGTGGACGCCGACCTGGGGATGCGCACCCAGGTGCTGCTGCACGGCGGGGTCGACGCGCTGCTGACGGGCCTGCGGCCGAAGGTGCGCTGGGCGGCGCCGGTGCTGGAGACCGACGACCGGATCGCCGGGACGCTCCCGGCGGAAGGTGCCGGGCTGCTGCTGGTCCCGACGTACTTTTCGGTGGGTCCGGTCCTGGTCCCGGCGTTCCCCGGCGGCACGCCCCGGCTGCACTACCCGTGCGTCCGCCAGGCGACGCACCCGGCGGGGCTGCGGGGCCCGAGCGGTCGCAAGGCGCTGGGCAACGCACTGGCGGACCTGCTCGGCCCGACCCGCGCGGCAGCGCTGACGATCCTGGCGGTGGGGTGCTCGACGTCGGAGCTGGCGGCCCGGCTCGGGGTGACACCGTCGGCGGTCAGCAAGCACACCGCGGTGCTGCGGCGGGCCGGGCTGATCATCACGCACCGGGAGCGGAACACGGTGCTGCACTCGTTGACGCCGCTGGGAAGCGCGCTCCTGGACGGCTGAGTGTCCATTGAGGACAGTCAGTCGAGCGTGGCCGTCGCCGCCACCAGTTCCGCCAGCGCCTCCGCCGCCAGTACCGCGAACTCCCGCTCGTTCCCCGGCTCGGTCCACCGCCGGAACGCCGTCGAAAACGCCAGCCCGCCGATCTCCGCCGCGAGCTCCGCCGCCGGGTCCGGAACCCCGCGCTCGCGCAGCGCCCCCGCCATCGCCGCGTTGAGCGTCGCCCGCTTGAGGAGTTCACGCTCGTGCAGGTCGCGGTGGTCCGCGACCACCGCCCGGATCCGGCGGCCCCGTGCCTGCCGCTCCGGTCCGAACTCCGCCGCGGCCGCCGCCAGCGCCCGGCCCACCGCCGCGGCCGGGGTCGCCGGTTCGGGGGCCGCCGCGATGGCGTCGGCGAAAACGCGGCTCAGGAACTCCTGGCCCGCGAAGAGCACCTCGCGCTTGTCGGTGAAGTGGCGGAAGAAGGTCCGCTTCGTCAGCCCGGCCCGCTCGGTGATCTCGGCGACCGTCACGTTGTCGTAGCCCCGCTCGCCGAACAGCTCCAGCGCGGCGTCCAGCAGGCGCTCGCGCGTGTTCGGCTCCCAGCGGCTCATACCCCCAGCCTAGGCGATGACACCCGGTGTCATTGCGGTGCTATGGTGATGACACCAAGTGTCATAGGGAGGCTCTCATGCATGTGTTCGTCACCGGCGCGTCCGGCTGGATCGGCCGGGCCCTCGTGCCCGAACTGCTCGACGCCGGGCACCAGGTCACCGGGCTGGCGAGGTCGGACGCGTCCGCCGGAACCCTGGCCGCGATGGGCGCCGGCGTCCTCCGCGGCGATCTCACCGACCTCGACGTCCTGGAACAGGGCGCGAAAGCCGCCGACGGCGTCGTCCACCTCGCCTTCGGGCACGATTTCGCCGAGTTCGAGGCCGCGATCCGGATGGACGCGGCCGCCGTCGGCGCCATGACCGGCGTGCTGGCCGGAAAGCGGTTCGTCGCCGCCTCGGGGACGCCGATGGTGCCCGGGCGCGCGGCCACCGAGGAGGACCCCGCCGTCTTCGCGGGCCCGGTGGCCGGCCGGGCGGACATCGCGAACGCCGTCCTCGAGACAGCGGAGAACGGCGTGCGCGCGTCCGTCGTGCGGCTGCCGCGCTCGGTCCACGGCGAAGGCGACGCCCACGGGCTCATCACGCGCTTGATCGCCCTCGGGCGCGAGAAGGGCATCGCCGCGTACGTCGGTGACGGCACGCAGCGCTGGCCCGCGGTGCACGTCCTCGACGCCGCGCACCTGTTCCGCCTGGCGCTGGAGGACGCCCCGGCGGGCGCGGTGCTGCACGCGGTCGGCGACGAGGGCGTGCGGATCCGCGACGTCGCCGAAGTGGCCGGCCGCCGCCTCGGCCTGCCGGCCACCTCCGTGACCGCCGAAGAGCTGGGCTTCCTCGGCGGGCTCCTGGCGCTCGACCAGCCGGCGTCGGCGAAGACGACCCGGCAAACGCTCGGCTGGCAGCCCACCGGGCCCGGCCTGCTCGACGACCTCGAAAAGGGTTACTACGACTGAGAAGTGGTCCAGCGCCGGCGGAGGTGGCGACGGTGACACCCCCGCCGGCGCTGTGTCCTAGGCGATCGGCCGGTCCGTCGGCGCGATCGGGCGGGGCAGGACGTCGCGGCCGGTCAGGTACGCGTCGACGCCCGCCGCCGCCGACCGGCCTTCCGCGATCGCCCAGACGATCAGCGACTGGCCGCGGCCCATGTCGCCGGCCACGAACACGTTGTCCAGGCTGGTCTTGAACGCCTTGTCGCGGGCCACGTTGCCGCGCGCGTCCAGCTCGACGCCGAGGTCCTCGAGCAGGCCCTGCTTCTGCGGCCCGAGGAAACCCATGGCCAGCAGGACGAGCTGGGCGGGCAGCTCGCGTTCGGTGCCCGGCACCGGGACGAACTTGCCGCCCTCGTTGCGGACCTCGACCAGCTTCAGCGCCCGCACCCGGCCGTCCGCGTCACCCAGGAACTTCTGTGTGTTCACCGCGTACAGCCGTTCGCCGCCCTCTTCGTGCGCCGAGGACACCCGGTAGATCATCGGGTACGTCGGCCAGGGGTGGGCGTCCGAACGGGACTCCGGCGGCTTGGGCATGATCTCCAGCTGCGTGACCGAACGCGCGCCCTGGCGGTGCGACGTCCCGACGCAGTCCGCGCCCGTGTCGCCGCCGCCGATGACCACGACGTCGAGGCCCTTCGCGTCGAAGGGGGAGACGTCGAGCTCGCCGGAAGCCACCCGGTTGGCCGGCGGCAGGAACTCCATCGCCTGGTGGATGCCGTCCAGCTCCCGGCCGGGGATCGGCAGGTCGCGCCAGTCGGTGGCGCCACCGGCCAGCACCACGGCGTCGTAGGCCAAAAGCTCGGACACCGGCAGGTCCACGCCGACGTTCACCGACGTCCGGAACTCCGTCCCCTCGGCGCGCATCTGGTCGAGCCGCCGGTCGAGGCGGGACTTCTCCATCTTGAACTCGGGGATGCCGTAGCGCAGCAGCCCGCCGATCTTGTCGGCCCGCTCGAGGACCACGACGCTGTGGCCCGCGCGCGTCAGCTGCTGCGCCGCGGCAAGACCCGACGGGCCGGACCCGACGACCGCGACCTTCTTGCCCGTCTTCGAAGTAGGTACCTGGGGCGTCACCCAGCCCTCGTCGAAGGCCCGGTCGATGATCGAGATCTCGACCCGCTTGATCGTCACGGGATCGTCGTTGATCCCGAGCACGCACGCGGTTTCACACGGTGCCGGGCACAGCGTCCCGGTGAACTCCGGGAAGTTGTTGGTCGCGTGGAGCCGTTCGATGGCCTGCTGCCAGTCCTCGCGCCAGGTCAGCGTGTTCCACTCGGGGATGAGGTTCCCGAGCGGGCAGCCCTGGTGGCAGAACGGGATGCCGCAGTCCATGCAGCGGCCGGCCTGCTTCTGCAGCTTCGTCGTGGCGAAGTCTTCGTAGACCTCTCGCCAGTCCATCAGCCGGAGGTCGACCGGACGCCGCTTCGGCTCTTCGCGGGTGGTGGTCAGAAAGCCCTTGGGGTCAGCCATGTGCGGCCTCCATGATCGCCTCGTTCACGTCGCGCCCGTCCCGTTCCGCCTGCACCTGCGCCGCGAGCACGCGCTTGTAGTCCTTCGGCATGACCTTCCCGAAGCGGTCGACGCCCGCGTCCCAGTCGGCCAGCAGTTCCCGCGCGACCGCGGATTCCGTTTCGTTGTAGTGCTTTTCCAGCGTCTCGCGGAGGAAGTCCGCGTCCTCGGAGTCGAGCGGGTCGAGGTCGACCATCTCCGGGTTGACGCGGTGCGCGGGCAGGTCCAGCACGTAGGCGATGCCACCGGACATGCCGGCCGCGAAGTTGCGCCCGATCGGGCCGAGCACGACCATCCGGCCGCCGGTCATGTACTCGCCGCCGTGGTCGCCGACGCCTTCGACGACGGCCAGCGCGCCGGAGTTGCGCACGCAGAACCGCTCGCCGACCTTGCCGCGGATGAAGATCTCGCCGCTCGTGGCGCCGTAGGCGATGACGTTGCCGGCGATGATCTGCTCTTCGGCGACGTACTGCGCGTCCCGCGGCGGCCGCACGATCAGCCGTCCGCCGGAGAGGCCCTTGCCGACGTAGTCGTTGCCGTCGCCGTAGAGCCGCAGCGTGATGCCCTTCGGCACGAACGCGCCGAAGGACTGGCCCGCGGTACCGGTGAAGGTGACGTCGATGGTGTCGTCGGGCAGGCCTTCGCCGCCCCACCGCCTGGTCAGCTCGGACCCGAGCATGGTGCCGACGGTCCGGTTGACGTTGCGCACCGGCAGTTCCAGCCGCACCTTGTCCCCGGAGTTCAACGCGCCCTCGGCGAGCTGGATCAGCGTGTTGTCCAGGGCCTTCTCCAGGCCGTGGTCCTGCAGCGTCTGCTGCAGCCGCAGGCCCGCGGGGGCCATGTCCGGCACGTGGAAGATCGGCGACAGGTCGAGCCCGGACGCCTTCCAGTGCTCGATCGCCTTGCGCTTGTCGAGGAACTCGGCGTGCCCGACGGCCTCGGCGATCGACCGGAAGCCCAGCGCCGCCAGGTACTCGCGCACTTCCTGGGCGATGAACTCGAAGAAGTTGACGACGTACTCGGCCTTGCCGCTGAACTTCTCGCGCAGCTTCGGGTTCTGCGTCGCGACACCCACCGGGCACGTGTCGAGGTGGCAGACGCGCATCATGATGCAGCCCGACACCACCAGCGGCGCGGTCGCGAAGCCGAACTCCTCGGCGCCGAGCAGCGCCGCGATGATGACGTCCCGGCCGGTCTTGAGCTGGCCGTCGGTCTGCACCACGATCCGGTCGCGCAGCCGGTTGGCCAGCAGCGTCTGCTGCGTCTCGGCCAGGCCGAGCTCCCACGGGCCGCCCGCGTGCTTGATCGACGACAGCGGTGACGCACCGGTCCCGCCGTCGTGGCCCGAGATGAGCACGACGTCAGCGTGCGCCTTGGACACGCCCGCGGCGACCGTGCCGACGCCGACCTCGGACACGAGTTTGACGTGGATGCGCGCGTTCGGGTTGGCGTTCTTGAGGTCGTGGATCAGCTGGGCGAGGTCCTCGATCGAATAGATGTCGTGGTGCGGCGGCGGGGAGATGAGCCCGACGCCCGGCGTCGAGAACCGCGTCTTCGCGATCCACGGGTACACCTTCGCGCCGGGCAGCTGCCCGCCCTCGCCGGGCTTCGCGCCCTGCGCCATCTTGATCTGGATGTCGTCGGCGTTGACGAGGTACTCGCTCGTGACGCCGAAGCGCCCCGAAGCGACCTGCTTGACGGCGGAGCGCCGCTCCGGGTCGTAGAGCCGCTCGGCGTCTTCGCCACCCTCGCCGGTGTTGGACTTCCCGCCGAGGCGGTTCATCGCGATGGCGAGGGTCTGGTGCATCTCCATGGAGATCGAGCCGTAGGAGATCGCGCCGGTGGCGAACCGCTTGACGATCGACGAGACCGGCTCGACCTCCTCGATCGGCACCGGCGGCCGCTGGCCGTACTTGAAGTCGAACAGCCCGCGCAGCGTCAGCAGCTTCTCGGCCTGGTCGTCGACGGCCTTCGTGTACTCCTTGAAGACCTCGTACTTCCCGGCCCGCGTGGAGTGCTGGAGCTTGAACACCGTCTGCGGGTTGAACAGGTGCGGCTCGCCTTCGCGCCGCCACTGGTAGTCGGCGCCGGTCTCCAGCTCGCGGTGCGGCGCGTGGAACCCGTCGGCCGGGAACGCGTACTTGTGCCGCTTCGCGACCTCGTCGGCGAGCGTGTCGAAGCCGACGCCGCCGAGGCGGGACGTCGTGCCGGTGAAGCAGTTCTCGATGACCTCTTCGCCGAGCCCGATCGCTTCGAAGATCTGCGCGCCGGTGTAGGAGGCGACGGTCGAAACGCCCATCTTCGACATCGTCTTGCGGACGCCCTTGCCGAGCGCCTTGATCAGGTTCTGCGTCGCCTGCTTCGGCGTCACACCCGGGATCAGGCCCTGGTGGGCCATTTCCTCGACCGTCGCCATCGCCAGGTATGGGTTCACCGCGGCGACGCCGTATCCGATCAGCAGCGCGATGTGGTGCACCTCGCGCGCGTCGCCCGCCTCGACGATGAGGCCGACCTGCGTGCGGGTCTTCTCGCGGACGAGGTGGTGGTGCACCGCCCCGGTCAGCAGCAGCGAGGGGATCGGCGCGTGGTGCTCGTCCACGCCGCGGTCGGACAGCACGATCAGCCGGGCGCCGTCCTCGATCGCCTCCGAAACCTCGGCGCGGATCTCGTCGAGCCGCTTGATCAGCGCGTCGCCGCCGCCGTGCACGTTGTACCGGCCGAGCACGGTGACCGCCTGGAACTCCGGCAGGTCGCCGTCGTCGTTGACGTGCACCAGCTTGGCGAACTGGTCGTTGTCGAGCACCGGGAACGGCAGCACGATCCGGCGGCAGCTGGCCGCGTTGCCCTCCAGGAGGTTCGGCTCGGCGCCGATCTGGGTGCCGAGCGCGGTGACGAGCTCCTCGCGGATGGCGTCCAGCGGCGGGTTCGTGACCTGCGCGAACAGCTGGATGAAGTAGTCGAAGATCAGCCGTGGCCGGCTCGACAGGGGTGCGAGCGGCGAGTCGTTGCCCATCGAGCCGATCGGCTCCGCGCCGGTGCGGGCCATCGGCTCGAGGATGGCTTCGAGCTCCTCCTCGGTGTAGCCGAACGCCTGCTGGCGGCGCACGAGCGCGGCGTGCAGCGGGACCTCGCGGTCGCGCTCGGGCAGGTCGTCCAGGTGCACGAGACCGGCCTCGACCCACTCGTCGTACGGGTGCGCGGTGGCCAGTTCGGTTTTGACCTCTTCGTCCTCGATGATCCGGCCTGCGACGGTGTCCACCAGGAACATCCGGCCGGGCTCGAGGCGTCCCTTCCGGACGATCGTCGCCGGGTCGATGTCGAGCACGCCGACCTCGGAGGCGAGCACGACGAGGCCGTCGTCGGTCACCCAGTACCGGCCGGGGCGCAGGCCGTTGCGGTCGAGCACCGCGCCGATCTGGCTGCCGTCGGTGAAGGCGACCAGCGCCGGGCCGTCCCACGGTTCCATCAGCGTCGAGTGGAACTCGTAGAACGCGCGCCGCGCGGGGTCCATTTCCTGGTGGTTCTCCCAGGCCTCCGGGATCATCATCAGGACCGCGTGGGGCAGCGAGCGGCCGCCGAGGTGCAGCAGTTCGAGGACCTCGTCGAAGGACGCCGAGTCGCTGGCGCCGCGGGTGATCACCGGGTAGATCCGCTTGAGGTCGCCGGGGACCAGGTCGGTCTCCAGCAGCGCTTCGCGGGCGTCCATCCAGTTGCGGTTGCCGCGCAGGGTGTTGATCTCGCCGTTGTGCGCCACGTACCGGTACGGGTGGGCCAGGGGCCACGACGGGAACGTGTTGGTGGAGAAGCGGGAGTGCACCAGGCCGATGGCGCTGGTGACCCGCTCGTCGGTGAGGTCGGCGAAGAACCGCTCGACCTGCGGCTCGGTGAGCATTCCTTTGTAGACGATCGTGCGCGAGGACAGCGACGGGAAGTACACGTCGTCCTCGACGAGCTCGTGCTCGGCGCGCTTGCGGACGCAGAACGCGCTGCGCTCGATGTGCAGCGGGTCCGAGTGCTCCGGCTTCGGGCGGCGCGCGGCGAGGAACAGCTGCGTGAAGTGCGGCATGGTCTCGGCCGCGGTCGGCCCGCAGTGCTCGGTGTGCACCGGCAGCTCGCGCCAGCCGAGGACGCGCATGTCCTCCTCGGCGGCGATCCGCTCGATGGTCGTCATGGCCCGGCCGCGGCGCTTTTCGTCCTGCGGCAGGAAAGCCGTGCCGACGGCGTAGGTGCCCGGCTCGGGGAGCTCGAAGTCCACGACCTCGCGGTAGAACTCGTCCGGGACCTGGATCAGCAGGCCGGCGCCGTCGCCGGTGTCCGGTTCGGCGCCACGAGCCCCGCGGTGTTCCAGGTTGCGCAACGCGACCAGGGCCTTGGCGACGATCGCATGATCTCGGCGCCCGGTCAGGTCCGCGACGAAGGCGACACCGCAGGCGTCGTGTTCGTAGTCGCTCCGGTACAGGCCTTCGGCCTCGGCGTTGCTGAGCTGCTCCCCGGACGGGGACAGGGAACTGGCACGGTGGGTCACGGCTGGCCGCCTCCCAAGGCGTCGGCGCGACCGGTACTCACCTCATCGAGTGGTTCGGGCTGAACCGGTTAACGAAGTGGTCCGGGACCGCGATGGTCAGTCGAGAACAGTTGCTCTGTTCGAAGTGCAAGATGCCGCGAGGGACCGGCCGAGCGCCGATGCTCGGAAACCGGGCGCGATCATCTGGGAGGCCGCACGACACTGGGCAGCCGAACATGTCGGGTGCTGCGAGCGCGCACAAGCCGGCCACTGTGGTGGGGGCCGTCCGGAGCGCGCGGTGTTACTCCCGGGTTCGCCGGGTCTTATGACGATAGTGTGAATTCGCTGTTATCGACATACGTCGTTGCGCCCGGGTGGGAAATGCCACGCTTCCGTTGACGGGGCCGGGGGTAGTCCCATATGCCGGGCTGGATCTCCCGTAGAGCGGGCTGCTATGTCGCTGACCTGCGAAAACGTCCGTCCGAAGTGGTCTGGGGCGGCTGCCGGACGCCCTCGCCGGGGTGGGAAGCTGGGGGCATGGCGGACTGGCCCGATGACTGATCGTTATCTCTCCGTGGCTCGGGAAGGCGTCCACGAGATCGAGATCAAGCGCTCGCGGTTCCTCTGCGCGCTCGCTCCGGTGACGTCGGAAGCGGCTGCGCGCGAGTTCATCGCGGCCCGCCGACGCGCGGATCCTGGTGCGCGACACCACTGTCACGCCTTCGTTCTGGGGCCGGATGGGCGAACCCGGCGGTCCAGTGACGACGGCGAACCGGCCGGCACCGCGGGCACTCCGATGCTGGAAGTCCTGCGCCGCCGCGAGGTCACCGACACCGTCGCGGTGGTGACGCGCTACTTCGGCGGGGTCCTGCTGGGAGCGGGCGGGCTCATCCGGGCGTACGGTCAGTCCGTTTCGGACGCTCTGGAAGTTGTTGGTGTACTAGAACACCGGCGTCTCAGCCTGGTCGAAGTGGCGGTCAGCTACGACCGCGCCGGCCGGCTGGAGAACGACCTGCGCGGATCTTCGTACGTGCTCCACGCGACCCGCTTCGACGAGCTGGCCCGCTTCGAGGTCGGCCTGGCCCCGGGTGAGGACGAGGTGTTCGCGGGCTGGCTGGCGGACCTGACCAACGGCGAAGCGACGACGACCGCACTCGGCGACCACTGGGTGATCCACCGGGCCTGAGTGGTCCGGTCCCGGGATTGCTTGGCGGGCAACAAACTTTCGGTGCTACCGCGGGGGAGTCGTTCGGTGGCACCATGTCGTGCCACCGAGTTCCGGTACCACTTCGATCCCTGGATGTTGTCAGTCCGGCAGTTGCCGGACTGACAACGTTGTCACCACGCCCGACAACGTTGTCGCCCGGCGGAAGCGTGCGACAAGGAGAGGAAGGGTCATGCCCAGACCATCGGCCGGCCGGGTTCGCGCGGCTGCGCTCGCCGCGGTTCTGCTCGGGGCGGGGTTCGCCGCCCCGGCCGCCGGCGCCGCGACACTCGCCCTCACGCAGTACGTGAATCCGTTCATCGGCACGGACAACAGCAACTCGCCCAACCCGGTGCCCGGCGGCGCCGGCGGCAGCACGTACCCCGGTGCGGTGGTGCCGTTCGGGATGGTGCAGTTCAGCCCGGACACCCCGACCGCGTCCCCGTCGGGTTACCGCTACAGCGACACGAGCATCGAGGAGTTCAGCCTCACCCACTTCAACGGCGCCGGCTGCGCCAACAACGAAGACCTCGGCCTGCTGCCGATCACCGGCGCGATCGGCACCTCGCCGGGCACCGGCTGGACCGGGTACGCCGGCCGCTACACCAAGGCGAACGAGTCGGCCGCGCCCGGCTACTACAAGAACAAGCTCGACAACTACAACACCACCGTCGAACTGTCCGCCACGCAGCGGTCCGGCTTCATGAAGCTGACCTACCCCAACACGACGTCCGCGCGGCTGCTCGTCAACACCAGCCGCAGTGCCACCGGCAGCCGCAGCGGGTCGATCAGCATCAGCGGCAGCCAGCTAACCGGTTCGGTGACCGGCGGCGGGTTCTGCGGCTCGTCGAAGACGTACCAGATCTTCTACGTCATCCAGTTCGACCGCGCGCCCAGCGGGTTCGGCACCTGGCTCGGCGGCACCGTCAGCGCCGGCTCCGCGAGCACCAGCGGCACGAACTCCGGCGGGTACGTCACCTTCGACACCTCGAGCAACACGACCGTGCAGGCGAAGGTCGGCATTTCGTTCGTCAGCCTGGCCAACGCCCAGGCGAACCTCGCCGCGGAGAACCCCGGCTTCGACTTCGCCGGGATCCGCAGTGCCGCCGACACGAGCTGGAACAACGTCCTCAACCGCGTCCAGGTGACCGGCGGGGCGGCCGCGGACCTGCAGAAGTTCTACACCGCGCTGTACCACGTCTTCCAGAACCCGAACATCGCCAGCGACACGAACGGCCAGTACCGCGGGTTCGACCAGGCGATCCACACCGCGTCCCACACCGTCTACCAGAACTACTCCGGCTGGGACATCTACCGCTCGTGGGCCGCGCTGATCGGGCTGGTCGCGCCGAACGAGGCGAGCGACATCGCGAAGTCGATGGTGCTGGACGGCCAGCAGGGCGGCCTGCTGCCCAAGTGGTCGCACAACAACAACGAGCACTTCGTGATGACCGGTGACCCCGGGCCGATCATCGTCGGCAGCATGTACGCCTTCGGGGTCCGCGGGTTCGACACCGCGGCGGCGCTGACCCTGATGGACAAGAGCTCGAACGGCGGCACCGCACAGGGGCAGGCCATCCGCGGCCGGGAAAGCGGCTACCTCAGCCGGCACTACGTCTACGAGGACCCGTCGGACTCGCTCGAGTACTCGGCGTCGGACTTCGCGATCGCGCAGTTCGCGAAGGCGCTCGGCGACACCACGAAGTACACCACCTACATGCAGCGCGCCCAGTGGTGGCAGAACGTGTTCGGCACCGATTCGGGCTACATCCAGCCGCGGGGGAGCGACGGCACCTGGGCGTGGCCGGTCGTGCCGTCGAGCAACAGCGGCTACACCGAGGGCAACCCGTCGCAGTACACGTGGATGGTGCCCTACAACTACCAGGGTGTGATCAACCTGATGGGTGGCCGCCAGACCGCCGTCCAGCGCCTGGACCACCACTTCACGCAGCTCAACGGCGGCCTCACCCAGCCGTACTTCTACATCGGCAACGAGCCCGAGCACGGCGTGCCGTGGGCGTACAACTACGCCGCCCACCCGCAGGGCACCAGCTCGGCGGTGCGGCGCGTGATGAACGAGTCGTTCACCACCGGCGCGGGCGGCCTGCCCGGCAACGACGACCTCGGCGCGACGTCGGCGTGGTACGTCTTCGCCGCCCTCGGGATGTACCCGGCGACGCCGGGCGCGGACGTCCTCGCCCTGCATGGCCCGCTGTTCCCGTCCGCGTCGATCATCCGGCCGTCCGGGACGATCCAGATCACCGGCAGCGGCGCCGGCCAGGGCGCCCAGTACGTGCAGAGCGTGAGCGTCAACGGCGTCTCGACGACCCGGTCGTGGATCCGCTACGGCGACATCGCGGGGGCGTCGACGCTGAGTTACTCGATGGGCTCGTCGCCGAGCGCGTGGGGCACTGGCACCGCTGATGTCCCGCCGTCGTACAACGACGGGTTCACGCCGCCGGCCGCCGCGCCGGAGCTCGGGACCAACCTGGCCCAGGGCAAGTCGGCCACAGGCTCGGCCGGCTGCAACTCGGCCGAGACCGCGGACAAGGCCGTCGACGGCAGCCTTGCGAACAACAGCAAGTTCTGCAGCACGGCGGCGACGAAGTTCCTCCAGGTCGACCTCGGGTCGGCGCAGAACGTGTCCTCGTTCGTGGTCAAGCACGCCGGCCTCGGCGGCGAGACCACGGGCTGGAACACGGGCGCCTTCACGATCCAGACGTCGACCGACGGCTCGTCGTGGACGACGGTCGCGTCCGTGTCCGGGTCCCGGGCGAGCCGCACCTACCACCCGATCAGCACCCGATCGGCGCGGTACGTGAAGCTCAACCTGACCACGCCCGCCAACGACGGCAACGGCGCGGCGCGCATCTACGAGTTCGAGGTCTACCGCTGACCCGTCGTGAGTGGGAAACAGTGTTCTAACACTGTTTCCCACTCACGAGCCGGCTGCGGCAGCCCACTCTTCGCGGGTGATGGCGTACTCGACTTCGCCGTGCTCGCTGCCCGGGGCGCGCTCGTGCTCCGGGAACTCCTCGGAGTACGTGCGGACGAACCGCATCCCCAGCTTCTCCATCACGCGGCGCGAGGCCTTGTTCACCGTCATGGTGGACGCCGTCACCTTCGTGACCCCCAGTTCGGTGAAACCCTTCGCGAGCAGTGCCGCCGAGCCTTCGGTGCCGTACCCCTGCCCCCAGGCCTTCCGGTGCAGCCGGTAGCCGAGTTCGGGCTCGTCCGGCGGATCGTCCGGCCGCGGCCGGAAATGGAACCACCCCAGGAAATCGCCGGTGCGTTTCTCGATCGCCGCCCAGAACCCGTAACCGGGGAAACGCTCGTAGTAACCGAGGAACGCGGGAAGATCCAGGGTGACGATCTCGGCGCGGTCGGCCGGCTGTCCCCCATTGAGGTACTTCATGACGGCCGGGTCGTCGTAGAGCTCGAAGAGCGCGTCGGCGTCGTTCTCGGTGAACCGGCGGAGGATCAGCCGCTCGGTTTCGAGGAATACGTGCATCGGGTGATGCTGACAGTAACCCCAGTGTGTGGCAACGTGATTACGCGGCGACGGCGAGGACCTCGTCCAGCGCCCGCAAGCCGGCCTCGGTGAGCAGGGCGGGCACGCGCTCGCCGCACTTGCCGGGGCGCGCGGGTGCGATCAGGCCGAGCCGCGCGAGCCGGTGCACGGTGGACTGGTCGCAGCAGCTCAGGCCGTCGATGAACAGGTCGGGCTCGCAGCTGCAGCTGATCTCGGCGTGGCCCTCGGCCACTGCTCTCAACGTGGCCCGCTCACGATGGTTCAATGCGGTGATCATGGCGGTGCCTCCTTCCCTTCGTGCTCATTAGACGCCCCGCCACCGACAGTTTCCGCCTTTCAGCGTGCGAACCAGGGTATTTCAGGGGTCCCTGTAGGGGGCGTGTCGCGTCCTGAGAGGGATACCCCTACGGGAGCGGTTCAAGCGTGGTCTTGCGCAGGTGGCGGAAAACGATCGACGTCCGGAACCCGACGATCTCCCGGCGCAACGCGAGCCGGTCGGTCAGGAAAGCGTGCAACGCGTCGATGTCCGGGGTGGTGACTTCGATCAGGAAATCGTCGTTTCCGGCCGTGACGTACACCGAGAGCACCTCCGGGAGTTCGGCGATCGACCGCTGGAAGGAATCGATCACCGCCCGGCTCAACGGCCGCACCTGCGCCGTGACGAGCGCCCGGACGCCGCGGTTGAGGCTCGCCAGGTCGACGTCGGCGTGGTAGCCGCGGATGACGCCGCGTTCGCGCAGCAGCCGGATGCGCTCGAGGCACGTCGAGGGCGCGATGCCGGCCTTCCGGGCGATGTCGCGGTTGGTCTGCCGGGCGTCTTCCTGCAGCAACCGCACGATCACCGAATCAAGTTCGTCCAGCACCGGGCCCTCCGCGTCCGAACCGAATTTCGTTCGGCAGCCGAGTCCGGCTGCCGATCTTCACTCTAACTTCGGCGCTCATGACCGCACATGAGCAGCTCGTAGCCCGCCGGGGCCGTCGATCCGGCATCACCACGATGGTCGCCGTCCATTCGACCGCGCTGGGTCCCGCCGTGGGCGGCTGCCGTTTCAAGCCCTACCGCACGCTCGAAGAAGCCGTCGGCGACGTCCTGCGCCTGTCGGCCGCCATGACGGCGAAGTGCGCCGTCGCCGGGCTGGCGTTCGGCGGTGGCAAGAGCGTCATCGCGCCCGAGCCGGGCCGCGTCCTCTCGCCCGGGGAGCGCCGGGCGGTCCTGCTCGACCACGCCGACCTGATCGCCGAGTTCGGCGGCCGCTACCAGGCGGGCCCGGACGTGGGCACCGGCCCGGCCGACATGCTGGTGCTGCGCGAAGCCTCGCCGTACGCGTTCTGCACGCCCGAGTCCGCGGGCGGAACCGGTTCCTCCAGCGGCCCGACCGCCCTCGGCGTGCTGGCCGCGCTCCGCGCCGCGACCGGCTCGGCGGCCATGGCGGGCCGCCGCGTGGTGATCAGCGGCCACGGCTCGGTCGGCGCCCACCTGGCGGCGAGCCTCCAGGCCGCGGGCGCCGACGTCGTCGTCTCGGACATCGACCCGGCCAAGCGTCCCGGAGCCGAGAAGCAGGGCCTGACCTGGGCCGAGCCGGAGAAGGCGCTCACCCTCACCGCCGACGTGGTGATCCCGGCGGCGGTCGGCGGGGTGCTCGACCCCGAGACGGTGGCCCGCCTCGACACGCCGCTGGTCGTCGGCCCGGCCAACAACCAGCTCACCGACGACAGCGTCGCCGACGCTCTCGCCGCCCGCGGCATCCTGTGGATCCCGGACTACGTGGCGAGCGCCGGCGGGATCCTGTACACACTTTCCCGGGAAGCCGAGGGCCTGGACCACGAGGCCGCGCTCGCCCGCGTCGAGACGATCGAGCAGACGGTCGCGGACCTCCTGAAAGCCGCCGAGGCCCACGCGACCACCCCGCTGCGGGAGGCGGCCGCGCTGGCGGAGCGCCGGCTCACTTCTGGTGCGGGGCCACGTACTCCTTAGCCTCGGGCGCGGAGGGCGGCCAGGACCTCGGGTGCGGTCGTGCACTCGCCGAGGCGGACCGGCTTGCGGTCGCCGTGGAAGTCGCTCGACCCGGTCGCGAGCAACCCCAGGCCGGCCGCCACTTCCCGCAGCCGGTCGCGAACCTCCGGAGGCTGCTCCGGGTGGTCCACCTCGATCCCGGCGAGCCCGGCTTCGGCCAGTGCGCCCAGCTGCGCGTCCGAGACCGCTGCCCGCCGCTTGACCGAACGCGGGTGGGCCAGCACCGCCACCCCGCCGGCCGCCCGGACCAGCGCGACCGCGTCCACAGTGGACAGGACGTGCTTCGGGACGTCCGCCCGGCCGCCGTCGGCGATCCACTCCGGCGTGAAGGCGTCGGTGATGCCCACCGCGGCCAGGGCGGCGGCGATGTGCGGACGGCCCAGCGGCGCCCCGGCGGCGATCCCCCGCACCTGCGACAGCGAGATCGGCGCGCCCAGCTCCCGGCAGCGTTCGACCATCCGCACCGCGCGGCGCTCCCGGTCGGTGCGGATCAGCTCCAGCTCGCCCGCCAGGGGCTCGTACCCCGGATCGACGAAGAGGCCCAGCAGGTGCACCTCGAAGTCGTCCAGGCGGCAGGAGATCTCGACGCCGGGGACCAGCTCGATGTCGGCGGCCGCGGTGGCTTCGGCCAGGCCCGCGAAGGTGTCGTGGTCGGTGAGGGCGAGCACCGTCAGCCCGGCTTCGGCGGCCAGCCGCGGCAGCTCCGCCGGCGGCGTCGTCCCGTCGGAGGCCGTGCTGTGCGCGTGCAGGTCGATCGTCACCCGGCCGAGGATCTCACAGCAGCCCGGCTTCCCTGCCGGCGCGCTGACGCCCTGGTCGGCCGGCCCGGCGCCGGCACCCGTGCAGCGCGGCGACCCGGTACATACCCGCCTGGAGAGGTACGGCGGCGCCCGGTCGACTTGAATGGGGAGCGTGGAGATCCTCACCGACGCCGCCACGCTCGCGCTGTACACGACCGACGCGTCCAACTACCGGCACGTGCCCCGCGGGGTGGTGCTGCCGGAGACCGTCGACGACGTCGTCGCCGCGGTGGCGGCCGCCCGCGATCGTGACCTGCCGGTGATCGCCCGCGGCGGCGGCACGAGCGTCGCCGGGAACGCGTGTGGTCCGGGGCTGGTCATCGACACCTCCCGCCACCTCGGCGGGGTGCTCTCGCTGGACCCCGGGACGCGGCTCGCGCGCGTCCTGCCCGGCACGGTCCTGGACGACCTGCAGGCGGTCGCGGCCCCGCACGGCCTGCGGTTCGGCCCGGACCCGTCGACGCACAGCCGCTGCACGCTCGGCGGGATGATCGGCAACAACGCGTGCGGCTCGCACTCGGTGGCGTGGGGGCGCACGGCCGACGTCGTCCGCTCGCTGGAAGTCCTGCTCTACGACGGCACCCGGCTGCGGGTCGGCCCGGACGAGCCCGCCGAAGGCCGGATCTTCGACGAACTGCGCGCGCTGGTGCGCGACAACCTGGCGTTGCTGCGCAAGGAACTTTCGACGTGGCCGCGTCGCGTGTCCGGCTACGGGCTCGAACACCTGTTGCCGGAGAACGGCTTCGACGTCGCCAAGGCGCTGGTCGGCAGCGAGGGCACCTGCGTGACCGTCCTGGAGGCGACCGTTTCGCTCGCCGAGCTGCCCCGCGAGCGGGTGCTCGCCGTGCTGGGCTTCGCCTCCGACATCGCGGCGGCCGACGCGGTGCCGTCGATCCTGCCGTGGTCGCCGCTGACCGTCGAAGGCGTGGACGCCGAGCTCGTCGCGATGCTTCCCGGCCGCGCGGGTGACCTGCCGCCGGGCGGGGCGTGGCTGTTCGTCGAGCTGGCCGGCGACGACCCGGCTGCGCGGGCCCGTTCACTGGCGGCGTCGCTCGACCTGACCGGCTTCGCGATCCTCGACGACCCGGCCGCGCAGCGCCGGCTGTGGCGCATCCGCGAGGAAGGCGCCGGGCTCGCGACGCGGCTCGCCGACGGTTCGGAGGCGTGGCCGGGCTGGGAGGACGCCGCCGTCCCGCCCGAACGGCTGGGCGCGTACCTGCGCGAGTTCAAGGAACTCATGCGGGCGCACGGCCGTCGCAGCGTCGTCTACGGCCACTACGGCGAAGGCTGCCTGCACCTGCGGCTGGACTTCGACCTGCTGTCTTCGGGCGGGATCGCGGACTTCCGGCGGTTCCTGGAGGAGGCCGCGGACCTCGTCGCGGCACACGGTGGCTCGCTGTCCGGCGAGCACGGCGACGGCCAGGCCCGTTCCGAGCTGCTGTCCCGCATGTACAGCCCCGAGATGCTGGACGTCTTCGCGCGGTTCAAGGCGATCTTCGACCCGGCCGGGCGGATGAACCCGGGCATCCTGGTGGCGCCGCGGCCGATCGACGCGGACCTGCGGGTGCGGTCCACCTCGCAGTCCATCGAGGACACGGTCTTCCTGGGGTACCCCGAAGACCGGGGCAACTTCGGCCAGGCGATGCGGCGCTGCGTCGGCGTGGGGAAGTGCCGCAACACCAGCGGCGGCGGCGTGATGTGCCCGAGTTACCGGGCCACGCGCGAAGAAAAGCACTCGACGCGCGGCCGCGCGCACCTGCTCGCGGAGATGATCAACGGCGAAGTCATCACCGACGGCTGGCGTTCGTCCGAAGTGCACGAAGCCCTGGATTTGTGCCTGTCCTGCAAGGGATGTCTCTCCGACTGCCCGGTCGACGTCGACATGGCGACGTACAAGGCCGAGTTCCTGCACCAGCACTACCGGCGGCGGCTGCGCCCGGCGTCGCACTACTCGATGGGTTGGCTGCCGCTCTGGCTGCGGCTCAGCGGGCGTGTTCCCCGCCTGGCCAACGCCGTCGGGCGGTCCCGCCTGGCGGGCTTGGTGAAACGGCTCGGCGGGATCGCGCCGGAACGTGCGCTGCCTTCCTTCGCTCCTGCCCCCTTCACCTCCTCGCGCGCGGATCTCCGGCGGAGGGCGTCAGGGGAGCGCCGGGTCGTGCTGTGGCCGGACTCCTTCAACAACTACCTGACCCCTTCGGTGCTCCAGGCCGCCCACGAGGTGCTCACCGCGGCCGGGTACGACGTCGTGCTCCCGGACCGCGGAGTCTGTTGTGGACTGACGTGGGTGTCGACGGGCCAGCTCGGCGTCGCCCGCCGCGTCCTGGACCGGACGCTGTCCGTGCTGACGCCTTACCTGGAAGACGGCTACGAGGTCGCGGGCCTGGAACCGAGCTGCACGGCGCTGTTCCGCGGCGACCTGCCCGCGCTCATGCCGGGCGACGCCCGCGCGGAACTCCTGGCGTCACGGACGTTCACCTTCGCCGAGCTGCTGGAACGGGCACCGATCCCGTTCGCCGCGCTCGACGTCGACGCGATCACGCAGGTGCACTGCCACCAGCACGCGGTGCTGGGCTTCGGCGCCGACGAGGCCGCGCTGAAGGCCGCGGGCGTCCGCAACACGACCCTGGACTCGGGGTGCTGCGGCCTGGCGGGCAACTTCGGGTTCGAGCGCGGCCACTACGACGTCTCGAAGGCGGTCGCGGAGGACCGGATGCTGCCGGCGATCCGCGCGGCGGCCCCGGAGACGGTCGTGGTGTCGGACGGCTTCAGCTGCCGGACCCAGATCGCCCAGGAGTCCGGCCGGACCCCGGTGCACCTGGCGGAGCTGCTCCGGCGCGCGCTGCCCTGATCATTCGGCGCGCTCCAGCAGCGTCCGGACGGCGGTGACGACGAGCCGGACGATGTCGTCGGGGTCGGCGCCGGCCAGGGGCTGCTTGCCGGTGAGCTCGCGGACCACGCCGATGCCCATCAGCCAGGCCAGCGCGAGGTCGGCGCGCAGCTCGGCGTCCGGGGCGTCGGTCAGCGTGGCCAGGATCCGGGCGTACTCGTCGCCGATCTCCTGGCGCAGCACCGCCCCGACGTCGCCGCTGCCGGACGAGCGCAGGTACGTCTCCAGCGTCCGGTTCCGGTCACCGCCCGGCTCGAGCATGCTGCGCAGCGACGCGCTGAGCAGCCGCTCCGGCGGGTGGGTTTCCAGGTGCTCGCGCCCGCTGCGGGCGATCACCTCCTCGAACAGCGCTTCCTTGCTGCCGAAGTAGCGGAAGAGCAGCGCCTGGTTGGCCCCGGCCAGCTCGGCGATGTCCCGCACGGTCGTCCGGTCGAACCCGCGCTCGGCGAACAGCTTCGCCCCGGCGTCGAGCAACGCCTGCCGCGTCGCGGCCGCGTCCCGCCGGCGGCCAGGCTGCTCACCCATCCGAGCAGGCTAACCGGCAAACCGGACGCGGGCGCGGCGGACCCTAGGCGCCGGAGAGGCGGATCGCGGCGGCCGGGCAGGTCAGTTCCGCCTGCCGGACCGCCTCCTCCGCCCCGGCGGGCGGCTCGGCGGCGAGCAGGACGACCGTGCCGTCGTCCTCGTCCTGGTCGAACGCCTCGGGCGCGAGCAGCACGCACTGGCCGGAGGAGACGCAGCTTCCGGTGTCGACGGTGATCTTCACGCTCACCACTCCACCGGCACGCGCTCGACGCCGCCGGCCACGCGGTTCCTGCGGACCGGGATCTCGTCGAGCCCGACGGCCAGGCGCAGGCCCGGGAAGCGGCGGAACAGCTTCGGGAACACCGTCCGCAGCTCGGTGCGGGCGAGGTTGGCGCCGATGCAGACGTGGGCGCCGGTGCCGAAGGCCAGGTGCACGTTCGGCGTCCGGTCGGGGTCGAACCCGTCCGGGTCGGCGAACACGGCCGCGTCCCGGTTGGCCGCGTCGCTGGAGATCAGCACGGCGTCGCCGCGCATGATCCGCACGCCGCCGATTTCGACGTCCTCGTGCGCGTACCGCAGCAGGCCGGTGCCGCTGGTCGCGGTCAGCCGCAGGATCTCCTCGACGGTCTGGTTCACCTCGCCGTCGGGGTCGGCGGCGAAGCGGTCGCGGCGGGCGGTGTCGGTGAGCAGGAACAGCGTGCCCATCGCGATCCGCGTCGACGTCGTCTCGTGGCCGGCGAACAGCAGCCCGGCCCCCATCCGGGCGAGGTCCTCGTCGGTGAACGTCGGGTCGCCGGCCTGGACCGCGACCATGTCGGAGATGACGTCGGGCTGCGGGTCCGCGCGCTTGGCGTCGGCCAGCTTCGTCATGTAGGCCATGAACTCCGCCATCGCCGCCTGGGCGTCTGCGCCGCCGTCCATCACCGCGATCCGCTCGGACAGCCCGCGGAAGTGCTCCCGGTCGGCGTACGGCACGCCGAGCAGCTCGCAGATCACCAGCACCGGCAGCGGGAACGCGAGGAAGTCGGTCAGGTCGACGGGCCCGGCTCCGCGCGCGGCTTCCATGTCGTCGAGGCAGCGGTCGGTGAGTTCGGCGATCCGGTCGCCGAGGGCACGCATCCGGGGCGCGGAGAACGCGGGCGCGAGCATCCGCCGCATCCGCTTGTGCACGTGCTCTTCGGTTTCGAAGTCACCGCTCGGGCCGTCCTGCACGGCGGCGTAGGAGATCCGCGACGCCTGTTCCGGCGCCGGGTGCGACCGGCCGAAGCGGCGGTCGCGGAAGACTTCCTTGGCCTCCTCGTAGGAGGTCACCAGCCAGGCCGGGTCGCCGGCCGGCGTGAGCACCCGGGTCACCGGCGCCCGCTGCCGGAGGACCTCGTAGTCCGGGGCGATCGCGAGCGCGTTGGCACGGGCGAAGGGGAGGCGAGGCAGCTGATCGGTGGTGGTCATGCGTCTTCCCTCGGATCGGTGGTGAGGCCGGCGAGCCAGCGGAGTTCGGCGTCGAACTTCCCGAGCACGTGCTGTAGCGCGGCCCGGCTCCACGGGTCGGCCTGCCCGGCGGCGAGCCCGCTCAGCCGTTGTCGTTCGGCGAGCAGCGCGGTCTTGCGGATTTCGAGCACCCTTGCTCGTTCCGCGGGACTGAGCCAGGCGAAGTTCCCCACGCGGGCCAGGAACTCCGGTTCGTTGAGCGCCAGGTCGGCGGGGAAGTCCGCGAGCAGGTCGCGCAGCAGTTCCCGCCCGACATCGGTGATCGTGTAGACGTGCCGCGGCGGTTTGGCCTCCTGCTCCTCGGCGCTGCGGCTCACCGCGCCCGCGTCGACGAACCGCCGCAGGGTCGGGTAGAGCGAATTGTTGGACAGGGTGTGGCCGGTCGACGCCTCCACGGACTTGCGGAGTTCATAGCCGTGCCTCGGCTCGGCAGCCAGTTTCGCCAGCAGGAGGATCTCGATCCACACCTAGGTCACCGTAACCTAGGTTCCGGTGACTGGGCAATGGCGGATCGTGACAGGTGGGGAGAAACTGTGTAGCGTTGTAAGCAGCTGCTTACAAACCGGAGCACGGGGGTTCCCGCATGACCGCCACGCACACCGAACCGCTCTCGTACCCCTTCAACGAGGAGGCCGGGCTCGACCTGAACGAGGCGTACGCGGCCGCCCGGGATGCCGAGGGCCTGGTCCGGGTGAAGATGACCTACGGGGAGCCGGCGTGGCTGGCCACCCGGTACGCCGACGCCCGGCTGGTGCTGGGCGACCGCCGGTTTTCGCGGGCGATGGAGAAGGAGAAGGACGCTCCGCGCCGCTCGCCCGTGGTGCGCGACGGTGGCATCCTGCAGATGGACCCGCCCGATCACACGCGGCTGCGGACGCTGGTCGCGAAGGCGTTCACCGTCCGCCGGGTCGAGCTGCTGCGGCCGCGCGTCGCCTCGCTGGCGGCCGGCCTGATCGCGGACATGAAGGCGGCCGGCGCGCCCGCCGATCTCGTCGACGCCTACGCGTTGCCGATCCCGGTCGCGGTGATCTGCGAGCTGCTCGGCGTCCCGGTCGCCGACCGGCCGCGGTTCCGCGTGTGGAGCGACGCGGCCCTGTCGACCAGCGGGCTGACGCCCGAGGAGTTCGAGCGCAACCGCGAAGAGCTGCGCGACTACATGCGCGGCCTGATCGCCGAGCACCGCGCGCGGCCGCAGGACGACCTGATGACGGCGCTGATCGAGGCCCGCGACGTCCGGGACCGGCTGACCGAGCTGGAGCTGGTCGACCTGTGCGTCGGCATCCTCGTCGCCGGCCACGAGACCACGGCGAGCCAGATCCCGAACTTCGTCTACGCGCTGCTGGACCAGCACGCCCAGTGGGAGCGCCTGTGCGCCGACCCGGAGCTGATCCCGGCCGCGGTCGAGGAGCTGCTGCGGTTCGTGCCGCTGGGCGCGGGGGCGGGCTTCCCGCGGTACGCCACCGAAGACGTCGAGGTCGGCGGCGTGGTCGTGCGCGCGGGCGAGCCGGTGCTGGTGGCGGTCGGCGCGGCCAACCGCGACCGGCTGCAGTTCGACGACGCGGACAAGCTGCGGTTCGACCGCGGGGACACCCACCACCTCGGCTTCGGCCACGGCGTCCACCACTGCCTGGGCGCGCCGCTGGCCCGGCTGGAGCTGCAGGAGGCGCTGCGCGCGTTGGTCACCGAGCTGCCGGGGCTGCACCTGGCGGGCGATATCGTGTGGAAGACGCAGATGCTCGTCCGCGGGCCGCGGTCGATGCCGATCGGATGGTGACCATGAGCTGGCAGGTGGAAATCGACGAGCACGTCTGCATCGGCTCGGGGATGTGCGCGGCGCTGATGCCGGAGGTGTTCGTCCTCGACGGGGCGAAGGCGCGCACGCTGACGTCCGCGGTCGGCGCGGACGAAACGGTCCTCGACGCGGCGGACTCGTGCCCGGCGATGGCGATCACGGTGACCGACGGCGGACGGGAGATCGGCCCGCGCCCCTGAAGACGCCGTGCTCGGTGACCACGGCGGTGATGAGGTCGTGCGGGGTGACGTCGAAGGCGGGGTTGAAGACGCCCGCGTCCGGCGGCGTGATCGGCACCCCGGCGTACTCGGTGAGCTCGCCGGCATCGCGTTCTTCGATGGCGATGCCGGCCCCGTCGGGCAGGCTCTCGTCCACAGTGGACGATGGGGCGACCACGACGAACGGCACCCCGTGGTGCTTCGCGGCGATGGCCAGGCCGTAGGTGCCGATCTTGTTGGCGACATCCCCGTTCGCGGCGATCCGGTCGGCACCGACGAGCACGCAGTCGACCAGCCCCCTGGCCATCGCGGCCGCGGCGGCACCGTCGGGCTGGACGCGGTAGGGAACGTCCGCCTGCGCGAGTTCCCAGGCGGTCAGCCGGGCGCCCTGGAGCAGCGGCCGGGTCTCGTCGACGAGGACTTCTTCGACGAGCCCGCGTTCGTGCAGGTGCCAGACGACCCCGAGGGCGCTGCCCCACCCGACGGTGGCGAGCCGCCCGGCATTGCAGTGGCTGAGCAGCCGGAGGGGCCGCCGCGGGCAGGCGGCGAGCACCACCTCGGCGGCGTGCTTCGACGCGGTCTCGTTGAGGAGCTCGTCTTCGTCGAGCAGGGCCAGCGCTTCGGCGAGGACGGCGTCGGGGCCTTCGTCGAGCTTCGCGAGAGCGCGTGCGACACCCCAGGCGAGGTTGACGGCGGTGGGCCGGGCGTGGGCGATCAGCTCGGCGTCCTGGCGGACGTCCCCGCCGGCCTGCGCCGCCAGCGCGACGCCGAGGGCCCCGGCCGCCCCGAGCGCGGGAGCCCCGCGCACGGCAAGCCGCCGGACGGCATCGACGAGCTCACCGACAGTCCGCAGCTCGAGCAGCCGGAAGGCCCCGGGAAGCGCGGTCTGATCGATGACGACGACGGCCCCGTCCACCCAGTCGATGGTCCTGCGCACACGCCCTCCCGAACTCCACCACGACGTTCCCGGCCATTGAACGCCACAACCCGCCCAGCCACACGTGATGCCCGCCGATCACGCGGGTGACGGGGCCGGTCACGTGGGCGCGGCGTACCGGAACGGTCACCTCGCGTACCCGGACGGTCGGCTCGCGTACCTGAAGGGTCGGTTCGCGTGATCGGGGAGCCATCTCGCGTGATTGGAGGGTCATCATGCGTGATTGGAGGGTCGACACGCTGGGTGCGCTGTGCCTTCGGGCGTCGCCCGGCCGGGCCGCCGGCCACGGGTGGGAGTCAGAGGCCGGACATCAGGTCGGTTTCCGTTATGCCCGGGCCCTGGCCCGCGCGGATGAACCACTCCGTGCCGAACGCGAACGTGAACGCCTCGTCCGGCATCGCCAGCATGAACATGTCCTCGCTGATCTGGCTCGGGTGCGCCCGCATCGCCGCGCGCTTCACCGCCGCGTACTTCGACACGTCCACCGCCGCGGTGATCTCGGCCTCCGGTTTGCCGAACTCGACGTTCTCCGGGGGCTTCGGCGCCGCCTCCGGGGGGATCACCCCCTCCGCCACCGCCGCCTCGAAACCGCGCTGCATGAACTCGCGGTTGAACGTCGCCTGGAAGACGCGGGGGGTTCCCGCCAGCTCGGCCGCGCGGATGCCGACGCGGTGGACCTGGATGTGGTCCGGGTGGCCGTAGTCGCCGTTGTCGTCGTACACCGTGAGGACGTCCGCCGACTCCTCGCGCAGGATCGCCGCCAGCTGCTCGGCCGCCTTTTCGACGTCGGCACGCCAGAAGCACGCCGGGTCGTCGTTCGTCGGCTCGCCCATCATCCCCGAGTCGCGGTAACCCAGGAACTCGACGCGCTCGACGCCGAGGATCTCCGCCGCCGCGTACGACTCCTGGACGCGGCGGTCCTCCAGTTTCTCGCCCTCGGCGAGGAAGCCGTCGGGTACCTCGCCGACCTCGCCCTTGGTGGCGACGACGAGCACGACCCGGTGCCCCTCTTCGACGGCCTTGCGCATGACGCCCGCGGTGCGGAGGCACTCGTCGTCCGGGTGGGCGTGGAAGGTGACCAGTGTTCCCATGCCCGCGACGGTACCGGCTGCCACCGACAAAAACCGCCCGCGAGCGTGCGGTCCCCCCGGCTAGGACTGCTCCTTCGGGCACCACCAGGTCGACCGGCCGCCGACGGTGCCGTGGGTCAGCTCCGCCCCGCAGCGCGGGCAGTGGCCGCCCGCGCGGCGGTGGCCGATGATTTCGCCGGTGTGCACGCCGCCGTGGCGGATCGCCGCGCGCAACGCCTTCCGCAGCGCCTTGTGCAGGTTCGCGAGGTCGTCGCCGGTCAGCTCGTGCACCGGCCGGGCCGGGCTCAACGCGGCCTGCCACAGGGTTTCGTCGGCCAGCAGGTTGCCGATCCCGGCCACCACCGACTGGTCCAGCAGCCGCGCCTTCAGCGGCGCCCGCCCGCGGCCGACGCGGTCGGCGAAGTCCCGGCGCGAGATCTCGCCGGCGTCGGGGCCGAGGGCGTCCAGGTCCGGGTCGAGCCGCACCCGGCTGAGCCGACGCGTGTCGAACAGGCGCAGCTGTTCGCCGTCGGCGAAAGTGATCCCGAACCGGAACCACTCGGGCTTTTCGGCACGTTCGCGAGCGCGCCCCGGCGGCCCGCTCCGGCCCGCGAACCGCAGCTGCCCGGCCATCCCGAGGTGCAGGCCGAGGTTCGGGCCCGGCCGCCCGTCCCGGGTTTCCGTGGCGCACCAGAGCGTCTTGCCGCGCCGGTGCGCCTCGGTGAGCCGGCCACCCCGCAACGCCGTGGCGATGTCCCCGGGGGCGTGCGGGCGGCAGACCCAGTCGTCGTGGTCGTCGACGTCACGGATCTGCCGGTCCAGCGCACCGGCGAGGACCTGGCGGGCGAGTTCGACTTCGGGCAGTTCGGGCACCCGGCCAGTCTGCCCGGCCGCCGGCCCCGCCGCGCGCCGGTGGCCGGGTATTGTGCGCGCACAACGATCTTTCCCCTTTCTCCGACGGTCATTTGTCCTTGATTTGTCGCATTTCTCCCGCCATCCGCTCCGGTTCGCCGGATACCCTGCAGGAAGGGGCTGGGAAGCGAGGGGACTGGCGGTGGGCGAGCGATCCGGCACGAAGCCGCGACCGCGGCGGGTGTTCATCTCCTACGCCCCGGAACCGGGTTCGGCCGCCGACGACCGAATGGTCCGGGAACTGTGGGTGTTCCTGCGTTCCTGTGGCGTCGACGCCCGGCTGGACCTTTCCGAGGAACACCGCCAGGACTGGTCCCTGTGGCTGGCCGAGCAGATCCGGGAAGCCGATCACATCCTGGTCGTCGCCTCGCCGCAGTACCGCGAAGGCGCGGAGGGGCGCGCCGCCGCGGACGTCGGCCGCGGTGTGCAGTGGGAAACCCGGCTGATCCGGGACGCGTTCTACCGCGACCCGCACGCCCTGGACCGGTTCGTGCCCGTCGTGCTGCCCGGGCAAAGCCTCGACGGCGTGCCGGACTTCCTCGCCGCCGCCACCACGACGGTGTACCGCGTCGACCGGTTTTCCCTGGCCGGCGCCGAATCCCTGCTCCGGTTGCTGACCGGCCAGCCCGCCTACCCGGAACCGCCGGTGGGGGAGGCCCCGGTGCTGCCGCCGGTCGGCCTGACGGCCGATCCGGCGAGCCGGCCGCCGCGGTTTCCCCTGGCGGTGCACCGGACCGTGCTCGTGGTCGACGTCGAGGGGTTCGGCGACCACCACCGGGCGAACCACCACCAGGTCGCCGTCCGGGACACGATGTACGAGACGCTGCGCCGGGCGTTCCGCAAGGCCGGCATCTCCTGGGACACCTGCTACCACGAAGATCGCGGGGACGGCGTGTTCGTGCTGGCCCCGCCCGACACCCCGAAGTCGGTCTTCGCCGACGTGCTGCCCGCGGCCCTCGTCGAGGGCCTGAACGCGCACAACCGGCGTGCGGCCCCCGAAGAACGCATCCGGCTGCGGATGGCCCTGCACGCCGGGGAAGTCCGGTACGACAGCCACGGCGTGACGGCGGCGTCGGTGATCCTGACGTTCCGGCTGGCCGACTCGCAGCCGCTGAAAACGGCGCTGGCGAATTCGCCGGGGGTGCTGGCGATCATGGTTTCGGCGTGGTTCTTCGACGAGGTGGTCCGGCACAGTCCGGACGGTTCGCCGGGTACTTATCGGCCGTTCGTCGTCGAAGCCAAGGAAACCCACACGATCGGCTGGGTGTGCCTGCCCGACCACCCCTATCCGGACAACCCGGTGCACCTGCAGCAGCACCTGATGAACGCCAACGTTCATTTCACGGTGCCCGATTCCGCCCCGAACACCCGGCAGGAGGAACCGCAATTCGCCGTGCGCACGCTCCCGCGCGACGTGCCTGCCTACACCGGCCGGGCCGCGGAGCTCGCCTGGCTGACCGACGCGGTCGCCGACGCTGCCGGCCGCGGGGACGCGGTCGCGATCCACGCCGTCGACGGGATGGCCGGGGTCGGCAAGACCGCGTTCGCCGTCCACGCCGGGCACCTGCTGGCCGAGCGGTTCCCGGACGCGCAGCTGTTCGTCCGCCTGCACGGGCACACCCCCGGGCAGCAGCCCGCGGACCCGGCCAACGTCCTGGCGGCCCTGCTGACCAGCATGGGCGTGCCGGCCCAGCAGGTGCCCGCCGATCCGGACGCGCGGGCGGCCATGTGGCGCGACCGGCTGGCGGGCCGCCGGGTCCTGCTGATCCTCGACGACGCCGTCAGCTACGCCCAGGTCGAGCCCCTGCTGCCGGCGAGTCCCGGGTCGCTGGTGATGATCACCAGCCGCCGCCGGCTCACCGCGCTGACGGGCGTGGTGTCCCTGCCGATGGACATCCTGCCGCCCGACGAGGCGGCGTCGCTGTTCACCCGGCTGTCCGGCCGGCTCGGCGGGGCCGCCGACGCCGAGCACGTGGACCGGGTGGTCCGGCTCTGCGGGATGCTGCCGCTGGCCGTTTCCCTGCTGGCCGGGCGGTTTCGCAGCCGTCCGCAGTGGAGCGTGGCCAAGCTGGCCGGCGACCTGGGCTCGGCGCACGACCGGCTCGGCGAACTGCGGGCGGAGGACATCGAGGTGGCCGCCGCCTTCGACCTGTCCTACCGGGAGCTCACCGCCGACCGGCAGCGGTTCTTCCGGCGGCTCGGCCTGCACCCCGGGCCGGAACTGGACGCCCACGGCGCCGCGGCACTGGCGGACGTCCCGGTGGCCGAGGCCGGCGCGCACCTGGAGGTCCTCTACAACGACCACCTCGTCGAGGAGCCGGCGTTCGACCGCTACCGCATGCACGACCTGATCCGCGAATTCGGCCGCAAACTCAGCCAGGGCGACGCCGCGGCCGACCGCGAGCAGGCCATCGGCCGCCTCTTCGACCACTACCGCGCGACGGCCGCGGTCGCCGCGCACCACATCGCCCGGGACGTCACCACGGACGGCCAGCGCGACTCCGGTGGCGCGTTCCGGGGCCGCGTCCCGGCCGGGCACGGCGTGCGGCTCAGCAGCCGGATGGAGGCCTGGGCCTGGATGCGCACGGAGGCGGTGAACCTGATCGCCTGTGCCGAGTACGCCATCGGCCACGGGTGGCACGACCAGGTGATCGGGCTGGCGGAGAGCCTGGCGAAGTTCCTCTACCTCGCCGGGCCGTGGGACCAGGCGGTGCGGTTGCACGAGGCGGCGGCGGAGTCCGCGGCCCGCACCGGCAACGAGCTCGCCCGGGCGCACGCGCTCAACCGGCTGGGGAACGTGCAGCGGCGGATGGGCAGCTACAAGCGCGCCATCGAGTCGCACACGGCGGCGCTGGACTGCTACACGAGACTCGAGGACGAGGCCGGTCAGGTGGCTGCGTGGGGGCAGCTCGGGGCCGTCCGGCGCCTGGTCGACGACTACCGCGGCGCCGCCGCGGCCTACACCCGGGCGCTGGAGATGGCCCGGGACCTGGACGACCGCTCCAGCGAGGCGCGTTCGCTCAACCAGCTGGGCATCGTCCACCTGGTCGACGGGGACTACCAGGCGGCGGTGGCCGCGCACACGAAGTCCCTGCGCCTCTACGAGGACCTCGGCGACCAGCTCGGCCAGGCCGATGCCTGGAACGAACTGGGCATCGCCCGCCGCACGATGGGCGACTTCGACGGCGCGATCGAGGCGCACACGCGGGCCGTGCACGGCTTCCAGCAGGTGGGCGACCGGTTCAGCGAGTCCTTCGCGCTCAACAGCCTCGCGGTCGTGTGGCGGATGGTCGGCAAGTACCGGAAGGCCATCGACGCCCACCAGCAGGCCCTGGCCATCTCCCGCACGCTGGGCGACCGGCTCGGCGAAGCGGGCGGCCTCAACGAGCTGGGGGCCGCCCAGCACCGGATCGGGGACCTGGCCGCCGCCGAGCAGAGCCAGGTCCAGGCCCTGAAGATCTACCGCGACCTGGGCAACCGCCTGGGCGAAGCCGAAGCCCTGAACCACATCGGCGTGCTGTTGATGGAAACGGACCGGGTCGGCGAAGCAGCGTCGCGCTACGAAGGGGCGTTGGCCCTCGCCCGGGCCGTCAACAGCCCGCTGGAGGAGGCCCGGGCGCTGGACGGGCTGGGCCGCTGCGCCGCGCGGTCGGCCCGGCCGGACGTCGCGGCCCGCGAGCTGCGGACCGCGTCGGAAATCTTCGAGCGCATCGGCGCGTCCGAAGCCGGCGACACCCGGGAATACCTCGAACGGCTGCGGACGGCCGGGAACGGCGCCTGACGCCGGCCCGGCGCGCGGCCGATCAGGAAAGGCTCGCGGCGGCCGTCGTCTCCCAGGCGAACCCGTCCGGGTCGGTGAACGGCTCGGTCGCGCCGCCGACCGCGATCCGGTGCGAGCCGGTGCCCTCGGGCGGGACGCCGGCGTCCTTGGCCAGGGCCTTGCGCCGGTACAGCGCCAGCTTGACCGGGCTCGACCCGGCTTCGAACTCGACGTACATCTTCCCGAAGCTCTTCCCGACGGCCAGGCCGCGGTCGACGTAGAACTTCTTGCTCGCGGTGACGTCGGCGACGCCCAGCAGCAGCACGACGGCGTCGATCTTCCGGGTCGCCGGGCCGGTGTTCTTCTTGGCGGAGGTGGCGAGCTTCCAGATCGTCCCGTCCGGCGCCCGGACGGTGCCGCCGTAGCCCCACATGGACTTCGTGGCGGGCTTGATCGTCGTGGCGCCGGCTTCGAGGGCGGTGCCGATGAGGGAGTCGACGTCGGCGGGCTGCGGCACGGTGAGGGAGAGGGTGAAGCCGCGGAAGCCGGTGCTGGGGGCGTCCGAGGCGCGGAAGCGCAGCTGCGTGGTGAGCCCGAAGGCGTCGGCGTAGAAGCGCTCGGCAGCGGCGGGGTCGGTGACTTCGAGGGTGATGATTTCGCTGTTCGTCATGCCGGTAACGCTAGGTCCGGCGCGCTGACCGGCGCTTCTCGATTCCTGACCGGTCTCGGCGGCGGAAAACCGGTGGGCGGGACGCGCGCGGGGCTGCTAGCTTGCCCCTTGACCGTGACCCGGCCCGAGGAGGTGAGACCCGTGAACGTTGTACGCAGTGGGTGCTCCCTCTCGTCGTCACGGGCGGGCGGCTGACGGAGGTGTCGCCGGGAGCGCTTCGAGAGGCTCCCGAAAGGCGACACCATGAATCATCTGTTCGAAAGACCGGGCGTGGCCGGCCGCGGGGAAGTGTCCCGGCGACCGGACGGCCGCCTCTTCCTCAGCATCGACACGTGGGACGACGCGGGCTTCGCGCTGCTCGCGGCGGACATGCTGCCGGCCCTGCCGAGGCCGCTGTTCACCGTGGTCGACGAAGCGGACGCGGATCTCCGGGCCCGCTGGGAATCGGCCGGGTTCACGATCCGGCGCCGTGAATGGGAGTACGTGGTCCCGACGGACGTCGATCCCGTTCCCGTTCCCGCGGGCGTGACGCTCGGGCCGCCGTCCGACGAGCGTTCGCTGCGCGCGTTCGAAGACGTGATCCGCGCCGAGGTGTCGGCGGCGGTGGGCTGGCAGGAGATGCCGGCCGAGATCCTGCCCCGCCCGGACACGCCGGACGTCACCAAGTACGTGGTGGCGGCGGCCGGGGGTGGCTACGTGGGCTTGGTCCGCCTGGCGGCGGTGACGCGGCAGCCGCGCATCGGGCTGATCGCGGTCCGTGCGGACCGGCAGCGCCGCGGGATCGGCCGCGCGCTGCTCTCGTCCGTGCTGAATACGTTGCACCGCAAGGGAATTCCGACGGCGTCGGCCGAGGTGAACGAGACGAACCCGGCTGCGGTGGCGCTGTTCGAGGGCGCCGGAGCCCGCCGGGTGGGCAGCAACCTCGAGCTGGTGTTGCGCTGATGGCCGGCATCGAAGTCGAGGGCACGGTGATCGAGTGCCTGCGCGGAGCGACGTTCCGGGTGGAACTCGAGAACGGGCACAAGGTCCTCGCGCACATCAGCGGGAAGATCCGGAAGAACTTCATCAAGATCCTGCCGTTCGACCGGGTCCTGGTGGAGCTCAGCCCGTACGACCTGAACCGCGGCCGGATCCTGTTCCGCTACCGGACGTAGTACGGCGGCCGTCGCCGGGTCTCCGGACCCGGCGGCGGCCATCGCCGGGCGAGCTTGGTCAGTACTCGCCCTTGATGACGAAGTACGAGCCCCGGATGGTGCCGGCCAGTTTGGACTTCTGGCGGGCGAACTTGAACGACGACAGCTCCCCGGGCACGTCCATCCCGTCGGAGAGCTTGAACCCGACCGCCCGCTTCCCGCCGTCGTCCACGGTGTACATCACGTTGACCGACAGGCCGCTTTCGTAGAACACGTAAGCCATCCGGATGTTCTCGACCTGGAACGCGGTCGCCTCGAGCGGGCGGGAGGCGATGACGATGCCGCGTTCCTCCTCGAGGATCCGGTGCACCCAGTCGACCGTCGGCCGGGCGTCGGCCGCCGGCTCCACGGTGAACTCGTGGTCGTACTTGTTCTTGAAGTAGCGGGCTTCGTTCGCCCGCAGGCCGGCCAGCGCATCGGCGACCGGCGACGTTTCCAGGCCGGTCATCGATACGGTCCCGAAGTCGACGGCATGGGGCATGGCGCAGTCCTCCGCGTGGGTCCGGGCGATCGGCCTCAGCGTAGGCGCCGGTGGCGGCGCGGACCACCCGTCACGCCGGCAGGAAGACGGCCGCCGCCTCGTCGGCGAGGTGGGCGGCCTCGGGCGGGTGGGGATCGGTCTGGGCCAGGTGCACCAGCCCCAGGATGGCCGCGTAGGCGATGCGGGCCCGCGTCGCCGCCCGGTCCGGCGGCAGGCCGAGCTCGCCGTACGTCCTGGTCAGCAGCTCCAGGCGGGCCCGGTTCACCCGGTGCACGGCGTCGCGGGCCCGGGGGTCGTTGCGGTCGCCGAGCAGGCTCAGGTGCACCGAGGGCGCGAGCGGCCGGACCGCGTGCACGACGGCGGACAGCAGTTCGCGCAACCGCTGCGCCGGGTCGCTGATCGCGGCGAACTCGGCGAGTCCCTCGTCGCCGTGGCTTCGCGTCCACTCGGCGAGGGCCGCCGTGACCAGTTCGTCCCGGTTCCGGTAGTGCGCGTAGAAGCTGCCCTTCGTCACGCCGAGGGTGCGCGCCAGCGGTTCGACCGCGACCGCGGCCAGGCCGCCGTCCGCGATCGCCCGCACCGCGGCCCGGGCCCAGTCCTGCGCGGACAACCGGGTCGACTCCTTCGCCACGGGCCAGAGGATACGCCGGCGTATTGACCGGCCTCGCAGGCGGAGGATACGGTGGCGTATCCATACGCAGGCGTATCAAAGGGGGACGGGTGGAACACCAGCGAATCCGCCGGGTGGTGACCGGCCACGACGGCGCGGGCCGGGCACGCGTGGTCGACGACAGCGCCGTAGAGCCGGTCACTTCCGCGCTGCTGCCCGGCTGCGCGGCCTACCGCCTGTGGGGGCGGGACGAGCGGCCCGTCTTCCCGGACGACGGTGCGCCGCGTCCCGCCGGGGCGTACTACCCGCCGCCGGCCGGGTCCCGGTTCATGGTCAACACGATCCCGCCGGGCGATCCGGCCCCGCCGCCGGACGTCGACGTGGCCGCCGCCCTCGCCGAACTGGAGCGGCGGATGCCCGGCGCGGCGGCCACGATGGATCCCGGCGACCCGGGGATGCACGTCACCGACAGCATCGACTACGTCGTGGTGGTCGCGGGCGAGATCACCCTCGACCTCGGCGACGGCGAGCGGACGGTGGTCCGGGCGGGCGACGTCGTCGTCCAGAACGGCACCCGGCACGCCTGGCGCAACCACGGCACCGAACCCTGCACGATCGTCGGCGTCGCCATCGGGGCGGACCGCGGCTGAAGGGTCAGCCGCGGGCCGCTCCGGCCAGCACCTGGTGCAGCCGGGCGAACCGCACGGGATCGACCGCGGCCGGGTCGTCCGCCAGCTCGATCACCGTGGCCCCGGCGGGCGTCCGCCGGACGTGGGCGCCCAGCTCCGCCGGGAGGGGCGGCAGCGCCCGGCCGCGGCCGGCGTCGAAGTAGGTCGACCAGCTCAGCCACTCCGGCCAGGCACCCGGGGGCGGCGGGACGTCGGCCGAGCGCGGATCGCGCAGCGCGTCCCAGATCTGCTCCAGCGACCACTCGTCCTCGACCCGGCCGAACAGCGCGCCGAGCTCGTCCGCGAGGGCCACCCACAGCCCGGTGAGCCGCCGGTGCAGGGCCCGGAACGGCTCGGCCCGGGCATCCGGGGTCCGCCGGCCGTAACACGCGTCCAGCGACAGCATCACGGTGTCCCAGTCGCCGTGACGGGTGAACAGCAAGACGTCCACATCGGACCCCAGCCACAGGTTGGTGCCCCACGAACCGGTGGCCAGGCCCGGCACCAGCTGTTCCCGGTCCAGCACCCGGTGCTCGCCCTCGTGCCCCGGGGACGAGCCGAAGCCGTTGCACCCGCCGCCCGGCCGTTCCGGGGACAGCCCGGCCGTGCCGGCCACGGCCAGCAGCCGTTCGACGCCTTCCCGGCCCAACGCGCCGGCGGGGAACGTCAAATCCCATGACCAGTCCGAGCCCATGGGGACCAGCTTGGCACCGCGGCGCGGGAAGATCCTCCGAAATAAATCCGGGCGGCGTGTCGGATCCGTACGGTGGCGTTCGTAGCAGGGGTGAAGCGGTCCTTCGCACACAGGGAGTTTCGGATGCAGTACCTGGTTTCCGTGATCGACGACAAGAGCAATCCCGGCAGCACCGACCGGCAGCCGGCCATCAGCGAGTTCAACGACCGCCTGATCGCCGAGGGCTACTGGGTGTTCGCCGGGGGGCTCGCGGACACCGACGCGGCCACCGTCGTCGACAACCGGGGCGAGCAGGCGGTGTTCAGCGACGGGCCGTTCGTGGAGTCGAAGGAGTACCTCGCCGGCGTGTGGGTGTGGGAGGCCCCCGACCTGGACGTGGTGCTCAAGCTCGCCGCGGAGGCGTCGAAGGTCTGTGACCGCAAGATCGAGGTCCGGCCGTTCCGGTGAGCGACGTCGAAGAGGCGGTCTCCCGAGCTCACCGCGCCGAGTGGGCGCGGGTGGTGGCCGCGCTGACCAGGCGGTTCGGTGATCTCGACGTCGCCGAGGAGGCGGCGGCCGAGGCGTTCGCGGTCGCCGTCGAACGCTGGCCGGCCGACGGCGTGCCGCCCAGCCCCGGCGCCTGGCTGACCACCACCGCCACCCGCAAGGCCATCGACCGGATCCGGCGCGAGAGCAAGCGCGACGACAAGCACAGGGAGGCTCTCGTGGGGTACGACGACGACCCGCCGCAGCCGCCCGGTGCCCTCGACGACGACCGGCTCCGGCTGATCTTCACCTGCTGCCACCCGGCGCTGGCGGTGGAGGCCCGCGTGGCGCTGACGCTGCGCCTGGTCGCCGGGCTGACCATGCCCGAGATCGCCCGCGGGTTCCTGGTCGCCGAGAGCGCCATGGGGCAGCGGATCACCCGCGCGAAAGCCAAGATCAAGGCGGCCCGCATCCCGTACCGCGTGCCGTCCGCCGAGGACCTCCCGGCCCGCGTCGACGGCGTGCTCACCGTGCTGTTCCTGGTGTTCAACGAGGGTTACCTGGCGACCGGCCCGGGCACCGATCCGGTGCGCCGCGACCTGACCGCCGAGGCGATCCGCCTCACCCGCCTGATCCACGCCCTCCTGCCGGACGACGGCGAGGTGACCGGGTTGCTGGCGCTGATGCTGCTCACCGAGGCCCGCCGTGACACCCGGGTCTCACCGGACGGCGAACTGGTCGCCCTCGGCGAGCAGGACCGCGGCGCGTGGGACACAGCGCTGATCGCCGAGGGGCACCGGCTGGTGCGTGAGCGCCTGGCCACCGGCGTGGCGCCGGGGCGCTACCAGGTCCTCGCGGCGATCAACGCCGTGCACACGTCCGCCCGGGACATGCGCGACACCGACTGGTCGCAGATCCTCGCGCTCTACGACCAGCTCGTCCGGCTCGACCCGTCGCCGATCGTCGCCCTCAACCGGGCCGTCGCGGTCGCCGAGCTCGACGGCCCGGAGGTGGCGCTGGCGGCGGTCGACCGGCTCGAGGCCAAGCTGGCCGGCTACCACGCCTACCACGCGACCCGGGCGGATCTGCTGCGCCGCCTCCGCCGCAGCCGCGAGTCCCGCGCGGCGTACGACCGGGCCATCGAGCTGGCGGGCAACACCGCCGAGACGGCCGCCCTGACCCGGCGCCGCGATCAGCTCGAAATCAGGCCTTGACGATCCCTCCGGCCGGGCGGACACGGGTTCACCGCGCGGCGGCCAGTACCGCCGCGAGGCCGTCTTGCAGGTCCTTGACGAAATACCCGGGAACCTCCAGCGACGGGAAATGGCCCCCGGCCGGCGGTGCCGCCCACCGGACGATCCGCCGGAACCGCTCCTGCGCCCAGGGACGCGGGCACTTCTCGATGTCGCGCGGATACACGCTGATCGCCGCCGGGACGTCGACCCGGAGCCCGGGATCCAGCGAATCGTGGCTCTCGTAGTAGATCCGGGCCGCCGATGCGCCGGTCCGCGTCAGCCAGTACAGCGTGACGTCGTCGAGGATCCGGTCCCGGGAAATCGTCTCGAACGGGCTGTCCTCGGTGTCCGTCCATTCGGCGAACTTGTCGAGGATCCAGGCGAGCAGGCCGGCCGGTGAGTCGACGAGCGAGTAGCCGATGGTCTGCGGGCGGGTCGCCTGCTGCTTCGCGTACGCCGCGCGATGGCGCCAGAAATCGCGGGTTTCCTCCGCCCAGCGGCGTTCTGAGGCCGTCAGCCCGTCCGTGGGCAGGCCCGGCGGCGCCTGCGCGGTCGTGGTGTGGATGCCGAGGACGTGCGCCGGGAACCGGCCGGCGAGGATCGTGGTGATCACGCCGCCCCAGTCGCCGCCGTGCGCCGCGAAGCGGGGGTAGCCGAGCCGTGTCATGAGTTCGACCCAGGCGGCCGCGATCTTTTCGGTCCCCCACCCGGTGGTGGCGGGTTTGCCGCTGAAACCGAAACCCGGCAGGGACGGGGCCACGACGTGGAAGGCCGGTGCCCCGGCGGTTCCGGGATCCGCCAGCTCGTCCACGACGTCGGCGAACTCGGCGACGCTGCCCGGCCAGCCGTGGGTCAACAGCAGCGGGGTGGCGTCCGCGCGGGCGGATCGGCGGTGCAGGAAGTGGATCCCCAGGCCGTCGATGGTCGTGCGGAACTGTCCGATGCGGTCGAGCCGCGCTTCGAACGACCGCCAGTCGTACCCGGTACGCCAGTAATCGACGACGTCGACGAGATCGGCGAGCGGAACACCCTGCTCCCAGCGGCCGGACGTCGTCTCCGGTTCCGGAAGCCGCGCGGCGGCCAACCGGGCACGCAGATCCTCGAGGTCGGCGTCGGGGACGTGGGCTTCGAACGGGTGCACGTCGCTGGTGGGCATGGGACCTCCTTGGCTGAACCGGCTAAGACGGTTCTAACACGGTCCGCGGGCGGCGGGCAACCTGCTAAGGTGGTTCCATGCGAGCGGGGTTCCCCGGTTTCCGGCTGGGCAGCGTGCTGGCGACCAGCTTCACGGGAACGTTGTCGGAGCGTCGCGGCGACGCGGTGGAGCGCATTCCGACACCGCAGCGCCTGGTCGATTGGCTGGTGGTGAACGGCCTCGACGTGGAGTCCTGCACGGAGGCCCAGCTGGAGCTCGCCCGTGAGCTGAGGGAAGCGATCCACGCGGCGGCCACAGCGGCGGCGATGCAGGAAGCCCTCCCGGCGCCGGCGGTGGAGGTCATCAACCACCGCAGCAGCGAGGGCCGGGCGGTGGCCGTCCTGACGCCCGAGGGCGACCGGCGGTGGCGGCTCAGCTCACCGGACGGCGTGGAAGATGCGTTGGGGGTGATCGCGGCCGACGCGATCAGTATTCTGGCGGGAGAGCGAGACGGGAAACTGGCATTGTGCGCGTCGCCCACTTGCCGGGCGGCGTTTCTCGACACCAGTCAGAGCCGGACTCGCCGGTGGTGTGACATGAATACGTGCGGGAACCGGCAGAAGAAGGCTCGGTTCAACGCCAATCAGCGCAAGAACTCCTGACGGCCGGCCGCAGCTCGGGCGTCGAACACGGTGGTCGGCAAGGTTTTTGCGCGGGCGTTGTCCCGGAAGCGATCGAGCATGGCGGAAACCCCGGACCGCCCGCGATACTCGGGGCGTGGCTGAGGTCGTGAACACCGTCGGCGGCTTCGTGCCGGGTTCCGTCGTCCAGGCCGGGACGATCACCGGCGGCGTGCACTTCCACGCGCGCCGGTCCGATCCGGCGCCGGCCGTGGGGCGCGTGCCCGCCGCGTCCCGGCTCTTCGTCGGGCGCTCTGCCGAGCTGGCCCGGCTCGACCGCCTCCTCCGCGAGGCAGGGCCGGTCGCCGTCGTGCACGGGTTGGGTGGGGTCGGCAAGAGCACCCTCGTGGCCCGCTATGCGCACCTCAACGCCGAGCGGTACCGCTTCACCTGGTGGATCACCGCGGACACGCCCGCCGCGATCCGGGGCGGGCTGGCCGAGCTGGCCGTGGCCGTGGCGCCGGATTCCGCCGCCCTGGCCGTCGGCGAGCGTGTCGAGGTGGCCCTCCGGTGGCTCGGCGGCCGCCGTGACTGGCTGCTGGTCCTCGACAACCTGACCACCCCCGCCGACGCCGAGGTGGTGCTCGGCCGGGTTTCCGCCGGCACCGTCGTCATCACCGCCCGGCAGCGCACCGGCTGGCGGGGCCTGGGCACCCTGGCCCTCGACGTGCTGCCGTCCGGCGACGCGGAGGAACTCCTGACCCGCGTCGTCGCCGCGGACTGGCCGGAGGCCGACGTCCCGCTCGCCACGCCGTTGTGCGAGGAACTCGGCTGGCTGCCCCTGGCCTTGGAGCAGGCCGGCGCCTACCTCGCGCAGACCCGCATCACGCCGGCCGCCTACCTCGAACTGCTCGCCCGGTACCCCGCCCGCATGTTCGCCGCCACCGGCGAAGGCGGGGACGCGCAGCGAACCATGGCCCGGGTCTGGCACGTCACCTTCGACCGCCTCGCCGCCACCCCGGCGGCCGGCGCACTGCTGCGGCAGCTGGCCTGGTACGCCTCGGCCGGCATCCCGCGCCTGCTGTTCGACAGCCCGGACGACCTCGACGCCCTGGGGCGGCTCCACGCCTTCAGCATGATCAAGCTGACCGACGGCGACATCGCCGTCCACCGCCTCGTCCAGGCCGTCACGCGCACCCCGGACCCGGCCGATCCCCACCGGCAGCCCGGGCTCATCGCGGACGCCCGCGCGGCCGCCACCGCCCGGCTTTCCGGCAGCCTGGCCGAGGACTTCCGCGATCCCCGGTCCTGGGCGCGGTACCGGGCCACCCTGCCGCACGCCCTGGCCCTCCTCGCCTTCGCCGCCCCGGAGACCGACATCGCGGAGACCTGTCAGCTGCTGACGAAGGCCGGGTCCTTCCTCCGCGACCAGGGTGACCTCGACGGCGCCATCGACCTCCTCGAACGGTGTGAGCAAAGCACCCGCCGGGTGTTCGATCCCGAGGACAGCCCGGCGCTGACCGCTCGAATCAACCTGGCCAGCGCGTACAGCGCTGCCGGGAAGGTGGACCGCGCCATCCCGATGCTGAAGGACGCCATCGCGGACGGCGAGCGCCTCCTCGGTCCCGATCACCTCGGCGTCCTGACCTTCCGCAACAACCTGGCGGTCGCCCTCCACACGGCCGGTGATCTGGCGAGCGCCCTGCCGCTGACCGAGGCCGTTCTCGCGCAGTACGAACGAGTTCTCGGCCCCGATCACCCGATCACCCTCACCTGCCGCAGCAGCCTCGCCGCCTGCTACGAGTCCAAAGGGGACTTCCGGCGGGCCATCCCGCTCTATGAGTCCACTTTGGACCGACGCTGTGCGGTCCTGGGACCCGAGCACCGTGACACCCTGACGTCGCAACGCAGCCTTGCGTCGGTGCACGCGCAGCTCGGTGATCCGGCCCGTGCTGTCGAGTTGCAGCAGGCGACCGTCGTCACCGTCGAGCGGATCCTGGGCGGGGAACACCCCGAAACGCTGGCCGCCCGCGAGGAGCTGGCCGATTTCCACCGGTCGAAGGGTGAACTCGCGAAAGCCGTTGCCGGCTACACGGCGACCCTCGAAATCCGCACCCGGATATCCGGGCTGCTTCACCCCGCCACGATCAACTGCCGGAAACAGCTCGCCGACGCGACCCTGGCGGCGGGCCGGGTGGCGGACGCCATCGCCGAGCACCGCAAAATCGTCGCGGACTGTGAGCAGGCCCTGGGCCGCACCCATCCGACGACGATCCTCTGCCGGGCGGCCCTGGCCGGCGCCCTTACCCGATCCGGCGATCTGCCGCGCGCCATCGGCCTGTACCGGGAGCTGCTGCCCGCCTGCGAGAAGACATTCGGCCCGGACAGCCCGACCTCCCTCGGGTGCCGCATGAACTTCGCGCACGCGTTGGCCACGGCCGGTGATCTCCCGGGCGCGATCCCGTTGCTCGAAACGGCTGCGGCCGCCTCCGAACGGCTCCTGGGCCGCAGCCATCCGACCACCCTCGGTTCCCGGGACGAGCTCGCGGATGCCTTGCTCGCCACCGGCAAGGTGGCGGAGGCGCTGGCCATCCACCGAGACGTTCACGCCGAAGCGACCCGTGTGCTGGGTGAAGACCATCCGGACACGATCGGGTACCTCAGCAACCTCGCCGGCGCGCACGAGCGTGCCGGCGACGTCGCCACGGCACTCTCGCAACACCAGGCGGCGCTCGCCGCCGCCGAACGGGTCCTCGAGCCGGACAGCCCGAACACCTTCACCCTGCGCAACAACGTCGCGAACGCCCACGAGTCGGCCGGGAACGTGGCCGCCGCGATTCCGCTGCACGAAAGCCTCCTGACCGACCGGACCAGAGTTCTGGGGCCGGCCCACCCGGACACCTTCAGCACCCGGAACAACCTCGCCCACGCCTACCTGAGCGTCGGCCGCCTCGACGAGGCCACGGCGATGCTCGAGGCCGTGGCCGCCGACCGGGAACGGACCTTCGGCGCCGATCACCCGGACACGCTGGTCTCCCAGGACAACCTGGCCACGGCCTACTTCGCGGCCGGCGACTGCGCGAAGGCCCGGCAGGTCTGGACGGACGTGGTCGCGCGGCGCACGCGCGTCCTCGGCGACGAGCACCCCGACCTGCTCGGCTCTCTCGTCGGGCTCGGCATGGCCCACGTGCTCGAACGTGACGTCGCCGTCGGTCTCTCCCTTCTGCAGCGCGCTCACGCCGGCTTCGCGAAGGTCCTGGGCCCCGATGACCCGCAGACGAGAGCGATCCGGGCGCGCATCGACCGGATCCGGAGCTTGTGAACTCTGACAAACGCCGGGCGCGGTGCAGTGCGCGCCCGGGTCACGCCGGCAACGTCCGGCGCAGGAACTCCGTCGTCAGCTCCCACGCGCGGGCCGCCGCGGCGGGGTGGTGGAACATCGGGGCCACGTGGTTGTGGAACGCGTGCCCGGCCTCCTCCTGGACGTGGATCTCCGCCCCGGGGTGCGCCGCCACCGCGGCCTCCACCACGGCCACGTCCGACCGCGGGATGTACGGGTCCTGCCCGCCGAAGTGGAACTGGATCGGGCACGACACCCGGTCCAGGGCCGCGATCTGCTCCGGCACCCTCGAGCCGTAGAAGGACACCGCCACGTCGGGGTCGCCCTCGGCCGCCGCCGCGAAGGCCAGCGAGCCGCCCAGGCAGAAGCCCAGCACGCCGACCCCGCCCGAAACCGACGGCAGCGCACGCAGGTGGGCGACCGCGTCGAGCACGTCCGACAGCCCCAGCGCCGGGTCGAACTTCGCCGCCACCTCCGCCGAGGCCGCGACGCCGGCTTCGTCGTGCGTCGACGACCAGCCCGGGGCGATCCGCCGGAACAGCTCGGGGACCGCCACCACGTACCCCGCCTCCGCCAGGCCGGCCGCGACCGAGCGCAGGTAGTCGTCCAGGCCGAAGATCTCCTGGACCAGCACCAGGCCCGGGCCACGGCCGGACGGCGGGTGCCACATCGGGAGGTCGGTCATCGCAACGTCCTTTCCGGGATGCCGGCGACCGGGGCGGCCTGCCGGCCGTCCGGGTCGGAACCGTCTACTGCGGACACGTACGCCCGTCCGGGGCGGCCGGGACCGGATTCCTCACCCGAACACCGTACTGGCTCCACGGCCGGGAGCGGCCTAGGTTGGGATGCCGACCAAGGAGGCGTGATGGCTGAACAGACCAAGTACGTCCTGGACGAAGCCGATCTCCCGACCCAGTGGTACAACGTCATCCCCGACCTGCCCGAGCCGCCACCGCCGCCGCTGCACCCCGGCACCCGCGAGCCGGTCGGGCCGGCGGACCTCGCGCCGCTGTTCCCGCAGGCGCTCATCGCCCAGGAAGTGACGACGGATCGCTATGTCGACATCCCGGAGGAGGTCCGGGAGGTCTACCGGCTCTGGCGCCCGTCGCCGCTGTTCCGCGCGCGACGGCTGGAGAAGGCGCTGGGCACCCCGGCGCGGATCTACTACAAGTACGAGGGTGTCAGCCCGGTCGGCTCGCACAAGCCGAACACCGCGGTGCCGCAGGCGTTCTACAACGCGGCCGAAGGCGTCACGCGGCTGACCACCGAGACCGGGGCCGGCCAGTGGGGCAGCGCGCTCGCCTTCGCCTGCGCCCAGTACGGGCTGGAGTGCGAGGTCTGGCAGGTGCGCGCGTCCTACGACCAGAAGCCCTACCGCAAGCTGATGATGGAGACGTTCGGCGCGACCGTCCACCCGAGCCCGTCGGAGCTGACCGAGTCCGGTCGCGCGATCCTCAAGGACCACCCGGACTCCACCGGCAGCCTCGGCATCGCGATCAGCGAGGCCGTCGAGCAGGCGGCGCAGGACCCGGACACGCGGTACGCGCTGGGCAGCGTGCTCAACCACGTGCTGCTGCACCAGACCGTTATCGGCGAAGAGGCGCTCCGCCAGTTCGAACTGGCCGGCGACACCCCGGACGTCCTGGTCGGCTGCACCGGCGGCGGTTCCAACTTCGGCGGCCTGGCCTTCCCGTTCCTGCGCGAGAAGCTGGCCGGCCGGATGGACCCGGTGATCCGCGCGGTCGAGCCGGCCGCGTGCCCGTCACTCACGCGGGGGAAGTACGCCTACGACTTCGGCGACACCGCCGGGCTCACCCCGTTGCTGAAGATGCACACCCTCGGCCACGAGTTCATCCCGGACCCGATCCACGCGGGCGGCCTGCGCTACCACGGGATGTCACCACTCATCTCCCACATCTACGAGCTGGGGCTGATCGAGGCGCTCGCCGTCGGCCAGCAGGAGTGCTTCGCGGCGGGGGTGCAGTTCGCCCGGTCGGAGGGCATCATCCCGGCACCGGAGCCGACGCACGCCCTGGCGGCGTGCATCCAGGAGGCGTTGCGGTGCAAGGAAACCGGGGAGGAGAAGGTGATCCTGACGGCGTTGTGCGGGCACGCCCACCTCGACCTGCCCGCGTACGGTGCCTACCTCGCGGGGAACATGGTGGACAACGAGCTTCCCGACGCCACGCTCGAAGATTCCCTGGCGACGCTGCCTTGAGGTGCGGACCCGGGTGGCGTCCGGCGCGGCCGGACGCCACCCGAGGGTGCTACTGCTGACCGGAAAGGATGCGGCTCGCGGCCTTCAGGGAGTTGTAGATTTCGACCTCCCCGCGGCCGAGGCCCTCGTACAAGGCCCTTTCGCACTGCCGGGCGCGCTCTTGCAGGTCCCGTCCGAGCAACCGGGAGGCGACGAGCTCGTCCACGCCGACGCCGAACGTCGGACCGCACCACGGCGGGAGGTGATCGGCGGCCGCCAGCAGGTCCAGCAGTTCCGTGGCGGCCGGGGTGACGTCGTCGCGGTGGAAGATGCGGATCCGGCAGTCCACCATGGCGCGCGCGATCTTGTCGGTGTCCGACACCGGCTGGGCCGCCGCCAAGCGGGCCCGGGCTTCATTTTCCCCGGGGGAACCGTCGGCCAGCAGCCAGGCGGCCGTCGCATGCGTGATCGGGTGGCTTTCGCGGGAGATCCCGATTCCGGCCAGTTTTTCCACCTCGTCGACGTCGAGGTCTTCGCACAGGGGCCAGATCAGGGTGGCCAGGCAGCCGTCGGTGATCCCGCGGCGCACCGCGAACCTGGCCAGCTGCCAGTACTGGCCGGTCCGCAGGTTCATGAACGACGAAGTCGTCAGGAGGTTGATCAGGACGTCGTCGACGGTGTGGTGCCGTCGAGGCCGGTCGTCGTCGCCGGTGCGCAGGACGACTTGCGCCTCGGCGAGGGAATAGGCTTTCTCGTGTTCGTTCTCGCCGACCAGGACCATGACCCGGGCGCCGAGCATCGCGGCGTCCCGGAAACGCTGCTCGTCGAGCGTGTCCAGCCAGCGCCGGGCCTCCTCGATCCGGCCCAGCACGCTCAGCGTCGCCACGATGTTCGCGTGGTCGGCGGGCTGCCGGACGAATTTCTTGTACTGGAACAGGACCTTGCCGATCATGGCGAACAGGCAGATCCCGGCCAGGGTCAGGAGAATGGCCGACGGCGTGCGCGGCGTGCTGAGAACGACGTCGAAGACGTGGGTGAAGGCACCCAGTCCCTTGATCTGGTCGATGACGACGTCGAGCGTCGGTTTCCCGCCCACCTGGAGGGGGCCGAGCAGCAGGGAACCGGAAAGGAGCGTGAGGTATTGCAACGCCGCGATCGCGATGAACTGCACGTACGGCTGCATCAGGTTCCGGCGCAGCTGACCGGGCAGGTCGAGGGCGGACAGGGAATTCGAGATCAGGTTGGCGATCAGGGCGACCAGCAGGAACACGGATCCCGTGTCGATCGCCCAGCCCGGGCCGTCCAGGATCCGCAGCACGAGGAGCAGCAGGGCGAACCCGAAGAGCGCCAGGGCGATCTGCAGGTTCACGGGCGCCAGGTTCACGCCTCTGGTCCGCTCGCGGTAGTCCTTCGAGATGATCCCCCGGCGCATGTAGGCGACGGTGACCGGCCAGGCCGTGGTGAAGATCGGGAAGAACAGGAGCCGGTACGTTATTATCCACCGCAGCCGCGACAGCAAGCCTTTTTTGAATTGGCGCTGGAAATTGGCGAGCCCGACGACCCTGTCGATCGACTTTTCGGCGAGCTTGAAGGTCCGCGGACCCATGAAAAAGGCGCTGATCATGGCCAGTACCGCGCCGATGGCCAGGTAGATCACGATGATAGATGCAGTCATCCCGCTTGACCGCCTCCCTCGTCAGCCCTGATCCGGGGATCCGGTGAAATGATACGCCGGGCTCGGGCCGGGTTGGGGGAAAAGGCCGGTCATGTCCGACCTGTGACCCCGGCGCGCGCGAAGCCCGTGAATCACCCTCGAATCGGGCGGGGCGAACCCGGGGGAGGTCAAAGGGCGTCCGGGATCTCCGGGCGCGTCAGTTCCGTGCGGGCGGTGGCCAGTACCACCCGGTCGCGGCCGCCCGCCTTGGCCTCGAACACCGCGTCGTCCGCCGCCTGCAGCAGGATCGTGTACTCCGTGGCCGTTTCCGGGTACACCGCGGCGCCGATCGAGGCCGTCAGGCCGGTGATCACTTCGGGTTTGCCCGGGCGGATCACCGGGACCGGAACCTCGATGCGGGCGATCGCCGTGCGGATGCGGTCCGCGACCGACGCGATCTCCGCGCTCGTCGTGCCCGGCAGCAGGACCACGAACTCGTCGCCGCCGAAGCGGCCAACGTAGTCGCCGCCGCGGACCGAGCCCTGGATCGCCGCCGCCACCGCGCGCAGGACCTCGTCGCCCGCCAGGTGGCCGTTGCCGTCGTCGATGGCCTTGAAGTGGTCGATGTCGATCATCAGCACACCCGCCGTCGAGGACAGCTCCGCCGCGCGGGCCAGCTCGTTGCGGGCCAGCTGGACCCAGAACTCCGGGGCGAGCAGCGCCGTCTTGGAGTCCGTGCGCGCCGCCGCCTGGAACTGGGGGAGCAGCAGGCCGATGTGCAGCGCCACCGGCGTCACCATCAGCACCGGCAGCAGCCACGGCCGGACCGTCATCACCAGCGCGATGCCGCAGCCGACGCCGACCGCGGCCAGCACGATCAGCACGTCGGACGGGTTGCCGAACGCCTGCCGCGGCGGCTTGCCCGGGTTGCTCATCAGGATCACCAGGATCACCAGCACGTAGTTGAGGCCGAAGTAGCCGAGCCCGGACACCAGCAGCGCGGTCATCCCGCCGAAACCGTCCAGATAGGGCACGTACGGCGCCACATGCCCGGTGCCCGCCGAAAGCACGCCGCCCGCGGCGGCGCAGGCGAGGATCACCGTGGCACCGGAAAACACTTTCCGGTGAATTACGCCCCGCCGTTTGTAGACCCGGACCCACGAATGGGCATAACTGACGACGATGACCACAGTGGCCAGCGGCGGGGGCAGCAGGAGGAGGCCGGCGAAGATCCAGATCGACTGCAGGTGCATGTGCGGCCGGCCGTCGGCGGCCAGCTCGCGGATGCGCTCGATCCGTTGCGCCGCTTCGAGGTGCACGATTTCACCGGCCAGGATCAGGCCGCACCACAGCAGCGACTGGGCCGTGATCGGCACCAGCGCGGCCGTCGTCGCGACCATGATCAACGCCAGCGCGTCGACGACGAGGACATAGCCGAGCACCGGAGTGGCCAGCTTCCACATCGCCCACGTACGGATACCTGATCGTGGACGTTCTGAGCTGGGCTTTCGCCCTTGGGACCCGGACAATCCCACGAAACGCCCCTCTTCCCAGGACGGAACTCTTCGCGGAAATCGTCACTGTAATCGAATGAACGCGGTGTGTCACTAGGCCGGTCAGGCTACCGTTCGGTCACGCACCGTGTGTAAACCCTCACGAACTGGAGAAATCATGTCGCACTTCCTGCCCAACGCCAACATCGTCCCGTCCCGCCGGCGCGCGCAGCGGCCGACCGACTGGACCCGGCAGCTCCCCACCGACTGGACCCGGGCGATCCCGACCGACTGGACCACCCGCCAGGCGCCGACCGACTGGACCGCCCGCGAACTGCCGACCGACTGGACCGTGCGCGAGCTGCCGACCGATTGGACCCGGCCCGGCGTCTCGCCAGCGCTGCCGCAGTGCCCGACCGATTGGACGCGGTCCTGACCGGTGCCCGGTGACCGGCACCAGCGCCGGTCACCGGGGATCCGGTTGCGCCTGCCGCCACAGGCGAGCCGCCCCCAATGCCGCCAGCACGCCCACACCGCCCGCACCGGCCACCACGCCGTGCGGAGCCACGCGTTCGGCCGCCAGGCCCGCGAGCACCACGCCGAGGCCCTGCGACACCCGCAGCGCCGTCAACGCGAACCCGAACGCCTGCGCCCGTTGCGCCTCGGGCGTCAGCTGCACGAACGTCGTGTTCGCGACCAAGTTGTACGAACTGGCCACCCCGGACAGCGTGAACAGGGTCAACGTGGCCGCCAGGTCCGGTTTCAGTGCGCAGCCCAGCAAAGCCGCGCACGCCAGCACGGCCAGCGGCCCCAGCAGCCGGCTGCGCCGCGAAGGCGGGATCCGCGACAGCGCCGCCATGCCGAGCACGTTCCCCAGCGCGTACGCCCCGAGCAGCAGCCCGACCACCACCGCCCCGCCGCCGAGCTCGGCGGCGTACGGCGCGGCGATCGCCTCGCCCGCGATGTAGATCCCCGACACGCACCCCAGCGCCACCAGGGCGAGCCGCCGCCGGTCGCCGGCCACCACCGTCCAGCCCGCGCGCACGTGCCGCCACCAGCGGACCCCGGCGTTCTCCCGCGGCGGCCGCGGGAGGACGCCGCTGACCAGGAACAGGGCCGACACGGCGAAGCTGGCCGCGTCCGCCATCAGGGCGCCGCCGGTGCCGAGGCGCGCGACGAGCAGCCCGCCGAGGGCGAACCCGGCGACCTGGCCCGCCTGCACGAGCATCATCAGCAGGCCCATCCCGGGCACGAAACTGTCGCCGGGCAGCACCTGTGGCAGCAGCGCAGCGCGCGCCGAATTCCACACCGGGTTGAACAGCTGGACGCCGACCAGCAGCGCCGCCACCGCCGGGAGCGGGAGTCCGGGTGTCGCCATCACGGCCACCGCGAGGGCCCGCAGGACGTCCGCCGAGACCATCACCGTCCGCGGCGGGTACCGGTCGGCCAGCCCGGACAGCAGCGGGCCGCCGACGAGGTCCGGCAGGAACGTCAGCGCGTAGGTCAGCGCGGCCCAGCCCGGTGAGTTCGTGCGGTCGTACACCAGGATCGACAGCGCGACCCGCGCCAGCTGGTCGCCGGTGACCGAGACGAGCTGCGCCGCGAACAGGGCCCGGAACTCGGTCACGCCGAGGACGTCCCGGAACCCCACCGCGCGTCCGCTCATGGGCACTCAGGGTACCGCCGCGGACGCCCAGCGTGAACGTCCGTTAGGAGGTCACTGCGCCTCGCCGCAGACGATTTTCGGCTGCGGGTTGTAGTGGACGGTCCGGGTCGAGCGGCTCACTTCGCGGCCGGTGGCGGCGTCCTTGAGCACGCGGGTGTCCGTGGTCGTGAACCCCGGCGCGCCGTTCGAGGCGTGGCAGTTCTCCGCCGGGCCCGGCTTGGGCTGCGGTTCGCTCTGGTTGGTCTGCGCGCCCGGGATCGACTCGACGGTGTAGCGCTTGGTGCCCCACAGCTTCACGGTGATCGACGACGGCGTCCAGATCGTCTGGATCGCGATGCCGGTCGGCGAGTCGTTGGTGAACTTGAGGTCGATGACGCTGGAGCCGTTGGGGTTCTGGAACACCGTGGCTTCGCGGGCGGGTGGGTAGCGGCTGATGTAGTAGCTGTGTTCCTTGTGGCCGGCGTCCTTCAGGCCCGCGAAGTACGCCGCGTTGTACAACGTGGTCGCGAACTGCGAGATGCCGCCGCCGACCTCGCGCCCCGGGGCGCCGTCCTTGATCACGCCCGCCTCGACGTACCCTTGCGCGGTGCCGCGCGGGCCGGTGAAACCGTTGAGGCTGAAGGTTTCCCCGGGTTTGACGATGGCGCCGTTCACCTTCTGCGCGACGACGCGGATGTTGACGCCGGAGTCCGCGGCGAACTTCTGCGTCGTGAACTCGCCGACGACCTCCTTGACGCCCAGCTGGTTCGCCTGGTCGGTGGTGACCTTCGCCGGGCTGTCCTTGTAGATCGCCGGGACCTCGCGGCCCTCGGTCTTCTTCAGCACGTCCGGCAGCGGCTTGAGGCTCGGGTCCCAGTCGATGGTCCGGCCGTCGGTGGAGGGGTCGACTGCGGGCTTGCCGCCTTCGAAGACGATGGTCGCGTCCTTGCCCTCCTTCTCGGTGGACTTCAGCTGCGGCCCGGCGGCTTCGGCGATCTTCGCGTTGTCGATCTTCGGCGTCAGCCCGCCGCCGTCGGCCGGCTCGAAGGTGATCGCCGCGGCGATCGCTTCCGGCTTCACCGTGGCGTCCTTGCCCTCGCCCTTGACCACGAGCGGGCCGGAGACGGCGGGGCGCGCGAACCCGTCGAGGGCCGCCTGGACGCCTTCGGCCGTGGTCCGGACCGGCGTGCTCGTCACCGGCAGGGCCAGGGTTTCCCCGCGCGCCCACTTCTCGACGACGGCGGCGGTCGCGGCCGGCACGTCGAGCTTCTGCCCGGCCTTCGGCGGCACGGCGACCGGCTGGACGCCGTCGAACTTCACGGTGCCCTCGGCCGGATCCCGGTCGACCTGGCCACGCAGCTGCTCGAGGGCGGCGGTGAGCTTCGCGTCGTCGGCGTGGCTGACGACACCGACCTCGCGGCTGGAGAACAGCGACGACAGCCGCGTGAACGGGTTCAGCGGCTGCTCGCCGGCCTGGTCGAGGGTCTGCGGCCAGTCGAGCTTCAGCCCGGCGATGGTCGGCGAGAGCGTGCCCTGGTACTCGCCGGCGGTGACGGTGATCGGGCGGGTCAGCCGCGGCTCGATCTGCCCGCGCAGCTCCTGCTCGGCGGCGTCGCGGTCCATCCCGCCGACGTCGACGCCGGCCACGGTCACCCCGCGGGGGACGCTGCCCTGGCTGATCAGCAGATCGATCCCGTACACCGCGACGAGCAGCCCGAACACCCCGCCCGCGATCAGGCCGGCCTTGCGGAAGGAGCGCTTCGACGTGCGACCGGGGTCCGGTTCCGGTTCGGGCCGGACGACCGGGAGGACGTCGGTCTGCTCACCGTGTGAGTCGGGCCAGCGCGGTTCGTACGGCAACTCTCCACCCCTTCAACAGGCGCCGGGTCGCGCCGGTGACGAGGTCAGCGTACGGGGCACCCGGACAAGCCGTACGACTCGCCCTAACGGGGGATGAACCGGGCACGGATCGGTGAACTCACCGGGCATCGGGTTCGGGATTGTGACCGGCCCGGGCCAGGAAGTCGAAGTCGCAGCCTTCGTCGGCCTGCGTGATGTGTTCGCTGTAGAGCGCGCCGTAACCGCGTTCGAAGCGGGGCGCGGGCGCCGTCCACCCGGCACGCCGCCGGTCGAGCTCCGCATCGGACACTTCGAGCCGCAGGGTGCGCGAAGGGACGTCCAACGTGATCAGGTCGCCGTCGCGGACCAGGGCCAGCGGCCCGCCGACGTGCGACTCGGGCGCCACGTGCAGCACGCAGGCGCCGTAGCTGGTGCCGCTCATCCGCGCGTCGGAGATCCGGACCATGTCCCGGACGCCCTGGGCGAGCAGGTGCGCGGGGATCGGCAGCATCCCGTACTCGGGCATGCCGGGGCCGCCGAGCGGGCCGGAGCCGCGCAGCACCAGCACCGAGTCCGCGGTGATCGCCGGGTCGTCGATCCGCTTCTTGAGGTCCGGGTAGTTCTCGAACACCACGGCCGGGCCGGTGTGCGCCAGCAGGTGCGGCTCGGCGGCGATGTGCTTGATGACCGCGCCCGACGGCGCCAGGTTCCCGTGCAGCACCGCGACCCCGCCCTCGGCGGCGACCGGGTTGTCCCGCGTCCGGATGACGTCGTCGTCGTGCACGCTCGCCTGCGCGAGGTTCTCGCCGAGCGTCCGGCCGGTGACGGTGGGGCGTTCGGGGTGCAGCAGGTCGGTCAGCCGCGAGAGCAGCCCGGGCAGGCCGCCGGCGTAGTAGAAGTCCTCCATCAGCCAGTCGCCGCCGGGCCGGATGTTCGCCAGCACCGGCACGCGCCGGGCGATCGCGTCGAAATCCGCGAGCGAGACCGGGATCCCGCTGCGGCCGGCCATCGCGATCAGGTGGATCACGGCGTTGGTCGAGCCGCCGAGCGCGAGCACGGTGGTGATGGCGTCTTCGTACGCCCGCTTGTCCAGGACCTGGGTGATGGTCAGGTCTTCCCGGACCATGTCCACGATCCGCGCGCCGCTGGCCGCGGCCATCCGGTGGTGCGCCGAGTCGACGGCGGGGATCGACGCGGCGCCCGGCAGCGTCACGCCGAGCACCTCGGCGGCCGAGGTCATGGTGGACGCCGTCCCCATCGTCATGCAGTGCCCCGGTGACCGGGCCAGCCCGCGCTCCAGTTCGGACATTTCGGCGTCGCCGATCAGCCCGGCGCGCTTGTCGTCCCAGTACTTCCACATGTCGGTGCCGCTGCCGAGGACCTCGTTGCGCCAGTGCCCGCGCAGCATCGGCCCGGCCGGGACGAAGATCGCCGGCAGGCCCGCGCTGGCCGCGCCCATCAGCAGCGCCGGCGTGGTCTTGTCGCAGCCGCCCATCAGGACGGCGCCGTCGATCGGGTAGGAGCGGAGGATCTCCTCGGTCTCCATGGCCAGCAGGTTGCGGTAGAGCATCGGCGTCGGCTTCTGGTAGGTCTCCGACAGCGTGGCGACCGGGAACTCCAGCGGGAACCCGCCTGCCTGCCAGACCCCGCGCTTGACCTGCTCGGCGCGTTCGCGCAGGTGCATGTGGCAGGGGTTGATGTCCGACCAGGTGTTGAGGATGCCGATGACCGGTTTGCCGAGGTGCTCTTCCGGGTTGTAGCCGAGCTGGCGGCTGCGGGCGCGGTGGCTGAAGTTGCGCAGTTCGTCGCCGCCGAACCACCGGTGGCTGCGGAGTTCCTCGGGTCGCTTCATGCCGTCCAGTATGGCATCTGATATACGATCGGTGGGTTTGGTTGAATTGGGGTTCACAGATCGAGGGAGCGCGCCATGACCGGGACGTTCAGCCTGCCCGCCTCCCGGACCGAAGTGGTCCTGGAGGAGATCCGCCGCGGCATCCTGACCCGGGAGCTGGTGCCCGGCCAGCCGCTCGTCGAGGCGGAGCTGGCCGCGCGGCTCGGCGTGTCCAAGACGCCGGTGCGCGAGGCCCTCAAGGTGCTGTCGAACTCCGGGCTGGTGGCGTTCAGCCCGTACAAGGGCGCGTCCGTGATCACCGTCGACGCCGAGCTCGCGAAGTCCGTCTACGACGTGCGGATGGTGCTCGAACCCGAGGCCGTCCGGCGGACCGTCGAGCGGCGCGACCCGGAGCTGCTGGAGGACGCGGCCGAGGCGCTGAAGGAGGCGTCGACGGCCATCGCGGACAAGGACCAGGCCGCGCTCAGCCTGCTGAACCGCCGCTTCCACCGCGCCCTCTACTCCGGCTGCGGCAACCCGCTGCTGGTCAGCATCCTCGACGACCTCAAGGACCGCGCGGCGCTGATCAGCGTCGTCGGCTGGGAGGCCAACCCCAGCTGGAAGAGGGAGTGGACCGAGCACAAGGCGGTGCTGGCGGCGGCGAAGAAGGGCGACGCCGAGGGCGCGGCCGCCCTGCTGCGCGACCACATCGGCGGGTTCCTGGACCGGGTGCTGAAGGCCATCGGATGAGGCTGCTGCTGATCTCGGACACCCACCTGCCGGCCCGCGCCCGCGAGCTGCCGCCGCAGGTGTGGGCCGAGGTGGCGGCCGCCGACGTCGTCGTGCACGCCGGCGACTGGGTCGACGTCGCCCTGCTGGACGAGCTCGAGGCGCGCAGCAAGCGGCTGATCGGGGTGTACGGCAACAACGACGGCCCGGCGCTGCGGGCCCGGCTGCCGGAGGTCGCCCGCGCGGAGCTCGGCGGCGTGCGCCTGGCCGTCATCCACGAGACCGGCGCGAAGCAGGGCCGCGAGCAGCGGTGCGACGCGCAGTTCCCGGACACCGACGTGCTGGTCTTCGGGCACAGCCACATCCCGTGGGACACGGTGGCGCCGTCGGGACTGCGGCTGCTCAACCCGGGGTCGCCGACGGACCGCCGTCGCCAGCCGTACTGCACGTACCAGACCTGCCGCGTCGAAGACGGCGCCTTGGTGGACGTCGAGCTGCACCGACTGCCCCGGAGGGGGTAGACAGGTCCCATGGATCCGGCATGGGCGTTGCGGGAGATCGCGTTCCAGCTCGAACGCGCGGGCGAACCGACCTACCGCGTCCGGGCGTTCCGGAACGCGGCGGCGACGGTCGACAAGACCGGCGCCGAGCAGCTGGCGCAGCTGGCGGAGAACGGCACCCTGACGTCCTTGCCGGGCATCGGGAAGGCGACCGCGGGAGTCATCGAGGACGCGCTGGCCGGTCGTGACCCGGCGTACCGGGGGAAGATCGTCGCGAAGGAACTGCCGAGCGGAGAGCCGTTGCGCTCGGCGTTGCGCGGGGACTGCCACACCCATTCGGATTGGTCGGACGGGGGCAGTTCGATCGGCGAGATGGCGGTGGCGGGCCGCGACCTCGGCCACGAGTACATGGTCCTGACCGACCACTCGCCGCGGCTGACGGTCGCGAACGGGCTGTCCCCGGACCGGCTCCGGACGCAGATGCAGATCGTCGCGAAGGCGAACGAGCTGATGGCGCCGTTCCGCCTGCTGCACGGCATCGAGGTCGACATCCTCGACGACGGCTCGCTGGACCAGGAGGAGGAGCTGCTGGGGCAGCTGGACTTCGTGGTGGCGAGCGTCCACTCGAAGCTGCGGATGCCCGCGCGCGACATGACCCGCCGGATGGTGGCGGCGGTGCGCAACCCGCACGTCCGGGTCCTGGGCCACTGCACGGGCCGGCTGGTGGTGGGGCGCGGGCGTCCGGAGTCGGAGTTCGACGCGGAGAAGGTGTTCACGGCGTGCCGCGAGAACGGCGTGGCGGTGGAGATCAATTCCCGCCCGGAGCGGCTGGACCCGCCGATGAGGTTGCTTCGCCTGGCCGCGGAGATCGGCTGTGACTTCACGATCGACAGCGACGCGCACGCGCCGGGCCAGCTGGATTGGCTGGGGTACGGCTGCGAGCGCGCGATCAAGGCGGGCATCGGGCCGGAGCGCATCCTCAACACCCGCACGGCGGATGCGCTCCTGACCCGATGACCGGCGTCAGTTGATCGTGTACGAGTCCCCGTACACCTTCCACTTCAGCGGCGTGTGCAGGTCGAAGTTCCCTTCGCTGAGGAACTTCGCCTGCTCGGTGTCGACGCGGGAGGTGTCCGCGTGGGCCTCCTCCTGCTTCATGATCACCTTGCGGGCCACGAAGAACGCCTTGAGGTACGTCGTTTCGTCGCCGCCCTGGGCCGGGGTCTTGGCCTTCTTCATCGCGGCCTTGCGGATGCCGCCGAAGCTGTCGCTGCTGTCGCCCGGGCCGTGCATCACGATCGCGTCGTAGTAGGCGAACTGGCCGAGGTTGCTCAGGCCGTCCGCCTTGCCCTGGTTCACCGCCGGGTTGAAGTAGACGCGGTCGCGCTCGTTGTTCTGCGCCGTCTGGAACGCCGTCGTCGCCGCGGCCTGCTTCCACGCGCTCTCGAACGCCGACCCGAGGCCCGCGTGCGAATCCGTGCCGTTCACCTTGCGCAGCGCGGGAAGGAACTTCGCCAGCGGGTTGTTCGGGACCGAATCCGTGTACGCCTCGACGAGTTCGAGCATGTCGCCGGTGCCCGAACAGAACCCGATGATGCCCGCCGTGTAGCCGCGGCCGTCACCGATGTCCTCGATGTACTTGTACTGTGCCTTCCAGTCCAGCGACGAGTTCTCCGCGCTGGACACCAGCTTCATCGCGATTTCCTTCTTGGCCGGGGCCGAGAGGTCGCCGGTGGCCAGTACGGAAGCGCTGCTCGCGGCCAGCGGCGCGGGGGCGGCCGAAGAGAGGGCCGGCGTGGTGATCACGAGGGCGGCGACGGAGGCCGCGCCGAGCGTGCCGACGAGGACCGGCCGCAACTTCTTGCTCATGGGGAGGGGACCCTTTCCGCGGGATGCGCCGTCGGATCACGGCGTTACGGGTGATGAGGTGGAGCTGCGGCGTAACGACACGGTAGCGAAGGGTCAGCAGGCTCCACAAGAGGCGGAATTCGTTCATGTTCGTGAACGGTCCAGACCACCGCGGCAAGTCCTCAGAGGACGGTCAGCGGCCCCCGGCGAAGAGCCGGATGACGTCCGGCAGCACGGACACCGGGATCGTCGGGTCGATCGCCCGCTGGACGCCGAGCCCGATGCCCAGCGACAGCAGCGCCGTCGCGGCGTCGTCGGCCGACATCGGGAGAGTGATCCCGAACCGCTCGGCGTATCCGGTGAGCAGGCCGGCGATCGTGTCGCGGATGGCCTTGTCCCGCGCCGCCAGCTCCGCCCGCACGTGCGGGTCGCGGCGGGCGTTCGTGGCGAACTCGACCTCCAAGGCCGTCCACGCCTCGTCGCCGATGCTCCGCTCGGCCCAGCTCTGGAACGCCGTGAGCAGGCCCTCCATCCCCTCGGCGCCGGCCAGTGCCTCGGCGACCAGGGCGACCTGCTCGTCGTGGATCCGGTCGAGCACGGTGAGGCAGAGCTCGTCCTTGCTGCGGAAGTTCGAATACACCGCGCCCTTCGAGTACCCGGCCTCGTCGGCGACCTTCTCCAGCGACGTCACCGAGTAGCCGTCGCGCAGGAAGAGCAGCTTGGCGGTCTCGACGAGCTGCTCGCGGGTGCGGGCCTGGCTTTCCGCGCGGGTGAGTCGGGGCATGGCGGCCACTCTAGCGAGACCCGGGATCGGGGTACCACAAGTATTCGAATACTGTTAGTCTCCGAAAAATGGAACAACGTGAGTTCGCGGTCCTCGTCGTCGGCGCCGGGGCCTCGGGGCTGGGCGCCGCCATCCGCCTCGGCCAGGCCGGGGTCGCCGACCTCGCCGTCCTCGAGAAGGCGGACACGCTCGGCGGCACCTGGCGCGACAACACCTACCCCGGCTGCGCGTGCGACGTCCCGTCCGCGTTGTACTCCTACTCCTTCGCCCCCAATCCGGAGTGGACGCGCGCCTTCGCGGGCCAAGCCGAAATCCGGGCCTACCTCCGCGACACGGCCTCCCGGTTCGGGGTCACCTCGAAGATCCGCTACGGCGTGGAGGTGACGCGGGCGCAGTGGAACGCCCGGGACGCGCGCTGGGAGCTGGAGACGTCACAGGGCCCGTACCGCGCCCGGGTCCTGGTCGCCGGCACCGGTCCCTGGCACGAACCGCTGATCCCGGACCTGCCCGGGCTCGGCGGCTTCCCCGGCGAGGTCTTCCACTCCGCGCGCTGGAACCACGGCTACGACCTGGCGGGCAAGCGGGTCGCGGTGATCGGCACCGGCGCGTCGGCGGTGCAGTTCGTCCCGGAGATCGTGCCGCGGGTGGGGCGGCTGCACCTGTTCCAGCGCACCGCGCAGTGGGTCCTGCCGAAGCCGGACCACCCCGTCCCGGGCGTCGAACGGCTCCTCCTGCGCCGCTTTCCGGCCCTGCAGCGAGCCCTGCGCAGTGCGGAGTACGGCGCGATGGAGGCGCTCGGCTTCGGTTTCCGGCACCCGTGGCTGCTGCGGCAGGTGCAGAAGATCGGCCTCGCCCACCTGCGGCTCGCGGTGCGGGATCCGGCACTGCGCCGCGCGCTGACGCCGGACTACACGCTGGGCTGCAAGCGCTTGCTCATGTCGAACACGTACTACCGGTCCCTGACGCAGTCCCATGTGGACGTGCACCCGACGGCGGTGCGTTCGGTCCGGGGCTCGCGCGTGCTGGGCGCGGACGGTTCAAGCGCCGAGGTCGACGCGATCATCTTCGGCACCGGCTTCCACGTCCTCGACATGCCGGTGTCGTCCCGGGTGTTCGACGGCGACGGCCGCAGTCTCGCCGACCACTGGAAGGGCAGCCCGCAGGCGTACGCGGGGACGACGGTGGCCGGGTTCCCGAACCTGTACCTGCTGCTGGGCCCCAGCCTCGGCACCGGGCATTCGTCGGCGTTCATGATCCTGGAGGCCCAGCTGCGCCACACGGTGGCGGCGGTGACGCGGACACTGCGTTCGGAAGGGACGGTGCTGTCGGTCCGCCCGGAGGCCCAGGCGGCGTTCAACGCGGAGGTCCAGGCGGCCCTGCCCGGGACGGTGTACCAGGCGGGCGGCTGTTCGAGCTACTACACGGATGTCAACGGGCGCAACAGTTTCAGCTGGCCGTTCTCGACCGGGCGGCTGCGGTCGCAGGTGGGTGCGTTCCGCGAAGCCGACTACGAGGTCGTTCGGACCCACTCCCGGCACAGGGTCAAAGAGTCGTGAAACGGATACCGGCTGCGGTGAGCCTCTCGACGAGGGCGCCGCCCATCGCGGTCGCCGTGGTCACCTGGCCCGCGGTTTCGGGCAGGTCGTCGGTCGCGAGGCACAACGCCGATTCCGCCAGCATCTTCGCCGTCTCGTCGTAGCCCGGGTCGCCGCCGGACACCTCCGTCACCACGCGCGAGCCGCCGCCCTCGCCGAAGAACCGCACCGAAAACCACGACCGCGCGCGCCGCTGCGGGCTCGGCCCGCTGCCGGGCGCCAGCAGCCGCGAGAGCGCCCGCCGGGCCGGCGGGACCTGGGCCGCGGCGAGCAGCGCCCCCGTCCCGGCGACGCCGCCGGCCAGCACCGGCAGGTGCTTGACCGCGGCGAAGTGCCGGTAGGTGAAGTCCGGCCCGTAGCGCTCGGACGCGGCCGCCGACCGGCGGACGATCTCCGGGTCGATCGTCGGCAGCGGCACCGCCCACCAGCCCGCGGCGGCGACCCGGTGCGGGCGCCCGAGCGGGGCGCGCGCGAACCGCCCGGCCGGCCGCGGCTCGGCCGCCGCCCGCTCGCGGGCCACCCGGGCCCCGGCCGGCAGCCGGGACATGATGGTGAGCGCGCTGAGCACCGTGCCGCCCGAGGGCATCCCGCCGGCCCGGACGTAGCCGTCCACCTGCAGCGGCACGCCCTCCGGCAGCTGCTGCACGGTGAACCACGCGCCGAGGTCGTGCGGGATGGAGTCGAACCCGCACGCGTGCACCAGCCGCGCGCCGGTCTCGCGGGCGCGCCGGTCGTGCGCGAGGTACATCCGGTCGACGAACTCGGGTTCGCCGGTCAGGTCGACGTAGTCGGTGCCCGCCTCGGCGCACGCGGCGACCAGCGGCTCGCCGTGTGCCAGGTACGGCCCGACGGTCGTGATCACGACCTTCGTGGCCTCCGCGACGGCCCGCAGCGACGCCGGGTCGCCGGAGTCGGCGACGAGCAGGTCCAGTGCGCCGAACCGGTCGTCGGCCTCCGCCAGCCGCGCCCGGACGGCCTCGAGCCTGCCGCGGCTGCGCCCGGCCAGGGCCCAGCGCAGGTCCGCGGGCGCGTGCCGGGCCAGGTATTCCGCGGTCAGGCCGCCGGTGAACCCGGTGGCACCGAACAGGACCACGTCGTACGCGCGCATGACTGCTCCTTCGAGGGACGTCGGGCTCAGGTTACCCGTCGGTCACTTCCCGGCGCCGGGCGAACTACCGGCGGGTACAGTGCCCCCTCGAACGCGAGGAGGCAACCGTGACCGAACGCTTCGGCAGCTACCAGAACGAGATCTACCTGCAGGGACTCGGGGGTCAGCTGCCGCCGTGCTCGACCGACGCGACGAAGCTCGAAGCGTCGGCCCGCGAGGTCATGGCGCCCGGGCCGTTCTCCTACGTCGCGGGCGCGGCCGGCTCCGGCGCGACCGCCCGCGCCAACCGCGAGGCGTTCGACCGCTGGCGCGTCGTGCCGCGGATGCTGACCGGCGCCACCGACCGCGACCTGGCCACGACGGTGCTCGGCAGCCGGCTGCCCGCCCCGGTGGCGGTGGCGCCGGTCGGCGTCCAGTCGATCGTCCACCCGGACGCGGAGTCCGCGACCGCCCGCGCCGCCGCCTCGGTGGGGCTGCCGTTCATCCTGTCCACGGCGTCGTCGACCGGCATCGAGGACGTCGCCGCGGCCAACGGCGACGGCCCGCGCTGGTTCCAGCTGTACTGGCCCGGCGACAACGACGTCTGCGCGAGCCTGCTGACGCGGGCGAAGAACGCCGGCTACACCGCGCTGGTCGTCACGCTCGACACGTGGACGCTGGCCTGGCGGCCGTCCGATCTGGACCAGGCGTACCTGCCGTTCCTCAAGGGCGAGGGCTGCGCGGTCCCGTTCACCGACCCGGTGTTCCGCGGCCTGCTGGAGAAGACGCCGGAAGAGGACCCGAACATGGCGATCCTGCGCTGGATCGGCATGCTCACCGGCACCGACCGGACCTGGGACCAGCTGCCGTTCCTGCGCGAGCACTGGGACGGCCCGATCGTCCTGAAGGGCATCCAGCACGTCGCCGACGCGCGCCGCGCGGCCGAGGCCGGCATGGACGGCATCGTGGTGTCCAACCACGGCGGCCGCCAGGTCGACGGCGCAATCGGCGCGCTGGAGGCCCTGCCGGGCATCGTCGCGGCGGTCGGCGACCGCCTGGAGGTGCTGTTCGACTCGGGCGTCCGCACCGGCGCGGACGTGCTGAAGGCGCTGGCGCTGGGCGCGCGGGCGGTGCTGGTGGGGCGCCCGTGGGTGTACGGCCTGGCCCACGCGGGTGAGGACGGCGTCCGGCACGTCCTGCGCAGCCTGCTGGCGGACTTCGACCTGACCATGGGGCTGTCCGGCCACCGCACCCTCGCCGACCTGGGCCCGGAGTCGCTGCAGCGGGCGTGAGGGCCGGACGACCGGGGGTCCGGTGTCCGGTCGGTCACGTACCGGGGATATTCGGAGGCCCGGTTCGTCACGCACGGCTATCCTGGGACCAAGAATGTCCGAGCCATCCCCCTTCACCGCGCTGCGAGCGCGCCTGCCCGAGCTGATGCCGCGCGACGAGCAGCGGCTGCGCCGGCGGCTCGAAGGCGCCCGCAAAGCCCGCAACCGCGATTCCGTCCTCGCGCAGATCGCCGCCGACGTCGAGAAGGCCGAGCTGCGCGTCGAGTCGCGGCGGGCGAGCGTGCCCAAGATCGAGTATCCCGAAGAGCTGCCGGTCAGCAGGCTCAAGGACGAGATCGCCGCGGCCATCGACAAGCACCAGGTCGTGATCGTCGCGGGGGAGACCGGCTCGGGCAAGACCACCCAGCTGCCGAAGATCTGCCTGGAGCTCGGCCGCGGCATCCGCGGCCAGATCGGGCACACCCAGCCGCGGCGGCTGGCCGCGCGCACGGTCGCCGACCGGATCGCGAGTGAGCTGAAGACCGAACTCGGCGACGCCGTCGGCTACAAGGTCCGGTTCACCGACCAGTCCGGCCAGGACACCCTGGTCAAGCTGATGACCGACGGCATCCTGCTGGCCGAGATCCAGACCGACCGGTCGCTGCGCCAGTACGACACGCTGATCATCGACGAGGCCCACGAGCGCAGCCTCAACATCGACTTCATCCTCGGCTACCTCAAGCAGCTGCTGCCGCGCCGCCCCGACCTCAAGGTCATCATCACCTCGGCGACCATCGACCCCGAGCGGTTCTCGAAGCACTTCGACGACGCGCCGATCGTCGAGGTCTCCGGCCGGACGTACCCGGTCGAGGTGCGCTACCGGCCGCTCGTCGACCCCGACGATCCCGCCGAGGACGCCGACGAGCGCGACCAGACGCAGGGCATCCTCGACGCCGTCGAGGAGCTGTGCGCGGAAGGCCCCGGCGACATCCTGGTCTTCCTGTCCGGCGAGCGCGAGATCCGCGACACCGCCGACGTGCTGAACCGGGCGAACCTGCGCAACACCGAGGTCCTGCCGCTGTACGCGCGGCTGTCCTCGGCCGAGCAGCAGCGCATCTTCCAGTCGCACACCGGGCGGCGGGTCGTGCTCGCGACGAACGTCGCCGAGACGTCGCTGACCGTGCCGGGCATCAAGTACGTCGTCGACCCGGGCACCGCGCGGATCTCCCGCTACAGCCACCGCACGAAGGTGCAGCGGCTGCCGATCGAGCCGGTGTCGCAGGCGTCGGCGAACCAGCGCAAGGGGCGCTGCGGCCGCACGTCGGACGGCATCTGCATCCGGCTCTACTCCGAAGAGGACTTCGAAAGCCGGCCCGAGTTCACCGATCCCGAGATCCTGCGGACCAACCTCGCCTCGGTCATCCTGCAGATGACGTCGCTGGGGCTCGGGGACATCGCCGCGTTCCCGTTCGTCGAGCCGCCGGACCGCCGCCAGGTCAGCGACGGTATCGGCCTGCTGCAGGAGCTGGGCGCGTTCTCCTCGACCGGGTCCGACCGCGACCTCACCGACATCGGCCGCAAGCTCGCGCAGCTGCCCGTCGACCCGCGGATGGGCCGGATGGTCCTGGAGGCGGCGAAGAACGGCTGCGTCCGCGAGGTCATGATCATCGCGGCCGCACTGTCCATCCAGGACCCGCGCGAGCGGCCGGCCGACAAGCAGCAGGCGGCCGACGCCCAGCACGCGCGGTTCGCCGACCCGACGTCGGACTTCCTCGCCTACCTGAACCTCTGGGAGTACGTCGCCGAGCAGCAGAAGGCGTTGTCCGGCAACCAGTTCCGCCGCATGTGCCGGACCGAGTACCTGAACTACCTGCGGCTGCGCGAGTGGCAGGACATCTTCAGCCAGCTGCGTCAGCTGGCCAAGCCGCTGGGCATCTCCCTGAACACGAACGCGTCCCCGGTGGACCCGCAGCGCGTGCACACGTCGCTGATCGCCGGTCTGCTCTCGCACATCGGGCTCAAGGACCCGGCCAAGGGCGACTACCTGGGGGCGCGCGGAGCCCGCTTCGGCGTCTTCCCGGGCTCGGCGCTGTTCAAGAAGCAGCCGCGCTGGGTGATGTCGGCGGAGCTGGTCGAAACGTCCCGGCTGTGGGCGCGGGTCAACGCGCGCATCGAGCCCGAGTGGGTCGAGCCGCTGGCCCAGCACGTCGTGAAGCGGTCGTATTCCGAGCCGCACTGGGAACGCAAGCAGGGCGCGGTGATCGCGACCGAGAAGGTGACGCTGTACGGCGTCCCGCTGATCGCCGACCGCCGCGTCAACTACGGCCGGATCGATCCGGAGCTGTCGCGGGCGCTGTTCATCCGGCACGCCCTGGTCGAGGGCGACTGGCAGACGCGCCACCACTTCTTCGCCGAGAACCGCGCGCTGCTGGAAGAGGTCGAGGACCTCGAAAACCGGGCGCGGCGGCGGGACATCCTGGTCGACGACCAGACGCTGTACGAGTTCTACGACGCCCGGGTGCCCGCCGACGTCGTTTCGGTGCGGCACTTCGACAGCTGGTGGAAGAAGGCCCGCCACACCGATCCCGACCTGCTGTCGTTCGAGAAGTCCATGCTCATCAACGAGTCCGCGGGCAGCGTCCGCGAGGGCGACTACCCGGACTCGTGGACGCAGGGCACGCAGGTCTTCAAGCTGACCTACCAGTTCGAGCCGGGCGCGGACGCCGACGGCGTCACCGTGCACGTCCCGCTGCCGGTGCTGAACCAGGTGACCCCGGACGGCTTCGACTGGCAGGTCCCGGGCCTGCGGGCGGAGCTGGTGACGCAGCTGATCAAGTCGCTGCCGAAGGCGTTGCGCCGCAACTTCGTCCCGGCGCCGGACACCGCCCGCGATGTCCTTTCGCGAGTGTCGCCTGCGGACGGTCCGCTGTTGGAGGTGCTCGGCCGCGAGCTACGGGCCCTGCGCGGGATCACCGTGCCGTACGCGGACTGGGACCTGGCTTCGGTGCCGGACCACCTGAAGATGACGTTCCGCGTGGTCGACGAACGCGGCAAGAAGGTCGCGGAGGGCAAGGACGTCGAGGCCCTGCAGCGGCGGCTGGCCCCGAAGGTCCGCGAGACGATTTCGAAGGCGGCCAACACGCTGGAGAAAGCGGGCCTGACGAAGCCGTCGTTCGGGTCGCTGCCCCCCGTTTTCGAGTCGAAGCAACGCGGCCACGACGTCAAGGCGTACCCGGCGCTGGTCGACGAGGGTGCTTCGGTGGCGGTGCGGCTGCTGGACACCCCGGCCCAGCAGGAACACGCGATGTGGGCCGGCACGCGGCGGATGCTGCGGCTGAACCTGAACTCGCCGATGAAGTTCATCACGCGCTCGCTGTCCAACTCCTCGAAGCTGGTGCTGAACCGGAATCCGCACGGCAGCGTGGCGGCGCTGCTCGAGGACTGCGTCGACTGCGCGGTGGACGCCTTGATGGCCGCGGGCGGCGGCCCGGTGTTCGACGAGACCGGCTTCAAGGTGCTGCTGGAGAAGGTCCGGGCCGGCCTGCACCCTGAAGTGCTGGCGGTGCTGACGGATGTGGAGAAGATCCTCCGCGCGGCCAACGACGTCGAGGTGCAGCTGTCGTCGGCGCGCGGCCCGGCGGAGTCGCTGGCGGACATCCGCGCCCAGCTGTCTTCGCTGGTGTACCCCGGTTTCGTGACGGAGACGGGCGCCCCGCGGCTGCGTCACGTGGTGCGGTACCTGCAGGGGATCTCCCGGCGGCTGGAAAAGCTGGCCTCCGAGCCGACCCGCGACCTCCAGCGCACGGCGGACATCGCCTGGATCACCCGCGAGTACGCCGATGCCTTGGCTTCGCTGCCGCCGGGAACGTCGTCACCGGCGTTGCGCGAAGTGCGGTGGATGATCGAGGAACTGCGGGTGTCGTTCTTCGCGCAGACGCTGGGGACGGCCCATCCGGTGTCGCTGAAGCGGATCACGAAGGCCATCGACGACGCTTTGGCCTAGCTCCAGCCGTAGTCGATCATTGTTGCCAAGTAACGAAAAACCGGAATGTCCGGCTTCGAACTTCCGTCGGTTGACCGCGTTGCCCGGCGGGACAAGCCTGGGTCGGCTGGAGACCTTCTGGGAAAGGACTATCCGATGTCCTTGGGTGTTTCGTCCGCAAGACGGCGAATCGTCGCCGCCTGCGCCGCGCTGCTCTTGCCGTTCGTCCTCACGCCCGCCGCGCACGCGGCCGAGGCCCGGCACAACGTCCCGAATCCGCTGCTCAAGGAGCAGTTCGCGGAGGGGGAGGACGAGGAGGGCGACGATCCCGCGCTGTCCGCGCTCTGCCAGACCTACATCGGCAAGCCGAACCCGTACCGGCCGCTCGCGCCCAACACCGACGTCATCGACGGCGACACCATCGTGCCCACCGGCAGCCAGACCGGCTGCAGCACGGCCCAGAACGAGACGACCGTCGCCGTCAACCCGGAGAACCCGCGCAACATCGTCGCCGGGTCGAACGACTACCGGCTGTACAACACGCGGGAGGCGCGCAACGACTCCGGCGGCTTCGCCTACACCTCGTTCGACGGCGGCCGGACGTGGGCGAACGTCCAGCTGCCGCACCTGGACTTCCCGACCGGTGCGGCCGCCCCACTGTCCTACATGGACGCCGCCGGCGACCCGGCGATCGCCTTCGGGCCGCACAACACCGTGTACTACGCGACGCTCGTGTTCAGCCGGGCCGCGGTGCCGGACGACCAGCAGCTCGCCAGCGGCATCGCGGTGTCGGTGTCCCACGACGGCGGCCGCAGCTTCGGTGACCCGGCGATCCTGCACCTCGACGGCGTCACCCCGGCCGGCACGCCGACGCCGACGAGGATCTTCAACGACAAGGAGTGGATCGCCGCCGACCCGGTGTCCGGCGACGTCTACGTGACCTGGACGCAGTTCACCTACGACGCGGCCGGCGCGTTCACCGAATCGCCGATCGTGCTGTCGAAGTCCCGCGATTTCGGCCGGACGTGGTCGCCGATGCGCCGGATTTCGCCGTCGCTGACCGGCTTCCCCGGCGGGATCACGCCGTTCGGCAGCGGCTCGAACCCGGTGGTCACCCGCGACGGGACGCTCCAGGTCGCCTACGAAACGTCGGTGTGCGCGACGGCCGCGTGCGACCAGCCCGCCGACCACGACGCGGTGGTCGTGGCGACCTCGCGCGACGGCGGCCGGACGTTCCGGCACGCGGAGGTGGGGCTCGACTTCGACTTCCCGGTGGACGAAGACGTCGCCAACAACGCGCTGACCGGCGAGAACTTCCGGGTCAACAGCTTCCCGCAGCTGACCTACGACCGCGTGACGGACCACCTGTGGGTGACCTGGGCCGACGACCGCAACGGAACGTACCGCGACGGCGAGTCGGTGAAGACGAACGGCGACGCGTTCCTGAGCGGGTCGGACGGCCGGCACGGCTGGTCGGCACCGGTGAAGGTCGGCACGGGCGCCGACGAGGTGTTCCCGGCGGTCGCGGCGTTCGCCGGGCGGGTCGCGGTCACGTCGTACACCCGCGCGTACGACCCGAACGGCATCGGCCTGGACTACGCGTACGCCACCGGCTGGGGCGACCGCTTGTCCCCGCTGCGCCGGATCACGACGCAGACGGCGAACCCGCAGGTCCAGTTCGTCTCGACCGGAGCGGAGACGGGCAAGGAGCTCCAGGGCGTGTTCATCGGCGACTACACGGCGGCCGCGGTGGGCGCGGACTTCCGCCTGCACCCGGTCTGGACGGACTTCCGCGGCAACCCGGGCCGGACGTTGCCGAACCAGGACGTCGGAACGCAGTCCCTGCCGATGTTCCCGTAGCCCCTCCGGACGACACGCGTACCCCGCCGGACGACACGACCTGGCCCCCGGCCTGCGCCGTGTCGTCCGGCTGCGTACGCGTGTCGTCCTTCCGGGTACGCGTGTCGTCCGTCTGCGTCGGGTTACTTGGCGTCGGCGTAGGTGTCGACGGCTGCGGTTTGCATGGGGAAGCGGACCGGGCAGGCCGGGCCGAACAGCATCCGGGCCGCCTCCGTCACCGAGTCCGTGATCGCCGCCGAGACCTCGGCGGCCAGGGCGGCCGGGGTGTGGACGATGACCTCGTCGTGCTGGAAGAACACCAGGTGGGCCGGGGCGGGCAGGCGGGTGCGCAGGGTGGCCAGCATGACCGCCGTCATGTCCGCCGCGCTCGCCTGGACCACGAAGTTGCGGGTGAACCGGCCCCAGCCGCGGGAGGCGCGGCGGGCCTTGAGCTCCGCCGCTTCGTCGGCGGCCGACCCGCCGGTCAGCGCGCGCCAGGCCGCCGAGGGTGCCGGGGACGTCCGGCCCAGCCGGGACCGGACCCGCTCGCCGCGCTCGCCCGCCTGCGCCGCACGCTCCACATAGGACACCGCGTCCGGGAACCGCTGGCGCAGCAGCCCCAGCAGCGGCCCCGCCTCGCCGGACGTGCCGCCGTACATCGCCGACAGCATCGCGATCTTCGCGCGCGCCCGGTCGTCGCGGTCGTCGCCGGTGGCCGGGACCCAGCGGGCGCCCGAGAACAGCGCCTCGCCCAGCCGCGCGTACAGGTCCGTCGCCGCCGCGACGCCCGCCAGCCGCCGGTCGCCCGACAACGCCGTCAGCACCCGCGGCTCCAGCTGGGCCGCGTCGGCCACCACGAGCTTCCAGCCCGGGTCTGCCCGGACGCACGTCCGCAGCACCTTCGGGATCTGCAGCGCCCCGCCGCCGCGGCTGGCCCACCGCCCGGACACCACCCCGCCGACGACGTAGTGCGGCCGGAACCGGCCGTCGCTGACCCATTCCTCGAGCCACGCCCAGCCGTTCGCGGTGAACAGCCGCGACAGCTCCTTGTACTCCAGCAACGGCCCGACCGCGGGGTGGTCGATGCCGCGGAGCAGGTACTTCCGCGCCGCCGGCACCTCGATCCCCTCTCGGGCCAGCGCCCGGACCACGCTCGGCGGCGAGTCCGGGTTGACCGGCCGCCCGCCGAACGCCTCGCTGATCTTCGCCGCCAGCTCGACCAGCGCCTTCGGCCGCTGCCCGGCCGGCACGCGCGGGCCCAGCCGCGCCGCCAGCAGCTCCTCGTGCACGTCGGCGCGCCAGGGCAGGCCGTCGGCCGACATCTCCGCGGCGGCCAGCGCGCTCGCCGACTCCGCGGCCAGCAGCAGCCGCATCCGGTCCGGGTGCTCGACCGCCGCCACCCGCCGCTCCTGCTCGGCGAGGACGCGCCGCACCGCCGTGACGACCGTCACGCCCGCGGGCAGCGTCGGCACCCGCGTCTCGAACAGCGTCGGCTGCGCCAGCTCGACGGCCGCCGCGTCCGGTGGCGGTTCCTCGCCGTTCGCCCTGGCCCAGGCCGCGCGCAGGCTCCGCGACTCCGCTTCCGCGCCCTCGTACGCCAGCAGCAGCCCCTCGGCCAGCTCGAGGTCGTAGCAGCGGCGCACCCGCAGCCCGGCCGCCACCAGCACCGGGTAGAGCCGTTCCACCGAGGGGAACACCCACCGCGGCGCCAGGGACGCCTCCAGCTCCCGCGCCAGCCCCGCGAAAGCCGCCTCGTCCAGGCCGGACACCGTGTCCGACGGCGTGTGCACGGTGAAGCTGCCGTCCTCCTCCCGTCCCGCGATCACCTGCACCCGGACATCATGCCGACCACCCCCGACATTTTTTCGGGGGTGCGGGTGGCGGAGCCCCCGCCCCGGGGCGGAGCCCCAGATGTCACTGCATTTTCCGGGGGTGCGGGTGGCGAAGCCCGGAGGCCACTGACATTTCAGTAGCTCGGGTGGCAGCGCCTCCGCCCGGAGGTGGCTGACATTCAGGTAGCTGACATTTCAGCAGCTCGAATGGCGGCGTCCCCCCGGCCAGAACGTCACCCCCGGTTTCCGCCCGCTCGCGGGCTGGTGCGTTCGGCCCACCCTTGGTTTACTCTCCGGTAGCTCCCATACCGCCGGTACGGCGTCAGCTCTCTTCCCGCAGCAACGGAGGTGCCTGGATGAGCCTGGTCGAGCTCGCCGCGCAGGTGGCGGACAAGGTGGCCGAGACGGCCCGCAGCGTCGACGTGATGCGGCGCGCGGGCCTCGTCCCCTTCCCCCGGGTCGACGAGGGCGTCCGCTCGCTGGTCGCCCTGCGGAAGTTCGGCCCGTTCGCCGGCGCCAACCACATCTCCGCCCGCCGGGACCCGGCCGCCATCGGCATCGTCGACGAGCTCGGCCCGCTCACCTACAAGCAGCTCGACGACCAGTCGAACGCGCTGGCCAGGGCCTGGTCCGAGCGCGGCATCCGGCCCGGCCAGGTGGTCGCCGCGCTCTGCCGCGACCACCGTGGGCTGGTCATCACGATGGCCGCGTCCGGGAAGCTCGGCGTCCGGCTGCTGCTGATGAACACCGGGTTCGCGAAGCCGCAGCTGGCCGACGTGGCCAAGCGCGAAGGCGTCACCGCGCTCGTCTACGACCAGGAGTTCACCGGCCTGCTCGACGCCATCCCGGACAGCGTCGAGCGCTACCTCGCCTGGGTCGATCCGGGCTCCGACCTGACCGGCCGGACGGTCCCGGTGCTCGACGAGATCATCGCCAGCACCGACGACCGGCCGTTCCCCGCGCCGGCCAAGCCGGGCGGTTTCGTGCTCCTGACCAGCGGTACCACCGGCACGCCGAAGGGCGCGCCGCGGCCGCACACCTCGGCGCTGGCGTCCGCGCAGTTCCTCGACCGGATTCCGCTGCGGTCCAACGAAGCCACCTACATGGGCGCGCCGCTGTTCCACGGCACCGGTCTCTCGCAGTTCATCCTGTCCTTCGCGCTCGGCTCGAAGGTCGTGATGCGGCGCAAGTTCAACCCCGAAGAGGCGCTGCGCGGTGTCGCCGAGCACCGGTGCACCGCGCTCGTGCTGGTGCCGACCATGCTGCAGCGCATCGTCGACCTGCCCAAGGAGGTCCGCGAAAAGTACGACACGTCGGCGCTGCGGATCATCTTCGTCGCCGGCTCCGCGCTCTCGCCGGACCTGGGCAACCGCGCGAACGAGGCGTTCGGCCCGGTCGTGCACAACCTCTACGGCTCCACCGAGGTCGCGGTGGCGACGGTCGCGACGCCGGAGGACTGGGCGAAGGCGCCGGGCACGGTCGGCCGCGCGCCGGTCGGCTGCAAGGTGGCCCTGTACGACGAAAAAGGCGTGAAGATCACCAAGCCGCACGTGACCGGCCGCGTGTTCGTCGGCAGCGGGCTCAGCTTCGGCGGCTACACCGACGGCCGTCACAAGGAGATCATCGACGGCCTGCTCTCCAGCGGAGACGTCGGCCACTTCGACGAAGACGGTCTCCTGTTCATCGACGGCCGCGACGACGAGATGATCGTCTCCGGTGGCGAGAACGTGTTCCCGATCGAGGTGGAGAACCTCCTGGTCGAGCGCGAGGACGTGATCGAGGCGGCGGTGATCGGCGTCGAGGACCCGGAGTTCGGGCAGCGGCTGAAGGCGTTCGTGGTGCGGGCCGAAGGCGCCGACCTCGACGCCGACGAAATCCGCGACTACGTCAAGGCGAACCTGGCCCGGTACAAGGTGCCCCGGGACGTCGAGTTCCTGGACGAGCTGCCGCGCAACGCCACCGGAAAAGTGCTGCGCAACAAACTCTCATGACCCCCGCTGCACATTGACGATCCGCCAGCGCCCTTCGCGGCACTCACCGACCACCGTGCACGCCACGCCGTCGCGGGTCCCGGTCGCGACGCCGACCGACGGCGTCACCTGCAGGCGCGTCCACCGGAACGCGCCCGCCGGGACGCGGCCGGGCCAGCCGGCTTTGCCGAGCACGCGCCCGGCCGGGCCGTCGCCGCGGAAACCGTCGGTCAGCAACGGCGCCAGCGCCTCCGCGTCGCCGTCCGCGTCGGCGTCGCTCCAGCGGGCCAGCACCTCTTCGAAGGTCTCCACGCTCCGAAGGTCGCAGGTACCGGGGAGGTGAACATCGGCCACCTGGCCGAGATCGGCTGGCAGACTGGCCGGGTCATGACTGAGCCGAAACTGCTCCCGGCGGGCACCGTCACGATCCTCTGCGCCGGCGACGCCCCGCCGGCCGTCTTCGCGACGCCTGGCGAAGCGCTCGCGGCGCTCTCCGGCGGCCCGGCGGCCGTGCACACCGGGGACGTGCTGATCGACGACGACGGCACCCCGGCCGGCCCCGTCGTCCGCCGCTGCCGCCAGCTGCGCGCGCTGGCCGGCGGGAGCCGGGTCCTGGTGTCGGCGCGGACCGCGGCCGGCCTCCGCGACGCCGTCCCGCTGCACGACCTCGGCGTCCACCGGCTGGCGGACCTCACCGCGCCCGAGCGGGTCTTCGAACTCGGCGACGCGCCCGATCCGCGGCCGCTGCGCTCGCTCGACACGATCCCGAACAACCTGCCGGTGCAGCTGACCGGGTTCGTCGGCCGCGACGCCGAGGTCGACGGCGTCCGGCGGCTGCTCGCCGGGACCCGGCTGGTCACGCTGGCCGGCCCCGGTGGCAGCGGCAAGACGCGGCTGGCCGCGCAGGTCGCCGCGGACCCCGGGCGGCCCGACGGGGTGTGGTGGGTCGAGCTTGACGCCGTCACCGACGTCGCCGGGCAGGTCGCCGCGACGCTCGGCGTCCCGGTGGAGCCCCGGGCCGGCGCGGCCCGGTCGGTCGCGACGGAGCTGCGGGACCGCCGTGTCCTGCTCTGCCTCGACAACTGCGAGCACGTCCTCGACGGCGCCGCCGAGGTCGCGGTCGAGCTGCTGCGCTCCTGCCCCGAGGTGGCGGTGCTGGCGACCAGCCGGGAACCGCTGGGCGTGCCGGGGGAGACGGTGTGGCGGGTGCCGCCGCTGGCCGTCGAGGAGGCCGTCGCGCTGTTCGTCGAACGCGCCGGCGCGGTCCGGCCGCGGTTCACCCTGGACGCCTCCAGCGCGGCCGCCGTCCGGTCGATCTGCACCCGGCTCGACGGCATCCCCCTGGCCGTCGAGCTGGCCGCGGCGTGGCTCGGCACGCTGACCCCGGCCCAGATCGACGCCGGCCTCGACGACCGGTTCGCCCTGCTCACCCGCGGCCCCCGCGGGGCGCCGGCGCGGCAGCGGACCCTCGAGGGCTCGATCGCGTGGAGCCACGACCAGCTCGACGCGGGCGACCGCGCGGTGTTCCGGCGGCTCGCCGTGTTCGCCGGCGGGTTCACCCTCGACGCGGCGGGCGGCCCGGCCGTGCTGCCCGCGCTCGGCCGGCTCGTCGACAAGTCCCTGGTGCTGGCCGAAGACGGCCGGTACCGGCTGCTGGAAACGCTGCGCGAGTACGCGGCGGCCCGGCTCGCGGAGGCGGGGGAGACCGCCGCCGCCCGCGACCGCCACCTCGACCACTACCTGGCCCTGGCCGAGGCCGCCGAGCCCGGCCTCGACCGCGACAAGGACGCCTGGCGGGCGCGAGTGGAGCCTGAGCGCGACAACCTGCGCGCGGCCCTGGAATGGGGGCTGGCGCAGGAAGACCCGGACCGCGGGCGCCGGCTCGCGGCCGCCGTGGCGTGGCTGTGGAACCTGCACGGCCGCGGCCACGAGGGCTTGGCGTACCTGAAACGCGCGGTCGCCCGCTGCCCGGACGACCGGACGCCGCTGCAGGCCCGGCTGCTGACCGGGATGGGCCTGGTCGCCGACACCACGGCGCCGTTCGACGTCGAAGCCGCCCGCCAGGGCCTGGACCTGGCCACCGAACTCGGCGAAGCGAGCCTGCGCGCGCGATGCCTCTCCCTGACCGCCCTCGGGCACCTGTACACCGACCTGGACACCGCCTGGGACGTCACCTTCGACGCCGAGAAGGTCGCCGAGGACGCCGGAGACGCCTTCGCGCGGGACAGCGCGTTGATGCTGCGCGGGATCGTCCGGTTCGCGCGCGATCGCCACGACGAGGCGGCACCGCTGCTCGCCGAAGCGGCCGAAGGACTGCTGCGCCGGGGCGACCGCGGTCTCGCGTCGACCGTCCTCAGTGTCCGGTCCGGGATGGCGCTTGCCGCGGCGGATCTGCCGCGGGCGCGCGAACTCGCCGAGCAAGCCGTCGACGTCGCCGCCCCGCTCGGCGACTTCCACCGCGTCAACACGACGCTGTGCCGGCTCGCCCAGGTGCACTGCGTGGCCGGCGACGCCGACGCCGGGTTCCGGGTGATGGCACCGTTCCTGCGGCTGGTGGAGGCGGCGGGCGACGTCTTCGTGCCGGGCATGGCCCGCGTGCTGGGGGAGCTGCACCGGCGGCGAGGCGAGTTCGAAGCCGCGTTGCGCTGGTTCGAGCGCGAAGCCGTCCCGGGGACGTACATGGCCGCGCAGGGACTGGCCGAGCGCGGCGCGCTGTTGCGGGCCCTCGGCCGCCCCGAGGAGGCCGCGGAGGTGCTGGCGACCGCCGTCGACCTCACCCGCCGCTGGTGCCTGCCGTCGCCGCTGGCCGACGCCCTGGACCAGCAGGGCTACCTGGCGGAGCCGGAGCAGGCCGCCGACCTGCACCACGAAGCGCTGTGCCTCCGCGCCGGCCACGGCCTCCGGCTGGGCGTCCTGGCCAGTCTCGACGCGCTGACCGCCTTGCTCGCCCGCAGCGGCCGCGAAGCCGACGCGGCACACGTGCTCGTCTCGGCTTCCCAGGCGAGGCGGGAACTGGGCGTCCCCCGGAACCCGTTCGAGCAGGCGGAGCTGGACGCGCTCGGGCTGGTGACGGCCGAGCCGCCGATGGGCCTCGACGACGTGGTGGCGTTCGTCCGCCGGACCCGCGGCAGCCGCGGCCGCCCGTCGAGCGGCTGGGGCAGCCTGACGCCGACGGAGCTCGAGGTGGTGAAGCTGGCCGCCGGGGGCTGCACGAACCCGGAGATCGGCACCCGCCTGTTCATGAGCCGCGGCACGGTGAAGACCCACTTGGCGCACGTCTACGCGAAGCTCGGCATCGCGAACCGCACGGAACTGGCCACCCTCGCGGCCGCCCACCTGCCCTGAGGACGTACCGGAAGGGTCGGCCCGCGTACCTGGAGAGTCGGCTCGCGTATCCGGAGGGCCGGTTGGCGTACCCGGAGGGTCGGCCGGCGAGCCGACCGCCTGGGTACGCGAGCCGACCGTCCGGGTACGGCGGGTCAGTCCCAGTCGATGCCGAAGACGCCGGGGCCGAAGTCGAACACCACCGCGTGGACGCCGTCGGCGCCGTCGAGCTTGAGGGCGCGCCGGGCGAGCGTGCCGGTTGCGCCGTTGCGGGAGTACTGCCAGCAGCGGCCGGGTGCGGTGCCCGGGGCGAACCGGACTTCCAGCAGGTATTCGCGCACCGGGCGGCGGAACTCGCGGTAGTGCGTGTTGCGGCACTCCGGGTACGGCGGCCCGCTGTTGGTCAGCGTGTACTCGATCAGGTGCGTCTCGCCCCGGTTGATCGGCCGGTCGAAGAGCAGTTCGGCGACGATCAGGCCGTGGGCCTCGTCGACCTCGGCGCGCCCGACCCGGCAGTTGCGCACGGCGTGCAGCTCGGGGGCGCCCGCCGCGGGGTCGTCCTGGGTGTACACCAGCAGCCAGCGGTCCTGGCCGTCGGCGGCGGCCTGGAACACCGCCCGCGCGGTCACCGCCCGCTGCCCGCCGTCCGTGGCGATCTCGCACAGGTCGTGCAGCCCGACCATCTTCAGCGGCTGCTGTTGGTCGAGCGCGTGCGGCGCGCCCACCTTGTCCAGCAGCGGCTGCAGCACCTGGCGCGGGAACGACATCGGTTCGCCGCCGGCGTGGCGCTTCCCGGCGCCGCCGCGCGGCCGGGGCGGCGGCAGCAGCCCGAGCAGGGACCCGGCGGGGATGTCGAGGATTTCTTCGAGGGTGCGGACGGCCGACAGCGAGCTCTGCCGCTCCGGCTGCCGCTTGCCCGACTGCCAGTAGCTGAGCGCGGTGACGCTGACGACGACGCCCCGGGCCCGCAGCCGCGCCTGGATCCGGTCGAGCGAGAGCCCGCTGGTCGCGATGGCCGCGCGTAGCCGGATGGCGAATTCGGTGCGCCCGCTCTCCTGGTCGTCACCCACCGTGCTGCCCGCCATCGCTGAAATCCCGACCCGCCCCATGCCGTCCCCCGACGATTCCCGACACGGAGCACGTTAGCAGTTTTCCGCCCGGTCTCCGCCCCCCTCTTCGGCCGTGCCGCCGGGACGGCCGCTCGGGCGAACGGGCTAGTACTGGCAACTGTGAACCATTGCCCCGGCCTGGGCCGACGCGCTTGTATGACTTGCCTGCGCCGGTGGCTCCGCCTCCCCCTCACGGCCCACCCGGGCGCAGGTGTGACCGGCCGCGAGAGCGGTTCCGGCTCCGGTTCACCCGGCCGAGTTGTGCGACCGGCCGAGGTGGCCGCGCGATGACCGGTGGCCCGGCGACGCCCCCAGCGCCGGGCCACCGGTCTTGTTACCAGCGGGTAGGCTCCTCCCATGGTCCTCCGGCAGAACATCCTGATCACCGGCGCGAGCAGCGGGTTGGGCGAAGGCATGGCCCGCCAGTTCGCGGCGAAGGGGCGCAACCTCGCCCTGTGCGCGCGGCGCACCGAGCGGCTCGAGAAGCTGGCCGCCGAGCTGACCGCGGCGCACCCCGGGATCAAGGTCGTCACGCGCACCCTCGACGTCACCGACCACGACCGCGTGTTCGCCGTCTTCGAGGAGTTCCGCGCCGAGCTGGGGTCCCTCGACCGGGTGATTGTGAACGCCGGGCTCGGGAAGGGCCAGCGGGTCGGCACCGGCCGGTTCGACGCCAACCGCCAGACCCTGGAGGTCAACTTCGTCGCGGCCGCCGCCCAGGTCGAGGCGGCCGCCGGGATCTTCCGCGAACAGGGCGCCGGCCACCTCGCCGTCATCTCGTCGTTCAGCGCCCTGCGCCCGTTCCCGGGCAAGCTGACCGCGTACGCCGCTTCGAAGGCCGGGATCTCGGCGTTCGTCGACGGCACCCGCGTCGAGCTCAAGCGCAAGGGCATCGCGGTCACCGACGTCCGGCCGGGCTACATCGAGTCGGAGATGAACGACCGGATCGGCCGGAACCCCTTGCTGGCCAAGGCCGAAACCGGCGCCAGGGCACTGGCCAAGGCGATCGAGGCCGAGCCGCGGCGCGCCTACGTCCCGGCGTGGCCGTGGGTGCCGCTGAGCGTCGTCATGCGCGTCGTGCCGGCCGCGCTGCTGCGGAAGTTCACGTGAGCGCCCCGGTCGAGGTCCGCGCGGAGGACGCCTTCGACGCGGCCGCGGTGCACGCCTGGCTGCGCGGGAAGGTCGAGGACCTCGGGCACGAACCGCCGCAGGTCCGGCAGTTCCCCGGCGGCGCGTCCAACCTGACCTACCTGCTGACCTATCCGGACCGCGAGCTAATCCTGCGCCGCCCGCCGGCCGGCCACAAAGCCGCGTCGGCGCACGACATGCGGCGCGAATACCGCGTGCAGCACGCGCTGAAGCCGGTGTTCCCGTACGTGCCGAGGATGCTGGCGTTCGGCGACGACCCGGCCGTCCTCGGCGGCGACTTCTACGTCATGGAGAAGCTCGACGGCCTGATCCTGCGCGGCGACCTCCCGCCGGGCCTGACGCTGAGCGCGGACCAGGCGCGCGAGCTGTCCGGCAAGGTCGTCGACCGGCTGGTCGACCTGCACGCCGTCGACGTCGGGAAGGCCGGGCTCGCCGACCTCGGCAAGGGTGCGGGGTACGTCGGACGGCAGATCCGCGGCTGGTCGGAGCGGTACGTCGCGGCGCGCACGGACAACGTCGGCGACTTCGCCGAGGTGCGCGAGTGGCTGGCCGCGAACCAGCCGGCCGAGGTCAAGATCTGCCTGATCCACAACGACTACCGGCTCGACAACCTGGTCCTCGACGGCCCGTCGACGCTGAACATCACCGGTGTCCTCGACTGGGAGATGGCCACCCTCGGCGACCCGCTGATGGAGCTGGGCAGCATGCTCGCCTACTGGGTCCAGGACGGCGACGACGACGCGATGCACGCGAGCCGCCGCCAGCCGACGCACCTGCCCGGCATGTTCACCCGCGAGGAGTTCGTCGCCCGCTACGCCGAAAAGACCGGCCTCGAGATCGGCGACTGGCGGTTCTACGAGGTCTACGGCCTGTTCCGGCTCGCCGCGGTGCTGCAGCAGCTGTACCGGCGCTACCGCGACGGCGCCACCCTCAACCCGGCGTTCAAGGACTTCTGGCAGTTCGTCGCGTACCTGGAGTGGCGCTGCCGGGAGATCATCGCGAAGGGACGGGTCTAGTGGGCGCGATCTACCTGGTCCGCCACGGCCAGGCGTCGTTCGGCGCGGCCGACTACGACGCCCTGTCCCCGCGCGGCTTCGAACAGTCCACTGTGGTCGGTGCGGAACTGCTGCGGCGCGCGGTTTCCTTCAGCCAGGTCCGGTCGGGCACGCTGGCGCGGCAGCGCGACACGGCGGCGACGGCGCTGAAGGTGCTCGGCAGCGACGTCCCGGTGGTCGAGGACCCGCGCTGGAACGAGTACGACCACGTCGACATCGCGCGCCACCACGCCGGCGGCGCCCCGCAGGAGGATTCGCGCGCGTACCAAGGGGTGCTGGACGCGGCCTTGACCGCGTGGACTTCGGCGGGGGCCGGCGGGCCGTGCGCCGAGACGTGGCCCGCCTTCCTCGCCCGGTGCCGGGACGCGCTGGCGGACCTGGTCGCGTCGCTGGGCAAGGGCGAGCACGCGGTCGTGTTCACCTCCGGCGGCGTGATCGCGACGATCTGCGGGCTGCTGATGGGCACTCCGGAAGCGGGGCTGCTCAAGCTGAACCGCGTCACGGTCAACGGCGGCATCACCAAGCTGGTGTCCGGGCGCGGCGGTGTCACGCTGCTGTCGTTCAACGAGCACCCGCACTTCGAGGCCGGCGCGGCCTCGCTGCTCACCTACCGGTAGGAGGCTCGATGCGGTTCGGTGATGTCACGCTCTACCCGGTCAACGGCCACGGCCCGGAGGACGTGGTGGTCGACGCCGAGGGCCGGATCTACACCGGCGTCGACGACGGCCGGATCCTGCGCCTGTCGCCGGACGGCCGGCGGATCGACGTCATCGCGGACACGGGCGGCCGCCCCCTCGGGCTGGAGCTGTACGGCGAGGACGAGCTGCTGATCTGCGACGCCCGGGCCGGGCTGCTGGCGGTCCCGCTGGCCGGCGGCACGCCTTCGGCACTGGCGACGTCCGCGCTGGGCCTGGACTTCGTGTTCTGCAACAACGCGGCGGTGGCGCCCGACGGCACGATCTACTTCACGGATTCCTCCCGCCGGTTCGGCATCGACAACTGGCGCGACGACCTGATCGAGCAAACGGCGGGCGGCCGGCTGCTCCGCCGCACCCCGGACGGCTCGATCGACCTGCTCCTCGACGGCCTCCAGTTCGCCAACGGCGTCGCGCTCGCGCCGGACGGATCGTTCGTGGCGGTGGCGGAGACGGGCGCCTGCCGGGTTTCCCGGGTGTGGCTCGGCGACGGCCGGGCGGACGTCTTCGTCGACGCCCTGTGGGGTTTCCCCGACAACATCTCGACGGGCACGGACGGGCTGATCTGGATCACCCAGGCATCGCCGCGCGTAGCGGCCCTGGACGTGGCCCGGCGGCTGCCCGGTTTCCTGCGGGCAGGCATCCGGCGGCTGCCGACGTCACTGCAGCCCAGCCCGGGCCGCGAGGTGGGTGTCCTGGGCGTCACCGCGGACGGCAAGGTGTCCACGGAACTGCGGGGCGAGATCGACGGGTTCCACATGCTGGTGGGCGTCCGAGAGTGGCACGGGCGGCTGTATTTCGGCTCTTTGGAGGAGTCGGCGATCGCGGTGACGCCTACCATCGGGGTGATGCTGAACAACGTCCGCATCGAAGCCCGCATCCCGACCCAGGACCTGGCCCGAGCGCGCCGCTGGTACGCCGAGAAGCTCGGCCTCGAGGCGGTCGAGGAACGCGAAGGCGGCCTGCGGTACGAAGGCGCGTCGGGCGTCTTCTGCCTGTACGCCTCGGCCGGCGTGTCCGACGGTTCGTTCACGCAGGCCGGCTTCTACGTCGACGACCTCGAAGCGACGGTCGCGGTGTTGCGTTCGCGGGGCGTGGTGTTCGAGGAGTACGAGGGCATGCGCGGCGGGATCATGGAGATCCGCGGCAACTACCCGAGCAAGGGCAGCGGCGAGCGCGCGGCGTGGTTCCGCGACAGCGAGGGCAACCTGATCGGCCTGGCCGAAGTGGTGCCCTGAGGGGTCAGCGGCCCGTCCAGCGCGGCTCCCGCCCCGCCGACCAAGCCGCGTAGAACTCCTTGTGGTCCTTCGCCGTCATCAACAACGCCTGCGTGATCGCCTCCAGCTCGATCGCGCTGCCCAGGTCCATGTCCAGCTCGCGCGTCAGCAGCACCTTCGTCGTCGCGTAGGCCAGGGCCGGGCCGTCCGCCAGGCGCCGGGCCAGAGCGGCGGCCGTAGCAGCCAGCGAAGCGTCCGGGACCACCTGCGAGGCCAACCCGATCTCCGACGCCCGTGACGCCGAGACCTTGTCGCCCAGGATCAGCAGTTCCGTCGCCCGGCCCAGGCCGACCAGGCGCGGCAGCAGGTACGCCGAGCCCATGTCCGCGCCCGCCAAGCCCACCTTCGTGAACAGGAACGCGAACTTCGCCGACTCCGCCAGCAACCGGAAGTCGCTGGCCAGGGCGATCACCGAGCCTGCTCCCGCCGCCACCCCGTTCACCGCCGCGATCACCGGGAGCGGGCATTCGCGCAGGGCCTTCACCACCGCCCCGGTCATGCGGGTGAACTCCAGCAGCTCCGCCGTCTCGAACTTCTGCAGCTCGCCGATGATCTCCTCGACGTCGCCGCCGGAACAGAACCCGCGGCCCTCGCCGGTGATCACCAGCACCCGGACGTCCTCGTGCTGCGGGAGCTCGATGACCAGGTCCCGCAGATCCGCGTACACGTCGAACGTCAGCGCGTTGAGCTTCGCCGGACGGGTGAACGTCACCGTCGCCACCCCGTCGGACACCGTGAAACCGAAGTGCTCCCACTCCTTCGTCAGCGGTGCGGTTGCGCGGAACGGGCTCATGACTGGATTCCTCCGCCGTCGAGTACGAGGGTCTGGCCGTTGATCGCGGCGGCCTCGGGGGCCGCCAGAAAGGACACCGCGAACGCCACTTCGGAGGGCTCCAGCAGGCGGCCGAGCGGGGAGGCCGCCGCCAAGGCCGATTCCGCCTCCGCCGCGGAACGTCCGGAGCGCGAAACGATCCGCTCCACCGAGGTCGCCGTCATGTCGGTGCGGACGAACGCCGGGCACACCGCGTTCGCCGTCACGCCGGTGCCGGCCAGCTCCGCCGCCACCGCGCGCATGAAGCCCACCGCCGCGTGCTTCGACGCCGTGTAGCCCGCCGTGTAGCGGTAGCCGACGTGGGACGCCGTCGACGCCACCGTGACGATCCGGCCGCGGTCGCGCGAGCGCATGCCGTCCAGCACCGCGCGCGTGCACAGGAAGGCGCCGGTCGCGTTCACCTCGAACTGCGAGCGCCAATCGTCCAGCGACGTCCGGGACACCGGCGCACTCGACGAGATTCCGGCGTTGTTGACCAGCACGTCGACCGGGCCCACCGAAGCGAAATACGCCGCCACCGCGTCCTCGGAGGTCACGTCGCAGTCCGCGCGGCCCGGCGCCAGGACCGTGTCGCCGGACGACCGGAACCGGGCCGCGATCGCCGCGCCGATGCCGCGGGTGCCGCCGGTGACCACCACCAGGCGGCTCACGGGCGGGCCGCCAGGGCGCGCCGGTCGAGCTTTCCGTTGGCCGTGCGGGGGAGTTCCGTCACGAAGACCACCTCGCGGGGGTATTTGTGCTTGGCCAGGTGGGCTTTCGCGTGGTTCTTGAGCTCATCGGGCGGCACCGGCGAGCGCACCACGACGTACGCCCGCGGCACGACCAGGCCGTCGGTTTCGTGGCCGACGACCGCGCAGTCCACCACCGCCGGGTGGCCGAGCAGGCAGTCCTCGATCTCGCCCGGCGCGACGAACACGCCGCCGACCTTCAGCAGTGCGTCCGCGCGGCCGTGGTGGCGGAAGTACCCGTCCGGCGTGCGGCTGAACAGGTCGCCCGAGGTCAGCGTGTCGCCGTCGAACGTCCGGGCCGACTTCTCCGGGTCGCCGTGGTACTCGAGCGCGATCGTCGGCCCGGTCACGCGCAGCGGCCCGATTTCGCCGTCCGGCAGGGGGTTCCCGAGTTCGTCGACGACCTGGGCGGTGTAGCCGGGAACGGGAGTGCCCAACGTGCCCAGCCGCGCGGCGCCGGGCCGGTTCGACAGGTAGATGTGGTACGCCTCGGACGAGCCGATGCCGTCCACCACCGGCACGCCGAACGCCGCGTCCCACCTGCGGTGCAGCTCCGAAGGCAGCGCCTCGCCCGCCGACGTCGTCATCCGCAGGCAGCTCAGGTCCTGCTCCGCCGCGGCCGGGTGGGCGATCATCGCGCTCATCATCGTCGGCACGTTGACCAGGACCGTCGGCCGGTGCTTCGCGATCAGCTCGAACACCAGGTCCGCGGTGCTGCGCTCGGGGAACGCGATCCCGGCCGCCCCGACGCCGAACGGGAACAGCGCCACCAGGTCCCGCGCGTAGCCGAAGAACAGCTTCGGCACGGCGAGTACCCGGTCGTCCTCCCGCAGGCCGAGCACCTGGACGGCGTACCGCTCGAAGCTCTCCTTCGGGCTGCGCAGCGGGTGCACGCACGCCTTGGGCGCGCCGGTGCTGCCGGTGGTGAACTTCCAGATCCCGATGTCGTCCACAGTGGTCGGTGCGGCTTCCAGCGACTCCGATGCGGTGTCGAGGAGTGTCCGGAATGGACGCTCGCCGGGGAGCAGCTCGGCTTCGGGGACACCGGTGACGAGCAGGCCGGTCGTCCCGGCCGCGCGCAACGCCGGCAGCGTGACGGCGTCGGCGAGCACCGCGACGGCCTCGGTGTAGCCGAGGTAGTACGCGTAGTCCTTGGGCTGCAGGAACGGGTAGACCTCCGCGGTGACCGCGCCGATCTTCTGGGCGCCGTACCAGGCCGCGACGAACTCGTCGCCGTCGCTCAGCGCCAGCAGCACCCGCTGTCCTTTCCGGACACCGGCGTCGCGCAGCACGTTCCCCGCGCGGTTCGCCAGCGCCGCGAGGGACGCGTAGCTGACGGTCCGGTCGCCGACGTGCAGCGCGGTCCGGTCACCCCGGCCTTCGGTCACGTGCCGGTCGAGGAAGCGGGTGGCGAGGTTGAACGGCTCACTCACGGGCCAGCTCCCGGATCGCTTCCACCAGCAGGTCGGTCAACGTCGAGAACGTCTCTTCGCCTTCCCGCGCGGTCGCCTCCGCGGGCCGGCCGCAGTACGCCTCGGTCATGCCCATCTCCCGGAAACCCCCGTCTTCGGGGGCGGCGGCCAGGCTCACCGGCACGTGCGGCAGGGTCCGCATGAGAGCCTGGTCGACCAGCTCCGGCCGGTCGGCCAGCACCAGCGACGTCTCGTACTGCCCGGCGTGGCACTCGCCGGACCGGAACTCGTCGGTCAGCCGCTGCGCGTGCCGCCGCCGGACCAGGTCGAGCAGGGCGACCCGGCCGTCGTAGGCGAAGTTCAACGTCTCCACCGCGCGCCGCAGCGTCACCAGGTGGGCGGGCTCGAAGTGGTTGTTGACCAGCAGGATCCGCCGGAGCCGCTGGCCGATCAGGGCCGCGCCGATGTCGACCAGCAGCGAGTGCAGCGTTTCCTCGCCGACGTGGATCCCGCCGGCGAACCCGGCCGCGAACCGCGTGACGCCGTAGGGAACTTCGGGCAGGACCAGCACTTGGACGTCGTCGTCCGCGGCCAGCCGCTCGGCCGCGCGCTCGCACATGCCGCGCGAGATGAGCGGGTCCGTGCCCAGCGGCGCGTGCGGACCGTGCGGCTCGATCGCGCCCAGCGGGAGCAGCAGCACCGGCACGCGCCCGGCCGAAGCGAGCGCCTCGACCTGCCGCGAGGTGAGGTCCGCGAAGTACGTCACGCAAATCAAGCTACACCGCAGCGGCCTGGGGTGTATAGAGTTACGCCCATGCCCGCCGACGCCTTCGAAGCCAGCCCCCAGGAGCTGGTCGTGACGTTGCTGGGCAGCTACGTGCACCCGCGCGAAACCCGCCGGGTGTGGTCGGGCGGCCTGGTCGCGGTGCTCGCCGAGCTGGGCTTCTCCGACGGCGCCGCCCGGATCGCGCTCACCCGCCTGGTGCGCCGCGGCCTGCTGCAGCGCCACCGCGAAGGCCGCACTGTGCACTACTCGCTGACCCGGCGCACCATCGCACTGCTCGCCGACGGTGACCACCGGATCTTCTCCCTCGGCCGCCGCGAGCGCGCCGCGGGCGAGTGGACCGTGCTGTGGCAGAGCATCCCGGAGAGCCGCCGTCAGGCCAGGGAACGCCTGGTCCGGCGGCTGCGGTTCCTCGGGTTCGGGCCCTACTCCGACGGCACCTGGATCGCCCCGCACGACCGCGAGGCCGAGGTCGTCGCCCTGCTCGAAGAGCTCGGCGTCACCGAGCACGCCGGGCTGCTGCTCGGCCGGCCGTCGGCCGCGCTGGACGTCCGCCGGTTCGCCGGCCGGGCCTGGGACCTCGACGACCTGGCCGCGCGGTACACCGCGTTCGTCGGCCAGTTCGGCGGGTACGCGGGCCGGGAGCCGCCGGACGCCGAGGCGTTCGAGGTGCGCACCCGGCTGGTGCACACCTTCCGGATGTTCCCGTCGCTCGACCCGGAACTGCCCGCCGGCCTGGTGCCCGCGCCGGACTGCCGGGCGGCGGCGGTCGAGCTGTTCCACGACTTGTACACCGCGCTCGCGCAACCCGCTCAGCGCCATTTCGACGAGGTGACCAAGGGATGACCGAACCCAGCCAAGCGACCAAGGAAGCCCTGAGCTACACCTCGTACCTCGGGCTCGACGAAGTGCTGAACGCGCAGAACCTGCGTTCCGACGAGCACGACGAGCTGCTGTTCATCGTGATCCACCAGGTGTACGAGCTGTGGTTCAAGCAGATCCTGCACGAAGCCGAGTTCCTCCAGCGGAACCTGGAGAAGGGCAACACCGCGCACTCGATCCGTACGCTGCGCCGGATCCTCACGATCCTCAAGGTCGCCGTCGCGCAGATCGACGTGCTGGAAACCATGACGCCCAGCCAGTTCACCAGTTTCCGCGCCCGTTTGGACGCTTCGAGCGGCTTCCAGTCGGCCCAGTTCCGCGAACTGGAGGCGGTGCTGGGGCGGCGTGACGAGCGCGTGTTCGCGCACTACCCCGAAGGTGGGGAGCAGCGGAAACGCATTGCCGAAGCGATGGCGCGCCCGTCGTTGTTCGACTCTTTTCTCGCGTATCTCAAGGTTTCTGGCTACGCCGTCGAGTGTGACCGAGACGTCACTCGCTCGGTGGAGCCGTCCCCGGCCCTGCAGGCGATATTGCTGGACGTGTACAGCGACGACGGGGGACCCTCGGTCGTCGCCGAATGTCTGGTGGATCTCGACGAAGGGATGCAGGAGTGGCGCTACCGGCACGTGAAGATGGTCGAACGCACCATCGGCGACAAGACCGGGACAGGAGGATCATCCGGCGCGACCTACCTGCGTACCACGCTCTTCCAGCCGATGTTCCCGGATCTCTGGGCCGTACGGAGCCGACTGTGACCACTTTGGACGATCTGCGCGCGGACGCCAACAGCCTCGCCGCGCACTACACCCGGTTTGCGGTGGCCGACCGCCTCCTGCTCTCCGGGCACTCGCACCAGGCCTGGCCGGACGTCGCCGAGGAGGGGCTCTTGGAGTCCTTCACGGACGCCGCCCGCGACGTCGACGGCAAGTGGGACCGCGCCTTCGCCAAGGCGGACCAGCTGCGTGCGGGCTTCCGCCTGCTGCTCGGCGACCCGCACGGCGAGTACGCGCTCGGCGCCAGCACACACGACCTGGTGCTGCGTTTCCTCTCGGCGATGGAGCTGCCGCGGCGGCCGCGCCTGGTCACCACCGACGGCGAGTTCCACACCCTGCGCCGTCAGCTCGCCCGCCTCGAGGAGGAGGGCGTCGAGATCGTGCGGGTGCCGCTGGAGCCGGTGACGACGCTCGCCGAGCGCGTCGCCGGCGAGGTCGACGGCAACACCGCCGCCGTGCTCGTGTCCGCGGTGCTGTTCGAGACGTCGAGGCTGGTGCCGGGCCTGGCACACCTCGCCGACGTCTGCCGCGGCCGGTCGATCGAGCTCGTCGTCGACGCCTACCACGCGCTCGGCGTCGTCCCGTTCGCGCTGCACGACCTCGGGCTCACCAACGCCTGGGTGCTCGGCGGCGGCTACAAGTACCTGCAGCTCGGGGAGGGCAACTGCTTCCTGCGGCTGCCCGCGCACGCCCAGGAGCTGCGGCCGGTGATCACCGGCTGGTACGCCGAGTTCGGCGCACTGGCCGACGAGCGCCACCCCGGGCAGGTCCCGTACGCCACCGGCGGCGACCGGTTCGCCGGCGCCACCTACGACCCGGCGAGCCACTACCGCGGCGTCCGGGTCCAGCGGTTCTTCGCCGAGCACGGGCTCACCCCGGAGTTCCTCCGCGAGGTGTCCCAGCACCAGGTGGGCCTGCTCGCGTCGGTGTTCGACAAGCTGGCGCTGCCCGAGGACGTCGTCACCCGCGACCGCGAGACACCGCTCGGGATGCTCGGCGGGTTCCTCTCGCTGCGCTGCGCCGACGCCGCCGGGCTGCAGGCGGCGCTGGCCAGGCACGGCGTCCGCACCGACAGCCGGGGCCCCTACCTGCGCTTCGGGCCGGCGCCGTACCTCTCGGACACCCAGCTGGAGACGGCGATGGGCACTCTCGGCACGGTGGTGCGCGGCTGATCGGGGTCCCCTATGGACCCCTGACTTCCCCGGCTACCCGTCCGTATCGCGGGACCTCCACTGGTCCGGGATGCGGTGGGGATCTAGGTTGGTGCCGGGACCCGGCACGGCGGCGGACGACCTCCGCCCGGCGCCGGTTCCCGGCCACCCCGCCAAGCGCGTCCCGGCCACGAAACCGGGCGCGGATGACAAAGGAGTCACCACCCGTGACCGAAGGAGTGTTCGCCCGGGGCACCGGGCACGAACAGGTCGTGTACTGCCACGACCAGGCCAGCGGCCTCAAGGCCATCATCGGCATCTACTCCACCGCACTCGGCCCCGCACTGGGCGGGACGCGCTTCCACCCCTACGCCACCGAATCCGACGCGCTCGACGACGTGCTGGCGCTGTCCAAGGGCATGGCGTACAAGAACGCGCTGGCCGGGCTCGACCTCGGCGGCGGCAAGGCCGTCATCATCGGCGACCCGAAGACGCTCAAGTCCGAGGCGCTGCTGCGCGCGTACGGGCGTTTCGTGCAGTCACTGGGCGGCCGCTACATCACGGCGTGCGACGTGGGCACGTACGTGCAGGACATGGACGTCGTGGCCCGCGAAAGCCAGTACGTCACCGGGCGTTCGCCGGAGGACGGTGGGGCCGGCGACTCGTCCGTGCTCACCGCGTTCGGCGTGTTCCAGGGCATGCGGGCCTCGGCCGAGCACGTCTGGGGCCGCCCGGACCTGGCCGGCAAGCGCGTCGGCGTGGCCGGCGTCGGCAAGGTCGGGCACATCCTCGTCGGGCACCTCGTGGAGGCGGGGGCGCAGGTGACGATCACCGATGTCTGGTCGCCTGCGGTTGCGCGCACGCTCGAGGTTTACCCGTCCGTGCAGGTCGCGTCCGATGTGGACACCCTGCTGCGCGCCGAACTGGACGTCTTCGCGCCGTGCGCGCTGGGCGGTGTCCTGAACGACGAGACGGTGCCGGTGCTCGGCGCCCGGATCGTCTGCGGCGCGGCGAACAACCAGCTCGCGCACGCCGGCATCGACAAGCAGCTCGCCGACCGCGGCGTGCTGTACGCGCCGGACTACCTGGTCAACGCCGGTGGCGTCATCCAGGTCGACGACGAGCGCCACGGCTTCGACTTCGAGCGCGCGAAGCGCAAGACGACGGCCATCTACGACACGACGAAGGCGGTGTTCGCGCTGGCCGACACCGACGGCGTGCCCCCGGCGACGGCGGCCGACCGGCTCGCCGAGCGGCGAATGGCGGAGGTCGGGCGGCTGCGGTCCATCATGACCGGGTGAGCCTTTCCGCGTTCTTCGAAGCGGTGGGCGTGCGGGGTTTCCTGCACGCCCACCGTCTCGGTTCCGCCGATTCGGTGGGGTTGGCGGCCGACACGCCGGTCGTCCTGGCGTCGGTGGTGAAGGTGCCGCTGGCGTACGAATTCGCCCGCCAGGTCGCGGCGGGGCTGCTGGACCCGACTGATCGGGTCTGCGCGACAGCGGCGGACCGCCTGGGCGGCACCGGTTCGGCGGGGTTCGCGGACGACGTCTCCTACAGCCTGCGTGACGCGGCGCTGCTGGCGCTGACGGTGTCCGACAACACCGCGGCGGACCTGCTGTTCGACCGCGTCGGCGTGGACAACGTCCGATCACTGCTGGCCGAGCTGGGCCTGACGCGCACGACGGTGATCGGTTCGCCGCGTGACCTGCTGCGCACGATCATGGAGGACACAGCGGCGGCCCGCCCGTTGCGGGCGTTGGATCCGTTGCGGACGTCGGCAACCACGCCCCGCGAGATGACGACGTTGCTGGCGGCGGTTTGGGCCGACGACGTGGGCGCACCGGTCCGCGAGTGGATGTCGGCCCAGGTGAGCTGGCACCGGCTGACGGCGGGCTTCCCACCGGAGGTGGCGGTGGCGGGCAAGACGGGCACGATGCCGGGAATCCGCAACGAAATCGGCGTCGCGACTTACCCGGATGGGGCGGCGTATGCGGTGGCGGTGTTCACGGTGGGCGGGGCGGAGACGTTGCGGCGCCCGGACATCGACCACGCGATCGGCGCGGCCGCCCGCGCCGCGGTCGATCAGCTGCGGTCGTAGAAGACGTCCCACGGCCGGGGACTGCGGGGGCTTTCTGGCACGATCCGCGAAACACCGTCGTCTTCGAGGACGCCGGCCGCGATTTCCCCCAGCTTCGCCGCTTGCGGGTGCGGGTCCGACGACGGCCAGGCGAACGCCGTCCGGGCCCGCAGCACCTCGCCTTCGAGGGGCCGCCAGACCACGCGTGGTTCCTTGCGGACGTCCGGTTCGAACGCGACGCCGTGGCCGGCCAGTACCAGGCCGAGGACGAACTCGGGGTTGCGGGCGTGGCGGATCGAGGCGGGGCGGAAGCCGTGGTCCCAGCAGGTGCGCAGCAGCGCGTCGTAGCTGCCGGGCGCGGCGGCGCGCGGGGCGTGGACCAAGCCCTCGCCGGCGAGGTCGGCGAGGGCCAGCCGGGTGCGGCGGGCCAGTGGCGAGTCGCGGGGGAGCACCACGCCGAGCGGGGTGTCGACGGCCGGGCCGAGGTCGAGCCCGACGACGTCGACCGGCAGCTGCAGCAGGCCGGCGTCGAGTTCGCGGTCGGCGAGCAGGCGGGCCTGTTCGGCGGTGGTGAGCTCCTGCAGGTCCAGCCGGACGGCCGGGCATTCGCCGGCGAACCGCGTGAGGATCGCGGCCAGGAGCCGGCCGGGCAGCTCCGGCGGCACGCCCGCGCGCAGGGCGTCCGTTTCGCCGCGTTCGGCCTTCGCGACGAGCGCCGTCATGCGGTCCCACCGGGAGAGCAGGTCGCGGGCTTCGGCGCGGAGGACTTCGCCGGCTTCGGTGAGCGTGACGCGGCGGCCGCGTTCGAACAGCGTCGCGCCCAGCTCGGCTTCGAGCCGTTTGATGCGCTGGCTCAACGGCGGCTGCGCGATCCCGAGCCGGTCGGCGGCCCGCCCGAAGTGGAGTTCTTCGGCGACGACGAGGAAGTAGCGCAGCGAACGGAGGTGGTCCACGCTGCGACGATAGCCGTTCGCGTATCACTTCGTGGTGGCGTGTGTCTTGGACAGTGCGGGGTGCTTCGTGGTCGGGTGTCGGCCATGGAGACAGGATTCAGCAGGCGCGGGCTGTTCGGCGCGGGCGCGGCGGCCGCGGCCATCCTCGCGGGCGCACCGGCGACCGCCCGCGCGGCTTCGGCTTCCGGGATGACGTTGCGCTGGTGGGGAAACAACGGCTGGGAGATCCGCATCGGGACGAAGACGATCCTCATCGACCCGTGGCTGACGAGGTTCAAGACAGGCACGTACACGTCGGCCGGCGCGGATCCCCGGACGCCGCTCTCGGTCAACGAGGCACTGATCGACGGATACCTCGACCGCGGTTTCCTCCACGCGGACCACATCCTGGTGACGCACGGCCACTACGACCACCTGACGGACGTCCCGTACCTGGCGCGCCGCACGGGGGCGACGGTGCTCGGCACCGAGACGCATTTGAGTCTCATGGCGGCGCTGGGCGCCCCGGAGGACCAGCTGGCAATCGCAACTGGCGGCGAGGACCTGACGTTCGACGGATACTCGATCCGGGTGTTGCGATCGTTGCATTCGGCGACGGGGACGAGGGCCCGGGTGGCGTTCCCGGGAACACGCCCGCTGTCCCGCTGCGACCGCCCGCGGGTGATCTCGGACCTGCTGGAGGGCGGCACGCTGGCGTACGCGGTGTCCGGCGGCGGGGCGAGCGTGCTGGACTTCGGGGGCTCGAACTACATCGAGTCCGAGCTGGCGGGCCTGCGCCCGGACGTGGTGCTGCTCCCGCCGGGCGGAGCGAAGGTGACGGATTACGTGCCCCGGCTGCTGCGGATTCTGGGAAACCCCCGCTTCGTGGCGGCGACGCATTGGGATGATTTCGACCTGCCGCTGGGCCAAGCCCACGACCCGAACGGGGGGCTGGAGGTGCTGCGGAAGGCGGTGGTGGCGGCGAGTCCGGGGAGTGAGTTCGTGGTGCTGGACCACCTCGGCGAGTTCTCGCCCTGACGGCTTGTCCACAGCCTCCCCGTGATATGGACAAGCAAGCCGCCCGAAGCGGTTTCGGGCGGCTTTGTCGGTGCCGGGCGATAGACTGGACCCGGGGACGCCCCCAGGGAAGGGCGGGGGAGTCTCCGGGTCCTGCCGGCTCAGCCGCTCTTGCGGCGGAACGTTCGCTTGTTGGCCGCCGGGCGGCTGGTGAACCGCTGAAGTTCGCGTCTCGACCGAGGGCCCGGGGAGGGTAGGACCTCACCGCTCGCGATGGGGGCCTCCGGCTCAGCCGCTCTTGCGGCGGAATGTCTGCTTGTTGGCCGCCGGGCCGGCTGGTGAACCATTGAAGTTCGCGTCTCGACCGAGGGCCCGGGGAGGGTAGGACCTCACCGCTCGCGATGGGGGCCTCCGGCTCAGCCGCTCTTGCGGCGGAATGTCTGA
>NZ_JBFANY010000014.1:192644-258393 GCF_040674975.1 Amycolatopsis sp. NPDC049688
ACTGCTTGTTGGCCGCCGGACCGGCTGGTGAACCGCTGAAGTTCGCGTCTCGACCGAGGGCCCGGCGAGAATAGGCCCCCACCGCTCGCGATGGGGGCCTCCGGCTCAGCCGCTCTTGCGGCGGAACGTGCGCTTGTTGGCCGCCGGGCCGTGGGCGTGCTGGTTCTTGCCGCCGGCGTTCTCGTGGGCTGCGCCCGCTCGGGCGTGGGCCTGCTTGCGCTCCAGCGCCTCGCGGAACTTGCGCTTGACGTCGTCCTCCTCGCCGCTGGGCGACGGGTCCGGCTCACTCATGCTTACCTCCGAAAACGACGACGTGTGACCACCCCAGCCTGGCATCACTCGCACCCCTTGGCGACCCGATTTCCGTCACCCTTCAGCGTTTGGGGGACGGCACCCCGCCGAACTGGACCGACTTGCGGGTCAGCGGGCGCCCGCAGTGGTCGCACAGCAGCATCGGGCGCAGGCGCTCGCCGCACTCGACGTGGTGGAGCGTGATGTCCGGCTCCTGGCCCGCCACCTCGAACCCGCGGGACCACTCCGCGATGAACGCCAGCGCCGGGAAGAACGCCAGGCCCTTCGCCGTCAGCCGGTAGTCGCGGGCGTCCGTGCGCGTGGCCGCCGCTCCCGTGCGCAGGACGCCGACCTCGACCAGTTTGCTCAGCCGGGCCGACAGCACGCTCGGCCCGATGCCCAGCTCGCGCTCGAACTCCGAAAAGTGCCGGCAGCCGAGCAGTGCCGAGACCAGCAGGCCGGTCGACCACCGGTCGCCGAGCAGCTCCATCGTGTCCGGGAAGAACATCAGCGGGTCGCCGGCCAGGGAATCCGCGTCCTTGCGGCGGAAACGCTTGGACGCCGTCGCCGCCGCGACGCCGGTGCTGTCGAGGCGGGAAGCGCGCACGTCCCGGGCGTCGACCCGGCGGCCGCACGCCGCGCAGCCCAGCGGCGCTGATGTAGCCAGCTCGCAGTCGAGGTGGATCAGCGTCGGCAGCACCTCGCGGCGGCCTTCGACCCACTCGCGCTCCCACGCCCAGATCGAAATCAGCAGCGGCCACAGCTCCAGGCCGCGCTCGGTGAGCCGGTACTCGTGCCGGGTACGGCGCGCGTCCCGGTACGGCACACGGGTGAGCATGCCCGCGTCCACCATGTCCCGCAGCCGTCCGGACAGTGCCGTCGGCGAAATGCCCAGGCGCAGGCGCAGCTCTTCGTACCGCCGGAAGCGCAGGAACAGGCTCTGCAGGATCAACAGCGTCCACTGGTCGCCAACCAGCTCGAGCGCCCGGCGGAGCGGATCCCCCGCCGGCCGGATGCGCTCTGTCTTCCGGGGCTCCGCCCCGGGCCGGGGGCTCCGCCACCCGGAACCCCCGGAAGACTGCTGTGCAGTCGCCTCCACCAAAACCTTCCCCCTCGTTACATCGCCTCCGAAGGGTAGCACCTGGCTACACCACAAGAAGCCTATTGACACCTGGATACACAAATCATAGTCTCGTTCCCATCAGCCCGCGCAGCCAGGGAGCAGCCCGATGACCAGCACCTCCGAACAGCCGCTGATGGTGGCCCGGACGGCGGACACGGACGAAGCCAACCCGTACCTGCTCGGCGTCTACGCCCCGGTCGGAGCAGAGATCGACGCCGAAGACCTGCAGGTCATCGGCGAGATCCCGAAGGACCTCAACGGCGTCTACCTGCGCAACGGCCCCAACCCGCGGTTCGCCCCGGAAGGCCGCTACCACTGGTTCGACGGCGACGGCATGATCCACGCCGTCCACCTGGAGAACGGCAAGGCCCGCTACCGCAACCGCTGGATCCGCACCAGGGCCTTCGAGGCCGAGTCCGCGGCGGGCAAGGCGCTCTGGACCGGCGTCATGGAGAACCCGAAGGACAACCCCTTCGGCAACACCCACGGCCTGGGCCTCAAGGACAACGCCAACACCGACGTCGTCTTCCACCGCGGCCGCATCCTCGCCACCTGGTACCTGTGCGGCTCGCCGTACGCGGTCGACCCGCTGTCGCTGGAGACCCTCGGCGCCGAGGACTTCCTCGGCACGCTGGCCGGCGACATGATGGCCCACCCCAAGGTCGACGAGACCACCGGCGAGCTGTTCTGGTTCGACTACGGCCCGCGCCCGCCGTACCTGCGCTACGGCGTGATCAGCGCGGACGGCCGCGTGGTCAAGACGACCGACATCGAGCTCCCCGGCCCGCGCCTGCCGCACGACATGGCCATCACCGAGCACTACGCGGTGCTGATGGACCTGCCGCTGGTCCAGGACCTGGCGGCGGCGAAGCAGGGCCGCCACAAGCTGCACTTCGACCGCTCGCTGCCGAGCCGCTTCGGCGTCCTGCCACGCTACGGAGACGGTAGCCAGATCCGGTGGTTCGAAGCGAGCCCGTGCTACATCTACCACGTCGTCAACGCCTGGGAAGAGGGCGACGAAGTCGTCCTCGACGTCTGCCGGGTGCAGCGCCCGCAGCCGCGCGCCGACGCGCACACCCCGCTCGCGAAGATGCTGTCCTACCTGCGGCTGGACGCCCAGCTGCACCGCTACCGCTTCGACCTGCGGACCGGCGCGTGCCGCGAGGCCCCGCTCGACGACGACAACACCGAGTTCCCGACCGTCGACGCCCGCGGCGTCGGCCACAAGAACCGGTACTCCTACGCGGTGCACATCTCGCCCGAGTCGACGCTGAAGTTCGACGGGCTGGTGCGCCACGACAATCTTGCCGGCGCCAAGACCGAATACCGGTTCGGTCCCGGCCGGTGGGGCAGTGAGGCTCCGTTCGCACCCCGCGAAGGAGCAGCCGCCGATTCGGCGGACGGTTATCTGGTGACGTTCGTGCAGGACGAGCGCGAGGGACGCTCCGAACTGGACATCTTCGACGCCGCCGATCTCGCTGCCGGACCCGTGGCCAGGGTCCTGCTTCCCCAGCGTGTCCCGCTCGGTTTTCACGCGACCTGGGTCCGGGCGGACCAGCTGGAAAACCTCCGCGCATGAGATGCCATCGAGAGGGTCGCGCCCGGGACTTCCGGACGCGGGGATGGTGGGGTGCGGAGACGATCGACCGGCTCGTGAAGGAGCGGGTCAGTGCCGACCCGGAGGGTCTCGCGCTGGTCGATCCACCGAACACCACCGCACTGGTCGGACGCGACCCGGTGCGGTGGACCTGGAACCGGCTCGACGAACGCGTCGACGTCCTGGCCGCGTTCCTGCTCGCCAGAGGGGTGCGGGCAGGTGACGTCGTGGCCGTGCAGCTGCCGAACTGCTCGGCCCTGGTCCAGGCGTTCCTCGCGATCGTGCGGCTCGGCGCGATCGTCACCCCGTTCCCGGTGTCCTACCGGGAACACGAACTCGGCCCGATGTGCCGGCGCACCGGTGCCGTCGGGGTGGTGACCGCATCCAGATACGGCGAGCACGAGCTCGCCGGGGCGGCCCTTGGGCTAGTTGGCGCTTCGGCGCCGTCGGTCCGGTTCGTCGTCGCCTGCGGGGACGACGAACCGGCCGGCGCCCTGGCCTGGCCCGAAACGCCACTGTCCGAATCGGAAAAGTCCACTTTGGACGAGCAACTGTCCGAAGCCGACGTGAACGACTGCGTCACGATCTGCTGGACGTCCGGCACCGAAGCCGAACCGAAAGCGGTCCCGCGCTGCCACGGCGACTGGCTCGCGACCGCACGCGGCTGCGCCCAGGCCGCCGGGATGACCCGCGACGACGTTCTGCTCTCGCCGTTCCCGATGACGAACATGGCCGGCATCGGCGGCATGTTCCTGCCGTGGCTGCTGACCGGCGCCGTGTTCGTCCCGCACCACCCGTTCGACCTGCCGGTGTTCCTGGGCCAGCTCGCGGCCGAGCGGGTGACGTACACGCTCGCGCCGCCGGCGTTGCTGACCATGCTGCTGCACAACGAAAAAATCCTGTCCGGAGTGGACATATCCGCGCTGCGGAAGATCGGGTCCGGCTCGGCGCCGCTGTCGCCGTGGCTGGTGCGCACCTGGGCCGAGCGGTACGGCATCGACATCATCAACTTCTTCGGCTCGAACGAAGGCACCGCGCTGCTGTCCGGTCCGGTGGACATCCCGGACCCCGACCAGCGCGCGAGCTACTTCCCGAACTATGCCTCGGACGTCACCTGGTCGACCCCGGTGGCCGGCTGGACGTCGGTGCGGCTGCACGACCCGGTCACCGGCGAGCCCGTGACCGGACCGGGACGTCCCGGCGAGCTGCACATCGCCGGGCCGACCGTGTTCGCCGGGTATCTCAAGCAGATGGGCGACCCGCTCGACACCTCGTCGTTCGACGAGGACGGCCATTTCCGCACCGGCGACGTCTTCGAGATCGCGGGCGAGCGCGGAGAGTTCCTGAAGTACGTCGACCGGATGAAGGACCTGGTGATCCGCGGCGGCATGAACATCTCGCCCGCCGAGGTCGAGGGCCTGCTGGCCGGTCACCCGGACGTCGCCGACGTCGGTGTCGTCGGCGTGCCCGACGACGTCATGGGGGAGCGGGTGTGCGCGGTCGTCGTGCCGGGCTCGCGCAAGCCGTCGCTCGACGAGCTGGTCGCGTACCTGCGCGAGAAGAAGGTGGCCGCGTTCAAGCTGCCGGAACGGCTCGAGTACGCCGACGCCTTGCCCCGCAACCCGGTGGGGAAGATCCTGAAGCGGCAGCTGCGGGAGAGCCTGGGGTGAGGTCATGACGGTGTACGTGCTGGGCGGGGCGCAGACCGACTTCGCGCGCAACTTCACCAAGGAGGGGCGCGGGCTTCTCGAACTGTTCGCCGAGGTCGTGCCCGCCGCGCTGGCCGATTCCGGCGTGGGTGCCGAAGACGTCGAAGTCGCGCACGTCGGCAACCTCGCGGCGGAGCTCTTCACCGGCCAGGCCCAGCTCGGCGGGCTGCTCGTGGCGGCCGTCCCGGAGCTGGACGGCGTGCCGTCGACCCGGCACGAAGCCGCGTGCGCGTCCGGCAGCACCGCGGTGCTCGCCGCGTGCGCCGACCTCGAGGCCGGCCGGTACGACCTGGCGCTGGTCGTCGGGGTCGAGCTGATGCGCAACGTCGACGGGCAGCGGGCCGCCGAGCACCTCGGGTCCGCCGCGTGGGCCGGGCACGAGGCCGTCGCCGCGAAGTTCCCGTGGCCCGCGCTGTTCGCCGACGTCGCTTCCGCCTACGACGAGCGGTACGGCCTCGACCCGGCGCACCTCGGGCTGTTCGCCGAACACGCCTTCGCCCGCGCGGCGCTGAACCCCCTGGCCCAGGCCCGCGACTGGCGGTTCCCGGACGGCGCCTTCGGGCCCGACGACGAGCTCAACCCCGTCATCGAAGGGCGGCTGCGCAAGCAGGACTGCGGCCGGATCACCGATGGCGCCGCGGCGGTCCTGCTGGCCTCGCCCGCGTTCGCCGACCGGCTCGGCGGCGGGTTCCCGCGCATCGCGGGTTTCGGGCACCGCACCGCGCACATCGGGCTCGCACCGAAGATCGCGCCCGGCGGCGAGTACCTGTTCCCGCACCTGCGCGGCGCCGTCACCGACGCCTACTGGCGGGCAGGCGTGCCCGGGCCGGACGCGCTCGACGTCGTCGAGCTGCACGACTGCTTCACCATCACCGGCCTGGTCGCACTGGAACACCTCGGCGCGGCCCCGCCCGGCGACGGCGGCCGGTTCATCGCGGACGGCGGCCTCGACGCGTCCGGGATCAACCCGGGTGGCGGCCTGATCGGCCTCGGCCACCCGGTCGGCGCGACCGGTGTCCGCATGCTGCACGACGTCGCCCGGCAGGTGACCGGGACCGCGGGCGAGACGCAGGTGGCGGGCGCGCGGACGGCGTTGACGCTCAACGTCGGCGGCTCGTTCACCACGGTGGTCACGCTGGTGGTCACCGCATGAGGCTGTCGGTTTCGCTGGGGCTCTGGCAGGACCGGCCGCCGGAGGAGGCCCTGGAGACCGCCCGCGCGGCCGAGGCCGCGGGCTACCCGGAGCTGTGGATCGGTGAGATGGCGACGTGGGACGCCTTCGCGCTCGGCACGGCGATCGGCGCGGCCACCTCGGCGATTTCGCTGACCTTCGGACCACTGGCGGTGACCGTGCGGGACCCGGCGACGATCGCGATGGGTGTCGCCTCGGTGGCGGCGCTGACCGGCCGCAAAACCGGCGTCGCCCTCGGGACGTCCAGTGACGTCGTCGTGCGCGGCTGGCACGGCCGCTCGCGCGAGCGTTCCGCCACGGCGCTGGCGGAATCGGCGGTGGCGGTGCGGCAGCTGCTGGCCGGCCAGAAGTCCGCTGTGGACGGTCAGGTCGTCGGCTCGCAGGGCTACCGGCTGCGGTTGCCCGCCCCGGAATCTCCCCTGACGATCGCCGCGTTCGGGCCGCGGGCGCTCGCCGCCGCCGCGCGGCACGCCGACCGGATGGTGGTCAACCTCGTCAGCCCGGCGGCCGCGGCGACGCTGGTGCGCGGGCTCCGCGCCGCGGCCGAGCGGGCGGGCACCACCCCGCCGCCGGTGGCCGCGTGGGTGGTCGCCGCGGCCGATCCGGGACCGGCGGAGCTCGAACAGCTCCGCCGGGGCGTGGTCGGCTATCTCGCCGCGCCCGGCTACGCCGACATGTTCCGCGCGGAGGGCTTCGGCGACCTCGTCGACTTCGCGCGCAGCCGTCCGCACCCGCGCGAACTGCTGGCCGCGGTTCCGGCCGAGGCCATCGCCGCCGTGGGCCTGCTCGGGTCCGGCGAGCAGATCGCCGCGAAGATCGGGGCGTACGCCGCCGCGGGCGTCGACGAGCTGGCGATCGTCCCGGCCACCGGCGACGAGGACCCCGGTGGGAGGAAGACCCTCGAGGAGTGTCGATCCGCGGCCGTCCTGTTCGACGATGGGGTATGACCGAACCGACTGCCACCCGCAACCTCGACCGCACCGGCGCCGCGGCGCTGCCCTGGAGCAGGGCGCGCGACCTCCTCGCCACCCAGACGCCCAAGGAGGACCTGACGTTCTTCGTCGGGACCGTCCGCCCGGACGGTCGCCCGCACGCCGCCGGCGTCGGCGCCATCTGGGTGGACGACCTGCTGTACTTCGTCAGCGGCCCGGGCACCCGCCGGGCCCGCAACCTGGCCGCGAACCCGGCGTGCAGCGTGTCGGTGCGCCTGAAGGGCCTCGACGTCACCATGGAAGGCGAGGCCCACCGCGTCGCCGAGCCGGCGACCCTCGAGCGGGTGGCGGCCGTCTACCGCGAGGGCGGCTGGCCCGCGACGGTGCTGGACGAGGGCTTCACCGCCTCGTTCATGGCGGCGAGCGCCGGCCCGCCGCCGTGGCACCTGTACCGGCTCACGCTGCACCGGGCCATCGGCGTCGCCTGCGCCGAGCCGTACGGCGCCACCCGCTGGGACTTCACCCGCTGATCGCCGAGACGACCAGCTCGCCGATCGCGGCCATGCCGTCCGCGTTCGGGTGCAGCGGCGCGGCGACCGACGTCGGGATCACGCTCTCGAACCACTTGACGCCGGGCGGCTTGCAGACGTCGTGGCCGATCGATGCCGTCCGGACGTCGACGTACCGCGCGTTGTGCGCGGCGGCCTGGCGGGCCAGGGCGGCGTTGGTCTTGTCGACGCTGCCTTGGATGTAGTTCGCGTCGCGCGGGGTCAGCGGCGCGATCGGCCAGCACCCGTTGGGCGGCAGGTAGGTGCCGTAGCCGGCCACGAAGACGTCGGCGTTCGGCGCCTTCGCGTGGATGGCGTCCAGCAGCGCGCCCCACACCGGCTCGAACGCGGCGATCCTCTCGGCCAGCTGGTCGTGGCCGCCGGCGGTGTACCGGTCGACGCAGTCGGGATTGATGCCGGGCAGCAGGTTGATGCAGCTCGTCGCCGCGCCGACCAGGCCGACGTCGTTGCCGCCGATCGTCACGGTCACCGTGCGGGTCTGCGCGCCCAGCGCGTCCAGCTGCGGCGGCACCGCGCCGGCGGACGTCTGCTGCGGCGCGGTCATGTCCGCCGTCGTCGCGCCGGAGCACGTGACGTCCGTCAGCGGCACGCCGAGCTCCTTCGCGGCGACGTGCGGGTAGTTCGCCAGGGACCGGAGGCAGCCGGGGGAGGTGAGGTCCGGGGGCAGGACCAGCGGCCCGGCCGCCGCCGAATCCCCCAGTGCCACGTACTCCCCGGCGGTGCCCGCCGCCGCCGGGACTGCCGTCGCGCCCGCCAGCGCGGTGACCATGATCGCGATGCACGCCGTCGTTCTCACTCGCACGCCGTCCTCCTTGACGTTGTGCCGAAGGCTGGTCTCCGTGACACCATCGGCACGGCGCGTGGCCGGGTTGACTGGGAATCCGGGCAGAGAACGGGGGGATCGGTTGTGACGGAGCACAAGCCCGGCGGCGAGCTGACCCTCGGCGGCCGGCGCGTGCACGAACGGCTCACCCGGGAGGAGCCCGAGCTGATCGCCCGGGTGCTCCGGCGCATCCAGGCGGAGGTCGCGGACTACCGGCGGCTGCCGGTGGAGGAGCTGACCGGCGACATCGCGGGGATCACCCGGCAGGCGGTGCGGGCGTTCGCGCGCAGCCTGCGGGAGGACCGCGAGCTCAACGCGGCCGAGCTGCGGGAGGTCGGCGCGTCCGCGGTCCGCCGGGCGGAAGAGGGCTTCCCGCTGGAGGCCGTGCTGACCGCGTACCACGTCGGCGCGCGGGAGATCTTCGCCGTCGGCTCCGGTTCTTCCGGCCGCGCGGACGTCGCCGACCTGCTCGAAGTCGCGGACCGGGTGCTGGCGTTCGTCGGCACGGTCACCGGCGCGGTCACCCGCGGGTACCTGGAGGAGCTGCGCACGAAGGTCGGGCAGGAGCACACCGCGCGCCGGACGCTGCTGTCGGTGCTCGTCGACGGCGGCCCGGTCGACGTCGTGGCCCGCAGCGCCGGGATCACGCTGCCGGCGCGGTACCTCGTGCTGAGCGTCGAGCTGGGGCCGCACGCGGACGAGGAGTCGCCGGGCGTGGACGCCGAGATCGCCGTCCGCCGCAAGCTCCGCCGGTTCCTCGCCGCGTTCGAGCACGCGTGCGGCGACGGCGTGCTCGCGTCCCTGGACGGGCCGGGCGGCCTGGTCCTGCTGCCGCTGGCCGGCCGGCTCCCGGACTGGTCCGCGGTGCTGGACGCGGCCGGCCGCGCGGCGGGCGTCACCGTGCTCGCGGCCGCGGAAACGGCGGCCCCGGCGGAGGTCCGGGAGGTGGCGGCGCAGACCGGCGAGGTGCTGGACGTGCTGCGGTGGTTCGGCCGGCCGCCGGGGCTGTACCGCCTCGACGACGTCCTCGTCGAGTACCAGCTGACCCGCCCGGGCGCGGCCCGCGACCGCCTCGCGGCCGCGCTCCAACCCCTGGACGCGCACCCCGAGCTCGTCGAAACGCTGGAGACGTACCTGGCCCAGGACACGAACCGCCGCCGCGCGGCGGCCCGCCTGCACGTCCACCCCAACACGGTCGACTACCGCCTGCGCCGGGTCCGCGACCTGACCGGCATCGACCCGCTCCACCCCGCCGGCCTGGCCCGCCTCACCGCAGCCGCCGCCGCCCGCCGCGCCACCCGCCCCTGACACCCGACCCCCCAGGTACGCGAGTCGACCCTCTGATCACGCGTGTCGACCCCTCAATCACGCGTGTCGACTCCTCAATCACGCGTGTCGACCTCTCCGTCACGGGGCCCGGAGCACCCGGCCGGCGAACTTGCGTACCTGGAGGGTCGACTCGCGTGCCTGGACGGTCGACTCGCGTGTCTGGAGGGTCGGCTCGCGTGATTGGAGGGTCGACACGGTGGTGCGGGCGAGGAGTCCGGTGGCCAGGGCCGAGGCCAGGACGAGGGCGGCGAGGGCGGAGGCGGGGCCGAACGTCAGCTCGCCGAAGCGGCCGAGGACGAAGCCCGTGTGCAGGGCCCAGGCGACCACTGCGACGCCCGTCGCCGCGGCCGGGCTTCGGTAGGCGCAAGCCAGGACGACCGCGCTCAGGGTGACCAGGGCGTACCAGGGGTGACTCGCCGCGCCCAACAGGTCCGCGACGATCACCGCGGCGACCGCGGCCACGCAGCCGAACGGGAACCCGAAGCCGTCTGTCATGCCCTCAGTCCAGTCCCGGGGCCGGGCAGGAGCGTGAGCCAGGACACGTTCCCTACGCCCTGACCCCGGGATCTTTACGACCTGTTGACGACGCCTTCGACGGCGTCCGCGATCGCGGGCCAGACCGCGCGCGGCAGGTTGTGCCCCATGCCCGGGATCACCACCAGCTCCGCGCCCGGGATCGCCTCCGCCGTCGCCTTGCCGCCGCTGACGTTGATCAGCGGGTCCGCGTCGCCGTGGATGACCAACGCCGGCAGCCGCACGTCGCGGAGCCGGGAGGTCCGGTCGCCCGAGGCGACGACCGCCGCCGCGTGGCGCAGCGTGCCCACCGGGTGGCGGGCGCGGTCGTAGTGCAGCGCCGCCTTGGCCAGCAGGAACGCCTCGTCGTCCGGGTAGCCGGGGGAGCCGAGCTTCCGGTAGCCCTCGACGCTGTCGGCCAGCGCCTGCTCGCGCGTCGACGCCGGCGGCCGGGTCAGCAGCGCCAGCGCCCACGGCTCGGCCTGCCCGACGCCCGGGTCGCCGGTGGTCGACATGATCGACGTGACCGACAACAGCCGGTCCGGGTGCTCGATCGCCAGCTGCTGGACGATCATCCCGCCCATCGACGCCCCGACGACGTGCGCCCGGGAAATGCCGAGCGCGTCGAACAGCCCGACGGCGTCGCCGGCCATGTCCGACAGCGTGTACGGCGCGCTCGACAGGTCGCCGGCGGCCAGCGCGGCCAGGTCCGGCGGCAGCAGGTGGTCGAGCCACGTCGAGAGCCCGACGTCCCGGTTGTCGTAGCGGACGACGAAGAACCCGCGGCCGGCGAGCAGCTCGCAGAAATCGGCCTCCCAGGTGATCATCTGGGCACCGAGGCCCATCACCAGGACCAGGGGCGGGTCCGCCGGATCGCCGAAGGTGTCGTACTCGAGCTCGAGACCGTTGGCCTGTGCGCGTGCCATACCCCGATCCTGCCGTACCCGTGCGGAGCTGGCACCGGGCCGGGCGGTGCCGTTACCGTTACCCCCCATGCCGACCTCATCCTCGGGCACGGGCCAGCGCCCCCGGTCGCGGGCCGCGGCGGGACTGCCGGCGCTCACCGCCGACCGCATCGTCAGCGCCGCCACCGACCTGACCGGCCAGCGCGGCCTCGACAACTGGACGCTGCGGGAGCTCGCCCGCGCGGTGGAGGCCTACCCGGCGGTGATCTACCACCACGTCGGCGACCGGGACGCGGTGGTGAACGCCGTCGTCGACCGGGTGGTCGGGCTGCTCGAGCTGCCGGACGAGCGGCTGCCGTGGCAGGAGTGGTTCACCGAACTGCTCGCGAACCTGCGCGCGGTGCTGCGCAGCTACCCGGGCTGCGCGCGGCGGCTGGCGTTGTTCGGCCCGTCCGTCGAGGCGGCCACGCGGTCGATCGACGCGGGCATCGGCGTGCTGCTGGCCGCCGGGTTCGGGCGCGAGAGCGTGCTGGCCTACAACCTGCTGCTGATGACCGCGTGCCAGTTCGTCGCGATGGAGGACGACCGCGACGGCGCCCTCGCGCTGCGGATCGACAACACCGAGGAGTACGCGACCTACCGCGAGCGGGCCGACCTGCCCGGGATGGCCGAGCTCGGCGCGGCGATGCACGACCTGATGGGTGACCCCGATCTCGCGTCGGGCTACTACGCGCAGCTCTACGACTACGCCGTCCGGCGGTGTCTCGACGGGCTCGCCCACCGGCTGGCGGAACTGCAAGATGCGGACAGTGCCGGTTGACAGCGACTTGACAGTGCCGGGGCGTACCGTGGGCGTGCGTCGGTGGTTCGCCCACTGACCCGGAGCCCCTGGCGCCCTCCTCCCCCTCGTGGCGCCGGGGGCTTCGGTCTACGCACCGGAGCGCGGCGGCTCGGCCTGGATGGCGGGGAAGATTTCCCCGACCAGCGTCACGAGGGACTTCGACAGCAGCAGGTGCACCTGGTCGCGGGTCAGGGACCGGCGCACGAGCCATTCCCGGCCGGCGGACTTCACCATCCCGCCGAACGCGCGCACGAGCGCGTTGAGCTCCGGCCCGTGTTCGCTCTCCCGGGACAGGCCGACGGCCTCCAGCACGCGGTCGGCGGACTCGCGGTCGGCCTCTTCGAGGATGCGTTCCACCTCGAGGTCGCGGCCGATGCCCTCGGGCGCGATCGCGGCCAGCCACATCCGCTCCTGGCTGGTGACCATGTCGAGGAACCACTCGATGGCGACGTCGGCCCGCAGTTCCAGGGGCCCGTCGGGGAGGATCTCGACGGCCAGCCGCGGCACGGTCAGCGCGCGGCGGATGATTTCCAGGTACAGCTCGCGTTTCGTGCCGAAGTAGTGGTTGATCAGCCCCCGCGCCACCCCGGCCGCCGCCGCGATGTCCGAAGTGGACACTGCGGAATAGGGACGTTCACCGAACAGCCGCGCCGCGCAGGCGTAGATCTGTTCCTTCCGTTCGTCCGGTTCCAGTCTTCGCCATCTCGGCGCCGGCTCGGTGTTCATGGCCCCATCGTCGCACGGGCCGTTGCGCCGGGCAGGGTAGTCGCCCGCGATGTCGGATGCGCTCCCGCAGGCATCCCACGATCGGGGCACGGTCAGTCCGGGAGCGTGATCGGCGCGATGTCCGCGAAGCCGTCGCCCGGGCCCGGATTCGCCGGATCGGTGGAGCCGCCGAAGTGGTGCAGCACGCCCCACACGGCGTTAAGCGCCGTCTGCACCGCGCCCTCGGCCCAGCCCGCCGTCCACGAGATGTCGTCGCCCGCCAGGAACAGGCCGCGGTACCGGGCCGGCAGCTCGTCCTGCACGAAGTGCGTGAACAGCCGCTGCTGGTAGCGGTAGTGGCCGGGCAGGTTCGCCTTGAACGCGCCCATGAAGTGCGGCTCGGCTTCCCACGACACGGTCACCGGGTCGCCGATGATGTGCCGCCGGACGTCGACACCGGGGTAGATCTCGCGCAGGGACTGCAGCATCACCTCGACGCGCTCGCCGACCGAGAGCGGCAGCCACTTCAGCGAGTCGTCGGCCCACGTGTAGGACAGGCAGATCACCGCGGGACGGTCCGGGTCGTCGCCGAGCAGGTAGGTGCCGCGCGGCATCCGGTCGGTGAGGGTCATGCTCATCGCGTCGCGGCCGGTGCCGGCGTCGCGGTCCAGCCAGAACGGCCGGTCGACCGGCACGAACACCTTCGACGACGCCATGTAGTGCGTGCGCTCGATCGCCGTCCAGTGGTCGATCGGGAACAGCGCTTCGTCGCATTCGATGTTCGACAGCAGCATCCAGCTCTGTGCGGTGAACACCGCGGCCGGGAAGGTCCGGATGTGCCCCTCGGTGTCCGTCACGGTGATGTTGCCGGGTGCCGTGCGGTGCAGCCGTGCGACGCCGGGCTGCGGGCGGCCGCCGTGCAGCGTGCTCAGGCTGGTGCCCGCCGGCCAGAAAGCGGTGTCTTCCGGGGCGTGCTCCCACAGCCGCAGCGGGAGCTGCCTGCTGCCGCCGACGATGCTGCGGTGCTCGTCGTCGGCTCCGGTGTAGACCACCCGCAGGATTTCCAGGATGGAGTTCGGGAAATCGGTGTCCCAGCCACCGGTGCCGAAGCCGACCTGGCCGAAGATCTCGCGGTGGCGGAAGGAGGCGAACGCCGGGGAGTCGCAGAGGAAGCCGTAGAACGTCTGGTTGTCCAGCCGTGGGACCAGCTCGTTCCACAGCCGCTTGATCGTCTTCGCGTCGCGGTCCCGGATCGCCGTCTGCATCTCGGCGAAGGAGGCGTGCTCGGCCAGTGTCCGGTCCCAGGCCGCGGCGACCTCGCCGAAGACGGCGGGCAGGTCCTCGGGCGTGCGCGCGTAGTGGCTCTGCCCCTTCAGGTCCACGACTGTGCTCGGCGTCCCCGGGGCGAGGGGGTTCGGGAACGGCGTGGTCTGCAGCCCGACCTTGTCGATGTAGTGGAACAGCGCGGTCGACGCGGGCGGGAAGCGCATCGCGCCCATCTCGGCGACGACGTCGTCCGGGCAGCCGGGGAACCGGACCGTGCGCAGCCGGCCGCCGAGCTCGGCGATCTCGTACACCACCGGCCGCAGGCCCAGCTTCATCAGCTCGTACGCGGTGACGATGCCGGACAGGCCGCCGCCGATCACCGCGACCTCGGTGCCGTGCCGGTGTGCGGGCAGCGAGCCGAGACCGGCGGGGTGGGCGAGGTAGTCGTCGTAGGCGAACGGGAAGTCGGGGCCGAACATCGTGATCGGTCGGCCCGCCGGTTCGTCGTGGTGGATCGCGGTCGGGACGGCGGAGGTCATGCGGTGGTTCCCCGGTACAGGTCGGGCCGTCGGTCGGCCAGGTGGGTGTTTTCCAGGCGGGACGCGGTCAGGGCGTCCCGTGTGACGTCGGCGGTGATGACTTCGGGCCCGGCACCGGCGCGGGCCAGCACCGCACCGGTCGGGGCCACGACGCAGGACCGCCCGCAGTAGGTCAGCTCCCGCTCGGTGTCGCAGCGGTTGGCGTAGGCGACGAACAGCTGGCTTTCGTAGGCGCGCGCGGGCACGAGCGTGTCGGCGACCAGCTCGTACGGGCTCATCAGCGCGGTCGGCACGACCAGCAGCTCGGTGCCGGCGAGCGCGTGCGCGCGGACCAGCTCCGGGAACTCGACGTCGTAGCAGATCAGCAGCCCGACGCGGAGTCCGCCGAGGTCGGCCTGCACCACGGCCTCGTCGCCGGGGGTGAACCAGGCTTTGTCGAGGTCGCCGAAGAGGTGTGTCTTGCGGTAGTTGGCCAGCCGGTGCCCGCTGGCGTCGATCAGCTGGACGCTGTTGTAGACGTGCTCGCCGTCGGTTTCCGGGTAGCCGTACACGAGTGCGGCGCCGGTTTCGGCGGCCAGCGCGGACATCCGGGCCGCGGTGGGCCCGTCGGCGGGTTCGGCGAGCTCGTGCGTGCGCGCGCCGATGTGGTAGCCGGTGGTGATCATTTCCGCGGTGACGACGAGGTCGGCGTCGGCTTCGCGCAGGTCGTCGAGCGGGCCCTGGTGGATGGCGACCCTCATGCCAGCCTCGACTTCCGGATCCCGTAGCCGAAGTAGATCAGCAGGCCGAGGACCATCCAGGCGCCGAAGACGAGCCAGGTGGCGCCGTCGAGGCTGAGCATCATGTAGCCGCAGCAGAGCACGCCGAGGACCGGCGTCACCGGCGAGAGCGGGACGCGGAACGAGCGTGGGCGGTCGGGCTGGCGCTTGCGCAGCAGCAGGACGGCGACGTTGACCAGGCCGAACGCGAACAGCGTCCCGATGCTGGTGGCGTCGGCCAGCTTCCCGAGCGGGATGAAGGCGGCCAGGATCGCGACGAACGCCGAGACCACGAGGGTGTTGATCCGCGGCGAACCGGTCTTGGCGTCTACTTTGGACAACGCGGGCGGGACCAGGCCGTCGCGGGACATCGCGAACAGGATGCGGGTCTGTCCGTAGAGGACGGTCAGCACGACGCTGGAGATGGCCACGATCGCGCCGACGGCCAGCAGCGCCGCCCAGAACGGGTTGTCCGAGACGACGTCGAGCACGTGCGAGAGGGCGGCTTCCTGGCCGTCGAACTGCTGCCACGGCAGAGCGCCGACGGCGGCCACGGCGACCAGGCAGTACAGCACGGTGACGATGCCGAGCGAGAGCAGGATCGCCCGCGGCAGGTCCCGCTGCGGGTTCTTCGCCTCCTCGCCGGCGGTCGACGCGGCGTCGAAGCCGATGTAGGAGAAGAACAGCTTGGCCCCGCCGGCGCTCAGCCCGGCCAGCCCGAGCGGCAGGAACGGCGTGAAGTTCTTCGCCTGCACGGCGCTGAAGGCGATCGCGCAGAAGAGCACCAGCGTGCCGATCTTGACCACGACCATGACCGCGTTGGCCCGCGCGCTCTCCTTGGCGCCGGACAGGAGCAGGAGCATCGCGAGCACGACGACGAGGATCGCGGGCACGTTGACCACGCCGCCCGAGCCCGGCGGCTGGCTGAGGGCGTCGGGGATGGCGAAGCCGAAGGCCAGCCGCAGCAGTTCGTTGAGGTACTGCCCCCAGCCGACGGCGACCGAGGCCACCGAGACGCCGTATTCGAGCACCAGGCACCACCCGCAGACCCAGGCGACCAGCTCGCCGAGCGTGGCGTAGGTGTAGGAGTAGGACGAACCGGACAGCGGGATCATCCCGGCGAGCTCGGCGTAGGACAGCGCCGAGAACAACGCGGTGACCCCGGCGAGCACGAACGACAGCACCACGGCCGGCCCGGCCACCGGGACCGCCTCGCCCAGCACGACGAAGATGCCGCTGCCCAGCGTCGCCCCGATGCTGAGCATGGTGAGCTGCCCCAGGCCGAGCGACCGCTTCAACGTGCCATGATCACCTTCGGCGACGAGGTCGGCGACCGGTTTCCGCCGCACCGTCGCGGCTCGCAAAGTCATGCCGACGACGGTAACGGCCGTTTCCGGCTCGCAAAACACGGGAACGTTGCGCGTACAGATGAATCACAGGTGATTCATTGCACATTGCCCCCAGATCACGGCGATTCATTCCGAACCCGATTTTCTTCGGGTGGCGTTGTCGGATCCGAGGTGAGCAGTTCGTGGAAGGGGTGAGTGGCCGCCACGAGGGCGCCGCCGGACCCGCAGGGGGAAGAAGATGCCCGTCGCCCGCCGCATGTACGACCTGGTCGAGCCGATCGGCCTGGTGCCCTACTTCGCCGACGAGTCGGACGAGGCCCTGATGGCGCTGGGCCTGCGCAATGTGTGGGATGCCTACTTCGCCGGGCGGGCCGCGCCGCTCGGACGTGACGTGCCCGCTGACGTCGTCCACGCGATCTTCTACAACTTCGCCCCCGGCGAGGTGGCCCGTCACCTGCCTAAGGTCTGGGACCTGACCACGCCGGAGGCCGCCCTGGCGGCCCGCGAACAGGGCTGCGTCGCCGGGATGCGGCGGATCCTCGGCGACCTCGCCGACGACCCCGCCGTCGCCCGCGCCGCGGACCTGCTGCTCAAGGCGGCGACCAGCGCGCCGGTCGAGGGACGTCCCCTCTTCGCCGCGCTGCGTGCGCTCCCGGTGCCCCAGGAGCCGGTGGCCCGGCTGTGGCACGCGGCGACCCTGCTGCGCGAACACCGCGGCGACGGCCACATCGTCGCCCTCATGGCGGAGGGCATCGGCGGAACCGAAGCCCACGTGCTCCACTCCCTGTCCATCGACCTGCCCGCGAAGGACTTCGGCCGGGTCTGGCACCTGCCCGCCGCCCAGCTGGAAGCGGTCATCGACGGCATGCGCGACCGCGGCCTCATCGGCCCCGACGGCTGGCTCACCCCCGACGGCCACGCCACGAAGGAACGCGTCGAAGCCCTGACCGACCGCCTCGCCGAGGTCCCCTACCACGCCCTGAGCCCCGCCGAACTCGATGACCTCGGCACCGGCCTCGAACCGATCTCCAAGACCTTCCGAGCCACCTTCCCGATGTGAGCAGGGGCATCACGCGTGTCCCTGCAGACACGGGTGATGCCCGGTTCGTCACGCCGGGGCGGGGGGTTCGGCGGCCGGGAGGAGGAGGGTGAACGTCGGCGGGCCGGGGCGGCTGAGGCGGAGGCGGCCGCCTTCGGCTTCGGCGAGGCCGCGGGCCAGGCGCAGGCCGATGCCGTGGCCGGCGGGCGCCGTCGCGAACGGGTCCGTTTCGCCCAGGTCGGGGCCTTCGTCGGCGACGTCGATGGCGAGCGCGTCGCCGGCGTCGCGGGCCACGACCGTGACCGTGCCGCGGCCGTGCGTCACCGCGTTGTCCAGCAGGACGCCGAGGACCTGCCGGACCGCCGCGGCCGCCACGTGCGCCGGGGGAGGGTCCTCCCGGACGATCCGCAGCGCGCGTCCCTGCGGCTTGAGCAGGGCTTCGCCGGCCTGCCGGACCTCCTCCAGCAGCGCCCCGAGGTTCAGCTCGGCGCGCGGGGCCCGGCGTTCCCGGCCCAGCGACAGGAGGTCTTCGATGGTGCGTTCCAGCCGGTCGGCGGAGGCGATGCCGGCGCGAATCGCCGCGTACGGGTCCGCGGAGGGGGTCTCCAGGGCGGCTTCCAGCTGCAGGCGCAGCCCGGTCAGCGGCGTGCGCAGCTGGTGCGACGCCTCCGCCGAGAACGCGCGCTCACGCTCCAGGGTCTCGCCGATCCGGGCGGCGGTCGCGTCCAGGGTCTCGCCGACCCGGTCGATCTCGGCGATGCCCGCGCGCGGCGACCGGGCGGTGAAGTCGCCGTCGCCGAGCCGTCCGGCCGCGGCGGCGAGGTCTTCCAGCGGCCGGACCAGCCGGGTCGTGAACCGCCGGGCCAGCAGCCAGCTCACCCCGGTCGTCGCGCCCGCGAGCCCGACCATGGCGAGCCAGGTGAGCACGATCCGCAGCGGCAGCACGGACTCCGGCAGCGCGGCGCGGACCACGCCGGTCACCCGGGCGCCGCTGACCACCGGCACCGCCAGCGCGATCTCGTCGCCTTCGAGGCCGATGACGACGTCCGCCGTGGCCTTCGCCGCCTGCAGCTCGACCGGGCCGGCGACGGCGGGCCCGTGTCCGGCGAGCAGCCGCCCGTCCGGGGCGTACACCCCGACGTCGCCCTCGGCCTCGTCGTCCTCCTCGCCGAGCGGGGGAAGGACGGGTGTCCGCCCGGCGTTCAGGTCCGGCGCCACGACGAGCGCGACGGCGTCCGCGGCCCGCTCCAGGTCACCCTTCGCGTCGTCGTGGTAGTACTGCCACACCGCGAGGCCCAGCGGCAGGGCGAACAGCATGGTCGCGACCAGGGCGGCCAGTACCGTCAGCGACGTGATCCGGCGGCGCACGGCTACCCTTCGGCCGCGGACCGGGCCGGGTCCTCCAGCCGGTAGCCGTGCCCGCGCAGGGTGGCGATCCGCGGCACCTCGTCGTCGGGCCCGGCGGCCGCGGCCAGCTTGCGGCGCACCGCCGCGATGTGCACGTCCAGGGTCTTCGTCGAGCCGTACCAGTGCGCGTCCCAGACCTCGGACATCAGCGTCTCCCGGCTGACCGCGACGCCGGGCTGCTCGGCCAGCCGCGCCAGCAGGTCGAACTCCTTGGCGCGCAGCACCACCTCGCGCCCGCCCAGGGTGGCGCGGCGGCCGGCGATGTCGACGGTCAGCCCGCCGATGGTCACCGGCGGCCGGGCGCCGGCCGGCGCGCCGCGCCGCAGGTGCGCCCGCACCCTGGCCAGCAGCTCGCCCAGCCGGATCGGCTTGGTGAGGTAGTCGTCCGCGCCGGCGTCGAGGCCGACGACGACGTCCATCTCCTCCTGCCGCGCGGTCAGGATCACCAGCACCGCGGCCGGCAGCGCGGTCCGCAGCCGGCGGCAGACCTCGACGCCGTCGAGGTCGGGCAGGCCGAGGTCGAGCAGCACGAGGTCGAAATCGCCGGCGTCGGCGGACTGCAGGGCGGTCCGCCCGTCGCGGCGCCAGCACACCTGGTGCCCGTGCAGCCGCAGGGTCGATTCGAGCACGCTGCCGATCGCCGCGTCGTCTTCCACCACCAGCAGGTTCGGCATGCCGGGCAGCCTAACCAACGACCCGCCGGGTTCCGGCCGGTTGTGGCCTATTCCGCCCGTGTCCCGAGGCCGATCTGCGATATCCGCACGGCGGCGGCGGTGACGGCGCCGGTGAACGCGGCCGTTTCGCCGGGGCCGAACCGGCTGCTGGGCCCGGTGACCGCCAGGGCCGCCAGCACCCGGCCGTCGCCGTCGTGCACCGGCGCGGCGACGCTGGACGCGCCGGCCTCGGGCTCGCCGTGGCTGACCGCGGCCCCCTCGCCGCCGTCGAGGACCCGGCCGGCGGCCCCGAAGCCCAGCGGCAGCTCGTCCCCGACGCGCCCGACGTGCCGGATGGCCAGCGGCCCCTCCTGCTGGGCCACGCAGATCAGCACCGACGTGCTCCGGACGTAGAGGTTCACCGTCTCCCGGCACTCGCGAGCCAGCTCCCGCAGCACCTGGCGGACCGGCTCGGGCAGCTGCCACGCCGTGTTCGCCAGCTGCGCCCACCGCAGCATTCCGGGGCCGACGGTGATCCGCCCGTCGGGCCGGGTCCAGAGCAGGCCGCGCTGTTCGCAGGTGGCGACCAGCCGCAGCACGGTCGTCTTCGCCAGGCCGCTGGCCGCGGTGAGGTCCTTGACCGCCCAGGTCCGGCGGTGTTCGGTGAAGAGGGCGAGCAGGTCGAACGCACGCAGCACGCTCCGGACCGTTCCGTCGTCTTCCGGCTTCATCGGCCCACCTCGTCCACCTGGTGGACTGAGGATACCGCCAGGCGGACCGGATCAGGCCACGTATCGCTCGAATGCCGCAACGGTCTCGGCGAGCACCTCGGCACCCGGGCGCGCCCACAGCCCGGCGTTGAACACCTCCACCTCGATCGGCCCGGTGTACCCGGCCGCTTCGACGGCCGCGCGCAGCCGCCGGTGGTCGATCGGGCCGTCGCCGGGCAGGGCACGCCCGAGCAGCGGGTCGGGCAGCGGCACCAGGACGTCGCAGACGTGGAAGCCGGCGATCCGGCCGGCGGCCGCGGCGATCGACGCCTCGATCCGCGGGTCCCACCAGACGTGGAACTCGTCCACGACCACGCCGACCTGCTCGGCGGGGTGGTCCGCGGCGATCGCCAGCGCCTGGTCCACAGTGGACAGCACCGACCGGTCCGCGCACTGCATCGGGTGCAGCGGCTCCAGGCCGAGCCGGACCCCGCGGTCCCCGGCGTACGGCGCGAGCTCGCCGACGGCGTCCGCGACCCGCTGCCGGGACGCGGGCAGGTCGTTGCCCGCGATCCCGCCGACGACCAGCACGAGCACGTCCGCGCCGAGGGCGGCGGCTTCGTCGATCGCCTCCCGCGTCTGCGCGATTCCGTCCACAGGGGACCCCTCCGGCGTCACGCCGGTGAAGAACCCGCCGCGGCACAACGACGACACCCGCACGCCGTGCTCCGCGAGCAGCCGGGCGGTTTCGCCGACGCCGGTTTCGGCGACCTTGTCGCGCCACAGCCCGATCCAGCCGACGCCCGCCGCGGCGCAGCCGGCCACCGCCTCGGGCAGCGACCAGGACTTCGTGGTGATCTGGTTGAGGCTCAGCCGGGGGTCCATCACAGCACCCCCGCGGCCTGCAGCAGCGGCCGCATCCGGGCCTGCGCCAGGTCCGGGTCGGCCAGCACGCCGGCCTGGTCGGCCAGCCGCAGCAGTGTGGCGAGGTGGGTGATCGTGCGGGCGGACTCGCTGCCGGCGATCATCCGGAAGTGGTTCTGGTGGCCGTTGAGGTGGGCCAGGAAGACGACGCCGGTCTTGTAGTGCCGGGTCGGCGCGCGGAAGATCTCGCGGGCCAGCGGCACGGTCGGGTCGAGCCGGGCGCGGAACCCGGCCTCGTCGCCGTCGTCCAGGCATCGTAGCCCCGCCGCGGCGACGGGGGCGATCGGGTCGAAGATGCCGAGCAGGGCTTCGCTGTGGCCTTCGGTGTCCCCGGCGATGAGCTCGGGGTAGTTGAAGTCGTCACCGGTGTAGCAGGCGACGCCGGCCGGCAGCGCCCGCCGGAACTCGACCTCGACCTCGGCGTCCAGCACGGAGACCTTCACCCCGGCGATCGTGCCGGCGTGTTCGGCGCACAACGCGGCGAGCTCGCGGGCGGCGGCGCGGACGTCGTCGTGGCCCCAGTAGCCGGCCAGCGCCGGGTCGAACTGCTCGCCGAGCCAGTGCAGCAGCACCGGCCCGTCCGCCCCGGACAGCAGCTTCCCGTAGGCCGCGTGGTAGTCGGCCGGGCTCTCGGCGGCGGCGGCCAGCGCGCGGCTGGCCATCACCACCGGGACCGCGCCCGCGCCGGCGACCAGGTCCAGCTGCTCGCGCCAGGCGTCCACAATGGACGCGACGGTGGCCGGGCCCGGCGGCAGCTGGTCGGTGCCCACCCCGGCGCACCAGCGGCGCCCGGCCGCGGCCGCGCCGGTGCGCGTGACCAGCTGCCGCGTCGTGGCCCAGTCCAGGCCCATCCCGCGTTGCGCGGTGTCCATCGCCTCCGCGACGCCGAGCCCGCACGCCCACAGGTGCTCGCGGAAGGCCAGCGTGGTGTCCCAGTCCACGGCGTAGGGCTCGTCGGCCAGCGCGTCCGCGACGACGTGTGCGGCGGCGTAGACGATCCGCGACGACGGCGGCGTCCCCGGCGGTGCCGGGGGTCGTGGCCCGGACGGCGACCAGTTCAGCAGCTCGCCGCCGGGGGCCGGGAGCACGAGCATGGTGGACCTCCGAGAGGGTCAGAAAGCGCTTTCTCAACCCACGGTAGGGCCTGTCCCGGAGCTCGACAAGGCCCTGGCCGGGTCAGCGCTTGGGGCGGGCGGTGCTTTCGCGCAGGACGACCTCGCCGGACAGCCGGACCGTCCGCGGCCGGGCACCCGCCGAGCCCTTCATCGCCAGGTCCATCGCGCGTTCGCCGAGTTCCTCCAGCGGCAGCCGGACCGTGGTCAGCGCCGGGGCCAGGTCGCGGACCACCGGGATGTCGTCGAAGCCGGCCACCGAGATGTCGCCGGGCACGGACAGGCCCTCCTCGCGCAACGCCGTCAGCGCGCCGATCGCCATCACGTCGGTGACGGCGAACAGGCACGTCGGCAGCTTGCGCCGGCGGCCGGCGAGCAGCCGCTTCGTGGCCTCGTACCCGCCGTCGCGGCTGAACGCGGCCTCGACGACGTCCTCTTCGCGCAGTTCGATGCCGTGCGCGGCGAGCTCGCCGGAGAAGCCGGCCAGCCGGTCGATCACGGTGCTCAGCCGCCGCGGCCCGGCCAGCACGGCGAACCGCTTGTGGCCGAGGCCGACCAGTTCCTTCGCCAGCGCCGCGGCGCCGCCCTTGTTGTCCGGCTGCACAGTGTCGATCTTGAGCCCGCGGTGGCGGCTGACCGCGGCGACCTGCCCGCCGCCGCGGCGGTAGGGCTCCAGCTCGGCGGCCATCGCGCGTTCCCACGCCCGGTCCTCGAACGCCGAACCGATCAGCAGGATCGCCGCCGCCCGCTGCGCGCGCAACGTCGAGACGTAGGCGACTTCGCGGTCCGGGTCGCGGAACGTGCCGGCGAGCATCACGAGCAGCCCGTTGTCGGTGGCCACCCGCATCACCCCGCCCGCGATCGCGGCGAAGTACGGGTCGCTGACGTCGTGGCAGATCACGCCGACCGTGCGGTGGGTGCCGCCGGCGAGCGCCTGGGCGTGCGCGTTGGGGGCGTAGGCCAGTTCGGCCGCGGCGGCGGAAACCCGCTCCCGCAGGTCGGCGCGGACGGAAGCGGTGCCGTTGAGCACCCGCGACGCCGTTGCGAGCGAGACGTTCGCGCTGCGTGCCACGTCTTCCAGTGTCACGTGCGGCCGGGCCTTCATGGCTGGCTCCTCCAAGAGTCGGTCTCGAGTGTCTCGGTGTGCTCGGTCGGTGCAATCTACTGGGAGGAGGGTGTGTCCCGAGAAGCCGCTGCTCGGGGGACCTCCCCCGAACGAGTGAATGTGGCGGGAAGATCGGCCGGGGCGTGTGTGTTGCAAACAAGGAGAACCTTCAAGTGGTGAGCCCGCCACTGATGCCGACTGCGAAAGGAACCACGCATGTTGTTCGGTGACGAACACGTCCGCCGCTACGAGGAAACCGACGGCGAGGTCGGCCACGACTGGAAGGACGGCGTGCCGACGCTGGTGCTGACCACGAAGGGCCGCAAGACCGGGCAGGAGCGCAAGTTCGCCCTGATCTACCAGGAAGTCGACGGGAACCCGGTGATCGTGGCCTCCAAGGGCGGCGCGCCGAACCACCCCGGCTGGTACTTCAACCTCGTCGAGCACCCCGAGGTCGGCGTGCAGGTCAAGGCGGACAAGTTCAAAGCCCGCGCCCGCACGACCTCCGGCGAGGAGCGCGCGAAGCTGTGGGAGAAGCTCGCCGCCGTCTGGCCGGATTACAACGAGTACGCCAAGAAGACGGATCGTGAGATCCCCGTCGTGGTGCTCGAGCGGCTCTGAAATTAGTCCTGTGATCTGCGCCGCGTTCGGCGCGGGGAGGGGCCGATCCGGCCGGCCGTGGGCTACGAATGACAGCTATGGACCGCTGGACCGCCCTGGACACCGAAGGTGAGCTGCTCACCCGACGCCAGATGATCGCCTACGGCCGGCGCTTCGCCCGCGCCGGCCGGGGCGCCTGGTACAGCTTCGCCATCGAGGTGGTCTGGCAGTTCCTGGTCCAGACGACCCGGTTCCGGGTGCGCGGCTCGCACCACATCCCGAAGACCGGCGGCGTGCTGGTGGCGTCGAACCACCTGTCGTTCGCCGACCCGACGACGCTGACGGCGTTCTGCCTCGCCGCCGGCCGCGTGCCGCGCTACCTGGCCAAGGCGTCCCTGTGGAAGCTGCCGGTGGTCGGCCGCGTGATGCGCTCGGGGCGCCACATCCCGGTGTACCGCGGCGCGGCGACGGCGGCGGAGGCCTACCGCGACCTGGTCACGTCGGTGCGGGCCGGCGAGTGCGTCGCGGTGTTCCCGGAAGGCACGTTCTCGAACGACCCGGACGGCTGGCCGATGCGCGGCAAGACGGGCATCGTGCGGGCCGCGCTGGAGACCGGTGCCCCGGTGGTCCCGGTGGCCAACTGGGGCACCCACCACCTGCTGCCGTCGACGGCGAAGTTCCCGCGGGTGCTGCCGCGCAAGACCGTCGAGCTGGTCGCCGGGCCGCCGGTCGACCTGTCGGACCTGCGCGACCGCCCGCTCACCCGCGAGGTGCTGGAGGAAGCGACCGCGCGGATCATGGGCGCGGTGACGTCGCTGCTGGAAGGCATCCGCGGCGAGGAGCGTCCGGTCGCGGCCTGAAAACCGTCGGGGCTCCGAGCGGGGTGCGTGAGGCCCGGGTCACCCCGCCCGGCCCTGCTCAAAGGGGTAGTTTCGAGGCATGAGTGCACAACACTTTGATGTCGTCGTGCTGGGGGCCGGAGTGGGCGGCTACGTCGCGGCGATCCGCGCGTCCCAGCTGGGGCTGAGCGCCGCGGTGGTCGAGGAGAAGTACTGGGGTGGCGTCTGCCTGAACGTCGGGTGCATCCCGTCGAAGGCGCTGCTGCGCAACGCCGAGCTGGCGCACGTGGTGACCCAGGAGGCGAAGGCCTTCGGCATCTCCTCCGACAGTCCGATCAAGGTCGACTACACGGCCGCCTACGAGCGGAGCCGGAAGGTCGCCGACGGGCGCGTCAAGGGCGTGCACTTCCTGATGAAGAAGAACAAGATCACCGAGTTCGACGGGCACGGCACCTTCGTCGACGACCACACCCTCGAGGTGAACGGTGCGCAGGTGACGTTCGATCACTGCATCATCGCGACCGGCGCGACCACGCGGCTGCTGCCGGGGACCTCGCGCAGCTCCCGCGTGGTGACGTATGAAGAGCAGATCCTGTCGAGCGAGCTGCCGTCGAGCATCGTGATCGCCGGCGCGGGCGCGATCGGCGTCGAGTTCGCCTACGTGCTGCACAACTACGGCGTCGACGTCACGATCGTCGAGTTCCTGGACCGGATGGTGCCGCTGGAGGACGCCGAGGTGTCGGCGGAACTCGCGCGCCGCTACCGCAAGCTGGGCATCAAGGTGCTGACGTCGACCCGCGTCGAGTCGATCGACGACTCCGGTTCCTCGGTGCAGGTGACGGTGTCTTCGGAAAAGAACGGGCAGCAGGTCCTTTCCGCGGACAAGGTCCTGCAGGCGATCGGCTTCCAGCCCCGCGTCGAAGGCTACGGCCTGGAGAAGACGGGCGTGGCCCTGACCGAGCGCGGCGCGATCGCGGTGGACGGCCGCGGCCGCACGAACGTCGAGCACATCTTCGCGATCGGCGACGTGACGGCGAAGCTGATGCTGGCGCACGCGTCGGAGTCGATGGGCGTGGTGGCGGCGGAGACGATCGCGGGCGCCGAGACGATGGAACTCGACTTCCCGATGATCCCGCGCGCGACCTACTGCCAGCCCCAGATCGCCAGCTTCGGCTGGACGGAGGAGCAGGCCCGCGAGAAGGGCTACGACGTCCAGGTGGCGAAGTTCCCCTTCACGGCCAACGGCAAGGCCCAGGGCCTCGGCGACGCGGGCGGCTTCGTCAAGCTGATCAGCGACGCGAAGTACGGCGAGCTGATCGGCGGCCACCTGATCGGCCCGGACGTGACGGAGCTGCTGCCGGAGCTGACGCTGGCCCAGCAGTGGGACCTGACGGTGCACGAGGTGGCCCGCAACGTGCACGCCCACCCGACGCTGGGCGAAGCGGTGAAGGAGGCCGTCCACGGCCTCGCCGGGCACATGATCAACATGTAGGGACGTCGAAGCGGAGCTCCGGCCGTTCCCAGCGGACCTTCGGGGGTTTCGCCGGGATCGTGCCGGTGCGCCGCGCCCCCATCCGCAGGTAGAAGGCCAGTGCGGGCGGGTGCGAGACGACGCGCACGCTCGCCAGCCCCCGCCGGCGGGCTTCGGCCAGCATGTGCGCGATCAGGCGGGCGCCGACGCCGAGCCCCTGCGCCTCGTCGGCCACGAAGAGCAGGTCGAGCTCGGCTTCCACGAGTGCGTAGAAGCCGAGGAGCCCGTCACCGGTGGCGGTGAACGCCGGGTTGGTTTCGACGTAGGCCGGGGTGATCGTGTAGCCGTCCAAAATGGACGCGTACTCGCCCTGGTAGGCCGAGGAAGCCCGCACCAGGGCCGTCAACGCGCCGGCCTGCGCGGGAGTGGCGCGGCGGATCTCGATGTCTGCCATGCCGCGGACGGTACGGCAGGGCACCGACAGTTTCCGTCCGCGGGCCCGTGCCGGGCCTACGATGGCGGCATGACGGACCGCGACCGGCTCCGGGAAACGTTGGCGCGCAACGAAGGGCTCGTCGAGCTGCTGCCGCGGGCCCACGGGCTCGGGCTGCAGCTGAGCCGCGGAAGACCGGGTCGTCCGCGGTCGCCGACGCCTGCGAAGACTTGCCCGCTTCGAGGTGACTCGAAGGATCAGGCCGGCGCCGTGAATGCCGTTGCGTCCACCGAGTTCGGCGAGCCCGAAGTGCTCCGCGTCCTCGACCTGCCGGAGCCGCCCACCGCGAAATCGAGACCGCGCACGGCCGGGGAGAAACAATTCTCACGTTCCCCTGATCGTTCCAGCATGTGGACCCCAGGGTCTTCCCGACTTTGGTCGCTGGAATCCGGGTCGGTCGCTCCTTAGATTCTCCCCATTACACCCGGTTGGGTGTCATTCGGTCGAGTGGCCGAGTACCACAGGGAGACATCGATGGTGAGATTCAGCCGGGTCGCCGCGCACGCGGTTCCGCTGACGGTCGGCACCCTGCTGCTGACGACCGGGGTTTCGGCGGCACAGCCGTCCAGCGTGGACGCCGCGGCCGCGCGCACCGAGGCGGGCATCAGCGCACTGCAGAGCATCAAGAAGACCCTGAGCCCCGCGGAGCGCAAGCAATCGAGCCAGCTGGTCGTCGAGAAGCGGTTGCGGGCCGACCGGTCGCTGGCCGCGAAGCTGCCCGACTACCGCTCGGGCGTCGGCGTGAGCTCCGCCGGCACCGTCGCGGTCGACATCTCCTCCCGCGACCAGGGCGTCGCCAACGCCGTCAAGGCGGCCGGCGGCACCGTCCGCTTCGCCTCGCCGGACGGTGCCGTCCGCGCCGACCTGCCGCTGTCGGCCCTGGACACGATCGCCGGCCGTGCCGACGTCGTCGAGGTGAAGCCCGCCGCGCAGGCCACGACCTGGCGTGAGCCGGGCAACCGCGACGCCGGCGCGCCCGCGGCCGTCAAGGCGGCCGTCGCCGCGACGCAGGTGTCCGAAGGGGACAAGGCGCACGGCGCCGACGCCGCCCGCGCCACCTACGGCGTCAGCGGCTCCGGCATCAAGGTCTGCGTGCTCTCCGACGGCGTCGACTCCCTGGCGAAGTCCCAGAGCGCCGGCGAGCTGCCCGCGGTGGACGTCCTGTCCGGCCAGAAGGGCAGCGGCGACGAGGGCACCGCGATGCTCGAGATCATCCACGACCTCGCGCCGAACGCGACCCTCGGCTTCGCCACCGCCTTCACGAGCGAAGCCAGCTTCGCCGCGAACATCCGCGCGCTGCGCACCACCGGCAACTGCCAGATCATCGTCGACGACGTCTCCTACTTCGACGAGTCGCCGTTCCAGGACACGCAGGTCGCGCAGGCGGTCAACGACGTGACCGCGGCCGGCGTCCTCTACTTCTCCTCGGCCGGCAACTCGGGCAACGCGACCGACGGCACCAGCGGCTACTACGAGGGCGACTTCCGCGCGTCTTCGGCGAAGATCAGCGGCGTCACCGGCACGCCGCACGACTTCGACCCCAGCAGCACCACGCAGAACTTCGACGCGCTTTCGGCGGGCTCGCTCGGCAAGCCGGTGACGCTGTTCTGGTCCGACCCGTGGGGCAAGTCCGCCAACGACTACGACCTGTTCATCCTGAACTCCTCGGGCAGCGTCGTGGCGTCGAGCGAGAACGCGCAGTCCGGCTCGCAGAACCCGTACGAGATCGCGAGCGTGCCGACCACCGGCTCGGGCTACAAGGTCGCGGTCGTCAAGTACAGCGGCGCCGACCGGTTCATCGCGCTGAACGTCATCCGCGGCCGGTTCGTGGCTTCGGGCTCGCTCAAGGCGTTCAGCACCAACGGCGTCACGAACGGCCACTCGGCCGCGGCCAACGCGTTCAGCGTCGCGGCGGCCCCGGCGGCGGGCGCGTTCAGCCGTCCCCTGGAGACCGGTGACCCGGCCAACCCGGCGGGCCCGTACCCCGGCCTGTTCACCGCGTCGAGCAAGTGGGAGCGCTTCTCCTCCGACGGCAAGCGCCGCCTGTTCTACAACGCGGACGGCACCGCGATCACCCCGGGCAACGTGTCCTCGACCGGCGGCACGGTCCGCAGCAAGCCGGACATCACCGCGGCGGACGGCGTGGCGACGTCGGTGACCGGCTTCCAGCCGTTCTTCGGCACGTCGGCGGCGGCCCCGCACGCGGCGGCCATCGCAGCCCTGCTGCTGTCCGGCAAGCCGACGGCCACCCCGGCCCAGATCCGCACGGCCCTGGTGTCGTCGGCGATCGACCTCGGCACCCCGGGCTTCGACACGGTGACCGGCAACGGCGTGATCATGGCCGGCCCGGCACTGGCCGCGCTGGGCGTTCAGCCCAGGTAACGTCCCCGCACCGGACGGCCCGGCGAGCACCGCGCTCGCCGGGCCGTTTCCGTCAGGGGCGGCCGGTGACCAGGAGGTGGAAGCCGAGCCCGCGGCCGGCGAGCCGCTCGTGGGCCCGTACCTCCAGCCCGGCGCGAGCCAGCGCGGCCTCGACGTGCTCCAGGGGACGGATCCGGAAACCGTTGCGGGTCAGCATCTCGGCCCGGTTCATCGCCTCCGGATCGCCGATGCCGAGCACGAACCGGCCGCCCGGCCGCAGCACCCGGGCGACCTCGGTGAGGGCGGCGTCGAGGTCGTCGACGAAGTAGATGGTGTTCGTCGAGACGATCGCGTCGACCGAGGCGGCGGCCAGGGGGAGCGCCGTCATCGAGCCTTCGTGCACCACCAGCCGGCCCGCGGCGATCTCCCGGCGGAACGTCTTGCGGGCGCGCTCGAGCATCGTCACGGAGATGTCCACGCCGTGGACTTCGCCGGCCTCCCGCAGCAGCAGGGACAGGCCCAGCCCGCCGCCGAAGCCGATGTCCAGGGCGGTTTCGGTGCCGCCGGGCCGCAGCGCGGCGACCGCCCGCACGACCGCCGCCCGGTTCCGGCGGTTGAGCATCGCGCCGACGATGCGCCCCCGCAGGCCGTTAGGGTGGCCGAGTTGCCGGGCCAGCCCGGCCTGGAAGCTCTCGCGAAGTCCCATGCGGGCAGTCTAGGAGGAACGATGGCGAAGACGGCGGTGGTCACCGGCGCGGGTTCGGGCATCGGACGCGCGGTGGCCCGCGCGCTCCTGGAAGACGGCTACCGCGTCGCCTTGGCCGGCCGGCGCGCTTCGGCGCTGGAGGAAACCGCGTCGGGCTTCGGCAACGCGCTCGCCGTGCCCACTGACGTGTCCGACGAAGAATCGGTCGAAGCCCTCTTCGGAACCGTGCGCGACCGCTGGGGACGGCTCGACCTCCTGGTCAACAACGCCGGGATTTCCGCGGGCGGGACGGTCGCCGACCTGTCCGTCGAGGACTGGAAGCGGACCGTCGACGTCAACCTGACCGGCATGTTCCTCTGCGCCCGCCAGGCGGTGCGGCTGATGCAGGACCAGGACCCCCGCGGCGGCCGGATCATCAACAACGGCTCGATCTCGGCGCACGTCCCGCGGCCCGCGAGCGTCGCGTACACCGCGACCAAGCACGCGGTCACCGGCCTGACCCGGTCGATCTCCCTGGACGGCCGCGCCTGGAACGTCGCCTGCGGCCAGATCGACATCGGCAACGCGGCCACCGAGATGACCGAACGGATGGCGGCCGGCATCCCCCAGCCGGACGGCCGGGTGGTGGCCGAGCCGACGTTCGACGTCCGGCACGTGGCCGACGCGGTGCGGTACATGGCCGGGCTGCCGCTCAACGCGAACGTCCAGTTCTTGACCGTTACGGCGACCACCATGCCGTTCATCGGCCGCGGCTAGGGGATCACCCGCGCTTTCCGGAACTCGTCGAACAGCCGGTAGAACATCTGCTCCGTCTCGACGTACTCGTGGAACCCGGCCCGCCGCGCCTTCGACGTGTCCGCGAACATGTCGTAGTCCCAGCCGAACACGAAGTCGGCGAATGCCCAGGACGTCGAAACCTCCGCGTAGGAGGCCGAGAGCCCGTGGCGTTCCGCCATCGATGTCCACAGTGGACCCTTGTCCGCCATCACCTCCGCCAGCGACATCCGCAGCGGCGGCGCGACTTCGAGGCCGAAGTACGCCGCCAGTTTCGGCCACAGCTCGCGCCAGCGGAACAGGTCGCCGTTCGCGATGTTGAACGCGCCTTCGTGGCCGGTCGCCCAGACCGTCGCCGAGGCCAGGAGGCCCGCGTCGGTCATCTCCAGCAGGCGGTCGTACGCGCCCGGCTTGCCCGGGAAACGCAAGGGGAGCCCGAGTTCCTTCGAGATCGAGGCGTACACCGCGATCACCAGCGCGAGGTTCATCGGGTTGCCCAGTGCCGTGCCGCCGACCACCGACGGCCGGATCGCCGACCACGTCCAGGAGCCCGCCCGCCGTTCGAGGAACTGCTGCTGGTCGACGTTGAACTCGGGCGGCATGTGCCCGGCGTCGGTCTCGCGGGCCGGAGTCTTGAATGGCCCGAGGTGCGCGCCGTACACCTTGTAGCCCTGCATCAGGCTGACGTGCTCCAAGCCGGGCGGCGCGGCTTCGACGAGGTTCGTCAGCATCGCCAGGTTCGGCGGGACGAGCTCCGCCCACGTCGGTTTGTCCTGGTAGGCGGCGTAGAAGAGGTGGGTCGCCGCGGTCAGCGGGGCGAGCTTCGCGCGGGTGTCGGCCGGGTCGAGGAGGTCGACGGCGATCGTGCCCGGGCCGCCGCGCCGCGAGAGGCCGGTGACGTCCCAGCCGCTCGTGCGCAGGTGTTCGGTGAGGGTGCGGCCGATGATCCCGTTCGCTCCGGCGACCAGTGCTGTCTTGCGTTCCATGACTCCAGGTTCGGTCCGGCTAATCGATAAGTCCAAGGCTTGCTTGTCACCAAGTCGATAAGCTGTGTTCATGGCCAGTCTTCGGCAGCTGGAGTACCTCGTCACGGTGGTCGACACGGGGTCGTTCACCCGCGCCGCCGAGCAGCTGCACGTCACGCAGCCCGCGTTGTCGCACCAGATGCGGGCCCTCGAACGCAGCCTCGGCGGCCCGCTGCTCGAACGGCTGCCCCGCGCGGTCCGGCTGACGCCGATGGGCCGGGCGATGCTGCCGCACGCCCGCGCTGCACTGGCCGACGCCGAACGCGCGCGCTGCGCCGCCCGGCTCGCGTCCGGGACGACGGCGGGCGAGCTGCAGGTCGCGGCCGTCTACTCGATGAGCCTCGGCGTGCTGCCGCCCGCGTTGCGCGTGTGGCGGCGCGACCGGCCCGAGGTCGACGTCCGGCTCATCGAGTTCCGGCACGCCGACGAGCTGCGCGAGGCGATGGCCGCGGGCGAGGCCGACGTCGCGCTCGGCCCGCGCCCCGGCGACTGGGCCGGGCCGGTGCGGGAGCTGGGCACCGAGGAGTTCGTCGTCGTGCTCCCGTCGGACGGCGCTTCGGAGGACGACGCGACCGGCGTGGTCGACCTGGCGACGCTGGCGGACTGCGCGTGGGTCCACTACGCCCCCGGCAACGGCCTGGCCGAGCTGGTCGACGCGGCGTGCGCGGCGGCGGGCTTCCGGCCCCGCGCGGCGGTCCGCACCGAGCAGACGGCGGCCGCGCCGATCCTCGCCGCCGCGGGCCTCGGCCCGGCCCTGGTCCCGGCGAACGTCCTCCCGGCTCGGTTCGACGGCCGGGTGCTGCGGCCGGCGGTGCCGGTCCGCCGGGTCCTGGCCGCCTACACCCGCGCGGCTCCGGACCCGCTGACCACGGCGTTCATCGAGACCCTGGCCGGGTACGCCGCCGTCTGAGGAGCCGCCGCTTGTTCGCGCGCCGGTGCGGCGCCCTTCCCGTCCACCTCGATGAAGTAGAAAGATCGGGCTCCCGGGGCGATTGCACCGACCCGGCGAATTTGCGTATGTTGTACAATCTATGATCTTGTCGACAGCTCGGGAGGGCAGATGCCCCTGATTCCGGCCATGACGTTTCGTGGTGCTCTGGGGATCCTCGGGCATCACGAACACGCCACTCTGGCGAAGATCGATAAATTGCTGGGTGGCGCGATCATCGCCAGTGGCGCGGTGGCTTTGGGGGCGCCCGTTGCAGGGCCGCTGCTGGCCGTGGCGGCTCTGTGGGGGTGGGTCGATCAAAAAAATGAAGCAACGATGTTGATCCGAAGTTTGTTGGACGTGGTGGCTGGTCGCCGTTTCCGGGCGCGGGGCACCGAGCGTGCGGACCTCATTGCTGCGGCGCACACGGTTCTCGTCATCAGCTCGTTGATGGAAGTATTCCGTGAACGAGTCGACAAAACGTACTTCCAACCTTTGAAGGCGAGTTCGCAGGCGCAGTCCGAACTTCTGGATGACGACCTATCGGCGAAGTGCGTCAATTTGGTGGACGCTCTGCTTGGTATGGAAGTTCCCATTCCTTCGGCCAGTAAAAGCTTCCATGAGAATCTCGTTGAAGTGGCTTCCTGGCAAGGAGGCACGGCAGCACGTATCTATGACTTCTGCGAGCGGCTCAATACGGGCGGGTCCATCAAGTTGAACCTCGATTCGCTGACCGAGACTGCTCGTCGGAGATATGAGTCGCGCTACTATGAACTAGCGGCGAAGGTGCCTGATTTTTTTGTGTGGTCACTGGTTGGGGAACACGGCGCCACTCAGGTGAAGGTGGATAGCCTTCAGGTGGAGTTCCGTGAGGCTCTGAGTGAACAGTCGCGTGCACTCTCCAGATTGCAGTCGATCCTGACCGCGGCAACAGGGCTTGTCGATGAACGCTGTCGGATTCTGGTCGATGTCGTCAGACGGGCCGCGATTTCGAATTTGGATTCGCCGATCCTTCCGGTTGACACCAGTGAGGTGCTGTCCGGTGGCGGCATAGTTTTTCCCCCAATTCGGGACATCTACCTGGAGCCAAGATACCGTATCGCTAGATTTGCACCGGGCATGCCTGTTTCCGGGGAGTCATGGTGGGAAGAGCGGGAGGTTCACGACGACCTTGACATCCGTCTGGTGGCTCACTTCCTGTCGCCGGAGTCGAGGCGTCTGCCCATCCTCCTCTTGGGTCATCCCGGTGCGGGTAAGAGTATGTTGAGCAAAGTGCTCGCTGCTCGCCTGCCGGGTGATTCGTTCACCACGGTGCACGTTCCGCTGCGCCACGTGACAGCGGATGCGCCAATCTACCGTCAGATTCAGCAGGGGCTGGATCTGGTCACGCACGAACGCGTGGGATGGGAAGCTCTGACGGAACAGAGTTGCGAAACCGTGCGAGTCGTGCTGCTTGACGGGCTCGACGAGCTCCTGCAGGCCAGTAACATCAGCCGGAGGTCTTTCCTGCACGAGGTCGCTGAATTCCAGCGACTGGAATTGGCGCAGGGCAAACCGGTGGCTGTCATGGTCACGTCGCGAACGGTTGTTGTCGACCAGGTCGAAATCCCGAACGGCGTCGCCGTCGTCAAGCTTGAAGAGTTCACGGACGCGCAGATCGAACGGTGGAGGCTTGTTTGGAATAGGGCGAATGGGGATGCAATCGCCCGCGGCATGATGAGGGAGTTGACTGCGCAATCTGCTCATGCGGTCGAGTTGGCTCGGCAGCCCCTGTTGCTTTTGATGATTGCGTTGTACTCGGCAGACAGTGACGTGCCTCCTATAGATCGGGGTCTGTCGCAGACGGCCCTGTATCAACGGCTGATCGACAAGTTCGCCGAGCGTGAAGCCAGCAAATCTGCGTACCTGGGAAAAGAGGAATTGGCTGCCTTTGTCAGAGGGCAGATTCATCGTTTATCCGTAGCGGCTCTTGGTATGTTCAACCGAGGACGTCAACATATCACCGATATCGAGTTGGGTGAGGATCTCGCGGTGCTCAGCCCGACGACCGGTCATCCCCTTCGTCCTGCTGATGCGGGTCGTGTGCTTGTCGGTCAATTTTTCTTCATCCATACAGCCCAGAGCTCGGTGGGTGACCGTAGTAAGCAGCACACCTACGAGTTCTTGCATGCCACCTTCGGTGAATATTTGACCGCCAGGGAGATAGTGGAGATTCTTCGCGATACTGCCACGAGCTCGATATCTCGACGCGGCCTGCGGGAGCCCGACGACGATCTGCTGCTTGCGGTTCTGTCGCATCAATGCATTGCAGAGCGCACGCCGATTCTGCGCTTCATAAGAGATATTTTTGATACAGTGGACGTTGATGAACGCCGGCAAGTAACACAAGTCTTGCAGACTCTGATCACCTGCTTCCGCAGGCGTCATGGCACGGATAAATTCGCCAAGTATGAGCCCTCGCCGGTAGACAGGGTTCGAGAACTGGCCACCTACTCGGCGAATCTGACGCTACTTCGGGTCCTTGTCGAGCCAGCCGGTGACGTGCCCATTGTTGAATTGTGGCCGACGGGCGACAGTCTTCGTCAGTGGAGTTCTCAATTGGCGTTGTGGAAGGCCGGCTTAGACCCGGGCGGCTGGGAATCCGTTCTTTCTCTTCTTGTTCTGAAGGCTGGAAGTCTTACCATTCAGGCGGGTGAGAAAATCGGCTATGAAGTACAACGAGAGATCAAGTACGCTCTGCTTAGAAATGAGAGCCTACTTGCTGAATTCATCAAAGCTGGAAGTGAGCTCCATGTAAACACCAGGTTTTTTGAGGTGAGGATCCCGCAGGTGAACCCTTCGGCGATCGCATTGGTGGATCGGTTGCGCCCTCTGACGTATCGGTCAAAAGCGCAACTCGACCTGGATTCTGCACGAATGTATCCAGACCTTGCTTCCAGTGTTGATTTGCGGAACGCATTATTGCGGCACGTGAGCGAGTTTGCCTCGGTCGAAACCAGCCTTCTTGCTGTTCTTGCTGGCCGGGTGTCGATTTCAGAGATCGGTACGATGGCGAGTTCATTCATTCTCCCCCAGCGAATCGCTGGAGCCTCTGAGGGTATCGAGGTTTTCGATCTTCGGGTTCCCGATCTTGCGGCGTCGCTCCTAAAACAGTTCGCGCTGGGATTCGATCAGGAGGAGGCGTGTGTCCTCATTGAACTATTGCCGCGTCATGCCCTTGATGCGTACGCTTTGATGTCCACCTTGATCTCGTGTCCGGAGATCTTGCAGGAAATACCATGGCTCCAAGATCCCGAAATCTATGCTCCCTATCGAGGGCTCTTGCTCCTGATGCGGTTGGCGGAGCGCCCGGGTGCGACTGTGTCGACACGTCGAAATGCCTTGTTTGCCGAAATCAGAAATCGGTGGCGCACGTTACGTCAGCTGAGTACTGCTGAAATGTCGAGTGAGTTGGCGCACGGCTTCAGTTCTCAGCTCTCGCATGAAGGTTATCTGGCCCGCTCGAAAGAACTGAGAATATTCCCTCGGACCTTCGTGACAATTGCTGATTGAATGAGTTCCATGATGCGATCGACCCGGGCTGGAGCGTGACGCGGGCTCCCAGGTCACGCCACACCGATCCCGGCCAGCACCGGCCCGGTGAACGGCGTCGTCGTGACGTCGTGGACGCGCGCGCCCCACACGGCGTGACCGTGCCCGGACCACAACGGGGCCACCGGGAGGTCGCGCAGCAGCTGGTTCTCCGCCAGGCGGTACAGCTCGCCCGCCTCCTCCGGGGTGGCCGCCGCGTCGGCCAAGGCCAGGTTCTGGCGGAATACCTCGTCGGTGTAGCCCGACTCCGAAGCCAGGAGAGACAGCAGCTCGTACGGGCTCGGGCTGGCCGGCTTTACATCCACTGTGGAGGGTCCATCCAGCTGTCCGGTGTTCGGACGGGCCTGGGCCGTCACGGAAACGTCCAGGGCCTTGTGCAGCCCGACCACCAGGGTCCGCGTCCACGTCTCCGCGCCTGGTCCGAAGTAGACGGTCGCGCCGCCCGGGAACGCCGCCTGCTTCAGGAGGGCCTTGCCCGCCGCCGCGTCGAAGCTGCAGGGGCGGCAGGTGCCCGTCCGCTCGCCCGGGGCGTCCGCCGGGGGCAGGAGGGCCTTGGCCGGGTCGACCTGGTGTGCCAGCGGGCCCGCCTCCAGCGCCGCGCGGTCGACGCCGAGCGCGAAACCGTGGCGGACCGTCGGGTCGGCGAAGCGCGGGTTCGTCACCGGGAACGCCAGGTAGCCCGCCTCCGGGAGGGCCCACGTCGTGTGGCGGTCGGCGAAGTCGCCGTGCATCGCCTCGTGCTGGGCGCCGGGGACCTCGGTCGCGAGGTCGAGGGTGCCCGCCTTCACCGCCTCGTACTGGGCCGCCGGCTCGCCGACCCGCAGCTCGATCTCCTCGGCCTTCCCGGCGCCGACGCGCTTCAAGGTGCCGCCCGAACCGGGGTGCCAGCCGCCGTCGAGGCGGTACGGGCCGTTGCCGACCGGCGCCTTGGCGAAGCCGTCCCAGTCGTGGGAGGCGAGCACCGACGCCGGCAGCGGGACCAGGCCCGGCGCCGACAGCAGCGCGGGCACCTGGCCGGACGGGCGGTCGAGGGTCAGCGCGATCGTGTCCGGGGCCGTCGCCGTGATCTCGCGGGCCCGCAGCAGCTTGGTCAACACCGGCGTCGAGACCCACTGCGCCGCGGCGATCGCCCGCCAGGTGTCCACATAGGACTGCGCGGTGACCGGGGTGCCGTCGTGGAACGTCGCCGGCCGCAGCTTGACCGTCCAGTGCACCCGGTCGGCGCTCTCGATCGAGGCCGCCGCGCGCGGGGTGACCTTGCCCGACGCCGCGTCGTAGTCGGCGAGCGGGGTCCACAACGCGCTGGTCACCAGCCGGCCCGCCTGGTCGTCGAGGTCGGCCGGCAGGAGCGTCGCCGGCTCCCGGATGCCGACGGACAGCACGCCGGGCCGGGCGGGATCGGCGCCGGAACAGCCGGTGACGGCGAGGACCGAGGCGGCGAGCAGGACGAGCAAGCGCATGAGCAAGTCTTATCAGTCGGAAGGCAACGAAAGACGGTTGTGTCCGGTTGATCTCCGTCGTACCGTTCGGGAGGTCACGCTCGGAGCGTTCTGGGAGGTTTCGCGTGCGCACCTGGTTGCGGTCGTGCTTCGCCGCCGTCACCGTCAGCGCCACGCTGGTCGCGACCGGGCTCCCGGCCGCCGCCTGCGGCGAGGACGACAAACCCGCCACCCCCGCCGCCCGGACACCGGGCGACCCGGGCGCGATCAAGAACGTCAAGGCCGTCGGCAACGTCCCCGACGCCGCCGGCGCCATCTCGATCAACTTCCTCGACTACGGCCGGCGCGACGTCATGGTCGTGTCCGGCGAGTTCGGGCTGAAGGTCTACGACCTGACGAAGAACCCGGCCGCGCCCAAGCTCGTCGGGCAGGTCAGCCTGCCCGGGCTGTGGGAAACCGAGGACACCGAGGTCGACCAGGACCGCAAGCTGGTGTTCCTCTCCCGCGACCCGCGGGCCTACGGCGGCACCACGCACACCGGCGAGTCCGGCATCTACGTCGTCGACGTCTCGAAGCCCGAGGCCCCGGCCATCCTCAGCTACGTGAAGGTGCCGGCCGGCCACACCACCAGCTGCGTCGACGGTTGCCGGTACCTGTGGACCGGGGGCCCGGCGAAGGCCGACGACCAGCCGGCCGACTGGGGCGGCCGCCCGATCTGGGTCACCGACGTCCGCGACCCGAAGCACCCGAAGGTGAACCCGCAGCCGATCGAGCTGGCCCGCAACGACGGCAAGACCGACTACGTGCACGACGTCCAGGTGGACGACAACGGCGTGGCCTGGGTGTCCGGCCGCGGCGGTGTCCGCGGCTACTGGACGTCCGGGATCCACCGCGACCCGCTCACGAACAAGATCCGCCGCGCGACCGCGCACGAACCGGTCCCGTACGCCGGCGGCGGCATCGCCGAGACCGCGGCCCCGTCGCGGTTCATGCACAACAGCTTCCACCCGGCCGGCCACCGCGTCGGCGACGGCGCCTGGCGCGGCCAGGACCTGATCTACGCGACGGAGGAGAACTTCGTCGACGGCTGCGCGGGCGACGGCGTCCTGACGATCTCATCGCTGGCCGGCTCCTACCACGGCGAAGGCTGGCGCTCGACGCCGGAAAAGCCGTTCCGCCTGCAGAGCGTCGGCACCTGGGGCGTCAACGGCCAGGAGGGCAGCGACCCGGCGTCCGACGACTGCTCCGCGCACTACTTCGACGTCCGCGGCAAGATCCTGGTGCAGTCGTTCTACGCGCAGGGCACGCGGTTCCTCGACGTCAGCGACCCGACGAACCCGCGGCAGATCGCCTACTACCGCCCGGGCGACGCGAGCGCGTGGGCGCCGTACTGGCACGGGAAGTACGTCTACGTGGCCGACAACACCCGGGGTGTCGACGTCCTGCAGCTCACGAAGTAGCGCACCAGTAGCGCAGCCGCCCCGCCCGGCTGGTGTCGGCGAGCACGCCGCCGTTGCGTTCGATCACGCGCCGCGAGGCGTGGTTGTCCGGGGCGCAGGTCAGCAGCGCGCGCTCCAGGCCCGCCTCGTGGGCGGTGTCCAGGACGGCCCGCAGCAACGCTGTCGCGTGGCCCCGGCCGCGCGCGGTGGGGCGGATGTCGTAGCCGATGTGGCCGCCGAACTCGGTCAGCTCCGGGGTGAGGCGGAGGTTGAGCCGGGCGCGGCCCAGGAACTGCCCGTCCTCGACCCACCAGTAGATGCGGTGGGGCGTCCGGTCCCGCACGGTCGGGGCCGTGCCCAGCAGGCCGGCCCAGCGCAGGTGCTCGAGCCAGTCCCGGAACGCCGCCGGCTCGGCGACGTCGCCGAGCCGGATCTCCGGGACCTCACCCGCTTGCTGGAACTCGTGCAGGGCGGCGAGGAACGACTCGTGGTAGCTCTCGTCGGGGACGACCAAGGACATCGCCCGACCTTCCCCGATGTCCGCGGCACGGGCAAGCGGATTCCGGAGGCCGCCGCCGGGCCGGCGACGGCCTCCGGGGCGGCTTCAGGAGCGCAGCCACACCGCCGTGTCGGTCGGCAGCTCGCCGTCGACCGGCCCGCTGGCCAGCAGCACCTCGCCGGGCGGAAGCGGGACCGGCGAGGACGAGAAGTTCAACGCGAACGTGAACCCCGTCCGGAACGCCAGCACGCCGTCTCCCAGCGACAGCCATTCGAGCGGGCCGCCGGGAAGGGATCGCCGCAGCCGCAGGCCGTCTCGGTACAGCGACAGCATCGACGCCGGATCCGCCGATTCCGCCTCCGCCGTGTGGTCGCGCCAGGAGTCAGGCTGCGGCAGCCAGGCGCCGCCGGAACCGAACCCGAACGGCGGCTCGGCCCCGGACCACGGGATCGGCACGCGGCAGCCGTCGCGGCCCGGGTCGGTGCCGCGGGTGCGCGCGAAGACCGGGTCCTGCCGCAGCTCGTCGGGGATGTCCAGGACCTCCCACAGCCCCAGCTCCTCGCCCTGGTAGACGTACAGCCCGCCCGGCAGTGCCAGCGTCAGCAGCGCCGCCGCCCGCGCCCGCCGGGTGCCCAGCTCGAGGTCGACCGGCAGTTCGTGCAGCCGGTTCGCGAAGCTGAAGCCGGTGTCCGACTGCCGCCCGTAGCGCGTGACGTGCCGGGTGACGTCGTGGTTCGACAGCACCCACGCCGCCGGGGCGCCGACCTCGTCGTGCGCGCGCAGCGTGCGCGTGATGACGTCCCGGAAGCGCGCGGCATCCCACGGGCAGACCAGGAAGTCGAAGTTGAACGCCGAGTGCAGCTCGTCACGGCGCAGGTAGCGCGCCGCACGGGACATGTCCGGCAGCCACATCTCGCCGACCAGCACGCGCTCGCCGCCGTAGCTGTCGGCGATCTTGCGCCACGAGCGGTAGATCTCGTGCAGCCCCTCCTGGTCGGAGAACGGCGTCTCGTCGTCGTCGTCGACGTCGGGCAGGTGCGGGTCCTTGACCAGGCCGTCGGCGACGTCGATGCGGAAGCCGTCCACCCCGCGGTCGAACCAGAACCGCAGCACGTCCTCGAACTCCGTGCGGATTTCCGGGTTGTCCCAGTTGAAGTCGGGCTGGCGGGAGCTGTAGAGGTGCAGGTACCACTCGCCGTCCGGCACCCGCGTCCAGGCGGACCCGCCGAAGCGGGACTTCCAGTTGTTCGGCGGCTCGCTGCCGTCCGGGCCGCGGCCGGGCCGGAACCAGAACCGCTGCCGCTCCGGCGAACCCGGGCCCGCTTCGAGGGCGGCCTGGAACCAGCGGTGCTCGTCGGAGCAGTGGTTGGGCACGATGTCGATGATCACCCGGATGTTCCGCGCGTGGGCTTCGGCGATCAGCGCCTCCGCCTCGGCGAGGGTGCCGAACAACGGCTCGATGTCGCGGAAGTCGGCGACGTCGTAGCCGCCGTCGTCCATCGGGGACGGGTACCACGGCGTGAACCAGATCGCGTCGATCCCCAGGTCGGCCAGGTGGTCCAGCCGGGAGCGGACGCCGGCGAGGTCGCCGACGCCGTCGCCGTTGCCGTCCGCGAAGCTGCGGATGTACACCTGGTAGATCGCCGCGCTCCGCCACCAGCCGGTCTTGTCGGTCACGAAAGTGCCCCTCCTGGTCGTTTTCGGGAAAGGTCAGCCCTTGATGCTGCCGGCGGTCAGCCCGGCGAGGATCTGCCGCTGGAAGGCCAGGAACAGCGCCACCACCGGCAGGCTGGCCAGCACCATCCCGGCGACGAGCACGTTGAGCGGCATGTCGATCGCCACCCGCTGCAGCATCACCGAGAGCGTCTGCTTTTCGGTGTCCGGGAACACCAGCAGCGGCCAGATGAAGTCCTTCCACGCGGCGACCACCGCGAGGATCGACACCACGGCCAGGATCGGCCGCGAGATCGGCAGGATGATCCGCCAGAGCGTGCGCACCGGCCCGGCGCCGTCGATGCGCGCCGCTTCGATGAGCTCGTCCGGGATCTGGTCGAAGAACCGTTTCAGCAGGTAGATGTTGAACGCGTTCGCCGCCGCGGGCAGCCAGACCGCGGCCGGTGAGTTGATCAGGTTGAGGTGCAGCAGCGGCAGGTCCGTCACCGTCACGTACGTCGGCACCAGCAACGCGGTGGCCGGCAGCATCAGCGTGGCCAGCATCAGGCCGAGCACGACGTTGCCGAACTTCGGCCGCAGCTTCGACAGCGCGAACGCGGCCGGGACGTCGATGGCCAGCTGCGCCAGCCAGGCGCCGCCGGCGACGATGAGCGTGTTGAGGAAGTACTTGCCGAGGCTGAGCTGGTCCCAGGCGTCGGCGAAGGTTTCCGGGTGCCACTCGTGCGGGACGAGCGTCGCCGGCGTCTGCGCCAGTTCCTGCGGCGACTTCATCGCGCCGGTCACGACCCAGTAGAGCGGGAACATGAAGGCCAGGACGAAGACGGCGAGGGTGCCGGCGAAGACGACGCCGTAGACGACCTTGCCGCGCGGGCTGCGCAGCGCGCCGGGGGAGACGAGCGTTCTCATGACTGGTCCGCCTTCCGCGTCAGCCGGACGTACCACGCCGAAAACACGCCGAGCGCCACGAACAGCAGCAGGCTCATCGCGCTCGCCGAGCCGAAGTCGTTGTAGACGAAGGCGTAGCGGTAGAGCAGCAGGAGCACGGTCACCGTGGAGTCGTCCGGGCCGCCGCCGGTCATCACGTACGGCTCGGTGAACACCTGCATGGTCGCGACGACCTGCAGCAGCAGGAGCACCAGCAGGACGAACCGGGTCTGCGGGAAAGTCACGTGCCGCAGGCGTTTCCACAGCCCGGCGCCGTCGAGCTCCGCGGCTTCGTAGAGCTCGCCGGGGATGGTGCCGAGCGCGGCCAGGTAGATGAGCGTGGTGCTGCCCATGTTGGCCCACGTCGAGACGAACACCAGGGACAGCATCGCCGTCGTGCTGGAATCCAGCCACTGGCCGCCGGGGAGGCCGACCGCGCCGAGCGCGGAGTTGAACAGCCCGGGGCCGGGGTCGTAGAACCACTTCCACATCAGCGCGGTGACCACGGGCGGCAGCATCACCGGCAGGTAGACGGCGAGCCGGAAGAACGCCTTGGCGTGCCGCAGTTCGTTCAGCAGCACGGCGGTGAGGAACGGGACGGCGAAGCCGAAGACCAGCGCGAGCCCGGTGAACAGCAGCGTGTTGCGCCAGGCGACGCCGAAGAGCGGGTCGTCGAACAGCTTCGTGAAGTTGCCGAACCCGACCCACGTCGGCGCGTTGACGAAGTCGACCTGCTGGAAGCTCAGCAGGACACCGCGCACGATCGGGTACCAGGAGAAGAGGGCGAACACCACGAGCGCGGCGCAGAGGAGGCCGTACGCGGTGAGGTTCTCCTTGAGCTTGCGGCGGGCCCTGGTGCCCGCCCGGGTGGCGGCCGGGCGCCCGGCCCGCGACGGTTTCGCCGCGGGCCAGGCGAGCAGGCTACTTGACCTGGGCGAGGACACTGTTGACCTTCGACGCGGCGGAGGACAGCTGCTGGTCGAGGTTGGCGTTCTGGTCGGTCAGGACAGCCTGCATGACACTGTCGAGCGCGGCGTAGATCTGCTGCGCGTTCGGCGGCTCGATGCTGCCCTTGATCCGGCTGGTGGTATCCACATAGGACTGAAAGTTCTTCGCGGGCACGTTGGCGTACTTGGCCTTCAGCGCCAGCTGCTGTTCGCGGACGGCACCGGTCCAGACGTCCGGCGTCGGCTCGGCGGGCAGCCCGACCGGCTGCTTGCCGTCGACGTACTGCTGGATGTGCTTCTCGAAGCGGTCGGGGTTGAGGTACTTCCACTGGATCCACTCGAGGCCGGCCTTGACCTTCTCCGGGGAGGCCTTCGGGTTGATCATGTACCCCTCACCGCCGAGCAGGGTGCCCTGCCCGCCGGGCATGCCGGCGATGCCGTAGTCCTCGTACTTGCCGTTGAACTGCTTGACGAGCACGGGAACGTTGTCCGGGGCGGCCATGTACATGCCGAGCTGGCCGGCGCCCATCATCCGCTGGACGTCCTGGGCTTCGAGGAGCTGCTTGGCGCCCATGGAGTTGTCGGTCCAGCGCATGTCGTGCAGGTACTGCAGGGCCTGCTTGCCCTTCTCGTTGGCGAAGTCGGCAACCCACTTGTCGCCGTCCTTGCGGGCGATGTCCCCGCCCATGGAGTACAGCCACCCGGTGAGGTGCCAGCCGCCCTGGTTGTTCTTGCTGTAGTCGGCATACCCGACGACACCGTTGCCCAGCGCGGAGATCTTCTTCGCGGCTTCGCGGACTTCGTCCCAGGTCTGCGGCGGCTTGTCGGGATCGAGCCCGGCCTTCTGGAACAGCGGGCGGCTGTAGAGCAGTCCCATGGTGTAGTTCATGGTGGGCAGGCCGTAGAGCTTGCCGTTCGCATCACGGAAGTTGTCGAGGAGCTCCGGCTTGATGTCGTTGACGTGCGGCACGCTCTTCGCGGCTTCGGTGATGTCGGCGGCCTGGTGCCGCGCGATGATCTGAGCCGGATCGGTGAAGTAGACGTAGTAGACGTCTTCGAGCTGCCCCCCGGCGAGTTTCGCGGAGAAGGTCTTCGGATCCATGAACCCTTCGTGCGGCTCGATGTCGACGTTCGGGTGGGAAGCCTCGAACTCCTTGACATCGGCATCGAAGACGCTGCGCTCGAACGGCTGACTGGTCGGCGGCTGCCCGGTAACGGTGATCTTCACCTTGCCGCCGGCCGGGGTGGCGGTATCCCCGTCACCGCAGGCGGCGACGGTCAGGGCGAGGCCGCCTGCGGCCAGCAGGCACAGCGTCCGGCGAGCGGCGGTTCTGGACCAGGGACTGCTCATCTCAAGCCTCTTCTCGGGGTCGCGACGGCTGTCACGTGATTGCGGTCACCATAAAGTGCCGGACCAGATCAGCGCAATAAGCCGACGAGAATCTGCAAGTTACGAACAGGCTGTAACCGCAACGGCCAGCTCACGTCCTCGAAGGGTCAGCTCGCGTACCTGGAGGGTCGGTTCGCGTACTTGGAGGGTCGGTGCACGGGCGAGCCGGCGTTCTGGGCGCGCGAAAAAGCGCGACGGCTCGGGAGCCGTCGCGCTTGCCGGTTCGCGGGGTCAGGCGGTGCGGCGGGCGGTCGACCCGCGGACCACCAGTTCCGGGGCGAACAGCAGCTCCTCGGCCGCCACCTCACCCCCATTGATCCGCTTGACCAGCAACTCCACCACCGCCCGCCCCATCGCCTCGATCGGCTGCCGGGTCGTCGTCAACGGCGGATCGGTGCAGTTCATCAACGCCGAGTCGTCGTAGCCGACCACCGAGATGTCCTCCGGCACCGACAGCCCCTGCCTTCGCGCCGCCCGCACCGCACCCAGCGCGAGCAGGTCACTCGCGCACAGCACCGCCGTCGCCCCTCGCGGGTACAACCGGGCCGCCGCCGCGTGGCCGCCCTCGATCGAGAACATCCCGTGCTCGACGAGCTCGTCCAGCACCGGCAGGCCGAGCTTCGCCGCGTACGACCGGAACGCCTCGAGCTTGCGCTGCGACGGCACGTGATCCGACGGCCCCAGAACAAGCCCGATCTTCTCGTGCCCCAGCGAGCTCAGGTGTCCCACCACCTGCTCGACGGCCACCGCGTCGTCGCACGACACCTGGGGCAGCCCGAGGTGGTCGACCGCCGCGTTGATCAGCACCGTCGGCAACCGCCGCTCGACGAGATGGTGGTAGTGCGAATGGACCGCGTCCGCCTGCGCGTACAGCCCGCCGGCGAACACCACCCCCGAAACCTGCTGCTGCAGCAGCAGCTCGACGTACTCCGCCTCCGACACCCCGCCCGCGGTCCGCGTGCAGAGCACCGGCGTGAACCCCTGCTGAGCGAGCGCGTTCCCCATGATCTCGGCCAACGCCGGAAAGATCGGGTTCTGCAGCTCCGGCAGCACCAGCCCGACCAGCCGAGCCCGCTCGCCCCGCAGCTGCGTCGGCCGCTCGTACCCCATCACGTCCAGCGCGGTGAGCACGGCGGCCCGGGTACTGGCGGAAACCCCGGACCGCCCGTTGAGCACCCGGCTGACCGTGGCTTCACTGACCCCGACCTGACGGGCAACTTCGGCAAGGCGACGCGTCATGGCTGAAACTTTACAGCAAGCAAGCGCAAAAGCACGACGTACGGAACCGGAGCGGAACCGCTGAGCAACGGTCACCGAACGCGCACATCCCGTTCCTAGCTTGACGGGCGTGACCAGCACCCTCGACCGCACCACCACGTCCCGCGGGCTCAACGCGCTCTTCGCGGCGGCCCTCCTCCTCGCCGCCTACCGCGGGTTCCGCCTGCCGGGTGACTGGGCCGTGACGCTCGAAACCGTCTCGCTGACCGACGGCTTCCACCGCCGGTTCCTCGTCGGCACCCTGCTCCACCCGCTCGCCCTCGCGACCGGTTACGCGTACTGGGTGTTCGCGGCCGCCGCGTTCGCCGTCCTCGCCGCGGTGCTGGCGGTGCTGACCACAGCGTTCGTCCGCGCCCGGCAGCCGGGCCGGAAGCTGCTGGTCACCGGCTGGCTGCTGCTGCCCACGGGCGGTTTCCTCTTCCACGAGGCCGGCTACCTCGACCAGGTCCTCTATCTGCTCCTGTTCGCCGCCCTGTGGCAGCTGCCGCGCCGCCCGGCGGTGGCGTCGGGATTGATGACGGCCGCGGTGTTCACCCACGAGATCGCGGCGCTCACCGTCCTCCCCGTCTTCGCGATCGTGCTGCTGCGGCGGTCCTCGCCGCGGAGCACGGCGATGCTGCTCGCGGCACCGGTCGCGGCGGAGCTCGCCGTGCTCGCGCTCCCGGCGTCGAGCGCGGGCGCGGTCGAGCGGCTCGGAACCGCGCTGGCGACCGCGGACTTCACCCCGCGAGCCGACGCGCTGGCCCTGTTCGAACGCACCCAGAGCCAGAGCTGGCAGCTGTATTCGATCACCGGCGTCCTGCTGGGCCTGGCCCCGGTCTTCGCCGTGGTCGTGTTCGGCGCGGTGCTGCAACGCCTCGACGCACTCGCCGTCGCGGCGGTCGCGGCGCCGGCGCTGCTCGCCTTCGCCGGCTGGGACTGGGCGCGCTGGGGATTCCTGTTGGTCACCAACTTCGCCGTGGTGCTGTGGCTGAGCCCGGCCCTGCGCCCGCTGCCGCTGCTCGTCGCCGCGGCGCTGCTGGCTCAGCTGCCACTGCCGTACTTCGACGCGCAGCGCCCGCGCGAGCTGATCGCCGCTCAGGCGTCCCCGGCGCCGCGGGGAAGCCGCACGGTGAACACGGCCCCGCCGTCGTTGTGCACCGAGAGCGAGCCGCCGTGCGCCAGCACGTTCTCCCGCGCGATCGCCAGGCCCAGCCCGCTGCCCTCGGTCGCCTGACGCGCGTGGTCGCCGCGGGTGAACCGGTCGAACAGGATCGGCAGCAGGTCTTCCGGGACCCCCGGGCCGGAGTCGGCGACGCGCAGGACGACGTCGTCGCCGGTGCCGTCGAGGGCGATCGTGACCGGCGGGGCGCCGTGCCGGACGGCGTTGCTCAGCAGGTTCGCCACCACGGTGTGCACCCGCCGCGGGTCGGCGACGACGGTGACGTCCCCGGCCACCGTCACGGCGGCCTCGACGCCGGTGCCGTCGGCGGTGTCGGCGGCCAAGTCCGCGAGGTCGACCGGCGCCACCCGCAGGTCGGCCTTCCCGGCGTCGAACCGGGCGATCTCGAGGAGGTCTTCGACGAGCTTCGCCAGCCGCCGCACCTGCGTGCCGAGGATCTCGGCGGCGCGGGTGCGGGTGGCGGGCTCGGCGTGGTCGAGGGTGTCGACGGTGGCGACCATCGAGGCGAGCGGCGTCCGCAGGTCGTGGGCGACGTCGGCGGCGAACCGCCGCTGCTGGCGGTCCTTCGCGTGCAGTTCGTCGATGGACGCGCCGAGCCGCGCGGCCATCGCGTTGAACGACGCGGCGAGCGCGGCCACCTCGTCCCGGCCCTTGACCGGCACCCGCGTGTCCAGTGCGCCGGCGCCCAGTTCGTCGGCCGCCGCGGACAGCGCCTTGATCGGACGGCGGATCCGGCGCCCGATCAGGAGCGCGACGCCGAGGCCGAGCACGCTCACCCCCAGCGCGATGCGGACGAGCTTCCAGCGCAGCGCGGTCAGGTCGGCGTCGAACCGGCTGAAGTCGAAGAACTCGACGAGGTGGTAGCCGTCCTTCGGCAGGTTCGCGTTGACCACGAACACCTTCCGGCCGGTCCCCGGCACGCTCGTGTAGGTCGACGTCAGCTGCTCGGGCCCCTTGCCGGGCGGGAACAGCTCGTCCCGCGCGGCTCCCAGCATCGTGAGCTTGTCCGGAACCGGGATGAGCCCTTCGTACCCGGTGGCGCCCCGCGCGGCTTCGAGCCCACCGCCAGGCCGGTCGAACACCAGCGCCCAGTCCGGTTCGGGGCCGAGCCGATCGGGGATGCCGCCGAGCCAGCCCGCGGGCTCCGGCGGCGCGAACTCCAGGAAGACCTTCCGGTCGGCGGCCGCGTTGCGCACCGCCGACCAGGCGAACCGGCCCACGGCCTCGTTCGCCTGCACCTGGTAGGCGGAGTACGCCATGACCGCGGTCGCGGTGGTGGTCACCGCGACGATGGCCGCCACGATCCGCGTCCGCAGGCTGACGGCCGGGAGCTTCACTTCGTCACGAGCCGGTAGCCGAGGCCGCGGACCGTCCGCAGCAGCACCGGGTTCGCCGGGTCGTCCTCCACCTTCGCCCGCAGCCGGGCGACCGCCGCGTCGACGATCCGCGAGTCGCCGACATAGCCGTAGTCCCAGACGCGCTTGAGCAGCACCTGACGGCTCAGCACCTGGTTCGGGTGCTCGGCGAACTCGACGAGCAGCCGGATTTCGGTGGCGGTCAGGGCGAGCTCCTCGCCGTCGCGGGTCACGCTCATCGCGGCGGCGTCGACCTCCAGGCCGCCCACGCGCAGCAGCCCGGCCTCCGGCACGGCCGGCCGCGCCCGGCGGCCGATCGCCTTGATCCGCGCGTCGAGCACCCGCGGTTCCGCCGGTTTCACCACGTAGTCGTCGGCGCCGCATTCGAGCCCGGCGACGACGTCGATCGGGTCGCCGCGCGCGGTCAGCAGCACGATCGGCAGCCGGCTGCGGGCGCGGATGCGGCGGCAGACCTCGAAGCCGTCGATGCCGGGCAGCATGACGTCGAGGAGGACGAACTCGGCGTCGCCCAGCGCGCTCAGCGCGTGCTCGCCGGTGGGGGCGTGGACGACGTCGTGGCCCAGCGCGCCCAGCGCCAGCGAAAGCGCCTCGGCCAGCGGTTCGTCGTCCTCGACGAGCAGCAGACGCGGCACTGGTCCTCCCCGGGATGATCTCCCGGCGATGCTAATGCAGCACACGGCGGCCCGAGGGTTTCCGTGCGGAACCGTCGAGCCGCCGTGCCGTTTCGTCACATCAAGCCGCGGCCACCTCGAACTCCGACACCTGGCCGGCGGGCCAGCCGGTGTTGCCGGTGAACGTCAGCCGCACGAACCGCTGCGACGTCGCCGTGAAGGACACCGACGCCGTGTTGCCGGACGCCGGGTCGAACGTGTAGCCGCGCGAACCCACGAGCGTGGTGTACGAGCCGCCGTCGGTGCTGGCGGAGATCGTCACCGTCTGGGTGCGGGCGCCCCAGGCCGAGGACGGCGGAAGTTTCAGCGTGACCTTGTTGATCGACGCCGCCGCGCCGAGGTCCACCGTCAGCGTCTGCGGGAAGGCGTTGTTCGTACTCTCCCAGTAGGAGTTCGCGTCGCCGTCGTTCGCGTTCGACGGCGGGAAGCCGCCCTGGGATCCGGACGCGGTGATCGCTTTGCCCCGGGCGAGGTTGGTGCCGGGCTGCGGCGGCTGCGGCGGGCCCGAGTTCGGCGCGGGCCAGGTCGAGCAGTCGCCCCAGGTGCCGGTCCAGCCGTTGTTGCCGGAGCCGGTGAACGTCATCCGCGGGATCGACGTCGGGTAGGGGCAGTTGTACGTCCCGGTCACGCCGACGCCGGACGCCGTCAGGTTGCTGATCGACACCGACCCCTGCGTCTGCGACTGCGCCACGAACGTGCCGACGCCCTGCACCGAAACGCCGTCGATCGTGATGCCCTGGATCGGCTTGCCCGCGCCGTTGCCGTCGATGAACTGGATGGCCTCGTACGGGCTCTGGATCGCGGTGAACCCGGTGACGCGGATGGTCACGCCGGTGATCGCCTGGTCGCGCGCGTCGAACCACAGCGCGCCGACGCCGAACTGCCAGTTCGGGTCGAGCGCCCCGGCCCGCAGCGCGGTGTTGTTCGACAGCGTCACCGTGCCGGACAGCGGCACCGAGTTGAACCGGTTCGCCACCAGGTAGCCGCCGCCGAGGGCGTTGGTGTCCTGGACGAGGTTGCCGCTCACGGTGTTGTTGGAGCCGCCGTACAGCGCGATGCCGTTGGCGAGGTTCGGCTGCACGACCGTGTTGCCGGTGATGGTGTTGCCGGAGTCGGCCTGGCCGTTGGACCACAGGGCCAGCCCGTCGTCGCCGTTGTTGCGCAGGAAGTTGTTGCGCAGCGTCGAATTCGTGACGGCGCCGTCGAAGTTGACGCCGTCGGCCTGCGTGTCGAGGATGCGGTTGTTCTCGATGGTGAGGTTCGACGAGGCGCCGTTCATCAGCCACAGCCCGCACTTCGTGTCCTGGATCCACAGGCCGGACACGACCGAGCCGTTGCCCAGGACGCCGTGGAACGCGTTGTCCGGGCTGCCGTCGTTGCGTTCGGTCACATCACCGAAGACGGCGAAGTCGTACAGCTTGATGTTCCCGGACGCGCTGCCGTTGTTGAAGATGTTGTTGCCGTGCAGCACGGTGTACCACTGCCCCGCGCCGCGGACGGTCGTCTGGTCGATCTGCAGCGCCGAGCCGATTTCGAACCGCCCGGACGGCACCCACACCTCCCGGCCCTGTGCACGAGCCGCGGAAAGCGCGTTGCGGAACGCTTGCGAATCGTCCGACGAGTCGTTCGCCGTGGCGCCGTAGTCGGTCACCGACAGCGCGTTCGCCGGTTTCGTGCCCGCGCCGCCGACCTGCTCGAAGTCGGCGAGGTCGATGGTCGCCTGGCCGACGTCACCGGAGTCGGCCTGGACGCGCACCTTCGCGCCCGCGGCCAGGTTCTGCCCGAGCAGGAGCCGGGCGTCGTCGAAGAAGTGGTGCGTCTTGGCACCCGGGATCCAGCTGGTGTCCACATAGGAATAGCGCGACGTGACGGGCAGGGCCAGCTTGGTCCCGTTGACGGACACCGTGAGGCGGCCCGACGAGCCGTCGGGCAGGTTGTAGTGGACGTTGATAGAGTTGGCTGCGGCGGGCAGCGTGAACTCGACGTACTGGCCGGTCGTGATGCGCACGGCCTGGCGTCCGGAGGCTTCCGAGGCGATCGAAGCCTGGGTGTAGTCGGGGCCGACGGCCGAGCCGTTGGTCGCCGAGCACTCGGCCTCGACCGTCCGGAACGGCACGCTCGCGCCGCCGGACGCCGTGGTGGGGCAGGTGGCCGCCGCGGCGGGGGTGCCGCCGGACAGCACGGTCAGACCGGACGCGGCGAGCGCGGCGGCGAGGAGAGCCGGAATGCGGGACATCGTCATCACCTCTCAGGACGAATAGGCTTCGAGTTCGGACAGCTGCCCGGCGGGCCAGCCGGTGTTGCCGGTGAAGGTGAGCCGCAGGGTGCGCACCGACGTCGCCGGGAAGGTCACCGTCGCCGTGTTGCCGGACGCGGGGTTGAACGTGTAGGCGGCCGCGGCCTTGACGCCGTCCACCGAGATCGTCTGGGTCCGCGTGCCCCACGACGGCGGCAGCTTCAGCACCAGCCGCGAGACGGTCACCGTGCTGCCGAAGTCGACGGTGAACGATTGCGGGAACGCGTTGTTGGAGCTTTCCCAGTAGGAGTTCGCGTCCCCGTCGACGGCGTTGGCCGCCGGGTATCCGCCCTGCGAGCCGGAGGCGCTGACGCTCTTGTGCAGCGCCAGGTTCCCGCCCGGCTGGGTCGGCGTGGTGGTCGGCGGAGTCGTGGTCGTGCCGCCGTTGTCGGAGCCGTAGACCGGTGTCGGCCACGAACCGCAGTACGTCGTCGTCCAGCCGGAGTTGCCGCCCTGGTCGGCCAGCCCGCTCATCGCGTCCGGCCCCATGCAGTTGTAGACGCCCGCCCGGCCGACCCCGGTCGCGACGACGTTCTTCACCGAACCGGCCGGCTTCGCCTGGATCTGCCAGGCGAACGTGCCGGCGCCGGTGATCCGGACGCCGTCGAAGTGCACGTCCGTGGTGGCGCTGTCGATGAACTGGATGGCCTCGTAGTTGTTGTCCACCAGGTCGTTGTCCGTGACGTCGATCCGGCCGGTGATGGCCGAGTCGCGGCCGTCGAACCACAGCGCGCCGACGCCGAACTGCCAGTTCGAGTCGAGCACGCCGGTGCGGATCGCGGTGTTGCGCGCGACCGTCGTGGTGCCCGACAACGGCACCGCGCTGAACCGGTTCGCGATGTGCAGGCCGCCGCCCTGGTCCTGGTTGTCGGCCACGACGTTGTCGGAGACGGTGTTGTCGTGCCCGCCGTAGACCGCGATGTTGTTGGCGAGGATCGGCAGCAGCACGGTGTTGAAGGAGAAGCTGTTGTGGTGGTCGGCGTCGTGTTCCGACCACATGGCCAGGCCGTCGTCGCCGGTGTTGCGCAAGAAGTTGTTCGTCACGGTGACGTTGCTGACGCCCTGGTGCAGGTTGAGGCCGTCGGCGGTCTGGTCGAGGATCCGGTTGCCGGACACGGTGAGCCCGTCGAACGGCCCGTCGAGCCACAGCCCGACCTTCGTGTGCTGCAGCCACAGGTTCTGCACGACCGAACCGCCGCCCAGCGCGCCGCCGATCGCGTTCGACTGGTCGCAGTCGACCCGGGCGTCGACCTGGCCGATGATCGCGAAGTCGTAAAGCTTCACCGCGCTGCTCGTCCCGGGCACCGCGGGGTTGCCGGGATACGTCGGCGTTCCGCAGCTCGCCGGTTCGCCCTTGCCGAAGATCCCGGCGCGCGGGCCGGTCAGCACCGAGTACCAGGGGCCGGCGCCGCGGATCGTCACCTGGTCGACGGTGATGTGGTGGCCGAGGGTGAAGGTCCCGGACGGGAACCAGACTTCCTTGCCCTGGCTCTTCGCGGCGGCCACGGCGGAGTCGAACGCGGCCGCGTCGTCGCTGGTGTCACCCGCGGTGGCGCCGTAGTCGGTGACGGACACCGAATTCGCGGGCCGCGCGGCGGCCGGGCCGACCTGCTCGAAGTCGGCGAGGTCGACGGTGACCGGGGTGACGTCGCCCGCGTCGGCCTGCAGCCGGATCTTCGTCCCGGCCGGGTAGGACGCGCCGAGCAGCGCGCGGGTCTCGTCGTAGAAGTGGTGCGCGTGCCCGTCACCCGGGTTGTTGGTGAACGGGTACGAGCCGTAGTACCACGCCCACTTCGACGTCAGGGGGACGTCCCGGTTGTGGGCACCGCCGACGTACAGCGAGATCGTCCCGGTCACCGAATCCGGCACGCTGTAGCGGAAGTCGATCGAGTTCGCCGGCGCGGTGAGGGTGAATTCGACGTACTGACCCTGGCCGGAGAGCGTCACCGCCTTCCGGCCGGAGGCTTCGCCGGCGAGCGTGCCCGCGGCGCGGTTCGGGCCGATGACGGAACCGTTGGTGGCGGCGGCTTCCGCTTCCTGTTCGACGAAGGGGACGCTCGCGCCGCGGGCGGCCGCGAGCGCCGAACTCCCCGCCGGAGCGGCGGCGATCGCGAGTCCGGCGGCGGCGAGCACGGCGGCTAACGCCCCGAAACCGATTTTGGGCGCACTGAACACAGAGCTGGGAGACATGGACGGCACTGGCCTTTCCGCAGCAGGTGGGGACCTCTGTGACGGGGATCATACGAATCTCGGACAAGAAATCGCAATAGTCGGACGAACTTACGCAAGTTTGCGACAGGAATTGACGGCTGCGCCGGATGCCCGACGTTCGCTTACACCCCGCGGAGCAACGACCGAACACTCCCGTTCCGCTGCTACTTTTCTGACATGAGCCAGCGACGTGCGGACGGGAGCGCCGGGGACGCCGACTACGGCGCCATCGGCGGGGTCTACACCGACTACCGCAAGCCGGATCCCCGCATCGGGCGGTACATCCTCGACGCGCTGGGCGACGCGCGAACCGTCCTGAACGTCGGCGCGGGTGCCGGCGCGTACGAACCCGAGGACCGGGAAGTCACCGCGGTCGAGCCGTCGGCGTCGATGCGCGCGCAGCGGCCGGCGGGCCTGGCGCCGGCGGTCGACGCCGTCGCGGAGAAGCTGCCGTTCGGCGACCGGGCGTTCGAGGGCGCGATGAGCACGTTCAGCGTCCACCAGTGGAACGACCTGTGGGCCGGGCTCAAGGAGATGCGCCGGGTCACCCGCGGCCCGATCGCCATCCTGACCTGCGACCCGGAGCGGCTGCGCCGGTTCTGGCTGCTCGACTACGCCCCCGAGGTGATCGAGACCGAAGCCCGGCGCTACCCGTCGGTCGACGACATCGCCGACGGGCTCGGCGGCCACACCTCCATCGTCCCGGTGCCCATCCCGGCCGACTGCACGGACGGCTTCAACGAGGCCTACTACGCCCGCCCCGAACGCCTCCTCGACCCGGGCGCGCGGCTGTCGTGCTCGGCGTGGAGCTTCGTCGACGACCGCGTCCACCACCGGTTCGCGGCGGAACTCCAGCACGACCTCGACGACGGCACGTGGGAACGCCGCTACGGCAAACTGCGCGAGCAGCCGTCCTTCGAGGGGTCACTGGTCCTCGTCGTCTCGGACCCGACGGCGTGACCCCGCCGCGGTTCGACCCCGAGCTGGCACCGGTCATCGAGGCGTTGCGCGCGCTCCGCCCGTCGCTGTCCCGCCTCGACGAAATCCCGGGCCGCCGGGAGCTGAACGCCGCGGACGCCTGGACGGTCGCCGAGCTGGCCGCCGCGTACCCGGCGCACCGGGTCACCGAGGAGCACGTGGGGGAGCTGCCGTTGCTCGTCCTGCGCCCGGCGGTGAGCGCGGGCGTCCTGTACTACGTCCACGGCGGCGGCCTGATCGCCGGCAGCCACCTCGGCCAGGACGCGCGGAACGTGCTGGCGTGGGCGGGCGAGACGAACCTGACCGTCGTCTCGCCGGGCTACCGCCTCGCGCCCGAGCACCCGTACCCGGCGGCGCTGGAGGACTGCCACGCCGGTCTCCTGTGGACGGCCGAGAACTGTGCCGGCCCGGTCGTGCTCGGCGGGATCAGCGCGGGCGGCGGGCTGGCCGCGGCGTTGACGCTGCTGGTCCGCGACCGCGGCGGCCCGGCCCTGGCGGGCCAGCTGCTCGTCTGCCCGATGCTCGACGACCGCAACGACACCCCGTCGGCCGTCGACCTCGACGGCCACGGACTGTGGGACCGGACGGCGAACGGCATCGGCTGGACGGCGTACCTCGGCGACCGCCGCGGCACCGGCGACGTCCCGGCCTACGCGGCCCCGGCGCGCGCCGGAGACCTTTCCGGCCTGCCGCCTACGTTCCTGGACGTCGGCGCGGTCGAGACGTTCCGCGACGAGGTCATCGCCTACGCGGGCCGGATCTGGCAGGCGGGCGGGGACGCCGAGCTGCACGTGTGGCCGGGTGGCTTCCACGGCTTCGATTCGCTGGCGCCGGCGGCGAGGGTCAGCCAGGCGGCCAGGACCGCCCGGCTGAGCTGGCTGCGCCGCCTACTCGGCCAGTAGCTCCTGCAGCTCCCGCACCGCGACCGCGAGTTCGTCGGCGAAGCGGTACATCTCCGCCGAGACGTGCTTCGGCGTGCTCAGGTAGATGTTCCAGCGGTCCGGCAGCAGCACGTACGCGACGCCGATGCACTGCGGGCTGGTCGAGCCGAACCCGAAGTACTGGATGTTGACCGACGGCGCCGAGCTGGTGCTCAGGTAGTCATCACGCGACTTCACCCAGCCCGGCGAGGAGTACAGCGGCAGGTCCGTGGGCTCGCCACGGCGTTTCGCGATCAGCTGCAGCTCCCACAGGTGCTGCTCCGGCGCGTCCCCGGCCTGGCATTCCTTCGCGCGGGCCACGTGCTTCGCCGCCGCGGCGCGGAAGGCTTCGCGCTTCTCATCGGCAGAAGCGTTCTCGGAGGTCATGACGTCGGCGAAGCGCACGACCTCGGGCGTCACGACCCGCATGGCCTCGGTCCGGCCGTTCTGGAACTGCCGGGTGGCGATCGACTCGTACGTCGCACCCGTCAGGCCCTTCGCGCGGCGGTGGGCCAGCTGGTACGCCATCTGCGCGAAGGCGTCCGGGGACATCCCGAGCTCCTTCGCCCGGTTGGCACCGAAGTCGAACGACACCGTCTGGGTGGCCGTCGCGTCCGCGTACGCCCTGAAGGCCGCTCCGGCGGCGCGCGCGTCTTCGCGGAGGGCGTCGGTCAGCGTGAACTCGATGGCCTCGAAGCCCGGGACGCCGTCGGCCGCCTCCCGCGGCTGCCGCGAGCCGCTCAGCAGGGCGTCGGTGAAGCCGAGGATCGTGGTGCCGTCGAGTTCGCAGTGCTCGACGTTGATGCCCGCGCTGCCGTCCTCGAAGACGACCAGCGACACTGCCTTGTCGTACCACCGGTTGTCGCCGTACAGCAGCTGGTCGCTCGCTTCCAGCGTCGTCGACGGGCGGAAGTCGTCCAGGCACAGGCAGAACAGCGCCGTCTCGATCGTCTCCAGCGCCGCCGCGTTGCCCGCCTCGAGCAGCGCCGTCCGCGAAGCCGCCCATTCCGCGCGCGCCTTCGTCGTGAGGTGCCCGGGCAGGACGTCGAGGGCGTGGTCGTCCTTGAGGATCGCGCGGAGTCCCTCCGCCAGCTGCGCCGGCGAGTACGGGCGGCCGTCCGCCGCGATGACGTCCATGCGGAACGGCGTGCCCTGGGAGAACACGACGATGTGCCGCTCGGGCGACGGGTACTGCGTGCGCGCGGTGTCGAGCACCTCGCCCGGGATGCGCGTGGCCGAGAACAGGAACTTGTGCTGCACCATCGACTGCGGCGTGCCGCGCAGCAGCACCGGCGGCACGAGCTCGTCGTCGAGCCGCAGCTTGTAGTCCACGGCGGACGCGGTCAGCTCGGCCGCACGCTCCACCTGGCCCAGCGGCGAATCCTGGAACAGGAAGAAGAAGTTGGCGTTGAGCGCGATCCGGTCGCGGCGGCCGAGGTAGCGGTACGGCCAGAAGGTGTCGAGCCAGCTGCGCACGCCCGGCGAGCGGTCGTACTCCTCGAGCCGGGCCTGCAGCTCCGGCCCGGGAGACGCCAGGAACGCCGCGACCGCCGCTTCGGTTTCCGCCTGCTCGGGCAGCGTCAGCAGCGGCGCGCACCACTCGAGGAACCGGTGGCAGCTGGCCTCCAGCGTGGGGAGCGGGACGCGGGGGAGCCGGTCCTCGTTGCCGAAGGTGCGGGTGGACCATTCCGGACTGCTCACGGTCATCCTTCTTCGTGGGGGAATTCGAGTGGGGCCGAGCCTTCAGGACGGGAAACATACAGCTGCGCGTAGAGCCACCCGCCGGACTCCAGCCCGGTGGGGTCGACACCGGCCGCGCTCAGCGTGTCCAGGATCTGCGCCTGCTCCTCGGCGGAGGCGAACTGCCGCTGCCGGAACACCCCGCCGACGCTCGTGGTTTCGTAGCCGAGCTCGGCCAGGCTCGCCGCGATCGGTTCGTAGGAAAACATCCGCAGCACGAAGTGCGCCATCCACGGCCGGGCACCGCGCGCGACCCGGGCGAGGGTCTTCTCGGTGACGTACCCGACGCAGCCGGTCGAGATGACGAGGTCGACGTCGTCGAGGAGCTTCTGCTGGGTGCTGTCCGGGTCGTCGCGTTCGAGGTCGGCGTGGATCGCCTCGTCGAGGAAGCCGGCGGAAAGCGCGTACTCGAGGGCCGGGGCCGAGCTGTCCAGGCCGTAGAACTTCGGGCCGCCGGGGTGGACGCGCTTGCGGTCCGCCTCGACCAGCGCCGCGTGGTCCAGCGCGCGCACGTCCGGAGCGGTGTAGTGGGCGTAGAGGTCGTCCATCGTCGCGTCGCACCGCTGCAGGGCCGCGTTGACGCCGTACGAGCAGCCGATGTCGAGCACGGTCGGGCGTTCGGCGGGGTGCGCGGCGATCAGCTGCGTGAAGTACGGCTTCGCGAGCTGGGGGATGCCGTAGTCCACGCGGCGCAGGGTGCCGAAGAACGGCCGCGGGTCGGGCGCGGTGTAGATGTGGTCGAACGAGATCTTGCCGGTCGAGTCGAAGGGCACGGGCCTGGCTCCTGATCCCTAGTCGAGCAGTTCGTCGCCGCGAACGCCATGTCCGGAGAGGTGGATGGGCAGGACACGGCCGAACAGCTGCCTGGTCCGCTCCGCGCTGCCGATGACCCCCGGGCGCTCGCTGTAGGCGAAGATCGCGGAGTGCCGCGCGATCGCGCCCTCGACGGTACTCACCCGGTGCAGCGCGAAGCGTCCTTTGAAGAGCTGGAGATCACCGGGCCGCAGCTCCAGGCGGCGGACGAGCCGGGTGTCGCCGGCCAGTACCGAGCGCACGCCGGCGAAGTTCTCGTCCGCCGCGGACCGGATGCCCGGGCAGTATTCGAAGGTGCCGCCGCCGGCCGCGGCCTGCGTCAGCATGCTGACGGTGTGGGTGTTCGTGTCGAAGTGCCACGGGTGCGCGCGGCCCGGCGCGATCACGTTGAGCGTCAGCCCGGACAGGGGGTCGGCGAGCTCGTGCAGCTCCGGCAGCCCGAAGCAGTCGGCGACGAACCGCTGGAACACCGGGCTCGTGTAGAGCCGGCTGATGATCGACGACGCCGGGATGCGGTCGCGCGCGACGAAGGCGTTGCCGCGTTCCATGATCGTGCGGCCCGGGTGGTCCTCGGGCAGCGGCTCGTCGACCGCGGTGTTGTAGGCGTTGACCCGCTCGATCTTCGTGTAGGCGTGCGGTTCGAGCGCGGCGCATTCGGCCCGCAGCACGTCGTGGAGTTCGGGCCGGATGAAGTCGGCGAGCACGCTGCAGCCGACGTCGGTGAGCTCCGCGCGGGTGCGGCCGACGACCTCGCGCCAGGCCGGGCTGTCCGGTTCGGAGAGCGGGTAGCGGCCGGTGTCGACCATTTCCAGGGGGGCCACGGAGGTGCTCATCGTCGAGTTCCCTTCCGGCGGGTGAGGGAACAGAGGTAGCACAGAAGCCCGCTGGTCAACCGTGGGTTTGTGAGCGGTGACACACGGTCGTCAGTGACCGATCCGGCTCGCCCAGGCGCTGAGCTCGACGGTGTCGGTGGTGCCGAGGTCGGTCTCCAGCGGCTGCTGCTGCGCGGGTTCCCCGGGGAGCGGGACCACCGAGATCGCCGCGCCGCTGTGCTTGTCGCCGCTGGTGACGGTGGCCGACCAGGCCAGTACCGACAGCGCCTTCTCTCCCGGCTGCAGCGTGAGGTTCTGCGGGCCCGGATCGGGGGCGAAGTAGGACGTCTCGTGCAGCACTTCGACGTCGAGCGGGGTGCCGTCGCCGGCGAGGATCTTCAGATCGGGGTAGCCGGTGACCTTGCGCGGGAAGGTGTCCAGATTGGTCAGGGTCAGGACGCTGGCGCGGTGCCCCAGCCCGGCTTCGACCTGACCGACCGAAAGGGACAGCCCGCTCGTCGGCGGCGGCCCGTACGCCGGGCTCGGCGGCGGGGCGGGTGTCGGAGCGGGTGGTGGCGGCGTAGTGCCGCAACCCGCGAGAAGCGCTACGACGAGAAGTGGTGCGAAGCGAGAAACCCCCATGCGGCGGAAGGGTAGCGGGCGCCCGGGAGGGCGCCCGCTACCACCTCACGGCGTCAGCAGGGGCAGCAGCGGCTTGCGCACGGCGGTCGCGACACCGTCCGACGCCTCCGCCGCGGCGAGCCGCTCGGCCGACGGCCGTCCGTAACCCGTCGTGCGCTGGACCAGCGGGCGGCCCAGCGGCTCGACCATCGCGCGCATGTCGCTGATCGTCTTGTACGACCCGTTGGAGGCGCCCGCCATCCGGCTGATCGTCTCCTCCATCAGCGTCCCGCCGATGTCGTTGACGCCGCCCTGCAGCACCGCGCGGCTGCCTTCTTCGCCGAGCTTCACCCAGGAGCTCTGGATGTTGTCGATCATGCCGTGCAGCAGCAGCCGGGCCAGCGCGTGCACCGCGCGGTTCTCGCGCAGCGTCGTGCCCGGGCGGGCGAGGCCGGCCAGGTAGATCGGCGCGCTCTGGTGGATGAACGGCAGCAGCACGAACTCGGTGAACCCGCGGCGGCCGTGCTTCTCCAGCCCTTCGCGCTGCAGCCGCGCCAGCAGCTTGAGGTGCGCGACCCAGTGCGCGGGCGTGTCGACGTGGCCGTACATCATCGTCGACGTCGTCGGCAGGCCGACTTCGTGCGCGGTCGTCACGACCTTGATCCACTCCGACGTCGGCAGCTTGCCCTTGGTGAGCACCCAGCGGACGTCGTCGTCGAGGATCTCCGCCGCGGTGCCCGGCAGCGAGTCCACACCGGACTCTTTCGCCTTGATGAGCCAATCGCGAAGCGAGAGGTTCGTCCGCGAAGCGCCGTTCACGACCTCCATCGGGCTGTAGGAGTGCAGGTGGATCTCCGGCTGACGCCGCTTGACCTCGGCCGCGAGGTCGAAGTACGCGGTGCCCGGCAGGTCCGGGTGGATGCCGCCCTGCATGCAGATCTCGGTCGCGCCCGCGGCCCACGCCTCGTCGACGCGGTCGCCGACCTGCTCCAGCGAGAGCGTGTACGCGTCGGCGTCGGTGCGACGCTGGGCGAAGGCGCAGAAGCGGCAACCCGTGTAGCAGACGTTGGTGAAGTTGATGTTCCGCGTGACGACGAAGGTGATGTCGTCGCCGACCGTCTCGCGGCGCAGGTCGTCGGCGATCCGGGTGAACGCGTCGAGTTCCTTGCCGTCGGCGGACAGCAGGGCCAGCGCGGCGTCGTCGGAGAGCCCGGCAGGGTCCTTTTCCGCGCTGCGCAAGGCTTCCAGCACGGTCGAGTCGAACCTGGCCGGCCCGGTCTTGATCCGGTCGCCGATCTCCTTCCAGTCCCCGTACACCGAGTCGAAGTCGCTGCGGCGGTCCTCGGTGCGGCCGCTGGTGTCGATCTCGGTGTGCAGGTCGGTGCGGCCGGACTCCTGCCAGCCGCCGTCCGGCTCCTGCCACGGGATGCCGACCGGCATCGCGCCTTCGCGGGCCATGCCGGTGTCGTAGTCGACGAGCGCGGCGACGTGCCGGGTGAGCCGCGGGTCCAGCCACGGCTCGCCGGCCTTGACGTACTCCGGGTAGATCGTCAGCCGTTCCTTCAGCTCGAAGCCGGCCTTCTCGGTGCGCCGGGCGAGCTCGTCGATCTGCGGCCAGGCGCGTTCCGGGTTGACGTGGTCGGGGGTCAGCGGCGAGACACCGCCCCAGTCGTCGATGCCGGCCCGGATCATCAGGTCGTACTGGTTGCCGATCAGGTTCGGCGGCGCCTGGATGCGCATCTTCGGGCCGAGCACGAGCCGCGCGACGGCGATGTTCGCGGCGAGTTCCTCGAGGTCGGCGTCCGGGGTCGCGCGCATCTTGGTGTCCGGCTTGGCCCGGAAGTTCTGCACGATGACTTCCTGGATGCCGCCGTAGGTCTTGGCGACCTTGCGGATCTCGAACAGCGCGTCCGCGCGCTCCTCGAACGTCTCACCGATCCCGATCAGGACACCGGTGGTGAACGGGACGCTGCTGCGTCCGGCGTCTTCGAGCACCCGCAGCCGCACTGCGGGGTCCTTGTCCGGCGAGCCGTAGTGCGGGCCGCCCTTCTCGCTCCACAGCCGGGTCGCGGTGGTCTCCAGCATCATGCCCATCGACGGCGCGACCGGCTTGAGCCGCTGGAAGTCCTGCCAGGTCAGCACGCCCGGGTTGAGGTGCGGCAGCAGCCCGGTCTCCTCCAGGACGCGGATCGCCATCGCCCGGACGTAGGACAGCGTGTCGTCGTAGCCGTGCGCGTCCAGCCACTCGCGGGCGGCCTTCCAGCGGTCCTCGGGCCGGTCGCCGAGCGTGAACAGGGCCTCCTTGCAGCCCATCTCGGCACCCTTGCGGGCGATGTCGAGGACCTCGTCCGGGGACAGGAACGGTGACTCGAGCCGGCCGGGCACGGTGACGAACGTGCAGTAGCCGCACCGGTCGCGGCACAGGCGGGTCAGCGGGATGAACACCTTGCGGCTGTAGGTGATGACGCCGGCGCGCCCCGCCTCGGCCAAGCCCGCGTCGCGGATGCGCGAGGCGTACTCGGACAGCTTGGTGAGGTCGTCACCGCGGGCGTGCAGCAGGACGCTCGCTTCGGCTACGTCGAGTGTCTTCCCGTCACGCGCCCGGGCGAGCGCGCGGCGCATCGCGGAGGCGGTCGGGGTGGTGGCGTCGGGTTCGGGTCCCATTCCGCCCACGCTAGGACCGTCCTCGCGGGACCAGCCAGGGTGTGTTCGACACCTCGCTCGGCCCGGCGGCCGGGGTGATCGTCGTCGCAGGTCAGCGGGTTCCGCGGGTTGTCGATCAGCGCGTCGCCGTGTATTACCTAAAGGGTGGCATCGGTGGTCGGCAAGAAGATCGGCGGACGGACGTACTACTACCTGGCGGAGTCCGCCCGGGTGGACGGCAAGCCGCGGGTGGTGACCCAGCGTTACCTCGGCACGGCCGACGAGATCGCCCGCGCCGTCCCGGGCGGCGAGCCCGAATCGGCGACGTACCGGACCTACGGCGACGTCGCCGCGGTGTGGGCGACGCTGTCCCGGCTGGACTTCGTCGCCCGCGTCGACGACGTCGTGCGCGCGAAGCCGCCGCTGGGGCTGACGCTCGCCGTCGCGGTGCTGCACCGCGCGACCGCCCCCGGGACGCCGATCGGTGCGTGGTGGGAGACGAGCGCGGCCGCGGACCTGGTCCGGCTGTCCACAGTGGATGGCCTGTGGCGGGCGCTGGAACGGCTGACGCCGGAACGCATCGCGGGCATCGAGGAGACCGTCGCCGCCGCGGTCCTGGCCACTTTGGACGACCACGCGGCGCTCGCCGTCGACGTCCCGCAGTTCGCCGCGTTCGCCCCGGCGGACTGCACGCTCCCGTCGGCCTGCCAGGGCGTGCTGGCCGGGGCCGGGCTGCGGGTGACCCGCGACGGCGCCATCCCGCTGGCGTCAAGGCTGTACCGGCGTGACGACGGCACCGCGCCGACGTTCGCTTCGCTGACATCGGAGCTGGGGCCGGCGACGCTCGTCTTCCACTCCGGCCAGGCCGCCCAGCTCGACCTGGGCTCACGCAGCGGGTTCGTCGGATCCCTGCCGCTGACCGACCACCCGGAGCTGCTGACCCAGCCCGCGTCGGCCCGCCGGCGCGTCGACCCCGAGCGGTTCGCCGGGCTGACGGCGCTGGACACGCACGCGGTCGTCGACGGCGTCCGGCGCCGGGTGATCCTGACCCACTCGGCGACGCTGCACGCGGCGCAGTCCCGGGCGTTCGCCGACGAGCTGGCCACCGCGACCCGCGAGCTCGACGGCCTCGCGGAGGCACTGGCCGCGGGCACCCACCGCGGCGACCGGGCCCAGGTCCACGCCGAGATCGGCCGGGTGACGCGCGGCCGGCGCATCGAGCGCGTGCTCACCGCCGTGCTGAGCGGGAACCGGCCCGGCGAGATCCGGGTGGAACGGCGGATCGACGCCGCGGCGCTGGCCCGGCTGGACGAGGAGTTCTTCGGCAAGCAGGTCCTGGTGACGGACCGGGACTGGCCGGTCGCCGAGGTCGTCACCGCCTACCGGGCCCGCACCCACCTCGAATCGACGTTCCGCTGGCTGACCGGCCCCGCGGTCACCGGCCCGACCCCGCGCTGGGAGTGGACGCGGCAGCGGATCGCCGCGCACGGCCTGGTCTCGGTGCTGGCCGCGACGGTGACCCACCTGATGCGGCGCGAGGCCGACCGGGCGGGGATGAACCTGTCGGTGCGGGAGCTGCTGGACCAGCTCGCGGGCATCGGCGAGCTGGTGCTGCGCTACCCGTCGACCGGCGGGCGGCCGCGGACGAAACGCCTGCTGACCTCGCTCGAACCGGATCAGCAGGCGTTGGCCGGCCTGTTTCAGCTCTCGCGGTAGATCTGCAGCGCCGAGAAGCTCTGGACCACCGGCATCAGCTCGATGACGTTGATGTTCACGTGCTTCGGCTGGCTCGCGGCCCAGAAGACGGACTCGGCCACGTCGTCGGCGGTCAGCGGCGTGGTGCCTTCGTAGACCTTGTCGGCCTTGGCCTGATCGCCGTCGAAGCGGACCTTCGAGAAGTCCGTGCCGCCGACCATGCCGGGCTCGACGTTGGTGACGCGGACGCCGGTGCCGTGCAGGTCGCTGCGCAGGTTGAGGCTGAACTGGTGGACGAACGCCTTGGTCGCGCCGTAGACGTTGCCGCCGGGGTAGGGGTAGGTGCCGGCGATCGAGCCGATGTTGATCACGTGCCCGCGGGCGCGCTCGACCATGCCCGGGAGGAGGGCGCGGGTGACGTGCGCGAGGCCGCGGACGTTGGTCGCGATCATCTCGTCCCAGTCCTGCAGGTCGGCCTTGTGCGCGGGCTCGAGGCCCTTGGCGAGGCCGGCGTTGTTGACCAGGACGTCCACCTCTCGCCAGCTCTGCGGGAGGCCTTCGACGGTGGTCTTGACCGCTTCGGGGTCGCTGACGTCGAGCTGCACCGGCAGGACGGCGTCGCCGAGCTCGCCGGCCAGCTTCTCGAGCTTGTCCGCGCTGCGGGCGACGGCGATCACCCGGGCGCCCTCGGCGACGAACCGGCGTGCGATGGCGTCACCGAAGCCGGCGCTCGCGCCGGTCACGAACACGGTCTGCTGGGTCATGGCGTCGCTCCGCTGTCGTTCAGGAAGGTGCTGAGTGCCTCGTTGAACTCGGTCTCGCGTTCCAGGTTAGGCAGGTGGCCGGCGCCCTCGAGCACCACCAGGGTCGAAGTCCGGATTTCCCGATGGATGAGCTCGGCATCGCTGACCGGGGTGAACTCGTCCTCACTGCCCACTACGACCAGGGTGGGGATGTCGATCTTGTGCAGGCTGTTCGTGTAGTCGGGGCGCTCGGCGCGTCCCCTCAGCGCGGCGGCGGCTCCCTCGCTGGGGGCGTTGCGCATCATCCGGCGGACGTGCGCCTCGACGTCCGGCCTGGTCGCGCGGGTCTGCTTCGAGATCATCTTGGGGAGGAGCTCCTCGGCGTAGCGCTCCATGCCCTCTTCGGTGATGCGGTCCGCGGTGTCGTAGCGGGCCTGCTTGGCCTGCGGGGTGTCGAGGCTCGCGAAGGTGTCGGCGAGCACGAGGGCCTGGACGCGGCCGGGGTGGTCCCTCACCAGTTGCATGACGATCTGGCCGCCCATGGAGAGGCCGCCGAGGACGAACCGGTCCAGCTCGAGGTGATCGGCGAGGTCGACGAGGTCTCCCGCGAAGACGTCGAGACCGGTCTTCGTGTCCTGGGTGGGGGAGGCGCCGTAGCCGCGGAGGTCGGGGGTGATGACCCGGTAGCCGTTGGCCGCCAGGTGCTCGGCCTGGGGTTGCCACATCGAGCGGTCGAAGGGGTGGCCGTGGACCAGGAGGACCGGGCGCCCGTTCTCCGGGCCGAGGTCGTCGTGGGCGAGGTTCATGCCGCCGACGCTAGGCGGAGCTTTGCGGCGGAGCAATACGGTGCAATGTAGTCGGAGCAATGTTCTTTCGGTGGCGCTCGGGGCCGGTTCGGGGCAGACTGGGCCCCGGACGGGCTTCGTCATGGGGTCTGACCTGCGCTGATCTTGTTAACCGACCCCCCTGTTCCGGGCCGTTTTCGGGCGTGTAATGTTCTCTTCGTCGCCAGGGAAACCCGGCCGACACGGAGACACGAACCAAGCTCTCGCGGATAGCGATTGAGTGGGTGTCCCACCAAAAACTGCTAGGAATAACCCGCTTCGGGTGATGCTGGACCGCTACGGTACGGTGTTGTTCGGGGTGTGTTGCTTGAGAACTCAACAGTGTGCTAGTGAACTAAGCCAGTAGAGCTTATATGAAACCCCTCGTCGGGGTTTCCTTTGAGATGCAAGAAATTGCCTCGATTGAATTCGAAGACATTGTTGGAGAGTTTGATCCTGGCTCAGGACGAACGCT
>NZ_JBFANY010000015.1:0-230564 GCF_040674975.1 Amycolatopsis sp. NPDC049688
GGTGGCCAGGGTGCGGGCCGCGGCCCGGCTCAGGCTCGACGGCGCCTGCTCGTCGGTGTTCAGGGCATCCACCGGATCGGTGACAGTCACAGCGAGAACCACCCAATCAGTTCGCATCGGCACGCGCCCGTCCCGCGGACGCGCCGGTCTTGACGTGCTATTCCTCGATTTCGCGGTTGCATGGCGCCGCGAAATCAACATAGCAACCGCGCCGGGCCGCACAATGACACGATCGGGTCTGCGAGCCAATCGCCGAGCGCCGGGCTTGATCATTCCGGGACGCCGTGGTCACCGGCTGTCCCCGGCTGTCACTCGGTCGTGAAGATCGCGGCCCAGCCGCGTAATCCGTGGTCGCGGGGGGTGCGGGGGAAGTGGCCCCCGGACGCCGGAACTGGGCCGAACCGGCGATCTCCGCGGCCGTCGCGCGGCCACCAGGATGAATTCGGCAATTGCCCGTTGCCCGTCCGGAAATGGGTGCTAACTTGACGTTCCCCGGCCGCCGAATGGGCCGGTGGCACTTCCCGCGCGCACCGCGGGTGAAAGGACCCGGATGAACATCTTCCTGGCCGGCAGTCTTTGGGTGGCCGGCGCGGCCGCGGTCGCGGGCGTGATCGCGTACCTGGTGCGCCGGTTCGGCTGGGACGAGGGCCGGCCCGACAACAACGACGCGGCGGGCCAGGTGTTCACGATCGTCGGCGGGCTGCACGCGGTCCTGGTCGCCTTCGTGCTCATCTCGCTGTACGACTCGGTGAGCGACGCAAGCCAGAACGCGCAGACCGAGGCCGACAGCCTCGTCGCGGCCACCTGGGCGGCCGACGCGCTGCCGGCCGAGACGAAGGACCGGGTGCACCAGCTCGCCGCCGCGTACGCGCGGACGGTCGAGGAGCAGGAGTGGCCGCGCCTGGCCGACGGCGGCCCGGTGCCCGCGACCGGCGCGACGCAGCTCGACCAGATGCGCCGGGCGGTGGCGGAGGCCCCGGCCGACGACGACTGGCTGCTGGACCGCAAGACCGAGGCGAGCAACCAGCTCTGGTCGGTCTACCAGGCCCGCGAACAGCGGCTGTCCCATTCGGGCGCCGGCGGGGTCGGCGCCGTCGTCTGGTTCGCCCTCGTCCTCGGCAGCCTGATCACCGCGATCCTGCTGCCCAATCTGTTCGGCGGCACGCGGCTCGCCGCGCACATCATCATCGTGTCCACCCTGGCCGGCACGATCACGTTGCTGCTGTTCGCCATCTACCAGCTGCAGAACCCGTTCAGCGGCGGGGCGAAGGTGGCGCCGGAGGCGTTCACCTCGGCGCTGGAAAGGCTGGTTTGACCGGCACGCGGGCCCGCTGGGCGGCGATGCTCGGCGTGGCCGCGGCGGTCTCGGCGCTGCTGGCGGCGACGGGCTGGCTCGCGCCGCAGCCGGCCGGACGCCCGGCGGCTGCCCCGGACACCTGCACGATCCTGCAGGCGGAGAACGTCCGCGAAGGCGCGCCGACGACGCTGCGGCTGCTGGAACTGCCCGCCGGGATCACCCGCCGGGTCACCAAGGCGGGCTACTGGATCAACGCGATGGGGTACGCGAGCGCGCAGGACGTCGTCTACGGCGTCGCCGACGGCACCCGCGCCGGCCGGTACCACGACGGCGCCCACGCGGTCCGGATCGACGCCGCCGGCACCGTCACCGACCTCGGCGTGATCGGCCGTGCGGGCGTCCGGCGTCCGGTGTGGAGCCTGGTCACCGGGGCCACCGCGGGCGCGATCGACGGCGACCGCTGGTACGTGCGGCAGGGCAGTGATCTGTACACAGTGGACATCGACCCGGCGGGACGGGACTACCTGCGGGTGGTGCACCGGACCGCGCTGCGGCCGGTGGCCCTCGCCGTCGGCGTCGACGACTTCGCCTTCGACCCGGCGGACGGCCTGCTCTACGGCGTCGCGGCGGCCTCGCACGGCGACAGCCCGGTCGTCACGCTCGACCCGGCGACCGGGAAGGTCGCGGTGGTCCCCGGGCCCGGGTTCCCGCCCGGCGGCGCTTACGGGGCTGTGGTGCTCGCGCCCGGCGCGATCTACGCCACGGGCAACCACGACGGGCAGCGCAGCGTCACCTACCGCCTCCCGCGCGACGGTTCGGGCCAGGCCGCCGAGGTCGCGTCGGGGCCGCCGCTGGTGAGCAGTGACGCGGCCGGGTGCTACACCGAGGCGGCTCCCTCGCCGACACCGACACCGACGCCGAAACCGACGACCTCGCCGTCCCCGTCCCCGAACCCGCCGTCTCCGTCGCCCACCCCCACGCCGGCTCCGGAGCCGCCGCCCCCGCCGCAACCGCCGCCGGTGGAGCAGCCGGTCGTCCTGCCGCCGTCGCCGTCCCCCACGCCGGCGCCCCCGGTGGTCACCCCGGCGCCGTCCACTCCGGAACCGCCGCCGCCGTCGCCTTCGCCGTCACCCCTTGCGCGCCCGACGAAGAAGGCCGAAGTGGTGGCCTCGGACAGTGGCAAGCGGACCCAGGAGAAACGCCGCTGGGGGCTGACCGCGCTGATCCTCGTGCTCGGCGGGGGCGCGGCGGTCTCCCACGTGCGACGGCACCGGTGAGGGTCAGTACTTGAACTGGTCGACGTTGTCGGCGGTGATGAGCAGCGGGTCGCCCAGCAGGACGGTCTTCGACGGGGCGTCGTACTTCACCGCCGGCAGCTCCAGGCTGACCTTGTTGACCGGGTTCAGCGGTTTGCCGTCGGCGACCTGCTTGGCCGTCCACGCGGTCAGGTAGCCGAGCGATTCGACGTTCCACAGCACCGACTGCGAGCAGGAGCCGTCGAGCAGGTACGGCTTGATGGCCTGCGGCGTGCCGACGCCGACGGTGAACACCTGGCCGATCTTCTGCTGGTCGCCCACGGCCTTCGCGACGCCGGGCGCGGACGTCGTGCACTCGCCGACCAGCCCGGTCAGGCCGGGGTGGGCGGCCATGAGCTGCTTCGCCAGCGTCGTCGCGGCGTCTTCGTCTTCGCCCGCATACACGGTCTCGACGAGCTCGGCCTTCGGGTAGCGCTCGGCCGCGTACTCCTTCTGGACCGCGATCCACGAGTTGAGGTTCGCCGCGGCCTGACCACAGGAGACGATCGCGTACTGGCCGGTGCCGCCGGTCTTCGCCATCAGCGCGTCGACGAGCGCGGTGCCGATGCCCCGCGCGCTGGCCTGGTTGACGAACACCTCACGCTGCGTGCCGGGCGCGTCGGTGTCCGAAGTGAGCACGTGGATGCCCTTGGCCCTGGCCTCGGCGATCACCGGCGCGAGCGCGGCCGGGTCGTTGGGGGCCACCACGATGACGTCGACCTTCTTGGCGATCAGGTCACGCAGGATCGTCACCTGCGCGGCCGGGTCGGTCGTCGACGGTCCGGTCGTGTGCCACACCACGCCCAGCTGTTTCGCCGCCTCGAGGCCGCCGGTGTCCATCGCGTCGAAGTACGGGATGCCCCGCACCTTGGGCACGAACTCGATCCGGGCCGGCGACGGCGCGGGCGCGTTGCCCAGCTGGTCCGAGCAGCCCCCGAGCGCGAGCGCCGCGACCAGCGGCAGCGTCGCGACCAGCCGGAAGGTCTTCGTCGGCCCTCGCATCCCCACCCATTCCTCACTGCTTCGATCGGTCTGCGCACGGTGAAGACCAAGGGCGAACGTAGGGCCCCGGATAACTGTGGTCAACGGGATGTGCGCAAAGGGTTACGGAAGTGAGCTCTGCTCCGGGCGGTTTCAGTGCAGATCCCCTGGTCGGCGGTGTCCATCACGCTCCGCGACCACAATGTACCCTTCCGTGGTGGGGCGGCCGGTGTCACAAAGACAGTCCCTCTTGTACCCCTGGGGGGTATAGTCGCCGTCATGAACGAACAGCACGGGGCTTCGTGGGCGACGGCGATCCAGGCGACTCTGCACTGCCTGACCGGCTGCGCCATCGGTGAGGTGCTCGGCATGGTGCTGGGCACGGCGTTCGGCCTGCACAACGCGGCGACGGTCGTCCTGTCGATCGTGCTGGCCTTCGTCTTCGGCTACGGCCTGACCATGCGGGGCGTGCTGAAGTCGGGGCTCGGCGCGGCGGCGGCGTTCAAGGTCGCGCTGGCCGCGGACACCGTGTCGATCGCCGTCATGGAACTGATCGACAACACCGTGGTCGTGGCGATCCCCGGGGCGATGGACGCCGGCCTGGCCAGTTTCCTGTTCTGGCTGTCGCTGGCGCTTTCGCTGGCGATCGCGTTCGTCGTCACGGTGCCGGTCAACAAGTGGATGATCGGGCGCGGTCTCGGCCACGCCAAGGTGCACGCACACCACCAGCACCACTGAACAACGCGTCCGGGGAGGTGGCGGCCTCCCCGGACGCCGCTACACGCTCGACAGGTCGATCGCGCGGTCCACCCGCCGCCGGTCGAGCACCCGCAGGATCCCTTCCAGCAGGTAGTAGTCGGCGTACGGCAGGGACACCTCGACGCCGTCCTCGTTCGGCCGGTTGCGGGTGCAGCGCGCGACGCTCGCCTCGGCCCGGGCGGACTTCGTCGTCAGGCACGTCCGCGACACCGCCGTCAGGATCCGCAGCGCGCTTTCGCGGTAGTGCGGGCGGTGCGTCAGCTCGGCGAGGTCCAGCAGGCCGCACGCCATGATCACGCCCGCGGAAGCGTCCTTGACGTCGTTCGGCGCCTGCGGGGCCAGGTAGTCCCACACCGGCACGTGGTCCGGGGTCAGGTGGGACAGCGCGAAGTCCGCGAGGCGCCGCGCGGTGGTCAGGAACTCCGCGTCCCCGGTGCGCCGGTGGATCGTCGTGAACCCGTAGACGCCCCACGCCTGCCCGCGCGACCAGCACGACGCCGGGCTGTAGCCCTGCACGGTGTTCGGCCCGATCGGCGCGCCCGTGACCGGGTCGAAGTCGAACACGTGCGGGGTGGACCCGTCCGGGCGGACGAAGTTCCGCTGCGCCGTCTTCGCGTGCGCGACCGCGATCTCGAGGTACTTCGGGTCCCCGCTCTGCTTGCTCGCGAAGGCCAGCAGGTCGAGGTTCATCATCGTGTCCATGATGACGCGGCCCGCGTTGTTCGGATCGCCGAGTGCGCCCCACGCCCGGATGAAGCCGCCGGCGGGGTTGTAGCGCTTGATCAGCGACGACGCGGCCTGTACCGCGCCCGCCCGCCACTTCTCGTCGCCGGTGAGCCGCCACGCGGTCACCCACGAAGGGTAGAAGAGGAACCCGAGGTCGTGCGTGCTCGTGTCGTTCTGGCGCGGCGCGAGTTTCTCCGCGGACGCCAGCGCGAGGGCCTTGAATTGTTCCTCGCCGCTGTACAGCCAGGCCAGCCACAACTGGCCGGGCCAGAATCCGCCGACCCAGTCGCCGTTCTGCGAATAGGTCCATTTCTCGAACTTCGTGCCGACCGGAAACGCGGTGACACCGGGGGCCACCGCGCGGAGCTTGGCCACTGCGTAATCGGCCGCCTGGCGGAGCGTCCGGGTGACCGATGCCTGGTCGGAGGCATCGGGAGTGGCCGCGGAAGCGGCCGTCGGGGTACTGGCGCTCACCGCCACCGCGGCACCGGCCGCGGTGGTCAGCAGGGTTCTCCGGGAAACGCTCACAGGTGCCCGCCATTCCGTGAATCCGTGGGAGGGAAGTGCCCGGAATTTTGGCACGATCGCCCGCCCGTTGTACACCCGGCGGAAGTCTGTTCATGGTTGTGAATTGATGTACCGGTGAGCGGAATGGTTCCGGAAAAGGGCGAAGGCCCGGCGGGGGACACCGGGCCTTCGCGGGTCGCGAGGGTGAGGGCAGTCAACCGCGCGACGATCGGGGGTCAGCAGTGCGGCGCGACGGGGTCGTCCGAACCGGTCTGGACGTAGGTGTCCGAGACGTAGTTGTTCGGGCCGATCCGGTCCCAGATGTTGGTGGTGCCGAACTTGCCGGCGACCGTGTCACCCTCGACGTAGCACTCGATGTTCACCTTGGCGTAGTTGGCCGCGAGGCCCTTGACGGCCGCCGACGTGCTGGCGCTCGCCCGGACGTTCATCGGGTCGCCGGCGGTGCTGACGACCCCGGTGGGGCCGGAGCCGGTCCACAGGTAGGTGACGTTGACGTTCCCGTTGTCGGACATGCCGAGGCCGTCGTAGAAGACGCCGTCGCCGAGGTCGATGCCGGCCGGGTTGCCGACCTTGTAGCCGAGGTCGTCCTTACCGCCGTTGTAGCCGTTGTGGTAGGCGGCGTACGCCTCGGGCTGGCCCTGCGGGAGGTCCTTGTACTCCGCGCGCACCGACGCCGGGTTCCAGTAGTCGTCCTTGGTGTTCCACGGGCCGACGTCCCACACCGGCGCGTACTCGCACCGGCTGCCGTCGGTCTTGCAGACGCGCACGGTGTAGGTGCCGGAACCCTTGCCGGACAGGGCACGCCCGGACGGCAGCGCGACGAAGTGGTCGCGGCTGGTGATGACGTGGCCGTTGGCGGTCGTCTGGCCGGTGAGGCCCTCACGGGTGGCGTAGATCTTGTAGGTGAGCGCGGCCGTGGCGGCCAGCGCGTTCGCCTGCGGGACGCTGTCGGCGCTCAGGGCGACGCTCTTGACCGACGGCCGCACGCCGTCGGTGGTGCTGTGCAGGCTGATCCGCACCTGCACCTCGCTGACGGCGCTCTTCAGCGCGGTTCCGGCGGGGGTCCACTCGGTCCAGTCGTTCACCCCGGTCCGGCCGCGGACGTCGACGTCGACCGAGGTGCCCTTGGGCGTGTCGGCGGAAAGTTCGGCGCTGACGCGGTTCGACGCGGAGCCGAGCTTGTGCACGGCGGTGGTCAGGCTGCCCTCGCTGCCGGCGAAAACCCGTTCGGTTCTGTGCCAGGCGGCGTCGGTCAGGGTCAGGGCACCGCCGGCGCCGGTGACGTTGACGTCATCGGTGTCCACAGTGGACAAGTCGGCGGTCCAGTTGCTGTCCGACGGAGCGGTCGCGGCCTGGGCGGGGCCTCCGGCCAGCGCCGTCACCGCCCCCGCGGCCAGAACCGCCGCGGTCACGCGGCCGGTCATCTTGATCCGGATCATCCCCGGTTCTCCTCTCGCACCTGTTGTTTCGAAGGTGGCGAAAGACTGACGGGGCGGCGTACACGATCCGTACAAGGAGATTGTGCGTCAGGCGCCGGGTAACCGAAGTCCTGGTGGCGGGGTCTCCCAGGGATCGAACACCGGAGGTGTCGTGTAGTCGTCGGGACCGACCTGGGAGAGGTCGACCTCGCCGCCGGTGAACCGGGCACCGCGGAAGATCACCTCGCCGCCTTCGAAGGCGGCGCCCTCGAACCGGACGCGGCCGCCGCTGAACTCGGCGTTGTCGAAGGTCACCCGGGCGCCGTCGCCGAACGTCGCGCCGCCGAACCAGACTTCGCCGCCGCTGACGTGCATTCCGTCGAACGACGTCCAGCCGCGGCCGAACCGGGCCAGGCTGAACAGGAGGCGGCCGCTGGTCACCTGGATGTCCGCGAAGTCCGCGGAGCGGAGGATGGCCCGGAGGAAGTTGAATTCGTGGCCCTGCCAGCCGACCGGCGCGCCCGGGCGGAGGTGGTCGCTGATCACGCTCGTGATCGAGAAGCGCACTTCGGTCTCCTCGTCGTGGTACCACGGCGAATCCAGCGCGGGCTCGTACGGCATGCGCAGGTACGCGCACAGCACGTCGATGCACACCTGGCGTTGCTCGGCCCACTCGTCGGCGAGGCTCGCCATGGCGTACACCCCGGCGAGCCGGACAGTCGGCTTCTCGTGGCCGATCTGGGCGCACGCGGTGGCGAAGCGCTCGTTCAGGACCTTGATGTGCTCGCGTGCTTCGGCGGCTTCGCCGATGCGCTGCTTGCGGTAGGCGACGACGAGCGCCACCACCCCGCCGACGCCCGCCACGACCGACAACGCGACCTTGATGACGTTCAGCCGGGTGTCCGGGCCGGGGGCGGACGGCAGGCCCAGTGCCAGCCACAAAAGCGCGGTCGCGGCCGCGAACACGCCGAGCCCGATCAGGACGACCGCGGCGAGGTGTCTCCTGATCGGCCAGAGTCCGGTGGTCTGCCCGCGCCGGGACGTCGAGGTCACGGCGGGGATCTTAGGCCACCGGTGCCTTCCGGAACGGTGGTTTCGCCGTGGTGGGCTCAGGCGGAAACGATGTGCGGCCGCTCCTCCACGACGTTCGCCGGTTCCGCCGGCCGCGTCGAAAGCTCCCGCCAGATCGCCAGCGCGCGCTCCGAGTAGTCCCGCGACCGCTCCGGCTGCGCCAGCGCCCGGTGCAGTTCCCCGAGCAGCTGCGACACCTCCGCCTCCGAGCGCCGGTCCCCGTTCCGCCGGTGCACCGCCAGCGAGTTCACCAGCAGCAGCTGCGCGTGCGCGAAGTCCCCGCTGTGCAGGCACAGTTCGCCGAGGTTCTGGTTCGCGTACCCCACGCAATGATCGTCGCCGAGGTCGGTGAAGATCGCGATCGCCTGGTCGACGTGCTCGCGGGCCGCCGCGAGGTTGCCCTGGTGCTGGAACAGCAGGCCCAGCCGCTTGAGTGCGTGGGCCTCGCGGTGGCGGTCGCCGATCGACGCCGACAGCTCCAGCGCGTCGGTGATCCAGCGCTTCGCCGCCGCGTAGCAGCCGCGGGCCATCCAGACCGCGCCCGCGCCGAGGCGGGCCACCGCTTCGCCGTTCGGGTCGTCCGCCTCCGCGAACAGTTCCAGGGCCTCGTGGCAGTGGTCGAGCGCCAGGGCGTCTTCGCCTTCGATGCGCAGGATCGTCGACAGCCCGGTCAGCGCGACACCGACACCCTGGGCGTCGTCGAGGGACTCGAACAGCCTTCTCGACTCCTCGAACGCCACCCGCGACTCGGCGTACTCGTCCTGGTAGAGCAGGTACTGCCCGAGGTTGCGCTGGACGATCGCCTCCGCCCGCACCGAACCGGTCCGGCGGGCCGCGGCCAGGGCGACCAGGTGGGTGCTGTGCCAGTCGTCCTGGGGACCGCGCAGGTCGAAGTACGGGGTCAGCGCCGACGCCAGCTGCCACGCCAGGTCGTCGAAACCCTGCTGGGCGGCCAGCGAAACCGCCGCGACGGTCGTGCGCCGCTCGGCCGCGAACCACTCGGCCGGGTCCTCGGGCAGGACGTTCCCGGGCACCGCGGGGCGCGGCAGCTCGTCGTCGCAGTACATGCCGAAGAAGTGCAGCGGCATCCGGCGCGCCGCCTCGAGCGCGAGGCCCAGGTAGCCCTCCAGGACCCGCCGCAGCCCGGCCCGCGTCTTCGCCGCGTCACTGCGCTCCGCGAGCTCCACCGCGTACACGCGCAGGAGGTCGTGCAGCCGGTAGCGCGGTTGCCCGGCCGAGTCGGAGCCGACGAGCTCGACGAGGTGGCCGTCGACCAGCACGTCGAGCACGTCCTCGGCCTCCCGGCGGCCCAGTACCGCCGCGACCGCCCACGCCGGGAACTGGACCGGGCCGAGCAGGCCCAGCCCGCGGAACGCCGTCGCCGCCGACATCGGCAGCAGGTCGTAGGACAGGGTCACGCTCGCCCGGACGGCGAGGTCGCCGACGCGCAGCTCGTCGAGCCGGCGGCGCTCGTCGCCCAGCCGGTCGGCCAGCAGCCGCAGCGTCCAGCCCGGCCGGTGCGTCAGCTTCGCGCCGGCCACCCGGATCGCCAGCGGCAGGTGCCCGCACTGGCGCAGGATCGCCGCGGCGCTCTCCGGCTCGGCCGCCACCCGCTCGGCGCCGACGATGCCCTCCAGCAGCCGCGCGGCCTCGGCCTCCGGCAGCAGGTCGACGTCCACCGGCATCGCGCCGGCGAGCCCGGGCAGGCGCAGCCGGCTGGTCACCAGCACCGCACAGGCCCCGGCGCCGGGCAGCAGCGGCCGCACCTGGGCCGCGCTGCCGGCGTCGTCGAGCACCACGCACATCCGGCGCCCGGCCAGCCGCGACCGCAGCAGCGCCGACCGCTCGGCCAGCTCCCGCGGCAGGCCGGCGTCGGGGATGCCCAGCGTGCGCAGCAGTTCGGCGAGCACGCTCATCGGCGCCCGCGGCGACGACGACGTGCCGGCCAGGTCGACGTGCAACTGCCCGTCGGGGAACTCGTCGCGGACCGCGTGCGCGACCCGGACGGCGACCGCGGACTTGCCGACGCCGGGCGCGCCCGACAGCACGACGACGGCGGGCGTACCGGAGTCCGCGCGCTTCTGCAGCAGCGTGACGACGTCGTGGATCAGCGCGTCGCGGCCGGTGAAGTCCGGCAGGTCCAGGGGCAGCTGGCAGACCGGGGCCACGTCGGCCGGGCGCGGGACGGCGGCGGTTTCCGGCACCAGGGTCGCGCGCAGCTCGCGCAGGCGGGCGCCCGGTTCGGCGTCGAGCTCCTCGCGCAGCACCCGCTCGGCCGACTCGTACGCCTCGATCGCGTCGCCGGTCCGGCCCGCGGCGCGCAGCGCGACGACCAGTTGCGCCCACAGCTCCTCGCGCAGCGGGTGTTCGGTGACCAGCCCGCGCAGCTCGGCGATGGCCTCGCCGGAGCGGCCGAGCCCGATCCGCGCCCGCAGGCGCTGTTCCTGCACCGACAGCCGCAGTTCGGTGAGCCGGGCGACGGTCGCGCCCCAGCTGTGGTCGTGCGGCAGCCCTTCGAGGACTTCGCCGCGCCACAGGGCGTCGGCACGGTCCATCAGCTTCAGCGCCGTCTCGGCTTCGCCGCCGTCGAGCGCTTCCTGCGCTTCACCGGCCAGCGCGGTGAAGGTGAGGTGGTCCAGTTCGTCCGGTTCCGCGGTCAGCAGGTAGCCGGACGCCCGGCTGCTGATCCGCTCGCCCAGGCCCGCGTCGATCTCGGCGAACCGTCTTCGCAGCGAATGCACGTACGTGCGGATGTTCGCCGCGGCCGACCGCGGCGCCGATTCCGGCCACAGCACTTCCACCAGCACGTCGGTCGAGACGACGACGTTGGGCTGCAGGGCCAGCGCGGCCAGCAGCAGCCGGGGTTTCGGGCCGCCGAGGGCGATCACCCGCCCGGCGGCGGTGACCTCCAGCGGACCGAGGACGCAGATGGTAAGCGAGGTGGTCTCAACCTGCCCGATGAGTTCCCCCATGTCCCGGACTCTAAGGCCCGTCCGGCGCAGGGGATAGATCCGTTCGGAGTGTCTGTGCGCACACGTGCGCGCTTTGTACGGGACGTGTACGGCCCTGGCTCAGGCTGCCGCCATGAAGCCTTCGAAACTCCGGCGTATCGCCGGCTCCGGGCTGGTACTGGCCGCGGTCGGCGCGCTCCTGGCCGGCGGCGCGGTCGAAGCGTCGGCCTCGGCCGGGGGGACCGTGAAAACCGCGGGTGACCCCCTCAACGTCCGCCGGGCACCCACCGCGAGTGCCACGGCCGTCAAGACCGTCGCCAACGGCGCCACCGTGGCCATCGACTGCCAGGTCACCGGCTCGTCGGTGACCGGCACCTACGGGACGAGCACGTTGTGGGACTACGTGCCCGCGCTCGGCGGGTACATTTCGGACACCTACGTCTACACCAACTCCGACACGCGGATCGCGCCCGACTGCGGCGTCGGCACGGGCAGCGGCCAGTGCGCCGACGCCTGCGCGGGCGAGGCGCAGTACCGCTCGTCCGACTCGCACTTCCTGGTCTACGACACGAATTCCGACGGCTACTCCGCCGTGGTCGCCTACTGGCTCAAGGGCGGCGCCGGGCCGTTCTACGTCTGGAACTCCGGCGGCGAGGGCACGAAGGTCGACAAGGCCGTCCCGGTCCCGCGCGGCACCTGGCTCTTCTACAAGGTGTGCGTCGCCAACTACACGACCGCCAAGCCGGACCTGAAGTCCTGCAGCGACGGCATCACCGACTACGCGGCCTGACCGCGCATCCACCACGAGAAAGGGCTTTCCCATGGGTCAGGTCAACCGGCGCAAGGTGCTCCTCGGCGGGCTCGCCGCGGTCACCGCCACCGCGGCTTCGGCGGCGCTGCCGTCGTGGGCGAACGCCCGCACCACGGCCGCCGCTCCCCCCATCCGCGACCCCTTCCAGCTCGGCATCGCCTCCGGCGATCCGCTTCCCGACAGTGTGGTGCTGTGGACGAGGCTCGCCCCTTCGCCGCTCAACCCGGACGGCTTCGGCGGCATGCCGGACGCCACCTACGCGGTCGACTGGGAGATCGCGAACGACGAAGCGTTCAGCTCGATCGTCCAGCGCGGTTCGGTCAACGCCGTCAGCGCGTCCGGGCACAGCGTCCACATCGAACCGGCCGGGCTGCAGCCGGCCCGCGAGTACTTCTACCGGTTCAAGAGCTCCGGCTTCATTTCGCCGGTCGGCCGGACGCGCACCGCGCCCGCCGCCGGGGCCGCGGTCAACCAGCTGAAGTACTGCTTCAGCTCCTGCCAGCACTGGGAGGAGGGCTACTACCACGCGTACAAGGGCATCGTGGCCGACGACCCGGACCTGGTCCTGTTCCTCGGCGACTACATCTACGAAAAGAAGTCGGGCCGCACCGCGCAGGAGCGCAACCCGCGCAGCCTGGCCTTCACCGAGGACGTCACCACGCTGGCGCAGTACCGCGCCCGCCACGCCCAGCACAAGACCGACGCCGACCTGCAGGCCGCCCACGCGATCGCGCCCTGGATCGTCGTCTTCGACGACCACGAGGTGATGAACAACTGGAACGGCACCACCTCGCCCGCCCCGGCCGCGCGCAAGGCCGCCGGGTTCCAGGCCTTCTACGAGAACACCCCGATCCGGTCGACGGCCAAGCCCAACGGCGCGTCCATCCAGCTGTACCGGCAGCTGATGTGGGGCAACCTGGCCCGGTTCCACATGCTCGACACGCGCCAGTACCGCAGCGCCCAGGTGCCCGACCCTTCCGGCGACGCCGGTCCGGCCTGCGCCGACATGCGCAGCACCTCCCGCAGCATCCTGGGCGCCACGGAGGAGGCGTGGCTGCTCAAGCAGTTCGAGTCGCACCCCGCCACCTGGGACTTCCTCGGCCAGCAGGTCTTCTTCGCCACGCGCGACTCCGACGGCAACAAGGCCACCTGCGAGAGCAACGACTCCTGGCAGGGCTACGAGGCTTCCCGCAACCGGATCCAGCAGGGCTGGGTCGACCGCAAGGTCGCCAACCCGGTCGTGCTCACCGGCGACGTCCACCGGCACTGGGCCGCCGACCTGCGGCTCGACTACTTCGACCACAGTGCCCCGGTCATCGGCTCGGAGCTGGTCACGACGTCGGTCACGAGCAACAGCGACACCGCCTCGGCGCCCAGCGCGGCCTGGTATGCGAACAACCCGCACGTCAAGTACTGCAAGGGCGAGCGCGGGTACGTCCGCGTCACCACCACCCCGGAGCAGATGCGGGCGGACTTCATGACGACGTCCGACACGAGCGTCTACGACCCGGCGTCGGTGGTGATCAAGAACGACGTCAGCTACGTAGTGCAAGCGGGCACGCCCGGCCTGCAGAAGGTCTAGGGCCCCGGGCGCTACGCTCCGTGACATGACCGAGGAACTGGGCCTGCGGGAGCGCAAGAAGCTCCGCACGCGGGCGGCGATCTCGACGGCGGCGATCGAGCTCTTCCTGGAGCGCGGGTTCGACGCCGTCGGGGTCGCCGAGGTGGCGCGGGCGGCCGAGGTGTCCAAGCGGACCCTGTTCGCCTACTTCCCGACCAAGGAGGACCTGGTGCTGCACCGGTTCGCCGACCACGAGACCGACGCGGCGGACGTCGTCCGCGCCCGGCGGGCCGGCCAGGGGCCCCTGGCCGCGCTGCGGGAGGCGTTCCTGCGGGGGCTCGAAGCCCGGGAGCCGGTGACGGGCCTGTGCGACGCCCCGGCTGTCCTGGCGGTGTTCCGGCTGGTCACCGGAACCCCGGCGCTGGTGGCCCGGCTGGCCGGGTTCACCGGCGCGGGGGAGGCGGCGCTGGCCGCCGCGCTCGGCGAGGCCGGCGTCCCGGCGCTGGACGCGAGCCTGGCCGCGGCGCAGATCGTGGCGGTGCGGCGGGCGCTGGCCACGGCCAACATGGACGCGGTCGCGGCCGGTGTGCCCGCCCGGGTGCGCTTTACGGACGCCGTCGCGGCGGCCGAACGGGCGTTCACCCTGCTGACGTCCGGAGCAGGCTTCCCGTGAGGCGCCCGATCATGACGGATTCACGGCCCGGACCGTGAAAAACACACGGTATCCCCGGGCTTCCCGAAGGTAGACTGCGAAAATTCCTGAAGGGACACCGGAGCCGGCGGGCTCCGGCGTCCCCACCGGACCGCCGCCGCGGTTCCAGCGCACCGAAACACCGGGGGACCCGCGTCCGACTGGGGGTGGCGCGGGTCCCCCGAGCCCGACGATCTTGACAGTCCGATCGCGCCACTCGTAATCTGGGTGTTCCGCCGTCATGCCGAATTTTTCGTTCCATGACAAGGCGGTTTCACGGTGAAAAGATTCTTGCTGATCTCCTGCGCGGTGGCGGGACTGGTGGTGGCGGGGGCCGGAATTTCGGCCGCCGCGCCCGGCGGTGTTTACGACGTCAAGGACTACGGCGCCAAGGGAAACGGGTCCGCCAACGATTCCGGCGCCATCGACAAGGCGATCGCGGCGGCCGGTGCGGCCGGCGGCGGCACCGTCCGGTTCACCTCGGGGAACTACAAGTCGGCGAACACCGTCCACTTGAAGAGCAATGTGACGATCCAGCTCGACGCGGGCGCGACGATCACCGGGTCCAGTGCGGACACCTACGACAAACCCGAGTCGAACCAGTGGGACGAATACCAGGACTACGGCCACAGCCACTTCCACAACGCGATGTTCTACGGCGACAAGCTGACGAACATCGGCTTCACCGGCGCCGGCACGATCGACGGCGGCGGCAACCTCATCACCGGCAACCCGAAGTCCGGCGAGGCCGACAAGATCCTGTCCCTCACCCGGTGTGACGGGCTGACGCTGTCGGGCATCAAGCTGCGGCGCGGCGGCCACTTCGCGGCCCTGATCAACGGCTGCAAGAACGTCGTTTCGGACCACCTGACCATCGACACGGCGAGCGACCGCGACGGCTGGAACATCATCAGCACGACCAACGTCACGATCACCAACGCGACGATCGCGGCGAACGACGACGCCCTGGTGTTCAAAAGCGACTACGCGCTCGGCGCGAAACTGCCGAACGGGAACGTCACGGTGACCGGCGCGAAACTGTCGGCGGTCTGCTGCAACGCCCTGATGTTCGGGTCCGAGACGTGCGGTGACTTCACCGGCTACCAGTTCTCCGGCATCACGATCACCGGCGCGCACAAATCGGGCATCGGGATCGTGTCGATGGACGGCGCGAAGATTTCCGACGTCCACTACCGCGACATCACGATGTCCGGGACGTATTCGCCGATCATGATGAAGATCGGCACGCGGAAGCGGTGCGGGAACAGCCCGGGCGTCGGCTCGATCAGCGGCATCACGTTCGACAACGTCACCGGGACGCACACCGGCACGAACTTCAGCCCGACGATCTGGGGCGCGGACAGCGGTCACCGCGTCTCCGACGTCACGTTCACCGGCGTGAAGCTTTCGGTGCCGGGCGGCAACGGGACGATGGGCACGGGCGTGCCGAGCAACACGGCGACGGACTACAACCCGAAGAGCATCGGCACCCGCCCGTCGTACGGCTGGTACGTGCACTACGCGGACGGCATCCGGTTCGTGAACAGCTCGGTGGAGTTCGCCAAGGACGACGGCCGCCCGGCGAGCATCGTCAACAACAGCTCGGACATCACGTTCGACCACTTCACGGCGGAGAAGGGCTCGAAGAGCCCGTTCGACATCGGCTTCCAGTCGGTGACGGGCTACTGCGTCAAGGACTCGGCAACCACGTCGGGCTCCGCCCTCCGCATCAACACCTCGAGTTCCACCTCAACCTGCTGACAACCACCCGAGGCCCCTTCCCGCTCCGCGGGAAGGGGCCTCTCGCTGTGATCAAAGCGTCGACTCGCGTGATCGAAGGGTCAACTCGCGTGATCGAAGGGTCGACTCGCGTGATTGGAGGGTCGACTCGCGTGATTGGAGGGTCAACTCGCGTGATTGGAGGGTCGACTCGCGTGATTGGAGGGTCGACACGGGTGCGCTCGCCGGCTCCGCCGTGTCGACCCCTCAATCACGCGAGTCGACCTCCCAATCACGCGTGTCGACTGCTCAAGCACGCGTGTCGACCCTTTTCGCACATGACGAAGGGGCCCCGGCTGGTTGGCCGGGGCCCCTTCTGCGGCGTGACGGGGGTCAGTGGCTGTACTGCTCGTTCATGATCAGGAAGGCGCCGAGGCCGTGGAAGTCGTTGGTCTTGCGGGCCCGGCCGTAGTAGTAGGACAGGTCTCCGACGTTGGTGCCTTCGCAGATGTCGGTGATGTTCGTCAGGCCGTCCGACCCGAGTGACACCTTGCGGAGCACGCCGGCGTAGCCCTTGTCCGCCACCGCCTGGTAGGACGACGGCAGGTAGCCGCGCTGGACGCCGCGGGCCATCGTGAACGTGTACATCGACGACGCCGACGTCTCCAGCCAGTTCTTCGAGTCGCCGCCGCGGTCGACGACCTGGTACCAGCGGCCGGTCGAGGCGTCCTGGTACCGCTGGTAGCCGGCCGCCAGGAACCGCACGACGTCGATCAGGGCCGGCCGGCGCGGGTGGTCGGCCGGGAGGACCTCGAGGATGTCGATGGTGGCCATGCCGAACCAGCCGATCGCCCGCGCCCAGTGGTACTTCGAGTGGTGGCCGCTCCCGGACGCCCACGACTCGGAGCCGTCCTCGTCGTAGGCGTGGTAGAGCAGGTTCTTCGCCGGTTCACGCAGGTGGCTGAAGTACACGACGATGTTCTTCGCCGACTCTTCGAAGCAGTAGTCCCCGTCGCCGAACGCCGCGCCGTACAGCGCGAGGAACGGCTGGGCCATGTAGACGCCGTCGCCCCACAGCTGGCCGACCTTGCTGGTGGCGTGGAACATACCGCCGTCGGACGTGCGGGGGTAGGACGGGAAGCGTTTGCGCAGCTGGTCGGCCGCCGTCTTGTACTTCTTGCGGCCCGTCTCCGCGTACAGCAGGGGCAGCATCTGGCACGAGCGCATCGAGTCGAGGTTGTTGAAGCTGTTCGAGATGCCGCTGTCGGTGATGAACCGGTCGTACCACGCGACGATGTAGTCGAGGTACTTCTTCTCGCCGGTGCGCTTGTAGAACAGGTACTGCCCGTAGAGGTACAGCCCGAGGGTGTAGCCCCAGCCGCCGATCTTGTCGGGCGTGTAGCGCTTCATCGTCGAGTCGATCACCGCGCGCGACCAGTCCGTGGGCGCCGTGCCGCCGATCGGGGGCAGCCGGTCCGCCGCCCGCGCGACGGGACCCGCCGCGGCGAGCGCGCCCAGGGCGCCGAGGGTGCCGGCCAGGACCGCGCGCCGGGTCGGGCGAAGGGGATGTTCGGACATCGTCGTCCTTTCGTGCGCTGAGGCTTGTTCTGGTCAGGCCGCCGCACCCCGCCCACGCACCGCAGCCGGGCTGCAAAGTCATGCGGCGGCCGACGGCTGAACAAGCCTCACCGGCCCCGCGACGCGGTGGAAGGGTGGCCGGGATGCCGATCCGCCGTCCGTCGGCATCCCGACCAGCTCTGGGGGGCGCGGCGTGCTGCCCGTGTCGCCGGAGCGATGGTCTCGAAGCGAAAGCGCTTCCGGAGAAAACATCTACTCGCCTCCGGGAGGCCGAGTCAAGAGAGATCGGATCTCTCGTGTCATATATCAGATATTTAACCCGAACGGCCGCAACACTGATGTACCGGCCAGCGAAACTCCGCGGAAAGGTCGGATCTAAGCCTTGACCAGCCGTTGCGGCGAGGAGTACACCACCGGATGGACCAGACCAATGGAGGTCTTCATGGCAGACAGGTTCCTCCGCCGGGTGCTCGTCGCGTGCGCGTCGATGCTGGCGGTGTCCGGGCTCATCGCCGCGCCGGCTTCGGCCGACCTGCAGAAACCCTCCCAGCAGTGGCTGCGCGACAGCCAGGCGGGGCTGTTCCTGCACTGGGGCATGCGCACGTCCCCCGGCTACACCAGCTGCAGCGCCTGGGAAAAGGCGATCACCGACGGCGGCTGGAGTCCCGCCTACTGGGTCACCGAGGCCAAGAAGCTGCACGCGTCCTACCTCGTGCTCGCCTCCTTCCACAGCCGCCTCGGCTACTCGCGGGCCTGGCCGTCGAAGATCCCGGGCAGCTGCAGCACGAAGCGGGACTTCCTCGGCGAGCTGATCGCCGCGGCGAAGCCCCAGGGCCTCAAGGTCATCCTCTACATGACCAACGACGCCCAGTGGCACGACGAGGGCGGCCACGAGTGGCTCGACTCGGACGGCTACTCGAAGTACAAGGGCAAGTCCGTGAACCTCGACAGCCAGGACGGCTTCGGGCAGTTCAGCTACGACAACTTCTTCGAGGTCATGAAGAACTACCCCGATCTCGGTGGCTTCTGGATCGACAACGACAACGCCTACTGGGAGTCGCACGACCTGTACCAGCAGATCTACCAGCAGCGGCCGGACTACCTGCTCAGCAACAACAACGAAGACACGCCGATCATGGACACGATCAGCAACGAGCAGAAGACCGGCATGACCCCGTCCTACGACTACCCGCAGGCGACCTACACCGCGATGCCGCGGCTCACGGAGGCGTGCTTCAAGCTCCCCGACACCGGTTCGTGGTGGTACGGCGGGTCCAACTCGGCGGTCAACAAGATGCTCAACATCGGCCGGTTCGTCACGAACTCGGGTTCGTCGATCAAGTCCCTGATGGCCGAGACGGCGATGGTGAACGGCAAGTTCCCGTCGAACCAGGAGGCGTTCAACAACTTCGCGAACACCTACCTCGACGCGATCTGGGAGTCCCTGGGCGGGACCCAGGGCGCCGGGTACATGTACGGCGGCATGCAGCCGGGTTTCTGGAACGACGGCGCCCACGGCGTCATCACCATCAAGGGTGACACGCAGTACGTCCACGTCCTGACCAAGCCGTCGGGGAGCACGCTCAAGATCCGCGACAACGGCTACCGCATCCGCCGCGTCACGAACCTCCGCACCGGCGCCGAGATTGCGTTCAGCCAGGGCGGCGGCAGCCTGACGCTCACCGGTCTGTCCGGCTGGGACACCTACGACACGGTGTTCAAGGTCGAGACGGCGGGCCGCACCGGCACCTACGACCCGAAGACCGTGACGCTCAAGGCGAGCGCGTCAGCCAGTGGACACAGTGGACAGTCCGCGAGCGACGGCGACTACCTCACCTACTTCGACAACAACAAGACCCTCCCGGTCAACCTCGACTACGACCTCGGGACGGCGAAGAAGGTGCAGTACCTCGGCATCAACCAGCGGGAGGACTCGGTCAGCTACGCCCGGTCGGACAGCGAGCAGTCGGCGCGGATCAAGGCGTACAAGGTGTTCGTGTCCGACGACGGCAAGGACTGGGGCAGCGCGGTGAAGTCCGGGACGCTGCCGAGCCACCGCGGCGTCCAGTTCGTCGACCTCACCGCGGTGAACGCCCGGTACGTGCGGCTGCAGGTCACGAGCACGTACGCCGCTTCGAGCGACAGCTCGCGTTACAAGCGGCTGCGGATCGACGAAACCTGGGTCGGCTCCGACTACGCCACCGCGGCCGGCTGAGGTGATCTGAGCGGGCGGGCCGCCCAGCCGCCCCCGACGCGGCTGGGTGGCCCGCCCCTCAGGCCAGCAGGTCCACGGTCAAGGCCGCGGTCCAGCTGAACGAGCGGGTGCCGTGCCCGGCGCCGGTGAGCGGGTCGACGTACTCCGCGAAGCCGGTCCGGGAAGCGGTTTCGACGAGGTCGTCGCGCAGCCGCGCGGCCAGCGCGTGCTCGCCGTGGCGGAGCAGGCCCTGCCGGATCAGCCAGCCGACGTTGAACCACGACGGCCCGCGCCAGTAGCGGCCGGGGTCGAAGCCCGGCGCGGTCAGGTCGTGGCTCGGGATGCCGTGCACCCGGCCGAGCCGGAAGCGCGGGCCGGTCGCGGCCGCCACCAGGGCGGGGGCGACCGCCAGGTCCGGCAGGACCAGCGGCAGCAGGCCCGCGCACGTGTACTCGGGCATCAGCGAGCCGGTGCGGACGTCGCGGGCGAAGAAGAAGCCGTTGTCCCACAGCGTTTCCTGCAACGCCTTCTCGATGCGTGCCGCGGCTTCGCGGTGCGCGCCGGAGGGCAGGCCGAGCTCGTCGGCGATCGCGGCCAGCGCCAGCTCGGCGTCGGCCAGCAGGGCGTTGAAGCCGGGGTCTTCCACGACGAAGTCCCCGAAGGCCCGGTACCCGCTGTCCCGGTAGTCCGTGGCGAGCCGGACGTACCGGCCGTAGTCGTCGTCGCCCGGCCGGTCGGCGGCGTCGCCGTGCGCCAGGTCGCGGCGGACGAACCCGGTGGCGGGGTGCACGCGCGAGAGCGGGCCGTCCCAGGCCGGGCTGTTGTCCATGCCGGATTCCCACGGGTGCACGATCGCCACCAGCCCGCGGCCGCCCGCGTCGCGGTGCGTCCGCAGGTAGTCGTGCCAGGCCACGAGCTTCGGGTACAGCGCGGCGAGGAACCCGTGGTCCGGTGCGGCCTCGTGGACCGCCAGCGCGGCGCGCGCGTGGACCGGCGGCTGGACCAGCCCCGACGTCCGGCCGGCGCGCCAGAACGACGGCCCCGGGAAGTACGCCTCGGGCGGTGTCGCCGGGTCGAACACGATGTGCGGGACGCGGCCGTCGGGCCACTGCGCGGCGAACAGCGTCAGCAGCTCGCGGCGGGCGCGGGCGGGCGCCAGGTGGCGCAGTCCGAAGGCGATGAAGGCGGAGTCCCAGCTCCACTGGTGCGGGTAGAGCGAACGCGAGGGCACGGTGGACGCGCCGAGCCAGTTGCCCGCCAGGACAGCCTCGGCCCGCTCCCATGTTACGTTCATATGTCCAATCTATCTCCGACTTGTGTCTTGTCAATGGACAAAAGTCCGAAGGAGGCCGCGGGATGACGAGCGCCGGGGAGCTGCTGCAGCTCGTCCGGACGGGCCAGGCGAGCACGCGCAAGGCCCTCCAGGTGCGCAGCGGGCTCTCCCGTTCGACGCTGACCGCGCGCCTGGAGCAGCTCCAGACGGCGGGCCTGCTCGTCGAGGGCGACCACGAGGACTCCACTGGCGGCCGTCCGGCGCGGCAGCTGCGCTTCGACGACGGGCACGCCGTCGTCCTCGCCGCGAGCGTCGACACGACGCACGCCGAAGCGGCCGTCACCGACCTGGCCGGGCGGGTCCTCGCGCGCCGCGCGGGCGGGTTGCGGGTCGCCGACGGCCCGGAGCCGGTGCTCGACCGGATCGCGGGGTGGTTCGAGGAGCTCCGGGCCGAGGCGGACCGGCCGGTGTGCGGCGTCGGCGTTTCCGTGCCGGGCCCGGTGGAGCCCGGCCGCGCCCGGGTGCGCCGGCCGCCGATCATGCCGGGCTGGGACGGCTACCCGATCGACGCCTTCCTCGGCGCGCGGTTCGGCGCCCCGGTGCTGGTCGACAACGACGCGAACCTGATGGCGCTGGGCGAGCACCGGGCGCGGTACCCCGGCTCGGCCGCCCTGGTCGTGGTCAAGGTGTCCACCGGTATCGGCGCCGGCCTGGTCCTCGGGGGCGAGGTCTACCGCGGGATCGACGGCGGTGCGGGCGACATCGGCCACATCCGCCTCCCGGAGCACCCGGAGGCGCAGTGCCTGTGCGGTTCCCGCGGCTGCCTGGCGGCGGTCGCCGGCGGCGGCGCGCTGGCGGCGAGGCTGACCGAGCTCGGCCTGCCGACGGATTCGGGCTCGGGCGTCCGCGACCGGATCGCGGCGGGGGAGCCGGCGGCGGTCCGGCTGGCCGAGGTGGCCGGCCGCCAGGTGGGGGAGGTGCTGGCGACGCTGGTCTGCGTGGTCAACCCGGGTGTGGTGGTGATCGCGGGCGACCTGGCGGAACCGCACTTCGTGGCCGGTGTGCGGGAGGTGCTGTACCGCCGGGCGCTGCCGCGGGCGACGCAGAACCTGCGCGTGGAAATCGGCGGCCGTGGGGAGGGAATGGCGGTGGGCGGGGCGGTGGCGATGGTCGTCGACGCGGTGTTCGCGCCCGCCGAGGTGGACCGGCGGCTGGCGTGACGGCCGAACTACCGTCACCGGGCGGACTGTCCCGAGTGGACGGAGCGACCGACTTTAGTAGGTGGCGGGCGGCCGTCGAGCGTGGTCCGCGATACCGCCACGAACCGGACTTAAGGCCCAGCGAGTAATATACCTCGCGTTTTTCCCGCGACAAATCGGATTTCCGTACCACCGTTCACGGGCCGCGAATTCCTGTCCACATAACGGTTCCGCAAGCACTTCCCGGGAGCGGAACACCGATCTAGTCTCAGCCGGTGTTCCAAGGCCCATTTCCTGGGGGCCGCTTTCGAAGAGGGAGATTTCTGTGCGAAGAAGCTCCACCCTGCTCCTTTCGCTCGCGGTGGTGGGTGGCCTGACCGGCACCCTGCCGGCCACGGCGTCCGCGCAGGGGCGTCAGGACATTCCGCAGTCGCACCCGTTGTGGGCGAACGCGCAGGCGAAGGTCGCCGACACCGCGCCCGCCGCGAAGCTGAGCTTCCGGGTCTACCTGAACCAGCGCGACAACGCCGGCGCCGAGGCGCTGGCCCAGGCCGTGTCCGACCCGGACAGCGCGACCTACCGGCAGTACCTCAGCCCCGACCAGGTACGCGACCGCTTCGCCGCCAGCGACGCGACCGTCAACGCGGTCAAGTCGTGGCTGACCGGCAACGGGTTCAGCATCGGCGAGGTGCCGTCGAACCGCGCCTACGTCGAAGCCACCGGCACCGCCGCCCAGACCGAGAACGCGTTCGCGGTCGACCTCGGCAAGTACCGGGTCAAGGGCCAGACGCTGCGCGCCGCCGACAAGAACCTGTCGGTGCCGGCGAACCTGGCCGGCGACGTCCTCGGGGTCGTCGGCGTCGACCAGGCCACCAACCTGTTCAAGCCGGACCACGCCACCGGCTCGGGGACGCCGTCCGACGTCCCGCCCGGCCCCGGCTTCCGCAACGCCCGGCCGTGCAGCGCCTACTACGGCGAGAAGATCGACACCACCGATCCCGCCTACAACGGCAAGCAGCTGCCGTACGCCCCCTGCGGCTACACCCCGGCGCAGCTGCGCTCGGCCTACGGCGTCGACAAGGTCGGCGCGGACGGCAAGGGCACCACGATCGCCATCGTCGACGCGTTCGCCTCGCCGACCATCTACTCCGACGCGAGCACGTACGCGAAGAAGAACGACCCGCAGCACCCGCTGAAGCAGAGCCAGTTCTCGCAGCACGTCTTCCCGGTGAACCCGGACCTCGAGCCGCCGGACCAGTGCGACGCGGCGGGCTGGTACGGCGAGGAAACCCTCGACGTCGAGGCTGCGCACGGTCTCGCGCCGGGCGCGAACATCCTGTACGTCGGCGGCTCCGACTGCCAGGACAACTCGCTCGACATCGCGCTGAACTACGTCGTCGCCGGCCACAAGGCCGACATCGTGTCGAACTCCTACGGCGACACCGGCGAGGACATCCCGGCCGACGAGGTCAAGGTCTTCAACCAGATCTCGCTGCAGGCGGTGCTCGAGGGCATCGGCGTCTACTTCTCCTCGGGCGACAACGGTGACGAGGTCGCGCGCCTCGGCACGCCGTCGCCGGACTTCTCCGCCTCGGCGCCGTGGATCACCGCGGTCGGCGGCACGTCCATCGCCATCGGCAAGGACGGCAAGAAGATCTTCGAGACCGGCTGGGAGACCAGCAAGTCGACGCTGACCAACGGGGTCTACGGCCCGGCGCTCTACACCAGCGGTTCCGGTGGCGGCACGAGCCGCCTGTTCACGCAGCCCTTCTACCAGAAGGGTGTCGTGCCGGACGCGCTGGCGAAGAAGAACCAGACCGGCAACACCAAGGGCCGGGTCGTCCCGGACATCTCCGCGGTCGGCGACCCGAACACCGGTTTCCTGGTGGGCCAGACGCAGACCTTCCCGGACGGCGCCTACTACGACCAGTACCGGATCGGCGGCACGAGCCTCGCGTCGCCGGTGTTCGCCGGCATCATGGCGGTGGCCGACAGCTTCGACCACTTCCACCACGGCTTCATCAACCCCGTGATCTACAAGCTGACCTCGCGCACCCCGGCGATCAGCGACGTGAAGCACGTGGACGCCGCCGTGGCCCGCGTGGACTACGCGAACTCGGTCGACGCGTCGGACGGCCTGCTCCACTCGGTCCGGACCCTCGACTACCAGGGCCTGACCATCCACACCACCCCGGGCTACGACGACGTGACCGGCCTCGGCACCCCCAACGGGCTGCTGTTCCTGCTGCTCGTCTAGTTCAGCACCACCGTGAAGGCCACGCCGGATCCCTCGGCGTGGCCTTCACGGCTTTCCGGCGAGGGGGATGACGGCGGTGACCGTGGTGCCACCCGGGGTGCTGGTGACGCAGAGGTCGCCGCCGAGGGCCTGGACGCGGTCGCGCAGCCCGGTCAGCCCGGAACCCCCTTCGGGGTCCGCGCCGCCGACGCCCGCGTCCCGCACCTCGACCCGCAGCTCGGTGCCGGTCACCGCGATCCGGACGTCGGCGCGCTCGGTCCGCGCGTGCTTCAGGGCGTTGGTCAGCGCCTCCGACGTCACGAAGTACGCCGTCGCCTCCACCGCCGCGTCGAGCCGTGGCACCGTGCCGACCGCCAGGGCCACCTCCATCGGGATCCGGTCGGCCAGCGACCGGACCGCCGCGACCAGCCCCGCCTCGGTGAGGATCGCCGGGCGGATGCCGCGGGCCAGCTCGCGCAGCTCGGTGATCGCCGTCTGCAGCTCGTCGACCGCGCCGGCGAGCAGCGCCCGGATCTCCGGTGGCAGCCCGTCGCCGGACCGGCCGGCCATCCGCAGCAGCAGCACGACGCTGACCAGCCGCTGCTGGGCGCCGTCGTGGAGGTCGCGCTCCAGGCGGCGGCGCTCTTCGTCGCCGGCCGCGACCAGCCGCGCCCGCGACGCCCGCACCTCGGCCAGCCGCTGCTCCAGCTCGGCGGTGAGCCGCTGGTTGTCCAGGACCAGCCCGGCGGCCGCGCTGAGCGCGTCGATCGACCGGCTGTCCTTCCACACCTCGTCGTCCTGCACGAGCGCGGCCAGCCCGGTGCCGTCGCGCTCCAGCAGCAGCCGGACCATTTCGGCGTGGCCGACGCGGGCGCGCATCACCCCGGCCAGGAACGCGAGCGGCCAAAGGCAGAACAGGATCCGGTACGCCTGCAGCAGCGGCTCGGACAGCGGGTGCGCGTCGCCCAGCGCCGTGCCCGCGCCCGACGTCAGCGCGCCGGCCAGCGCGATCACCACCACCGGCGACAGGAGCCGGCGCTGCGGCAGCCGCCCGGTCAGCCACCGGTAGAGCAGCACGACCACCACGCCCGCGCTGATCGCCGACGCGGCGAGGCCGAGCGCGCGGCCGACCACGGGGGTGGCCTGCGAGTCGGCCGTGACGGCCAGCAGGTCCCGAGGGTCGTCGTCGGTCAGCAAGCCGACCACGCCGATGCCGAGCACCACGACGTACGCCGCGGCCACCAGCAGCCGTTCCCACCGCGAGCGGAGCCTGCCGTGCGGGAACGCGAGCACCAGGTGCGCGATCACCGGGCTGGACGCGGCCCGCAGCGGCACGGCGATCGTGTACAGCACCGGGTTCCGCGTGAACTGCAGGTCCTCCAGGAACAGGGCGACGCCGGCGAGGGCGATGAGCACCCCGATCGGGTTGGCCGGGCGCCGCACGTGCGCGACCGCGCCCGCGAGCAGGAACAGGAACCCGGTCGTGGTGCTGAGCGCGGTGTCGAGCGCCGGGTGGGTGCCTTCGCCGGCTTTGAGCGTCAGCGCGACCACGCCGAGCGCACACCCGGCGGCGAGCAGGGCGGTCATCGCCGCGGTCCGTGGGTGCTGCACTCGGCGACCCTCCCGATGGGTCCTGGCCCGTGGGTGACGCAGTCCGGTAACGGCTAACCGTGATTCGTCCGTTCGGGCCGTCGCGTTACACCACGCGGCTGCGCTTTAGGGTGATCGGCGACAGGAGGCAGGACATGAGCGGACACGGCTTGGACGCCGAGGTCTTCGGCGGGCGGATGCCCCGTGGCGGCGGGGACCTGGCGATCGAAACCCACGGCATCGCGCCGGTGCCGGCGGGCAACCGGTTCGGTCGCCCGTGGCGGCTGTTCAGCGTGTGGTTCGCGCCGAACCTGACGATGACGGCGGTGTTCACCGGCACCCTCGCGGCGTCGCTCGGCCTCGGGTTCTGGACCGGCCTGGCCGCGATGCTCGCCGGCACCGTGCTGGGGTCGCTGCCGGTGGCCTACCTCTCGACGTGGGGCCCGCGTACCGGCACCGGCCAGCTGCCGCTGGCCCGGCTGCCGTTCGGTGGCGGCGTCGTGCTGCCCGGGCTGGTGCAGTGGCTCGGCTCGATCGCCTGGGACGCGCTGGTCGGGCTGTTCGGCGGCGACGCGCTGGCGGAGCTGACCGGGCTGCCGTTCTGGGCGGCGGTGCTGATCGTGCTGGTGCTGCAGTGCACGCTCGGCGTGTTCGGCTACGCGCTGATCCACCGCGTGCAGGCGGTGATGAGCGTGCTGCTGGTGCTCGCGTTCGCCGCGCTGACGGTGAAGGTCCTCGCCGGGCACCCGATCGCCACGGCGGACACGGCCTCGGGCGCCGACCTGGCGGGCGGCGTCGTCCTCTTCACGACCGTGACGTTGTCGCTGGCGATCTCGTGGGCGCCCTACGCCTCGGACTTCAGCCGCTACCTCCCTGCTTCGACGTCGTCCCGCAGCGTCTTCCGGGCCACCCTGCTCGGGCTCGTCGTCTCGTACGCGATCGGCGAGGGCCTCGGGCTCGCGCTGGGGTCGTCGCTGGGCGACCAGACGGCGAAGGGCGTCGCCGGTCTGCTCGGCGGCGGGTTCCTCGGCGGGCTGGCGCTGGCGGTGATCGCGCTGGCGGCGGTGTCGTCGAACGCGATGAACGACTACAGCGGCTCGCTGGCGCTGCAGACGGTCGGCGTCCGGCTGCGGCGCCCGGTGTCGGCGGTGGTCGTCACGGTGCTCGCGTTCGCGCTGATCCTCTGGATGCACAGCGGCGACCTGTCGGCGAAGTTCGAGAACGTGCTGCTGTTCGTCAGCTACTGGATCCCGCCGTTCCTCGGCGTCGTCGTCCCGGACTGGCTCGCGCGCACCCGCGGCGGCCGCCCGGTGGACGTCCTCGCCTCGGTGTCCGTGCGCCCGTGGGCCGCGGTGGTGGCCTTCCTCGTCGGGTTCGGTGCGGCGGTGCCGTTCATGAACACGACCCTCTACACCGGACCGGTCGCGGCGGCGCTGCACGGGGCGGACCTCGCGTACTACGTCGGTCTCGTCGTTTCGCTGGCAGCGTATTCGCTGCTCCGCGGCCGCGTTGACCTCAAGTAATGTAGAGGTTTCACGATGGTGTGGTACCCCTCGAAGGAGGCACCATGCCCACCGCACTCGTCACCGGCGCGTCCGCCGGGCTGGGCCGCGCGCTCGCGGCCGCCCTGGCCGGTCGCCAGTGGACGGTCATCGGCACCGGCCGCGACGCGGCGGCGCTGGAATCGGTGGCGCAGGAGATCGGCTTCACGGCCGTCCCCGGCGACGTCACCGACCCGGCCCACCGCGCCGCGCTCGCCCGTTCCGAGCTCGACCTGCTCGTCAACAACGCCAGCTCGCTCGGGGTCAGCCCGCTGCCGCCGCTGGCCCGCTACCCCCTGGCGGATCTGGAAGAGGTCTACCGCGTCAACGTCTTCGCGCCCCTTGCGCTGACGCAGTTGCTGCTGCCCGCGTTGACCGCGGCCCGGGGCGTCGTGATCGACGTCAGCTCCGACGCCGCTGTCGAGGCGTACGAAGGCTGGGGCGGCTACGGCTCCGCGAAGGCCGCGCTCGACCAGGTGACCGCCGTCCTGGGTGTGGAACACCCGGACCTGTCCGTGTACGCGGTCGACCCGGGCGACCTGCGCACGGCCATGCACCAGCGGGCGTTCCCGGGCGAGGACATCTCGGACCGGCCGCTGCCGGAGACGGCCGTTCCGGCGTTCCTGCGGCTCCTGGACGAGCGCCCGCCCAGCGGCCGCTACCGCGCCGCCGACCTTCTGTCCATCCATGCCCCCACCGCCACCCTCAACGGAGGCGCTGCGCGCCCGGAGTTTTCATGAGCATGAACGTCCAGTTCGACCTACCGCCGGACCTCTCGGCGTCAGCGCCACCGGAGGCCCGCGGCTTGGCGCGCGACGGCGTCCGCCTGCTGGTCGCCTCGCCCGAGAGCGTCCACCACACGGTGTTCTCGGCGCTGGGGGAGCACCTGCGGCCGGGGGACCTGCTGGTCGTCAACACGTCCGGCACCCTCCCGGCCGCTGTCGACGCCCGCCGGGACGGGCGCCCGATCGTGGTCCACTTTTCGACCTCGCTCGACGACGGTTCGTGGGTCGTCGAGCTGCGCGCTCCCGGCGGGCCGCTGCTCGACGGCCGCCCGGGGGAGCGGCTGGAGCTGCCTGCGGGCGCATCCCTGACGCTGCTGGCCCCGGTGGTCCCGGGCGCGGCCCGGCTGTGGCGGGCCGAGGTACCGCAGGAGGTGACCCGGTTCCTGGCCGAGACCGGCCGGCCGATCCGCTACGGGTACGTCCCGCGGGCGTGGCCGCTGTCGGACTACCAGACGGTGTTCGCCCGCGAACCGGGCAGCGCCGAGATGCCCTCGGCGGCGCGCCCGTTCACGCCGGCATTGGTGACCGGCTTGGTGACGGAAGGGGTGCTGTTCGCCCCGCTGCTGCTGCACACGGGCGTGTCGTCCCCGGAGGCGGGCGAGCCACCCCAGGCCGAGCGTTTCCGCGTCCCGGCGACGACGGCGGCGCTCGTGTCGTGGGTCCGTGACCGCGGGGGCCGGGTGATCGCGGTGGGCACGACGGCCGCCCGCGCGCTGGAGTCGGCGGCCTCGGACGGTGCCGTCCACGCGGCCGAAGGCTGGACGGACCTGGTCCTGGGCCCGGACCGCCCGGCCGCCGTGGTGGACGGCATCGTCACCGGCCTGCACGCCCCGGACGCGTCACACCTGCTGCTGCTGGAGGCGGTCGCCGGGGCGGACGTGGTCCAGCGGGCGTACGACGCCGCCGTGGCGCGGCGGTACCTGTGGCACGAGTTCGGTGACGTGTCACTCCTGCTGCGCCACTGAACCGCTACTGACGCACCTCGGCCTGCCGGCGCGACCGGATCAGCGCGGAGACCGTCACCACCGCCACACCCAGCCCGACGCCGCTGACGATCGACGCCACCAGGCTCGCCGTCCCGGTGGCCAGGCCGAACGCCCCGGCCAGGTACACCGGGATGGAGATCGCCACCGGCAGCCAGTTGCGCAGGCTGAACGCGCGGTCCGACGCCACCCACAGCACCAGCGTCACCGCCGCGGCGGTGACGACCGGGATCGCCCACACCACCAGGCCCGTCACCGCGTCCATGCCGAGTGACCTGAGCCACTCGAACGACGCCTGGCCCAGCCCGATGAACAGCAAGACCAGCGCCACGCGGACGCCGGTGGCCCCGTGGCCCCGTCGAGGTGCGGTGCTCGTCATGACTTCCTCCCGTATCCGTGGTCACCCATACCACGTCCGGGTGACGCGAGCGGTTGCCCGCGCCGGCGACTTTCTCCGCGGGCGCTAGGGGCCGTGGCCGCCGATGTCAAGAAATCTCACGAGGTGTCCCGGGATGCGGATGGCTATGCGCCTGAGTGGGTGACCGTGCGAACCTCGCCCGGACACCGACGAAAGGCGATGCTGACGTGCGCACCTCCCGGAGAACCCTGGCCTCGGCGCTGGCCGCCCTGACCTTCGTGGGCGTGCTCGCGGGCTGTTCGCGCGCCGACAGCAGCACGGCACCGGCCGCCAACGAGGGCGCCGCCGGCGAAGTCCGCGTCGGGTACTTCCCGAACGTCACGCACGCCCCCGCGCTGATCGGCGTCAAGAAGGACTTCTTCAAGAACGAGCTCGGCTCGACCAAGCTCACCACCCAGACCTTCAACGCCGGCCCCGAAGAGGTCAACGCCCTGCTCGGCGGCTCCCTCGACGTCGCCTTCCTCGGCTCCGGCCCGGCGATCAACGCCTTCACCAAGTCCAAGGGCGCCATCCAGCTGGTCTCCGGCGCCGTCTCGGGCGGTGCGCAGCTGGTCGTCAAGCCGGACATCACCGGCGTGGACCAGCTCAAGGGCAAGAACATCGCGACGCCGCAGCTGGCCAACACCCAGGACGTCGCGCTCAAGAAGTTCCTGGCCGGCAAGCAGCTGACCGGGCAGGTCAAGATCACCAACCTCGACAACCCCAAGACCCTCGACGCGTTCAAGAAGGGCGAGGTCGACGGCGGCTGGCTGCCCGAGCCGTGGGCGTCCCGGCTCGTGCTCGACGCCGGCGCGAAGGTCCTGGTCGACGAGAAGACGCTGTGGCCGGGCGGCCGCTTCCCGACCACCGTCGTGATCGTGCGCAGCGAGTTCCTGCAGCAGCACCCGGACACCGTCCGCGCGATCCTCAAGGGTGAGCTCGCCGCCATCGACTGGGCCAAGGCGAACCCGGCGGACGCGAAGACCGTGGTCAACGGGGCGCTCAAGGAGCTGGCCGGCAGTACCCTGAGCGCAGCGGTCCTGGACCGCGCCTTCTCCGGCATCGAGCTGACCACCGACCCCATCGCCGCCGAATTCCCGCAGCTCGCGCAGGACTCGGTGACGGCCGGCGTGGTGAAGTCGGCCGTGGCGCTGAAGGGCTTCGCCGACTTCGGTCCGCTCAACGAGGTGCTGAAGGCCAAGAACCTGCCCGCCGTCGACGCTCCCGAACTGACCAAGTGATCCGGAGAGGCAGCCGAAGATGACCACGACCCTCCCGACCGGCCGTACCAGTTTCACCGGCGCGACCGCGGTGCGTCTCGACGGCGTGCGCAAGACGTTCGGCACCGCCGGCCGCGCGGTCGTCGCGCTCGACGGCGTGGACCTGACGGTCGCGCCCGGCGAGTTCGTCTGCCTGCTCGGCGCGTCCGGCTGCGGCAAGAGCACGCTGCTGAACCTGGTCGCGGGCCTGGACGCGCCGTCGGCGGGCGAGATCACGCTGAACACGTCGCGGCCCGCGGTGATGTTCCAGGAAGCGGCGCTGATGCCGTGGCTGACCGCGGCCCGCAACGTCGAGCTGCCGCTGCGGCTGGCCGGGTTCGGCCGCGCCGAGCGCCGGGCGAAGGCCGCCGAGCTGCTGGAGCTGGTCCGGCTGACCGACGCGGGCGGCAAGCGGCCGCACGAGCTGTCCGGCGGGATGCGGCAGCGGGTGGCGCTGGCCCGCGCCCTGGCGGCGACCCTGCGCGTCGGCGGCGACCCGGAGCAGGCGCTGCTGCTGATGGACGAGCCGTTCGCCGCGCTCGACGCCATCACCCGCGACGTCCTGCAGGGTGAGCTGCTGCGCGTCTACCGCAGCACGGGCACGTCGGTGCTGTTCGTGACGCACGACGTGCGCGAAGCGGTCCGGCTGGGCCAGCGCGTGGTGCTGCTGTCGTCGCGGCCCGGCCGGGTCGTGCGCGAGTGGACCGACGTGCCGCTGGCCGACGCCGAGGAGCTGACCGAGGAAATCACCGGGCACCTGCGTGAGGTGATCAGCACCCATGCCGCAGCTTGACCGGTCCGCCGAGGCCGACCTGGATGCGGTCGGCGCCGGACTGGATTCGCTCGACGCCCCCGTGGGCGAACGCCGTCCCGGCTTCTGGAAGCGGTTCGCGTGGGGGTTCCTGCCGCCGGTGGGCGCGCTGGTCCTGCTGGTGGTGGTCTGGCAGATCCTGTGGGCGGCGGCGTTCTGGCCGGAGTCCCAGCTCCCGTCTCCGGCGGCGGTGTGGGGCGAGTTCTGGGGCATCGTCGCCGATGGCCAGGTGTTCGGGTTCGTCTGGACGTCGGTGCACCGGGCGGCGCTCGGCTTCCTGGCTGGGGTGCTGATCGGTACCCCGCTGGGGCTGGTGGTGGCGAAGGTTCGCGTGGTCCGGGCGGCGATCGGGCCGTTGCTGACGGGGCTGCAGAGCCTTCCGTCGGTTGCTTGGGTTCCGGCGGCGATCCTGTGGTTCGGGATCAATGACGGGGCGATCTACTTCGTGGTGTTGATGGGGTCGGTGCCGTCGATCGCCAACGGGCTGGTGTCGGGGATCGATCAGATCCCCCCGATCCTGCCTCGGGTGGGTCAGGTCATGGGGGCGAATCGGTTGTCCTCGGCCCGTCACATCTTGTTGCCTGCTGCGTTGCCCGGGTTTTTGGCGGGGCTGAAGCAGGGATGGGCGTTTTCGTGGCGGTCGTTGATGGCTGCTGAGTTGATTGCGCTGTCGCCGCAGCTGGGGATCGGGCTGGGGGCGTATCTGAATCAGGGTTCGTCGTTCAACAGCATGGAGACGGTTATTGCGGCGATCTTCCTGATCCTGCTGGTCGGCGTGGGGATCGAGCTCTTGGTGTTTCGCCCGTTGGAACGGGCTGTGCTGCGGGCTCGGGGGCTTACTTCGTCGCTTTAGGGTTTTACTGATGTCCTCGCCGGACGGGCAGGCTCTGGGATGACCACCCAGCTTGTTCTGAGGGCGGGCGCGTCGTCGCTATAGAAGAGGCATCACGCGTGTCTGGAGGGGGCATCGCGATGATGCCCTCCCAATCACGCGTGATGCCCTCCCAGACACACGTGATGCCCGCTCAAGCACATCTACCGGCCTAGCGGGAGCGGCGGCCGCCTGCGCGCGTGCCGGCCGAGAACGCTGCCGCGCCGCTTCGGCGGTTGGGTGCCGCCGGTGCTCCGGGCGTGCCTCCGCCGCTGCGGCGGCCGGCCGCCGGGGCTGCCGAGCGGGCGGTTCCGGTCGTCTTGGCCGCGCCGGCCGAGCGGCGCTGACCCTGGCCACCCCGGCTCGCCGTTGTCGAACGCTGCTGCTGGTCCTCGCGCCGGGCCTGGCCGTTGGCGCGCGAACGCTGGCCGCCGCGGTTCTCCTTCGGGGCCGTGGAGCGGCGGCCGCGGCCGCCGCCGCCCGGGGCTGCTCCCGTTGCCGAGACCTTCTTCGGGCGGTTGTCCACCGCCGGGGCCTTCGAGAACGTTCGCTCGCCCGGGGCCAGCTCTGCCAGCAGCGGGTGACCGGGGCCCAGCTGGGTCGTCGTCGGCTTGATGCCCGCCTTGCGCGTCAGGTCGCGGACGTCCCTGACCTGCGCGTCCGTCATCAGCGTCACCACCGTGCCCGACGCACCCGCGCGCGCCGTGCGGCCCGAGCGGTGCAGGTACGCCTTGTGCTCCACCGGCGGGTCCGCGTGGATCACCAGGCGGACGTCGTCGACGTGGATGCCGCGGGCCGCGATGTCCGTTGCGACCAGCGTGCGGGCCGTTCCGGACGAGAACGCCTCGAGGTTGCGGGTCCGCGCGTTCTGGCCCAGGTTGCCGTGCAGCTCCACCGCCGGCACGCCCGACGCCACGAGCTTCCGCGTCAGCGCCTTCGCGCGGCTCTTCGTCCGCGTGAACACCAGCGTGCGGCCCGGTGCCGCCGTCAGGTCGACCAGGACCGGCAGCCGGTGGGTCTCCTCCAGGTGCAGGACGTGGTGCTCCATCGTCGACACCGGCGACTGCGCCGAGTCGACGCTGTGCGTGATCGGGTCGTTCATGAAGCGCTTGACCAGCACGTCGACGCCGTTGTCCAGGGTCGCGGAGAACAGCATCCGCTGCCCGCGCGACGGCGTCGCGTCCATGATCCGCCGGACCTCGGGCAGGAAGCCGAGGTCGGCCATGTGGTCGGCCTCGTCCAGCACGGTGATCTCGATGGCGTCCAGCTTCACGTGCCCGGAGCGCATGTGGTCGGCGAGCCGGCCGGGGCAGGCGACGACGATGTCGACGCCGTCGCGCAGCCGCGTGATCTGCGGGTTCGCGCTGACGCCGCCGAAGATCGTCGTCACGCGCAGGCCCAGCGGCTTCGCCAGCGGCAGGATCGACGCCTCGATCTGCGTCGCGAGCTCGCGGGTCGGCGCCAGGATCAGCGCGCGGGGCCGGCCCGGCTTGCGCCGCGTCGGGCCCTCGGCGAGGCGCGCCAGCACGGGCAGCACGAAGCCGTACGTCTTGCCGGAGCCGGTGCGGCCGCGGCCGAGGACGTCACGTCCGGCGAGGGTGTGCGGCAGGGTCGCCGCCTGGATGGGGAAGGGCTCGGTGACGCCCTGTGAGGCCAGCGCGGCCACGAGGGGGGTCGGCAAGCCGAGTTCAGCGAAAGTGCTCATAAGTCGTGCGGGCACGCGAATGCCCTGGTCTCCGTAACCTGAGAAGGGTTGTCCTGCCCGGCGCAGACCGGTCAACGGCCGCGGCGCGTGGTAGTCGACAACAGCAGCGGGCCGAGGCAGAACTGAGCGGCCCGCATGATCAGTATAGCGGGAGAGGGTGACGTACCCCCAGTGAGATTGCCCGCACTCGCGCGGCCTTGCTAAGTTACCGGTCGGTAATCGAGGAGGACGACCATGCTGCTGAACCCGCGCGAGTACGACCCGGCGCACTTCGACGCCGAGACGCGGCGCCTGCTGCGCGCCACCATCGACTGGTTCGAGCAGCGCGGCAAGGCGAAGCTGACCGAGGACTACCACAACCGCACCTTCTACGCGGACTTCATCGAGTTCGCGGGCAAGGAAGGGCTGTTCTCGACGTTCCTGACCCCGGCGGCGAACGCCGGCGGCCACCCGGACAAGCGCTGGGACACCAGCCGCGTCGCCGCGCTGTCGGAAATCCTCGGCTTCTACGGCCTCAACTACTGGTACCCGTGGCAGGTCACGATCCTCGGCCTCGGCCCGGTGTGGCAGAGCGGTAACGAAGCTGCCCGCCGGCGCGCCGCGGACGCGCTGGACGCCGGCGGGGTCGGCGCCTTCGGTCTGTCCGAAAAGGACCACGGCGCGGACATCTACTCGTCCGACATGGTCCTCACCAAGGACGGCGACGGCTACCGCGCCACCGGCTCGAAGTACTACATCGGCAACGGCAACTGCGCCCGCACGGTGTCGGTCTTCGGCCGCATCGACGGCGTCGACGGCCCGGACCAGTACGTCTTCTTCTACGCCGACTCCGAGCACCCGGCCTACCACGTCGTGAAGAACGTCGTGCCGTCGCAGATGTACGTCGCCGAGTTCCGGCTCGAGGACTACCCGGTGCGGGCCGAGGACATCCTCCACGTCGGCGCCGAGGCCTTCAGCGCCGCGCTGAACACCGTCAACATCGGCAAGTTCAACCTCTGCTTCGGCGGCATCGGCATGGCGACGCACTCGCTGTACGAGGCCATCACGCACGCGCACAACCGCGTCCTCTACGGCAAGCCCGTGACGGACTTCCCGCACGTCCGGCGCGAATTCGTCGAGGCGTACGCGCGGCTGACGGCGATGAAGCTGTTCTCCGACCGCGCCGTCGACTACTTCCGCAGCGCGAACCCGGACGACCGCCGCTACCTGCTGTTCAACCCGATCACCAAGATGAAGGTGACGACGGAGGCGCAGAAGGTGATCGGCCTGGTCGCCGACGTCGTGGCGGCCAAGGGGTTCGAGGCCGACACCTACCTGGCGATGTCGAAGAACGACATCGACGGCCTGCCGAAGCTCGAGGGCACGGTGGCCGTGAACCTGGCGCTGATCGCCAAGTTCATGCCGAACTACCTGTTCGCGCCGCAGGAGTACGCGCCGGTGCCGACGCGCACGGACCCCGCGGACGACGAGTTCCTCTTCCGCCAGGGCCCGGCGCGCGGCCTGTCGAAGGTCCGGTTCCACGACTGGAAGACCGCCTACGCCGAAGCCGCGCACATCCCGAACGTCGCGCTGTTCACCGAGCAGGCCGGCTACCTGGTCAAGCTGCTCACCGAGGCGGCGCCGGACGAGGCCCAGCAGGCCGACCTCGACTTCGGGCTCGCGCTGACCGAGCTGTTCACCCTGATCGTCTACGGCCAGCTGATCCTGGAGCAGGCCCGGATCACCGGTCTGGACGACGAGGTCGTCGACCAGATCTTCGCGGTGCTGGTGCAGGACTTCAGCGTCGCCGCGGTGGACCTCAACGGCAAGGCGAGCTCGACCGAGGCCCAGCAGGCGATCGCGCTGGCCGCGCTGCGCAAGCCGGTGGTGGACGCCGGGCGGTTCGAGAACGTCTGGGCGCGGGTGCGGGCGCTTTCCGGGGTCTACGCTATGCAGCCGTGACGGCGCGCAAGTACCGGCTGGGCGTGGCCCGCAAGACCGTGAACGTCCTCGTTGCCGCGTGCCTGCGACGCGGCGTTCCGATCGCCGGCAGCACCGGCTGGCTGTTGACCACGCGCGGGCGGCGCACGGGCGCCGACCGGACCACCCCGGTCAACGTGGTCGAGGTCGGCGGCGAGCGCTGGCTCGTGTCGCCGTACGGGCAGGTCGGCTGGGTGCACAACATCCGCGCCGACGCCACCGCCCGGCTGTGGCGCGGCGCCACCCGGGAGACGTGGGAGGTCGAGGAGGCCGACGCCGCCACGGCCGGCCCCGTGCTGCGCGCGTACGTCCGCAAGCTGCCGGTGACAGCGCCGTTCTTCGACGCGAAGCCGGGCGACCCGGCCGAGGCGTTCGCCGCGGAAGCCGATCGACACCCGGTGTTCCGGTTGGCAAGATCGCGGGCGTGAACCGAGCGCGGGCGGCGGAGCTGATCTGGGACGCGTGGCTGACCGGCAAGCGGCTGGACGGCCTCCCGGACGGCGCCCGCCCGCGCGACCTCGCCGAAGGCATGGCGGTCCAGGCGGAACTCGCCGGGCTGGCGGGACCGGTGTCCGGCTGGAAGATCGCCGCGACCACGGTGTACGCCCGGCAGTACCTCGACGTCCCCGGGCCGCTGCCGGGCGCGATGTTCGAACGGTTCCACCACGCCGAGGGCTCGCCGGTCCCGGCGGACACGATGACGATGGGCGTCGCCGAACCGGAGTTCGCCTTCCGGCTCAAGGCCGACCCGGGCCCGTCGCCGTCGCTGACGGCGGTGCTCGACGCGGTCGACACGATGTTCCTGGCCATCGAGCTGCCGGACAGCCGCTACACCGACCACCGCCACGCGGGCGGCCCGCAGCTGCTGGCCGACGCGGCGTGCGCGGGCCGGTTCGTCGAGGGCCGTCCGGTACCGGGCTGGCGCGACCTCGACCTGCCCCGCCGCCCGGTGGTCCTGCACGCGGACGGCGAGGAGTTTTCCCGCGGCAGCGGCAGCCTGGTCCTCGGCGACCCGCGGCTGGCCCTGCACTGGCTGGCGATGGAGCTGCCCCGCCACGGCCGCGCGCTGCGCCCGGGCGACATCGTGACGACGGGTACGGCGACCCCGCCGTGCCCGATCCACGCGGGTGGGCACGTGGTCGCGGACTTCGGCGCGCTGGGAAGCGTGGAAGTGCGGTTCACGTCGCTAGAGTGATCGGGTGCTGACTTTCCGTGCGGGGTTCGTCGGGCTGGCGGTGGTCGTCGCCGGACTTGACGCGGGGTTCTGGATCGTCGCCCGCGGGCCGCGGCCGATGACCGCGCGGATCGGCTTCGTGGTGGCGTTCGTGCTGCTGCTGGCCCTGCTGGCGGCGGCCGCGGGTGTGGTGCGCTGGGAGGTGGCGGCGCCGCTGGGCGCGGCCTCGGCCTCGGGGCTGCTCTCCGTCGGCGCGGCGGCGATCTTCAGCGTGGGGCTGGGGTTCGTGCTGACGGCCGTGGTGGAGGCGGCCCTGGTGCGGCGGCTGGTCCTGGAGGCTTCCCCGCGCGGGTGGCGCGGCGGGCTGTGGCTGATCAGCGGGGCCGCCGCCGTGGTGCCGGTGGTGCTGCTCGCGGTGGGGTTGTTCGCGCTGCGGCAAGGCGGGCCGTTCTGAGCTGACCCGCCTGCAGCAAGGCGGGCAGTTCTGAGGTGACCCGCCCGCGGCGAGGCGGGCCACCCTGAGGTGACCCGCCTGCCGCGGAGACCTACTTGCCGAAGCCGGCCCGCCGGAGCGCGTCCGCCATGGACCCGCTAGCCGCGGCGTTCCCGCCGCGGTCCCGGCCACCACCACCGCCGCGACGGTCGCCGCCGCCCTGGCCGCCACGGCGCTGGCCGCCGCCGCCCTGGCCGCGGTCCCGGCGCTCGCCGCCGCGCGGGGAGCCCGCGCCCGGCTCGTCGTCCAGGCGCAGCGTCAGCGAGATGCGCTTGCGCGGCACGTCCACGTCCAGCACCTTCACCTTCACGATGTCCCCGGGCTTCACCACCTCGCGCGGGTCCTTCACGAAGTTCTTCGACAGCGCCGAAACGTGGGCCAGCCCGTCCTGGTGCACGCCCACGTCGATGAACGCGCCGAACGCCGCCACGTTCGTGACGACACCCTCCAGGCGCATGCCCGGCTTGAGGTCGGAGATCTTGTCCACGCCCTCGGCGAACGTCGCCGTCTTGAACGCCGGGCGGGGGTCGCGGCCCGGCTTGTCCAGCTCCGACAGGATGTCCGTCACCGTCGGGAGACCGAACTGCTCGTCCACGAACTCGGCCGGGCGCAGCGAGGACAACGTCCGCGTGTTACCGATCAGCGACCGGATGTCGGTGCCGGTCTTGGACAGGATCCGCCGGACCACCGGGTACGCCTCCGGGTGGACCGCCGACGAGTCGAGCGGGTCGTCGCCGTCCGGGATGCGGAGGAAGCCCGCGCACTGCTCGAACGCCTTCGGGCCGAGCCGCGCGACCTCCTTCAGCGCCGTCCGGGAGCGGAACGGGCCGTTCGTGTCGCGGTGGGCCACGATGTTCTCGGCCAGGCCCGTCGTGATGCCCGAAACCCGGGTCAGCAGCGGCGCCGACGCCGTGTTGACGTCCACGCCGACCGCGTTCACGCAGTCCTCGACCACCGCGTCGAGCGAGCGCGACAGCGAAACCTCGGACAGGTCGTGCTGGTACTGCCCGACGCCGATCGACTTCGGGTCGATCTTCACCAGCTCGGCCAGCGGGTCCTGCAGCCGCCGGGCGATCGAGACCGCGCCACGCAGCGAGACGTCCATGTTCGGCAGTTCCTGCGACGCGAACGCCGACGCCGAGTACACCGAAGCGCCCGCCTCGGAGACCACGGCCTTCGTCAGCTTCAGTTCCGGGTGCTTCTTGATCAGCTCGATGGCGAGCTTGTCGGTCTCGCGCGACGCCGTCCCGTTGCCGATCGAGATCAGTTCCACCCGGTGCCGCGCGCACAGGGCCGCGAGTTCGGCGATCGACTGGTCCCACTTGTTGGCCGGCTGGTGCGGGTAGATGACGTGCGTGTCGACGACCTTGCCCGTCGCGTCCACGACGGCCACCTTGACGCCGGTCCGGAAGCCCGGGTCGAGGCCCATGGTGGCGCGGGTGCCGGCCGGGGCGGCCAGCAGCAGGTCGCGCAGGTTCGACGCGAACACGCGGACGGCGTCGTCCTCGGCCGCCTGGCGCAGCCGCATCCGCAGGTCGATGCCCAGGTGCAGGAGGATCTTCGTGCGCCACGCCCAGCGCACGGTGTCGCCGAGCCACTTGTCGGCCGGCCGGCCCTGCTGGGTGATCCCGAACTTGGCCGCGATGCGCTGCTCGTACTCGGTCGGGCCGACCTGCGGCTCGTCGCTCGGCTCGTCCGGCGCCATCGTCAGGTCGAGGACCTCCTCCTTCTCGCCGCGCAGCATCGCGAGGATCCGGTGCGAGGGGAGCTTGGTGTAGGGCTCGGAGAAGTCGAAGTAGTCGGAGAACTTCGCGCCTTCCTCCTCCTTGCCGGCGCGGACCTTGGCGACCAGGTGGCCCTGGCCCCACATCTTCTCCCGCAGGTCGCCGATGAGGTCGGCGTCCTCGGCGAAGCGCTCGACGAGGATCGCGCGGGCGCCGTCGAGGGCGGCCTGCGCGTCCGCGACGCCCTTGTCCGCGTCGACGAACACCGCCGCGGCGGCCTGCGGGTCGGTGCTGGGGTCGTTCAGCAGGCCGTCGGCCAGCGGCTCGAGACCCGCTTCGCGCGCGATCATGGCCTTCGTGCGGCGCTTCGGCTTGAACGGGAGGTAGATGTCCTCCAGCCGCGACTTCGTGTCCGCGGCGAGGATGGACGCCTCCAGGGCCTCGTCGAGCTTGCCCTGGCTGCGGATGGACTCGAGCACGGCGAGCCGGCGCTCGTCGAGTTCCCGCAGGTAGCGCAGCCGCTCTTCGAGCGTGCGCAGCTGCGCGTCGTCGAGCATGCCGGTGACTTCCTTGCGGTAGCGGGCGATGAACGGCACGGTCGAGCCGCCGTCGAGCAGCTCGACGGCGGCCTTGACCTGTCCTTCGCGCACGCCCAGTTCTTCGGCGATCTTCTGCTCGACCGACACGCTCACTGCAACACGCTCCTGCTTCGCCTGGATCCGATCGTCACATTCTGCCGTTTCCGGCACCCCGACTTTCGGATGGGGTTCCTTGACAATCAGATTGGTCTAGTCCATTTTGTGGTGACCTGCCTCACCCGTGTCGTGGAGGTTCGCCCGTGGTCCCCAAGGCCCGCTTCGCCCTGCTTTTCTTGCTCTCCGTGGTCACGCTGTGTCTCGGCGTGACGTTCGTGCTCGCCGGCAGCGCTTCGGCGGCCAACATCCTGGCCAACCCCGGCTTCGAAGCCGGCACCTCCGGCTGGACGTGCACCGGCACGGCGGCCGCGGTGAGCTCGCCGGTGCACGGCGGCAGCCGGGCCCTGAGCGCGACGCCGTCTTCGTCGGACAACGCCCAGTGCTCGCAGACGCTCACCGTCTCGGCGAACACGGCGTACAAGCTGTCCGGCTGGGTCCAGGGCAGCTACGTCTACCTCGGCGTCTCCGGTTCGGCGACGGCCAGCACGTGGACCCCGGGCACCAGTGGCTACCAGCAGCTGTCGCTGAGTTTCACGACCGGCTCGAGCACGTCGCTGACGGTGTACCTGCACGGCTGGTACGGCCAGCCGGGGTACTACGCCGACGACATCAGCCTCGACGGCCCGGGGACCCCGCCCACCACGACGCCGACCACGCCGACCACACCGACCACACCGACCACACCGCCCACCACGACCACCCCGCCGACGACGACCACCACGACGCCGCCCACGCAGGGTGACCTGCCGAAGCACGTCCTGACCGGCTACTGGCAGAACTTCTACAACGGCGCCAAGGCGCTGAAGCTGGCCGACGTGCCGACGAAGTACAACATCATCGCGGTGTCCTTCGCGGACGCGACGGGCACGCCCGGCGCGGTGAGCTTCACGCTCGACTCGGGCCTGTCTTCGCAGCTCGGCGGCTACACGGACGCCCAGTTCAAGGCCGACGTCAAGACGGTGCAGGCCCGCGGCCAGAAGGTGATCATCTCGGTCGGCGGCCAGAACGGCACGATCAGCGTCAGCGACTCGAACTCGGCGAACAACTTCGCGAACTCGATCAAGTCGCTGATCTCGAACTACGGCTTCGACGGCGTCGACATCGACCTGGAGAACGGCATCAACGCCACGTACATGGGCCAGGCGCTGCGCAGCATCTACAACGGCGGCGGCAAGGTCATCACGATGGCGCCGCAGACGATCGACATGCAGTCCACGGCGGGCGGCTACTTCCAGCTGGCGCTGAACATCAAGGACATCCTGACGATCGTCAACATGCAGTACTACAACTCCGGTTCGATGAACGGCTGCAACGGCAACGTGTACTCGCAGGGCACGGTCGACTTCCTGACGGCGCTGGCCTGCATCCAGCTGCAGGGCGGCCTGCGAGCGGACCAGGTCGGCCTGGGCCTCCCGGCCTCCCCCCAGGCGGCGGGCGGCGGCTACCAGGCCCCGGCGAACACGGTGTCGGCGCTGAACTGCCTGGCCCGCGGCACGTCGTGCGGTTCCTTCAAGCCGTCGGCGACGTACCCGTCGATCCGCGGCGCGATGACGTGGTCGATCAACTGGGACGCGTCGCAGGGGTACGCGTTCGCCAACACGGTGTCGGCGGGCCTCGCGGGCCTGCCGTGACCGTGGGTTGAGACGGCCCTCCCGGACGGCGCGGTCCGGGAGGGCCGTTTCACGCCAGTGTTCCGGCTGTACCTCGCGGTTGACTTCGGCGGTACTCGATAGCAAGGTCGTGTCCCGTCGGACCTCGGCGGGGAGGGCGCATGCATCAAGTGGCGACCGAGCTGGGAATATGTGTGGCCTTGGCTATTCTCTTCTCGCTTGTCAACATTCTTGTCTTCTTGAGTTTGCGTAGATTGTTGTTCGCGTTCTTCGCGAAGAAGAAGTATCGGTCGGACTTGCACGGTACTGCGCTCGGGGGTGGGGCCGCCGAGATCGCCGTGGTGACGTGGGTCCTGGTGGCGTCGGTGTTTGCGAGCATGGTTGTTGTGCTCGTCGGCGGCTCGGTGGGGCAGTCAACCGGATCGCCGGTCGCTGGTTGTGTCGTCGCAGTTGTCGTTTTGCTTTCCTATGGGCTGCTCGTCATGGTGATGTGGGCTCAGGTGGAACAGGCTGTGATTGGGGCGGAAAACGGCGAGTGGGAGGACGCCTTCATGGCGCCGCCGCGTCCGGTGGTGATCTTGCTCGCCGACAAGTTCTTCAGGTGCTGGTGCTTGCGTGCGTCGGTACTGCTCGGCTCCTTCGAAGCCGCATTGATCAGATTCTTTGTAGTGAGTGATCCTCGTGCGCCCGTCTCCGAAGCGATGTCTTTCTGGCTTTCGATAACCGTGTTCGCCTCGATCGCTCTCGTTAAATACGCAGTAACGGTATCCTGGCGGGTTCATTCCTATCGGAAGTTCGAGCTGTTCGTCATGGAGAAAGCAATCGAAGGTGCGATGCGGGCCGGCTTTGAAGAGCTGGACAGGCTTCGAAGGTTGCGAAAGCCTGAATCTCGTCATATTCACGGCAATCAGGAGTCATTTTCCTATGCGCTCTTCCGTCCGGGCGATTGGAGGGGTGAGGCTCATGCTCGGGCGTCCAGAGTTGCGCAGGTCCTGGTTCGCTGCTCCCGCAGATTCGACCGCCGGTTCCCTAAAGGGCAGTCGATGAAGATCGAACTCGCGGGCAGGATGCTCGCTGCTCAATTATTGGAAAACGTCGTGCAGTCGATGGAGCGCCAGGAACTGGTCATGAGAAAATTCCTGCCGTATGCGGCAGCTCTGCTCTGGCATCGCGACCCTGTCTGCGTCTCTGAAGAGATCCATTCGAGGTTCGCCGCCGACTCGGTCGACGTCGACTTCGCCAGTCTCAGTTTTCGAGGCGCAATTGAAGTGTTCAACGATTCGGTTCGCATAACGGGGCCATTGCTCAAGTTCTTCGGCATTCTTGCCGTCATCGCGATCACGGTGTCGGCTGGAAATTTTTCTGGGTTGGTCGAGTTCGTCAAGAAGTTGCTGGGAGGGTGATGTTCAGCGGGGCGTCAACGGCAGCCGCAGGGCGCCCGGGGCGTCCGACGGGACCACCGGGTTCTTCGGCGCCACCGCCCTCACCCGCCGGTACCCGGCGCCCAACGGCGGGCGGGGGTCCTCCTCGCCGCGGTTCGGCCAGAACGCCATGGCCCGCTCCGCCTGGGCCGTGATCGTCAACGACGGGTTCACACCCAGGTTCGCCGAGATCGCCGACCCGTCCACCACGTGCAGCCCCGGGTAGCCGTACAGCCGCTGGTACGGGTCCACGACCCCCGAAGAAGGCGAATCGCCGATCGCGCAGCCGCCGATGAAGTGGCCCGTGATCGGGATGTTCGCCAGGTCCGTCCACGCCCCCTGGGGCAGCCCGCCGATCTTCTCCGCGACCCGGCGCGTCACCTCGTGGCCCGCCGGGATCCACGAGGGTGACGGCGCTCCCGCACCCTGGCGGGTCGTCATGCGGCGGCCGAACAACCCGCGTTTCGTGTACGTCGTCACCGAATTGTCGAGGGTCTGCATCACCAGCAGCCCGATCATCCGCTCCGACCAGCGCCGCGGGTTGTGGATCCGCAGCAGGTCGCGCCGGGCGCGCCACAGCTCCCGCAGGCCCAGCACCCAGCGGCGGCGGCCCGGCGAGCCGTCCACCAGCACCGTCGCCAGCAGGCCCATCAGGTTGCTGCCGCGCCCGTACCGCACCGGCTCCACGTGCGTCACCGCGTCCGGGTGGATCGACGACGTGATCGCGACGCCCCGCGAGTAGTCCGGGCCGGCCCGCAGCGACCGGGCCGCCAGCGCCGCCTCCGAATTCGTGCGGGCCAGGAGCCCGAGCCGCGGGGACACGTGCGGCAGCGTTCCGGTGTCCCGCATCCGGTGCAGCAGGCGCTGGGTCCCCAGCGCGGCCGCGGAGAACACCACCTGCGACGCCGTGAACGTCCGGCGGGAGAAACCGCCGGTGCGCCGCGTGTCCACCGCGTACCCGCCGTCGATCGGCCGCACCGTCACCGCCGTCGTCAGCGGGTGCACCACCGCGCCCGCCCGCTCGGCCAGGTACAGGTAGTTCTTGACCGTCGTGTTCTTCGCCCCGACCCGGCACCCGGTCATGCACTCGCCGCACAGCGTGCAGGCGGACCGCGACGGACCGGCGCCGCCGAAGAACGGGTCCACTCCGGACTGTCCGAAATAGACGCCGACGGGCGTGCGCCGGTACGTGTGCCCGATGCCCATGTCCTCGGCCACGTCCTTCAGCACCCGGTCCGCAGCCGTCGTCGCCGGGTTTTCCACCACGCCGAGCATCCGCTTCGCCTGGTCGTAGTACGGCGCCAGCTCGGCCTTCCAGTCCGTGATGTGCGCCCACTGCGGGTCGGCGTAGAAGCCGTCCGGCGGTTCGTACAGCGTGTTCGCGTACACCAGCGAACCCCCGCCGACCCCGGAGCCGCTCATCACGAACGTGTTCTTCAGAAGTGTGAGCCGCTGGATGCCGAAGCAGCCCAGCGCGGGTGCCCACAGGTACTTCCGCACCCGCCACGACGTCTTCGCGAACTCGTCGTCGGCGAACCGGCGGCCGGTCTCCAGCACGCCGACGCGGTAGCCCTTCTCGGTCAGCCGCAGCGCCGTGACGCTGCCGCCGAAGCCAGACCCGATCACCAGGACGTCGTAGTCCATCACGCCACCACCCGGTAGTCCGCGACGTCGAGCCGCCGCGTCCGCCGGTCGTACTCGGTGACCAGGCCGGGCCAGTTGGTCGTCACCCGGCCGTCGGCCTGGCGGTACCAGCTGGTGCAGGCGCTCCACACGCTGTGGCCCAGCCGCCGCTGCACCTCCCGGTCGTACCGCTGCTCGACGTCGGACCGGACGTCCAGGTAGGACACCCCGGGCCGGGCGAGCTGCTCCACCGCCTGCCGGATGTACCGCGCCTGGCGCTCGATCATGTAGATGATGGATCCGGCGCCGAGGTTCGTGTTCGGCCCGTAGACGCAGAACAGGTTCGGGAAGCCGGGCACGGTCATGCCCAGGTACGCCCGCGCGCCGCCGGACCACTCCTCCTGCAGCGACCGCCCGCCGAGGCCGCGCACGTCCATCCGGTGGAGGAACTCCGTCGCGGCGAACCCGGTGCCGTAGATCAGCACGTCCGCCTCGATCTCGGTGCCGTCCTCGACCCGCACGCCCTTCTCGGTGATCTCGCGGATCCGCCGCGTCTCGACGTCGACGTCCGGCTGGGCCAGCGCGGGCAGGTACTCGTTGGTGAACAGGATCCGCTTGCACCCCAGGGGATAGGCCGGCGTCAGTTTCGCGCGCAGCTCGCGGTCCTTGATGTGGCGGCGGCGCAGCTGCGCGGTCCGCAGCTCGAACATCTTCGCCAGAACCGGGTGGCGCGTCATCGCGTAGGTGGCGTACTCGGCGAGCAGGAAGATCCGCAGCCGGCCCAGCAGCTGCGTGGGCGGCAGGTGCTCGAACAGCCAGTGCTGCCACCGCCGGTAGCTCGGATCGGACTTCGCCATGACGTACGGCGGCGTGCGCTGGAAGACGGTGACGTGCTGCGCCCGTTTCCGCAGCTCGGGCACGAACTGCACGGCGCTGGCCCCGGTCCCGATGACGGCGACGCGCTTCCCGGTCAGCTCGACACCGTGGTCCCACCGCGCGGAGTGGAACGCGTCCCCGGCGAAGCTTTCCCGGTTCGGGATGTCCGGCAGCACCGGCCGCGACAGCTGCCCGACGGCGGGCACGAAGACGTTCGCCTCGAACGTCTCCCCGCCCTTCGTTTCGACGCGCCAGAGGCCGCGTTCTTCGTCGAAGGCGGCTCCGGTGACCTCGGTGCGGTACTGGATGTGCGGCTCGAGGCCGTGCTTGGCGATGACGGCCCGCAGGTAGGCGAGGATGTCCGGCTGGTGCGAGAACCGCTTCGGCCAGCGCGGGTTCGGCTCGTACGAGAAGGAGTAGAGCGGCGAGGGGATGTCACAGGCCGCGCCCGGGTAGGTGTTGTCCCGCCAGACCCCGCCGGGTTCGGCGGCGCTCTCCAGGATCGTGAAGTCGGTGAACCCCGCGCGCTTCAGCTCGATGGCCGTTCCGATGCCGCCGAATCCGGTGCCCACGATCAGCACCGATGGCCCGTTCGCCGCACTGCTCATGCGGGAAAAGCTACGCACCGGACGCCTGTGACAACAGGCCACGAGCGGTCACACAATCGAGAATTCCGGCCAGGGTCACCCCGGCGGGTGGAGGCGCACCTCGTGCGTCGCCGACCCCGGCTCGGCCCACCGCACGAGCTCTCCCGCCGACTTCTCCAACGCCGCCGAAGCCCGTTTCGGCAGCTTCTCGAACGGCGACAGCGCGATCACCGCCGCCTTCCGCGTCGCCTGGATCTCCCAGAAGCCGCGTACCTGCCCGTCGACCAGCAGTGTGCCCTTGACCAGGCCGTTCTGTGTGATCACCCGCTTGCGGTAGGCGTCGGTGACGACCCGCGTCCGGTCCGCGTACGAAAGGATCGTCTGGTCGAACGGCCCCAGCAGCCGCGGCGGGGCCGGGACGTCCTCGTCCGGCACCGTCAGCTCGGGCAGGTCGAGCAGTTCGCGGCCGTCCGGATCGCGGTAGCGCCGCAGGTCCATCGAAGCGGCCACCTCACCCAGCCGCGTGATGCCCGCCCACGTCTGGACGTCCGCCACCGTGGCCGGGCCGAAGGCGCGCAGGTACCGCGAGATCAGCGAAGCAGGCGAAGGCGGCGGCAGGGGAGCACCCACCCATTCGTCCAGGCACGCGTACGTCGTCTGGCCGGCCTTGCCCCAGATCGCCCGGGGCGGGGTCTGCACCAGCGGCAGCCGGCCCCGGGCCAGGTGCGTCAGGGAAGACGGCGGGGCGTCCCAGGTCTTCGCCAGCTCGGCACCCAGCACCGTGCTCGGCAAAGCCGACGCCGTCAGCAGCTCGCGGGCCGCCTTGGCCACCTCGTCGTGGTCGAGCCCGGCCAGCGCGGCGGCGTGCTGGGTGTTCTGCCTGAGGTCGCGGTCGTAGAGCGGCTGGACGACCGGCCGCCACGCCAGCGCGTCCGCCGCCGTCACCAGGTGGACCGTGCCGCGCATCAGGGCGATCCGGACCACGCGACGGCTTTCCAGGAGCTCGGCCAGCTCCGAGGGCTGGAACCCGTCCAGTCGCGACCACAGCCCGAAGTACGGCGGGAACGGCGCCTGCGCCTGGAGCCCGGCCAGGTGCTCCACGGCGTCGAACGCGGACAGCTTCGCCCGGCTCAGCAGCAGCTGGCGGTCGAGGGTCGCGCGGTTGAGCGCGCGCCGGCTCAAGGTCTCCACGTCGTCACCCTAACGATCACCCCGGACAGTTCCGGTCCTCGATTGGACACTCTCTCCGCCGGTGATCCATGATTCCGGCCATGGCCGAGCTCGCCGCGCCCGCCGTCGGGGACTGGGACTTCCCGCGCGGCACCGCGAGCATCGAGCTGATGACCCGGTTCGCCGCCGGACGCGGCCTGCCGGCCGGGAAACTCCTGGCCGCGACCACGCTCACGCCGGAGCTGCTCGCCGACCCGGCCGTCCAGGTCGACGCGCGCCAGGAGCTGGCCGTCGTGCGGGCGCTGGCCGCGCTGGACGGTTCGGACGCGGCCGCGCTGGAGCTCGGGCGCCGCTACCGCGTCACCACCTTCGGCATCTTCGGGTTCGCCTGCATCAGCAGCCCGACGCTGCGCGACGCGATGCTGCTCGCCCTCCGCTACTTCGACCTGAGCTTCGCGTTCTGCATCCCGCACGTCGTCCTCGGCGGCGACCGCCTGACGCTGGAGCTCGATGACAGCCGCGTGCCCGCCGACGTCGCCCGGTTCCTCGTGCTGCGCGACCTGGCCGCGATCTTCGCGGTCATGCGCGACCTGCTGCCCGAGATCGCGCTGGACGAGCTGACTTTCCGGCACGAAACGGCCACGCCGGAGCCGTACCTGGCCGTGTTCGGCGTGCGGCCCCGCTTCGGCGCCGACGCCTGTCGCGCCACGCTCGACCCGGAGCTGCTGACCCGGCCGCTGCCGCAGGCCAACGAGCAGACCGTCGCCCTGTGCGCCGCGCAGTGCGAAGCCCTGGTCACCCGCCGCCGGCAGCGGTCGGGCATCTCGCAGCAGGTGCGGGAACGCCTGGTCCGGCTCGGCGGGGTCGACGCCGGGATGGACGAGATCGCCCGCCAGCTGACGCTCAGCACGCGCACCCTGCGCCGCCGCCTGACCGAAGCCGGGACGAGCTACCGGGCGCTGGTCGACGAGGTCCGCCAGACGCTCGCCGAAGAGCTCCTGGACACCGGCGTGCTGTCGGTCGAGGACGTCGCCTACCGCCTCGGGTACGCCGAGGCGTCGAGCTTCATCCACGCGTTCAAGCGCTGGACCGGGATGACGCCGGCGGCGTTCGCCCGTCGCTTCCGCGCCGCTCGGCAAGCACCGCCGGGTAGGTCAGCTTCAGCAGGTTGAGCAGCGAATCGGTGAGGAAGGTGCGCAGGGCCGCGCGGTCCAGAGCGCCGCGGATCAGCCACTCGCGTGACGCGGCGCGCAGCATCCCGCCGAACGACCGGATCATCGCGCGCAGCTCTTCACGGCCCTCGGTCACGCCGGTCATCAGCGCGGCCTCCAGGACCCGGTCGGCCGCGATTTCGTCGGCCTCGCGCATGATCCGCTCGATTTCGGGGTCGCGCCCGGCGGCCTCCGGCCCGATCACGGTCAGCCACGCGTCCCGGTTGCGGTCGACGACCTCGATCCACCGTTCGACGCCGATCGCCAGCCGCTGCTCCATCGTGGTGTCCGGCAGCGCTTCGGTGACCGGTGCGGGCACGATCATCAGCTGCCGCACCACTTCCAGGTACAGCTCGCGCTTGCCGCCGAAGTAGTGGTTGATCAGCGGGCGCGCGACCCCGGCGGCCTCGGCGATGTCCGAAGTGGACACCGAGGCGTAGCTGCCCGCCCCGAACAGGTGCCGGGCGGCGGCGAGGATCTCGGCGCGCCGCTCGGCCGGTTCGAGCCGGCGGCGCCGGGGCCGGGTCCCACTCGTCATCCGCTCAGCCTCGCCGGGGACCGGCACGCTGTCAACAAGCAGTTGACCCGGTGTCAAAAGAGTGGCTCCGGTGGCGGGCGTGCGGTGTTTCGGGTCAACCTTTGTCGTTATGCAACCGGAACAACCGGCCGGTAACTTCCCGGCACCCGGATGCGACGAGACGGCAGGGACCCGCGACCGGGGCAGGAGCAGATGAACGAAGAAGACGCGCCGATCCGGCGGGCCGGACGCTGGGTGAGTGTCCGCCTGCAGCATCGTCACGTCAGTTTCGACGACGGCTTCGAAGCCGAAGAACCGTTGCCCGACGGCGACTGCGCCGACGAAGAGTCCCTGTCGTACTCGGGCATCGTGATCACCAGCTACGACCGCGGTGAGAAGGTGTCCGAGCGCTGGATCCCGCTGGGCGTCGACCCGTCCGAAGCGGACGACGAGCGGCTCATCGGCCAGCTGCGCGAGGCTCTGCTGTGGCAGGCGGGCCGGCCACCGCAGACCGCCGAGGAGTGACCCCCCGCTAGGGTGACGCCATGCTGCTCACGCGCCTCCTGGTCGTGGTGGCGCTGCTGGTTCCGGCCGCCTGCTCGACGGGCCGGGACGCGCCGGACACCTTCGCGTTCGTCTCGCCGGGCGGGCAGACGCACCTCTTCTACGAGCCCGCCCAGCGGAAACGGGTGGCCGACCTGGCGGGGCCCGACGTCACCGACCCGGCCCGGCAGGTCTCGCTGAGCGACTACACCGGGAAGGTCGTCCTGCTCGCCCTGTGGGGCGCGTGGTGCCCGCCGTGCCGCACCGAGGCGCACACGCTGAAGGACATCTCGGCGCGCGGGAAGAGCGAAGGCATCGAAGTCCTCGGGCTCAACGTGCGGGACAACCGCCAGTACGCCGCCGACTTCGTGCGGGACTCCGGGCTCACCTACCCGTCGATCCACGACGAGTCCGGCCGGATCGCGCTGCGGCTGCGGGGGATCCCGCTCGCGGCGGTGCCGATCTCCCTGGTCGTCGACCGGCAGCAGCGCGTGGCGGCGGTCCACATCGGAGAAGCCCTCGAAGAGGACCTCCGCCCGCTCCTCGACCGCGTCCGCGCCGAGTAAGCCCTCGTGAGTGAGAAACAGTGTTCTAACACTGTTTCTCACTCACGACCCGGTGCGCAGGCCCTCGAAGGCCACCTTGCACACCGCGTCCGCGACCTCGGCCGCCGACGAGCCCCGCCGCGGCCGGTACCACTCGATCAGGGAGTTGACCATGCCGAACACGAGCCGGGCCGTCACCGCCGGGTCGACGTCCGGGCGGACGTCCCCCTCCGCTTCGGCCTGCTTCACCAGGTCCGTCACCAGGCGGTCGAACTCGCGCCGCCGGGCCAGTGCCGCGCGTTCCACCTTCGTGTTGCCGCGCACCCGCAGCAGCAGCGTCACGAACGGCAGCCGGTCCGCCAGCACCAGCACGCTGCCGCGCACCAGGTGCTCCAGCCGGTCGATCGCCCGCCCGTCCAGCTGGGCTGTCTCGTCCGCGACTTCGAACAGCCCGTCCAGGGCGCGGTCGACGGCCAGCCGCAGCAGCTCCTCCTTGCTGGGCACGTGGTGGTAGATCGCCGACTTCGTGATGCCGAGCTTGCGGGAGAGGTCCTCCATGCTCGTGCCGTCGTAGCCGCGCTCGTTGAACAGCTTCACCGCCACCTGCAGCAGCGATTCGAGGTCGTAGCCGGGCCGTCCGCGCCGCGGCGTCGTCACGGCTTGTCCCGCTGGTCGACGATCCGCCGCATCTTGCCCATGGACCGCTCCAGGGTGTCCGGGTCGACGACGTCCACCGACACCGTCACGCCGACGCCGTCCTTCACGCCGCTGACGAGAGACGCGGCGGCCTCTTCCCGGGCGGCGGGAGAAGCGTCGTGGCGCGCCTCGACCCGCACGGTCAGGTGGTCGAGCCGCCCGCGCGTGGACCGGACGAGCTGGAAGTGCGGGCTCAGCCCGGCCGTCCGCAGCACGATCTCCTCGATCTGCGTCGGGAAGACGTTGACCCCGCGCAGGATGATCAGGTCGTCGGTGCGGCCGGTGACCTTGGCCATCCGCCGGAACGCCGGCCGGGCCGTCCCCGGCGACAACGCCGTCAGGTCCCGGGTGCGGTAGCGGATGATCGGCAGCGCCTGCTTGGTCAGCGACGTGAACACCAGTTCACCGGTCTCCCCGCCGCCCAGGACCGCCTCGGAGTACGGGTCGATCACCTCGGGGTAGAAGTGGTCCTCCCAGATGTGCAGGCCGTCCTTCGTCTCGACGCACTCCTGCGCGACACCCGGCCCCATCACCTCCGACAGCCCGTAGATGTCGACGGCGTCGAGCGCGAACCGCTCCTCGATCTCGGCGCGCATCTGCTCGGTCCACGGCTCGGCGCCGAAGATGCCGACCTTGAGCGAACTGGCCTTCGGGTCGACGCCCTGGCGCTCGAACTCGTCGAGCAGCGTGAGCATGTACGACGGCGTCACCATGATGACCTCGGGCCGGAAGTCGGTGATCAGCTGCACCTGCCGCGCGGTCATCCCGCCCGAGGCCGGGATCACCGTGCAGCCCAGCTTCTCCGCGCCGTAGTGCGCGCCGAGCCCGCCGGTGAACAGGCCGTATCCGTAGGCGACGTGCACCTTGTGCCCCGGACGTCCGCCCGCGGCGTGGATCGACCGGGCCATCACCGTCGCCCAGGTGTCGATGTCCTGCTCGGTGTACCCGACGACGGTGGCCTTGCCGGTGGTGCCGCTGGAGGCGTGGATGCGCCGGACCTCCTCCTGCGGCACGGCGAACATCCCGAACGGGTAGTTCTCGCGCAGGTCCTGCTTGGTGGTGAACGGGAACTTCGCCAGGTCGGCCAGTTCCTTGCAGTCGTCGGGGTGGACGCCGGCTTCGTCGAACTTGCGCGTGTAGGCGGGCACGTTCGCGTAGGCGTGCCGCAGTGTCCACTGCAGACGTTCCAGCTGGAGGGCGGCCAGCTCGTCCGCGCCGATGTCCGGCTCGATCATGGTCAGTCCCGTTTCGCGGAGAGGACGCGGCTGCGGCCGCGGAATTCGGCGACGACCTCGGGCCCGGCGGGGGTCTCCCGGTGCACGGTGACGTCGTAGATGCCGTTGCGGCCGTAGCGGGTGCGCTCGGTGGCCGTGGCGACGAGGTGGTCCCCGAGCCGGCCGGCCGCGACGAAGGAAATCTCGGCACCCGCAGCGACCGTGACCGGGCCGTGGGTGTTGCAGGCGCAGGCGAACGCCGTGTCGGCCAGCAGGAAGACGTACCCGCCGTGGGCGATGTCGTGGCCGTTGACCATCGCGCGCGTGATCGTCATGGTCGCGACGGCCCGGCCTTCGCTCGCTTCGACCAGCTCGATGCCCATCGCGCGCGACGCCTCGTCGGCGGCGAACATCGCGTGCGCGGCGTTGGTCATCAACCCTCCGTCCCCACCGACCGAATGGACGGTCACCTCGCGGTTTCGCACAGTAAAGGCAGTGGTCGGCACCGGTGTCAAGCGCCGGGACTTCCGATCTTCGGGACCGCCGGTTAGCATGGGTTAACTGAACGTCCGGTAGGTAATTCGGCGAGAGGGACCTGATGGCACTGCTGCGCAGCTACGTCTCCGGGAGCTGGCACACGGCGGCGGACGAGGGCGTCCCGCTGCACGACGCGGCCACCGGCGAGGAGGTCGCCCGGATCTCCTCGGCGGGCGTCGACTTCGGGGCCGCGCTCGAGTACGGCCGCCGCGTCGGCGGGCCCGCCCTCCGTGAGCTGACGTTCCACCAGCGTGCGGCCCTGCTCAAGGCCCTCGCCTCGCACCTGCGCGAGCACCGCGAAGAGCTGTACGCCCTCTCCGCCCGCACCGGCGCCACCCTCGGGGACTCGAAGTTCGACATCGACGGCGGCATCGGCGTCCTGTTCAGCTACGGCTCCAAGGGCAAGCGCGAGCTGCCCAACGACACGGTCTACGTCGAAGGCAACGTCGAGCCGCTCAGCCGCGGGGGCACGTTCGTCGCGCAGCACATCGCGACGCCGCTGCGGGGCGTCGCCGTCCAGATCAACGCGTTCAACTTCCCGGTGTGGGGGCCGCTGGAGAAGTTCGCGCCGGCGTTCCTGGCCGGGGTGCCGAGCCTGGTCAAGCCGGCCAGCTCGACGGCCTACCTGACCGCGCGGCTGGTCGAGCTGATCATCGAGTCCGGGATCCTGCCGGAGGGCTCGCTGCAGTTCGTCGCCGGCAGCGTCGGCGACCTGCTCGACCACGTCACCGCGCAGGACCTGGTGTCGTTCACGGGGTCGGCGTCGACGGCGCAGAAGCTGCGGACCCACCCGGCCATCGTGCGCCACGCGGTCCGGTTCAACGCCGAGGCCGACTCGCTGAACTGCTCGATCCTCGGTCCGGACGCGGTCAAGGGCACGACCGAGTTCGACCTGTTCGTCAAGCAGCTGACCACCGAAATGACGGTCAAGGCGGGCCAGAAGTGCACCGCGATCCGCCGCGCGTTCGTCCCGGCCGCGCTCCTCGACGACGTCGCCGAGGCGGCTTCCGCGCGGCTGGCGAAGGTGACGGTCGGCAACCCGGCTTCCGAAGGCGTCCGGATGGGCGCGCTGGCCAGCCTGGAGCAGCGCGAGGAGGTCCGGCGCTCGCTGAAGGCGCTGCTGGACGCCGGGAGCGTCGTGTTCGGCGACCCGGAGAAGGTCGACGTCGTGGACGCCGACGCCGAGCGTGGCGCCTTCATCTCGCCGGTGCTGCTCAAGGCCGACCCCGAGCGCACCGAGCCGCACGAGGTGGAGGCGTTCGGTCCGGTCTCGACGCTGATGCCGTACACGTCCGCCGAGCAGGTCGTCGACTTCGCCGCGCGCGGCGGCGGCAGCCTGGCCGGGTCCGTGGTCAGCGCGGACAAGGAGTTCGTGCGCGAAGTCGTGCTCGGCGCGGCGCCGTACCACGGCCGCCTGCTGGTGCTGGACGCCGAAGACGCGAAGGAGTCCACCGGGCACGGCTCGCCGATGCCGCAGCTGGTCCACGGCGGCCCGGGCCGCGCGGGCGGTGGCGAGGAGATGGGCGGCATCCGGGGCGTGCTGCACCACATGCAGCGCACCGCCGTGCAGGGTTCGCCCGCGGTGCTGTCCGCGGTCACCGGTCGCTGGGTCACCGGCGCCCCGCGCACCGAAGGCGATGTCCACCCGTTCCGGAAGTCTCTGGCCGAGCTGCGCATCGGTGACTCGGTGGTGGCCGGGCCGCGGGTTGTTTCCCAGGAGGACGTCGACCACTTCGCCGAGTTCACCGGCGACACGTTCTACGCGCACACCGACCCGGAAGCCGCCGCGGCCAACCCGCTGTTCGGCGGGATCGTCGCGCACGGCTACCTGGTCGTCTCGTTCGCGGCGGGGCTGTTCGTCTCGCCCGAGCCGGGCCCGGTGCTGGCCAACTACGGCCTGGAAAACCTGCGCTTCCTCACCCCGGTCAAGGTCGGCGACTCGCTGACGGTGACGCTGACCGCGAAGCAGATCACCCCGCGGATCGACCAGGACTACGGCGAGGTCCGCTGGGACGCCGACGTCACCAACGCCGAGGGCGAGTCCGTGGCGAAGTACGACGTCCTGACGCTGGTTTCGAAGGAGCAGCCGTGACGGCCACTGTGTCACTGGAAGAACACTTTGAGCACACGATCGAGCGCGACCAGCGGATCGAGCCGCGCGACTGGGTGCCCGACGGCTACCGCAAGACGATGATCCGGCAGATCGCGCAGCACGCGCACTCGGAGATCATCGGCATGCAGCCCGAAGGAAACTGGATCACGCGGGCGCCGTCGCTGCGGCGCAAGGCGATCCTGCTGGCCAAGGTCCAGGACGAGGCCGGCCACGGGCTCTACCTGTACTCGGCCGCGGCGACGCTGGGCGCGGACCGCGCGGACCTGACCGACAAGCTGATCACCGGCAGGCAGAAGTACTCGTCGATCTTCAACTACCCGACGCTGACCTTCGCCGACGTCGGCGTGATCGGCTGGCTGGTCGACGGCGCGGCGATCTGCAACCAGGTGCCGCTGTGCCGCTCGTCCTACGGGCCGTACGCGCGGGCGATGATCCGGATCTGCAAGGAGGAGTCCTTCCACCAGCGGCAGGGCTACGAACTGCTGATGACGATGATGAAGGGCACCGAGCAGCAGCGGGAGATGGTCCAGGAGGCGGTGAACCGCTGGTGGTGGCCGTCGCTGATGATGTTCGGCCCGCCGGACGCCGACTCGCCGAACACCGCGCAGTCGATGGCGTGGAAGGTCAAGCGCCACACCAACGACGAGCTGCGGCAGCGGTTCGTGGACATGTCGGTGCCGCAGGCTTCGGCGTTGGGTGTCACCTTCCCGGACCCCGACCTGAAGTGGAACGCCGAGCGCGGGCACTACGACTTCGGCGCGGTGGACTGGGACGAGTTCAAGAACGTCCTGAAGGGCAACGGCCCCTGCAACGCGCAGCGGATCGCGCACCGGCGCCGCGCCCACGAGGACGGTGCCTGGGTCCGCGAAGCCGCCGTCGCGCACGCCAGGAAGAAGGAGCGCAAGTGACCGACCTGACCGCCGAGGGCGGCCACGGGGCCGTTCCCCTGGACGGCGTCCCCGCCGCGCCGGGCCCGATCAAGCACGACTGGCCGCTGTACGAGGTGTTCGTCCGCGGCAAGCGCGGCCTGAACCACGTGCACGTCGGATCGCTGCACGCGGCTGACGACCAGATGGCGCTGCACCACGCCCGCGACCTCTACACCCGCCGCAACGAAGGCGTGTCGATCTGGGTCGTGAAGGCGGCGGACATCACGGCGTCGTCGCCGGACGAGAAGGACCCGTTCTTCGCGCCCAGCGGCGACAAGGTGTACCGGCACCCGACGTTCTACGACATTCCCGAGGAGGTGCCGCACATATGAGTTTCGACAACGTCTACGAGTCGCTGACCGAGGAGAACGACGCCCGCTGGGCGTTCGGCACCGGCTTCGAGGACCCGCTGTCCGGTGTGGACACCTCCGTCCCGTCCGGTGTGGACGGTGCGGCGCTGGCCGCGTACTGCCTGATGCTGGGCGACGACGCGCTGATCTTCTCCCACCGGCTCCAGGAGTGGTGCACCAACGCCCCCGAGCTGGAGGACGAGGTCGCGATCGCCAACATCGCCCTGGACCTGCTGGGCCAGGCGCGGCTGCTGCTGGCGCGGGCCGGGAAGGCCGACGGCTCCGGACGCTCGGAGGACTCCTACGCGTTCCAGCGCGCGGAGCACGAGTTCCGCCACGTCCGGCTCGCGGAGCTGGGCGGCGGCCACTTCGGGCACCTGATCGCGCGGCTGTTCGTGTTCTCGACCTGGCGGCTGGCGCTGTTCCAGCGGCTGGTGTCGTCGGTGGACCCGGTGCTGGCGGCCATCGCGGACAAGGGCGTCAAGGAGCTGACCTACCACCGCGACTACGCGGCGCAGTGGCTCGTCCGCCTCGGCGACGGGACGCCGTTGTCGCACGAGCGGATGCAGGAGGGGCTCGACGCGGTCTGGCCGTACGTGGGGGAGCTGTTCCGCCCGCACGCGGTGGAGTTCGTGGACGCGGCTTCGCTGCGGCCCGAGTTCGACGCGGTCCTGGACCAGGCCCTGACCGCGGCGACCCTGGTGCGGCCGTCCTCGGGTGAGCTGGCCGGGGTCTCGGGCCGGACCGGCCGCGACGGCGTCCACACCGAGTCTTTCGGTTACCTGCTGGCGGAGCTGCAGAGTGTCGCCCGGGCCATGCCGGACGCGAAATGGTGACCGCTGCCGCCGTGGCCGCCACGGTCACCGACCCCGAGCTGCCGATGCTGACGCTGGCGGACCTGGGTGTGCTGCGCTCGGTGTCCGAGTCCGAAGGGCGGGTCGTCGTCGCGATCACGCCGACGTACACCGGCTGCCCGGCGATGGACACCATGCGCGACGACCTCGAGCACGCCCTGCGCGCGGCGGGCTTTTCCGACGTCGAGATCCGGACGCAGCTGGCGCCGGCGTGGACGTCGGACTGGATTTCGCCGTCCGGGCGGGAAAAGCTGGCCGCGGCGGGCATCGCGCCGCCGGGCGCGGCGCCCCGGCGGTCGGGCCCGATCCCGTTGACGCTGTCGGCGCCGGTGTCGGCGGTCCGCTGTCCTTTGTGCGGGTCGGCGGACACCGAGGAGCAGTCCCGCTTCGGCGCGACGGCGTGCAAGGCGCTGCGGCGCTGCCGCACGTGCCTGGAGCCGTTCGAGCACGTCAAGGAGATCTAAAGTGGCGCGGTTTCACTCGCTCAAGGTGGCGGGCGTCGAGCGGCTGTGCGACGACGCGGTCGCGGTGACCTTTGACGTGCCTCCTGCGCTGGCTTCGGAGTACGCCTTCAAGCCCGGCCAGTCGCTGACCCTGCGCCGCTCGATCGACGGCCGCGACGAGCGCCGGTCGTACTCGATCTGCGCCCCGGCGGGCGCGCCGCCGCGGGTCGGTGTCCGCCTGGTGCCGGACGGGTTCTTCTCGTCGTGGCTGGTGAGCGAGGTGCGCCCGGGCGACACGATCGAGGTGGCCCCGCCCACCGGCTCGTTCACCCCGGACCTGTCCGCGGGCGGCCACCACGTCCTGATCGCGGCGGGTTCGGGCATCACCCCGGTGCTGTCGATCGTGGCGTCGCTGCTGGACACCCCGGACGCGACGGTGACGGTCCTCTACGGCAACCGCCGCACGGACACGGTGATGTTCGCGGACGAGCTGGCGGACCTGAAGGACCGGGCGCCCTCGCGGCTTGAGCTGATCCACGTGCTCTCCCGCGAGCCGCGCGAGGCGGAGCTGTTCACCGGCCGCCTGGACGTCCCGAAGCTGCGCACGCTGTTTTCCACGTTGGTGCCGGTGTCGTCGGTGGACCACTGGTGGCTGTGCGGCCCGTTCGAGATGGTGTCGGGCGCGCAGGAACTGCTGGCGTCCCTGGGCGTGCCGCGCGCGCGGATCCACCAGGAGCTGTTCTACGTGGACACGCCCCCGGCGCCGGTGGAGCACCTCGACCCGGCGGTGGCGGGCGAGTCGTCGGAGGTGTCGGTGGTCCTGGACGGCCGGTCGACCCCGATGACGCTGCCGCGTTCGTCGTCGGTGCTCGACGGCGCCCAGAAGTTCCGCCCGGACCTGCCGTTCGCCTGCAAGGGCGGGGTGTGCGGGACGTGCCGCGCGAAGGTGACCGAGGGCAAGGTCGACCTGCGGCGCAACTTCGCGCTGGAGGAGGCGGAGGTCGAGGCGGGATTCGTGCTGACCTGCCAGTCGTACCCGGTGTCGGAGACGCTCACGGTCGACTTCGACGCCTGAGGCTCAGCCGAGGTCGGATTCCTCGGCGTTGACGAAGCCCCAGTCGCGGGCCAGGCGGGTCAGGGCTTTCGTGGCCAGGGCCCTCCGCTCGTCGCGGCCGAGCCCGATCGGGGCGACCACGGTCACCGCCCCCTGCGGACCCGGCCGGCCCGCCGGGCTGCCGAACGCCGACAGGTCGACCACGTCGGTCAGCGTGCCGTCGGTCTTGACCTGCAGTTCCACCGTCGGCGGGGCGAGCAGCACGGCGTTCGCGGGATCGGGGACGAGGGCACGGGGCACCACGACGGTGGCGGTGTCCCACGCCGCCGTCCACAGGTCCACGACCTCGTTCGCGGTGATCGGCAGGTCCGCCTGGAACTCGACGGCCACGGTGATCGCCGACGTCGAGCTGCCGGGCAGCATGATCCGCGCGACCGCGCGCATGCTCTCGCCTGCCGCCTGGTCGTACCGGGCGTCACGGCCCGTCTGGCGGACGTCCGGCCCGCTCGCCCGCTCCCACCGCAGCCAGGAAAGCGGAAGGCCCCGCCGCCGGGACAGGGCCGGGATCTGCGCGGTGATCTCGGCCTGCGCCAGGGCCGATTCGATCAGTTCGCGGGTCAGGCGGGTGATTTCGAGGTCGTCGTCCAGCTGCCACGGCAGGGTCGCGATGGCCCGCACGGTCAGGTCGGCGGGCCCGGCCACCGGCAGCTGGAAGGCCCGCCGGGCGTCCATGCTCAGCCGCGGCCGGGGATGCCACCGCGGTTCGGGATCGCGGAGCAGGACACCGGCTTTCCACGTCCCGCCGTCGAGGTCGACCACGTGGGCGGCCCCCTCGATGTAGTCGGTGGTCGGGAATCCGGGGCCGGCGGGGAAACCCGGCAGAGACGAGAGGTCGTCCCACACCCGCCCGGCCACCGCGGCGGCAGCCTTGCCGGCGACGGCGCAGATCACGGCGTCACCGCTGAAGTGCTGGACGAAGCCGGGCCCTTCGGGGACGGCCCGGCCGGCCGGCTCGCCCAACCGGCCCGCGGCCCGCCGGAAGGCGTCCTCGAAGGCGCGTCTGGTTCGCGGATCGGCCCCCTCGCCGACCGCGATGGCGGGCGCGCTCGGGACCGTCATCGAGCCGACGCTCCCGACCTGGAGCAGGAACCCGCTGACGTCACGGGCCTCGTTGTGCACGTGGGTGACCGGCTGCCGTGCGACCGGCGCGGCCGGCGGCACGCGCCGCGGTTTCAGCTCCGGCACGGGCCCCAGCGGCGGCTGGAGGATCTCGGGCTGGTTGGTGAGCAGCCGCAGGAGCGGTTCCGCGCCTTCGACGGTGAAGTCGGTGACGGTGTAGACGTCCGCGGTGTCCGGCCCCAGGAAGTCCGGCACGCCGGCCTTCGTCTGCCCGGGCAGGATGACGGGAACGAACCGGTGCACGGCGCGCGGGTCGGCGAAGAAGGTGTCCCGGATCAGCCGGGCTTCCCATTGGACATCGCGTTCCTCACTGGCGTCCCCGCGGCCTTCGGCACTCCGGCGGTACGCGGGTGAGGCGATCACCAGCACGTAGCCGGCCTCGCGGATCTGCTGGCCCCGCCACAGGGCCCAGTCCCGCCGCTGCTGCGCCTCGCCCCGATCGAACCGGGCGTCGACGCCGCAGGACCGCAGCAAGGTCCAGAGCCGGAGAACGGACTCCTCGTGGGAGGGATCGGTGGGTTCCCGCGCGTAGGAGAGGAACACGGCAGCCGGCTGTGGCCGCGGTTCCGCCGGCTCGTCGACATCGAGGTAGTGCCCTGCCACGCGCCCCTCCCACCGTCACGCGAAAGTCAGATTCTACTCACCCGGGGGATGGGCGCCGGTGACGCAGAGGGAGGCTCCCGGCGGGCGGCGGTGTGGGCGCGGTGAGGGGCGGCCGGGCGTCGATCGGCGGCGCTCCCCGCCTTGCGGGCGAGGGGCTGGTGTAGGTCGAGCGGCGGCGCGAACGTGGGGTGGCATCGGCCAGCCGCCGTGCGGTGGGGCGTGGCTTGGTGTGCTGAGCGGCGGCGAGCCGGCTCCGGCTCCCGCCGTGGGCCGGGAGCGCCGGAATCGCGTCCACTTCCCTCACCGGCCGGGTGGCCCACTCCCTCAGAGCAAGCGCCCCCGTCGGCGGCGGCGCGGGCGCGGAGTCCCCTCGTCGCTCTCGGGTGTCTCCTTCGGTGCAGGCGCGGCCGGGTCCGTGAGGCCCAGCATCTCCGCCGCCAGCTGTTGCGAACTCGCGAACATCCCCGTCGGCGCCGCCTGGGCCCGGCGCAGTGCCGACGGGCGGAGGCGGTTGTAACCGCGGACCGTCACCGGTCTGCGGGCGCGGAGCTCGTACGCCTCCTCCTCCGCGAGCTCCGCCGCCAGTTCGCGGTCGACCAGGATCGTGCCCGGGCGGGCCACCGAGGTCAGGCGGGCCGCCAGGTTGACCACCGAGCCGTAGACGTCGCCGAACCGCGACAGGATGCGGCCCGAGGCCATGCCCGCCCGGACCGCCGGCAGCGTCTCGTCCGCCGACGTGCGTTCGGTCAGCGTCAGGGCGATCTCCGCCGCGTCGACCGGGGAGTCCGCCACGAACAGGACCTCGTCGCCGATCATCTTCACCACCCGGCCGTGGTGCTCGGCGATCACTTCGGTCGCCAGCGTCTCGAAGGCGTCGAGGACCCGGCTCAGCTCGTCCTCGCCGATCTGGCGCGTCAGGCGCGTATAACCGACCATGTCGACGAACCCGACCACCTCCGTGCGGGCCTCGACGTTGTCGCCCGCCGCCGCGAACGCCCGGCCCGCGTACGCCGCCAGGTGCCGGCGCCAGACGAAGTTCTGCACCCGCTCGAGCTCGGGCAGCAGCCGGTCGACCAGGCGGGTCACCTGGCGTTCGCTGCGGCCCAGCTCCGGCTGCTCCCGGATCAGCTCCCACAGCATGTCGACCTGCCACTCGGCCAGCCGCGACAGGTGCTGGCCGAGCGCGCGCGTCACCGGCACCTCGATGCTCGGGTCGATCAGCCCGGACTGCACCAGCTGGTCGGCGGTCCGCATGGCCTCGACGTCCGCGTCGGTGAACACGACCTCGTCGTCGCGCACGGTCGCGAACCCCAGCGCCCGCCAGAGCCGGCGTGACCGCTCGTCGGGCACGCCGGCCTTCTCCGCCACCTCGAGCCGGGTGTACTTCCGCCTGCCGCCGAGCAGGACGCGTTCGAGCCGCTGCTGAAGCTCCTCGCTCGGATCGGTCACGTCAGGTCGTGTGGACGATCAGCACGTCCACGCCGGACTTGCGGGCCACCTCGGACGGCACCGAGCCCAGGATCCGGCCGGCGATCGTGTTCAGGCCGCGGTTGCCGACCACGAGCAGGTCGGCCTCGCGTTCCTTGACCACCTTGCGCAGCGAGTCGACCGGGTCGCCCTTGACCGCGACCGTGTCGATCTTTTCGGCCCCCGCGCGCGCGGCCCGGTCCCGGGCCGACTGCAGGGTGTCTTCGGCCGGCGCCGAGCCGACGACCTGGTACGCCTCTTCGCCGAGGACGTCCTGGGCCTTGTCGACGTCGGACTGGCTCGCCGGGTAGAACGCACACGCGATGACGAGCGTGGCGCCCGCGTCGCCGGCCACCGCCGCCGCGCGGTCCACCGCCGCGAACGAGGACTCCGAGCCGTCCGTGCCCACCACCACGGTCCGATATGCCGCACCCATGCGCAAACCTCCAGGTGATCCCCTGTGAGCAGGGACGACAGCCGGTCAGTGCTGACCGGACAGACTCGTCCGCGCCCGTGTCGGGTGGAAGGTTACTCGCCAGTCGCTTTCTGCGCTCCGCTCGCCCGCGGAGCCGGCTTGGGGGCGGCCTTCGCCGCGGGTTTGGCGCCGGGCTTCGGCTTCGGCACGTCGCTGGCGCGGATCCGGATCGTCTCCTCGACGTCGGGCACCCGGACCGTCTGCTCGGTCTCGTCGACGGCGCCGGCCTGCTGGCCCGGCTCGACCTGCTGGGCCGGCGCCAGGTCGGCCTTGACGTCCGCGGGCACCTTGACCTCGTCGCCGAGGACGGTGTGCGCCTCGGCCAGCACCGCCCGCGCCGCGCGCACCTGCTCGGCGAGGCCGCCGCGCACCTTGCGCAGCGCGTCGACCCGCTCGTTGGCCTGCGTGATCCGCCGGTTCGACTCCTCGGTGGCGGTCGTCACCCGGCGCCGCGCCTCGTCGGCGGCCTCGGCGAGCCGCGCGTTGGCTTCGGTGATCGAGTCCTGGCGGCGCTTGTTCGCCTCCGCGACCGACTCCCGCTGACGGCGGTCGATGTCGGCCTTCGCCGCCTTCTCCTCTTCGAGGATCTTCGCGCGGATGTCGGCGGCGTCCTGCGTGGCCTCCTGGACGCGCCGCGCGGCTTCGGCCTTGCTCGCCGCCTCCTGCTCGGCCAGCACCCGCATCGCCTCGGTGCGGCGCGAGGCCATCGCGATCTCGAAGTCCTCTTCGACCTTGGTGCGGCGCTCCTGAGACTCGGTGTCGAGCCGCTTGCGCTCGGCCTCGGCCTCGTCGGTGATCTTCTTGGCCTCCGCGCGGGCGTCCTCGAGGACCTTGCGGTGCTCGGCCTCCATTTCCTTGCGCCGCAGGTCGAGCTCGGTGAGCAGCTGCTCGTAGCGGGCACGCATGGCGCTCGCGTCCGTCTCGGCCTTGGCCCGGATGTGCCCGGCCTCGGCTTCGGCGCGGGCGCGCGTGTCGGCGGACTCGTCCTGCGCCAGGCGCAGCATCCGCTGGAGCCGCTCGGACAGGCCTTCGACGCTCGTCGGCGGCTGGGCCAGCCGGTCGACCTGCCCGCGCAGGTCCGCGATCTCGCCGCGCGCGATCTCCAGCTGGCGGGCCAGGTCGCCCGCCTGCGCGATGGCGGCGTCCCGATCCGCGGTGAGCATCTTGAGGTCGGCGTCCAGCCGTTCGAGGTGCTCGTCGACCTGTGCTCGGCTGTACCCGCGCTTCGCCACGTCGAAGCCGGCTCCCAGCGGCACAAGCTCCCGTTCATCGCCAAGGCTCATGGGCCTACCGTAGTCGCAGTCCGGTCACGGAAGGGTGAGCACCCGTACCGTGCGCCGAACGCACGGCGAGCCGCGGTGAAGGGAACTGGCGGATTCCGGCTGCTTCCTGGCGATTTCCGACACCGGGAGCCCGGCGGCTCCCGGCGCCGCCACGGCTCACGCGCCGCGGAACGCGTTGATGCCTTCGATGTGCTTCGCGCGCTTCTCTTCGTCCCGGACGCCGAGGCCCTCCTGCGGCGCGAGCGCGAGCACGCCGACCTTGCCCTGGTGCGCGTTGCGGTGCACGTCCAGGGCGGCCTGGCCGGTCTCTTCGAGCGTGTAGGTCTTCGACAGGGTCGGGTGGATCAGACCCTTCGCGATCAGGCGGTTCGCTTCCCAGGACTCGCGGTAGTTGGCGAAGTGGGAGCCGATGATCCGCTTCAGGTTCATCCACAGGTAGCGGTTGTCGTACTGGTGCATGTACCCGGAGGTCGACGCGCACGTGACGATCGTGCCGCCCTTGCGCGCGGCGTAGACCGACGCGCCGAAGGTTTCCCGGCCCGGGTGCTCGAACACGATGTCGGGGTCTTCGCCGCCGGTGAGCTCGCGGATCGTCGCGCCGAAGCGCTGCCACTCCTTGGGGTCCTGCTCGTGCTCGTTCTTCCAGAACTTATAGCCCTCGGCGCTGCGGTCGATGATCAGCTCGGCGCCGAGTTTCCGGCAGATCGCGGCCTTTTCGGGGCTGGACACGACGCACACCGGGATGGCGCCGCCGTTGAGCGCGTACTGCGTGGCGTAGGAGCCGAGGCCGCCCGAAGCGCCCCAGATCAGGACGACGTCGCCCTGCTTCATGTCCGCGCCGTTGCGCGAGACGAGCTGGCGGTAGGCGGTGGAGTTGACCAGGCCGGGGGAGGCGGCTTCCTCCCAGGTCAGGTGGTCCGGCTTCGGCATCAGCTGGTTGGCCTTGACCAGCGCGATCTCGGCGAGGCCGCCGAAGTTGGTCTCGAAGCCCCAGATCCGCTGCTCGGTGTCCAGCATCGTGTCGTTGTGCCCGTCCGGGCCTTCCAGCTCGACGCTCAGGCAGTGCGCGACCACCTCGTCGCCCGGCTTCCAGTTGTGCACGCCGGCCCCGGTGCGCAGCACGACGCCGGACAGGTCCGAGCCGACGACGTGGTAGGGCAGGTCGTGCCGCTTGGCCAGCGGCGAAAGCCGGCCGTACTTCTTGAGGAACTTGAACGTCGAGACCGGCTCGAAGATCGACGTCCAGACGGTGTTGTAGTTGATGGCGCTCGCCATCACCGCGACCAGCGCCTCGCCCGGCCCCAGCTCGGGGACGGGCACGTCGTCGACGTGCAGCGACTTGCGGGGGTCCTTGTCCCGGCTCTCGAGGCCCTCGAACATGTCGGCCTCGTCGGCGTGCACGGTCACCCCGCGGTAGCTCTCGGGCACGGGCAACGAGCCGACCGCGGCGGACTCGCCGGTCAGGATGGCCTGCTGGATCTCGCCGAGCTGCGTCATCGGTTCCTCCGCGGAGATGGGGGTCAACGGCGTTGGCGGCAGAAATTACTCGCGAGTAACACGCGCCCACAACTGTACGAGACGGACAGCACGATTACACGCCGAACTGTAACCGGTCCATCTTGACCGGCCGGCCAGTCAAGCGGATCATCGGCGGTGGCCAGCTGTTCCACCCGACGGAGGTGAGCACGAAATGAGTGAAGTCTCTACGCGCGCGTGGTCCCGGCCCCACGACTGGGCCGAGGTCGTGATCGGGGTGGTCGCCGCTCTTTCACCCCTTTGGCTGAGCACGGACACGACCGCGATGTGGACGATGGTCGTCCTGGGCGTCTTGATCGCTCTCGACGGCCTGGTCTCGCTGGCGATGCCGGGCATGGTCTACGGCGAGGGTGTCCAGATCGCGCTCGGCGTGCTGTTGTTCATCGCGCCGTGGGTGATGGGGTACACGGAGTTCAACGGCGCTTCCTGGACGTCCTGGATCGCCGGGGTGCTGACGGTCATCGCCGGCGCGGCAGCGATGCCGGTCGCGAACGCCGCGCACCGCACGGCCGGCCAGCACTGACGTCGTAGGAGGCACGAATGACCGAGGATTCGGCGAAGGAGCGCATCCTCTGCGCCGCCGAGGCGCTCTTCGCCGAGTCCGGTTTCGACGCCACCCCGACCTCCCGGATAGCGGAGCGGGCCGGGGTGCCGAAGGGGCTGGTGCACTACTACTTCCGCCACAAGTCGGACCTGCTCACGGCCCTGGTCGAGCGCCTGCCGGACGAGCGCATCGAGCCGGCGGTGGTGGTGGTCCCGGGCGACCTGGCGGGCAGCCTGCGGCGCCTGGTCCGCGAACTCGACCACCGGTTCAGCCGGTCCCTGGGACTTTCGCACCTGCTGTGGCGCGAAGCCGACACGCACCACGTGGTCCGCGACGCCCTCCACGAACGTTTCCAGGTCCTGGTCCGCCAGGTGACGGCGGTGATCCAGGCAGCGACGGGCGGCGGCCTCCCGGCGGCGGACGTGGACCGCGCATCGGGCCTGCTGGCCCGCGCGGTCAGCCACCGCCACGCAACGGCCCGCCATTCGGAGGACGACCTCCCGGCGGAGTTCGACGGCGAGCTGACGTTCATCGCCGACGCCCTGGCGTCGAAGGCCGCACCGGCGTAGGCGGACCGGGCGCGATGGCTCGGCTGCCTGACTGCTGCCGTCGTGCGCCGCCTGTCCGGCCGATGCGCCGGCGCTCCGGCTCTTGCCGACGTGCCGCCTGCCATCCGGGTGCCGGCCGCCCGCCCGGTTCCTGGCGTGGGCGTGCGGCCTGGCGCGCCGGAATGCTTGCGCCTGAACGCGTCAGTGTGCCGCCGTGTCCTTGGCCGGCTCGACCAGCTCGACCAGGACGCCGCCCATGTCCTTCGGGTGGACGAAGTTCACCCTGCTGTTCGACGTGCCCCTCTTCGCCTCCTCGTACAGCACGCGCACGCCCTTGGCGCGCAGGGCGGCCGCCGCTGCGTCCACATCGGACACGCGGTACGCCAGCTGCTGCAGGCCCGGGCCGCTCTTGCTCAGGAACTTGCCGATCGGCGAGTCGTCGCGGATCGGCGCCAGCAGCTGGATCTGCGTCTCCGTGGCCGCCGCGCCGGGGGCGCGCAGCATCGCCTCGCGGACCCCCTGCTCTTCGCTCACCTCCTCGTGCGTGAGTTCCAGGCCCAGGTGCTCGCGGTGGAACTCGATGGCCGCGTCCAGGTCCGGGACCGCGATGCCGACGTGGTCGATGGCCGTCACGAACGGCCGCAGGGCGTCATTCATGGAGGCAGGATAGGGGGCCCGCGCGCCACCGGGAGGCGGAATCGTCGCGTGCCCCGCCTCACACTGGCTCCATCAAGAAGCCCTGCTCCCGGGTATGGTCGGGAAAACTGCCCATGCGCCGATGCTTGGAGGACGCCGTGTCCGGTTCCGTGATCCTGGGTGCCGCCCGTACGCCGATCGGGCGCCTGCTGGGCTCCCTCAAGGACTTCACGGGCGCTCAGCTGGGCGGGGTCGCGATCAAGGCGGCCCTCGAACGCGCCGGGGTCTCCCCGGACGCGGTCCAGTACACGATCATGGGCCAGGTGCTGACCGCCGGCGCCGGCCAGATCCCGGCGCGCCAGGCCGCGGTCGCCGCGGGCATCCCGATGAGCGTGCCCGCGCTGACCATCAACAAGGTCTGCCTTTCCGGCCTCGACGCCATCGCGCTCGCCGACCAGCTCATCCGCGCCGGTGAGTTCGACCTCGTCGTCGCTGGCGGCCAGGAGTCGATGACCCAGGCGCCGCACCTGCTGCCGAAGTCCCGCTCCGGCTTCAAGTACGGCGACACCACCTTGGTCGACCACATGGCCTACGACGGTCTCTTCTGCGCCTTCGACCAGGTCGCCATGGGCGCCTCCACGGAGAAGTACAACTCCCGTTACGGCGTCACCCGCGAGCAGCAGGACGCGTTCTCCGCCCGCTCGCACCAGCGCGCCGCCGAAGCCATCAAGAACGGCTACTTCGCCGACGAGATCGCGCCGGTCTCCATCCCGCAGCGCAAGGGCGACCCGGTCGTCTTCGACACCGACGAAGGCGTCCGCGCCGACACCACCGCCGAAGGCCTCGCCAAGCTGCGCCCGGCCTTCGCCTCCGACGGCACCATCACCGCGGGCTCGGCCTCGCAGATCTCCGACGGCGCCGCCGCCGTCGTCGTGGCCAGCAAGGCGAAGGCGGAGGAGCTCGGCATCACGCCGCTCGCCGAGATCGGCGCGCACGGTGTCGTCGCCGGGCCTGACGCGAGCCTGCACGAGCAGCCGTCGAACGCGATCCTCGCCGCTCTCGCGAAGGCGAACCTCACGGCCGACGCGCTCGACCTCGTCGAGATCAACGAGGCGTTCGCCGCCGTCGGGCTCGTCTCGACCGAGAAGCTCGGCCTCGACCCGGAGAAGGTCAACGTCAACGGCGGCGCCATCGCTCTCGGCCACCCGATCGGCGCGTCCGGCGCCCGGCTCGCCGTGCACCTGATCCACGAGCTGCGCCGCCGCGGCGGCGGCCTCGGCGCGGCCGCGCTGTGCGGTGGCGGCGGCCAGGGCGACGCCCTGCTGCTGCGGGTGCCGTCGGCGTAAGTGACCGGACCACTCGACCTCGACGACCTCGTCGGCCGCGCGCGGGACGGGCAACCCCGTGCCGTCGCGCGGCTGCTGTCGCTCGTCGAGGACGCCCACCCCCGCGTCGCCGAGATCGCGCGGGCGCTCACCCCGCACACCGGGCGCGCCCGGGTCGTCGGGCTCACCGGGCCCCCCGGCGTCGGCAAGTCGACATCGACCTCGGCGTTGCTCACCGCGTTGCGCGCGGAAGGCAAGCGGGTCGGAGTGCTCGCCATCGACCCGTCTTCGCCGTTTTCGGGCGGCGCGCTGCTCGGCGACCGCATCCGGATGACCGAGCACGCCACCGACCCCGGCGTGTTCATCCGCTCGATGGCCACGCGCGGCCACCTCGGCGGGCTCTCGTGGGCGACCCCGCAGGCCGTCCGCGTGCTCGACGCCGCCGGTTTCGACGTCGTGCTGATCGAGACCGTCGGCGTCGGTCAGTCCGAAGTGGACGTCGTGAAGCTGGCCGACACCACCGTGGTGCTGCTCGCCCCCGGGATGGGCGACGGCATCCAGGCCGCGAAGGCCGGCGTGCTGGAGATCGCCGACGTCTTCGTCGTCAACAAGGCGGATCGCGAGGGCGCCGACGCCACGGTGCACGACCTCAAGCAGATGATCTCCTTGGCCCGCCGGGAAATCCGGGGGCCGAGCTGGCGGCAGCCGATCGTGCGGACCGTCGCGGCGAAGGGCGAGGGCGTAGACGAAGTGGTGCAAGCGCTGGCCGCGCACCACGAGTGGCTCGTGGCGCACGACGAGCTGGCCCGGCGCCGGGTGGCCCGCGCCCGCGACGAGGTCGAGGCCATCGCGCTCCGCCGGCTGCGGGCCGAACTGGTCGACCTGCGCGGCGGGGGACGGCTCGCCGGGGTCGCCGAGCGGGTCGTGGCGCGCGAGCTGGATCCCTTCGCCGCGGCCGAGGAACTGGTCGCGGACCTTCGAGGCTAGCGCGGACGCGAGCCGGGCGAGCAGAAACCGTGCCACCGCAACGGGTCTTCGCCGGAACTTCATGGTGCTCTCCCCTCCGTGGGCGACGGGTTCGCCGCGTGCTGACCATCGTGCGCCGGGGGTCCGACAATTTCCGGGGTGCGGCCGCCGGGGTTCACCCGATGGGCTGACGAGGGCGACTTTCGCGGGTTCTGGCTGTCGGTGCCGGGCCCTAGACTGCGGGGCGCTCCGGAACCGGGCGATCACTGGGAGGGCGTGCAGATGAAGAAGGCACTCGTCACCGCGCTGGCGGCAGGCGCGTTGTTCGTGGCCGGGAACGGCGTCGCCGCGGCGGCCGACGCCCCGCCGAAGACGACCCACGGACCTTGCCAGTACACCGAAACCCCGGACGAGCCGCCCGCGCGGCCGGTGCCGCTGCCGCCCGACCCGCGGCACACGCCGAGCCACGGCAAGGTCGATGTCGCGATCCCGACCAGCCAGGGCGCGCTGCCGCTGCGGCTGGACCGCGCGAAGGCGCCGTGCACCGTGCAGAGCTTCCTGCACCTGGCGCGGCACCGGTTCTACGACCACACGGTGTGCCACCGGCTCACGGCGTACCCGACGTTGAAGGTGCTGCAGTGCGGCGATCCGACGGCGACCGGCGAAGGCGGGCCGGGCTACAAGTACAAGGACGAGCTGCCGGTCGACCTGCCGCCGGCGCCGACCGACCCGACCGGCGCCCGGCGGGTCTACGCGCGTGGCCTGCTCGCGATGGCGAACGCAGGCCCGGACACGAACGGCTCGCAGTTCTTCGTCGTGTACGGCGATTCCGCGCTGCGGCCGAACTACACGGTGTTCGGAACGGTCGGGGCCGAGGGGTTGAGGACGCTGGACAAGGTGGCGGCCGGCGGGATCCAGCCGACCGCGGAGGATCCGGCGCCGGTCGATGGGACGCCGGTGCTGCGGACGGAACTGCTGCGGGTCCGGCCGGACTGCTGGTTCTGATGGTGACCCCGCGGGCCGCTCCGGTGGGGTGGCCCGCGGGCATTTTCGCGGGCTGGGAAGGGCATCTCGCGTGATCGGGCGGGCTTCATGCGTGATCGCGGGGCATCACGTGTGATTGGAGGGGCATCACACGTGATTGGAAGGTCGACTCGCGTGATTGGAGGGTCGACTTGCGTGATTGGAGGGTCGACTCGCGTACCTGGATGGACGACTCGCGTACCTAGGGGGTCGGCTTGTGTGCCTGGAGGGTCGGGTTGTGGGGGTGGGGGGTTGGGTTGTGGGGGTGGGGGTTAGGTGGTTATTTCTTGGAGGGCGTCTATCAGGGTTTGGGTTGCTCCTTTGAAGGCGTGTTTGGGGGTTGCGGCGTAGCCGACTACCAGGCCGCCCGGGGCGTCGGGGGTCATCCAGTGGCTGGACAGGCCCTCGATGCCGATCGCGCGGCGGCGGCAGGCCGCGAGGGCCGTCGACTCGGGAGGGCCGTCCGCGGGGAGGCGCAGCAGGAGGTGCAGGCCCGCCGCGATGCCTTCGGGGCGCACCGAATCCGGCAGGGCCGCCAGCAGGTGCGCGCGGCGGGCACGGTACTCCGCGCGGCTGCGGCGGACGTGGCGGTCGTACGCGCCCGAGTCGATCAGCTCGGCCAGGGCCAGCTGGTTCAGCAGCGCCGGGCGCGAACCGCTGTCCACCATCGCCGCGCGGACCGGCTCCACCAGTGACCGCGGCAGCACCAGCCAGGCCAGCCGCAGGGCCGGCGCGAGCGTTTTGCTGGCCGTGCCCGCGTACACCACCCGTTCCGGCGCCAGCGCCTGCAGCGCCCCGACCTGCTGGCGGTCGAAGCGGAACTCGCCGTCGTAGTCGTCCTCCAGCACGAACGCGCCCGAGTCGCTCGCCCGGCGGGCCAGCGCCGCGCGCCGGGGCGGGGCCAGGGTGACGCCGGTGGGGTACTGGTGCGCCGGGGTGACGACCACCGCCGGGCTGTCCCAGGCCGACACGTCGAGGCCGTGTTCGTCGACGTCCACGCCGACCACGCGCGGCCCCTGCGCCGCCGCGATGGACCGGTACAGCGGCAGCGACGGGTTCTCGAACGCCAGCTCGTCGATGCCCAGCTCGGCAAAAGCCCGGGCCAGCACCGCGATGGCGTGCGAAAACCCGTGGCACACCACGATCCGCGCCGGGTCGGCGACCACCCCGCGGGCCCGGGCCAGGTAGCCGGCGAGGGTGTCGCGCAGCTCCGGCGCGCCCGGCTCCGACTCGTAGCCGAACGCCGACGCCGGGGTCCGCAGCAGCGCCCGCCGGGTGGCGGTGATCCACGCCTGCCGGGGGAACGCCGTCAGGTCCGGGCGCCCCGGGCGCAGATCCCAGCGCGGCGCCGGGTCGCGCGGTGCCTGCCGCGGCGCCGACTGGGGGAGCGAACCCGCCGTCGCGACTCGGGTCGGCGCGCCCTGGGCCGTGTGCAGGTAGCCTTCCGCGGCCAGATCGGCGTACACCCGGGTGACCGTGCCGCGGGCGACGCCCAGGTCGTGGGCCAGGGCCCGGGTCGAGGGCACGGCCGCGCCCGGCTGCCACCGCCCGTCCCGGATGGCCGCGCGGATCGCCGCCGCGAGCCCGGCGCGGCCGGAGGCGGGCTGCCAACCGAGGTGGACGTCGAGCCCGGAACTGGACCACGAATCCGTCATGTGACTGGACCATACCCGTGGACCAGTTCCCGCTAGCGTGGACGGCATGACCAAGCGAATCGGGCTCGGGAGCGCTCCCGAGCTCTACCAGGCGATGGCGAACCTGCAGGCCGAGGTGAACAAGGCCGGCGCCAACGCGGGACTCGACCCGAAACTGCTGGAACTGGTGAAGACCCGCGCGTCGCAGATCAACGGCTGCGCGTACTGCCTCGACATGCACACCCGCGACGCCCTCGAGCTGGGCGAGTCGCCGCGCCGGCTGTTCGTGCTCGACGGCTGGCGCGAGACCGACCTGTTCACCGAGCAGGAGCAGGCCGCCCTCGCTCTCACCGAGGCGATGACGAAGCTGTCGGCCACCCAGTCCGTGCCAGACGACGTCTACGAGCAGGCGGCGAAGGTGTTCACCGAGGACCAGTACCGCGCGGTGGCCTGGGAGGTCATCGCGATCAACAGCTGGAACCGGATGACCATCACCAGCCACACCCCGCTCCCGAAGCGCGACTCGTGACCGCGGCCGCGCTCAGGGCGCTGCACGTCCCGGGCAAGCCCCTGGTCCTGCCGAACGCCTGGGACGCCGACACCGCGAAGCTCGTCGAAGCCGCCGGGTTCCCCGCCGTGGCGACCAGTTCGGTCGCCGTCGCGGCCGCGCTCGGGTTCCCCGACGGGGAGAAGGCGCCCGCGGACGAGATGTTCGCCGCCGCCGCGCGGATCGCGAAGGCGGTCGGCGTGCCGGTGAGCGTCGACGCCGAGTCCGGCTACGGCCTGTCCGGCGCCGAACTGGCGGGCCGGCTGCTCGACGCCGGCGCCGTCGGCTGCAACTTCGAGGACACCGACCACGCGACGGGTGGGGTCCGGCCGGTCGCCGAGCAGGCGGAACGGATCGCCGCGCTGCGCGAGGCGGCGGGGGACGGGCTGGTGATCAACGCCCGGGTCGACTCGTTCCGCGGGGTGGACGCGAAAGAAGCGCTCGCCGACGGCGTCGCGCGGGCGAAGGCGTACCTCGAAGCGGGTGCCGACTGCGTCTACCCGATCCACCTGCGCACGCCGGAGCTGATCGGGGAGTTCGTGCAGGGGGTCGGCGGGGCGGTCAACGCGCCCGCGTGGCCGGGCAGCCCGGGCCTCGAAGGCCTCGCCCAGCTGGGGGTGGCGAGGATTTCGCTCGGCGGCGGGCTGTGGCAGTACGTGCGGAAGCAGCTGGAAACCACCCTCAAGAGCGTCGCCGAGGGCAAGCTGCCGTACTGAAGATGGCCGAAGGCCGCCGCGAGGGGATCGGGAACACCCTCGCGACGGCCTTCGGGGTCGGTGGAACTAGTGGACGACCGCCTTCTCGGCGCCCGCACCGGTGAGGGAGCGGACCTCCATCTCGGCGTACTTCTTCTCGTCGTGCTCCTTGGACAGGACCGTGCCGAGCCAGCCGAGGATGAACGCGGCCGGGATCGAGACGATGCCCGGGTTGCTCAGCGGGAACCAGGCGAAGTCGGCCGTCTTGATCATCGACGTGCTCTTGCCGGACACCGCCGGCGAGAAGACGATCAGCACGATCGTGATGGCCAGGCCGCCGTAGATCGACCACAGCGCGCCCTGGGTGTTGAACCGCTTCCAGAACAGCGAGTAGAGGATCGTCGGCAGGTTCGCCGACGCCGCGACCGCGAACGCCAGCGCCACCAGGAAGGCGACGTTCTGCCCGTTGGCCAGGATGCCGCCGCCGATGGCGAGGGCGCCGATGACCACCGCGGTGATCCGGGCGACCTTGACCTCCGAGTCCGGCGACGTCTTGCCCCGCTTGACGACGTTCGCGTAGACGTCGTGGGCGAAGGACGCCGACGCCGTGATCGTCAGGCCGGCGACCACCGCGAGGATCGTCGCGAAGGCGACCGCGGAGATCAGGCCCAGCAGCACCGGCCCGCCCAGCTCCAGCGCCAGCAGCGGAGCCGCGGAGTTGACCCCGCCCGGCGCCTTCTTGATCGTGTCCGGCCCGACCAGCGCACCGGCGCCGTAGCCCAGCACCAGCGTGAACAGGTAGAACACGCCGATCAGCACGATCGCCCAGACCACCGAACGCCGCGCGTCGCGGGCCGTCGGCACCGTGTAGAAGCGCATCAGGACGTGCGGCAGGCCCGCGGTGCCCAGCACCAGCGCGATGCCGAGGGAGAGGAAGTCCAGCTTGGACGTTCCCGTGGCGCCGTACTGCTTGCCGGGGCCGAGCAGCGTCTGCCCGGCCTTGCCCGCCTTGTCCACGGCGGCCTGCAGCAGCTGGGAGAAGTTGAAGCCGTACTTGCCGAGCACCCACAGGGTGATCACGAGCGCGCCGACGATGAGCAGCGCGGCCTTGATGATCTGCACCCAGGTGGTGCCCTTCATACCGCCGATCAGGACGTAGGCGATCATGATGATGCCGACCACGGCGATCACCAGCGCCTGCGCGCCGGACCCTTCGACGCCGAGCAGCAGCGCGACCAGGCCACCGGCGCCCGCCATCTGGGCGAGCAGGTAGAAGAACGACACGATCAGCGTCGACGTCGCGGCCGCGGCCCGCACCGGGCGCTGCTTCATCCGGAACGCCAGGACGTCGCCCATCGTGAACTTGCCGGTGTTGCGCAGCAGTTCCGCGACCAGCAGCAGCGCGACGAGCCACGCCACCAGGAAGCCGATCGAATACAGGAAGCCGTCGTAGCCGTTGATCGCGATGGCGCCGGCGATGCCCAGGAAGGACGCGGCCGAGAGGTAGTCACCCGAGATGGCGATGCCGTTCTGCGGGCCGGTGAACGCGCGGCCGGCGGCGTAGTAGTCCGACGCCGTCTTCGTGTTGCGGCTGGCCCGGAACACGATCACCAGGGTGATGATCACGAAGAGGGCGAAGATGCTGATGTTGAGGGCGGAATTGCTGCCTTCCACGCCCGCGGCGAGTGTCGAGGTCATGCCCGCTCCTCCTCGATGTCCTCACGGATCTTCTCGGCGACCGGGTCGAGCTTCCGGTTCGCGTACCGGACGTAGAGGCCGGTGATCACGAACGTCGAGACGAACTGCAGCAGGCCGAAGATCAGGCCGACGTTGATGTTGCCGAACACCTTCGTGCTCATGAAGCCGTGCGCGTAGTCGGCCAGCAGCACGTACAGCAGGTACCAGATCAGGAACAGCGCCGTCATCGGGAAGACGAACCGGCGCAGGCGGCTGCGCAGCTCGCGGAACTCGGTGCTTTCGTGGGCTCGTTCCCAGACGGTTTCTGACGTGTCCGGGGGCCCGCCGGTGTTCGTGGTGCTCATCGCTGCTCCCTGCGACGCTGCGGAAAGTGACCTGCGACACCGTAGGGACGCGTGAGGCTCGCGTGAAGAACTAGCGGTTCAACAGCCGAGCCAGACGACGAACGGTTGACGAACGGTCGCGCGCTCCCGTCGAACGGGGCTCGTCCAAGTGCAGGCGGAGCATCGCCGCCGTCGACCAGGCGGGGGGCCTGCCGCGCAAGGAGACCAGTGCCATTACGCCGAACGCCAACGGTACCGACCAGGGTGCCGGTTGCTGCACCAGGATCGCCACCCAGCCGCGCAGCGGCGGCCCGGCGAGGGCGAACAGGATCGAGCCGGAGGAGGCCACCAGCCCGGTCAGCACGCCGGCGATGCCGCCGGTCGCGGTCAGCCGCGGCCACCAGATGCCGAGCACCAGCAGCGGGCAGAACGTCGACGCGGCGACGGTGAAGCCCCACGTCACGAGCACCCCGGCGTCGAGCTCGGCCGAGCGCAGCGCCAGCAGCACCATGATCCCGGCGACGCCGAACACGGCGATCCGCAGCCGCCGCAGCCCGCCGGGGACGAGGTCGTGGGCGATCGCGCCCGACATCACCAGCAGCAGGCCGAGCGACGTCGCCAGGAACGCGGCGAACGCGCCCGCGGTCAGCAACGCCGTGAACAGCCCGCCGGCCCAGCCGCTGTCCACCTGGTACGGCAGCGCGACGACCACGGTGTCGGTGGCGCCGGAGAGGTAGAGCCCGGGGACGAGCACCCGCCCGAGCACGCCGTAGACGCCGGGGAAGAGGTAGAAGACGCCGAGCAGGGCGACGGTGATCGCGGCGGTGCGGCGCGCGGCGCGGCCGTCGGGACTGGTGTGGAACCGCATCAGGACGTGCGGCAGGCCCATCGTGCCGAGCATGGTCGCGATGAGCACGGCCCAGGTGCCGAGCAGCGGGTAGCCCTGGTCGCCGAGGTCGAGCAGCGGGCGCCGCCAGTCGGGTCCGCCGAGCGCGGCGCCGCCGCGGACCGCCGGGACGGCCGCGCCCGTGCCGAACACGACCTCGTCCTGGCTGTGCGCGGTGAACTCGCCCGGCGGCAGGGTCTCGACGACGCCGTTGCGCCGCACCGGGGTCGGTTCGCGGATCTCCATGGTGACGTCGACCTCGAACCGCACCTTCGTCTCGCGGGCGAAGTGGGTGAACTCGACGGGGTTGAGCGCGTCGGTCCGGTTGACCGCGCCGGCCTGCAGCACCAGCCAGATCGCCGGGATCAGGAACAGCAGCAGTTTCAACACGAACTGGAACGCCTGCACGTACGTCGCCGCGCGCATGCCGCCCAGCGCCAGGGTGACGCTGACCGCGGCGCCGGCCAGCACCACGCCGACCCAGTACGGCGTGCCGCCGACGGCGGTGAGCACCAGGCCGGCGGTGCGGAACTGCGGGACGACGTAGATGGTGCCGATCACCAGCACGACGACGGCGGCCAGGCGGCGCAGCGCGGGGGAGTTGAGCCGGGCTTCGGCGAAGTCGGGGACGGTCAGCGCGCCCGACCGCCGCATCGGGGCGGCGACGAGCACGAGCATCGCGATGTAGCCGGCGGTGAAGCCGACCGGGTACCACAGCGCCCCGATGCCGTCCTTGACGACGAGCCCGGCGACGCCGAGGAAGGAGGCGGCGGACAGGTATTCGCCCGAGACCGCGGCCGAGTTGACCAGCGGCGAGATGCGGCGGGACGCGACGAGGAAGTCCGACGTCGTGCGCATCGCGGCGACCCCGCGGACGCCGATCAGCAGCGTCACGAGCACGACCGGCGCAACGGCGAGCGCGATGCCCACTACTCGTCCTCGAGACGCTCGGCGCGGCGCAGCTGCCAGCGGGCCAGGAGGGCCATCGCGGGGTAGGGGAGGACTGCGAGCATCAGCCAGGACAGCGGAATGCCCAGCAGCCGCACGGTGTCCAGGGCCGGGAAGAGCGCGAAGACGCCGGGGAGGCCGAGCAGGAGTGTGAACATGAGGACCAGCGCGGGAATGCCGCGGCGGCGCTGGGCGGCGTAAAGGGCGGTCGCGCGCTGGGTGTCGCCCGCGGCGAGGCGCGGCTGCCGCCAGCGTCCGCGGGACCGGCGCCGGGCGTGGGCGAGGCGGGTCTGCGGGCTGGTGACGGCGACCCGGCGGATCTTGCTCATCGCGTGCCCGGCCCGAGCTGGCCGCGCTGCGCCGCTTCGAGCAGCCTGTCCCGCAGGTCCCGCGCGTGCCGGCGGCTGACCGGGACGTCACCCGCATCCGTGTGGGCCAGCAGGCCGCCCGCGCTGTCGCTGCGCAGCTCCAGCACCGCGCCGACCGACAGGAGGAACCCGCGGTGCACCCGGCTGAACCCCGTTCCCTCCCAGTACTCCTCCAGCCGCGAGATCGGCATCCGCACCAGGTGGACGCCGCCCCGCGTGTGCAGCCGGACGTAGTCGCCGTGGGCTTCGACGAACAGCACGTCGTCGCGGCGGACGTACCGCGTCCGGCCGCCCGACTCCACCGGCAGCGCGGCCATCGCGTCCGGGGTCGGCCGTGACGCCGGGGTCGCCATCCGCTGCACCTTCGCCAGCGCCGCCGACAGCCGTTCCGCGCGGACCGGTTTGAGCAGGTAGTCGACCGCGCCGATGCCGTACGCCGTCACCGCGTGGCCGTCGTGCGCGGTGACGAACACGATCACCGGCGGCTCGCTCAGCTTCGCCAGCAGGGACGCGAGTTCGAGCCCGTCGAGGCCCGGCATCGAGATGTCGAGGAACACCGCGTCGAAGCGGTCCGCCTGGAGCAGCTTCAACGCCTTCAGCGCGTCGCTCGCGCCGACGACTTCGCCGACTTCGGGCGCTTCGCGCAGCATGGTGCACAACTCGTCCAGGGCGGGCGCGAGGTCGTCGACGGCCAGTACCCGAAGCGAAGTCACGGCAGCACCCCCGGCTGGAACCGCGGCACCCGCACGATCACCCGGGTGCCCGCGCCGACCTCGGTTTCGACGGTCAGGCCGTACCAGGCGCCGTAGACGTCCCGGAGCCGTCTGTCCACATTGGCCAGCCCGAGCCCGGCGGGGTCGTCCTCGCCGGTGCGCCCGGCCAGGATGTCCGCCGCGCGTTTCGGGTCCATGCCGACCCCGTCGTCCTCGACGAAGATCACGCAGTCGTTCCCTTCCGCCTGGCCGTGCACCTGGACCAGCCCGGTGCCCGAGCGCGGCTCGATGCCGTGCCGGATCGCGTTCTCCACCAGCGGCTCCAGCACCAGGTACGGCACCGCGACGGCGAGGATCTCCGGCGCGACCCGCACCTGGACGCGCAGCCGTTCCCCGAGCACCGCCCGCTGCAGCGCCAGGTACGTCTCGATCGCGCGGAACTCCTCGGCGACGACGGTGTACTCGCCGTGGCGCGCCAGGCTGTAGCGCGTGTAGTCGGCGAAGTCGAGCATGAGGTCGCGGGCGCGGTCGGGGTCCGAGCGCACCAGCGACGCGATGACCGTCAGCGCGTTGTAGACGAAGTGCGGTGACATCTCCGCCCGCAACGCGCGCAGCTCGGCCTGCGCGGCCTGCTCCGCCGACGCCTCGAGCCGCCACCGCTCCAGCGCGTGCACCACGAGGTCGGCGGCCTGGGCCGCGACCGCGTCCCGGACGTCCCCGACGACCAGCAGCGCCCCGGCCAGTTCGTCGTGGACGTGCAGCGGCAGCACCAGCACGTCCGGCGCGGAGCCGGGTTCTTCGGAGTGGAGGACGCCGTCGAGCACCGACGCGACGACCGCGTCCGGCCCCGGCCGGCCCGACCACAGCAGCGAACCGGACAGGTCGGTGAGGCCGAGGCCGGGGAAGCCGAAGAGCCGGCGCAGGCCGTGCGCGGCGCGGCGGGCGCGGGTGCCGGACAGGCCGTCGCGCAGGTCGTCGCTGACGCGGCGGGCCGCGGCGAGCACCGGCAGCGGGTCGGCGCGGGACGCCGGGCGCAGGTGCACGGTCATCGGGCCTCCCCTCGGCGGCGGTGTCCAGGGCAAAGATCCTACGGCCACGCGCGGCCGTCGCGGTCGGCCAGCACCTGGGCGTGGCGGCGGAAGCGGCGCCAGGTCCGGTAGTGGTCGAGCGACGTGACGCCGCCCAGCAGGCTCGCGTTCGCCGGGTACGGCCGGTCCGGCAGCGAGATCCAGCCGGTCGTGCGGGTCTCCTTGACCGCCACCGGCACCGGCCGGAACGTCGTCGGGTCGAGCCCGTCGCTGTGCCGGACGACCTCGTCGAAGAACCACGCCGACGTGATCAGCGCCAGTACCCCGCGCGACCCCTTGAGCGCCTCCTTCAGCGGCTTCGCCTCCAGCAGCCGGAACGTCTGGTTGATCGCCGGCGCGGTGACGCCGTGGTCGTCGTAGGCGACCTCGCCCGCGTGCAGCGCCATCCGCAGCCGGATCCGGGCGCCGGGGTCGTGCGTCCGGTTGTGCCGGTGCAGCGCCACGGCGAGCGCGGCGGGCAGGAACTCGACGAAGAGGCCCTTCGGCACCTCCGGCGGGACCAGGACGAACACGCCGTCGCCGCAGTCTTCGCGCCGGCATTCCGCCCACGGGACGCCGGCGTCGTCGAACGCCCGGCACAACGCGTGGTACAGCCCTTCGCGCAGGGCCAGCCGGTGTGGCGTGGTCCTGCGCTGGTCGCCGTAGCCCTCGACGTCCACGGCGAAGATCGTCCGGTGCAAAGCCGGCCGCTCGTACTTCATCGCACCCTCCCTGCGATCATGCATCTGTTAGTGCAAATGCATGTGCAAATGAGTGTGACGCCGGACACCCGTTCCGGTAAACGGGCCGTGCGGTGAGCGGTTCTCCCGCCGCGGTGACCGGCACAGGGTGTTCACCGCCAGTGAACACCGCTGGTCAAAGCCCTGCGCGCGGCACAGACCACCCGCAGGGCTCTGACGGACGGGTCAGCAGCTCTGCTTGTAGAAGTACTGAGAGTTGGCATCCATGTCGGCCTTGGTGATCGAGTGCAGCTCCGCGGTCAGGTTCCGCGTCACCGGCTTGCCCTCGATCGCCGCGACGGCCTGCTGCACCCCCTGGGTGCCGATCGAGGCCGGGTCCTGGGCGATCAGGGCCTGGTACTGGCCGTTCTTCAGGCCTTCGACCTCGGACGGGCTGGCGTCGAAACCGATCAGGTTGACCGCGCCGACCTTGCCGGCGTTGCGCAGGCCGGTGGCCGCGCCCTCGCCGGTGTTGAGGTTGGTCGCGAAGACGCCGATCAGGTCGGGCGTGGACGACAGGGCCGCCGTCACCTTGGCCGCGGCCTGCTCCGGCTCGTTCTGGGTGAACTGGACGCCGATCGACTTCAGGTTCGGGGTGTTCTTCAGCTCGTCCTCGAAGCCCTTGGCGCGCGCGGCGGTCGTGGACGTGCCGGCGATCGTGTCGAGCACCAGCACCGAGCCGCTCTTGCCGTTCGCGAGCTTCGCCATCGTCTGGGCGGCGAGCTTGCCGCCCGCGGTGTTGTCCGACGAGATCGAGGACGCGGCCACGCCCGTGTCCTTCAGCGCGGTGTCGACCTCGACGATCTTCGTCCCGCGCGCCTTGACCTGCTGGATCGGCGCCAGCATCGCGGTGTCGTCGGTCGGGGCGATGAGCAGCGCCGCCGGCGGGTTCGCGCCGAGGGCGTTGACCAGCTGGGTCTGCAGGGGAGCGTCGAACTTCTGCGGCGCCTGGGTGGTCAGCTCGTAGCCGAGCTTCTTCGCTTCGGCTTCGGCGCCGCACTGCAGCGAGATGTAGAACGGCTCGGCTTGCACGCCCGGGATCAGCGCGAGCTTCTTGCCGCCGACCGGCTGGGCCGTGTTGCCGGACCCGCTCTGCCCGACCGTGCCGGACCCGCACGCGGAGAGCAGGGCGGCGGCAGAGACCACGGCACCCATGGCGGTGAGAGTCTTGGTCAGTTTCATAAGCACCTCGTTGTACTTGGGGGACTGGACTTGCGGGGACTCAGCGGGAGTTGCGGCGACGGCGGCGGCGCTGGTCGAACCAGACCGCGGCGACCAGGACCCAGCTGACGATGAACATCTGCCAGAAGTCCTGGACGTGGATGATGTTGAAGCCCTTGCGCAGCACCGCGGGGATGAAGACCCCGATCACGGTGCCCAGGATCGTGCCGACGCCGCCGAAGAGGCTCGTCCCGCCCATCACGACCGCGGCGATGGCGTTGAGGTTGTCGGTGGTGTGCCCGGAGATGGTGGTCGAGTTGTAGTAGGCCAGCGAAAGGAACCCGGCGATCCCGGCCAGGAAGCCGGTCAGCGTGTACACCTTCAGCAGGTGCGCGGTGACGCCGATGCCCGCGCGCCGCGCGCCCTCGGCGTTGGAGCCGACGGCGAACGTGTAGCGCCCGAACTTGGTCGTCCGCAGCAGCCACGCGCCGATCACGGTGATCACGATCGCCACGATGACCAGGTTCGGCACGATGCCGAAGGACGTGCCGTAGCCCAGGGTCTGCGTCAAGGCGGCGGGCACGGTCCGCAGGTCCGAACCGCCGTTGAGCAGGTAGGCCGTCGCCAGCGCGGCCCCCATCGTGCCCAGGGTGACGATCAGCGCCGGGATCTTGGCCACGGCGACCAGGACGCCGTTGATCACGCCCCAGATCGTGCCGGTGACCACGGCGACGACGAGCCCGACGAGGATGACGCCCCAGCCCGCCTTCGACGCGTCGCCGCCGGACATCGCCTCCATCACCTTGCCCGCGACCATGCCCGCGAGGATCAGCACCGAGCCGACCGAGAGGTCGATGCCGGAGGTGATGATCACGAACGTCATGCCCACCGAAAGGATGAGCAGGACCGAGGACTCGATGAACAGCGTCTGGAAGGTGAACAGCGTCGGGAAGCTGTCCGGCGCGATCGCGCTGAACAGCACGACCAGCGCGATCAGGACCAGCCCGATCCAGAACGTGTTGGCTTCGACCAGGCGTTTGCCCAGCGGCCGCTTGCCGAACCCGGCTTCGGGGGACTCCTGGATGTCCTTCTTCGGGGGCGTCGACACGCTCATGCCGCCCTACCTTTCAGGTGTGCCCCCGGTCGTCCGGGATGATCGGGGTGTGCAGGCGGGACGGGGATGGCTTTCATGCTGGCTGCCGGTGATGGCTCAGGAGGCTCGGCCCCCTGTTCCGCATCCTTGTTCTGACCGCTGATTAGGCACTGCGATCGATCGCTATGTAGGGCGTTGACGGCGGAACGGGGACGCATTGCCACGTCAGATCGACCGGAGGACCGATGGCAGTAAAGGTGGGAATCGATGTCGCCAAGGAGTTCCACTGGGTCGCGATCGTCGTTGCTGAAACTTGCAAAGTCCTTGCCTCCCAACGGGTCGGCAACGATCCCGGCAGCATCGGTGGCTTGATCGACCAGCTGCGCCAGGCCGAGGTCGGCCACGGCGAGCTCACCGCCGCGATCGACCTGATGGGCGGCGTGGCCGGCCTGCTGACCGCGATGCTCATCGACGCCGGTATCCGCCTGGTGCACGTGCCCGGCCTGGTGGTCAACCGAGCCCGCCGCGCCACCAAGGGCGGTGAGGCCAAATCCGACCCGCGTGACGCCAGGACCCTCGCCGACCAGCTGCGGCTGCGCGATGACTGGCGCGAGGTGACCACCGGCGACGAGACCACGCTGGACCTGCGGATGCTGGTCTCCCGCCGCCGGGAACTCGTGGTCGATCAGACCCGTCGTCTCGCCCGGCTGCGCGAAACCCTGGCCGGTTTCTTCCCCGGGCTGGAACGCGCAGTGGACGTCACCAACCTCGGCGACCTGCGGTTGCTGTCCCGCTACGCCACCGCGGCCGAGATCCGCCGGGCCGGTCGCCGGCGCGTGACCGAATACCTGCTGCGCGCCGGGGTCCGCCGCGGTTATGCCGAAGCGCTGGCGGACAAGGCGATCACCGCTGCCCAGGTTCAGCGGATCGTCGTGCCCGGTGAAGCCCGGATGGCTGAGTTCGCCCGCGAGTTCGCTGCCGAGGCCATGACTGCCAAACGACGTATCGCCGAGCTGGACCGCGAGATCGCCGAGGATCTCGACCGCCACCCTGAGGCGGCCCTCATCGCCAGCCTGCCGGGGATGGGGGCCGTCCTGACCGCGGAATTCCTCGCCGAGGCGGGAGATCTCACCCGGTTCGCCACCGCCGACCAGCTCGCCTCGGCCGCCGGGCTGGCGCCGGTGCTGCAGCAGTCCGGCAAGATGCGCTACCTGCGCCGAGCCACCGCCGGCAGCAAGACCCTGAAGTTCGTCTTCTACCAGTCCGCGTTCTGCGCGATCCGCACCGACCCGGCCAGCAACGCCTTCTACCGGCGCAAACGCGCCGAAGGCAAACGACACCACCAAGCCCTTATCGCACTGGCACGACGCCGCATCAACGTCCTGTTCGCGCTCCTGCGGACCCGCCGGCCCTACCAAGCCGACTACAGCCGAGCCACAGCTGCTTGACAAAAACATTAGGCAGCCTCCTCCTGCACGAGGGCGCCGGTCATCGCGGCGACGAGGTCTTCGAGCTTCGTGTCCGGGCCGGCGAACCGGGCGACGCGCTTGCCCAGCCGCAGCACCTCGACGCGGTCGGCGACCGACAGCACCTCGGGCATGTTGTGGCTGATCAGCACCACGGCGATGCCCTTGTCGCGCACCTTCTTGATGACGTCGAGCACGCGCTCGCGCTGCACGACACCCAACGCGGCCGTCGGCTCGTCCATGAAGACGACCTTCGACGCCCACACGACCGAACGCGCGACCGCGACGCTCTGCCGCTGGCCGCCGGACAGCGAGCCGATCGGGACGTCGGTGCTCTGCAGCGTCACGCCGAGGCGCTGGAACTCCTCGATCGCCTGGCGCCGCATCTCGTTCTTGTCGAGCATCCCGAGCTTGCCGAGCAGGCCCTTGCGGTGGATTTCGCGGCCGAGGAACAGGTTGGCCGCCGGGTCGAGCTCGGGGGCGACGGCGAGGTCCTGGTAGACGGTCTCGATGCCGAGGCGCCGCGCGGTGGTCGGCGAGTCGAAGTGCACTTCGGAGCCGTCGAGGAGGATCTTCCCCGACGTCGGCTGCTCGGCCCCGGAGAGGCACTTGACCAGCGTCGACTTGCCGGCGCCGTTGTCGCCGATCAGGGCCGTCACCTCACCCGCGCGCGCCTGGAACGACGCGCCGCGCAGGGCTTCGACCGAGCCGTAGTGCTTGGTGAGGTCGATCGCGTCCAGCAGGATTTCGCTCATCCGTGCCTCTCCTCCGGTGCCGGCGGGCGGCAGCGGATCACCGTCGCCGTGCCGGACAGCTCGGTCTGGCCGGCGTCGAACGGGACGACGTAGGTGTCGCCCTTCGCCAGCGCGTGCTCGCCGCCGTGTTCGGTGCGCAGGGTGCCTTCGCCGTCGAGCACGACCAGGACCGCGAAGGACGGATCGAGTGACAACGTTGTCGTCATGTCGGTCCGCAGCTGCTCCGCTCGGAAGAACCGCTCCGATCCGCCGGCCAGCAGGTCCACAGTGGACGAACTGTCGGCCGCGGTGCGCTTGATGATGGTTTCGAGGCGCTCGGCGTCCCAGCCGGAGGTGTCGAGGGCTTCGATGGCGGTGTCGAAGCCCAGGCCGAGGTGGCCCTTTTCCGGCGAGGCGAGGAAGTCGCGCCACTCGATGGTGAGCGAGAAGTCCGTCGGCTGCTGCAGCTCGACGACGAACACGCCTTCGCCGATCGCGTGCGGCAGCCCCGCCGGGATGTAGACGGTGTCGCCCGCGGACACCGGGACGCTGTTGAGTGCCCCCAGCATCGACGGCACGTCCTGCTCCCGCGTCCACTCGGAGACCGTCGCCTTCGACAGGGTCTCCTTGAAGCCGGGGTAGACGCGCGGGTCGTCGCCGTGGGTGCCGACCACGATCCACGCCTCGGTCTTGCCGAAGTGGGAGTCGAAGTGCCGCTTCGCGAAGGTGTCGTCCGGGTGGAAGTGCACCGGCAGCCGCTGGCCCGCGTCGAGGAGCTTGACGAGCAGGCCGGTCGACGTCCCGAGCGCCTCGACGTGCTTCGCGCCGAGCCAGCCGTTCGGGTTCGCCATGACGGCGTCGCGCAGCCAGGCGCCGTCCGGGAGCCGGGTGAGGCCGTTCGTCTCCTGGCCGAACATCGTGGTCGCCGAGGCGACCCAGTCCTCCGGGCCGAACTTCTTGTCCGGCGACGCGCCGCGCAGGGCCGCGATGGCGTCCCCGCCGCGGTAGAACTGCGGCGGCTGGTTGGCCGGGAGGCGGATCGGTTCGAGGCTCACGGGGCGACCTCACCGGAACCACGGGCGACGAGATGCACGGGCAGGACTACCTTTCTCGGCGGGGACTGATCTCCTTGGACGCGGGCGAAGAGCAGTTCGGCCGCGGCGTGGCCCAGTGCGCTGACGTCGTGCGCGACCACGGTGACCGGCGGGTTCAGCAGGTCCGCCAGCTCGAAGTCGTCGAACCCGACCATCGCCGGGCGGCGCTCGGCGTGGGCCAGCGCGCGCAGCAGGTGCACGGCGACCCGGTTGTTGCCGGCGATCACCGCGGTGGCCGCGTCGGGGCCGTCGAGCAGCCGCTTGACGGCGTTGCCGACCGAGTCCGGCGTCGGCGTCCCCATCGAGACCAGCGACTCGTCGTAGGAGATCCCGTTGCGCACGCAGCCCTCGCGGAACCCGCGCAGGCGCTCGGCCGCGGTGAAGATGTCGGGGCTGTCGCCGAGGAACGCGATCCGCCGGTGCCCGTGCTGCGCCAGGTGCGTGACGGCTTCGATGGTGCCGCCGAGGTTGTCGACCAGCACGGTGTCGGCCACGATGTCGCCGGCCGGCCGGTCGATGAACACCACCGGCGTGCCCGCGCGCATCTCCGGCACCAGGTAGCCGTGCTGCAGGCCGGCCGGGACGACGAGGATGCCGTCCACCCGCCGCGCGCAGAACTCCAGGACGAGCTCGCGCTCGCGGTCGGAGTTCTCCTCGGACGAGCCGGTGAGCACCTGGCGCCCGAACGACGTGGCGATGCGCTCGACCGCGCGGTTCAGCTCGGAGTAGAAGGGGTTGCCGACGTCCTCGACGATCAGCCCGATGGTGCCGGTCGTGGACCCGCGGCGTAGATTGCGCGCGCCCAGGTTGCGCCGGAAACCCAGCTGCTCGATGGCCGCCATGACCCGCTCGGCGGTGTCCGGGTGCACGGCCGGTTCGTCGTTGACCACGCGGGAGACGGTCTTGATGCTCACGCCCGCCAGCCGGGCCACGTCGCTCATCGTGGCCCGCCTGCTCGCGGTGCGCGTGCTGCCGTCCCGGTCCCGGCCCGGAGGAGACAACGTTGTCATAGTGACCGGGATTGAACGCCACGCGCCGGGTGCTTGTCAACGCCCCGGGCGCATGTTGTGCCGATTCGGCTACCGACGGCGTAGGACAGACGGCTGATCACCCTGTCCGGAACCGGACAGGTCTTGACGGGACCCTTGACTGCCTGGTGAGCCGCTGCCCAAGGTGGCCCGGTTCGACCGACTGCGCGACAAGGTTGTCATGGCACCGTTTTCCGGTCGCGCTGATGAGGTGGAGAGGCGAGGGCAATGGCGCGAGCGCGCTTCAGAGCCGGTTTAACTTTCCTGACCCTGGCGGTGACCGCAGCGGTGGCTCCCGCTGTGCCCGCAGTGGCCGCTACCAGCACGGATTACGCGAAGTGGGTCAACCCCTTCGTGGGCACCCGGCCCGGCGGGGCCGACCACGGCACCGGGGGCGGGGCCGGCAACACGTTCCCGGGCGCGGTGGCGCCGTTCGGCATGGTCCAGTGGAGCCCGGACACGGTGAAGTCCCAGCCGGGCGGCTACTTCTACGACGACAACGCCCTGACCGGGTTCAGCCTGACGCACCTCTCGGGCGCGGGCTGCTCGACGTACCAGGACATCCCGTTCATCCCGTACGTCGGTGAAGTGACGACCTCCCCGGCGACCGACCCCGGGCACTACACGTCGAAGTTCTCGCACGCCAACGAACACGCGACCGCGGGCGCCTACGACGTCACCCTCGACAGCGGCGCGAAGGTCGAGCTCAGCGCGACCCAGCGCACCGGCTCGGCGCGGCTGACCTACCCGGCCGGCGCGTCCTCGACGCTGCTGGTCAACACGTCCGGCTCGGTCAACGGCACCGACGACGCGTCGATCACCATCGGCAAGGACACCATCAGCGGCTGGGCGACCAGCGGCCGCTTCTGCGGCGCGCGCAACAGCTACCGCGTGTACTTCTCGGCCAAGTTCGACACGCCGTTCGCGTCGATCGGCACCTGGAAGAACGGGGCCGTGACGCCGAACAAGGCCGCCGAAACCGGCGGGGCCAAGGCGAAGGTGGCGCAGCCCAACGGCGTGAACGCCTCCATCGCGCGCCCGGCCAAGGCGGCGCCGCAGAACACCACCGTCAGCGGCCCGGGCAGCGGCGGGTACGTCACCTTCGCCAACCTCAACGGCGCCCAGGTGAACGTCCAGGTCGGACTGTCCTTCGTGTCCGTCGACGGGGCGAAGGCCAACCTCAAGGCGGAGAACACCGGGAAGTCGTTCGACACCGTGGCGGCGAACGCGCGCAAGGCGTGGAACGCGCAGCTCGGCAAGATCGCCGTCACCGGCGGCTCGGACGCCGACCAGACGACGTTCTACACCTCGCTTTACCACTCGCTGATCCAGCCGAACGTGTTCTCCGACGTCAACGGCCAGTACCCCGGCTTCGACGGGCGGATCCACACGGCCGACAAGGGCCACGCGATGTACACCAACTTCTCCGGCTGGGACATCTACCGTTCCGAGACGCCGCTGCTGGCGACGATCGCGCCGAAGGAGACGTCGGACATCGTCCGGTCGATGATGGCCTACGCCGAGCAGGGCGGCTCGTGGGACCGCTGGACCGTCGCCAACGACTACACCGGCGTCATGAACGGCGACCCCTACCACATCATCGTCTCCAGTGCGTACGCGTTCGGGGCGCGGGACTTCGACGCCCAGAAGGCGTTGCTGCTCATGATCAAGGGCGCCACCCAGCCGACCCAGGGCTACACCGAGCGCCCCGGCCTGGAGGACTACCAGAACCTCGGGTACGTCCCCGGCGCCGGCGCAGACACACTCGAGTACACCAGCGCGGACTTCGCCATCGCCCAGTTCGCCAAGCGGCTCGGCGACTCCGCGACGTACACGACGTTCATGAAGCGCGCGCAGAACTGGCAGAACCTCTACAACCCGGGCACCGGCCACCTGCAGCCGCGCAACGCCGACGGTTCCTTCGCCGGCACCTACAACCCGGCCAGCTCGCAGGGCTGGGTCGAGGGCAACGGCGCCCAGTACGACTGGATGGTGCCCTACGACCTCGGTGGTCTCGTCACGGCGTTCGGCGGCAACACCGCGGTCCAGTCGCGTTTGGACACGTTCTTCACGCAGCTGAACGCGGGCACGCAGCTGCCGTACGCGTTCATGGGCAACGAGCCGAACTCGAACGCCCCGTGGGTGTACTCCTACGCCGGCGCGCCGGCCAAGACGCAGTCGATCGTCCGGCGGTCGATGAACGAGCTCTACAACCCGCGTCCCGAAGGGCTGATCGGCAACGACGACCTCGGCCAGATGTCGTCCTGGTACGTCTGGGCCGCGCTCGGCATCTACCCGGAGATCCCGGGCCGCGCCGAGTTCGTGCTCAACACGCCGCTGTTCCCCAAGGCCGTGCTGACCACCGGCGCGGGCAAGAAGATCACCGTCACGACGTCGGGCACCGGTGACTACATCGCGGGCCTGAAGGTCAACGGCGGCGACGCGGCGAAGGCGTGGATGCCCGAGGCGCTCGTCTCGACCGGCGGGAACCTGGACTACACGCTGTCGGCGACCCCGACCGCGTGGGGCAGCGCGGCGGCCGACGCCCCGCCGTCCTTCCGCGACCAGGAGAAGCCGAGCCTGTCGTTCGTCAACCCGGCGCGGGCGGTGACCCCGGCGGGGTCGACGTCCAAGGTCTCCGTCGGCGTCCAGGACCTCTCCGGCACGGCCCGGAGCTGGACGTACTCCGCGGGCAGCGTCGACGGGATCACGCTGACCCCGGCGACCGGCAGCATCGCGGTGCCCGCCGCGGGCAAGGCCCAGGCCGAGCTGACGGTGTCGGTGCCCGCGGGTCTGGCCGACGGCGCCCGGCGCATCCCGGTGACGTTCACCGCGCCGGGCGTGGCCTCGTCGCAGGCGGTGCTCACGGTGCTCGTCGCGCAGCCGAACAGCTGGCTGGCCACGGTGAACAACGCCGGCATCTCGCCGGACGCGAAGCCCGCCGCGGCGAACTTCGACGGCGGCGGCTGGAGCTACTCGGCCGACGCGCTGGCCGCGGCCGGCGCCGCCCCGGGCGCGACCGTCACCAGTGACGGGCTCAAGTTCACCTGGCCGTCGTTCCCGGCGGGCGACCCGGACAACGTGATCGCGTCCGGGCAGACGGTGAACGTGAGCGGGTCCGGACGGCTCGCCCTGCTCGGCTCGGCGTCCAACGGCAACGCGTCCGGCACGCTGACCGTCACCTACACCGACGGCAGCAAGTCCACCGCCACCATCGGCTTCTCCGACTGGACGCTCGGCGGCGGCAACGCGCAGCCGGCGTTCGGCAACCGGATCGTGCTGTCCACGCCGTACCGCAACGCCTCGGGCGGCGACCCGCAGCAGATCCGCACGATGGTGTTCGCCACCAGCCCGATCACCCTCGACGCGGGCAAGACGGTGGCGAGCGTGACGCTGCCGGGCAACGTCAGCGGCGGTGCCCTGCACGTGTTCGCGATCGGTATCGGCGCATGAAAGGCACCATCCTGGCGGGCTTTCTGACGCTCACCGCGGCCGCGACGGGGCTCACTCCCGTCGCGGCCGCGGCCGGCGGGGACGCTTTCGACGCCGTCAACACGTTCATCGGTACGCAGGACGAAGGGAACACGTTCCCGGGTGCCTCGGCGCCGTTCGGGATGACGCAGGTCAGCCCGATCACCTCGCACTACGCCGGGTACCGCTACACCGACACCGCGATTCGCGGGTTCGGGCACTTCTTCCTGTCCGGCGCGGGCTGCTGGGAGCAGGGCGGACTCGTTTCGACGCTGCCGACAACCGGGGAAGTGGGTCCGGGCAAGGCGTTCGACACGGCGAAACCGTCCACTTTCGACCAGAAGCAGTACGCCTCGCCGTTCACCCACGACGGTGAAGTGGGGAAGCCGGGCTACTACAAGGTGCACCTGACCGGCTACGGCGGTGTGGACGTCGAGACGACTGCGGCGACCCGCGCGGGTGTCGAGCGGTACACCTTCGCGAAGTCCGGTGACGCCAACGTCTTCGTCAACGTCGGGCAGGCCAACGACAAGGAACCGGTGACCGGCAGCAGCATCCGCGTCGTCGACGACCGGACCGTCGAGGGAACCGTGGAGTCGCAGGCGTTCTGCGGCGGCAAGGCGTACACGACGTACTTCACGACGAAGTTCGACAAGCCGTTCAAGGCGTTCGGCACGTGGTCACCTTCCGGTGGCACGCCCGGCTCCCGCACGTCGGAAGGCGGTGCGGGCCTGCGTGGTGCGTGGCTGACTTTCGCAGGCGGCGGCCAGGTCACCGCGACCACGGCGATCTCCCAGGTCGACGCCGCCGGCGCCCGGGTGAACCTGGCGGCGGAGCGCATCCGGTCGTTCGACGCGGCCAAGGCCGACGTCCAGCGCAGCTGGCGCCGTGAGCTGTCCTCAGTGGACATCAAGGGCGGCACACCGGACGACCGCACGGTGTTCTACACCTCGCTGTACCACGCGCTGCTGCAGCCGTTGACGGCCAACGACGCCGACGGCCGCTACTACGGCTTCGACAAGAAGGTCCACCGCGCGGTCGGCTGGACGTACTACGACTTCTTCTCGCTGTGGGACACCTACCGCTCCCAGAACCAGCTCCTGGCGCTGCTGCGGCCGGACCGGGCGCGGGACATCGCGAAGAGCATCCTGGCCATCCACGACCAGGGCGGCTGGCTGCCGCGGTGGGCGTACGCGAGCCAGGAGACGAACACGATGACCGGCGACCCGGTCACGCCGTTCCTGGTCGACCTGTGGCGCTTCGGCGCGCTGTCCGGCGAGGAAGCGCACGCCTACCAGGCCCTCCTGCAGAACTCGCGCGAGATCCCGCCGGCGGCGTCGCCGTTCCAGGGTCGCTCGGGCAACGCGAGCTACCAGCGGGACGGGTTCGTCCAGTACGACCCGGACTTCCCGAAGAAGGGGCAGGACACCGACCCGAACCACGGCGCTTCGGCCACCCTGGAGTACGCGCTCGGTGACTGTTCGCTGTCGGTCATGGCGGCCGCACTCGGCAAGAAGGCCGACGCCGCCGCTCTGCAGGAGAAGGGCCGGACCTACCGGACGCTGTGGGATTCCACCCAGACCGATCGCGGCTTCGCCGGCTTCTTCCGGCCGAAGGTCCTCGGCGGTGCGTGGTTCTCGCCGGCCGACAAGCCCTACAGCCCGCAGAGCCAGGACGGCTTCCACGAGGGCACGGCCTGGCAGTACCAGTGGCTCGTCCAGCAGGACGTGCCCGGCCTGGTGCAGCGGATGGGCGGCCCGGCGGCCACCGGAAAGCGTCTCGACGACTTCTTCGCCTACGACGAACTGGTGAAGAACCCGGCGACGGCGGTGCGAGAGAACTGGGTCGTCGGCCCGTACGACTACTACGACCAGTTCCGTTACAACCCGAACAACGAGCCGGACCTGCACTCGCCGTGGATGTACGCGCTCACCGGGCAGCCGGCGAAGACGTCGACGGTCGTGCGGGCGGCGCACACGCTGTTCACCAACGCGCCCAACGGCGTCACCGGGAACGACGACCTCGGCACCATGTCGGCGTGGTACGTCTTCAGTGCGCTGGGCCTGTACCCCGCCGTCCCAGGGACTGGGAACTTCGTGCTCAACGCGCCGCGGTTCGCGAAGTCCGTCCTGCACCTGGAGAACGGGCGCGACATCACGATCAAGGCGCCGGGCGCGGACGGCTCGAAGCTGCAGTACATCTCGGGCCTCGAGGTGGGCTCGCGGGCGAGTGACCGCGTTTACGTCGATGTGGACCAGCTGAAGCGCGGCACCACGCTCGACTTCCGCCTGACCACCGACGCCACCGCGGCGACGTGGGGGACATCACCTTCGTCCGCCCCGGTTTCGCCCTGCGCGGAGTAGACAGCGACGCTCACGGCCGTGGTTCAGACCACAATGGACCACGGTCGTGAGCATCGTCACGGGACCCGGTGTTCCCGTGAGGGGCATCACGCCTCACACTGGGTATCAGCACGTCCGACAGCGCCGTTGACGTTCGAGGCAAGTCCGCCTTGGACGGTGCCGTCGGGCGTTTTCGTGTGTGAGACCAACGTGGTGAGACCCCACAGGAGGAAGAAGTGTCCAGCAAGGCCGCTCTAGTGTTCCGCGTGGCCGCAGTAGCCGAAGCCCTGTCCTGGGCCGCGCTGCTGGTCGGGATGTTCCTCAAGTACGTCGTCCACTCTTCCGGCGAGGGCGGCGTGCCCGTCATCGGCATGGTGCACGGCGTGATCTTCGTCCTCTACGTGGTCGTCTCCCTGTCCGTGGCGAAGCCGCTCGGCTGGCGCCCGAAGACGCTGGTCCTGGCCCTGCTCGCGAGCATCCCGCCGCTGTTCACGTGGCTGTTCGAGAAGTGGGCGCTGCGCAACGGCAAGCTCGACGGCCCGCAGCGGCTGTCCCACGGCGGTGTCGGCCTGTTCCAGGCGAAGGAACCCGTCGCCGCCTGATCCCGGCATGTGAGAAAGGGCCCGCACTCGCCAGTGCGGGCCCTTTCTGCTGCCGCACGCTTACTCGCTGAAGTCCCCGGCGGCGCGGCGCACCTTGGTCAGCAGGTCGGTGAGCTGCTCGGTCTGCCGTTCGGTCAGGCCGCTCAGCCCGAAGTCGATGGCGGTGACGGCCTCGGTCGCGGCCTCACGGCGTTTGCGGCCTTCGTCGGTGATCTCGACGAGCGTCGTGCGGCGGTCCGTCGGGTGCGGCACGCGCTTGACGAGCCCGTCGCGCTCCAGCCGGTCCACTATGTTGGTGACACTGGTGGGGTGCAGCTGGAGCCGCTCGCCCATCACCCGCATCGGCAGGCTGGCGCTGCGGGCGAAGGTGAGCAGCACCAGTGCTTCGTACCGGGCGAAGGTGAGGCCGTGCGGCTTGAGCGCGCCGTCCACCGCGGACTGGATGATCTGCTGGACCCGCATCACCCCGGTCACCGCGGCCATGGTCCCGGAGGGCCCGATCCGGTCCTCCCAGATCCGGGCCGCGCGGGCGATCGGGTCGAACGGCAGCGGACGGTTCATGACACGCGAAGTTACCAGCGGGTACCGGCGGGTGTCGCACGACTGGCGGAAAAGACCACCGAAGAAGGGACTTCCGAGCATGATCGTCGCGTTCAGCGTGAGCCCGTCCGGCGGGGACCCCGACGGCGGGGTGAGCGAAGCCGTGGCCCGCGCGGTGAAGGTGGTCCGCGAGTCGGGGCTGCCCAACTCGACCAACGCGATGTTCACCAACATCGAGGGCGAGTGGGACGAGGTGATGGACGTCGTCAAGCGCGCGGTCGAGGCCGCGGGGGAGGGTTCGTCCCGGGTCAGCCTGGTGTTGAAAGCGGACATCCGGCCGGGTTTCTCCGGCCAGCTGGAGGCCAAGGTGGACCGCATCGAAGCCCACCTCCGCGAATCCTGACTACGGCAGAGGCGGGGTGAAGGCGACCGTCCAGCGGCCGTCTTCGCTCGTCACCGTGAGCGGGTAGCTGAACGCCTTGCCGTCGCCGAGGGCGCCGGAGACCGTCGCCCGGGTGGGGGAAGCAGGGTTCGGCTCCAGGTCCACGTGCACGTCGTGGACGCCGCGGTCGGCCAGCACGGAGACGTAGTCCTTGGCGAAGTCGCCGCCGCCGGAGCCGGGGTAGTCGAGGAGGTCGGCGAAGGCGTCCGCATCGTGCCCGGACAGCGCGGAGGTGAGCCGCTCCCGCAACTCGGCGGGCGAGGTCGCCCCGGGGTCGGGTTCGTGCACGATGAGCAGCGTCACGGCCCCGACCCAGACGACGGCGGCCGCGACCGACAGCCCCACCTTCACGTCACGCCGGATGTGCACCCGGCCGAGCCTGCCCCAGCGGTGCCGTCCTGCCAAGCGGACGGGCCGGGCTCCCGGTGAAACTTCTCCGGCGCGCGTGCCAGGATGGAAGCGTGACACAACCACGCGGATCTGCAGCGAAGTCAGCGGCCCTGTCCGCCGCCCTTTCCGGCGCGGTGGACCTGTCCGCGCTCAAGGCCCGCGCCGATGCGGCGCAACGGCAGCCGGCGGCCCCGCCCGCCCGCCCGGCCGGCGAGGGACCGCCGCAACCCGGTGCGGGCGATGCCGTGATCGATGTCACCGAGGCCACCTTCCAGGCCGAGGTCGTGGAGCGGTCCCTGCGTCAGCTCGTGGTCGTCGACCTGTGGGCCGAGTGGTGCGGCCCGTGCAAGCAGCTGTCCCCGGTGCTCGAACGGATGGCCGCCGAGTCCGGCGGGGCGTGGGTCGTCGCGAAGGTCGACGTCGACGCCAACCCGCGGATCGCGCAGCTGTTCGGCGCCCAGTCCATCCCGACGATCGTCGCCATCGCCGGCGGCCAGCCCGTCGACGCCTTCTCCGGCGCGCTGCCCGAGCCCGAGATCCGCAAGTGGATCAACGCGCTCCTGGACGCCCTGCGCGACAAGCTGCCGGGCATCCGCGACGCCGAGGCGGCCGGCGGTCCGGCCGAGGAGCCCGAGGACCCGCGCTTCACCGAGGCGGAAGAGGCCTTCGAACGAGGTGACTTCGCCGCCGCGCAGGCCGCGTACGAGCGCATCCTCGACGTCGAACCGGCCAACGAGCTGGCCAAGAACGCCCTGGCCCAGGTCAAGTTCACCGCCCGCGCCGAAAGCGCCGACCCGGACGCCGTCGCCAAGGCCGACGCCGACCCGTCCGACCTCGCGGCCCAGCTTGACGCGGCCGACCTGGAGATCGCGGCGAACGACGTCGAGGCGGGCTTCAAGCGCCTCATCGACACCGTCCGCCGGACCGCGGGCGAGGACCGCAACAAGGTTCGCGAGCACCTCGTGGCCCTGTTCGACCTCTTCGACCCGGCCGACGACCGGGTCATGAAGGCCCGCCGCGACCTCGCCAGCGCGCTGTTCTAGAAAAAGGGCCCCCACCACGCGGTGGGGGCCCTTTCCGCAGAAGATCAGGCGTACGCCTTCGAGCAGACCGACGACCCCTCGAGGTATCCGCGCCGCAACGCCTCGACCCGGTCGAAACCGCTGTCCGGGCGCTTCCCGTTGACGTCCGCCGAGACGAGGCTCTCCGGCTGCAGCAGGTCCGCGATGGCCTCGTCGAGGTCGCCCGCCGACAGCCGCAGGTCGCCCGGGCGGTTCGTGAACGCCGCCCACGCGCCGACCAGGCAGGCCGTGCGCAGGCCCGCGTTCGCGTTGTCGATCGACGCGCCGACGCCCTTCTGGATGCCGAGCGCGTACCGCGACGCGACTTCCGAGAACGCCGCGAAGTCGCCCATGCCGCCCGGGTCCTGGCCCTTCATCTCGGCCTCGCGGTCGATCGGCTGGGCCAGCTGGGCGAGCTTGGCCATGTCGATGCTCACCGTGTTGTCACCCGGGCAGTAGGACGCCGGCGGGGTGGTCTGGCAGCTGCCACTGTCGGTGATCTCCGGTGCGGCCGCCCCGGCGCGCTGGAACGCCTCATCGAGGCTCTTCTTCAGCAGCGCGACCGTCTGGGCGTTGAACTTCGCGTCGCCCTTGCCCTTGTCGCCCTTGTCGAAGGGACGCTCGGTCAGCCGGGCCTTGACGTTCTCGGTCGTCATCGCCGCGCACTCCTTGGGGCCCTTCTCGAACCCGGCCTGGAACGCGTAGGTGCGGTCGAACGCCGTGCCGTGCGCGCCCTTGTCGGCGGCGCTGGTGCCGGCCTGGTCGCGAATGAGGAACATCGACGCCATCACCTGGTTCAGGCCCTCGGACGTCGACACGCGGTAGAACTTGCTCTTGTCCTCGGCGACCCAGCGGAAGTAGCCGCCGGCGAAGCAGTCGGCCTGCTGCTCCTTGACCACGGTGGGGGTGCTCTTGCCCACCCCCGCCTTGTCGCCGAGCCGGTACTGGACGGCGTGGCCGAACTCGTGCGCGAGCACCACGACCACCGACATCGGGCCGAACCGCTGGCGCAGCATCGGCAGCAGCACGCCGCGGTCCCACGCCACCGAGTCGTCGACCGGGCAGTAGAACGCGTTCACGAGCTTCTTCACGCTGCCGCAGCCGGTCTCCTCGGTGTCGGTCTGCGCGTCGTAGGACAGCAGCGACTTCACCGGCTCGAACTGCTGGCCGAAGTTCGCCGGGAGCATCTCGCCCCAGTACGTCTGGACGTCGGCGATGGCGGCGGTGGCGAGCTTGTCGTCCTCGCCGCCGTCGGCGTTGCGGACGTTCAGGTCCGGCGTCGGCGCGCTCGGCTTGAGGCCGCTCTCGAAGTGCGTCACCGGCAGCCCGGACACCGAGCCCGCGCCGGTGTCCTTGGCCGGGTCCCCGCTCGCGCCGCCCTTGCCGTGGCACCCGCTCACGGCGACCGCCGCGACGGCCAGCAGCGCGACCAGCGCCCGCCGTCCTCCCCCTGGGATCATCTGTTCCACTCGCTCTCGTGCCCACCCGGTACCCGACGGGCAGGACCATACCCAGGGCATACGCGGAGCGTGCGGGTTATCCCCGAACTCCTCCCTGCGCATCGCGGCCCGCGGCCCGATATCGTCGCTTCCCATGCGTGCAGTCCGCCGGTTCACCGTCCGCGCCAGCCTCCCGGACTCCCTCGCCGGCCTGGGTGCGCTGGCCACCAACCTGCGCTGGACGTGGCACCCGCCGACCCGGGACCTGTTCGCGTCGATGGACGCCGAGCTGTTCAACGCCGTGCGCGACCCGCTGCGGATGCTCACCGCGCTGCCGCCGGCCCGCCTGGACGAGCTCGCCGTCGACGACGACTTCCTCCAGCGCGCGAGAACCGCGGCCGAGGACCTGGAGAAGTACCTGTCCGAGCCACGCTGGTACCAGCGCCGTGACGACCCCGACCTGCCGTCCGCGGTCGCCTACTTCTCGATGGAGTTCGGCGTCACCGAAGCGCTGCCGAACTACTCCGGCGGCCTCGGCGTGCTGGCCGGCGACCACCTCAAGGCCGCGTCCGACCTGGGCGTGCCGATGGTCGGCGTCGGGCTGCTCTACCGCAACGGCTACTTCCGGCAGTCCCTGTCGCTCGACGGCTGGCAGGTCGAGCACTACCCGGTGATCGACCCGAACGCCTTCCCGCTGGAGCTGCTGACCGCGGGCGGCCGTCCGGTGCTGATCGGCGTGGCGATGCCGGGCGGGCGCGAGCTGTGCGCGCAGATCTGGCAGGCCCGCGTCGGGCGCGTGCCGCTGCTGCTGCTCGACACCGACACCGAGGCCAACGACGAGGACCTGCGCGGCGTCACCGACCGGCTTTACGGCGGCGACGCCGACCACCGGCTGCGGCAGGAGATCCTGGCCGGCATCGGCGGGTTCCGCGCGGTGCGGAAGTACTGCGAGCTGACCGGGCACCCGCAGCCGATGGTGTTCCACACGAACGAGGGACACGCGGGCTTCCTGGGCCTCGAACGCGCCCGCGAGATCGTCCAGGCCGACGGCCTCGCGTTCGACGAGGCCATGCCCGCGGTCCGCGCCGGGACGCTGTTCACCACGCACACCCCGGTCAGCGCGGGCATCGACCGGTTCCCGGTGGACCTGGTCCAGCGCTACTTCAACGACGGCCGCCTGGTGCCGGACATCGACCCGAGACGGGTCCTCGCGCTCGGCGCGGAGGACAACCCCGGGTTGTTCAACATGGCGCACATGGGCCTGCGGCTGGCGCAGCGCGCGAACGGTGTCTCGCAGCTGCACGGGCGCGTCACGCGCAAGATGTTCTCGCGGCTGTGGCCCGGGTTCGACCACGACGAGGTGCCGATCTCGTCGGTGACCAACGGCGTCCACGGCCCGACGTGGGTGGCGCGCGAGCTGAGCACGCTGCTCGGCCGCGAGTGGGGCCTCGACGTCGGCGAGGGGCCGCTGCGGGACGGCGTGTCCGACGCCCAGCTGTGGGGCCTGCGGCGTGACCTGCGCGAGAAGCTGGTGCACGAGGTCCGGCGCCGGGTGCGCGCGGCGTGGCTGCAGCGCGGCGCGTCACCGCTGGAGCTGGGCTGGGTGGACTCGGTTTTCGACCCGGACGTGCTGACCGTCGGGTTCGCCCGCCGCGTCCCGACGTACAAGCGGCTGACGCTGATGCTGCGCGACCCCGACCGGCTGCGGACGCTGCTGCTGCACGAGGACCGGCCGATCCAGGTCGTCGTCGCGGGCAAGTCGCACCCGGCCGACGAAAACGGCAAGCAGCTGATCCAGCAGATCGTCCGGTTCGTCGACGGCGCGGACGTCCGGCACCGGATCGTCTTCCTGCCCGACTACGACATGTCGATGGCCCGGTACCTCTACCGCGGCTGCGACGTCTGGCTGAACAACCCGGTGCGGCCCCTGGAGGCGTGCGGGACGTCGGGGATGAAGTCGGCGCTGAACGGCGGGCTCAACCTGTCGATCCGCGACGGCTGGTGGGACGAGTGCTACGACGGCAGCAACGGCTGGGCGATCCCGACCGCGGACGGCGTCACCGACCCCCTGCGCCGCGACGACCTGGAGGCGGCGGCGCTGTACGAGCTGCTGGGCCAGCAGATCGCGCCGCTGTTCTACGACCGCTCGGCCGACGGCGTGCCCACGGGCTGGCTGTCGATGGTGTGGCACACCCTGGAGACGCTCGGCCCGCGGGTCCAGGCGTCCCGGATGGTCCGCGAGTACGTCGACAACGGCTACCTCCCGGCGTCCCGGACCGTGGCGGCGGCGACGGGCGACGGCTACCGCGGAGCGTTGTCGCTGGCGGACTACCGCACGAAGCTCGAGGTGTCGTGGCCGCGGGTGCGCATCTTCGACTCGGAACTGCTGGTGGAGGCGACCGAGCCCCTGGTGGTCGGCACCGAGGTGACGATCCGCGCCCGGATCGACCTGGCCGCCCTCGATCCGTCCGAAGTGGACATCCAGGCGGTGGTCGGCCGGGTGGGCGACGACGACGAGCTGCGCGACACGGTGACGGTCCCGATGACCGGCGACGGCATCGGCGCGTTCGCGGCCCGCGTGAAGCTGCCGCGCCCGGGGTCGATCGGGTACACGGTCCGGGTGCTGCCGAAGCACGGCCTGCTGGCGACCCCGGCGGAGCTGGCGCGGGTCGTGCTGGCCTAGCTCCGGACAGCGGTGAGGAAGGCGGCGAAGCTCTCCGCGGGCACGGCGATGTGGCCGCCCGCGCGGTCCTTGGTGTCGCGGACCGCCGCGTAGCCGGGGATCACCGCGACTTCGACGCACGTGCCGTTGCCCTCGGTGTAGCTGGAGGTCTTGAACGTGGCAGCGGTGAAGTCAGGGGACATGGGGACCGTCCTTCGATGTCACGCGTAGTTCTGGGCGATCTCCAGGATAAGCCTCCGTGACTTGTCCATGCCGGTCGCGTTCGCCGTGAGGCGGCTCCACAGGCTCGCGTAGTCGGCGACTTCGGCGACGCCGTCGAGGTAGTCGGCATCGTGCAGGTTCTCCACGTAGACCATCTCCAGCGGCTGCGCCGACGTCGTGGGAGCCGGGATGCGCAGCATCGTGAAGCCGAAGGTGCTGGCGCCGCCCGGCGAATCGAAGGGCAGGATCTGGAGCTGGACGTTCGGCTTGCGGGCGATCGCCGCGAGGTGCTCCAGCTGTTCGTGCATCACCGCGTTGCCGCCGATCACCCGGCGCAGGCAGCTCTCGCTGAGCACGAAGTGAGCCGTCGCGGGCTTCTGCCGGAACATCACTTCCTGCCGTTCCAGGCGGGAAGTGACGATGTCGTCGATGTTCATCGCGTTCGCGCGGAAGTTGTTCGCGATCGAGACGCGCATGTACGCCTCGGTCTGCAGGAGCCCCGGCACCATCTCGGCGCCGTAGTGCTGGATGAGGTTCGAGTCCCACTCGAAGTCGTAGTACGCGCGCTGCTCCATCGGCACGATGGCGCGGTGGCCGGACCAGCGGCCGCGCTGGCTGCGCGTCCTCGCCAGCTCGACGATGGCGGCCTTCTGCTCCTCGCTGTGCACGTCGTAGTGGTCGAGGAGCATCTTGGCGTCGCCGGGAGTCAGGCCCTCGCGGCCCTTCTCCATCTTCGTGACGCGGGTGGTGTCGCGGCCGAGCAGCTTGGCGGCGTCCTTCATGTCCACACCCGCCTGGAGCCGGGCCTCCCGCATGTAGATCGACAGGAACTTCAGCCGCACCGTCGGTGTCATCGGCATGCGCATCATCCGTTCGTGTCAATTGCTGTACAGCAGTTGCAAAGTTGGCCTGGTGAATTCAGACTAGCAACCGTTGGCGGAGGCGTGGGGTTGCGCGCTCCGGGATCACTCGAAAGGGGATGGCTGTGAGCGAGCCGCTGATCAGGAGCACCGAACCGCGGCGGGAATGGCTGGTCCGGTGCACGGACGCCTGGCGCGACCTGGCCGTGTGCTCGGTCGAGGTCAACCGGGGCGAAATCGGCATCTTCGGGCCGCGCGGTGACGTGTTCATGCTGAACCGCGCGGAAATCGCCGACTTCCGGACCGCGCTCGACGCGGCGATCGGGCAGGCCGAGTCCGACCTGCAGGCGGAGCGGGCCGGCCGGGCGGCGGACTACCGGATATAGCGGCGCGCGCAGCCCGGGGCGAAGCTAAGTTGGGGGCATGCGCTTCGGAATGTTCGTCCCGCAGGGCTGGCGGCTCGACCTGGCCGGCATCGACCCCGCGGACCACTGGCAGACCATGCTCGGCCTCGCGAAACACGCGGAGGCCGGCCCCTTCGAATCGATCTGGGTCTACGACCACTTCCACACCGTGCCCGTGCCCACCGAGGAGGCCACGCACGAGGCGTGGTCGCTGATCTCGGCGTTCGCCGCCGCGACCGACACCATCCGGCTCGGCCAGATGTGCACCTGCATGGGCTACCGCAACCCCGCCTACCTGGCGAAGGTCGCCGCCACCGCCGACATCATCTCCGGCGGCCGGGTCGAAATGGGCATCGGCGCCGGCTGGTACGAGCACGAGTGGCGGGCCTACGGCTACGGCTTCCCCTCGGCCGGTGAGCGGCTCGGCCAGCTCGACGAGGGCGTGCAGATCATGCGCGACCTCTGGACCACCGGCAAGTCCACTTTGGACGGCAAGCACTACCGGACCGATGGCGCGATCCTGCGCCCGCTTCCGCTCCAGGACGGCGGGATCCCGCTGTGGATCGCCGGCGGCGGCGAGAAGAAGACGCTCCGGATCGCGGCGAAGTACGCGAAGTACACGAACTTCTACCCCGAGCCGGAGATGTTCACGCGCAAGTCGGAGATCCTGGCCGCGCACTGCAAGGACGTCGGCACCGACTTCGACGCCATCGTCCGCTCGGGCAACCTCAGCGTCGTCCTCGGCGAAACCGAAAACGACGTCCGGGAGAAGCAGGCCTGGCTGAAGGCGCACTACGAGAAGTACGTCCCGGCCGAAGACGCCGAGCGGGCCGTCGCCACCTTCGCGAGCGGCCCGTCGGCCGGCACCCCGGAACAGGTCGCCGAGCACCTCAAGGCCCTCGGCGAACGCGGGATGTCGTACGCGATCCTGAACTTCCCGGAAGCCGCGTACGACCGCTCCGGCATCGACCTGTTCACCAAGCACATCGCCCCGGCGCTGGCCGGCTGAAACTGTCGGTCCTCCCCGGTAGCGTGGAAAACGGGGGCTGCTAAGGCACCGCCGGGCTCCCGCCGGCCTGCACGGGCAGGCCGGCGGCGGCCCAGGCGCGGAACCCGCCGTCGAGGTCGGTCGCGTTGGCCAGGCCCAGCCGCTGCAGGTCGGCCGCCGCCAGGCTCGACGAGTAGCCCTCGTTGCACACCACGATCACCGTCGTGTCCGGCGTCACCGCAGGCAGCCGCCACTCGCTGTCCGGCGCCAGCCGCCACTCCAGGTGGATCCGCTCGACGATCACCGCGCCCGGGATCTCGCCCTCGGCCCGGCGGTTCGCCAGCGGCCGGATGTCGACCACCAGCGCCCCCGCCTCCTGCAGCTCGCGGGCCCGGACCGGCGTCACCCGGTCCAAGCCGGACCGGGCGGCGGCCAGCAGCGAATCGACGGCGCTCATGATCGGACGATAGCGGGCAGCGGCGGGATTTCCGCCGGAACGTCGGCGAGCGAGTCGTACTCCCGCGTCGCCACCAGCGGCGGCGAATACGCGTGGACGCTGGCCGCCGGCTGATCGCCGAGGCCGGTGACCTGGTGGGCGCGGCCGGCGCCGAAGCCGAGACCCTCGCCCGCCGCGTGCGTCCGGCGCCGGATCGGCCCGCCGGGATAGCGGTACTCCTCGCCGAGTTCACCCTGCAGGACGGTGAACGAACCGGACGCGCCGCCGTGGTCGTGCGGCTTCGTGTGCTGGCCGGGCAGCCACGACAGCAGCCACAGCTCGACGCCGTCGGTCAGCGCCAGCCGCGCCCACCAGCGGCGGTCCTCGTCGAACCGCAGGATGCCGCGCAGGCCCGCGGTCAGCTCGGTGGTGACGGTGGCGGTCAGCTCGGCCAGCTCACGCGGGGTCCAGAGCAGCCGCGACGGGTGCAGCAGCTCGGGCAGCAGCGGGTCGGTCAGCTGCGGGTGGATCTCGACGGACGGGCGAACCAGGGAAGTGGTCAACGCGGGTGCTCCTCGGACGCGAAGGATTTCGGGACACGGAGGCAGCACGGCACCGCACGCGCCCGGGGGCGCGAGATCAGCGGAGCCGCGCCCGCGTACACCCGGCCGAAGCGACGAGGAGCAGGTCGATGGTGCGACGGCGCCAGAACGAACCCCGGGTGATCCCGGTGGCGGGCGCGTCGGCTGACATGCCCGCGATCCTGCCACAACGGCGTCCCCGGCTGCTCTCCCGCGGTGCGGCGTTCCACGTCGTGGACACTTCCCGACCTGGCGGTTCGCCGTCTCACCCGGGCGGGTGCGCACGCGCGCGCGACGGCAGACAGAATGGGCCTCGTGAGCGAGCCGATCCAGCCCAGCGAACTTGACGACCTCGTGGTCCGGATGGCCGGTGTCGGCGTCCGCCGGGGGACCAACGACCTCCTCGCCGGCCTCGACTGGACCGTCGAACTGGACGAGCGCTGGGTGGTGCTCGGCCCGAACGGCGCGGGCAAGACCACCCTGCTGCGCCTCGCCGCGGCCGAACTGCACCCGACCACCGGCGAGGTCGACCTGCTCGGCGAGCGCATCGGCCGGGTCAACATCTTCGACCTGCGTCCCCGCATCGGCTTCACCTCGGCGGCGATCGCCCAGCGCGTCCCGGGCGACGAGCTGGTCAAGGACGTCGTGGTCAGCGCCGGCTACGCGGTGCTCGGCCGCTGGCGTGAGGAATACGACACCCTCGACACCGCCCGCGCGACCGAGCTCCTCGAAGCGATGGGCATCGGGCACCTCGGAGAGCGCACCTTCGGCACGCTCTCCGAGGGCGAGCGCAAGCGCGCGCTGATCGCCCGGTCCCTGATGACCGACCCGGAGATGCTGCTGCTCGACGAGCCCGCCGCCGGCCTCGACCTGGGCGGCCGTGAGGACCTGGTCGCCCGGCTGTCCGACCTGGCGCTGGACCCCGACGCCCCGGCGCTGGTCCTGGTCACCCACCACGTCGAGGAGATCCCGCCGGGGTTCACCCACGCGCTGCTTCTCCGCGACGGCCGGGCGGTGGTCTCCGGCCTGGTCGACGACGTCATCACCAGCGAAAACCTCTCGAAGACGTTCGACCAGGACCTCGTGCTGGAGCGCTCCGGGGATCGCTTCTTCGCCCGCCGTCGCTAAGCTGACGCTTACCGGCCGGTAGCCTGCTGGCAGTCCGTCAACGAGGAGGAGTGACGTGGGAGAGTTCGTAACCCTCGAGGTGAAGGACGGGGTCGGCACCATCCGGCTCGACCGGCCGCCGGTCAACGCCCTGAACGCCCAGGTCACCGCCGAGCTCGCCGAGCTGGCGAAGGAGGCCACCGAGCGCGACGACGTCCGCGCGGTCATCCTCTACGGCGGCGAGAAGACCTTCGCCGGCGGCGCGGACATCAAGGAGATGGCCACCCGCACGTACCCCGAGATCGCCAAGTTCGGCGCGAACCTCACCGGCACCCTCGCGGCCATCGCGAACATTCCGAAGCCGGTCGTCGCGGCCATCACCGGGTACGCCCTCGGCGGCGGCCTCGAACTGGCCCTGACCGCGGACTGGCGGGTCGCCGGCGACAACGTCAAGGTCGGCCAGCCGGAGATCCAGCTCGGCGTCATCCCCGGCGCGGGCGGCACCCAGCGCCTGGCCCGGCTGATCGGGCCGAGCAAGACCAAGGACATCGTCTACACCGGACGGTTCGTCAAGGCCGAAGAGGCGCTGCAGCTGGGGATCGTGGACCAGGTCGTCGCCCCCGACGACGTCTACGCGGCGGCCCACAAGTGGGCGGCGCAGTTCGCGAACGGCCCGGCCGTGGCGCTGCGCGCGGCGAAGGCGGCCATCGACGGCGGTCTCGACATGGACCTGCCGAACGCGCTCAAGCTCGAGTCGCACCTGTTCGCCGCCCTCTGGGCGACCCAAGACCAGCAGAACGGCATGAAGTCGTTCATCGAAAACGGGCCCGGCAAGGCCACTTTCGAAGGGAAATGACGCCTTGACCGACGTGAACGACCCGGCGCCGAACCCGCACGCCACCGCCGAAGAGGTCCAGGCCGCGTACGCCGACCCCAAGCTGGCGAACGTGCTCTACCACGACTGGGAAGCCGGCACCTACGACGAGAAGTGGTCGATCTCGTACGACGAGCGCTGCATCTCCTACGCCACCGACGTGTTCAACGCCGTCGCGGGCGAGGACGGCCAGCCCTACCAGCACGCGATGGAACTGGGCAGCGGCACCGGCTTCTTCCTGCTGAACCTCATGCAGGGCGGGGTCGCCAAGAAGGGCTCGGTCACCGACCTTTCGCCCGGCATGGTCCAGGTCGCGCTGCGCAACGCCGAGAAGCTCGGCCTCGACGTCGACGGCCGGGTCGCCGACGCCGAGCGCATCCCGTACGAGGACAACACGTTCGACCTGGTCGTCGGGCACGCGGTGCTGCACCACATCCCGGACGTCCAGGCGGCGTTCCGCGAAGTGCTGCGCGTGCTCAAGCCGGGCGGCCGGTTCGTCTTCGCGGGCGAGCCGACCAAGGTCGGCGACTTCTACGCCCGCAAGCTGGGCCAGCTCACCTGGTTCCTGACGACCCGGGTGACGAAGCTGCCGGTGCTGAGCGGCTGGCGGCGCCCGCAGTCCGAACTGGACGAGTCCTCGCGCGCCGCCGCCTTGGAGGCCGTGGTCGACATCCACACGTTCGACCCGTCGGAGCTGGAGTCGTGGGCCCGCGGGGCCGGCGCCCAGGACGTCCACGCGGTCACCGAGGAGTTCGCCGCCGCCCTGGCCGGCTGGCCGATCCGGACGTTCGAAGCGGCCGTGCCGCAGGAGAAGCTGACCGTGCGCTGGCGGCTGTTCGCCTACCACCTGTGGCTGCGGCTGTCCGCTGTGGACAAGAAGGTGCTGTCGAAGATCCTGCCGCGCGAGCTGTTCTACAACGTGATGATCACCGGGACCAAGCGGCCGTCCTGAGTTGGGTTATTCGTTCAGCCTCGGCGACGTCGCCTACCTGCGTTCCGGCGCGGGTGTGGCGGCGCTCGCCGAGGTCTCGGCCTTGCCCCTGACCGACCCGATCGCGTCGGTCGCCGCCGTCCGCCGTCTCGTGGGCGAGGAGCGGGCGGCCGCCGTCCTGGAAACGGTGCTGCTGCGGCGCAAAGCCGTCGGCAAACTGTCCGGTGTGGACTGGCTGTTCACCTCCGACGCGCTCCAGCAGGCGAGCGCGTCGATCGTGGCCCGGCACCGGGCGGCGCGGCTGGCGGGGCTCGACGTGCACGACGTGACGTGTTCGGTGGGCGCGGACCTGGTCGAAATCGCGCGGGTGGCACGGCGTGCCTTCGGGTCCGATCTGGACCCCGTGCGGCTGGAGATGGCCCGCCACAACGGAACTGCCGCGGGAGCCGCGTTCGGACTCGCGCGGGCCGACGCGCTGCGCCCGGTGAGCCGGTCCGGGGTCGTCGTGGCCGACCCGGCCCGGCGTGACTCCGCCGGTCGCCGGGCGTGGAAACCCGCCGACTTCGCGCCGCCGCTGGACGGCCTGGTCGAGGCGTACCCGGGGCGGCCCCTGGCGGTCAAGTGCGCCCCCGGCCTCGACTTCGCGCTCACGCCGTGGGCCGAGGAGGTCGAGCTGGTCTCCTTGGACGGGCAGGTCCGCGAGTCCTGCCTCTGGCGCGGCCTGGGCACGGGCGTCACCCGCCGGGCGACCGTGCTGCGCTCGGACGGGACACAGTGGACGGTCACCGACACGGAACCGGACGACCTGCCGGTGCGGGAGCCGGGGGAGTGGATCATCGACCCGGACGGCGCCGTCGTGCGCGCCGGGCTGGTCCGCCACTACGCGGCGCGGCACGGGCTGTGGCAGCTGGACGAGCGCATCGCGTACCTGACCGGGGACACTCCACCGCCCGGCGTGCGGGCGTTTCGCGTTCTGGAGCAGGGGCCGTACAGCGAGAAGGCGCTGAAGGCGGCGCTCAAGCGGCACGACGTCGGACGGCTGGAGATCCTGGTCCGCGGCCTCGACGTCGACCCGGACGCGTTGCGCCGCCGGCTGAAGCCGCGCGGCGAAGCGGAAGCTTCGGTGGTTCTGACGCGGATCGGCCGCGCGCCGGTGGCTTTCGTCTGCCGGGCGGAACGGGTGACGTAAGTTCCCCGGGTCGTCAAGTTTCCGTGGAGGTCGCTGTGTCCGGAAAATGGTCAGGTCTCGTCAAGCTCGCCGCCGCCGCGGCCATCGGCGCCACGGTCGCCTCGGGCGCCACCGCGCTGGCCGGCTCGGACGACGCGACCGCTGCCCGTTCGAAGGAGCCGGCCAACATCGGCCAGGTCAAGCTCGACGTCAAGGCGTACTACGGCGACTACGTCGACACCGCGGGCAAGCACCACTACTCCGACACGAGCCGGTTCGTGAAGGACACCGGCCGGATCGTCTCGGACGCGAAGCGTTACCTGCAGCAGTCGCTGGGCCGGGTGCAGAACCCGGCGGTCGTGCTGGACGTCGACGACACGTCCGAGGTCACCTACGGCTGGGAGGCCGACAACGACTTCGGCTTCGACCCGGTCAAGCAGCAGCAGGCGATCGACAACGGCACGTTCGTCGCCAACAAGCCGGTCCTGGAGCTGGCGAACTGGGCGGCGCAGCACGGCGTCAAGGTCTACTTCCTGACCGGCCGCAACGAGTTCCAGGGCCCGCAGTCGCTGAAGAACCTGGCCAACGAGGGCTTCCCGGCCCCGGCCGGCGCGTTCTTCAAGCCGAAGACCACCGCCCCCGACTACCTCCCGTGCGGCCTGACCTGCACCACCGTCCAGTACAAGTCGGGCACGCGTGCGCACATCGAGGCGACCGGCGCGAAGATCGTGCTCAACCTCGGTGACCAGTTCAGCGACCTCGAGGGCGGTCACGCGCTGCGTCCGGTCAAGCTGCCGAACCCGATGTACTACCTGCCCTGATCGCGGAATAACGGCCGGGCCCGGCGTGCTGCTCCTGATACACAGGACGCTTAGGGAGCTGACATGGCGAAGAAGGTTCTGCAGCCGGGCCCGGACCACCCGATCACCGTCGAGCCGACGAAGGCCCGCGTCGTGGTCAAGGCCGGCGGGCGGGTCGTCGCCGACAGCCGCAACGCCCTCACCCTGCAGGAATCCACCTATCCGGCGGTCCAGTACATCCCGCTGGCCGACGTCGACGCGAGCGTGCTCGAGCGGACCAGCCACGAGACGTACTGCCCGTACAAGGGCGAGGCGAGCTACTACTCGCTGAACGCGGGTGACGTGCAGGGCGAGAACGCGGTCTGGACGTACGAGAACCCGTACGACGCGGTCGCGCCGATCAAGGACCACGTCGCGTTCTACCCGAACGTGGTGGACTCGATCGACCTCGTCGAGGACTGAGCTGGACCTCGACCTGCTGCGCACGTTCCTGGCGGTCCACCGCGCGGGTTCCCTGACGGGTGCGGCACCGTCGCTGGGCCTGTCCCAGCCGACGGTGACCGCGCAGGTCAGGGCCCTGGAGGAGCAGCTGGGGCAGCAGTTGTTCGTCCGGCGCGCCCGCGGGGTGACGCCGACGTCGGTGGCCGACGAGCTGGCGGCCCGGGTCGCCCCGCACATCGACGCGCTGGCTTCCGTGGTCGTCGGCGGGGCTTCCCCGGTGCACTTGGCCGGGCCCGCCGAGCTGACGACGGCCCGGGTGCTGCCCGCGCTGGCCGGTCTGGTCGCGCGCGGGCTCGAGCTGCGGGTGACGTTCGGCCTGGCCGACGACCTCCTCGCGGGCCTGGCCGAGCGCCGCTTCGACCTGGTCGTCTCGACGATCCGCCCGCGCGGCCGCGCCTTCACGGCCACCCCGCTGACGGACGAGGAGTTCGTCCTCGTCGGCCCCCGCGGCTTCACCGGTGACCCCCGGAGGGCGCCGCTGGTGGCGTACGCGGAGGACCTGCCGATCATCCGCCGCTACTGGCGCACGGTCCTGGGCACCCGCCCGCCGCGCGGCCCGGCGGTCGTCGTCCCCGATCTGCGCGGGGTGCTGGCGTGCGTGCTGGCGGGCTGCGGCGTCAGCGTGCTGCCGCGGTACCTCTGCGCGGCCGAGCTGGCGTCGGGCGACCTGGTGGCGCTGCTGGAGCCGGAGGAGCCCCCGATCAACACGCTGTTCGTGGTCAGCCGGACCGAGCCGTGCCGGCCGGGGCCCGCGGCGGTGCGGGACGCACTGCTCGCGGACGCCGCCCGGTGGTGACTCAGCCGGTGTACCCGGCGAAGATCTTCGCGAACTCGTACTTCGACTGCGGCACGTTGGTGCACTTGTACAGCGCCCCGGTGCACGCGTTCGCGTCGCGGCCCTGCTCCCAGAACGACAGCATCCCGAGGTGGACCGTCTTCGCGAACGCCACCAGCGCCTTCGCGTCCTTCTGGTAGAAGATTTCGTTCTGCGAGTCGTTGACGCCGATCATCGGGGTGACGCCGACCTTCTTCCACGCCGCCGCGTCGCTCAGGCCGTACAACGACTTGAGCTGCGCCTGCGTGGCCTTGGCCGCCGAGATCGCCTTGGCGCCCTGGTCGCCCGCGCCCTGGTAGTAGTCCATCGCCATGATGTTGACCAGGTCGAGGTTCACCCCGGCGTTCTTGGCCGCCTTGACGACGTTGAGCCCGTCCGCGGTGAGGCCGTTCGGCAACACCGGCAGCGTCAGGGAAATCTTCAGTCCGGGGTTGCCGTCCTGAAGCGTTTTCAGGGCCTGCGAACGCCGGGCGATCGACGCCGGATCCGCGACCGCCGCGCCCTCGATGTCGAAGTCGGCGTACTTGAGGCCGTACGCCTTGACCACGGCGTCGTACTCGGCCGCGACCTGTGCGGACGTGCTGCACGCCTGGGCCAGCTCGATGCCGGACGCGCCGCCGAAGGAGATCTTGACGTCCCCGCCGCCGTTGCGGATCTTGGCGATCTCCTCCTTCTGCCACGCCGTGCGCGGGTCGTAGGCGCCGAACCAGCTGGCCTTGCAGCCGTAGGAGTTGACGAACGCGAGCGTGAACCCCTTGACGCCACTCGCGGCCGACATCGCCGACAGGCTGGGCGTCGGCCACGCGCCCATGTCGACGTAGGGCCCGACCGGGATCGGGGAGCCGGCCGCGGCGCCGGCGGGGGCGGCGAAGCCGGTGCTGAGCAGGGCGAGCCCGCCCAGAAGGGACAGGAAGGAACGGAGACGCATGGGTACCTCCACGACGACGAGCGCGGCGGCGGGGAACTGCGGTCCCCATTGGTATAGACCTTTTTCTGTGGTGTGGACCATCGGCCGATCGGGCTACGCCGGTGACCCTGCGTCGCGGCGGCGGGCGGGACGGCGGCCGAGCCACCACTCGGCGGCCAGCAGCGGCAGCACCCAGCCGGTCCACGTCGTGATGCCGGCGATCGCCTGGCCGAGCGCGGCTTCGCTGCCGCCGAAGGTCGTGTCCAGCTGCGGGGTCAGCACGATCGCGCAGACCACGCCCCAGATCCGGTTGCTGATGATCGACATGCACAGCGCGAAGCTGCGGACCATCCAGCGGCGGTGGTCGCCGAACCGGCGTGCCCGCGCCGCCCGGTAACCCTGCACGGTGCAGCCGAACCAGAGCGTCGCCAGCAGGATGTTCGACACTGCTCCGACCGGCCCGAACGGCGCCGCCAGCGCGATGGTGAACCCGGCGATCGACGCCGGGATCGCGCCGGCGAAGACGTACACGCGCCCGGTGCGCCGGTGCACCGCCGGGTGCTTCCGCCGCAGCCACGGCCAGATCTGCAGCGCGCAGGTCACCATGGCGATGGTCGCGAACCCGATGTGGGTGACCAGCACCGGGTAGTACCACCCGGTCGGCGCCGGGATCCGCGACTTCGCCGGGTCGAGCCCCAGGTACGGCGGGAGCGAGAACACCAGGAACGCCGTGACGAGCAGGCCCAGCGGGAAGACCCACGGGCGCCGCCACCACGGCGTCGCGCGGCGGACTGCGGGTTTTTCGGTCGTCGTCATCATGCCCCCTGTTCGTACGGTGTATCCGAACCGTATGAGCGGTGGAGAGCCGGCGACAATAACCGCGGTCAGTAATGGGGGAGTACCCTGAAACCGTTCTAGGTGGCTTCGGCAACCGTTCTAGTACGGATCGGGGAGTTCGTGACGGAGGCGCCCTACCTGCGGATCGCGGCGGACCTGCGCCGCCGGATCACCGCGGGCGAGCTGCGGCCCGGTGACCGCGTCCCGTCGACCCGGGCGCTGGTGCGCGAGTGGGGGGTCGCGATGGCGACCGCGGCGAAAGCGTTGTCCGCGCTGGGCGAGCAGGGCTGGGTGCGCGCGGTGCCGGGCAGCGGCACGGTCGTCGCCGACCGGACGCCGGCGAAGCCGCCGCTGGGCCGCGACAGCCTGGTGCGCGCGGCCATCGCACTGGCCGACGCCGACGGCCTCGCCGCCCTGTCGATGCGGCGGCTCGCGGCCGAGCTGGGCGTCGGCCCGATGGCGCTGTACCGGCACGTCCCGGACAAGGACGAGCTGCTCCGGCTGATGGCCGACGTCGCGCTCGGCGAGGCGGACCTGCCGGAACCGGGCCCGGCGCAGTGGCGGCCCCGCCTCGAACTCGCCGCCCGCGCGCAGTGGCGGGCCTACCGGCGGCACCCGTGGCTGGCGCCGATCCTGCTCAACTCGCTGGTCCGCCCGCCGGTACTGCCGGCCGGCCTGCGGCTGGTGGACTGGTCGCTGCGCGCGCTGGCCGGCACGGGCCTGCGGCGGCGGGTGAAGCTGCAGGTGGTCATGACGCTCAACGGCTGGGTCGGCGGGCTGGCGGTGAGCAACGCGTTCGAGGTCCAGGCGGAGCAGGACACGGGCATCACCGGCGACCAGCGCCTGGCGGCCGACATGGCCCTGCTGGCGCGGCTGCTCGGCTCGGGCCGGTACCCGGTGCTGACCGAGGTGCTGACCGGCATCGAGGACGTCGGCCTGGACGAGGCGTTCGAGTTCGGGTTGCGCCGCCAGCTCGACGGCATCGCCGTGCTGCTGGGCGAACACTGAGTGTCGACGCTCGCCGGGGTCAGGCGAAGTGGAGATCGACGTCCTTCTCGATGCAGAGCTGCAGGACGACCAGCAGTCGGCGGGCGTCGTCCATGTGCCGTTGAAGAAGGGGGTCGGTGCTTCCGCCTTGAGACCGGCTGGTGATCTCCTGCAGGCGGGGCAGCATCGCGGCGCACTGGCCCGGGGAGAGGTCGGGGCCGTCGTCGTCGGGATGATCGAGGAGTGGTGCCAGGTCGGTGGAGACGTCGTTCCACGGGCGCTGTCCACCGAAGCCGTGCATCTCCTCCAGTGCGAACCCTTCGGCCTGAGCCAGCCACCGTCGGAACGCATCGAAGCCGGTGTAGGACCAAGCGATGTCCGGACTGCTGGTGTCGCCGTCTCCTGGGAACAGAACGAGCCCCACATGTCCTCCTCGGCCGTTCGGCGAGCTGATCATCGCACTGCGGCGCAAGGACATTAGACTGGCCCCGGTGCGGATCACCACGGAACGGCTCACGCTGCACGCGTGGTCCGAGGAGTTCTTCGACGACCTGTTCGCGCTGGCCCAGCTGCCGGAGACGGTCCGCTACGTGGGCACCGGCGAGCCGTGGAGCCGCGAGTACACGCTGGCCAAGCACCAGGCGACGCTCGCGCACTGGGCCGAGCACGGCTTCGGCTGGTTCGCGGTGTCGGCGGCGCCGGGTTCCTTCGACGGGGTCGTGTCCCTGGTCCGGCGCAGCGCGGCCGAGTCGGGGCTCGGGTGGCCGGCGGTGGAGATGGGCTGGTGGATCGCGCCCTCGGGCTGGGGCCGCGGCTACGCGACGGAAGCGACCGCCGCGGTCCGCGACCGGGTGTTCGCTTCCGGCTGGGCGGACCGGCTGCTCGCGGTGTACGAACCGGTGAACAAGCCGTCCGCGCGGGTGGTGGAGAAGCTCGGCTTCACGCCGCACAGCCGGTTCGTGCTGGACGGGCGGGTGGAGCAGCGGGCGGTCCTGGACCGCCCGCGCTGAACCCTCAGACGGGCACCGGCACGTTGCCGACCCACCGGTGCACCGCCTCCGCCAGCCCGGCATCACCCGAGTCCGGCGTCCCCAGCCAGGCGACGTGCCCGTCCGGCCGCAGCAGCACCGCGTCGATGTCCGAAGTGGACGGACTCGACGCCGCGACCACCGGCACCCCGGCCGACCACGCCTCGAACGACCCCGCCGACGTCAGGTCGAGCAACACCGGCCCTCCCGCATGCAACAGCGCCGCCAAGTGCGTCGGCCGATCCGAGACGGTCAGCGAGATGTCCGGTGCCAGCCGCCCCAGCCACGGGTGCCCGCCGGTCTCGTAACACGCGTCCAGTCCCGTGATGATCTCCGCCAGCGCCCGGTTCCCGGCCGGGTGCGCCGCCACCCGCCGCATCAGGTCCGCCCACGGTTCCTCGCTCGACTCCTCCAGCGCGACCTGGGCGCGGGTGTTCGCCAGGATTCGCTCGCCCGCCGCGTGCCGCTCGGCGTGGTAGGTGTCCAGGAGACCTTCCGGAGCCGTCCCGCGGACCGTGGCCGCCAGTTTCCAGCCCAGGTTGAAACTGTCGTCGAGAGCGACGTTCACCCCGATCGCCCCGGCCGGTGGGTGGATGTGGGCCGCGTCGCCCGCCAGTAGCACCCGGCCTTCGCGGTACTTCGACGCCAGCCGGGCCGCGTCGCCGAAGCGGCTCAGCCAGCGGGGTGCGCGCAGCTCGACGTGCCGGCCCAGCACCGCGTCCACCTGGGCCTGCAGCCGCTCCAGCGTCACCGGAGTGTCCTTGTCCGCCGGCGGGTCGTCCTCCCGCACCACGATCCGGACGTACCCGGGCCGCGGGATCACGAACAGGCTCCGCCCGTCCGGCCCCGCCGACGGCCCGTACGGCAGGTCGCATTCGACGTCGCCGAGCAGCGCGTACCAACGTGCGTCGACGCCCGGGAAGCCGATGCCCGCCTGCTTGCGGACCGTGCTGCGGCCGCCGTCGCAGCCCACCAGGAACCGCGACCGGATCGTCCGGCCGAACTGTCCATTGTGGACGACCGTGGTCACGTCGTCCGCGGACTGGGTGAACGAGCGCAGGTCGTGCCCGCGCAGGATTTCGGCGCCCAGTTCGAGCGCCCGTGCTTCCAGGATCTCCTCGACGCGCGTCTGCGGGATGCCCAGCGAGAACGGGTGGTCCGTGGCCGTGCCGTCGAGCAGTAGCGGGCCGGGCAGGCCGGTGACCGGCGCGTGCGGCACCCGGTGGCCCTCCGCCACCAGCCCCTCGGCCAGCCCGCGCCGGGCCAGCAGGTCCAGCGCCCGCGAGTTGAGGTTGAAGCCGCGGCAGTACGGCGGGCGCTGCGGCAGGCGTTCGACGACCGTGGTGCGGACGCCGGTCAGCGCGAGTTCCGCGGCGAGCAGCAGGCCGGCCGGGCCGGCACCGGCGATGAGGACATCGGGATCGGACACGGTTTCCTCTCAGAAGTTTTCGGGCCACGGCAGGGAGCCGGAGCGGATTTCGGCGGCGGTGTCGCGCGCCCAGTCGAGCTCGGCCTGCCAGGCGTGCCGGACGAACTCGACCTCGATCATGAACAGCCGCGGCGCGCCCTTGCCGACGGTTTCGGCCAGTGCCGTGTCCGCGCCGTCGATGCGTTCGGCGAGGTGGCGGGCGCGTTCCTCCAGGGCGTCGGCGGCGCGGTCCGGGCCGAGCGCGCCGAGGTAGCTCACCGCCGCGACGAACTTCGGGTACTCCGCGACCGGTTCGCGGACCAGTTCGTCGAGCCAGGCGACGAACTCCTGGCGGCCGAGTTCGGTGTGCGCGTAGACGGTCCGTTCCGGCCGGTTGCCCTCGCGGACCGTCTCGACGGGCTCGATCCAGCGGTGCTTCGCCAGGGCTTCCACGGTGTCGTAGAGGGAACCCGGGTTGATCTTGAACGTCGAGCCCTTGTGGCGCTCGCGCAGCGTGGCCGCCATTTCGTACGGGTGCATCGGGCGTTCCAGCAGCAGGCCGAGCACGGCCAGGGCGAGGGTGTTGCGGATCTTGCGCGGCACTAGTCGCTCCCTATTAGTCGGAACCGACTATACGGCGTCGGTCAAGCCCGGCTAGAAGCGCGTGTGCTCCAGCCAGTGCCCGAACAGGGCCGCGTCCCCGGACACGGTGAGCCGCGGGTCGTCCGCGGGGATACGCCCGGTCAGCGCGAGCAGCAGGTCGGCGGCGCGGCCTTCGACGACGACGTCGGCCTCGCCGGTTTCCCGGCTCGCCTCGGCTCCCGACGGCGTCCGCCGGACCAGCCACCCGGGTTCCGGCTCGGGGGCGCGGAAGAGCAGCGTCTCGCCGGTGCCCTGCAGCGGCGTCCGGTCCAGGGCCGGGTGCGGTCGCCGGGAGAACACGGCCACCAGGTCCAGGCCTTCGGAGATCCCGTCCGCCGCGAGCTCGGCGTCGACGTCGTACGGCGTGCCCGTCGCGAAGGCCGCGTCCGCGCGGTGGACGACGGTTTCGTGGGTCAGCCGCCGGGTCCAGAACCCGGCGCGCCGATCGGGCGTCCAGGTCGACGTCGGGGTCTCGGGTCCGACCTCGGCCACCGCGGCGACCAGCCGCTCCGCGCCGTCGCGGAGCCAGCCGCCGAGGGCCGCGAACGCGGGCGGGTCGTCGACCGTGACGGCGTCGAAGGGCACGTACCCGGTGGGCCGGCTCGCGATGATCACGGCCGCCTTGTGGTAGGCCAGCCCGACGTGCCAGGCCAGGTCGCGCAGTGTCCACTCGGGACAGGTCGGCACGCGCACCGCCGGGTCGGCGCCCGCGATCGCCGTCCCGAACCGGTCCGCCTCGGCGACCAGGGCAGCGGCCAGCCGGTCGTGGCTCAACGACTTCACCCCGCCACGGTAGGCCGGGCGGCGGCGGCCGTGGGGTCATGATCGGCTGCCCCGAAGACGACCTCCCCGGACCTGGACGGCCCGCCGCGCCGTGGCCATGATCTCCTAGGGCGATGGGGGACCTGAAACGCGCCCGCCTCGGCGTTTCCGTCGTGTTCGCGGTGTGCGGCGCCGCGTTCGCGACCTGGCTGGCCCGGGTGCCCGCGGTGCAGGAGCGGCTCGGGCTGAGCACCGGCGAGCTGGCGACGGGGCTGTTCGGCCTCGCCGCCGGATCGGTGCTGGCGCTGCTGGGCGCGGGCGCGCTGCTCACCCGGATCGGCAGCCGCGCGGCCGTGGTGCTCGGCGCGGTCGTGCTCTGCGCGGGGCTGCCGCTGGTCGCGCTCGCGTGGTCGGCGCCGGTGTTCTGCGCCGCGCTCGTCGTGCTCGGCGTGGGCAACAGCCTGCTCGACGTCGCGATGAACGCGCACGCGGCCCGCGTCGAGGAGGGCTACGGCCGCCCGATCTTCGCCGGCTTCCACGCGTTCTGGAACATCGGCGGGCTCGCGGGCTCGGGCGCCGACGCGCTGATGGAGGCCACGCACGTCCCGGTGTCCGTGCACTTCCCGGTGGCCGGCGCGGCGCTGCTCGCGCTGGCGTTGTGGGCGGCACGCACCCGGTTCCTCACCGGCGCCGACCGCGGCCAGGGCGAAGCGGCGTTCGCGTGGCCGAGCCGGGTACTGGTGCCGCTGGGCGTGCTCGCGTTCTGCGGGTTCGTCGCCGAAGGCGCGGTCAACAGCTGGAGCGCGGTGTACCTCGCCGACGTCACCGGCGCGACGCCCGCGCTCGCCTCGCTCGGCTACTTCGCCTTCTCCGGGACGATGATCGCGGTCCGCCTGGTCGCCGACCGCATCGTGGCGCGGACGGGCCCGGTCCGGTTCGTCCGCGTGGCGGCCACGACCGCGGTACTGGGCTTCGCGGTGGTCCTCGCCGTGCCGTGGCCGGTGGCGGGCGTGCTCGGCTTCGCGGTCGTCGGGCTCGGCGTGGCCGGGATCGTGCCAATCGCGTGGAGCGTGGCGAGCCGCAAACAGGCGGACGCACCGGGCCGGGCGGTCGCCGCCGTCGCGGCCTGCGGCTACCTCGGGTTCCTGGTCGAACCGGTGCTGGTCGGCGCGCTCGCAACCCGCGTCGGGCTGCACTGGGCGTTGTCGTCGGCGGTCGTGATCACCTTCGGGATCGTCTTCCTCGCACCCTCGCTGCGGGAACCCACGTCGGCGCGGGCCGGTTCGGCCTAGACTCGGTGCGGTGGGGGAGCAAGCCGTTCCGATCGACCTGGTGCTGCACCACGCGTACCGGGCGGCCGGTCCGATCACCCTCGCGCACCTGGCTTTCGGCCTGCTGACGGCGGGACCGAGCGTGGCCCTTCGCGTGCTCTCGGAGCTGGGAGCGGACCCGGCCGCGCTGGCGGAGCAGTTCCGGCCGCCCGTCCCGCCCGACACCGGACCCTTCACCCCCGAGTCCTTCATGCGCGCGTTGGAGGAACGGAACCGCACAGAGCTGACCCCGGAAGCGCAGGCCCTCGTCGACCGCGTCCGCGAGGAGCGGGACTGCGCCCCGTCGCTCCTGCTGGCTCTCGCCGAGGCCGGTGTGCTGCCGGTTTCGCCGGACGAGGTCCGGAGCGAGTTCGGGAAGTGGGGTGTGGAACCCGAGCCGGTGTTCCCTCCCGGCATCGGGAAGCTGAACGCCCTGATCGGCCATTACCGGAAGCTGAAGGAGGCAGCCGTCGACGCGGAACGCTACGAGCAGGCGAGCGCCCACCGGGCCCGCGAGAAGGCGGCGATGCGCCGTCGCGCCGAACTCCTGACGGAGTGGGCGGGCGAAGCCGAGCTCGTGGCCATGGTGGAAGAGATCGAGTCCCTCCGCGCCACGGTCCGCCGGCTCCGCGGGTGAGGCTCAGTGCGCGCCCTGGACGTCGGCGCGGCACGCCTCCAGGAACCGGTCCCCGGCGTCGCTGATCCCGGTCAGGAGCTCGTCGAGGCTCTCCCGGCGCACTTCCGAGGCCCCGGCGTCCAGCTCGGCGAAGACGGCGTTCGCCCCGTTGCGGGCCGCCTTCCACAGCTCCTTCCCGCGCTGCCGCGGCTCTTCGGTGCCGAACAACGCCACCTGGTTGTGCGCCTTGCGCAGCTCCGTGCGCCGCTCGCGCCAGCGTGCCTCGATCGCCTTGCGGTCCTCGGGCAGCTTGATGAACTCCGCGCGGACCAGCTGGAACGCCTCTTCGCTCGCCGTCGACAGGCCCGCGTACGCCTTGACGCGCTCGTCGCGCAGCCAGTTGGCGTGGTCCGCCGCCCGCTTCTGCGCTTCGGCCCGCTGGGTCGCCTTCAGCTTGCGGCCCTCGACGAACGTGTTGGTCAGCAACGTGAGCACGACCCCGCCGAGCGTGGCGCCCACGGTGATCAGCTGCGTGGTGGTCCCCGAGTCCATGGCCGGAGTATCCCGGATCCCGTGCCAGACTCCGGTCATGATCTCCGGCCACCCCGGTACCTGGACGCTCGGCGACCGCACAGTCCACCGCATCGGCTTCGGCGCGATGCGGTTGCCGCAGCACGGCCAGGCGTTCGCTCCCGACGCCGTTCCGCGCGATCGCGACCAGGCGATCGCCGTCCTGCGCCGGGCCGTCGAGCTGGGTGTCGACCACATCGACACGGCCGCGTTCTATTTTTCCCGGCTGCGGTCGGCCAACGAGCTGATCAACCGCGCGCTGGCGCCCTACCCGGACGACCTCGTCATCGCGACGAAGGTGGGGCCGTCCCGCGACCCTTCCGGCGCCTGGCAACCGCTCGCCGCCCCGGAGCAGCTGCGCGGGCAGGTCGAGGAGAACCTGCGCCAGCTCGGCCGCGACCACCTCGACGTGGTCAACCTGCGCGTGTCCGGGCTCGACTCGATCGCCGAGCACTTCGGCGTGCTGGCCGGGCTGCGTGAAGCCGGGCTGATCCGGCACCTCGGCATCTCCAACGCGCGTCCCGCGCACCTCGCCCAGGCGCAGGCGATCGCGCCGGTGGTGTGCGTGCAGAACGCCTACGGCCTCGGCTACCGCCCGGAACAGGACGCCTTCCTCGACACCTGCGGCGAGCAGGGCGTCGCGTTCGTGCCGTTCTTCGCGATCGCCGGCGCCGGGCGAGAGGCCGGCGCGGGCGACGACGAGCACGAGGAAGTGCTCGCCATCGCCCGCGCGCACGAGGCGAGCCCGGTCCGGGTGCGGCTCGCCTGGGCGTTGCAGCGCGGACCGCACGTGCTCGTCATCCCCGGCACCGGATCGGTCGGCCACCTCGAGGACAACGTCGCGGCGGGCGCCCTCCGGCTCACCCCGGACGAGCTGGCCCGCCTCGACGCCGTGCACTCACTCGGACGGTGAGCCGAACCAGCGGGTGAGGTGGTCGTCCAGGTCCCGCTGGTCGTCGCCGATCCAGGCGACGTGGCCGTCGGGCCGCAGCAGGAGGCCCGGGACGTCCACCGCGGCCGCGGGCGCCGCAAGCCGGTCGACCCGGTCCGCCCGGCGCCCGGCGGTCAGCCGTCCCGTGCGGTCCAGCAGCAGGCCGCGGCCGCCCCGCAGCCGGTCGTAGAGGCGGCCGCCCGGGACGTCGATGTCGCGCAGCCGGCGGCCCAGCAGGTCCGGGCCTTCGCCGAAGTCGTAGCGGATTCCGGTGGCGGCGATCTTCTCGATCAGGTGGCGGTTCACCTCGTTGATGTCCATCAGCTCGGTGAGCAGCCGGCGCACGGCCTCCGGGCCCGGTCCCGCCGACGACAGCTCCGTCTGCGCCCGGGTGTTGTCCAGCACGTCCGCGGCGACCGGACGGCGTTCGGCTTCGTAGGTGTCCAGCAGGGTTTCCGGTGCCCAGCCGCGGATCTGCGCAGCGAGTTTCCAGCCCAGGTTGACGGCGTCCTGGACACCGAGGTTGAGGCCCTGCCCGCCGGTGGGCGGGTGGATGTGGGCCGCGTCGCCGGCCAGCAGCACCCGGCCGGTGCGGTACCGCTCGGCCAGCCGGGTGGCGTCCCCGAACCGGGACAGCCAGCGCGGCGAGTGCACGCCGAAATCGGTGCCGGCGACGGCCCGCAGCTGCTGCCTGAATTCGTCCAAAGTGGGCGGTTGCGCGCGATCGGCGACGCCGGCGGCGGGGACGACGACGCTGTAGACCCCTTCGCCGACGGGCCTGATCCAGAACCGCCGGTGGGGTACGCCGGCCCCGGCGAGTTCCGACGGCGGCACCCCCACCTCCATCTCGCCCATCAGCGTGTCGTTCCGCGAGGGCTCGCCGGGGAAGCCGACGCCGAGCCGCTTGCGCACCGTGCTGCGCGCGCCGTCACAGCCGACGAGGTAGCTCGCCCGCACCTGTCCGCCGCCGGTCAGCCCGACGGTCACGCCGTCGGCGTCCTGCTCGAACCCGGTGACCGCGCACCCGTGCCGGACCTGCGCACCCAGCCCGGCGGCGTGCTCCTCGAGGAGCCGGACGAGCACCGGCTGCGAGATGCCCAGCAGGAAGGCGTGCGCGGAATCCAGGCCATCGGGCACGGGCTTGACGATGCCGGCGAAGAACCCGGCGGCCGGCCGTTTCCGCCCGTGGGGCAGGAGGCGGTCCAGCAGCCCGCGCATGGCCATCAGCTCGAGGCTGCGCATGTGCAGGGCGACGATGCGGACGAACGGCGCCGGTCCGGTTTCGGGTTCCAGAACGAGGACGCGCACGTCGTGCAGCCGCAGCTCGGCGGCCAGCACGGCGCCGGTCGGCCCGCAGCCGGCGATGACGACGTCGAAGGACGGAGTGTCCATGGTGGTGCCTTTCGGGAGTGCCTGGTGGTTCGCGGCGCTCCCGGCGACACCTACGTCAATCGCCGGCCGTGACGGAAACGGGGAGCACCCACGTCGATACAGCGTTCATGGGTCTCACCTCCTCGGGCCGGTCACGGACGGCTGCACGCTACAAGGCCGCGTGGCACCGCGTCCAGCCGGTTTTCAGGCCGTCGGGCGGCCCGCGCCCGCGTAGTCGTCGCCGTCCCGGCGGTACGAATGGACCTGGACCGCCTGGCCGGTCTGCGGGGCGTCGATCATCTGCTGGTTGCCGATGTAGAGCCCGACGTGGTGGATCTTCGTCGCCGGTTCGCCGTAGAAGATCAGGTCGCCCAGCTGCGGGTCGGTCACGTGCGGAACGCTGCGGAACTGCGTGTCCGCCGTGCGCATCAGCCTGATGCCCGCGCTGCCGTACGCCGCCGTCGTCAGGCCCGAGCAGTCGAAGCCCGGGTCGTTGCCGCCGGTGCCGTTGCCGCCCCAGATGTAGGGGAGGCCGATCTTGTCGATCGCGAAGTTGACCGCGCTCAGCACCGCCGGGTTCGGCGGCGCCGAGCCCTGGCCGACCGTGCCGTAGACGTTGACCGTGGCCAGCGTGCGGTGCAGGAACAGCGGCGCCGGCTGCAGCGTGCCGACCGCGTTCCACCACGCCTGGCCCTGCGAGAGGTCGTGGCCGTCGGCGCACAGCGCGCGGCCGGTGGTCAGGGCCGCGTCGTCGATGTTCTGCACGTCGGGCTTCCCGCCCGCGTAGCTCGCCTGGTACTTGCCCCAGAGGGCCGGGGACAGCTGCATCGGCCCGGCGGCGTTCGCCGTCGAGACGACCTTGTTGTAGAAGTCGCGCACCTCGATCGTGCCGAGCGGCTTGTCCAGGACGCCGGTCGTGCCGAGCTGCCTGCCCTGGGCCCGGCCGTGGTCGGTGGTCACCTTTCCGACCGCGGCCAGCGTCACCCACGACAGGTGGCACCCGGGGACGTCCTTGCCGAGTTTCGTCGTCGCCTTCGCGTAGCCGACCATCGCCCGCAGCGGGATGTCGAGCCACTGGCTGGTCTTGGACGCCCAGGCGTCGAACTCGCTGGCCTCGGGCACCTTCGGCGGCGCGGACGTCTGGGGCGGGGTGGTCGTCGGCGGTTTGGGGGTCACTGACGGCGCCGGTGTGCCCGTCGCGGCGGTGTTCGTGGTCTCCTGCTGCTTCGGCGCGAGCAGGATGCCGGCCACCAGCGCGGCCGCGACGACGACCACCGCCGCGACCACGACCACGGGCTTCCGGCGGCGAGGCTCGGGCGTGTCGTCCGGGACGACGTCGGGCTCGTCGCTCACCGGGCCGCTCCGGTGAGCCGGTCGAGGACGAAGCCGCGCAGGCCGTCGAGGTCGGTGTCCAGCGCGACCTCGATCGGGCGGCCGGGGGAGAACTGGGGATCGTCCTCGCCGAGCCGCCGCCGGTCGACCAGGGTCTGGCCGCGGGCCGGGCCGAGGCCGCAGTCGACGTCGACGCGGTAGGTCTCGGTGTGCAGGATGCCCGGCGAGATCGCCTCGGCGACCGCGACGGCGTCGTGCATGACCATCCGGTCTTCGCCGAACACGCGCGTGTAGTGCTGCCGGTACGTCGACGTCAGTCCTTCGAGGGTGGCCCCGACGGGCCCCGACGCCGCGAGCTTCGCCAGCCATTCGCCGTCGACGGCGCAGCGGTGCGTCAGGTCCAGCGGCACCAGCACGACCGGGACGTCCTCCTCGACGAGCACCCGCCGGGCCGCCTCGGGGTCGCTCCAGATGTTGAATTCGGCGGCGGTCGTGCTGTTGCCGAACGTCACCCCGCCGCCCATGATCACCAGCCGCGCGATCTTCGCCGCCGCGCCCGGGTGCGCCGCGAGCAGCGCGGCGATGTTCGTCAGCGGCCCGATCGGGGCGATGGTCACCGGCTCACCGGCGGTTTCGAGCAGATCGAGCATCAGCCCGACGGCGTCCCGCTCCTCCAGCGGACGGCTCGCCTCGGGCAGCGTGTAGGAGTGGCCCGACAGGCCGTCGCCGCCGTGGACCTCTTTCGCGTCACGCGGCTTGGAGTAGACCAGCGGCCGCGCCGCCCCGGCGGCCACGGGAACGTCGTCGCGGCCGAACAGTGCCAGCAGCCGGCGGGCATTCGACGTCGTGCGGTCGAGGGGGACGTTGCCGAAAACCGACGTCACCCCGAGCAGGTCGACGTCCGGGGACAGCGCCGCCAGCGCGATCGCCAGCGCGTCGTCGACGCCCGGGTCGGTGTCGATGATCAGCTTCGTGCCCATCCAGCTCCCCTTGCCTGCGAACCCGTCCCGCACACAGGTTACGGTCACTCGCATGACGTCGATGTGGGGTGCGCCCGCGCTGTCGCGGGTGCGGGCCTGGCGCCGCGCCCGGCAGGACCCGCGGCAGGCCAAGTTCCTGACCGCCGACTCGCTGCGCTGGGTGCTGCGCAACCGCGCGTACACGCCCTGGTACCTGGTCCGGTACTACCGGCTGCTCAAGTTCCGGCTCGCCAACCCGCACATCATCCTGCGGGGGATGCTGTTCCTCGGGAAGGACGTCGAGATCCACTGCCGGCCGGGCTACGGGCGGCTGGAGATCGGCCGCTGGGTCCACATCGGCGACGGCAACGCCATCCGCTGCCACGAGGGCTCGCTGCGGATCGGCGACAAGTCCGTGTTCGGCCGCCAGAACGTGATCAACTGCTACCTCGACATCGAGCTCGGCGCGGCCACGCTGGTCGCCGACTGGGTGTACATCTGTGACTTCGATCACGTCATCGCGGACATCCACGTGCCGATCAAGGACCAGGGCATCGTGAAGTCGCCGGTCCGGATCGGCCCGGACACCTGGCTCGGCACCAAGGTCAGCGTGCTGAAGGGCACGCGCATCGGCCGCGGCAGCGTGCTGGGCGCGCACGCGGTCGTCCGTGGTGACATCCCGGACTACTCGATCGCGGTCGGCGCGCCGGCCCGTGTCGTCCGTAACCGCGAAGACGACTACGCGGCCGACGCCGCGCGTCGCGAGGCCGTCGCGGACATGGCCCGCAAGGCGAACAAGGCGCTGCAGAAGACCCTCAACGAGCAGTAGGACTACTCAGGCGGCGTGGTCGTCTTCCGCGACATAGTGATCGCATGGGGGAGTCCCGCAGGGGTGCCGTGTCCGCCGCCCTCGCGCTGGCCGCGGTGGGGTGGCTGGTCGTCGTCCCGTTCCTGGTGCTGCAGGGCGCGCTCGCGAACATGCCGGTGTTCGGCACGAGCTCGCACGCGGGCGACGGCTACCTGGTCTGGGCGGCCTGGCTCGGCGCCGGGCTGCCCCTGGCCGGCGTGGTCGTCGCGGCGACCACACGGCGGCGGGGCTGGACGTGGTTCTTCGGGATCGCCCTGACGCTGGCGGCCGCCGTCGCGGCACTGCAGGTGGCGGACGACCTCCGCCACCGCCCGCCGCCCCCGCCGGGGCCGCGCCACTGCGTCGAGCACAGCGGCGGCGGCAACGAATGCCCGGGCGGCTGATCCGTCCTCAGATGCGGGCCCGCAGCTGGTCGCGGACCTCCATCAGCGCGAAACCGAGCAGGTTCAGCCCGCGCCAGTAGTCGGGCTTGGTCGCGTTCTTCTCTTCGCGGGCGATGCCGGTGCCCCAGACGAGGTCCTTCTTGGACGCCTCGACGAGCACCTTGTCCTCGGTCCCGAGCAGGAACCGGCGCAGGTCGCGGTGGGCGCGGAACTTCGCCAGGTTGCCGTCGACGACGATGTCGAACCGGTGCCGCTCCCAGGTCTCGGCGTCGAACCCGGCGACCTCGCGGCCGAGCACCTTCGCCGCCTTCGGGTCGGGCGTGGCCCGGATCAGCTCGGCCTTCTCGTGGTCGCCGAACAGGTCGGCCTTGCCGGCCATCATGTAGTGCTCGGCGGTCGGGTAGACGACGCCGTCGGCCTCGAACGGGTCGACCCACCACTGGCTCAGGCAGCTCGCCGTCACCCGCCCGGACTTCGCGGGCGTGTGCCCGTAGAACAGCAGGTATTCGGGCTCCGCACCCTCGTGGACCTTTTCGCGCAACGCCTCGACACTGCGGACACCGTCGACCTTCACCATCCGACTAGTGGACCACGCGCTCAAAGCAGGAAGTGGAACAGGGGGCTGCCCGGCTCGATCCGCTCCACCTGCAGCGGGCTCGCGTCCATCCGGGCCAGCAGGCCGGGCAGGTCCGACGACCGGGCGATCTCGATGCCGACCAGCGCCGGCCCCAGCTCGCGGTTGGTGCGCTTGACGTACTCGAAGCGGGTGATGTCGTCTTCGGGGCCGAGGACCTGCTCGAGGAACCGCCGCAGCGCGCCCGGCTCCTGCGGGAACCCGACGAGGAAGTAGTGCTTCAGCCCTTCGTGCATCAGCGAACGTTCGAGGATCTCGCTGTAGCGGCTGACGTCGTTGTTGCCGCCGGAGACCAGGACCACCACCGTCTGCCCGGGTGTCACGTGGACGACCGTGCCGAGCGCCGCCGCGGCGAGCGCGCCCGCGGGTTCGGCGATGATGCCGTCGGACTGGTACATCGCCAGCATCTCGGTGCACACCGCGCCCTCGGCGACCGCGGTCAGCTCGGCGCCGCTCTCGCGGATCAGCGGGTAGGTGACCGCGCCGGCTTCGCGGACGGCGGCGCCGTCGACGAACGAGTCGAGCGCCGGCAGCCGCACCGGCCGGCCGGCCTCCAGGGCCGCCGCCATGCAGGCCGCGCCCGCGGGCTCGACGCCGACGATCCGGACGTCCGGGTGCCGCTCGCGCAGCCAGCTGCCGACGCCGGCGAGCAGCCCGCCGCCGCCGACCGGCACGACCACGACGTCGGGCACGAACCCGAGCTGCTCGACCACCTCCCGCGCGACCGTGCCCTGGCCGGCGACGGTGCGGACGTCGTCGAAGGCGGGGACGAGGGTCGCGCCCGTGCGCTGGGCGTCCTCGTTGGCCGCGGCGAAGGCGTCTTCGTAGGTTTCGCCGACCACGACGACCTCGATGTGCGCGCCGCCGAGGGTCGCAATGCGCTCGCGCTTCTGCCGCGGCGTGGTGCCCGGGACGTACACGCGCCCGTTGGCGCCGAGCCGCCGGCACGCGTACGCGACGCCCTGGGCGTGGTTGCCCGCGCTGGCGCAGACGACGCCGAGGGCGCGGGTGGGCTCGTCGAGCTGGACGATGAAGTTGTAGGCGCCGCGGATCTTGTACGACCGGACCGTCTGCAGGTCTTCGCGCTTCACCCAGACCTGCGCGTCGACCCGGGCCGACAGCCGGGCGCTCGGCTCCAGCGGCGTCCGGGTCACCACCCCGGCCAGCCGCCCGGCGGCCTGTTCGATCGTGGCCGCGGTCACCGTGTCGATGTCGTGCACCCCGATGAATCTACGACTCGCGCGTCCCGGGCAACCTCCCGGGCCTCCGGGCGCATCAGAGGGGTGTCGAACAGGAATGGGGGCGCCGATGGACGCCGGATTCACGGAGTACGTGACCGCGCGGGCGGGGTGGCTGCGCAAGGTCGCGTACCTGCTCTGCGGCGACTGGCACCGGGCCGACGACCTGGTCCAGTCCGCGATCACCCGGCTCTGCGCGAACTGGCCGCGGGCCGCCAAGGCCGACAACGTCGACGGCTACGTGCGGCGCACGCTGGTCAACACGTTCCTGGCCGAGCAGCGGACGTCGTGGTGGCGCCGGGTGGACCTGGGAGGCGCCGACGACGTACCCGTGCCCCGCACGGACGTGGAACTGGCCCTGGACCTGCGGGCGGCGCTGGACCGGCTGCCCGCCCGCCAGCGCGCGACCGTCGTCCTGCGGTACTTCTGCGACCTCCCGGTCGCGGACACCGCGCGGGCGCTGGGTTGTTCCGAAGGCACCGTCAAGAGCCAGACCGCGAGGGCTGTGGACGCGCTGCGCGAGCTGCTGGGCGAACCGATCCGGGAGGGACGAGCATGACCGACCACGAGCTGAGCACGATGCTGAAGGACCTGGCCGACACGCCCGCTCCGCCGCCGTCGATCGACGTCGAGCGCGCCCGGCGGCTCGGGGGACGCCGTCGCCGCCTGCGGACGGCCGCCCTGGTCGTCGGCTGTGCCGCGGTGGTGACGGCGGGCGGGCTGACGGCGGTGTCGGCGTTCCGGCCACCGACGCCCCCGATCGCTCCGCCGGCCGTCTTGCCCAAGCCCGCGCCCGTCACACCCGCGCCCACCGACGACCCGCTGGTGGCGAAGGCGAGCTTCGGCTGGCTGCCGGAGCCGATCAAGGGCGTCGAGTACGGCGCCGGCGGCCACGGTGACTACGCACTGGCCATCGGCCGCGGCGACCTCGCCCCGATGATCTGGCTCGCGGTGTACGACCGGGAACCCGCGCTGGACCGCAGGCACGACATGGGCGGCCGGGCGGTGCGCGTCCCGGTCCGGGTCGGCGACCGCGACGGCTACTGGATCACCACCGATCCCGCGGATCCGCTCAACCGGGGCAACAGTTACCTGCGCTGGCCGGCCGCGGACGGCCGCTGGGCCGAGCTGAACGCGTACTACCTCGCCCTTCCCGACCTGCAGCAGGTTTTGCTGCACGTCGCTGCGGAGGTGACGTTCGCGAACCGCGCGGTGCCCCTGCCGCTGCACATCTCCGGTCTGCCGGAGACGTTCCGCGTCGCCGACATCGGGCTGTGGCGCCGTCCGGACACCGACGGCGTCCCGTGGCGGGCGGTGCTCCAGTACTCGTCGAACGGCGCACTGGCGACGATCACCGTTTCCCCGCCGGGTGGCCGCGCGGATGGCCTGGGCAAGCCCGTGTGCACGACGGAGAACGGGCTGCGGGCGTGCGTCGCGATCGACAAGCCGCAGGCCGCGGGCATCACTTCGAAGGAGCTGCTGAACCGGATCACGCTGCTCGGCCCGGACGAGGCGAAGTGGACGCCGCGCGTGATCGGCTGATCACCCCTTCGGCACCGCCGGGTACGGGACGAAGGTGCTGGTGTTCTCGTCCACGGTGAGCTGCTTGCCGATCGTCGGGAACGCGCGCTGCGAGCACGCCGGGCGTTCGCAGACTTTGCAGCCCATCCCGATCGGCGTCGCCGCGGCCGGCTCGTCCAGGTCCAGGCCCGTCGAATAGATCAGGCGCCCGGCGTGGCGCAGTTCGCAACCCAGACCCACGGTGAACGTCTTGCCCGGGCTGCCGTAGCCGCCGATGTTGCGCGACACCGTGCGCGCGATCCAGAAGTAGCTCTTCCCGTCGGGCAGGGTGGCGATCTGAGTGAGGATCTTGCCCGGCTGGGTGAACGCCTCGTAGATGTTCCACAGCGGACACGCCCCGCCGACGCGGGAGAAGTGGAACCCGGCCGCGGACTGCCGCTTGGACATGTTCCCGGCCCGGTCGACCCGCACGAACGAGAACGGCACCCCGCGCTGCTTCGGCCGCTGCAGGGTCGACAGCCGGTGGCAGACCGTCTCGAAGCCGACGCCGTAGTGGTCGCACAGCCGCTCGATGTCGTAGCGGAACCGTTCGGCGGCGGCCAGGAACGGTCCATAGGGGAGGATCAGCGCCCCGGCGAAGTAGTTCGCCAGGCCGACCCGGGCCAAAGACCGGGCGGCCGGGCCGGAGAACGCCCACGAGTCGGCCAGCTCGGTGATCAGGTCGTCGTATTCGAGCAGGGCGATCTGCGAAGCCATCCGGAACGCCTGCTGCCCGACCCGCAGGCTCGGCGCCAGCCGCAGCACCCGCGTCACCGGCTCGTACCGGTGCTGCTGCCCGGCGGCTTCGTCGATGCCCTCGCTGGTCACCTCGACGCCGTAGCGCTGGGACAGGCGTTCCTTCAGCGCGCCGAGCACCTGCCCGCGCTGCAGCGGGATGTCGGCAGCCATCTTCTCGGCGCGTTCGTCGAGTTCCGCGACGTAGTTCTCGCGCTCGTAGAAGAAGTCGCGGACCTCCTCGTGCGGCAGCGGCGCGGCGGCGCTGCCGTGCAGGCCCAGCCCGTTTTCCATGGTCAGCGCGGCGGTGTTCTCGACGGCGTTGCGGTAGCTGCGGTGCAGCTTTACCAGCGCCTGCGCGATCGCCGGCAGGTTCGTCGCCAGCTCGTTGAGCTCGCTCGTGGTCACGTCGATGCCCAGGGCCTCGTCGAGCAGGGCTTCCTTGACGTCGGCGACCAGGCGCGAGGTGTCGTTGTTGGCGAAGAACTCGGTGTCGACGCCGAACGCCTGCGTGATCCGCAGCAGCACCGGCACGGTCAGCGGGCGCGAGTTGTGCTCGATCTGGTTGAGGTAGCTGGGTGAGATCTCCAGCACACGAGCGAGGTCGGCCTGGCTCATCGAGCGGCTTTCGCGGAGGTGCCGCAACCGCGCGCCGGCGAAAGTCTTCTCCATTCGAGCCCTCCTTCCCGGAAGGTTTCCGGCCCTGAACGGTTACGTGAACGGTCAAGAACGCGGATTTTCGATCACTTGCGAACCGGGCGATTCGCAACCTTTGCAAAGAGCGTACGTACCCTTCGCACAAATTGGCAAATTGGACAACTGGACCTCGTTTTCGCTGGCGTGTCAGGGTCAGAGCAAGCAAGGCGAGCAATCGCAAACTTCGCAACACCGGGAGAGTCCGATGACGGAACAGGCCAAGCAGGCGGCCGCGGAGCTGGCGGCGCAGTGGGCGAACGACCCGCGCTGGGCGGGCGTGCAGCGCTCCTACTCGGCTGAGGACGTCGTCAAGCTGCGCGGCAGCGTGGTCGAGGAGCACACCCTGGCCCGCCGCGGCGCGGAGAAGCTGTGGGACCTGCTGCACACCGAGGACTACATCCACGCGCTGGGCGCGCTCACCGGCAACCAGGCCGTCCAGCAGGTCCGCGCGGGCCTGCAGGCGATCTACCTGTCCGGCTGGCAGGTCGCGGCCGACGCCAACCTGGCGAGCCAGACCTACCCCGACCAGAGCCTGTACCCGGCCAACTCGGTGCCGGCCGTGGTGCGCCGCATCAACAACGCGCTGGGCCGCGCCGACCAGATCAGCTGGGCCGAGGGCAACACCGACATCGACTGGTACGCCCCGATCGTCGCCGACGCCGAGGCCGGCTTCGGTGGCCCGCTCAACGCGTTCGAGCTGATGAAGGGCATGATCGCCGCCGGTGCCGCGGGTGTGCACTGGGAGGACCAGCTCGCGTCCGAGAAGAAGTGCGGTCACCTCGGCGGCAAGGTGCTGATCCCGACCAAGCAGCACGAGCGCACGCTGAACGCCGCCCGCCTCGCCGCGGACGTGCTGAACGTGCCGTCGCTGATCGTCGCCCGCACCGACGCCCAGGCCGCGACGCTGCTGACCAGCGACGTCGACGAGCGCGACCAGCAGTTCCTCACCGGCGGCCGCACCGCCGAGGGCTTCTACGAGGTCCGCAACGGCATCGAGCCGTGCATCGAGCGCGGCCTGGCCTACGCCCAGTACGCCGACCTGCTCTGGATGGAGACCTCGGAGCCGGACCTCGAGGTGGCGCGCAAGTACGCCGAGGCGATCAAGGCGAAGTTCCCGGACCAGATGCTGGCCTACAACTGCTCGCCGTCGTTCAACTGGAAGAAGCACCTGGACGACGCGACGATCGCGAAGTTCCAGCGCGAGCTCGGCCACATGGGCTACAAGTTCCAGTTCATCACGCTGGCCGGCTTCCACGCGCTGAACTACTCGATGTTCGACCTGGCGCACGGCTACGCCCGCGAGGGCATGACCGCCTACGTCGACCTGCAGGAGCGCGAGTTCGCTTCGGAGAGCCGCGGCTACACCGCCACCAAGCACCAGCGCGAGGTCGGCACCGGCTACTTCGACCAGGTCGCCACCGCGCTGAACCCGGAGAGCTCGACCACCGCGCTCAAGGGCTCCACCGAAGAAGCCCAGTTCCACTGATCCCGGCCGCGGCCTGACGACGGCAACCCCCACCGTCGTCAGGCCGCGTCCTTCCCCTTCTTCCCCGCACAGCTCGTGGAGGCACCCCATGGTTGATCGGCTGAACTACCGCATCGAGGTCACCGGGCCGGTCGAGGGCCGGTTCGCCGAGATCCTGACCCCGGCGGCACTCGACTTCCTGGCCAAGCTGGACAACACGTTCGCCGGTCGCCGGCGCGAGCTGCTCGACGCCCGCCGCGTGCGGCGCGAGGAACTGCAGTCCGGGGAGAAGCCGCTCGGCTTCCTGCCCGAGACGCGCCGGATCCGCGACGACGAGTCGTGGCACGTCGCCCCGGCCGCGCCGGGCCTGGAGGACCGCCGCGTCGAGATCACCGGCCCGACCGACCGCAAGATGACGGTCAACGCGCTGAACTCCGGCGCCAAGGTCTGGCTGGCGGACTTCGAGGACGCGACGTCGCCGACGTGGCACAACGTCATCGACGGTCAGCTCAACCTCTACGACGCCATCCGCCGCAACATCGACTTCACGACTGAAGCCGGCAAGCGCTACACGATCGGCGACGACCCGGCGACGATCGTCGCGCGCCCTCGCGGCTGGCACCTGGTGGAGAAGCACATCCGCATCGACGGCCGGCCGGTGTCGGCGAGCCTGGTCGACTTCGGCCTGTACTTCTTCCACAACGCCCGCCAGCTGCTCGCCCGCGGCGTCGGCCCGTACTTCTACCTGCCGAAGCTGGAGAACCACCTCGAAGCGCGCCTCTGGAACGACGTTTTCCTGCTTGCCCAGCGCGAGCTGGGCATCCCGCGCGGCACGATCCGCGCGACCGTGCTGATCGAGACGATCACCGCCGCGTTCGAGATGGACGAGATCCTCTACGAGCTGCGCGAGCACGCCGCCGGCCTGAACGCGGGCCGCTGGGACTACATCTTCAGCATGATCAAGAACTTCGCCGCGCACGGCGCCGACTTCGTGCTGCCGGACCGCGCGCAGGTCACCATGACGGTGCCGTTCATGCGGGCCTACACCGAGCTGCTCGTGCGCACCTGTCACCGACGCCGCGCGCACGCCATCGGCGGCATGGCGGCGTTCATCCCGAGTCGCGATCCCGAGATCAACGCGACGGCGATCGAGAAGGTCCGAGCGGACAAGGAACGCGAGGCCGGCGACGGATTCGACGGTTCGTGGGTCGCACACCCCGGCCTGGTCCCGGTGTGCCGCGAGGTCTTCGACGGCGTGCTCGGCGGCTGGCCGAACCAGCTCGGCAAGCTGCGCGAGGACGTCCACGTCACCGCCGAGGACCTGCTCGACGTGGCCAGCGCCGGCGGCGAAGTCACCGAGGCGGGCGTGCGCGCGAACATCAACGTGGCGCTGCGGTACGTCGACGCGTGGCTGCGCGGCACCGGCGCGGCGGCGATCCACAACCTGATGGAGGACGCGGCCACCGCGGAGATCGCGCGCTGCCAGGTCTGGCAGTGGATCCGCAACGGCACGAAGCTCGAGGACGGCACGGCGCTGACCCGTGAGCTGGCGGTCGAATTCCTGGACGACGAACTCGCGTCGGTGCGCGCGGACCTGGGCGAGGGCAACCGCCTCGACGACGCCCGCGAGATCTTCACCGAGACCGCGCTGGGGGAGAAGCTCCCGAGCTTCCTCACCACGGGTGCCTACGCGCGGTACCTCACGGACGCCCGGTAGCAGGGCCCCGGTCTCCCTTACCTGACGAAGGGAGGCCGGATTCCACACTGTTGGGATGGTGTGGGTCCGGACCGGTCCCGGTGGCGGCGGCTCCCCGCCCCCGGGACCGGTCCATTTTTGCCTCAGGAGATCGCGTAGGCCCGGATCACCGTCTGCTGCACGGTGTTCCCGTCGTCGTCCGACGCCTTCGCCCGCAGCGAAACGAACCCGCTCGCCGGGTTCCGCACCACGACCGTCCAGTGATCACCGGTCCGCACGGTGGGCGCGGGCTGCCAGGTGCGCCCGTCGTCCGTGGACGTCTCGACGGCGAGCTTGCTGCCGGTGCCGCCGCCCTGCCGCTCCACGTAGGCCGGGAACGTGACGACGCAGTGGCCCGGGGCGCGGTTGCGGAGGTCGACCGCCGGGTCGAACCGGGCCGTGAGCAGTGGCAGCGCCCGGCCGTCCGCGGCCGCCGACGAGCGGAAGCCCCACTCCGCCGACACGTCCGTCCACAGTGGCCACCAGTCGGCGTGCCGGTGGACGTCCGCGGTGAGCCGGTACGCGCCGTCGGCGTCCGGCACCGGGATCGAAGCCCGGCCCGGCTCGTCCGGTGCCACGGGAATCGCGACGCCGTCCTTCGAGAGACTCGTCGAACCGGTGTCCCCGGCGGCCGGCTCGGCGGTGCGCGGCCGCCCGGCGGCGTCGCCGAACAGCGGCAACCACATGTCGAAGACGCCGTCCTTGCGCCAGGCCCACGGCCGCGGCTGCTCGCCGGAGTGGGTCACGGTCAGCCCGCGCAACGACGGCCCGGCCACGGCCTTGTTCCACGCGAGCTGGTACTTGCGGCCCGCGGCGAGGTCGAGCTTCTCGGTCAGGTCCCCGAGAAACCCGGCGGTCCACACGGTGTCCCACCGGCCCGGTGAGTAGTACTCGGTGCGTTCGTGCTGGTCGGGGGCGAGTTCGGTGTAGCCGTAGCCGACCATCCGGCCGAAGAACTCGCGCGCGGCGACGTAGCGGACGGTCGCGGGAACGCTGTCGTGGTAGGCGGTCCGGACCGCGGCGAGGTCGCGGGTCTCCGGCCGCTGCACGCGCGCGGCCGTCACCGCCCGCTCGACGCCGTCGCCGAGTTCGTAGCGGAAGTCCGGCGACGGACGGCTGACCACCGTCGCCGTCCCGCCGGCCTTCGCCAGCTCCGCCAGCCGCCGTCCGGTCACCGACACCCCGCTCCAGATCGTCGGCATGGTGAGCACCGGGATCCCGCCGCCGAGCACCGTGGGCGCGGCCGTTTCGCCGGCCAGGGAGACCAGGCCGAGCTTCGCCCCGGCGTGCTCGACGTTCGCGAGCCGCTGGTACGTCTCCGTGATCGGCGTGCTCGCCGGCACCTGGATGACCACGAGCTTGCCGCGGGCGTCGATCCCGGCGAGGTCCTCCGGGGTCCCGGCGCCGCCGGACACCACCGGCAGCGTGCTGCGGCCGGCCGGCGCGGCCGAGGACAGCCACATGCCCCGGACCGCGAACGGCTGCCCGTCGTCCGCAGTCAGCTCCAGGTCCGGTTCGGTGGCCCGGCGCTGCTGGCTGAGCGCGAAGGCGGCCGACGAAGTCCCCGGCACCGTCGCGGCGAAGGCCTCGTTGAAGCGCGGGTCGAGGTCCGCGCCGTCGGCGAACACACAGGAGCAGGCGGCGATCCGGCTGAGCCGCTGGACGGTGTGCGTGCCGCCGCGCGCCGCGGGGTTGTCCGGCTCGAGCGACATCCGCTTGCCGTCGCGCGCGTCGAGGGTCTGCGTGACGTCGTGGTCGAGCACCAGCTCCGGCTGGCTGATGAAGCTGTACGACGGCTCCTGGCCCGGCCGCGGCGTCTCGATGACGCTGTTGACGACGTACCGGCCGCGCGGCAGCCGGTACGTGCCCGGCTCGGCGTTGGTGACCGCACCGGTGTCGAGGTCGAAGATCGTGACCGGCGGGTACCCGGTCGGCGCCCACGGCTTGCCGTCGCGGTCGGCCAGGCCGACGGTGAGGTCGTACATCTCGCCTTCCTGCCGGACCGACAGCGCGGTCCGGGTGCGCACACCGTCGCCGCGCGCGGTGAGGATGCCGGCGTTGGTGCCCGGCGCGCCGTCCCGGGCGGTGAAGGTGAGCTCCACCGCGGTGCTGCCGCCCGCGGGCACCGTCACGTCCGGCGGGAAGGTGACCAGGCCGGCGAGGTCGGTGGAGAGCGCCAGCGTGACCGGCGTGGAGCCTGCGTTGTACCAGGTGACCGTCGCCTTCTTGGCCGTCCCGTGGTTGGGCCACGGCAGGTACGCCGAAGCGGCGCCGGTCGCGGTGACCGGCGTGGTCGTCGCGCGGGCGACGTCGACGCGGCCGGTGCCGACCGCGGCCGGTCCGGCGTCGACGGGCTCGGCGCTGCTGGTCAGGGCCGCCTTGAGCCGGTCCGCCGGCCAATCGGCGTGCTGCTGGGCGAGGATCGCCGCGGAGCCGGCGACGTGCGGCGTCGCCATCGACGTGCCGCTCAGCGTCTGGTAGCCGTCGCCGACGGGTTCGCCGGCCGGCGGGATCCCGGCCGGCCGCGCCGCGGTGATCGACTCGCCCGGAGCCGCGAGGTCCGGCTTGGCCGCGCCGTCGCCGGGCCGCGGGCCACGGCTGGAGAACGGGCTGAGGACGTCCTTTTTGGACACACTGGCCACCGCGAGCGCGGCGTCGGCCGCCGCCGGGCTCTCGACGGACTCGTCCTGGCCGGAGTTGCCCGCGGCGACGACGAACAGGGTGCCGTACTGGCGGGTCAGGTCGTTCACGGCGGCGGACACCGGGTCCGTCCCGTCCGACGGCCCGCCGCCGAGGCTCATGTTGACGACGCGGGCGTGCGCCTCGGTCACCGCCCACTGCATGCCGGCCAGGACGGCGTCGAACGTGCCGTGGCCGGAGTCGTCGAGGACCTTGCCGACGGCCAGCGTCGCGTCCGGCGCCACGCCCCGGTACTTGCCGCCGGACGCCGCGCCGGAGCCGGCGATCGTCGAGGCCACGTGCGTGCCGTGCCCCTGGTCGTCCTCGACGCTGCCCTTGCCGGTGAAGTCCTTGCTCGGGCCCACGCGCCCGGCGAAGTCCGGATGGGCGGTCGCGATGCCCGTGTCGAGCACCGCGACGGCCACGCCCCGGCCGGTCAGGCCCGCCTGCCACGCCGTCGGCGCGCCGATCTGGGGGACGCTCTCGTCGAGGCTCGCGTGCACCTTCGCGTTGAGCCACACCTTCGCGCTGCTCGCGGCGAGCGTGGCGGGCGCCGTGGCGAGCCGGTTCCAGAATGCCGCCGCGCCGGACTTGGGTTCGTCGAGGACGGTGTAGCCGAGGGCGGCCGGCCGGGCGGCCACGCCGGTCCGGGCGGCGACCGCCGGGCCCGCCTGCCGGACCAGCAGCGGCACGTGCGGCGTGCGGGCGTCGTCGTAACCCTGGCGCAGCAGGCCGGTGACGTTGAACAACTGCTCGTCGAGCCGCCCGGCGCGGACCATCCCGGCGGCGTCGCCGGGCATGACATAGCTGTCGCCGTGGCGGGTGTACTGCCGGAAGGGCACCGGGCGGTCGCGGCGGGCGGGCAGCACCCGCACGTCACGGCCGCTGACCAGCACCTGATCGCCGGTGACGAGCGTGATCCGGCTCGGCGCGCCCGCCGCCGGTCCGGGTGCCGGGGCCGCCGCGGCGGTGGGTGCGGTCAGCACGCCCGCGGCCAGGGTCACCGCGACGACCGCGGTGATCGGTTTGCGCATGGAATGGTTCCTCCCAGTCGGTCCCCCGGTCCGTGGAACGGGGTCCGCGCGGCGGCGGGTTGCCCGGATTCCGATCTCCGGGCAACCCCCGGCGTCGCCCGTCCCGTTCGACAGGTGTGGGGGCACTGAGGAGGAACCTGGTGAAACGGCCGGAAGAAGCGGGGTACCGCGACTACGTCACGACCCGGATGGACGTCATGCGCCGCACGGCGTACCTCCTGTGCCGGGACTGGCACCTCGCCGACGACCTGGTGTCGATCACCATCGGCAAGCTGTACCGGCACTGGTCGCGGGCCCGCCAGGTCGAGCACCTCGACGCCTACGTCCGCCGGATCCTGGTGCGGACCTGGCTGGACGAGAAGGCACGGGCGTGGCGGCGCGAAGAGCCGGCGGAGACGCTGCCGGAGCCGCCGGTGCTGCCGTCCGACGACGTCGTCGAACGGATCGGCCTGCTGGAACTGCTCGACGCGCTGCCGCCGCGGCGCCGGGCCGCGGTGGTGCTGCGCTACTACTGCGACCTTTCGATCGAAGAGACGGCCGAGATCCTCGAGTGCTCGGCCGGGACCGTGAAGAGCCAGACCGCGCGCGGGCTCGAGTCGCTGCGCGCGCTCGTCGCCGCGAGCCGGAACTGACGGAGGGATCATGAGCAAGGACCAGTTCGACGTGGCGATCGGCGTCGTTCCGCCGTCCACAGTGGACGTCGAGGCGGTGCTGGACCGCGAACGCCGCCGGGCGCGCGTGCGCCGCGTGGCGAACCCGTGGACCGCGGTGGGCGCGGGCGTCGCGGCGGTGGCCGTCGGCGCGGTGTTCGTCCTCGCCCCGGGGGACCCCGGGCCGGCCGTGGTGACGCCCGGCGCGGCACCGCCGCCTCCATCGGCCGACGCCTGCAAGAACGCCCCGCGGCCGACCACGGCACCGCTGCGGGAGAAGGCATCGGTGGTGGCGGACCGGCTGTCGACGGTGCTCACCGACGCCGTCCGGCAACGCGTGGCCGCGGGGACGACGCTGGGCGTCCACCCGATGGGGCAGTACCCGAAGGGCACCCAGCACGGGCCGCTGGCCTTCTTCCACGTCTTTTCCGCGTTCGTGTCGCACGAAGACGGCGAGTGCAGCGGCGGCGAGGACTACTTCATGGCCGCGGCCTCGACGTCGGAAAAGGCACACAAGGGCAACGTCTGGGCCATCGTCACCCGGCTCGGCGGCAACGCGGGCCCGGCGACCGAGTGCCAGCCGGCGCCCCAGGACACGCAGGGCTCGTGCCACCGCCGGACCGGCCCGCACGGCGAGACGATCGTCGAGGAGAGGTTGGTCATGCCGGGCGGCCCGACGGTCGACCGGGTGAACGTCACCAAGCCGGACGGCACCGGCGTCATCGTCGAGGCCCAGAACACAGCCAGGGACGCGAAGCTGGGTGACGCGCCGGACATGCCGGCCCCGCCGTTGAGCCCGGCCCAGCTGGCGGAGGTCGCGCTCGACCCGGGGCTGACGCTCTACCCCTGAGCGGCCAGCAGCACCTTCGCCGCTTCGCGGGCCGTATCCGCTTCGCCGGGGTTGCCGGTGATCGCGGCGAGCACGGTCGCGCCCTCGACGAGGGCGAACAGCTGGTCGGCGGTGTCCTGGCCGGGCACGAGGCCGCGCAGGTAGGCCCGGACCTCGTCCTTGTGCTTGCGGATCGCGGCGGCGATGCCCGGCGCGGGCTCGCCGAACTCGCCGAAGGAGTTGATGAACGCGCAGCCGCGGAAGCCCGGCTCGGCGAACCAGTTCTTCAGCCAGGCGAAGACGGCCAGCGGGTCGTCGCCGCGGGCGTGGACGAATTCGCGCAACGAGCCGCGCCAGCGTTCGTCGCGGCGGAGCAGATAAGCCTCGACCAGGTCGTTCTTCGCCGGGAAGCACTGGTAGAGCCGCTTGAGCGAGACGCCGGAGCGTTCGCGGACGGCGTCCATCCCGACCGCTTGCACGCCGTGGGCGTAGAAGAGGTCTTCGGCGGCCTCCAGCAGCCGCCCGGTCGCCTCCGTGGAATCCATGTCACCTGCCCCTGGCGCTGAGAATGAACGTTCTCTAGTCTAGCGGCAGTGACGGAGAACGCACGTTCTCCGTCTTGGAAGGAGCCTGTCATGACCCCGCGTCCGCCGTTCCCGCCGTTCGACGAAGACACCGCCCGCCAGAAGGTCCAGGCCGCCGAGGACGCGTGGAACACCCGCGACCCCGAGCGGGTGTCCCTGGCGTACACCGAAGACTCGGTCTGGCGGAATCGTGACCGGTATGTCGTCGGCCGCGCGCAGATCGTCGAGTTCCTCACCGAGAAGTGGACGCGCGAACTGGACTACGCCCTGCGCAAGGAACTGTGGGGCTTCCGCGGCCACCGCATCGGCGTCCGGTTCCAGTACGAGTCGCGGACCGTCGGCGGGCAGTGGTTCCGCAGCTACGGCAACGAGCTGTGGGAGTTCAGCGACGAAGGCCTGATGCGCCGGCGCGAAGCGAGCATCAACGACGTCCCGATCGCCGAAGCCGACCGCCGCATCTTCGGCCCGCGGCCCGAGTCCGAGCACGGCGTTCTGCTGCCGGTGTTCTGAGTCCGCTCTCCGCGGAACCGCACCCGGCCGTCCGGTGCCGTGGGCATGCTGCGGTCATGACGGCTTCGGCGTTCGGCGGGGAAGTGAGCTCGTACTACCAGCGGTTCCGCCGCGGCTACCCGCCCGAGGTGGCGGACGCGCTGGCCGCGGCGTTCGCCCTGACCCGCGACGACGTCGTCCTCGACCTCGGCTGCGGCACCGGCCAGCTCACCCGCGTCCTCGCGCCCCGGGCCGGCGCGGTCCTCGGCATGGACCCGGAACCGGCGATGCTCGCGCAGGCCCGCCAGGCGACGGCGGAGCCGAACGTCACCTGGCTGCTCGGCGCGGACTCCGACATCGGCGCGCTGACACCTCTGGTCGGCCCGGGCCGGCTGGCCGCGGTCACGGTGGCGCAGGCGTTGCACTGGATGGACCACGAGCGGCTCTTCGCGGCGGTCCGCCCGCTGCTGCGGCCCGGCGGCGGGATCGCGGTGGTGACCAACGGCGAACCGCTGTGGCTGCAGGACACGGCGTGGTCGGCGGCGCTGCGAGAGGTCGTGTCGGCCTACCTCGGGACCCCCGTGCACCGCACCTGCGGCACGGACGAAGCGAGCCAGGAGCGGTACGCGGCGGCGCTGGCGGCCGCCGGGTACGCCGTGGGCTCGTCGGTCGTCGAGTACTCGGCGCCGCTGAGCGTCGAGGAAATCACCGGTGGCGTTTTTTCGGCGATGAGCCCGGAGCAACTGCCCGCCCCGGACGCGAGGCCCGCGTTCACCGAGCGCGTCCGGGCGGCGGTGGGCCCGCACGGGCCGCTGCGGGAGCGCGTCCGGGTCCGGCTGCTGACCGGAACCCGGTGAACCGGACGAACCGATCACGGAAGGCGAATACGTACCGCCCCTGCAGTTCCTCTTATTGTTTCCGCGGGACGCGGCGCGGATGCTCGCTGCCAGGCGCCGATCGCGCCGCCGCCCCCCGAGGAGTCCCCATGACCAGCCGGTTGAGAGCTGCCGTCGCCACCCTCTTCGTCGTGCTTTCGCTCGCGTTCGTCGTCGACGCGACCACGGCCACGCCCACCGCGGCGCGGCCGGACTGCATGCGGCCCTGCCGGTTCTGACCGGCCGGCTACCTAGACTTCCGGGATCTCGGCCGGCACCGGTTCGAACGCGTTGCCGGTGGCGATCTTGGGCCGGGGCAGCTCGACCGGCTCGCCCGGCTTCGCCCGCCGGTAGACCTCGGCGGTCGCCTCGGCGATGCGGCCCCAGTCGAAGTCCGCCGCCAGCCGGGACTGCGCGGCCCGCGCCCGCTCGGCCGCGGCGTCGGCGTCGGAGAGCACCGCCGTCACCGCGTTGGCCAGTTCCGCGACATCGCCGGGACTGAACGCCAGGCCGGTCTCGCCGTGCACGACGACCTCGCCGAGCCCGCCGGCCGTCGACGCGACCAGGGGTGCCTTCGCGGCCGCGGCCTCCAGCGCGACGATGCCGAACGGCTCGTACCGGCTGGGCAGCACCACGGCGTCGGCCGCGGCCAGCGCCGCCCGCAGGTCGCGGTCGGACAGGTGCCCGACGAAGTCGACCGCGCGCCGCACCCGCAGCTTCCGCGACTGCTCGACCAGCTCGTCGAAGTGTCGTCCTTTTCCGGCGACGACCACGCGCGTGCCGGGGTGACGGCGCCGGATGCGGGGGAGGGCGGCGAGCAGGTCCTGCACGCCCTTCTCCCACTCGAGCCGTCCGAAATAGAGCAACAGCGGCGCCCCGGCCGGGCTGTAGACCTCCCGGGCGTGCGCGATCTCGTCCGCGGGCACCTGCCAGCCGCGTTCTTCGATGCCGTTGTGGATGACCGTGACGTCGGCCGCCTCGATCTCGAAGAGGTGTGCGACCTCCCGGCGCATGGCCTGCGAGCAGGTGATCACCGCATCGGCGCGGTTCGCCAGCCACCACTCGACCGAGTGAACCTGCTGGTTCAGCGGGTGCGACAGCCAGCCGGAGTGCCGCCCGGCCTCGGTCGCGTGGATGGTGCCGACCAGGGGCACCCGCGCGGCCTCGGCGATCGCGATGGCCGGGTGGGCGACGAGCCAGTCGTGTGCGTGGACGACGTCAGGCTGCCAGGTGCGCAGCAGGTCCTGCGCGGCGCGGATCATGGCGTGCCCCATGGCCAGCGTCCAGGCGACGAGGTCCCGTTCGAACGTCACGTGCATCGGGTCCTCGGCGACCCGGATGATCCGCACGCCCTCGACGACGCGGTCGCTGCGCGGGTGCGTCCCGGCGTCGGTGCCCGCGGCGTGCCGGCAGAGCACCACGACGTCGTGGCCCTGGCGGGCGAGATGGGTGGCGAGCGCGTGGACGTGCCGGGCCAGGCCCCCGATGGCCACGGGCGGGTACTCCCAGGACAGCATCAGCACACGCATGGGCAGAGGTTACTCGCGAGTCGGAAACCCCGGTCGGGCCCGTGTCGGCGGACCGTTCACATGTGATCCCGATCACTGTGCCGATCTGCCGGCATGGGCCGGGATGACTGCCTCCTGGCGCCGCCTCGACCCGCCCCTGTCGACGGCGTCGTCGCCGGACGAGCGCCGCGCCGGGCGAAGGGCCCGGCGCGGCACCGCTGCCTCACGCCGGCAGAGCGGCCTCGATGGCCTTGACGACCTTTTCGTCCTCGGGCTCGGTCCGCGGCCGGAACCGCGCGAGGACCTCGCCGTCCGCGCCGACCAGGAACTTCTCGAAGTTCCACTGGACGTCGCCGGTCTCACCGTCGGCGTCGGCCGTCTTGGTCAGTTCCGCGTACAACGGGTGCCGGCCCTCGCCGTTGACGTCGATCTTCTCGAACAGCGGGAACGTCACGCCGTAGGTCGTCGAGCAGAACGTCTGGATCTCCTCCGCGCTGCCCGGCTCCTGCCCGGCGAACTGGTTGCACGGAAAACCGACCACGGAGAAGCCCTGGCCGCCGAAGCGTTCCTGGAGCCGTTCGAGGCCGGAGTACTGCGGGGTCAGGCCGCACTTCGACGCGACGTTGACCACGAGCAGCGCCTTGCCGGCGAGCGAACCCAGCGAGCTGTCCTGCCCGTCGAGGGTCTTGACCGGAATTTCGTGGATCCCCATGAAGGTCCCTTCAGTCGTGCTTCAGCGCCCGGGCGTCGAGGTGCCCGAACGGTCCGTCGTCGGCGCGGTAGGCCGCGGCCAGCTGAGCCGCCCGCGCGCGGTCGCCGCGTCGCAGCAAATCGGCCAGCGCGTCGAAACGCTCGGTGTGGACCGCCGCGCGACGACGCGCGTAGTCCGCGGCCGAGTCCTTCGTGACCATGAACGCCCAGTCGCTCTCCAGCGCCAGCATCGCCTCGGCGACGGCCTGGTCGGCGACGGTGTCGCGGGCCGTGGTCGCCAAACCGGCGACGAGGTCGAGCAGCCGCTCCTGCAGGCCGGCGTTGGCGGCGACCATGTCCTTGACCTGCTCGCCGTCCCAGACGCGCCAGTCCTTGCCCGAACCCCACGACGACGACGGCAGGTCGATCGGCTCGCCGACGTGCCCGGCTTCCAGCGCGCCCTTCAGCGTCGTCACCCGCACGCCGGCCTCCGGCAGCGCGCGAAGCACACCCTCGAGCCACGCCGGTCCTTCGTGCCACCAGTGCCCGAAGAGTTCCGTGTCGTACGCGGCGACCACGAGTGCCTCACGCCCGTGTCGCTGCTTCAGCGAGCGAAGCCGCGTCACGACCGTCTCGACGAAGTCCTTGACGTGCGTCCCCAGCACGTCGGCGGCGAGCGCCGGATCGTAGGGCGCCTTGTCCTGTGGCTCGACCGTCTTGCCGGTGACCCGCGCCGCCTTGAGCCCGACCTCGTGCTGCCAGGTGTGGAAGTCGCGGTAGGCGGCGTGGCCGGGGTAGCCGGCCTTCGGCGACCAGACGCGGTAGGTGACTTCGAGGTCTCGTCCGAAAGCGACCACGTCGCTGTCGCCGACCGGCCGCGCCGCCCAGGTCTCGCCGCGCAGCGACGGCCCGTCGACCATGAACCGCCGCACGCCCGCCGCCGCGTAGCCGTTTTCCATACCGGGCGCGTAGCCGCACTCCGGCGCCCAGATCCCCTCGGGCCGCGTCCCGAGGCGCAACGCCGTGTCGGCGAGACCGGCGTTCAGGGCGAACTCCCGCACCCGCGGATCCAGCAGCGGCTGGAACGGGTGGGCGAGCGGGCCGCCGAGCAGCTCGATCGTCGAGTTGTCGACCAGCGAACGAAGGATCGGCGAGAACCCGTGCCGCCAGCGCGTGCCGAGTTCTTCGGCCGCGCGGACCGCAGTCCGGTGTTCGGCCGCGGCGAGCTCGCGCAGCAGCGGGTCGCCGTGCCACAGCGTCGACGCGTGCTGCGCGCGCAACTGCCAGTGGCCGAGCCACTCGTGGAACGCGCGGATGCTGTACGGATCGTCGAGCTGCGCGGCCAGCACCGGCGTGACACCGAGCGTCAGGACGTCTCGGCGACCTTCGTCGGCGAAGCGCTCCAGCAACTCCACCATCGGCAGGTAGGAGTGCGCCCACGCCTGGTACAGCCATTCCTCGCCGACCGGCCAGGTGCCGTGGTGCGGCAGCCACGGCAGGTGGCTGTGCACGACGAGGCAGAAAGTCCCTTCGCTCATCGGCGCACCGCCACGGCGATCAGGTCGAGGCTCGCGTCGAGGTCGTCGCCGTGGATGTCGAAGCCCGTGGCCTCGATCGCGGCGACGTCGGCGAGCAGCGCCTCCGGCCACACCGCCTGGCCCGGCAGCTTGCCCATGACCACGTCGAGCTGGGCGTCGATGATCGAACCGCCGTACCGCTCGTCGAGCGCGCGCACGGCCTCGCCGTGGTGGAGCCCGTGCAGCGTTTCGACGGCGAACCCGGCACCGGTGAGCAATTCGGCCAGTTCGGACGGTGCCAGCTCGCGGGTGTGGAAGGGGTTGAGGGGCGTGTCACTGTCCGGGGTGAAGGTCAGCCGGTTGGGAGTGGTGACCAAAAGCCGGCCACCCGGCTTCAAAACCCGGTGGCACTCGGCGAGGAATCCGGCCTGATCCCACAGGTGCTCGATGACCTGGAAGTTCGCCACGACGTCGACGACGGCGTCCCGCAGCGGCAGGAACGCCAGGTTCGCCCGCGCGACGCCGACCTCGGGGTAGCGGCGGGCGACGTGCTCGGTGGTCGGGACGTCGTAGTCGAGGGCGAGCACCCGGCGGGCCGTGGTGGCGATGAGCCCGGCCCCGTAGCCCTCGCCGCAGCCGGCTTCGAGCACCGTCGCGTCCGCGCAGTGGGGGAGCAGGGCGAGGTACGCGGCTTCGTGGCGGCGGAACCAGTAGTTCTCGGCGGCGATGCCGGGGACGGTCCGCTCGCCGGTCAGGTGCAGCGCCTCGGCCCGGGTGGCTGGGGTGGTCACCTCCGCGACCCTAGCGGTGTCACGTCCGGCACCGCCGTCTCGTTCCGTCGTCATGCAACGGACCATCACCCGTGTACTGCTCGTCGTCTTCGGCCTCGTCGAGGCCGTGGTCGGAACTTGGCCACTGGTCTCGCCGACCGGCTTCTACCAGGATTTTCCCGGCTTCCGCACGGGCTGGGTGGCGATGGACGGGCCCTTCAACGAGCACCTCCTGCGCGACTTCGGCGGCCTCAACCTGACCCTCGCCGCGCTCCTGATCGGTGCCGCCGTGATCGGCACCACAGCCGTGGCGCGGCTCGCCGGCGCGGCCGGGCTGCTGTTCGGCCTGCCGCACTTCCTCTACCACCTCGGCCACGTGGCGCACTTCGACCGGATCGACCAGGTGCTGATCGTTGCGACGACCGCCCTGGGCGTCGTGGTCCCGCTCGTGGTGCTGGCGATCCCGGGCCGGCGGATCAGCCCACCGGCGACACGGTGATGCCGAGCGCGCCGGGGCCGAGGTGCGCGCCGATGACCGTGCTCGCCTCGACGACCATGCTCTCGACCATCGCCGGCACACGGCGTTCGATCTGCCTGCCGATCTCCAGCTCGTGGTCGCTGGCGCCGAACCGGGTCACGGCGATGTCGGCGCGGAACCCGCCGGACTTCTTGACCGCGAGATCGACCATCTTCGCCAGCGCGCGCCTCGTCCCGGGCACCCGGGCGAGCGGCGCGACCTCGCCGTCCTTGACCGTGAGCAGCGGCTTGATCGAGAACGCGCTGCCGAGCATGGCCTGCGCGGCGCCGATCCGGCCGCCGCGGCGCAGGTACTCCAGCGTGTCGACGTAGATGAACTCGGTGCTCGTCGTGCACCGGCGCTCGGCGGCTTCGATGACGCGGGTGGCGTCCGCGCCGGCCGCCGCGGCCCGGGCGGCGGAGACGACGGCGAAGCCCAGGCTCATGCCGGTGGTCCGGCTGTCGAGGACGTGCACCGGGATGCGGACCTGCTGGGCGGCCTCCCGGGCCGCGCGGACGGTGTCGGACATGCGGCCGGAGATGTGGATGCTGACGATCGCGGTCGCGCCCGAGGCCGCCGCTTCCTGGTAGGTCCAGAAGAAAGCCCCCGGATCCGGGGGCGCGGTGGTGATCACCCGGCCGGATCTCATCGCGTCGATCACCTCGCCGCGGTCGAAACGGTTTTCGTCGTCGTAGTGGTGGTTCCCCAGGCTCATCTGGATCTGGACGACCCCGATCGCCCAGCGAGCGGCGACGAGGTCGGGCAAGCAGGAGCTCGAGTCGGTGATGACGGCGATGCGCGCGGGCATGGTCGGGGAGGTTAATGCCTGACACCCACCGCGAGTAGGCCGTGGTTGGTCCGATCGGACGAACGGCAGTTCGGGTGGGGTAGCCGGTCGACTACCGGGACAATCGTCCCAATAGATTGCGCATCCAGGTGAAAGGCGTCACCTCGGCGGGTGTTACACGCCGATCGGCCCTAATCTACCGGCCAGTAGAGCACTGTCCCGTGGTCGACCGCGGGCCACGAACCGGGAGGTCGAAGCAGACCCATGACCAACATCGTCGTCCTGGTCAAGCAGGTACCGGACACCTACTCGGAGCGGAAGCTCAACGGGTCCGACCACACCCTTGACCGCGAATCCGCCGACGCCGTGCTCGACGAGATCAACGAGAAGGCCGTCGAAGAAGCGCTGAAGATCAAGGAAGCCGGCGAGGGCGAGGTCACCGTGATCTCGGTGGGCCCGGACCGCGCGACCGACGCCATCCGCAAGGCGCTGTCGATGGGCGCCGACAAGGCCATCCACGTCTCCGACGAGGCGCTGCACGGCTCCGACGCGATCGCGACCGCGAAGGTCCTCGCCGCCGCCATCGGCAAGGTCGAGGGCTTCGACCTGGTCATCGCCGGCAACGAGTCGTCCGACGGCCGCGGTGGCGCCATCCCGGCCATCCTCGCCGAGCTGCTGGGCCTGCCGCAGGTCACCTACGTGCGCGAGCTGACCGTCGACGGCACGACGATCAAGGCCACCCGCGAGACCGAAGACGGCCTCACCCACCTCGAGGCGAGCCTGCCCGCGATCGTGAGCGTCGGCGAGAAGATCAACGAGCCGCGCTACCCGTCGTTCAAGGGCATCATGGCCGCGAAGAAGAAGCCGGTCGAGAAGTTCACCATCGCCGACCTGGGCGTCGACGCGGGCGAGGTCGGCCTCGGCAACGCGTGGTCCACCGTGACCGAATCCTCGCCGAAGCCGCCGCGCACCGCCGGCGAGAAGGTCGAGGACGAGGGCGACGGCGGCACCAAGGTCGCCGAGTACCTGGTCGGCCAGAAGCTCATCTGACAACGGCTCTTCGAGGAGGAACAAGAACCATGGCTGAAGTACTCGTCCTCGTCGACCACGTCGACGGTGAGGTCAAGAAGGTCACGCTCGAGCTGCTGACCGCCGCCCGCGCCCTCGGCGAGCCGTCGGCCGTCGTCGTCGGCCCGACCGGGACCGCCGCCAAGGCGAAGCAGGCGCTGGCGTCGCACGGCGCCGCCAAGGTGTATGTCGCGGAAGGCGACGAAGCCGCGAACTACCTGGTCACGCCCAAGGTGGACGTGCTTGCCGCGCTCGCGCAGCAGGCGTCCCCGGCCGCCGTGCTCGTCACCGCCAGCGGTGAGGGCAAGGAGGTCGCCGCCCGCCTGGCCGTGCGTCTGGGCTCCGGCCTGATCTACGACGCCGTGGGCGTCAACGGCGACGGTGTCATCGACCAGTCCATCTTCGGTGGCGCGTTCTCCGTCAAGTCGAAGTCCGCCAAGGGCGCGCCGGTCGTCTCCATCCGCCCGGGCGCGGTCGAGGCCGAGCCGGCCGAGGGCGCGGCGGCCGAGGAGACCGTCGAGATCCCCGCCGTCGACGCGGCGAAGGCGACTCGCATCACCGGCGTCGAGCCGGTGACCGGCGGTGATCGTCCCGAGCTGACCGAGGCCTCGATCGTGGTCTCCGGTGGCCGCGGCGTCGGCTCGGCGGAGAAGTTCGACGTCGTCGAGAAGCTGGCCGACGCCCTCGGCGCGGCTGTCGGCGCGTCGCGTGCCGCGGTCGACTCCGGCTACTACCCGGCGCAGTTCCAGGTGGGCCAGACCGGCAAGACCGTGTCGCCGCAGCTGTACATCGCGCTCGGCATCTCCGGCGCGATCCAGCACCGCGCCGGCATGCAGACGTCGAAGACGATCATCGCCGTCAACAAGGACGCCGAGGCGCCGATCTTCGAGATCGCCGACTTCGGCATCGTCGGGGACCTGTTCAACGTCGCGCCGCAGCTGACCGAAGCGGTCGAGAAGCGCAAGGGCTGAGTCCTGGTCCGAAGGGCCTTCCGGGAGCTCCCGGAAGGCCCTTCGCGCGTTTTCGGGACCTGAGAAGAGCCTGAGAACCCGCCATTCACCGAACATGCACTAATCGGTCATCGGATCGCACTCTCCGCGGCTTCCTCCGCGCAGGTACACCTTGACCATGACGACGTCACAGCTCCTCGTCAGCACTGATCAGGCGGGTGCCCAGCTCCCCGCCGACGCCCCCCGGTACTCGCTTCTCGTCGCGCACGCGAACGACGAAGTGGTCGCCGCGCAGAAACTGCGGCACCGGGTTTTCGCCGAGGAAATGGGGGCGCGGCTGCACTCCCCGCGCCCCGGTCTCGACGTCGACGAGTTCGACGAGTTCTGCGACCACCTCGTGGTCCGCGACGACAACACGGGCGACATCGTCGGCTGCTACCGGATGCTGCCGCCGGAACGCGCCGCCCAGGCCGGGAAGCTGTACGCCGACAGCGAATTCGACCTGAGCGCCCTCGCCGGCCTGCGGCCGTCCCTGGTCGAGACCGGCCGGTCCTGCGTCCACCCGGACCACCGCAGCGGCGCCGTCGTCAGCCTCGTCTGGGCCGGGATCGCCCGCTACATGCTGCTTTCCGGCCACCGCTACCTCGCCGGCTGCGCCTCGGTCCCGCTGTCCGGCGACGGCTCCTTCGCCGCCGGCGTGTGGGACGTCCTGCGCACCAAGCATTACTCCGACGAGGGCACGCGCGTAACGCCGCTGATCCCCTGGGATGCCTCGGGCATCGAGCGCCCGGCGCGGTCGACGCTGCCGCCGCTGATCAAGGGTTACGTCCGCCTCGGCGCCAAGGTCTGCGGGCCGCCCGCGCTCGACGCCGACTTCGGCGTCGCGGACTTCTTCGTCCTGCTCGATCTGCACAACGTCGACGAGCGCTACCTGAAGTTCTTCCTCGGAGCTCAGGCATGAGCCACGCCTGGATGCCGACGTCGCCGTGCGGCGACGGCTGCCTCACCACCGACGACCCGGTGGTCGGCCTCCCGCGCCGCGTCCTGCGCTTCGCGGCCGCGATCTCCGTCGTTCTCGCGGCGCTGCTGTCCGCGCCCCTGCTCCTGGTCGCCCCGGGCCGCGAACGCCTCCTGCGGCTGATCTTCCGCGGCATGCTCCGCGCGTTCGGCATCCGCCTCGACATCCGCGGCGGCGCCGACTTCCTGACCGCGCCGGCCGGCCGTGGCGCATTGGTGGTCAACAACCACATTTCCTGGCTGGACATCGTCGCGATCAACGCGTTGCGCCCGATGCGTGCGCTGGCCAAGAAGGAGATCGCGGGCTGGCCGGTCCTCGGCGGCCTGGTCCGCCGCGGCGGCAGCATCTTCCTGGACCGCGAACGGCTGACGACCCTGCCGGCCACGATGGCGTCAGTGGCCGACGCACTCCGGACGGGCTCACTGGTGAGCGTGACCCCGGAGGGCACGACGTGGTGCGGCCTGGCCTCGGGCCACTTCACGACGGCGACGTTCCAGGCGGCCATCGACGGCGGCGTCCCGGTCCGCCCGATCGCGTTGCGCTACCGCCTCGCCGACGGCCGCGAGACCAGCCGCCCGGCGTTCATCGGCCCGGAGTCCCTGATCGCGTCCCTGCGCCGGGTCGCGGCCCTGCGCGGCCTGGTCCTCGAGATCCACATCTGCCCGGAAATCGCCCCCGGCCGCGCCGAGAACCGCCGCGAACTGGCCGCCCTCGCCGAAGCGGCGGTCCACTCCGCGCTGGGCACGGTGCAGATCCCGGCACAGCGGAAGCGCCGCACGCCGAGCCGCCCGCCGGCACCGTTGGCTTCGCCTCCCGCGAAGTGATCCGGGCCCTGCCGCCGCGATCCGGCGGCAGGCCCGGGTTGGGACGTGGTCTTGTTCCGAACGAGCCGGCCGCCGAGACCCGGCGACCGGCGTGGATCCGAGGCATTCGCCGTCAGCAGTCCGCAGCTCCGGCGCGGAAGCGTGAACAGGCCCGTCACCGGAATCCGGCGCCGGGCCCGTTCACGATGTCACCGATTCAGCCGACAGCGAGCGTGAGCTTCCCGCCCGGGTGCCCATCCTCGCTCTCGACCTGCGCGGCGGCCGCCTCGGCCAGCGGGTAGCTCTTGCCCTGCGCGATCCCGACGCCGCGTTCGGTCACCCAGCCGGCGATCCCGGTCAGCACCTCACGCGACTGCTCGCCGCCGCTCGAGAACGGAATGCCCAGCTCGAAGGCCGCACTGTCGGCGATGGTGACGACCCGGTCCTTCGTGCCCCGCAATTCGACCGAACCGGGCAGCACACCGTGCCCGGCGGCATCGAACACGGCATCCACCGGCCCGGACGCGGCCTGCCGGACCCGCTCCAGCCAGCCGTCGCCGTACTGCACCGGCACGACGCCGAGCGACTTCAGATCGTCGAGGTTCCGGCTGCCGGCGGTGCCGATGACGGTCACCCCCTGCGCCACGGCCACCTGCGCGGCGAACCGGCCGACCGTGCCACTGGCGCCGTGGATCAGCAGCGTTTCCCCTTCGCGGACCTCGAGCAGCCCGAGGACGCGAAGCGCTGTCTCACCGGCGACCGGCAGGGCCGCCGCGTCCGCCCACGAGATGCTCGCGGGCTTCGGCGCGAGGGTCTTCGCCAGCGCGTACTCGGCGTAGGCGCCGGTTTCGGACCAGCCGAACACCTCGTCACCGACGGCGAAGTCCGCGCCCTCGCCGACGGCGTCGACGACACCGGCCACCTCGAGACCGGGGGTGTGCGGGAAAGCGACCTGGAAGTTCTGCTGCATGGCGCCCGAGCGGATCTTCCAGTCGATCGGGTTGATCCCGGCGGCCCGGACGGCCAGCCGCACCTGCCCCGGGCCGGGCTCCGGCACCGGCACCTCGGACAGCTGCAGAACGTCCGGCCCGCCGTACGCGGAGAAGGTGATCGCTCGCATGGTGGTTTCTCGCTCCTTGGTCGGTGACCCTTCGAATGTCCTCCCCGGGAAGTCAACTCGCCCGGCGGGACCGGCGAACCGCCCGGACGAGCAGTGTTCACTAGCCGGACGAGCAGGTCGCCCGATCGTGGACGCGCCTACCTTGGACGCCATGGACGCTTCCTGGTCGGATCCGCGACACGTGCTGGACGTCGTCGAGCAGGTGCTGTCGGCGCCACGGCCCCAGCTGCTCAGCCGGTTTTCCGCCGAACTGGGCAAGCTGGTCCCGCACCGCGCGGTCGCGATGCAGACGGGCGACTGTCCCCGCAGCCCCCTCAAGGTCATCGGCGACGAAACGATCACCCACGCCGTGACCAGCGTCGAGCTGCAGAGGCTGGCCGACCGCAGCGAGCCGGGCAAGGCCCTGGTGATCGACGCCGTGCTCGGCGGCGTCGAACGCCGTCTCGTCCTGCTCGCTGCGGCACCGGCCATCGGCCAGGGCGCGGTGCTCGCCGTGGTCCCGGAGGCCGCAGAGCCGCCGGCTGCGGAGCTGGAGCTGGCGGCCCGGCTGTGGCACATCGTCAGCACCGACGCGGGACAGCGCGCGCTGGACCCCGGCCCGGACGTCCTGGCCGGCAGCCTCGCGGCAGCCTCCGCACGCGCCCACGCGATCACCGACCTCGGCCAGACGCACGCGGCGACCCTGGCCACCATCCTGGCGGTGCTCCGCTCGGGTCGGCTGTCCGACGTCGTCGCCCGTCGCACCGCGATCGACGTGGCTGCCGCCGCGCTGCTCGAGCTCAAAGGCGTCGTCGACCGCGACGAGGTCCTGTCCGCGGAGCAGGTGGACGCGGCGTTCGAGGTCCTCAAGACCCAGCTGGCCGACCTGGTCTGGCACACGGAAGTCGACGTCGACCTGCCCGCACCCGTCGGCGAGGCGTCCCTCCCGCAGGACATCGCCCACACGGCCCGGACCCTGACCCGCGGCCTCGTGCTCGGCGCCTTGGACCGCCCCACGACCACACGCCTGCGGGCGTCCTGGCGCGTGGACGGATCGCTGCTGCGGATCACGGTCCGCGACGACGCCCCGGAGGTAGCGGACGCGGTCCCGCCCCGCCGCCTGACCGAGCGCCTCACAGCCCTCGGCGGCGACTGGGAGGTCGACGCGGTGCCGGGCTGGGGCACGACGGTCACCGCGGTCCTCCCGCTCGGCGTGGCCGAGCCGCCGGACCTGCGCCCGCTCGACCGGCTCAACCCGCGTGAACTCGAGGTGCTGTCGGGTATCTCGCAGGGCCTGCGCAACCGGCAGATCGCCGAGCAGCTGCAGCTGAGCGAGCACACGGTCAAGTTCCACGTCCGCAACATCCTCGACAAGCTGGACGTGAGCTCCCGCGGCGAGGCGGCCGCGCTCGCCCGCGACCTGCCACTGGAACCGGTGGCCCACCGGTCCGCCTGAACCGCCTTGACCTCCAGCGGACTGGAGGTTGCACGCTGCTGATCATGGCCTCGACGACCGACTCGACACCCCGTCGCCGCAGCGTGCTCTGGAGCGCGGAACACCGGCTGACCACGATCGCGCTGCTGCTGGTGGTCACGTTGGTCGCGTTCGAAAGCATGGGCGTGGCGACGGCGATGCCGACCCTCGTGGCGGACCTCCACGGGTTGTCGCTCTATTCGTGGCCGTTCACGATCTTCCTGATTTCCAGCGTGGTCGCCACGGTGCTGTCAGGCCGGATCGGCGACCGCCGAGGCCCGGCGCCGGCCCTGCTCGCAGGGCCGTTGCTGTTCGCGGCCGGCCTCGTGGTCGCGGGAACGGCAACCGGAATGCCGACGTTCCTCCTCGGCCGCGCCCTCCAGGGCTTCGGCTCGGGACTGCTCCTGGTCTCGGTCTCCCTCCTGATCGCGTTGACATTCACCGACCACGAACGCCCGGTCATCTACGCGGCGAACGCCGCAGCCTGGGTCCTCCCGGCGGTGATCGGCCCTTCGGTGGCCGGAGTGGTGACGGTCAGCATCGGCTGGCGCTGGGTCTTCCTCGGCCTGGTCCCCCTGGTGGCCATCGGCGTCCTCATGCTGGCGGTGGTCGTCCGCCGCCTACCGGCCCACGCACCGGCACCGGACGGACGGCGGGCAAGCGTGCCCCAGGCGATCATCGCCGCGCTGGGCGTCGCAGCGTTGACGTGGGCGGCCCAGCACCAGTCGTTCGTCGCGCTCGGCTACGGCACGGTCGGCCTCATCGCGCTGGCCTACGCCCTCCGGACGCTGCTGCCGGTGGGAGCGTTGACCGCCCGCCCCGGCCTGCCGACGGTCGTCGCCTCCCGCGCCCTGATCGCCGGCGCGTACGCGGGGATGGAGGCGTACCTGCCTCTGACGATGAGCGCGGTCCACGGCTACAGCCCGGCTCTCGCCGGCCTCCCGCTGACAATCACGGCTTTGGGCTGGTCCGCAGCGTCGGCGGCGCAGGGCCGGTACCTCAACTGGTCGAGGGAGGCCTCCCTGCGCACAGGCTTCTGGCTGGTCGCAGCGGGCCTCGTCTTCTTCGGCCTGGTCTCGCAGCCGTGGTTCCCCGGCTGGGTGGCGTTCGCGGCCTGCGCGGTCGGCGGCGCCGGCATGGGAATCGCAATGCCCGCCATCTCGGTCCTCCTGCTCCGCTACTCACCCGAAGGCGAGCGCGGATTCAACACCTCGGCGATGCAGCTCGCCGACTGGGTCGGCTCGGCGCTGCTCATCGGCTTGGGCGGCGTCCTGCTGGGCCTGGTCGGCTCGGTGCTCGACCCATCACCGGCGATGGCCCTGCTCACAGTGGCCTTGGTGGCGCTCGCGCTGGTGGGCGTCCGCTTGACCGGACGGTGGCCGTCGAAGGTGTGACAGGCCACTTCGAGAGCCAGGGTGGGCTTCGTCACGCGCTGGAGCGGACTACCCTGAAGAGGCGATGACCTATCTCGACCACGCGGCAACCACCCCGATGTTGCCCGAAGCCATAGCGGCGATGACCGAGGCGCTGTCCACCGTGGGCAACGCCTCGGCGCTGCACTCGTCGGGCCGCCGGGCCCGCCGCATGGTCGAGGAAGCCCGCGAAACCATCGCGGACGCGCTGGGCGCCCGCCCCTCCGAAGTAATCTTCACCGGCGGCGGCACCGAGAGCGACAATCTCGCGATCAAGGGCATCTTCTGGGCCCGGCACGACGACGACCACCAGCAACGCCGCCGAATCCTGTGCGGCGCCGCGGAGCACCACGCTGTGCTGGACACCGTCGAATGGCTCGAAACTCACAGCGGCGCTGAGGTCGTCCTGCTGGACGTGGACAGCCAAGGACGAGTCTCGCCTGACGTCCTCCGAGCAGCCATCGTCGAGGACCCGGAATCGGTGGCTTTGGCCACCGTGATGTGGGCGAACAACGAGGTCGGCACGATCAACCCGATCGCCGAGCTCGCGGCAGTTTGCGCCGAATTCGACATCCCGTTCCACACGGACGCGGTCCAGGCGGTCGGCGCCGTTCCGGTCGACTTCGCGGCCAGCGGCGCCTCGGCCCTCACCTTGACCGGCCACAAGCTCGGAGGCCCCTTCGGAGTGGGAGCCCTTCTCCTCGGCCGCGACACTCCGTGTGTGCCCCTGCTGCACGGCGGCGGCCAGGAACGCAGCGTCCGTTCCGGCACCCTGGACGTCCCGGCGATCGCGGGTTTCGCGGCTGCGGTCCGGATCAGCGTCGCAACCCGAGCTGAATATGCGAAGCGAGTCGAGGAACTACGGGATGGCCTTGTCGAGGCCATTCGGCGCGAGGTACCGGACGTTCTCCTCAACGGTGGAGACGGTGAAAGGCTGCCCAGCCACGCCCACTTCACATTCCCGGGGTGCGCCGGCGACAGTCTCCTGATGTTGCTCGACGCCAAGGGCATCGAATGTTCGACGGGGTCTGCCTGCACTGCAGGCGTCGCCCAGCCCAGCCACGTGCTGCTCGCCATGGGAGCCGATCCGGCAGCTGCCCGCGGTTCACTTCGATTCTCCCTTGGCCACACATCCACTGCCGCGGACGTCGAGGCGGTCGCCGCGGAGATCGGCGGCGTCGTGATGCGCGCCCGGCAGGCCGGCCTCGCCGGAATGCGCAAGCAGACTCAGAAGCAAGAGGTGTAAGGCAATGCGGGTTTTGGCCGCGATGAGCGGAGGAGTGGATTCGGCGGTGGCCGCGGCGCGCGCGGTCGACGCCGGGCACGACGTCGTCGGTGTGCACCTGGCCCTGTCGGCCAAGCCGGGAACATTGCGTACCGGCTCGCGCGGCTGCTGCACGATCGAAGACTCACACGACGCCCGGCGAGCCGCGGACATCCTCGGAATCCCGTTCTACATCTGGGATTTCGCCGAGCGCTTCACCGAAGAGGTCGTCGAGACCTTCGTCGGCGAATACGCCGCCGGACGTACGCCCAATCCATGTGTCACCTGCAACGAGAAGATTAAGTTCGAGGCGCTTCTCGAGAAGGCGATGGCACTGGGCTTCGACGCGGTCGCGACCGGCCATTATGCGCGCCTCTCCGTGGAGGATGGTGTGCCGGAGTTGCGCCGTAGCGCGGACAGCGGCAAGGACCAGTCGTACGTCCTCGCCTCGTTGACCGCGGAGCAGCTCAGGCACGCCATGTTCCCCCTCGGCGACTCCTGGAAGACGGACGTTCGGGCCGAAGCCGAGCGACGAGGCCTCTCCGTTGCCAACAAGCCGGACAGCCACGACATCTGCTTCATCCCGGACGGCGACACCAAGAAGTTCTTGGAGAACCGGCTGGGGCAGCGTCCGGGCGAGCTCGTAGACGCGGAGACGGGTGCGGTCCTAGGCCGGCACACCGGCGTGCACGGATTCACGGTCGGGCAGCGCAAGGGGCTCGGGATCGATGCTCCTGCCCCGGACGGCCGCCCTCGGTATGTCCTTTCACTCGAGCCGGTGTCCGGGTCCGTCAAGGTCGGCTCCGTGGCTGGGCTCGGCGTCAAGGTGATCGAGGCTGACCGGGCGATCTGGCCCAGCGGCCGGCCGCTGACCGAACCCACCGAGTGCGTGATCCAGGTGCGGGCCCACGGAGGCATCGTGGACGCGGTTGCCGAGGTGGATGCCGACACCATGACTGTGCATTTGCGCGAGCCTCTGCGGGGAGTTGCACCTGGCCAGGTCGTTGTCCTCTACCGCCCCGATTCTGAAGGCGGAGACGTCGTCCTGGGCAGCGCGAAGATCTCCGGCACTCGCTGACCGTCGGCTACTTTCCTGGCCTCTTCCAGAATCGGTGCACCCGTTGGCGGACCGGGTGCACCGACGGTGGTGTAGTCGAATGGACATGCCCGGCCGGAGTCGCGACGTTAACGGTGCCGTCCGAGGTGACTTCGAAGTCCCAGCCAGGCTGTCCCTTCAGCTTGCGGTGTCGCGCGCAGTACGTGACCGGCTGGTCGGCAGCCCCTTCGGTCTCACCCTTCGTGCGAGTCGCTTCGATCCCGCAGTTCTGCGCGGGACGAGTGCACCCGGGTTGACGGCACTCCTGGTCGCGGACGCGAATGAACTCGTCTTGCTGAACCGGGTAGCGGTTCGGAGACAGTTCGATCGCCTGACCTGTTCGTGGGTCGGTGAGCACGCGTCGCAGCGTCGTGTCGGCGCCGCTGATGATGTGGCGCGCCACCGCGGCCGCGATAGGTCCACGGCCGGCCAACATCGCCGGAGACTGGCCTAGGCCGAGGTAGGTGGCCAGGTCGATGTGCAGGAAGACTTCGGTGCGCGCGCCCGGACCACCGGTGCCGCTGAGCAGCAGATCGATGGCGACGTCCGCTCGGAGCTGATCCAGCGTTCGCGGCTCGTCCGCGGTCTTCAACGCTCGGGCGGCCTGGTCGATGCGGGCATAGGCGGCGGTTGCCTTTTCGGTCGGTACGTTGTTGACCGACACGTTGGTCACGCCGGTGTCCTGGTGGTGCAGGGAGAACCGCCGCTCGACGAGCTTTCGCTCGGTCCGGAGCGCCGCGCCCTCGGGGTCGACCTTCGCCGCCGCGTAGGCCGCGGCCCGGCGCACCTGAGTTGCATTGCGTCCCGGAACCCGGTCCTCGAGCGTCGCGTCGACGACCCGTACGTGATCTCCCGACAGCCATGACGTTGCATCGGTGACCTTCATGGCGCGATAGAGGTCGAGCCGACCGTCGTCCATGAGGTGGAGCATGCGGGGAAGCCGGGCGATCAACGCGTTGGCCGCGGAAACGATGGCGCTGGCGCGGTGTTCCGTTATGGACAGGGCCAACGCGACTTCAGATGACGCGCTGGGCGCCCGTCTCCGGCGCACGCTCAGATCCGCGATCGCTCTTAGCTGCAGTGCTTGCAGCTTCGAGATCTCCGCTTCGGCATCACGGATCAGATCGACGACCTGGCCGTCTTCCATCTGCTGCAACGAGTTCGGGTCGGCACGGAACGATCGCAGACTCAACGGAAGTTCGTTGTCAGCTCCCGGAGCAGTAGAAGGAACGAGTTGGTGGACTGGCTGTGAAGACGTCATGGGTCCGACCGTACGACAGCGCAGGACGAAAGTCAGCGAAAGGGCGCGAACGGTCCATTCGCGCCGTTTGCTTGACTTATCGCGATCGTTTCGGGATCGTCGCGTGTGCGTGAACGTCCGTGTCGATCACCCGGAAGGAGGAATATCCGAAGTGGACAGTTGAAACTTGGTCGTGGGCTTCATTGTTCAGAACTTGAGCTTGAATCCCGTGTGGCTAGGGACGAATCCGATACGCTCGTAAAACCGATGCGCGTCCGTTCTGGAGACGTCCGAGGTGAGCTGCACGAGTGCGCACCCGCGCCGTCGCGACTCGTCGATCGCCCAGCGCACGAGGTCGGCGCCCAGCCCGGAGCCGCGATGGTCGGCGTGGATCCGCACGGCTTCGATCTGACCGCGAAGTGCGCCGCGCCTGGCCAAGCCGGGGATGATCGTCAGCTGCAGAGTGCCGACTGGCTCGCCGTCTGACACGACGACTACCAGATACTGATTCGGATCGGCATCAATCTCGTCGAAAGCGCGCAGGTACGGATCGAGGTCGCGGGGATCGTCCCGGGTGGCGCCAAGCTGGTCGTCAGCCAGCATTCGCACGATCGCGCCGACGTCGTCACGCTGCGCCCTGCGGATGGTGTAGTCGGCCACGGCGTCAGTATCACAGGACGCGGGTGAATCCTTGGTAGCTGTACTCGAATCCGAAGCGCGCGTAGAAGTCTCGCAGGTCGCCGCGGTTGAGGCCGGAGTCGAGGTGGATGCGGGTGCATCCGCGTCGCCGGGCTTCGTCGATGCCCCAGGTCAGAAGCGCGCTCGTCACCCCACGCCGGGCGGCGCGTATGCCTTCGAGCAGCCCGCGAGGCGCGCCGTCCCAGGCGAGGCCTCGCAGCATCGTCAGCTGGGCGGTGCCGGCAACGCCGTTGTCGTCCTCCGCTACGACCAGCGTGACGTGCGGGTCGTTCGTCAGCTCCCGGAACGCGGCTGCCAGCGGTTCGCCCGATGCGCCGAACAGGCGCACGAGCGCCTCGATGTCCGTGGCTCGGGCGCGTCTGATGACATCCATTTAACCCAGTATGCAGGAGGCCGGCTGACGGACATAACTGCTATGAGGCGGCTACCCGCCGTGCTCGCCGCGAGTTCGTCAAGGCAGGGTGTATCGCCGGACTCCGTCGGCGACTTGGGCGGTCAGTTTGCCCTGTGACACCAGGAGGTCGAGGTGCGCTGCGGTTTCGAGCACTGCGAGCATCTGGTTGAACGAGTCCATTTCGGACAGTGTGCGGTTGCGGCGGGTCCACCCGATCCGGTGCGCTGCTTCGTAGGCACTGGTCGCGCCAGCGGCGATTTGGGCGCCTATTGTCTCGAGGCGCTGCCGGTGGTGTTCCAGCAGTTCGTCGACCCGCGTGTGCACGCTTTCGGACACGGGGCCGTGCGCGGGAAGCATGCGGCGGTCCGGCATGGCACGCACCAGGCGAAGAGAGCCGATGAAGTCGTTGAGCGGCAACTCGGCCGGGACGGGTTGGAACCCGATCGAGGGCGTGATGTGCGGCAGCACGTGGTCACCGGAGAACAGCAGGCCGGCGGTGTCGTCGACGAAGACGACGTGCCCGGCCGTGTGTCCCGGAGTGGCGACGACGTCGAACTCACGTCCGGGCAGGATTGGCCGGGGGCCCGGTGTCAGCCATTCGTCAGGTGCTTCCCAGAGGTGGGCTTCGGTGTGCCGGCGATCCGTGCCGAATTCCCGGGCCAGCGCTTCCACGACCTCGCTCGCTCCGGCTTGGAACAAGAGGTCGACCTGAGCCTCCATCGGCAGCCGGTCGGGATTGCCCGATGCCTTGAGCGATGGCTCCTCGTCCTGGCCGAGGGCGATCTTCGAACCGAACTCGCGACGGAGGACCACGGCCTGCGAATAGTGGTCGCGATGCACGTGGGTGACGAGGAACTCGCTGACGTCGGCCAGTTCGGCGCCGATCCCGCCGAGGGCGGCCGCGAGCTGTTGGCGAGCCACCGTCAGGGCCCAGCCCGAGTCGACCAGGACCAGCTTCTCGCCGTCGGTGACCGCGTAGACGTTGACCGCGCGCAGGGCGTCGTTGGGCAGGGGCAACGGGATGCGGTAGACGCCGTCGGAGACCGCGTAGATTCCGGGCTCGGTCCAGTTCCTGTCGCTGCTTTCCGGCAACGGTTCCACGGTGACCTCCGTCCCGGCGAGACTGCGGTGTCCCGGCCTTTCTTCACACTGGGCCGTGCCGGGCCCGCTGTCCACCGGGCGAGGCTGAGACGCCGGTCACTCGATCAGTCGGTGTCCTGCTTCAGGGCCGTGTCGATCGTCAGGGCCGCAGCGACCACCATGCTGGCGAGCGGGTCCGCCAGCGGGCTCGGGATCTCCACGACGTAATTGTCTGCCGTGGTGAAGGCTGCTTTGAGGAATCCGCCCCAGGTCTTGGTCACCCGGGCGACCTCGGTGCCGGCGTGGTCGCGGATCGAGAAGTTCCAGGCGCGCCAGTTCTCCGCGAAGATCCCGCCGACCGGCCGGCCGTCGACGATGAAGCCGAACCGGATCTTCCCGAAGACGTTCTCCTGGACGATCTCGCCGATCGGGGTCTCGTCGGCCCTGGTGACTAGGAACCGCGACTTGAACACCTTCGCCGGCCGGGTCACCTTGAGCACGGTGCTGTGGTTGGCGTCGCGGACCTCGAACTTGTGCGTCAGGTACTGGTCGTAGTTGGTCAGGAGCCGGATCGCCTTCTTGAGCGTGCTCTGGCCCACCTCGACGACTCCGCCGAGCCGGTTGCCGTTCTGGTCGAAGACGCCGAACTCGTTGGCCATCTCGATCAGCTTCGCACGCTGGTTGACCACCAGGACCGGCTCGGTGAACAGCGTCCCGCCCCCGCTGTGCGCGCCGCCTCGGCCGCGTGTCGCCCGGTGGACCTGGTTCTGGATCCGGGCCGGGTCGTGGGCGCGTTCGATGTCCAGCTCGATCGGCTCGGAATCGCTCGGCGGCGGGGCCTGGTAGGCGGGCCGGGTGTCGGCGGTCCAGGCCTGGCCGTCCCACCAACGATGCAGACGGGGGTCCCGCGCGTCCGGGTACCAGCCCGGCTGCGGTGGCGAACTCGTCATGGCCGGTCAGCCTATCGGTGCGAACCCGCTCATGGTGTCGCCCAACGGATATGCGGTGAATGTCCGCATCCTGGCGCGCCGGTACGCCAGCCCGGTCGGTGCCGGCGGTTGGTGGTCGGCGAGAATCGGTCGTCGTGAGCGAGCGAATCTGGCCCGTCGGGGCCGCGACGGCGATCGGCTCGATGCCGGGCGACGACCCTGCCGAGGCGGCGGCGGTCGTGTTCGGGGAGCTGCCCGACTTCCCGCACCTGCCCGAGCTGCCGGCTCGTGGTGTCGGAGCAGACATGCTCGGCCGGACTGCCGCAGTGCTCGTCGACCTGGCCGTCGACGTCGTGCCGAGCGGCTACCGCGTCGCAGCCCGGCCAGGGCATGAGTACCGCCGGGCCGTCGACCTGCTCCGCTGGGACCTCGACGCCGTGCAGGAGGCTCGGGAGAAGGCCGGGGTCACTCCGCCGGTTTTCAAGGTCCAGCTGGCCGGGCCGTGGACCCTCGGCGCCGGGATCGAGCTTCCGCGAGGACATCGGGTGCTCACCGACCGCGGCGCCTTGCGAGACTTCACGTCGTCCCTGTTGGACGGCCTCGCCGAGCATGTCGCGGAGGTGCAGGCCAGGGCCGGGGCGCCGGTGGTCGTCCAGTTCGACGAGCCGTCATTGCCCGCGGTGCTGGCCGGTGGCCTGTCGACGCCGTCCGGCTACGGGACCGTCCCGGCCGTGCCGGCGCCCGAGGCGCGCCAGCTGCTCACCACCGTGATCGAGGGCGCCAAGCGGATCACCGGCCAGGCGGTGGTCCTGCACTGCTGCGCCGCGAAACCGCCCCTTGGCCTGCTGCGTGAGGCCGGCGCGGACGCGCTGGCCTTCGACCTGGCCGCGCTCGATGGCGCCTCTGCTGCGTTCCTCGACGAGATCGGCGAAGTCTGGGACGGCGGCGCCACGCTGTTCCTCGGCGCGGTTCCGGCAACGGCTCCCGGCTCGTCGCCGAGTCTGAAGGACGTCGGGGAGCCGGCCTTCCGGCTGGCCGACCGGCTCGGCTTCAACCGCAGCGTCCTCGCCGAACGAGCGGTGCCGACGCCCGCCTGCGGTCTCGCAGGCGCGACGCCGGACTGGATGCGCCGGGCCCTCTCGCTGACGCGCGATCTCGGCAAAGCCTTCGTCGAGCCGCCCGAAGGCTGGTGACGGATTCCGGCATCTCGCCGACGTCCGCTCCGGGCGCCAAGTAGCGTGTCCGGGAAGCCGACCAGACGAGGATCGCCCGTAACCATGCGCCTGTTCCGCCGCAAGAACGCCACCGCCGATCCGCCCGACCCGCGCACCGCGTGGCCCGAGCAGCCTGTGCCGGAGGATCCGGCGGCGGCCGCGGAGACGTTCTGGCACGGCTGGTTCGAGCTGCTGCCGATGGTCAGCGCGGCGCTGGGCGAGGGTGAGCCGCACCGGGTCGAGCACGAGCTCTGCCGGCTGGTCGAGGCCCTTCACCCGCGGCTGCACTTCTCGCTCGAGCGTGGTCGTCAGGCGATCTACGCCCTGGTCGTGACCGGTCAGGAGGATCCGGCGGTGCGGCCGTTCACCGACGCCTGGCGCGCCGCCGCGCCGCCCGACGACGCGATCTGGGAGTACCACGACTCCGTGCCGCCCGTGCCCGATCCGACCGAGGTGACGGTGAACTTCGGAGAACGCCGGATCGCGCTGGCCGACGTCCGGGTCGTCGCGCAGGTGGACGACGCGGAGCAGGTGGTCGACGTCGCCGTCTTCCATCCCGGGTTCGTCGACCTCGACGACGTCACCCGGCAGACCATGACCTTCCTGCCGCTCGATGCGACATTGGGTGAACGGCTGGCCGCCGAACGGTTACGCCGCGTCGAGACCGCGGAGGCCGAGCCGGCTGGGGCGATCACCCTTCTGGAGTTCCGTGAACTGGTCCGCGGGCTGGGCGGCGACCAGGACGAAAATGTCGGTACCGCCGACTAGGGTTACCACCCGTGAGCAGCACCGAACTTCCCCAGGACCAGAGCGTGGCGGCCGCCGAGGACGTGACCGACGTCCCGGCCGATGTGCGTGAGCGGCACGGCGCCCTCGCCGAGGAACTGCGCAACCACCAGTTCCGCTACTACGTCCTGGACTCGCCGATCATCTCCGACGGGCAGTTCGACGAGCTGCTGGGTGAACTGCAGCAGATCGAGGACGAGTACCCCGGCCTGGTCACGCCCGATTCGCCGACCCAGCGGGTCGGGGGCACGTTCTCGACCGAGTTCACCGCGTACGACCACCTCGAGCGCATGCTCAGCCTGGACAACGTGTTCGACCCCGACGAGTTCCTGGCCTGGGTGGAGCGCGTCGAGAAGGAGGTCGGGCAGACGGAGTTCCTGGCCGAGCTGAAGATCGACGGCCTGGCGATCAACCTCCTGTACGAAAACGGCCACCTCACGCGGGCTCTCACCCGCGGCGATGGCCGGACGGGCGAGGACGTCACGCTCAACGTCCGCACGCTCGACCAGGTCCCGGAGACCTTGACCGCCACCGACCAGTTCCCGGTGCCCGCCTTGGTCGAGGTGCGCGGCGAGGTCTACTTCCGCGTCGAGGACTTCCTTGAGCTGAACGCGAAGATGGTCGAAGCGGGGAAGCCGCCGTATGCGAATCCGCGCAACACCGCGGCCGGCTCGCTGCGGCAGAAGGACCCGAAGATCACGCGCGAGCGGCGGCTGCGCCTGATCTGCCACGGATTGGGCAAGCGCGACGGCTTCGAGCCCCAGCGTCAGTCTGAGGCGTACGACGCGCTGGCCGCGTGGGGCTTGCCGGTGTCACCCCACAGCAAGGTCCTGACGTCGGCGGACGAACTCACCGCGCACATCACCTACTGGGGTGAACATCGGCACGACGCCGAGCACGAGATCGACGGCGTGGTCATCAAAGTCGACAGAGTGGCGTTGCAGCGGCGGCTCGGCACGACTTCGCGTGCGCCGCGGTGGGCGATTGCCTACAAATACCCGCCCGAGGAAGCCATCACGACGCTGCTGGACATCCAGGTGAACGTCGGGCGGACCGGCCGGGTGACCCCGTTCGCCGTGACCGAGCCGGTCAAGGTCGCGGGGTCCACCGTCGCGCGGGCCACCCTGCACAACCAGGAAGAGGTCAAGCGCAAGGGCGTGCTGATCGGCGACCGGATCGTCATCCGGAAGGCCGGTGACGTCATCCCCGAGGTCCTCGGGCCCGTGGTGGACGCCCGGACCGGGGACGAGCGCGAGTTCGTCATGCCCACGCATTGCCCGGCCTGCGGCACCGAGCTCGCCTACCAGAAAGAAGGCGACAAGGACATCCGCTGCCCGAACAGCCGTTTCTGCCCTGCCCAGCTGCGGGAGCGTCTGTTCAGCCTCGCCGGGCGGGGTGCCTTCGACATCGAGGTCCTCGGGTACGAGGCGGCGGCCGCGCTGCTCGACGCCCGGGTGATCGCCGACGAGGGTGACGTCTTCGACCTGAATGAGGACAGCCTCGCGGAGGTCGAGCTGTTCCGCACCAAAGCCGGGGAGTTGTCGGCGAACGCACGAAAGCTGCTCGCCAACCTGGAGGTGGCGAAGGACCGGCCGTTGTGGAAGGTGCTGGTCGCTTTGTCGATCCGGCACGTCGGGCCGACCGCGGCGCAGGCACTGGCGCGGGAGTTCGGCTCGATCGAGCGCATCGAGGAGGCGACCGAGGAAGAGCTCGCGGACGTCGACGGCGTCGGCCCGACCATCGCCCGCGCGACGCGGGAGTGGTTCGAGGTCGGCTGGCACCGGGAGATCGTCGAAAAGTGGCGACGCGCCGGCGTGCGGATGGAGGAGGAGCGCGACGACTCGATCCCGCGCAACCTCGAAGGCCTGTCGATCGTCGTGACGGGTTCGCTCGATGGCTTCTCCCGCGACGAGGCCAAGGAGGTCATCATGGCCCGCGGCGGGAAGGCCGCCGGGTCGGTGTCGAAGAAGACCGCGTTCGTCGTCGTCGGGGATTCGCCTGGTTCGAAGTACGACAAGGCGGTGCAGCTCAAGGTGCCGGTGCTGGACGAAGCCGGTTTCCGCGTCCTGCTGGAGCAGGGGCCCGAGGCGGCGCAGGAGGTGGCGCTGCCGGCCGGCGACGAGACTGCTGAGGGCGAACCTGAGGATGCGGATGGGTGACGTCGAGATCCGGCCGCCGCGGCCCGAAGAGTACGCCGCGGCGGGCGAGGTCACGGTGCTGGCGTACGAAGCCGATGGTCATTTGGCCGACGACGTCGGTTACGACGCGACGCTGCGTGATGTCGCGCGGCGGGTCGAGGCGGCCGAGGTCCTCGTGGCCGTGGATCGGGCGGGCACCGTGGTCGGCACGGTGACGATCGTGCAGCCGGGGTCGGAATACGCCGAGATCTCGCGTCCGGGCGAGCTGGAGTTCCGGATGCTGGCGGTGGCGCCGTCGGCGCGCGGCCGTGGTGTCGGCGACGCGTTGGTCGGTGCGGTGTTCGATCGGGCTCGCGCCCTCGGGCTTCGCAAGGTGGTCCTGAGCAGTCTCGACCGGATGCACAACGCGCACCGGCTCTATGAGCGTCTCGGGTTCGCGCGCCTGGCCGACCGGGACTGGCGGCCGTTTCCGCACGTCACGCTGATCGCCTACCAGATCGACGTCTGAGCTGGGCGTAGTCGCCAAAGGGACGAGCCCGCGGAAGGGGCTCGTCCCTTTTGACGACTTGGCGTGGTCCGTTTCAGCCGTCGAGGACGACCGCGACGATGCCGGCGAGGTGGGCCAGGCGGGCGACCTCGGCGGCGCGGAAGTTCGGGCCGCCTGGGCGGGCGACGAGCAGCGCCTTTCCCGGTTTGCCGAGCGGGGTCGCCGCCAGCTCGGTGCCGAGTTCCTTCCACGTCTCCGGAATCCAGTCATCCTCGCTGTCCAGGACGGTCGCGCGCTCGAGCGGCAGCCAGGGCAGGTCCGTGATCGGGGTCTCCGGGGCCGCGCTCGACGAAGCCAGGCGGACCGCGCCGGTCTCGGCGTGCTCGACGATCATCGCCCAGCCCGCGCGCACGATGCGGGGGACGCCCTCGGCGAGGATGTCCAGGCCGGACTTCGGCTGCGCCGCGATCTCCTCGACCAGCTCGAGCTCCCGGTGCGTGTCCAGGACGCCCGCGTAGGGACGGACCGCGTCCACTTCGACGCCTTCGACGCTCTCCGCCGCCGTGATGAGCGCGTCGGGCAGGCGGCCCGACGGGAGTTCGACGACCAGGTCGTCGACGGCGACTCCGCTGCCGCGCTCGACGACGTCCACGCTGAGGATGTCGGCGCCTACCGTGCCGAGCGCCGTGGCTACCGCGCCGAGGGTCCCCGGGCTGTCCGGAAGGAGGACCCGGATCAGGAACGACACCACGCGCCCCTCTCACCTCTGGCGTCCCAGCCTTGCCGTGGGACGCTCGATGCCGGTCGCCGATTGTGACAGACCCACCCGGCTCGCGGGACCTGCTGTCCGCCGGGCGGGATGCGAGCGTCGCCGGACGGCAGCCTGCCTGCGCCGGGCGTAACCCAGTCGAGTCCGCCCGCGCCGCCACCATAGACTTGCAGCTTCCGAGACAACCCGCACAGCACAACCCGGGAGTCACCCGCGTGCCCAACATTTCCCGAGACGAGGTCGCGCACCTCGCGAAGCTGGCCAGGCTGGCCGTGACCGACGACGAACTCGACGTCTTCGCCGGCCAGCTCGACCAGATCCTGGACTCGGTGGCCAAGGTGAGCGAGGTCGCCGCCGACGACGTGCCGCCCACCTCGCACGCCGTGCCGCTGACGAACGTCTTCCGACAGGACGTCGTCGTCCCCGGGCTCTCGCAGCAGCAGGCGCTGGCCGGTGCGCCGGCCGCCGAGGACGGGCGTTTCCGGGTGCCGCGGATTCTGGGGGAAGAGCAGTGACCGAGCTCATCAAGCTGACCGCCGCGGAGCTGGCGGAGAAGATCCACGCGCGTGAGGTGTCCGCGGTCGAGGTCACGCAGGCCCACCTGGACCGGATCGCCGAGGTCGACGACCACATCCACGCGTTCCTGCACGTCGACACCGAGGGCGCGCTGGCCGCGGCTGCGAAGGTCGACGAGGGGCTCGCCGGCGGCAACGCGCCTGCGTCGCCGCTGGCCGGCGTGCCGCTCGCGCTGAAGGACGTCCTCACCACCGAGGGCGTGCCGACGACCTGTGGTTCGAAAACGCTCGAAGGCTGGATCCCGCCGTACGACGCGACCGTGACGCGCAAGCTGCGCGAAGCCGGTGTCGTGATTCTCGGCAAGACGAACATGGACGAGTTCGCCATGGGGTCGTCGACCGAGAACTCGGCGTACGGCCCGACGCACAACCCGTGGGACCACGCCCGCATCCCGGGCGGGTCGGGCGGTGGTTCGTCGGCGTCGATCGCGGCCTTCGAAGCCGCCATCGCCATCGGCACCGACACCGGGGGGTCGATCCGGCAGCCCGGATCCGTGACCGGGACCGTCGGGGTCAAACCGACCTACGGCGGGGTGTCGCGGTACGGCCTCGTCGCTTTTTCGTCTTCGCTCGACCAGGCGGGGCCCTGCGCGCGGACGGTGCTCGACGCCGCCCTGCTGCACGAGGTCATCGCCGGGTACGACCCGCGGGACTCGACGTCCATCGACGCGCCGGTGCCGCCGGTGGTCGCCGCGGCCCGGCAGGGCATGACCGGTGACCTCAAGGGCGTCAAGGTCGGGGTCGTGAAGGAGTTCGGCGGCGACGGCTACCAGCCGGGTGTCGAGCGGTCGTTCCAGGCCGCGGTCGAGCAGCTGCGTGCGCTCGGTGCCGAGGTCGTCGAGGTGTCGTGTCCGCATTTCGTCTACGCGCTGCCTGCGTACTACCTGATCGCGCCGAGCGAGTGCTCGTCGAACCTCGCGCGGTTCGACGCCATGCGCTACGGCCTGCGCGTCGCCGACAACGGCACGCACAGCGCCGAAGAGGTCATGTCGCTGACCCGCGAGAAGGGCTTCGGCGCCGAGGTCAAGCGGCGGATCATGCTGGGCACCTACGCGTTGTCGTCCGGCTACTACGACGCCTACTACGGCTCGGCGCAGAAGGTGCGCACGCTGATCACGCGTGACTTCGACGCCGCCTTCGAGAAGGTCGATGTCCTCGTTTCGCCCACGACGCCGACCACGGCGTTCAAGATCGGTGAGCGTGTGGACGACCCGATGGCGATGTACCTCGCCGACCTGTGCACGATCCCGTCGAACCTGGCCGGCAACGCCGCGATGAGCGTGCCGAGTGGTCTTTCCGAGGACGACGGCCTGCCGGTCGGGCTGCAGATCATGGCCCCGGCGCTCGCCGACGACCGGCTCTACCGGGTCGGCGCCGCCTACGAGGCCGCCCGCGACGCCGCTGCCGGCGGGGCGCTCATCCACAAGGTCCCGGAGCTGGGAGGAACGAAGTGACTGCCGTGGCCGAGTTGATGGACTACGCCGACGTCGTCGAACGCTTCGACCCCGTCCTCGGGCTCGAAGTGCACGTCGAGCTGAACACGAACACGAAGATGTTCTGCGGCTGCCCGAACGAGTTCGGCGGCGAGCCGAACACGAAGGTCTGCCCGACCTGCCTCGGCCTGCCCGGGGCGCTGCCGGCGCTCAACGGCAAGGCCGTCGAGGGCGCGATCCGGATCGGCTTGGCGCTGAACTGCGAGATCGCCGAGTGGTGCCGGTTCGCCCGGAAGAACTACTTCTACCCGGACATGCCGAAGAACTTCCAGACCTCGCAGTACGACGAGCCGATCGCCTTCAACGGCTACCTCGACGTCACGCTCGACGACGGCGAGGTCGTGCGCGTGGAGATCGAGCGCGCGCACATGGAGGAGGACACCGGCAAGTCGCTGCACGTCGGTGGCGCGACCGGCCGGATCCACGGTGCCGAGCACTCGTTGCTCGACTACAACCGCGCCGGCGTGCCGTTGATCGAAATCGTGACGAAGCCGATCGAGGGCACCGGTGAGCGGGCGCCCGAGGTTGCGCGCGCGTACGTCTCGGCGCTGCGTGACCTGCTTCGCGCGCTCGACGTGTCCGACGTCCGGATGGACCAGGGTTCGTTGCGGTGCGACGCGAACGTCTCGCTGATGGCGAAGGATGCGACAGAGTTCGGCACGCGCACGGAGACGAAGAACGTCAACTCGCTGCGCAGTGTCGAGCGCGCCGTTCGCTACGAGATGACGCGGCAGGCGGCGATCCTGGCCGGGGGCGGTTCGATCAAGCAGGAGACGCGGCACTTCCAGGAGGCGGACGGCACCACGTCGTCCGGCCGGACGAAGGAGACCGCCGAGGACTACCGGTACTTCCCGGAGCCGGACCTGGTCCCGATCGCGCCGTCGCGCGAGTGGGTCGAGGAGCTGCGCGGCACGTTGCCCGAGATGCCCTCGGAGCGGCGGAAGCGGATCCAGCAGGAGTGGTCGCTTTCCGACGAAGCCCTGCGTGACCTGCTGAACGTCGGTGCCGTCGACCTCGTCGCGGCCACGGTCGAAGCCGGGGCCACCCCGGACGAGGCGCGCGGCTGGTGGGTCAACACCCTCGCCCAGGAAGCGAACACGCGCGAGGTCGAGCTGACCGATCTGGCGATCACGCCGAAGCAGGTGGCCGAGGTCATCGGGCTCGTGTCGTCCGGTGAGCTGACGAACAAGCTCGCCAAGGAGGTCGTCCAGGGCGTGCTCGCCGGTGAGGGCGAGCCGCGGGAGGTCGTCGAGAAGCGCGGGCTGAAGGTCGTCTCGGACGACTCGGCGCTGTTGTCGGCGATCGACGACGCGCTGGCGGCACAGCCGGACGTCGCGGACAAGATCCGCGGCGGGAAGGTGGCCGCGGCGGGGGCGATCGTCGGCGCGGTCATGAAGGCGACCAAGGGGCAGGCCGACGCCAAGCGGGTCCGGGAGCTGATCATCGAGCGCGTCGGTTCCTGACCGTTCTCATGACACAGCCGTTCTCCGTCAAAAGCGTCACCTGGCGCGAGTGGCTCGGCCTGGCGGCCGGGCTGCTCGCGCTGGGTTCGACGTTCCTGCCGTGGACGACCCTCAGCGCCGGCAAGCCCGACATCGAGAACATCCTCGACCAGCTGCCGCACGGTGACGTCGTCCGCGACGCCTGGCACTCGAGCTTCTTCGCCTGGTGCCCTCCGCTGCCGCTGCTGCTGGCCGGTCTCGTCGTGGTCGTTTTCGGGCGGATCCGGAACCTGCGGGTCAGCGGCCTGCCGCACCTGTGGCTGGTGGTCGCCGCGGCGTCGCTGCTGATGATGGTGATCGGCTGGCTCACCCTCGACTGGGAGTTCGACGCCGACCAGCGCGGCATCTTCGACGCGGCCGGGATCACCATCGGGGCCGGCCTGGGGCGGTACCTCGGGCTGTTGGCTGCGGTGGTGTCCGTCGTGGTCGCTTTCCTGGACGCGCGGGCGATGCGTGCCGAAAGCCGGCAGCCGCGTAAGGCCCGCAGCAAGAGCCGCTGAACCTCCGGCGGCGGCCGGGGTGGCGTTGCCGCCTTTGGCAAGGTCCTTGACGTTCGGTGAATTCTCGACCGGGTCCTGCAGTCGTCCGTCCGGTTGATCGCCGCCGCTGACAACGTTGACATCGACGGTGGCCGTTGCGTGAGAAAGCGCTTTCTGGAACGGTCGGAGACGGGGACCGGCATGGTGAGGTCGCTTTCGCGCCGACCTGCGGGCGGTGTGGACCGGGCGCCGGCTGGATGCAGGAACCGAGGAAGGAGCCCCGTTGGCCCACGGAAAGCGCTTACGGGTCGCCGTCGTCGGAACCGGGGGTATCGCGGACAGCCACCGCGCCGCCTACCAGGCCCACCACGACGACGTCGACATCGTGGCCGCCGTCGACGTCGATGAGGCCCGGGTGACCGCGTTCTGCGCCGGGACCGAACACGCCCGGCCCTACCACGACCTCGATACCCTGCTCGCCGAACAGCAGCCCGACCTGGTCTCGATCTGCACGCCGCCGAGCCTGCACGTCGAGCAGACCAAGACCGCCCTCGAGAGCGGTGCCTGGGTTTGGTGCGAGAAGCCGCCGTGCCGGTCGCTCGCCGAATACGACGAGATGATCGTCGCCGAGCGGGACGGTGGTCCGTACGCCGCCTTCGTCTACCAGCAGCGGTCCGGCTCGGGCGCCGCGCACTTCCGGACCCTGCTCGCGGAGGGGGAGCTGGGCCGTCCGCTCGTCGCGCACTGCCAGACCACCTGGTACCGCGACGCCGCTTACTACGCCGTTCCGTGGCGTGGACGCTGGGAGAGCGAGGGCGGCGGGCCGGCCATGGGCCACGGCATCCACCAGATGGATCTGCTGCTCCACCTGCTCGGCGACTGGGCCGAGGTGCGGGCGATGACCGCGCGGCTCGTCCACGATGTCGAGACCGAAGACGTCTCCACCGCGCTCGTCCGGTTCGAGTCGGGGGCCCTGGCCACCGTCGTCAACAGCGTCCTCTCGCCGGACGAGGTCAGCCGGATCCGGATCGACTGCGAACGCGCCACCGCGGAGCTCACCCACCTGTACGGGTACGGCGTCAAGGACTGGCGCTACACGCCGGCGCCGCATGTCGGCGGCGAGACCGTCGAACGTTGGCTCACTCCATCCGCCGACGTCAACAGCTCACACGCCGCCGCCTTCGCCCCGATCCTCGCCGCCTACCGGGCCGGGCGGCGGCCGCCGTGCAGCGGGGATGACGGGCGGCAGGTGCTGGAGCTCGTCGCGGCGCTCTACAAGTCCGCGGCCACCGGGGCCGGCGTCCGGCGCGGGGAGATCGGGCCCGGCGACGCCTTCCACCGCTCGATGGCCGGGACCGCCGCGTGAGCGCCGCGATCACGGTGACCCACCGGCACGGCGAACACGTCTCCGTCGAAGCAGGCGGCGTCCAGCTGATGTCCTATGTGTACAAGCCCGACCCGGTCGCGTTCGAGTCGCGCAAGCCCTACGTCCACCCCTTGCGGACCCTCGGCGGCCGGCCCGTCAGCGGGTACCGGCCGGCCGACCACCGGTGGCACAAGGGCCTGCAGATGACGTCCAGCCACCTCTCCGGCCAGAACTTCTGGGGCGGCCACACCTACGTCCCCGGCCAGTGGTACCAGGACCTGCCCGACCGCATCGGCTCCATGCGGCACGACGGGTTCACCGCCTTCACCGTCGCACCCGACCGGCTGAGCTTCACCGAAGCACTCACCTGGGTCGCCAACGGCGGCGGCGAGTGGGCGCGGGAGCGGCGCGACATCGTCGTCCACTCGGTCGAGCCCGCCGAGGGGGCCTGGGCGCTCGACTGGGGGATCGAGCTGACCAACGTCCGCGACACGCCCCTCGTGTTCGGCAGCCCGACCACGGCCGGCCGCGAACTGGCCGGGTACACCGGCCTGCACTGGCGAGGTCCGCGCGACTTCGGTGGCGGCCGGGTCCTCGGGCCCGGCGACCTCGAGGGCGACGGGATGATGGGCGCGCAGGCGCCGTGGCTCGCGTTCGTCGGCGAGCACGACGACGTCGACGCGCATTCGACGCTCCTGTTCGCGCACGCGCCCGAGAACGACAAGGCCATCCACGAGTCGCACTGGTTCGTCCGTTCCCAGGACACGCCCATGGTCGCTTTCTCGTGGGCGTTCTTCGAGGAATTCGCCCTGCCACCGGGCGAAAGTTTCACATACCGCTACCGGATCGTCGTCGCCGACGGCGCCTGGGACCGCGACCGGGTGACCCGCTACCTGGACGGGCACGGATGGTCATGAACGAATTTCCGCTACCGGGCGCCATCGGCGTCTCGCACCTGCGTGCCTACGACTGGGCGGCCGAGGACGGCGTCTGCGGCGGCAGCCCGCACGTCCACCTCGCCTGCACCGAGGCCTACGTCGTCACCGGCGGACTAGGGGCCGTCCAGACGCTGAGCGTCGGCGGCTACGTCGAGACGCCGCTGGAGGCCGGGGTGATCGCGTGGTTCGCGCCCGGCACCGTGCACCGGATGGTGCAGGACGACGGCTTGCGCGTCACGGTCCTCATGCAGAACAGCGGGCTGCCGGAGGCGGGGGACGCCGTGTTCACTTTTCCGCCGGACGTGCTCGCCGACGCGGTGGCGTACGCCGAGGCCGCGGCTCCGCCGAAAACCGACCACGCCGCGCGGCGGCGCCGTGACCTGGCCGTTCGGGGGTACCTGCCGCTGCGCGATGCTCTGCGGGACGGTGATCCCGAGCCGTTGCGGACGTTCCACCGTGCGGCCGTCGCGCTCGTCGCGCCGAAGGTCGCAGAGTGGGTACCGCGCTGGCGCGCCGGGGCGCTGAAGGCCGCCGAGCTGACCGGTGCGCACCTCGAGGCCCTCGCCCGCGGCGACGGGAGCCACCTCGGCCGGTGCGGCGTCCGGGTCGCGACGCCGTCGAACCCGGACGGCTACGGCATGTGCGGCCGCCGCGCCGAATACGACATCCCGCTCGACCAGGAAGGCTTGCCGTGATGAACCAGTCCAGCATCGGAGTGCTGCTCAACGGGGTGACGGGCCGGATGGGCTACCGGCAGCACCTGCTCCGGTCGGTCCTGGCGATCCGTGACCAGGGCGGCGTCGCGCTGCCGGACGGCAGCCGCGTGCAGCTCGAGCCGATCCTCGCCGGGCGCAACGCCGCGAAGCTCAAGGACCTCGCCGACCGGCACGGCCTGACGGCGTGGACCACCGACGCCGGCTCCGCGCTGCAGGACGCCGACATCTACTTCGACGCGCAGCTGACGTCGGCGCGGGAACCGTCGGTGCGGGCGGCGATCGCGGCGGGGAAGCACGTCTACGCCGAGAAGCCGCTGGCCGAGTCGCTGCCGGCGGCGCTGGAGCTGGCCGCGCTCGCGCGGGACGCCGGGATCTGCCATGGCGTCGTGCACGACAAGCTGTTCCTGCCCGGGATGCTCAAGCTGCGCCGGCTGGTCGACGGCGGGTTCTTCGGCCGGATCCTGTCCGTGCGCGGCGAGTTCGGCTACTGGGTGTTCGAGGGCGACTGGCAGGAGGCGCAGCGCCCGAGCTGGAACTACCGCGCCGAGGACGGCGGCGGGATCGTGCTCGACATGTTCTGCCACTGGAACTACGTGCTGGAGAACCTCTTCGGCCGCGTGTCGGCGGTGACGGCGAAGGCGGTGACGCACATCCCGCGCCGTTGGGACGAGCGAGGCGAGGCGTACGCGGCTACGGCGGACGACGCCGCGTACGGGATCTTCGAACTGGAGTCGGGGGCGATCGCGCAGATCAACTCGTCGTGGTCCACGCGGGTCTTCCGCGACGAACTGGTCGAGTTCCAGGTCGACGGCACCGAGGGCAGCGCGGTCGCCGGGCTGCGGCGCTGCCGCGTCCAGCACCGCTCGGCGACGCCGAAGCCGGTGTGGAACCCGGACCTGCCCGCGACCGAGCCGTTCCGCGACCAGTGGCAGGAGGTGCCGGACAACGCCGAGTTCGACAACGGCTTCAAGGCGCAGTGGGAGGAGTTCGTGCGGGACGGGGTCGCGGGACGGCAACACCGGTACGACTTCTTCTCCGCGGCGCGGGGGCTACAGCTCGCCGAGGCCGGGTTGACGTCGTCGGCGGAGGGACGACGGGTGGAGCTGAAGCCGCTGAGCTGAGCGGCGGCCGGCCAAGGGGGGTGCCCATGCTGGGGAGCTGGGCCACGCTGTGGTCGAACAACGGCGAAGGGTCGCTGCGCGTACCGGGACCAGCTGTGGTCGAAGAACGGTGACGGATTGCCGCGCGTGCCTGACCACGCCGTGGTCGAAGGACGACCACGGGTTGCCGCGCGCTGGACCAGGCTGTGGTCGAGAAACGGCGACGGGTGGAATCCCGCCGCTCAGTCCTTGCCGTTGCCGCCGCCGGAGGTGGCCGGGGTGATCAACACCACGCGGTCGTCGCTGGAGACCGGGGTGCCGCCGTCCTTGTTGACCGTTCCCGCCACCGCCAGCTGGGGGTTGATCATGCTCATGCCCGCGAGCCGGCCGTACGTCAGCGGGGGTTTGCCCGTCTTGCCGTCCAGGTTCACGGTCGGCTTGCCGCTGATCGCGCCCTCGGCGGTCACCGGCAGGTTCTGCAGATTACCGGCCAGAGACGTGCCGACCGACAGCGAGCCGTTGGCGTCGACGAAGTCGGCGCAGCCCGCGACGCCCGGTTTGTCCGGCCACGTCCACGCCGGCGTCGTCAGCGGCTGGCCGGCCTGGAAGCGGTAGAGGGCGTCCTTGTCGGCGAGCCGGTCGGTGACCCAGACGCGGCTGCCGTCGGCCGACGCGCACACCCCGCCCGGTGCGTGCAGGCCCGCTGCCACCGCCAGGGCGCCGTTCGGGTTGCCCGCCGCGGCCTTGCCCGACGTGTCGATGCGCAGCAGCTTCCCGGCGAGGGAGTTCACGTCGGCGGCCGCGTTGGGGTTGCCCGCGTCGCCGGTCGCGACCAGGAGCGCGCCCTTGTTGTCCGTGCCGATCGTGCCGCGGTTGCCGGACGTGCCCTTCGGGATGCCGATGAGCACCGGCTTCGGCGGCTGGCCCTTGGCGAACCGCACGACACGGTTGTCGGTCGCCGTGGTGATGTAGGCGAACACCAGCTGGTCCTCGACGTAGGACGGCGAGAGCGCGAGACCGGTCAAGCCGCCGTCGCCGGCCGCCTGGACGTCGAGCTTGGCGAAGTCCGTCGTGTCCTTGCCGCCCGTCACCAGCAGGACGCGGCCGCTCTTGCGCTCGCCGGCCAGTGCGCTCGGCGTCGAGCCATCGCCCGGCAGGCCGGCCACCGCGGCCACCGTGTCCAGGCAGGTCGCGATCACCGACGGATCGAAGTCCTTGCAGCCCTGGGGCGGGGGCACCGGCGCGGCCGACTGGCCTGGCCGCGGCTGCTTGCCGTCGCTGCCGGAGTCCGCGCCGGGGCCCTGGACCTCGGGTGGCGACTCCGGGCTCGGCACGGGGGCCGGGCTGAACGTCTGGCCTGCCGCGGTGTCGTCGAACCGCGCACATCCGGCGGGCAGCAGGACGCCGCAGGCCACGATCGCCAGCAGGGCCGAGCGGTACCGGGTGCGCATGATCCCCCAGCCTAGGGGCCGGTGCGTGAACCATGGGTGAGTACTCCTCGGTTACGTTGGAGATCATGACGCTGACCGTGCTGGTGCCCGACGACGAGGGCATGACCGTGCTCGCCGAGGTCCCGCGGGTCCTGCCCGTGCGCTACCAGTGGGGCGAGCCGGTGCCGCCCGAGGCTTCGAAAGCCGAGGTCCTCATCCCCGGCAAGCACCCGCCGGGCGAACAGCTGTGGCGGACCGTGCCGAACCTCAAGCTGATCCAGCTGCTGTCCGCCGGCGCCGAGGACTGGGTCGGCAAGGTGCCCGACGGCGTCCTCCTCTCCACCTGCCGCGGCGCGCACGGCGGGAGCACCGCGGAGTGGGTCGTCGCCGTGCTGCTGTCGCTGTACCGGCAGCTGGACGTCTTCGCCGCGGCGCAGCGCGAAGGCCGGTGGGCGCGGCAGACGACCGACACGCTGCAGGGCAAGCGGGTGCTCGTCATCGGCGCCGGCGACCTCGGGCAGCACCTGCGGCGCCGGCTGGAGCCGTTCGACGCGCGCTGCACGATGGTCGGGATGACCGCGCGGGAGGGCGTGCACGGCGTGCGCGAACTGCCCGGCCTGCTCGAGCTGCACGACGTCGTGGTGCTGATGGTGCCGTTGACGTCCCGCACCCGCGGGATGGCCGGCGCGGAGTTCCTGTCGCGGATGCGCGACGGCGCGGTGCTGGTCAACGCCTCGCGCGGCGCCGTCGTGGACACCGATGCCCTGGTCGCCGAACTGACCACGGGACGGCTGCGGGCCGCCCTCGACGTCACCGACCCCGAGCCGCCGCCCGCCGGGCACCCGCTGTGGACGGTGCCGGGGCTGCTGCTGACCCCGCACGTCGGCGGGGCCGTGCGCGGGGTCCGTGGTCGTTCGTACGCCGTCGCCGCGGCCGAGATCGCCCGGTACGCCGGCGGGGAGCTGCCGGACAACCTCGTCCACGGGGAATACTGAGCTCGCCAGGGCCGCGGGATTCCCCTAACCTGCGCGGGTGAGCAGTGGAGACGACTTTTCGCAGCAGCCCACCAGCCTCCTGTCGGGTGTCGAGGACGATCGGTCGGACGACACCCCACGCCAGGGCGGCCTCGGTCTCGGCCTCCTGATCCTGAGGCTGGCGCTCGGCCTGACCATGGGCGCGCACGGCCTGCAGCACCTGTTCGGCCTGTTCGGCGGGCCGGGCATCGGCGGGTTCGCGCGGATGCTGGAGACGTTCGGCTACCACAAGCAGACGACGCTGCTGTCGTGGATCACCGGCATCACCGAGGTCGGCGGCGGGCTGCTGGTGATCGTCGGGCTGTTCACCCCGCTGGCGGCGGCGGGCCTGCTGGGTGTCGCGGCCAACGCCGTGTACGCGAAGTTCCACGGCGGGTTCTTCGAGGGGCAGGGGCAGGGTTTCGAGCTGGAGCTGCTGCTCGGGGCGGCGGCGTTGAGCCTGCTGTTCACCGGGGCCGGGCCGATCTCGCTGGAGCGGAACACGCCCTGGCGGAAGCGGCCGCTGCCGCTGGGCCTGGGGTCGCTGCTGCTGGCGATCGCCGCGGCGGTCGTGGTCATCGTTTTGACGCGGTAGCCGGGGACAACTCGGCGGGGGTGTGGACAACCCGGCTTCGGTGGGCCGGAATTGTCGGTGGGCGCTGGTAACGTTGAAACCGGGGGTCCCCCAAGAGGCTCGGGGGTTTGGGCGGCTTGGCGCGGAAGTGGACTCCAGCGGGTTTCCGGGCCGCCTGCACGGGATTCGACGAGACGTGCGCGCCGCCGGACGGGCTAGGCGCCGTCGTTGCCCTCGCGCAGGGAACGGATCATCTTCTGCAAAACCTCGAACGCCTCTGACTGCTCGGCCTCGGTCAGGCCGGACAGCATCCTGAGCTCGACGGACCGGACCGCCGCCGTCGCCTTCTCCAGGCTTCGGCGGCCGCGGGGTGTGAGGCGGGTGGGGAGGGCCTTTCCGACGGGGGCCTCCGCCGGCCTTGTCACGTAGCCGTCTCGTTCCAACGCCTGGAGCAGCACGTTCATCGTCTGGCGGGTCACGAACGCGCCGCGGGCCAGTTCGGAGTTCGACAAGCCCGGGCGCTGGGCCAGCAGTTCGAGGCAGGAGTAGTGCGTCACGCTCATGCCCAGCGGCCGCAGCACCTCCTCCATGGCCACGCGGAGCGCGCTCGACGCCTCCTTCAGCAGGTAGCCCAGTGACGTCTTCAGGTCGACCCCGTCTTGACTCATGTCAGTATTCTGACATAGGTTGGACAATGTCAGAAAACTGACACGTCAAGAAGGAGTGCTCCCATGCCCGCCACCGGCCCCGACTTCATCTCGCTGCAAGCGCGCGACCTCGACGCCTCGCAGGCGTTCTACGAGCGGTACCTCGGTCTCGTCCGCTCGCCGGCCGGGCCTCCGCACGCCGTCGTCTTCGAGACGAAGCCGATCGCCTTCGCCCTCCGTGACGTCGTTCCCGGCACCGATCTCGGCGACCGGCCCGGCGTCGGGGCCGCGATCTGGCTGCACGCCACCGACGTCCAGGACATCCACGACGCTCTGGTCGCCGACGGGCACACCATCGTCTCCGCGCCCGTCGACGGGCCCTTCGGCCGGACGTTCACCTTCGCCGACCCCGACGGCTACCGCGTCACGCTCCACGACCGCGCCTGACGGCAAAGCGAAAAGGCCGCCCCGGTGTGCGGGGCGGCCTTTCGGGTCGAAAAACCTACTTGTTCACGTCGCGGACCGCGCCGGTGTCCGCCGACGTCGCCATCCGGGCGTACGCGCGCAGAGCCGCCGTCACCGGGCGCTGGCGGTCCTTCGGCTGCCACGGCCGCTCCGACGCCTCCATCTTCGCGCGGCGCTCCGCCAGGACCTCCGGGGAAACCAGCAGCTCCAGGCGCCGCTCGTGGATGTCCAGCAGGATCCTGTCGCCGTTTTCGACCAGGCCGATCAGGCCGCCCGCCGCCGCCTCCGGGGAGATGTGGCCCACCGAAATGCCCGAGGAGCCGCCCGAGAACCGGCCGTCGGTGATCAGGGCGCACTTCTTGCCCAGGCCGGAACCCTTGAGGAACGCCGTCGGGTGCAGCATCTCCTGCATGCCGGGGCCGCCCGCCGGGCCCTCGTAGCGGATCACCAGGACCTCGCCCGGCTGGATCTCCTTCTTGAGGATCGCCGACACCGCTTCCTCCTGGCTCTCCAGGACCCGTGCCGGGCCTTCGAAGTGCCACAGGTCCTCGTCGATGCCCGCGGCCTTGATCACCGCGCCGTTCTCCGCGAGGTTGCCGCGCAGGATCGCGAGGCCGCCGTCCTTCGTGTACGCGTGCTCGACGTCGCGGATGCAGCCGTCGGCGGCGTCGGTGTCCAGGGACGACCACCGGTTCGACGTCGAGAACGCCTGTGTCGTGCGGACCCCGCCCGGCGCCGCGTGGAAGAGCTCCAAAGCCTCGGGAGAAGGCGACGAGGCGCGGATGTCCCACGCCGCGAGCCACGACTCGAGGTCGCGCGAGTGCACCGACCACACGTCGGTGTTCAGCAGGCCGCCGCGGTACAGCTCGCCCAGGATCGCCGGGATGCCGCCGGCGCGGTGGACGTCTTCCATGTGGTAGTCCGAGTTCGGCGCCACCTTCGACAGGCACGGCACGCGGCGGCCGATCGCGTCGATGTCGGCGATCGTGAAGTCGACCTCGCCCTCCTGGGCGGCCGCGAGGATGTGCAGCACCGTGTTCGTCGAGCCGCCCATCGCCATGTCCAGGGCCATCGCGTTCTCGAACGCCGCCTTCGACGCGATCGAGCGCGGCAGGACCGAGGCGTCGTCGTTTTCGTACCAGCGGCGGCACAGCTCGACGACGGTCCGCCCGGCCTCCTCGAACAGCGCGCGCCGCGCCGCGTGCGTCGCCAGCGTCGAGCCGTTGCCGGGAAGCGACAACCCGAGGGCTTCGGTGAGGCAGTTCATCGAGTTCGCGGTGAACATGCCGGAGCACGACCCGCAGGTCGGGCAGGCCGAACGCTCGACGACCGCGAGCCCGTCCTCGTCGACCTCGCTGCTCGCCGACGCCGCGATCGCGGTGATCAGGTCGGTCGGGGCCTGCGCGACGCCGCCCACGACCACGGCCTTGCCGGCCTCCATCGGCCCGCCGGAGACGAACACGACCGGGATGTTCAGGCGCATCGCCGCGTTGAGCATGCCCGGGGTGATCTTGTCGCAGTTGGAGATGCACACGAGCGCGTCGGCCTGGTGCGCGTTGACCATGTACTCGACCGAGTCGGCGATGATCTCGCGCGAGGGCAGCGAGTAGAGCATGCCGGAATGGCCCATGGCGATGCCGTCGTCGACGGCGATGGTGTGGAACTCGCGCGCGACGCCGCCGGCTTCCTTGACCGCGTCCGCGACGATCTCGCCGAGGTCCTTGAGGTGCACGTGCCCCGGCACGAACTGCGTGTAGGAGTTCGCGATGGCGACGATCGGCTTGCCGAAGTCGCTGTCGGTCATGCCCGTGGCGCGCCAGAGCGAGCGCGCGCCCGCCGCGTTGCGGCCGTGGGTGGTGGTCCGGGAACGGAGAGGCGGCACGGGAACTCCCAGGTCAAAGGGTGGCCAGCGAAACTGGTAGGACCAATTTACTCGCTGGCCGAAGCCTCTGAGGTCCCGGGCTTGATGTCTTCGGCTTGCAGCACGCCGCTCGGGTCCGCGATCAGGCCCTCGCTGACCAGCGACAGCACCGGCAGGTGCCGCGTCCGGACCGTCGGCAGCGGCACCTTCGTGTCGTCCTTCAGCACGGCCTGCACGCGCGCCTTCTTCGTGATCGCGAGCCCCTTGAGCGCCGACCACGGGATGTCCCGGTGGCCGAACATCGTGCGGACCGCCAGCCCCGAGCGCGTCGCGACGGTGCGATGGCGGACCACGAACACCGCCAGCGCGATCGGGAAGATGTAGAGCCACTGCAGGTACGGGATCTCCCCGAGCGCGATCGGCGTCACGCAGATCGTCAGGAGGGCGATCGCCATGAAGGACGTGCGGGGGACGCGGAAGACGGCCTTCCGGCCTTCGTCCTGCTGTTTTTCGGCCACCCCGAAATGGTGCACCGCGCCACTGACCGGCCCGGACCCGGGTCTCGCGGGTGTGACCCACGTCCACGATGCGGACACGTCATCCCGCAGAGTTGACACCCGCGGGGCGTTCGGTCTAGCGTCATCGCCGTGACACCGCTGACCGGCCTCGTACTTCCCAAGCGCGTCGACGCTTAGGGAAGACTTTCCGCTGCGTCGACGCGCGAACCCTCGTGCGACCTTACGGTCGGCGAGGGTTTTTTGTTGCCCTAGGGAAGAGATTCCTGGCCCCACCGCACAAAACCGACCCGAACGAGTGACACCGAGACCCACGAGGCAGATCCGATGACCAGTGCGACGTCGCGCAGCGACGCGAAGCCCGGGCCGACGCCCGGAACGCCCGGAGCACGTCCGAAGCCGGCCCCACCGGCGGGAACGCCGGTGCGCGTCACCGGCGCCCAGTCCCTCGTGCGCTCGCTCGAAGCCGTCGGCGCCGAGGTGGTCTTCGGGATTCCGGGCGGCACCATCCTGCCCGCCTACGACCCGCTGCTGGACTCGACGAAGGTCCGCCACGTCCTGGTCCGCCACGAGCAGGGCGCCGGCCACGCGGCCACCGGCTACGCGCAGGCCACCGGCAAGGTCGGCGTCTGCATGGCCACCTCCGGCCCGGGCGCGACCAACCTGGTCACCCCGCTCGCCGACGCGAACATGGACTCGGTCCCGGTCGTGGCCATCACCGGCCAGCAGTCCCGCGCGCTGATCGGCACCGACGCCTTTCAGGAAGCCGACATCTGCGGCATCACCATGCCGATCACCAAGCACAACTTCCTCGTCACCGACCCCGCGGACATCCCGCGGACCATCGCCGAGGCGTTCCACCTGGCCGCGACCGGCCGCCCCGGCCCGGTCCTGGTGGACATCCCCAAGGACGTGCTGCAGGAGATGACCTCGTTCTCCTGGCCGACCGAGCTGCGCCTCCCGGGCTACCGCCCGACGCTGCGCCCGCACGGCAAGCAGGTCCGCGAAGCCGCGAAGCTGATCGCGAAGTCGCGGCGCCCGGTGCTCTACGTCGGCGGTGGCGTCATCAAGGCCGAGGCGCACGAGCAGCTCAAGCAGCTCGCCGAGCTGACGAACATCCCCGTCGTCACCACGCTGATGGCGCGCGGGGCGTTCCCCGACTCGCACCCGCAGCACCTCGGCATGCCGGGCATGCACGGCACGGTCGCCGCGGTCGCCGCCATGCAGCGCGCCGACCTGCTGATCGCGCTCGGCGCCCGGTTCGACGACCGGGTCACCGGCCAGCTGTCCTCCTTCGCGCCGGACGCCGCGGTCGTGCACGCCGACATCGACCCGGCCGAAATCTCCAAGAACCGCAAGGCGGACGTCCCGATCGTGGGCGACTGCAAGGAGATCATCGGCGAGCTGATCACCGCCGTGAAGGCCGAATTCGACCACAGCGGGCAGCCCGACCTGGCCGACTGGTGGACCCAGGCCGACGACTGGCGCAAGACCTACCCGGCCGGTTACGAATGGCCCGACGACGGTTCGCTGTCGCCGCAGTACGTCATCGAGCGGATCGGCGAGATCGTCGGCCCCGACGCCGTCTACGCCGCGGGTGTCGGCCAGCACCAGATGTGGGCCGCGCAGTTCGTCAAGTACGAGAACCCGCGCACCTGGATCAACTCCGGCGGCCTCGGCACCATGGGCTACGCGGTGCCCGCCGCGATGGGCGCGCAGTTCGGCGTCCCGGACAAGCAGGTCTGGGCGATCGACGGCGACGGCTGCTTCCAGATGACCAACCAGGAGCTGGCCACCTGCGCCATCGAGGGCGCACCGATCAAGGTCGCCGTCATCAACAACGGCAACCTGGGCATGGTCCGGCAGTGGCAGAACCTCTTCTACTCGGAGCGGTACTCCAACACCGACCTGGGCACGCACAAGCACCGCATCCCGGACTTCGTGCTGCTGGCCGAGGCGCTGGGCTGCGCCGGCCTGCGGTGCGAGACGAAGGCGGACGTCGACGCCACCATCCGCCGCGCGATGGAAATCAACGACCGCCCCGTCGTGATCGACTTCGTCGTGGGGAAGGATGCCCAGGTGTGGCCGATGGTCGCGGCCGGCACCGGCAACGACGAGATCATGGCGGTCCGGGGCATCCGGCCGCTGTTCGACGACGACGAGGTTTCGGTCGAGACGACCGAGGCCGCCGCGGAAGCCGCCGGAGAGGGTGAGCGCTGAGATGAGCGTCCACACGCTGAGTGTCCTGGTCGAGAACAAGCCCGGTGTGCTCGCGCGCGTGTCCGGCCTGTTCTCCCGCCGCGGGTTCAACATCGAGTCCCTCGCCGTCGGGCCCACGGAAAACCCCGAGGTGTCCCGCATGACGATCGTGGTCGCCGTGGAAGAGCTACCGCTCGAACAGGTGACGAAGCAGCTCAACAAGCTGGTCAACGTGATCAAGATCGTCGAGCTGGAGCAGTCGACCGCCGTGCAGCGCGAACTGCTGCTGGTGAAGGTGCGCGCCGACAACACCGTGCGCAGCCAGGTCCTCGAAACCGTCCAGCTCTTCCGTGCGAAGGTGGTGGACGTGTCCCCGGAGGCGCTCACCGTCGAGGCGACCGGGACGTCGGACAAGATCGGTGCGCTGCTGCGGATGCTGGAGCCGTATGGCATCCGCGAGCTGGTCCAGTCCGGCATGGTCGCGGTGGGACGCGGCGCCCGCTCGATCACCGCTACATCACCGCGTTAAGACGTAAGTCAGGAAAGGAAGCAGTACCCCCATGGCAGTGGAAATCTTCTACGACGACGACGCCGACCTCTCGATCATCCAGGGGCGCAAGGTCGCTGTCATCGGCTACGGCAGCCAGGGCCACGCCCACTCGCTGAGCCTGCGCGACTCCGGCGTCGACGTCCGCATCGGCCTGCCCGAGGGGTCCAAGTCGCGGGCGAAGGCCGAGGAGCAGGGCCTGCGCGTGCTCACCCCGGCCGAGGCGTCGGCCGAGGCCGACCTGATCATGATCCTGGCGCCGGACACCAAGCAGCGCTTCATCTACGAGCAGGACATCGCCCCCAACCTCAAGGACGGCGACGCGCTGTTCTTCGGGCACGGCTTCAACATCCGCTACGACCTGATCAAGCCGCCGGCGAACGTCGACGTCGCGATGGTCGCCCCGAAGGGCCCGGGCCACCTGGTCCGCCGCCAGTTCGTCGACGGCAAGGGCGTCCCGGCGCTCATCGCGGTGGAGCAGGACGCCACCGGCAACGCCCAGGCGCTCGCGCTCTCCTACGCGGCCGCCATCGGTGGCGCCCGCGCCGGCGTCATCAAGACGACGTTCACCGAGGAGACCGAGACCGACCTCTTCGGCGAGCAGGCCGTGCTCTGCGGTGGCGCGTCCGCGCTGGTGCAGACCGGCTTCGAGGTGCTCACCGAGGCCGGCTACGCCCCGGAGATCGCCTACTTCGAGGTGCTGCACGAGCTGAAGCTGATCGTCGACCTGATGTACGAGGGCGGCATCGCGCGCCAGCGCTACTCGATCTCCGACACCGCCGAGTACGGCGACCTGACCCGCGGCCCGCGCGTCATCTCGCCGGCGGTCAAGGAAGAGATGAAGAAGATCCTCGGCGAGATCCAGGACGGCACGTTCGCCCGCGAGTGGGTCGCCGAGGACGAGGCCGGCCGGCCGAACTTCACCAAGCTCGAGGAGCAGGGCAACCAGCACCCGATCGAGGCGACCGGCAAGAAGCTGCGCGACCTGATGTCGTGGGTGGACCGGCCGATCACCGAGACCGCCTGAGTTTTTCCCGTGAGAACCCGAAGGGGGCGCCCGGTGCGGGCGTCCCCTTCGGTGCGTTCGGTACCCGGGTCGCTACGCTGGTGACATGAGTGATCAGCCGGTCGACGACAAGGCACACATCCGGCACCACCTCGACTTCACGAAGGCCGAGTGGATCCGGGCCGAGCCCGAAGGCGTCACCCTCGACGACTGCGTCGAGTACGCCTTCATCGAGCACACGGACGGCGTCACCTACACCGCGATGCGGCAGTCGGCGAAGCCGGACGGCGTGATCCTCGTCTTCACGCCGGGGGAGTGGGACGCGTTCGTCAAGGGCGTCCGCGACGGCGAGTTCGACCTGCCCGAGGACCTCGCCGAGGCCTAGAGCTTCGCCGCTAGCTCGGGGATCGTACCGAGGTCGCCGGCGATGCCGAGGTGGTCGCCGTAGTCGCGGGATTCGACGACCAGGCCGTCGCGGATCCGCATGGCGAAGATGTTGGCGATCCGGACCGGCCGCCCGCCGTAGGTGCCCTGGTAGGCGAACTCGGCGATCAGGATCTCCGGGTCGGTGCCTTTGTAGGTGACCAGGTCGGCGATTTCGAAGTCGACGCCCAGGGATGCCGCCCGCCCGAAGTGCTCGCGCAGTTCTTCGCGTGTCCGCACGACCTCCGAACCCGGCTGGAACGGGTGCGTCACGTGCGTCGGCTCGGCGTAGAGCTCCGCCAGCGCCGGGCCGGCCTTGTCGGACACGCCGTAGACGAGCCGCTCGAACACCCCGCGCCGGCTCTCCGGGTCGCTCGACGTCCGTGGCCCGATCGGCGACAACTCGCGCGGCGGCGCCTGCTCGTAGGCTTTGACCAGGTCGTCGACGCCGTCGCGGACGACCGCGAGCCGCAGGTAGTCGTGGTAGTCGCGGGAATGGACGATCAGGCCGTCGCGGACGCGCAGCACCTGGATGTTGGCCGCTTCGATCGTTCGGCCGGTCTCCACCGACTCGGCGTCGTAGCCGTATTCGGCGACGATCACCTCGGGGTCGGTCGTCTCGTGGACGACGACGTTCTTGCGCTTGAGGCGCAACGCCCCGGCGAGCACGCCGGCGAACCGTTCGTGGACGGCGGCGCGGCCGGTCAGCCGCGTTGGCCGCGGGACCGCTTGCGGGTGCTCGACGACGGTGTCCTCGGCGTAGAGCGCGGAGAGCTCGCTGAAGCGTCCTTCGCTGATCCCGTCGGACAACGCGGTGAAGACGTCGCGGGGTGTGGTCATGGGTCCTCCCAGTGGGCAAACCGGAGTCTGTAGTCCGCCTCCGAAGATACGGACTACAGACTCCGGTTGTCTACCGGAGCAGGTCCCGCGCGGCCGGCTGCCCGCACACCTCCGCCCAGGTCTGCGGGGTGCCGTGGAAGATCGCGTCCCGCGCGGTGGGGTCGGCGCCGTTTTCGACGAGGGTGCGGATGACGTCGAGGTGCCCGGACTGCGCGGCCAGGTGCAGGGCCGTGACGCCTTCGCCGTGGTTCGGGCCGCCGAACGTGCCGCGGAAGTTCACGTCGGCGCCGAGGTCGAGGAGCGTCCGGACGGCGGCGAGCTTGCCCTGCGCCGCCGCCCAGGCCAGTGCGGTGCCGCGGTAGACGTCGGCGTTGACGTCGGCTCCGCGCGCGACCAGGGTGCGCAGGGCCTCGGTGCGGTCGTTGCGGGCCGCCCAGGCGAGAGCTTCGTTGCGGACTTCGGCCGGGTCGTCCGTCGGGTGCCAGGCCGGGAAACCGCTGTGGGGACGGTAAAAACCCCGGTGCATCCCGCCGCGGCCCGACGTCAGGAGTTCGTCGATGGCGTCGAGGTGGCCGAGGCCGGCCGCGACCCGCAGGTTGCCGGGTGCGTGGCTGTGTTCCGCCAGCTTTTCCGCGGCTTCCCGGTGACCCCAGAACAGGGCGACGACCAGGGGAGTGCCGCCGTCGCCGCGGGCCGGGACGTCGACGGGCGCGCCGTGCTGCAGGAGCAGGTCGAGCAGGAGGGGCAGGTTGCTGTAGGCCGCCTGGTGCAGGGGCGTCCAGCCGTGGACGTTGCCGCGCGCGGGATCGGCGCCGTGGTCGAGGAGGATGCGGCTGAGCCGCTCGTCGTGCGTCGCGCCCGCCATGCCGAGCAGGTCGTTGCCGTTGGTGCCGCGGGCGTCGACGAGCCCGGGGAACTCGCGGAGCAGCGTTTCGAGCTGTTCCGGAGCCCGGGCTTCGATCGCCCGGTAGGCGCGGGCGAACGGCTCGCCACTGTCCACAAGGGACCTCACGTGCGCGCGGAGTGCTTTCCAGGAAGCAAAACCGTGCTCCCGGGCGACGACCGCCCGGGCGCCGTCGCGGGTGAACGGCTGGTTCCAGCGGGCGAACGGCTCCTTCGCGCCGGGTGTGTCGTCCTCAGCCGAGGCGAGCAGGCCGAGCGCGCGTTCGGCGTAGTACGCGGCGTCCTGGTGGTACGGGTGCTGCAGGGTTTCCCCGTGCTCGATGACGCGCCGGACGTAGGCCTGCAGCTTCGGCCAGCTCGGGAACCCGTGGTCCCTCGCGATGCGGAACTGTGCTTCGGCGAGCTTGACGCCTTCGGCGCGCGCGAGGTCCTTCGCGCGTTTACGCAACTGGTCCAGGCTGGGTTTTGCGGGCAGCACGCCCATGGTGCCTCCTTCCCTCGTCGCCCGTGGTCCGCCGGCACCGGGCAGGAAAGAAGGTGCGGAGCTGGTGGTGCGGTGCAGCAGGGGTGGGCTCGGCCCTTTCCGCGGACGGGACGCGGCCCGCACCGCGCTCCGCCACCCTACCCCGGCGTGAAGGAAGGGTCATCACACGTGATTGGAGGGTCGACTCACGTGATTGGAGGGTCGACACGGGGGAGTTGGGGCTCGGCGCCGTGTCGTCGCTTCGATCACGCGTGTCGGCTTTCTGATCACGCGAGTCGACCCTTCGTTCACGGGAGGAGGGTGGCCAGGCGGCGGTAGGAATCGGGGGTGCGGGCCAGGACCTGGAGGCAGACGTGGTCGGCGCCGGCGTCGAGGTGGGCCTGGATCCGGTTCGCAGCCGCTTGTTCGCCGGTCGCGACGATGGCGTCGACCAGGCGGTCGCTGCCGCCGTCGGCCAGGTCGGCGTCGGTGAAGCCGAGGCGGCGCAGGTTCTGCTGGTGGTGCCGGGCCTGGCTGACGTAGAGGCCGACGTGCTCCCGGGCCGCCTCGGGGGCCGGGTCGAGGACCACCGCCTGCTCGACCGCCAGGTACTTGCCAGGGCCGAGCCGTTCGCGGGCCATGGCCGTGTGCTCCGGCGGGACGAAGTACGGGTGGGCGCCGTCGGCGCGTTCGGCCGCGAGGTCCAGGAGCTTCGGGCCCAGCGCGGCGAGTACCCGCCGGGGACGGGGTGACGGCTGGGGCAGGCCCGGCAACTCGGCCGCGTCCATCCCGTCGAGGTACTCGCGCAACGCCGTCAGCGGCCGCGCGCCCGGCCGGTGCCCGCCCAGTCCGGCGACGAACCGGCCCGGGTACGCCTCGCCCAGTGCGCGGATCGCGCCTTCCGCCGCGAGCGGGGAACGCTGGTCGAACCGGGCGACCCCGGTGGCGACCGTGAGCCGGGACGTCGCCGCGAGCAGCAAGGCCGCCTGGGTGAACGCCTCCCGGCCGGCGTACTCGCCGAACCAGATCGAGGTGAAGCCGAGTTCCTCCACCTCGGCGGCCGTTTCGCGGAGCTCGCCGACCGGGGCGCCGTCGAAGAACCGCCAGATCCCGACGCTCATCGGACCACCGCCGGGGCCAGCTCCACCAACGCGTCCACAGTGGACTCGAACGACGGTGCGGACGGTGTCAGCAGGACGTGGTCCGCGCCCGCGTCGAGCACCTCGGCGAGGCGGTTCGCGATGGTCGCCGCGTCGCCCCAGAGCACTAGGTCGTCGACGAACCGGTCGCTCGGCCCGGCGATGTCGGCTTCGGTGTAGCCGAGCCGTTTCCAGCCCGCGAGGTAGACCGTGACGGAGTATTCCCGCGACTGCGCCACCCGGCGCCGCACGCTTTCGCGGGCGTCCTCGCGGCTGCCGAGGAGAACGGTCTGCTGCGGGATCAGCAGCTTGTCCGGCCCGAGGATCTCCCGGGCGTACGGCGTGTGCGAGACCGGCTGGGCGAACGGGTGCGCGCCGTCCGCGTGGTCGCGCGCGAGCTCCAGCATCTTCGGTCCGACGGCGGCCAGCATGCGTGGAAACGCCGCGGGTGAAGGGTTTTCGGCCGCGGCGGAGTCCATTTCGGACAGATAGGCGCGCATCCGGTCGATCGGCCGATGGTCCTCGCCGAGCTTCGCTGCCTGGAACGCGTGCCCGACGCCGATGCCGAGCACGAACCGGCCCGGGTGGGTTTGGGCGAGCGTCGCCCCGCCCTTGTACGCGGTCGTCCCGCGCCGCAGCCAGGTGTTGGCGATGCCGGTGCCGAGCACCACGTCCGGCACGGACGCGAGGAGGTCGCCGAAGTGGGCGAACACCTCCCGGGTGCCGGGTCCTTCGCCACTCCAGACCGAGCGGTAGCCGGCGTCGGCGAGCCGCCGCGTCGCCGCGCGTTCGACGTCCGGGGGCGGTTGCAGTGGTGCGCTCGGCAACCACGTGCCGAACGCGCCGAGCCGGGCCCGGGTGTCATCGATCAGGGTCATCCTCGAGTTCCCTCCAGTAAGCTGAGGCTGCCTCCGGTTAATATACGGAGGTAGCCTCCGATTGGCTAGCGGGTATGGTCGGGAGTGCGATGACCGACGTCAAACCGATGCGCGCGGACGCCCGCCGCAACTACGAGCGCCTCCTCGAAGAGGCTCAGCGCGCCTTCGCCGAACACGGCGTCGAGGCGTCCCTGGAAGAGATCGCGCGCCGCGCCGGCGTCGGCATCGGCACGCTGTACCGGCATTTCCCGACCCGGGACGCCCTGCTCGAAACGCTCCTGCGCGCCCGGTTCGACGCGCAGGCCGAGCGCGCCCGCGAACTGCTCACCCACCCCGAGCCGCTGAACGCGCTGCACGCGTGGCTCGCCGGGCTCGGCGACGCCACCGGCACCTTCCGCGGCCTCGTCGAGCTCACCGCCGACGCGCTGAACGACGAAACATCCCGTTTGTACGAGTCCTGCCACGCGATGCGTGACGTCGGTTCCCAACTGGTGGAACGAGCGAAGCACGCGGGCGAGCTGCGTCAGGACGTCACGGCGCACGAGCTCCTTCTGTTGCTGCACGCGGCATCCTGGGCGGGCGGCCACCTGCCCGGCGAAGGGGGCATGCAGCGCCTGCTGGCTCTTGTTTTCGAGGGATTGCGCGCAAGTTAACACCAGGAGACGCCACGGGCCCGGCCAGCGCGTTAAACTCCGCCACGACCGGGGCACAACGACGTGCTTTGACCGTTTGTCGACACAGAGCGTCCTGGAAGTGACCAGATAGTGGGAGCCGCATCGTGAGCAAGCCCAATAAGCCCGTCGTCCTCATCGCGGAGAAGCTCGCCCCCTCCGTGCTGAGTGTCTTCGGTGACGAGGTGGAGGTCCGGCACGTCGACGGCACGGACCGGTCCGCGCTGCTCGAGGCGGTGAAGAGCGCCGACGCGCTCCTGGTCCGCTCCGCCACCCAGGTGAACGCCGAAGTCTTCGCGGCCACCACGCAGCTGAAGGTCGTCGCCCGCGCGGGTGTCGGCCTGGACAACGTCGAGGTGCCCGCCGCGACCGAGCGCGGGGTCCTGGTCGTCAACGCGCCGACGTCGAACATCGTCTCCGCCGCCGAGCACGCCGTCGCCCTGCTGCTGGCGGTCGCGCGCCGGGTCCCGGCCGCCGACCAGAGCCTCCGCGGCGGCGAGTGGAAGCGCAGCTCGTTCTCCGGTGTCGAGCTCCAGGGCAAGACCATCGGTGTGGTCGGCCTCGGCAAGATCGGCCAGCTGTTCGCCCAGCGCCTCGCCGCGTTCGACACGAAGATCATCGCCTACGACCCCTACGTTTCGGCCGCGCGCGCCGCGCAGCTCGGCATCGAGCTCGTCACCCTCGACGAGCTGCTGTCCCGTGCCGACGCGATCTCCATCCACCTGCCGAAGACGCCGGAGACCAAGGGCCTCATCGACGCCGAGGCGCTGAAGAAGACCAAGCCGGGCGTCATCATCGTGAACGCCGCCCGCGGCGGGCTGATCGTCGAGCAGGACCTGGCCGACGCGCTGCGCTCGGGCCACGTCGGCGGCGCCGGCGTCGACGTCTTCGTCTCCGAACCGACCACGTCCAGCCCGCTGTTCGAGCTGGAGAACGTCGTCGTGACGCCGCACCTGGGCGCTTCGACGGCCGAGGCGCAGGACCGCGCGGGCACCGACGTCGCGAAGTCGGTGCTGCTGGCCCTGCGCGGCGACTTCGTGCCGGACGCGGTGAACGTCAGCGGCGGCGGCGCCGTCGGCGAGCACGTCCGCCCGTACCTGTCGCTGGTGCAGAAGCTCGGCCAGCTGCTCACGGCGCTCAACCCGACGTCGCCGACGTCGGTGACCGTGCAGGTCAAGGGCGAGATCTCGAACGAGGACACCGGCGTGCTGCAGCTGGCGGCGCTGCGCGGGGTGTTCACCGGCGTCGTCGAGGACCAGGTCACGTTCGTCAACGCGCCGCAGCTGGCGGAGAAGCTCGGTGTCCAGGTCGAGCTGGAGACCGAGCCGGAGAGCCCCAAGTTCCGCAGCCTGGTCACCGTCCGCGCGGTGCACTCCGACGGCTCGGTGCTGAGCGTGTCCGGCTCGGTCACCGGCAAGGACGAGGTCGAGAAGCTGGTCGAGGTCAACGGCCGCGGCTTCGACCTGCGCGCCGAGGGCACGGTGCTGCTGGTCGAGTACCCGGACCGCCCGGGCGTGATGGGCCGCGTCGGCACGCTGCTCGGCGAAGCGGGCATCAACATCGAGGCCGCGCAGATCAGCCAGACGACGGACGGCTCGGACGCGGTGATGCTGCTGCGCGTCGACCGCCACATCGACGCGCACCTGCTGGAGCCGATCGGCGCCGCGGTCGGCGCGCACACGATCCGCGCTGTCGACTTCAACTGACGTAACCCTTTCGAAGGCCCCCTGTCACCCGGCAGGGGGCCTTCGTGCGCAATCACAACTACATAACGGCATCCTTTGCCTACGTAAGTAGGTGTTTTGGGGCATTAGGTTCTCCCCGCGAGGTTGAACCACGCGTCGTCGAGGGCACGGCGCTGTGCCGCGCTTCCACCGTCGGGGGTGTTCCGGAGCGGCAGGCAGGTTCGGGTCCAGACCTCGGGTAAGGGGCCGACTCATGAGCAGATCCCGCCTCCCCGCGCGCGCCACGACGGCGGCCTTCGCCGTCGTTCTGGCCGCTGCGCTCGGGGCGCCGATCGCGAGCGCAGCGGACGCTCCGCTCGCCGACGGTGTTGCGCCGGCGAAGATCGACGACGCGAAGCTGCAGGGCAAGGTTTCGCCGCGGCTGGGGGCCGCGCAGGGCCGGGTCACCGCGTTCGTCGAGCTGGCGAAGAAGCCGGCCGTCGACGCGTTCACCTCCGCGCAGCCCCAGGGCAAGGAGGCCGCCAAGCGCGCCGCCCGGGCCGCGAAGGACGACACCACCGCAGCCGTCAACTCGGTCGTGGGACAGCTGCGCGCGGCCGACGCCAAGCCGCAGGTCGTCACGCAGACCGCCAACGCCGTTCCCGGCGTGGTCGTCACCGCCGACGCCGCGAAGCTGCGTGACGTCGCGAAGCGGGCGGACGTCGTCGCGGTGCGCACCGTCGTGCCGAAGACGCGCACCAACGCCAGCGCCGAGCAGCTCACCAACACCCTCGCCGCCTGGCAGCAGACCGGGAAGTTCGGCGACGGCGTCCGCGTCGGCGTCATCGACGACGGCATCGACTACACCCACGCCGACTTCGGCGGCCCCGGCACGCAGGCCGCCTACAAGAGCGTCGATTCCACCAAGCCGACCCCGCTCTTCCCGAGCGCCAAGGTCGTCGGCGGCACCGACCTCGTCGGCGACGACTACGACGCCGCCACGGCCGGCAAGACCACCCCGAAGCCGGACCCCAACCCGCTCGCCTGCGGGGAGCACGGCACGCACGTCGCCGGCACCATCGGCGGCTTCGGCGTCACCGCCGACGGCAAGACCTTCAAGGGCGACTACAAGAAGCTGGACGCCAAGAAGGTCGACGCGATGCAGATCGGCCCGGGCACGGCGCCGAAGTCGCTGCTCTACGCCATCAAGGTGTTCGGCTGCACGGGTTCGACGAACGTCACCTCGCAGGCGCTGGACTGGGCGCTCGACCCGGACGGCGACGGCGACTTCACCGACCACCTCGACATCGTCAACCTCTCGCTCGGCTCCGACTTCGGCGCGCCGGACGACCCGGACTCGCTGTTCGTGCGCAAGCTCGCCGCGAACAACGTCCTCCCGGTGATCTCCGCGGGCAACGGCGGCGACATCAACGACATCGCCGGCTCCCCGGGCAACACCCCTGAGGCGCTCACCGTCGCCAGCACGCGCGACGCGGGCATCCTGCGCGACGCCGCCGAGGTCAAGGCACCCACCGCGGGCCAGAAGACCGGCCAGTACAGCCAGAACTTCACCGGCTACGACACCCTGGACGTGACCGCGCCGGTCGTCACGCTGTCAGCGTCGAACAGCGCGGGCTGCGCGCCGTACTCCGCCGAGGACAAGGCAAAGGCCGCGGGCAAGTTCGTCTGGCTGGAGTGGGACGACAACGACTCGACCCGCGCCTGCGGTTCGGCCGCCCGCGCCAACAACGCGCAGGCCGCCGGGGCGAAGGGCGCGCTCCTGTCGTCCACTTTGGAACACTTCAGCGCGGGCATCGCGGGCAACGCGGCGATCCCGATGTTCCAGTTCACCGGGTCCGCGACGAAGACGCTGCGTCCGGCGCTGGCCGCGGGCACCCTGCAGGTCCGGCTCTTCGGCGCCGGCCGCGCGTCGATCCAGACCTACGACAAGACGATCGTGGACACGCCGAGCTCGTTCACCTCGCGCGGCACCCGCGGCCCGGCCGTCAAGCCGGACGTCGCCGCGCCCGGGGACACGATCACCTCGGCGTTCCGCGGCAGCGGCAACGGCCGGACCGTGCTCTCCGGCACGTCGATGGCCGCCCCGCACACCACCGGCATCACCGCGCTCGTCCGCCAGTCCCACCCGGACTGGTCGGTCGAGGAGGTCAAGGCGTCGGTGATCGGCACCGCCGGCCACGACGTCTCCGACGGCGCCGGCCACACCTACGCGCCGCAGCGCGTCGGCAGCGGCCGGATCGACGCCAAGGCGGCGCTGGACAACCAGGTGCTCGCCTACGTGCAGGACGACCCGGGCGCGGTCAGCGTCAGCTTCGGCACGGTCGAGGCCGGTGGCCCGGTCACGCTGTCGAAGACGGTCAAGCTGGTCAACAAGGGCGTCACCCCGGCCGAGTACACCGTCGCCTACCAGGCGGTCAACGCGCTGCCGGGTGTCGAGTACACAGTGGACAAGCCGTCGGTGAAGCTGACCCCGCGCGGCACCGCCAAGGTCAAGGTGACGCTGAAGATCACCGACCCCAAGGCGCTGCGCAAGGTCATGGACCCGACCATGGCGGCCACCCAGGCCGGCCTGGCCCGGCAGTTCGTCGCCGACGCCTCCGGCCGCGTCGCCTTCACGCCGGTCAGCGGGGCCAAGGTGCCGCTGCGGGTTTCGGTCTACGCCGCGCCCAAGCCGGTCTCGTCGATTTCGACGCCGGCGTCGGTGAAGTTCGGCGCGGACGCGGCCCAGGCCGTGCTGAACCTGGGCGGCAAGGGTGTCGACCAGGGCACCGGCGCCCAGCGGTACCGCTCGCTGATCAGCGTGCTCGAGCTGCAGGCGGAGTCCCCGCAGCTGCCCGAGTGCGACGCGGACGTGGTCACCGACTGCACGCTGAACAAGACGGCCAAGGGCGGCGACCTCCGCTACATCGGCGCGGCGTCCACCGCTCCGCTGGCGAAGGCGCAGGGCGAGCCGGAGAACGCGCTGCTCGCGTTCGGCCTCTCCACCTGGGGGGACTGGGCGAACATCGGCAGCAACACCTCGCCGTTCGTCGACATCGACACGACCGGGGACGGGCAGCCGGACTTCGAGACCTACGTGACCAAGGCGACGTCCACCGATGTCCTCCTGGCCAACACGGTCGCGCTGACCCCGGGCTTCCCGACCGTGGACGTCCAGGCGGTCAACGGCCAGCTCGGTGACGTCGACACCAACGTGTTCGACACGAACGTGATCACCCTGCCGGTTTCGCTGGCCGCGCTGGGCATCGACGCGAACGCCGACAGCCACCGGATTTCCTACACCGTGGGCGTCAGCGGCTTCTACGTCGCGCCGGGCACGACCAACGGGCTGATCGACTACGTCGGCACGCCGCTGTCGTTCGACGCGCTCGCGCCGGGCTACACGGTGCAGGGCGGCGGCGACGCCGCGCTGGGCTACGTCGCGAAGCCGGGAACGGCCCTGGTCGTGACGCGGAACGCGGCTTCGGCCGCGGCCGACAAGGCCCTCGGCCTGCTGGCCATCGAGCACCACAACGCCGCGGGCAACCGGGCGAACGTGGTCAAGGTGGAGGACGCCCGGCCGGGGAACGCCCGTCAGCCGATCGGGGGCGGCCGCCCGTAGTTCCCGGCAAGATCGATTTTCGCAGGACCAGGGGCGTCTCCGGCGGATTTCCGCCGGGGACGCCCCTCGGCTGTTCACCCGATTGGGTGTCTCACCCTGCGGGAGGATGCGGCATAAGGGTGGTGCGGCTACGGCAGTTTGTCTACGGCCGGTAACCTTCCGGCTGCTGGCGTTTTGTTGCGGTGGGCCATCGGTGCGGCCGGTGGTCCGGTCGACGGAGGTGTGTGGATGCGGCTCGCGGTGATCCCAGGAGACGGGATCGGGCCCGAGGTGGTCTCCGAGGCGCTGAAGGTGCTCGGCGAGGTAGTACCGACGGCGGAGATCACGAACTACGACCTCGGCGCGGCCCGATGGCACTCGACCGGCGAGCTGCTCCCGGAGTCGGTCCTCGGCGAGCTCCGCCAGCACGACGCGATCCTGCTGGGCGCGGTCGGCGATCCGACGGTGCCGAGCGGGATCCTGGAGCGCGGCCTGCTGCTGCGCCTGCGCTTCGAGATGGACCACCACGTCAACCTGCGCCCGGCGCGGCTCTACCCGGGTGTCCGGGGGCCGCTGGCCGACGCGGGCGACGTCGACATGGTCGTCGTGCGCGAAGGGACCGAAGGCCCGTACGCGGGCACCGGCGGCCTGCTGCGCAAGGACACCGAGCACGAGATCGCGACGGAGGTCAGCGTCAACACGGCGTTCGGCATCCGGCGCGTGGTCGCGGACGCGTTCAACCGCGCCGAGGCCCGCCCGCGCAAGCACCTGACGCTGGTGCACAAGACGAACGTGCTCGAGTACGCCGGTTCGCTGTGGTCGCGGATCGTCGAAGAGGTCTCGCTGGAGCACCCGGAGGTGACCGTCGCCTACTCCCACGTGGACGCGGCGACCATCCACCTGGTGACGGACCCGTCCCGGTTCGACGTCATCGTGACCGACAACCTGTTCGGCGACATCATCACCGACCTCGCAGCCGCGGTGACCGGCGGCATCGGCCTCGCGGCGAGCGGCAACCTGGACATCACCCGCCGGAACCCCAGCATGTTCGAGCCGGTGCACGGTTCGGCGCCGGACATCGCGGGCCAGGGCCTGGCCGACCCGACGGCGGCGGTGCTGTCGGTCGCGCTGCTGCTGGACCACCTGGGGCAGAAGGAAGCGGCGCGGCGGATCGAGGCGTCGGTGGCGTTCGACCTCGCGACGCGGGACCAGTCTTCGCCGGGGGCCACGCAGGCCATCGGGGACCGGCTGGCGGCGCTCGTTTCGTCCAACGTGCGGACGGCCGGCTGAGTTTCCGGGAAAGCCCCGCGCCCGTCCTCGGGTGCGGGGCTTTTTCGTGCCCGCACTGTTCCCGGATGGTGGGAGGTTGGCCCAGTTCCTGGACTCGCCCGCGGCCGGTGTGGCATGATGCGACCGTGACCAGCTTCGCGATCATTATCGACGAGCGCGCCGGACGATAGCTCCACAAGAGCCCCCGGCGCGCAACCTCTCGCACCCTGCGGGAGGTTTTTTTGTTGCCTTGAAACGCTAGGAGAAGACCGTGACCCGCCAGGAGCCCGCCGATACGCCGCTGGGCGATGCCTTCCACCTCTACGACACGACCCTGCGCGACGGCGCGCAGCGGGAGGGCATCACCTACTCGGTGCAGGACAAGCTGGCGGTCGCCCGGCTGCTCGACGAACTGGGGGTCGGGTTCATCGAAGGCGGCTGGCCCGGGGCACTTCCCAAGGACACCGAATTCTTCGCCCGCGCCGCGAAAGGCGAACTGAAGCTCCGCCACGCCGCGCTCGTCGCGTTCGGCGCCACCCGCAAGGCCGGCACCACCGCCGACGCCGATCCGCAGGTGCGGGCCCTGCTCGACAGCGAGGCACCGGTGGTCACGCTCGTCGCCAAATCCGACCTCAGGCACATCGAACGGGCTCTCCGCGTCGATGTCGACGAAGCCTGCGCGATGGTGAAGGACACCGTCGAATTCCTCACGAAGGAAGGCCGGCGCGTCTTCCTCGACGCCGAACACTTCTTCGACGGCTACGCGTATTCCCCCGAGACCTCGCTCCGGGTGCTGGACGCCGCCGCCCACGCGGGCGCCGACGTCCTCGTGCTCTGCGACACCAACGGCGGCCAGCTGCCGCTCGGGCTCGCCGAAACGGTGCAGAAGATCAAGGAAACGACCGGATTCCGGCTCGGGATCCACTGTCAGGACGACACTTCCTGCGCCGTGGCGAACTCCGTCGCCGCGGTGCAGGCCGGCGCGACGCACGTCCAGTGCACCGCCAACGGTTACGGGGAACGGGCCGGCAACGCCGACCTGTTCGCCGTGACGGGAAACCTGGTGACCAAGCTCGGCCTCGACGTCCTCCCGACCGGAGGCGCCGCCGAGCTCACCCGCGTCTCCCATGCCCTTGCCGAAATCGCGAACATCGCCCCCTACACCCACCAGGCCTACGTAGGGGCGTCGGCCTTCGCCCACAAGGCGGGACTGCACGCGAGCGCGATCAAGGTGGATCCGTTGCTGTACAACCACATCGATCCGTCTTCCGTCGGCAACGACATGCGGGTACTGGTCACCGAGATGGCCGGCAGGGCCAGCCTCGAGCTCAAGGGACGTGAGCTCGGGGTCGACCTTGCCGGCCGGCCCGAAGCGCTGACGAGCGCGATCACGAAGGTCAAGCGCCTGGAAGCGGAAGGCTGGTCCTTCGAGGCCGCCGACGCCTCCCTGGAACTCCTGCTGCGTCAGGAAGCCGACGACCCGGCGGAGGCGCCGTTCCGGCTCGAGTCCTACCGCGTGGTGCTCGACCACCGCTCCGACGGCGAGGTGATGGCCGAGGCCACGGTCAAGGTGCACGTCGGCGGCCAGCGCGTGATCGCCACCGCCGAGGGCATCGGCCCGGTGCACGCCCTCGACGCCGCCCTGCGGAAGGCGCTCTCGCCCCACCTGTCCTGGTTGGACAGTGTGGAGCTGGCCGACTACAAGGTCCGCATCCTCCAGGGCCACCCCGGCACCGACGCGGTGACGCGCGTGCTGGTCGAGAGCACCGACGGCGAACGCGAATGGACCACCGTGGGCGTGCACGGCAACATCGTCGAGGCCAGCTGGCTGGCCCTGTGCGACGCGCTGGTCCACAAGAGCAGCACCGTGGCCTAGCTCACCGGCTGGGCGCACGTAGACTGGCGGCGTGCGCCTAGCCCGAATTGCTCATCCCGGTGGTGTCGCGTTCGCCTCGATCGAAGGCGACGGCGACGACGCCCAGGTCCTCGAAATCGCCGAACACCCCTTCGGCCAGCCGAACTTCACCGGCAAGCGGTGGCCACTGGCCGACGTCCGGCTGCTCGCGCCGATCCTGCCGTCGAAGGTGATCGCCGTCGGCCGCAACTACGCCAAGCACGCGGCCGAGTTCGGCAACGAGGTGCCCGCCGACCCCATGCTGTTCCTCAAGCCGTCGACCACGGTCATCGGGCCCCACGCGGCCATCCGCCGCCCGTCCGGCGTCGGCCGCGTCGACTTCGAGGGCGAGCTCGCGATCGTCATCGGGCAGCCGGTGAAGAACGTGCCGGCCGCCCGCGCCGCGAGCGTCATCCTCGGCTACACGATCGCCAACGACGTCAGCGCCCGCGACCTCCAGAAGGCCGACGGCCAGTGGGGCCGCGCCAAGGGCTTCGACACCTTCTGCCCGATCGGCCCGTGGATCGAGACGTCGCTCGACGCCTCCGACCTCGCCCTGCGGACCGAGGTCGACGGCGAGCTCAAGCAGGACGGCCGTACTTCGGACCTCGTCCACAAGATCCCCGAGCTGGTCGAGTTCGTCTCCGGCGTCATGACGCTGCTGCCCGGCGACATCATCCTCACCGGCACCCCCGAGGGCGTCGGCCCGATCGAGGGCGGCCAGACCGTCTCGATCACCATCGACGGCATCGGCACCCTGACCAACCCGGTCGAGAACGTCTAGCCCCCGCTTTTCCGATTCAGCGCTGTGCCGGCTCCATCGGCCGCCGGGCGAACGCCGGAGCGTGCTCCGGCCGCAGCCCGAGGCCGAGGAGCCGGGCCGGGAAGTACGACAGCCGCGGGAACCGCGCGAACAACTTGATCATCGGCTCCGGCGGGCCGTTCCGCCTGCCGTTCATCACCCCGCGCACCACGGTCCGGTGCATCAGGCGCTGCAGCCCCTGCACCAGCAGCGTCGGCGCGAGGCGCCGCGCCCGCACCTTCGCCAGCTCGGCCTCCGTCGGACGGCCCCGGCGCAGCGGCTCGGCCAGCAGCGTCGCCGCCGCGACCGCGTCCTGCACCGCCAGGTTGATGCCCACGCCGCCGATCGGCGACATCGCGTGCGCCGCGTCACCGAGGCACAGCAGCCCGTCGACGTGCCACTTGCGCAGCAGGTTGAGCCGGACGTCGAGGAACTTGACGTCGTCCATCGTCTCGAGTTCGTGCACCCGGTCGGTGAACTCGGGGCAGATCTGCGTCACGTTCTCGCGGAAGGCCTCGATCCCGTGGGCGCGGAGGTCTTCGCCCTTCGGCGCGAGGTAGGCGACCTGGTAGAAGTCCGGGCGGGGGAGCGGCACCGCGAAGCGGCGGTCCCGCATCTTCGGCAGCAGCATGCCGCCTTCCTCGCCGTCACCGCGCGAGAGCCGGAACCACCAGACGTCGAACGGGCAGTCGTACTCCCGCGGCACCAGCCCGGCTTCCCGGCGGGCCAGCGACCACCGGCCGTCGGCGGCGATCACCAGGTCGGCGCGGATTTCGCCGGTCTCGCCGGCGCTCGTGCGGTAGGTGATGCCGGCGACCCGGCCGTGTTCGCGGACCAGGCCGGTGCACTCGGTCTCCATCCGCTGGACGAACGTCGGCTCCTTGCGCGCGCTCTCGGCGAGCAGGTCGAGGAAGTCCCACTGCGGCACCATCGCGATGTACGGGTGCGCCACCTTCAGCCGGGTGAAGTCGGCGAGCTTCATCATTTCGCCGTTTTCCTGCGGGAACCCGGCCGAGTGCAGCTCGCTGTGCGGCAGGGCGTGGAACTTCTCGCCGAGGCCCAGCTCGTCGAGCAGCGTCAACGTCGACGGGTGGACCGTGTCCCCGCGGAAGTCGCGCAGGAAGTCGGCGTGCTTTTCCAGCACCGTCACCTCGACGCCGGCCCGGGCCAGCAGGAGTCCCGTGACCATCCCGGCCGGCCCGCCACCGATGACGACGCAGGTCGTGCGCTCGGTCATCTCGACCATCTCCCTTATTCATCGCCTGTTGAATAAGATGAGGATGCACCTCGCGAGCACCGGCGTCAAGGGGTGTGACCGGGGATACGCTGATCGGGCGACGGTGGGTGGCACGCGCCGCCGATGGGCGGAAACCGTCCAAACGCGACAGTTCGTCGGTGGTGTGCCACGTCCGGGCGGTGCCGGCGGGCTCCTCGACCGGGCGCCCCTTGTGGACGGAGTGAATTTCCAAGCCGCGCAACGGTTTCGGATGGCATGGGGTTCCGCACCGGAGGAGGCGACAGCGCCGGTGTGCGGTGCCGGATAACCGATCGGGGACGGTACGCCAACTGGGAGTAGAACCGGTGCGCCGGAACAGGGGTGCGGCAATCACCTCTTTGGCAGCGTCGCGAACGCGGCGGTTGCCCTAGCCTCACTGGGTGGATTTCGCCGTGGCACCCCGGACCCCTTCGCGAACCGCCCCGCCCGCCGCGGCGGCCTCCGAGCCCTGGGCGCCGCCCGAGCTGCGGCTGGTGTGCCTGGACATCGACGACACCCTCATCGACTGCACCGCGGCGATCCGCCGCAGCCTCCACATCCTCACCGGCCGGGGCGACCTGTGGCCGTTGTGGGACCTCATCACCGAGGAGCACGTCGCCCTCGTCGTCGCCGGCGAACTCGACTACGCGACCATGCACCAGCGGCGCACCGACTGCTTCCTGGCCGAAATCGGCATCCTCGCCGACGCCGAGCAGGTGAGTTCGTTCGAGCGGCGCCGAAGAGAACTGCTCGACCACTCCTGGCAGCTGTTCGACGACGTCGTCCCGTGCCTGGAATGGCTCCGCGCGGCCGGCCTGGTCCTCGCCGCGGTGACGAACGCCTCGGGCGCCCACCAGCGCCGGAAAATCGCCGACCTGGGCCTGGCGCCGTTTTTCGACCACGTCGCCATCGCGGGCGAACTGGGGGTGGCGAAACCCGACCCGGTGATGTTCCACACGGTGTGCCTGGGCCTGGACTGCGCCCCGGCCCAGGCGGTTCACGTCGGCGACAAACTGGACACCGATGCGATCGGAGCCCGCGACGCCGGCCTGGGCGCGGTCTGGCTCGACCGCGACGGCATCGGCGAGCGCGCCCCCGAGGGCGTCCACACGGTGGCGGGCCTCGCGGAGCTGCCTGAGCTGCTGGTTTCGGAGTACGCCACGATCGGCGTCCCCGCCCAGCGCGGCAGTGGCACCCCCGCGTTCACCGTCCGGAACGGCGTGCTCTAGTATTTCTCCTCGTGCGGTGCTGAACCGGCCAGCCGGGGCGGTACCTCACTGGGGTATGGTGTAATTGGCAGCACGACTGGTTCTGGTCCAGTTAGTCTAGGTTCGAGTCCTGGTACCCCAGCTGCGGAGAGTGACCCCCCTGCAGGGCGGGAAATCGGCTCTGGTAGGTTCTCTCCAGCAAGAAAAACAGAAAAGCCCCTGGGAAACCAGGGAAGATCCTAAGCCCCCGTCGTCTAGCGGCCTAGGACGCCGGCCTCTCACGCCGGTAGCGTGGGTTCGAATCCCATCGGGGGTACCAGCAAGACCGCTGAGCCCGTCTGACCCAGGTCAGGCGGGCTTTTTCGGTTTGATCAGCCGGGTCCCGCGACGACTCCGGAGATTCTTTCTGCGGCGGGTACCCCCGGCCCGGGTGAGCCGGGCCTCCCGGGCTGAGGACGGCTGTGGCGCCCGCAACGGCGTGCCGCGGGTGCCCCGGCCGGGCCATCGTTGCGGGACGCCGCAGTGCCCGGTCCGGCGCCGTGGCGGCCAGGAACGGGTGAGCTCGCCGGACGCGCCTGACCGGCCGGGTCAGGCGGCTGCGCTCTTGCGGGACGAGCGCCTCGGCGGGGCCGGTGCCTCCCCGGCCGCGTGGGCCTGCTCGTAGGCCGTGACCACCTGGGACGAGAGGCGGCCGCGCTCCGAAATCTCGTAGCCGTTCGCCGCCGCCCATGCGCGGATCTGCTGGTTGCGCTCGCGGTCCGACGTCGTCATCGCGGGGCGGGTGGCTGCCGCGCGGCCGCGGCGGCCGGCGATGCGGCGGCCCGCGCCGATGTAGCGGGAGAATTCGTCGCGCAGGGCCGTGGCGTTCTCGTCCGAAAGGTCGATTTCGTAGGTGACGCCGTCGAGGCCGAACTGGACCGTCTGGGCGGCGGCGCTGCCGTCGATGTCGTCCAGGATCTCGACGAGGACTTTCTGGGCCATTGACTGCTCCTCGGGTGGACACAATGGGCGACGTTCTCTCCGGCGAGTGTATCCACAAAGCCGCCGGAAAGGGAAATACCTGCCCGCCGCGTGCCGTGCGGAAACCGCACGATCAGCCGTTCTTCCGCCCGCGGGCGCCGAGGTACCGGGACGGATCTTCCGTTGCCGCATTGGCGATCCGGGCGCATCACGCATTCCGGGGAAACGACGTGAGGCCGTTCGGCGTAGTCGGTGCCGGGCGTCGCCGAAATGTCACACATTCGCCTCATCGAGTGATGATCGGCGATCCGGTATTCCCCGCGGAAAACCGGCGGTGCCCGGTCTGTCCGCTGTGGAGGGTGTGACGTCTGCTCAACGCCGGTCGGCTGCCGCGGCGAACTGCGCTGCGGATTCCGCCGCGTCCCGGTCGCCGGCCCGCGGATTGTCCGGACTGGCACCCCGAGCGACTCCGGGGCAGCCCGGTGTGGCGCGGAGGCTTCTCGAGGTCGTGCCCGGCGGAGGGCACGCGAGGCGGCCTCGGGAACTCAGGCCCCGAGCCAGCGCCGCAGCGTCTCCGTCTCGCGCGGCAGCACGGCCGGGTCGTCGTCCGGGACGAACTCGAGGAGGACGTCCACCGGGCGGCCCGCGACGAGCTCCAGCGCCGGCCGCCACAGCCGCTCGCGTTCCTGCAGGGGGAGGCGGTGCTGGCCCGGCCACCACGAGAAGACGTGGACCGCGCTGACCCGCTCCAGCATCGTGGCCAGGCCGGCGACCGCGCGCTCGTCCGGCGCGTCGACCGGAGGCTGCCAGTAGGCCGACAGCGCGTCGTGGCCGACGTCGTCGAGCAGCCGCAGCGCCGCCGGCGGGGTGTCCGCCAGCGTTCCGGAGTGGAATTCCAGCGCGACCGTCAGTCCCCGGGCGGCCGCGATCGCCGCCGCTTCACGCAGCGACGCCGTCACCCGCGACCGGGTCTCCGCCGACGCGTCCGCAGAGTCTTCCGTGCCCGCCCACACGCGGATCCGCGGTGCGCCGAGCGCGGCCGCGGCTTCGGCGAGGGCGGCGAACTCCGCCGTGCTGTCCCGGCCCGCACGCCAGTACGAGCCGTAGGAGCAGACCGCCAGCCCGTGGGCGGCGGTCTGCTCGCGCACCTCACGCAGGGCCGCCGCCGGGCGCGGGGGAGCGTGGACGTCGGCGCCCCACTCCACGACGCGCAGCCCGGCCGCGGCGGCGACCCGGGCCACCTCGGCGGCGGGCAACGCGCGGAACGTCACCGAGCACAGCCCGATCCGGTCTCGCAGGGTGGTCGGCACGCGGCTCCTCCGGGTAGTCGCTTTCTTCGCGAGCGTAGGCGACGCCGTCCGCGGCAGACAAGCCGGAAAGCGCTTTCTGGCGTGCCGCGGTCAGCGCACCCGGCGGACGTCGTCCGGCGCCGCTTCGATGCCCGCGACCTGGACCCAGCCCCGGCCACGGACGTGCCCGCGAGCCTGCAGGTCCGCCGGCTGGTGGCGGGGCGCCGCGCCGGCGTCGTAGCTCTGGACGAGCCCTTCCCCGGTGTCGCCGAAGCTCCACAGCTGGGCGTAGACCTGTCCGGCGTGCCGCCAGCGCGAGTGCACGACGGGCTTGGCCAGCAACGCTTCGAACCACTTCGCGCACTCGGCCGCGAGCTGCCGAGGCGGCCCGGTGACGTCGACGGCGAATCCGGTCGGCTCGTCCGGCAGGGTGTAGAGCTGGTTGTGCAGCTGGTCCCCGCGCGCCCGGTCGCCGAGGACGTGGACGCCGAAGTCGCCCAGCGAGACCCGAGCTTCACCGTCGACCAGCGACACCACGGCGAGCAGCGGCGACCCGGGTTCCTCGCGCCAAGCCCAGGTGGAGGCGAACGGGACCGACCAGCGGCCGGCCGCTTCCCGGAGCGCCTCGAGAAAGGCGGTGTCGCGGGGGGAGAGGGCGGGAGTCTCCTCGTCCTCTTCGTAGGGGAACCACTCGGTCATGGGGGAAGGCTAGAGCCGTCGTCCGGCCGCGGAAAAACGCTTTGCGCCGGACTACGCCGGCGATCGGTCCTTCCCGCCGGGCGGGACGGGCTCCGCGCCCGGCTCGTCCGACCGGCGCACCAGGCGCTCCCCGCGCCCGGTCAGGGCACCGAGGACGAAGTCGGCCACGGCTTCGGGCGGGCGGCCGCCCGGCAGCGTGGCCACGACCTGCACCGCGCCGTCCCGGCCGTCGTCCGCGGCGAGCTGCCAGCCGGCGTCGGGGGTCCACAGCAGCAGGTAGTCGCTCGGTTCCCGGTCTCCGGCCCGGCCCGCGAACCGGATGCGGCCGCCCTCGAAGTCGCCGGTCCGGGCGCGCGTGTCCTCGGGCTGCAGCCCGAGTTCGGCGGCCACAGCCTGCAGGTGCGCGCCCGCCGGCGGTTCGTTCGTCATGGCCCGCCCTCCTGTCGCAGCCGGACTACCCGGCCGCGACCGGAGGGAAACGCCGGACTACGGCGTCCAGGGGCTGTTCACGGCCCAGCTGACGTCGTCGGCCCAGGATGCCGAGGCGTCGAAGGTGTTGGGACCGCCGTTGCTCGCGATGTAGACGGTGTTGTTGTAGTGGCGGATGAAGCGGTCGGGGTAGTTGTACGAGGCGAAGGACGTGCCCTGCCCGTTCTTCCCCGCCTGCGGGCAGAACGTGGCGTCGGCGCGGAAGGTCGCGCTGCCGTCCATCGGCTGGCGCAGCAGCTGGTAGTTGTAGTGCCGCAGGAAGTCACCCGGGTAGTTGCGCGACTCGAACGAGACGCAGGACGGGTTCGCCAGGCCGCGGCGCACGATCCAGGACGCGTCGCTCTTGTCCAGCGCCGGGCTGGTGGCACTGACCACCGACGTGACCGCGTTGTCGAACTGGTGCCGGATGTACCGCGTGGTGCAGCAGGCGGTGGTGGCCCGCAGCGAGATCGTCGATCCGGCGTTCAGCGTGCCGCCCGCCACCGGGCTGGGGCCGCCGTAGCCGACCGAGACGACGTTGGCCTGCACGGCGTTGTCGGCCGCGTCGGTCGGCAGCCCGCTGGTCATCACGCCTTCGAAGAACGACCCGATCGAGCCGTTGCTGTTGTCGCCGCCGGTGCCGAGGACGATCGACCCCTCCTGCTGCATCGGGGAGTACCCCGGCTGGGTGGGCTCCGGGCCGGAGTAGCGCGTGGCGAGGCCGCCGGACTGGGCGTTGCCGTCCTTCGTGGCGAAGAAGTTCTGCCCGTTGTTCTTCAGCAGCGCGGTGACGAACGGCGCGCTGTTGCCGGTGTAGGAGCTGTTCTTGCTGGGACCGGCGTCGGACTGGAACAGGCCGTTCTCCAGGTCGGCCTGCACCCACGGGCCCTGGCCGACACACGGCGAGAACCAGCATTCGGTGCCGAAGTTGATCGCGTCCATGTGGCCGTTGCCGGTGTCGGCGATGGACACCTCGGCGTTGCCGTAGTCGAAGCAGCACCGGTTGTTGACATGGGTCCCGGACGTCACCATGTACATGCCCTCGGCTTGGCCGTTGACGGCGACGCCCGAGGCGGCGGTGTGCCGGTAGCCCATGCGGCCGGAGAACGACGCGCCGTACACCGCGTGGCCGCCCGCGGTCACGGGCAGCGCGTCCGCCGGCACGCCGGAGTTCGCCGGTCCCGCGGCGCCTGCGGGCTCGATGAACAGGTCGTTGTGCCGCGGCGACTGGTCGTAGATGACGCTGATGACGCACGTCGTGGTGGCGCAGAAGGAGTCCTGCGTGGCCGCGTTGGCGTACCCGCCCGCGGCCAGCAGCCCGACGTCGGCGACAGCGCCGTCGGAAGCGCGCTTCAGCTGGTACAGCGGGCCGTTGTAGGACGCGTACAACGCGCGGGTGGTGCTGTGCGCGGCGACGCAGGGGGTGCCCGCGGCGCCGTAGATGTCGCACGGCAGCGACGTGGCCGCTTCGGCGGCCTGGCCCGCGTTCAAGACGGTGGCGGCGAGCACCAGCGCACCGCCCGTCAGCAGTGATGCAGTTCTCCGAGCGAACATGAAAAACTCTCCGTTTCGGGGTGGGGGACCGCGGAAAAAGGCAGCGCGGAACGATTCCGGGTGCGGAGCCGGAATGAGGGAAAGACCTGGGGTGAGCCGGCCGGGCCTGGCCGCTTCCGGGCCTGTGATCAGGAGCGGAGCGAGGGGCTCAGGGCGAACCGGCGACGACGAACAGCATGGAAACCTCCCTGCGGCACTGCAAGGTGTTAACGCTAACATTTGTGCTGGAGAGAGCTTAGATGGCGAGTTCCGCGGTTGGCAACCGGCGTCGTCGAATTGCCGGGGGCGAAGCCGGAAATCTCCGGCGAATCGGGCAAAAGTGTCCACTGTGGACGTCGGTGGGGGCTTGACACCCCCGCCTTGTCATTCATACATTCGATGTCTCTTTGTATGAATGACGGGAGTTGGTCCGCATGCGGCTCGGCAAGACCGCCGTCGTCCTGGGCGGCAGTGCCGCCGGTCTGTGCGCCGCCGGCGCGCTCGCCCCGTACTTCGACCATGTGCTGGTGCTGGAACGCGACGAACTGCCCGCCGGGGCCGGGCACCGGCGCGGCGTGCCGCAGAGCAAGCACCCGCACTTCCTGCTGAACTCCGGGCGGCGCGCGATCGGTGCGCTGTTCCCCGGGTTCGAGGACGACCTCATCGCCGCCGGCGGCCTGCTGCTGATGCCGTCCATGGACGCGGCCTACCTCGACGGCCCGGGCTGGTCGGCCCGCAAGCGCAGCGCCATGACGATGGTCTACGGCTCGCGGATCCTCATCGAGCGCGTGCTGCGGGACAAGGTGCGCGAGCTGGGCAACGTCGTCGTCCGCGAGGGAGCGTCGGTGCGCGGCCTGACCACGCACGACGGCGAGATCACCGGAGTCGGCTTCACCGCGTCCGGCGCGGACGACCACGTCGACGCCGACTTCGTGGTGGACGCGATGGGCCGCGGCTCCCCGGTCGCCGGCTGGCTGGTGGCGGCCGGCTGGCCCGAACCCGAGGTGCGGACGCTCGACGCCAAGGTCACCTACACCTCCCGCTGGTACGACCTGCCCGCCGAACGCCCCGCGTCCTGGTGGTGGCGGCACCTGGTGATCATGCCGACGCCGGACAAGGGCGAACACCCCGCCGAGCACGAGTACCTGGTCAACTTCTTCCCCGTCGAAGGCAACCGCGTCATCGCGTGCATGGGGTCGTGGGGCCTCGAGATGCCCAGCACCACCGACGCCTTCGTCGAAACGGCCCGCCGGGTCCGGACGCCGTTGTTCGCCGCCGCGATGGACCGGTGCGAGCCGGCCTCCCCGGTCCACCTGACCCGGTCGACCGGCAACAAGTGGCGGCGCTACGACCGCCTGCGGACCCCGCCGCGGCGGCTGGTCTTCGTCGGCGATTCGATCTGCGCGTTCAACCCCTTCTACGCCCAGGGCATCAGCTCCGCGTCGGGTTCGGCGTTGCTGCTGCGCGAGCACCTCGCCCGCGCCGGGCACCTCGACGCGGGGTTCTCCGCGCGGTTCCTGGCCGCGCAACGCAAGCTGCTTCGCGTGCCGTGGAGCCTGGCCATGGCCCGGGACCAGGGCTACGCGTGCGCGACCGGCACCGAACAGCTGCCCGAATGGCGGCGGCGCCTCGTCGCGGCGCTGTCGGCCCCGGCGTTCAGCCTCGTCGTCGGCGCCGCCCGGGAGGACGCCGTGGTCGACGAGCACTTCGCCAAGGTGTTCAACCTGGACGAATCGCTGGGGCAGATGCTGCGCAACCCCCGCGTGCTCGCGGGACTGCTCCGCCACCGCGTCCGCAAGGCGCTGGGCCGCCAGCGGGTACCGTCCGGATTCGACCCCCAGGCGGAACCGCCGGCGACGGACTATTCGACGGCGGTCGCGCGATGAGTGCGGGCTGCGGGCCGGACGCCGAAGCCGTCACCCGCGGCCTCGGGTTCGGCTGCCACGACGTGTCCGCGGTGGTTTCGGTCCGGCCGCCGTGGGCGCTCGCGCACTGGACGATGCCGCTGCTGGAACTGCTCGTCGTGGGCGGCGCGGTGTTCGCGCTGGTGCACGCGGTCCGCCGGTACCGCGCGGGCGATCCGGTGAACCTGGCGTTGTGGTGGGCGTCGCTGGTCTACCTCTTCGTCACCGAGCCGCCGCTGTACTTCCCGGAGTGGTTCGGCCTGGACCGCCTGTACGGCTTCATCTTCGCCCACAACCGGTTCACCGTGCAGTTCATGGCGGACCGGCTGCCGCTCTACATCGTGGCGTTCTACCCGGTGATCAGCCAGCTCGCCTACGAGCTCGTGCGTTCGCTCGGGATCTTCCGCCGGGGCGCGCTGAGGAGTTCGGTGGCCGTCGCGTTCGTCTGCCAGGTGTTCTACGAGGTCTTCGACCAGCTCGGCCCGCAGCTGAAGTGGTGGGCGTGGAACCCGGGCAACGCGATCGTCAACCACCCGTCACTCGCGTCGGTGCCGATGACCAGCATGGTGCTGTTCGCGTCGGTTTCGATGGCGGCCATGACGTACCTGGTCGTGCGGCTGGCCGGCGGCCCGGTACCGCGCCGCGGATGGGCGCTGGTGCCGCGGATCCTGCTGGCCGGCGTCCTCACGCCACTCGCCATGGCGGTCGCCGGCATCCCTTCGGGGCTCGCGGGCGGAAACACCACGGCGAAGGCGTGGATCCTCGGCGTCGAACTGGTCCTGATCTGGCTGGCCGGTGCCGTGGTCGTCCTGCGGTCTTCCCGGCCGGAGCCGCTGCCGGCGTTCACGCGGTACTACCCGGCTGTCTACCTGGGCGGGCTGCTCGTGTGCTGGATCGGCGCCCTGCCGGCGTACTTCGCCGCCCAGGACGGTCTCACCCCGGAGGGCACGCCGATCGGCAGCGGGCTCTACGCGCTCGCCTGCTTCGCCGTGGCCGGGCTGCTGCTGCTCGCGCTGTCGCGGAAAGCACCTGCCGCCGGCTGACCCCGCCGGCTCGGGGAAGATGGACCGTATGGGGCACCACGGATGGCAGGGCAACCCGCCCGGCACCGAAGACGAGGCACGCCGCCGGATCGTCGAAGCCGCGACGGCGTGCCTCGACCGGGCCGGCCTGGCCAAGACGAGCCTTTCCGACGTCGCCGCCGAAGCCGGCGTCACCCGCCAGACCGTCTACCGCTACTTCCCGGGCCTGAAGGACATCCTCCGCGCGGTGGCACTGGCCGGGGTGGAGGAGTTCGCCGGGCGGATGGAACGCCACCTGGCCGCGTTCGGCAGCGCCGAGGAAGCCGCGGTGGAGTCCGTGGTGTTCGCGGTCCGGGCGATCCCCGGTGAACCGCACATGGGCCTGCTCCTGCAGGCGGGCGAAGCCGACTTCTTCACCGACGGGGTCGTCTCCCCGCTGGCCTTTTCCTACGGCGCGCGGATCCTCCGCAACGTCCCGGTCGACTGGGCGGCCGCCGGCGTCACCACCGAGGCGGAGCTGCGCGGGCTCGCCGAGCTCCTGATGCGGCTGTTCCTGTCTTTCCTGCAGTACCCGTCGACCCCGCCGCTCACCGACGACGAACTGCGGACCCTGGTCCGCCGGTGGATCGGGCCGGCGTTGCGGGGGTAGTTTCGCTGTCGGTGTCCGCACGGTCGCGCTGTGGTCGGGAAAAGGACTGCGCCGAATGCGATGACAATTCCTGACAACGCGGATCTGTGACGGTGCCCACGTCCGATCCGCGGAATGCCGGACGCGGGCGGCGAGGAGGTTCAGTCCCCGCCGCCCGCGCGGCCGTGATCTTTCCCCAGTGATCTGCCGGCCACCGCGTTACTTCTTGGCGGCGGCGACCTTCTTGCGCGGCGCACGCTTGCGCGGCGGGGCGGCGGGCGTCTCGGCTTCCTCGGCCTGGGCGGCCTCGTAGGCGGAGATCACCTCGGAGGACAGCCGTCCGCGCTCGGAAACCTCGTAGCCGTTCGCGTTGGCCCAGGCGCGGATCTGCTGGTTGCGCTCGCGGTCGGTGGTGCTGGTCGTGGTCGACTGGCCGGTCGCGACCCGGACCTTCCGGCCGCCGATGCGCCGGCCGGCCGCGATGTAGCGGGCCAGTTCGTCGCGCAGGGCGGTGGCGTTGCCGTCCGAAAGGTCGATTTCGTAGGTGACGCCGTCGAGGCCGAACTGAACGGTCTGGGCGGCGGTGCTGCCGTCGATGTCGTCCAGGATCTCGACGAGGACTTTCTGGGCCACGTGAATGCTCCTCAGCTGGATGTGCGTCCGGGGGAACGCGACATGTGACAAGTTGCACAATGGTCGGCGTTCTTCGGTGGAGTGTATCCACCCGAGGAGAGATACGGCAATTTCCTCCCGCAACCGCGGAACGGACGGCGGCCGGCCGGGTCCTGATAGGACTGGCCGGCCGCCGCGTTCCGGGCGAAAGGCCGCACCCGCCCGGTTCGCCCGGGAGCGGCAATACCGGCGGAAATGGCGGCCCGGAATCTAGGTACCGGAGGGTGTGGACCCCTGCTCGCCGTGGTGGTAGGGCGGATCGGTGGGCACGGCCTCGCCGGCGTCCCCTTCGGCCGGATCGGCCAGGTCGGCCTTCTCGGCGGCTTCTTTGGCCTCTTTGATGGACTGCCGGCTCCGGGCGAGGTCGTCGTCCCCGGGCCGGTTTTCGTTCTCGGTCATCGCCACTCCTCGGTCGGACGGGGTTTCTTCCGGCTACCCCGGGAGACCGGAGGACAACCACAGCCGCCCGATTCGGACGGCGTTCACCCCAACGGGTGGGTCGGGGGAATTCTCCGGCGGGGTGCGGGTGGATCGGGTGAGCGGGTGACCGGGACCGGTTCCGGGCCGGGGGAAACGGCGTTCACCGCGGCGGTGGTGGTTCCTGGGGAAGAGGGGAATGTCGGGGCGGAATGCTCGCGCGGGGAAGGGCGGCATTCCGGGAACCCGGCGGCTCATGTGGGCTCGGCGAGGGATGGGCTGGGGGCTTCGCCGGAACTCATCGCCGCTCGCTGATGTCGGTTCGGCACGGGAACGGCCTCAGTGGCCTCCGGAGGGCGAAAGGGTGCGCCGCCGGATCACAACGCCGCCGGAGGGTGTTGGCGTGCGGAGGGGCTGTCTGAGCGCTGGGGTGGGCTGGAGCTGGTGCGCTGCGGCGGGTGGTGTTTGCGCGCCCAGAGACGGCCGGGCGGTGGTGTGCCGCCGAGCTTGGTGTTTGCGCGCGGAGGGGTCGGCGTGGGCGGTGGTGCGCTGTGGCGGCTGGCCTTGCGCGCCGAGAGACTGCCCGGCGTGGTGCGCAGCCGCGGTTGGTGTTCGCGCGCGGAGGGGCTGTCTGAGCGCTGGGGTGGGCTGGAGCTGGCGCGCTGCGGCGGCTGGTGTTTGCGCGCCGAGGGGCTGGCATGGGCGAGAGCCGGTGCGCCGCCGTAATTGGTGTTTGCGGGCCGAGGGGTCGGCGTGGGCGGTGGTGCGCTGTGGCGGCTGGCCTTTGCGTACCGAGGGGCTGGCATGGGCGAGAGCCGGTGCGCCGCGGCCGGCGTTCCCTCGGCGCGCCGCAGCCCCACGCCTGCCTGCACCCACCCGGAAACGGCGGAAGGGCCCCGCACCAGCCTGGTGCGGGGCCCTTCCGAGGTCGCCGTTGTTACTTCTTCTTGGCGGCCGACGTGCGCTTGGCCGGGGCCTTCGCCGCCGTCGTCGTCTTCTTCGCCGCCGCGGTCTTCGTCGCCGCCGCCGGCTTGGCCGCCGCCGTCTTCGCGCGGGTGGTGGTCGCCTTCGCCGTGGTGGCCTTGGCCGCCGTCGTCTTCGGGGCCGCCTTCGTGGCCGTGGCCTTGGTCGCAGTCGCCTTCGCCGCCGGCTTCGCGGCCGCCGTGCGGGTGCGGGTCGTCGTCGAACGCGTGGTGGCCGGCTTGGCCGCCGCCGCGCGCGAGGTGGTGGCCCGCGAAGTCGTCGCCTTGGCCGGGGCCGACGCGGCCGCGGTCTTCGTGGCGGTCGCCCGGGTGCTGGTCGTCGCCGCGGTGGCGCGCTTGACCGGGGTGGCCTTCGGCAGCTTCTTGGTGCCGGAGATGACGTCCTTGAACGTGGTCCCGGCGCGGAACGCGGGCACGTTGGTCTTCTTCACCCGCACGGCCTCACCGGTGCGCGGGTTGCGCGCGGTCCGGGCGGCGCGAGCGCGCTTCTCGAACACCCCGAAGCCGGTGATGTTGACCTTTTCGCCCTTGTTGACCGTCCGGATGATGATGTCGACCAGACCGTCAACGGCCTGCGAAGCCACCTTCTTGTCGCCCAGACGCTCCGACAGCGCCTCGATCAGCTGGGCCTTGTTCGTCATTCCAGTCCTCCATAGTGGAACTACTCGTCACGGCCCATCTCGGCCGACACTGCACACGGTATTACCAATACCGCACAAAATCCAACCGGGGGTCGAAATATTTCCTTGTACGAGGGCGGGTTCCGCCCCCGCCGGGACCTCCCCCGGACGCCGCCCGGAACGCGACCCGGACCTCCGCCATGCCCCTGAGCAGGCAAAACCCGGTACCGCCGCCGTCCACAGTGGTCGTCCATATAGGACCCGAGGCCCTTCCGGAGAACTTTTCCCGCGACACGCCGGAGCGGGCACCCCGGCGTGTGGCCGATGCCACCGCCGGCCCGATCCCCCGCAGCGGCCGGGGATCGCGGGCCGCCCGGACGGCCCCCGGAGCCGGGGGCCGCGGGGGTCTCCGGGCGCTCCCGCCGGGGCGGCAAGGGGATTGGCCGACGGCGCAGCGAACTCCGCCGCGGCGACGGCCGCCCGGGTGCCCGGCGACGGGTACGCGCCCGGACCCGGAAGGGCCTGCGGTGCCGGAAAGATCGCCCCCGAAGGGTGAGCTCACTCGTTCGGCGCAGTCGTGGCCTGCGGTGACGGCCTGCGGTCCCCGCCGCGGCAACGCCGTGTTGGCCGCGGGACTGTCGTCCCCCCGGGCTAGTCTGCCGCGGGAGGAAGCCCCGGGCGGACAGGGAGAACCGTGGACCAGGAGACGCTCACCACCGTCGTCGGACGGGTCGCAGGCACCGAGGACTCGACGCCGCTGCAGTTCTGCGTGGCCATCGACCCGGAAGCCTATCTGCAGCTCGACGACGTCGTCGTGACCCGGCGGCAGCTGCCCGGGCTCGGCGAAGTCACCTCCTACGGCGTCGTGACGCAGGTGAGCGCGCGGCACGAGGGCGCCAGCTTCGGCAGCGACGTCTTCCTGATCTCCGACGGGGTCCTGCCCGCCCAGGTGCAGGAGATCGCCGAGATCGCCACCACCCGCGTCGAACCCGAGTGCTACGTGCCGCCGAAGCCGGGGTCGGTCGTCGAGCGCGCCAAGGGGGAAGATCGCGCGCAGGCGCTGTACTTCGACAACATGACCCGCCAGGTGGCGGTCGGGCTGGGCCGGGACGGCGAACCCGTCTACCTCAACATGGACTTCCTCGACGGCACCCGCGGCGCGCACGTCAGCATCAGCGGCGTCTCCGGCGTGGCCACGAAGACGTCGTTCGCGTTGTTCCTGCTGCATTCGATCTTCCGCGGCGGCGCGCTGCCGAACGCCCACAACGCCAAGGCCCTCGTCTTCTCGGTCAAGGGCGAGGACCTGCTGTTCCTCGACACGCCCAACGTCCACCTCGACGAGAAGCTCACCGGCGAGTACCTCAAGCTGGGCCTGCCCGCGGAGCCGTTCGCGTCCGTCGGCTTCTACGCCCCGCCCACGCCGTCGGACACGACGGGGAAGCCTTACGTGACCGGGCGGACCTCCGGCGTCGGCGCCTTCTGGTGGACCATCGCGGAGTTCTGCGCCCAGGACCTGCTGCCCTACGTCTTCGCCGACGCCGAGGACGAGCGCAACCAGTACACGATGGTCATCCACCAGGTCGCGAACCGGCTGCACCACGACAGCACCCCGGCGGGCAAGGACGGCGCCGCCACCGTCGACGGCGTCCTGTGCCGCACCTACGCCGAGCTCATCGACGTCATCTGCGACCGCGTCACCGACGAGGAAACCCGGGCGAGCTGGGCGGGCGCGGTCACCGGCGCCGGCACGGTCAACGCCTTCATCCGCCGCCTGCGCTCCAGCCAGCGCGCGCTGAACGGCCTCATCCGCGGCGACCTCGCCGACCACCCGGCGCGCAAGCTGTCCACGGAGAACCAGCAGGTGACCGTCGTGGACATCCACAACCTCGTCGAGCGCGCGCAGCGGTTCGTCGTCGGCGTGACGCTCGCGGCCGAGACCGCGCGCAAGGAGGCGGCCGGCCCCGGCGGGCTGCTGTTCACCATGCTGGACGAGCTGAACAAGTACGCGCCGCGGGAAGGCAGCAGCCCGATCAAGGAGGTGCTGCTGGACATCGCCGAGCGCGGGCGCTCCCTCGGCGTCATCCTGATCGGCGCGCAGCAGACCGCCAGCGAGGTCGAGCGCCGGATCGTCAGCAACAGCTCGGTGCGGATCGTCGGCCGCCTCGACGCCGCCGAGGCTTCGCGGCCCGAGTACGGCTTCCTCCCGGCCAGCCAGCGGGTCCGCGCCACCCTCGCCACGCCGGGCACGATGTTCGTGAGCCAGCCGGAGATCCCGGTGCCGATCGCCGTCGGCTTCCCGTTCCCGGCCTGGGCCACGCGGCTTTCCGAGGCCGGGCAGGTCCCGGCGGCCACCGCAGCGCCGGCTACGTCGAAGAAGAACAGCGATCCCTTCGCCGGCCTCCCTTCGCGCGGCAGCGACCCCTTCGGTGACGACCCGCCGCCGTTCTGAGCCCACCGCCCACCCCCCGAACGGAAGGACGAAGGGTGAAGTTCCTGCACACCTCCGACTGGCACATCGGCAAGACGCTCAAGGGCCGCAACCGGCTCGACGAGCAGCGGGCCGTGCTCGGCGAGATCGTCCGGATCGCGCGGGACGGGCGGTTCGACGCGATCCTCGTCGCCGGCGACCTCTACGAGACGTCGGCGCCCTCGGCGGCCGCGCAGGAACTCGTGGTGCGGGCGCTGATGGCACTGCGCGAAACCGGTGCCGAGGTGCTCGCCATCGCCGGGAACCACGACCACGCCGCGACCTTCGAGGCGTACCGGCCGCTGCTGCAGGCGGCCGGCATCCAGCTCACCGGCGATCCCCGCCCGGTCCACGACGGCGGCGTCTTCTCGTTCGACGCGCGTTCGACGGGCGAGCGCGTCAACGTCGCCGTGCTGCCGTTCCTTTCGCAGCGCTACGCGGTCCGCGCCGCGGAGCTGCTCACCGGGACCCCGGCGGACAACGTCGGCCAGTACGACCAGCGCGTGCGCGACATCCTGGACCACCTCAAGTCCGGGTTCACGCCCGGCGCGGTGAACCTCGTCATGGCGCACCTGACGGTGACCGGCGGCGCGATGGGCGGCGGGGAACGCGCCGCGCAGTCGATCTTCGAGTACCACGTGCCCGCGACGGCGTTCGGCGCCGAACCGCACTACGTCGCCCTCGGCCACCTGCACCGGCGCCAGTCGCTGCCGGCCGCGTGCCCGGTGCACTACAGCGGTTCGCCGTTCGCCGTCGACTTCGGCGAGCAGGACAACACCAGCGTCGTGCTGTCGGTGGAGGTGAGCCCGACGACGCCGGCGAAGGTCACCGACATCCCGCTGAAGGCGGGCCGGAAGCTGCGGACGGTCCACGGCACGGTGGCGGAACTGACCGCCCGCGCCGAGGAGTTCGGCGAGGATTACCTTCGCGTGTACGTCCGCGAAGCGACCAGGGCCGGGCTGCGCGAGGAGATCCAGGAAGCCCTGCCGAACGCCCTGGAGATCCGCATCGACCCGGAGTTCGCCGCGCCGGTGACGGCTTCGGGCGGCGACCGCGCGGTCGCGGACCGCTCGCCGGGGGAGCTGTTCGCGGCCTACTGCGCGGAGCGGACGGTCGACGACAAGCGCGTGCAGACGCTCTTCGCGCGGCTGCACGACGAAGAGACGAGCGGGGTGTGACATGCGGCCAGTGCTGCTGGAGATGACCGGCTTCGCGTCCTTCCGCGAGAAGACCGAAGTCAGCTTCGAGGACACGGACTACTTCGCGCTCGTCGGCCCGACCGGCGCGGGCAAGAGCACCGTGATCGACGCCCTCACCTTCGCCCTCTACGGGTCCGTCGCCCGCTGGGACCACGAGGGCCTCGTCGCGCCCGCGCTGGCGCCGACGGTCAACCGCGCCACCGTGCGGCTGGTCTTCGACGCCGGCGGCGCGCGCTACCACGTGGTGCGGGAAGTCCGGCGCAGCGGCGGGAAGAAACCCACGGTCAGCGTCAAGAACGTCCGGCTGGAACGGCTCGCCGACCCGGCCGCGCTCGGCGGTCCGGAGGACGACGCCGACGCCATCGCCGCGGACTCCGAGGTGACCCCGGCGATCGAACGCCTGCTCGGGTTGACGTTCAAGCACTTCTGCACCTGCGTCGCGCTGCCTCAGGGCGACTTCGCGGAGTTCCTGCACGCCAAGGCCGCCGACCGGCAGAAGATCCTCATCAAGCTGCTGGGCCTGGAGGTCTACGAGCGGATCGGGCGCCGCGCCGGGGTGACGGCGGAGCAGCAGAAGCAGCGCGCCGCCGTCCTCACCGAGCAGCTCGGCAGCTACGCCGACGCCACCGAGGAAGCCGTCGCGGACCTGGCCGCGCGGATGACCGCGCTCGCGGAGCTGGACGCCCGGGTGAACGCGGCGCTGCCGGGACTGCACGACGCGGCACGCGCGCACGACGAAGCCCGCCAACACGTCGCCACGCTGACGCAGGAGCTGAGCGTCCTCGAGGCGGTGGAACGCCCGGACGGTGTCGAAGACCTCGAAACCCGGCGCCGGACGGCGGCGGAGGCGGCCACGGCGGCCCGGGCCGGGCTGGAGACGGCCGAAACGGCGGACGAAACCGCCCGGGCCGCGCTCGCCGCCGCTCCCGCGCGAAGCGAGCTGGAACGGATCCGCGCCGACCGCACGGAGCTCGCCGCGACCGAGAAGGCGCTCCCGGGCCTGGAAGAAGCCGCAAAGGCGGCAACGCAGGCCAAAGACGCCGCCGCCGTCGCGGTCGCCGAAGCGGTGTCGATCGTCGAAGCGGCCCGGAAGAACCGGGACACCACGGCCCGCGCGGCCGAGAACGCCGCCGCCGAAGCCGAGAAGGCCCGGCACGACCGCGATCGCCTGGCCGGGCTGAAGGCGCCCGCCGAGCTGGGGGACCTGACGGCCGAAGCGGCGCGGGTGGCTAAGCGCACGGCGGACGCGGCCGCTCGGCTCGACGCGGCGGAGGCCGCCGACGCCGAAGCGCGGGCTGCGCTGGCGGCGCAGCCCGACGTCGCCCCGCTCGCCGCTGCCCGCTCGGACGCCCGCACGCTTTATACAGTGTGCGACGCGCAGCGGAAGGCCGCGCCGGAGCAGGCCGCGCGCCGCAAGGAACTCGAAGGCGCGCGAACCGCCTTCGCGCGTGCCGACGCCAAAGTCGCCGAAGCGAAGGCCGAGCTGGCCGAAGCCGAACGCACCGGGCAGGCCCTGGTGCTGCGGGCCGGGCTCGCCGTCGGGCACGCGTGCCCGGTGTGCGAGCAGGAGGTCTCGACGCTGCCGGACGCGGGCGGGCACGCCCACCTGGCCGAGGCGAAGGAACGCCTCGAGCGCGCGGAACGGGATCGCGCCACCGCCGAGTCGGCGCTGCGCAAGCTGGAGCGCGCGGTGGACCGTGACGCCGACGCGAGCGCGTCCGCGGCCGCGCAGGCGGAAGAACTGCGTGCCGCCCTCGTGGGTGTCGAAGGGCCGCCCGGGTCGCCGGTGCTGCGCCGCCCGGTCGAGGCCGCTTTCTCGGAGCAGGACTACGCGGATCTCGTCGCCGCCGTGCGGGAACGAGGGGAATGGCTGTCGGCGACGATCGACGGCCGCGCCCGCGTCGCCGAGGCGGCCCGGGCCGCGGACGCGGAACTCGCCGCGGCCCGCGCCGAACGCGCGGCGGCGCAGCACGACGCCGACGTGCTCGGGAAATCCGTCGCGGCCGCCCGCGAAGCCCTGCGGGTGGCCCGCGATCCCCTGGTCGAGCTGGGCGCGCCGGCGATCGACGCCGACGACGTCCCGGCGGCCTGGCAGCGCCTGACCGCGTGGGCGGCTGCTGCTTCGGCCGAACGCCGCACGGTCCTGGCTTCCCTGGAGGCGGCCGCGGAAGCCGCGGGCAAGGAAGCCGCCGTCGCGGCCGACGACCTCACCTCCGCCGAGCGGAGTGCCGAACAACGGCGGAAGCGGGCGGAAGAGGCGGCGCTGGCCGAGCAGGCGGCGAGCACCGGGTGGGCGAACGCCCGCCGTCGCCACGGCGAACTGACCGCGGCCCTGGCCGGCGCGCCCTCGGCCGAAGTCGTCACCGAGCAGCTCGCGAAGGTCGCTTCGCTCGAAGAAGCCGCGAAGGCGGCGGACGCGGACCTGCGAACCGCGCGGGCGGCCGCGAAACGCGCGGTGGAAGCGCAGGAGGGCATCGGCGCCCAGGTCGACGCGGAGCGGCAACGCCTGTCCCGGGCGCGGGATCCGCTGGTCCGCCTCGGTGCGCCGCCGATCGACGGCGAAAGTCTCCTGGACGCCTGGACCGCGCTCACGGAATGGGCCGCGCGTCAGGCGGCTGCCCACCGCGAGCGGCTGGCCGCGGCGACGACCGCCGAAGGGGAAGCCGCCGAAGCGTTGCGCGTGGCCGAACGCGCGGTCGCCGACGACGTCACCGCGCTCGGCGTCGCCGTGCCGGAAGGTCCGGTGCGGGACCGCGTCCCGGTCGCCGTCGCGGCCGCCCGGGCTCGCGCGGAAGGCGACCACACGGAGATGCAGCGGCGGGTCGCCCGGGTGGCCGGGCTGCGGGGCGACATCGCGGCCGCGGAGTCCGACGCCCAGGTCGCGCGGCTGCTCGCGGATCTCCTGCGCTCGGACAAGTTCCCGCGCTGGCTGATCGCCGGGGCCCTCGACACCCTGGTCGCCGAAGCCTCGGCGTCGCTGCTGGAGCTGTCCGGCGGCCAGTTCGAGCTGACCCACGACAAGGGCGACTTCCTGGTGGTGGACCACAACGAGGCCGACGCCCGCCGCCCGGTGAAGACGCTGTCCGGCGGCGAGACGTTCCAGGCGTCGCTCTCGCTGGCCCTCGCGCTGTCCTCGCAGCTGGGCGCGATGGCCGCCGAGGGCGCGACCCGGCTGGAGTCGATCTTCCTCGACGAAGGCTTCGGGACGCTGGACGAGGCCACCCTCGACGTCGTGGCGTCCACATTGGAGAACCTCGCCGCCACCGGCAGCCGGATGGTCGGGGTGATCACGCACGTGCCGGCGCTCGCCGAGCGCGTCCCGGTGCGGTTCCAGGTGACCCGGGACGGCGCCGGCTCGCACATCGCCAGGGAGGGCGCATGACCGTTCCGCAATTCAATGCGGTGGCCGGGATGAACTTCAGCATCGACGCCTGGGACCCGGGCTACGGCAGCTCGATGGAGGCCGAGGACCTCGGCCGGTCCCAGGCCGAGGTCGAGCTCGACGTCGAGGTGCCGGCGGCCGAGTGGGCCCCGATCGACCCGTCGCCGGTTCCGGTGCCGGAGGCGGTGTGCTTCGTCGACGGCGTCCGGCGGATCGACGCCCGGGTCTGGATCGACGACCCGGCCGGGACGAACTCGGCGTCCATCGGCATCTGCGCGTCCTACGCGGCCGGGGTCGTGTGCTGCTGCGAGGGGCAGGCGCACGTCGTCGGCACCGACGTCCGGCGCGGCCTCTTCACGGTCGCCCCGCGGGCGGACGACATCGCCACCCCGGCCGGGATCTACACCGCGCACCGCGCGGCGGCCAAGGAGGACAAGCCGCTGCCGGTGGTGCTGTCGTCGGCGTTGCAGGAGCAGCTGGCCGAAACCGAGCTGGAGACCGCGATCCGGGCGCGCACCGCGATCGCCGGCCACGTCCGCGACGACCTGCTGGTCGTCGACGGCCCGCTGCGCGGCCGGGCGCACCTCGAGCGGACCGTCGGGTTCATCAAGAGCCACCAGACGACGTACCTGCCCGGCGAGCTCAACTCCCTGGTCGGCCGGCTCGGCGCGCACCAGCGCACGCCGGTGTTCCTGATGGGCACGACCTGGGTGCGGCATTCGTGGTACCTGCGGCTGCCGTCGGCGGGCGGCCCGCCGTGGTCGGGGGTGGTGCGCGTGGAGGCGGCCCCGCACCTCGGGCGCGCGGAGGTGGCCGAGCTGGCCAACCTGACGCAGTCGGTGCTGGGGCGGTTCGCGTCCGTCCCCTACAAGGACTCGCGCGCGCCGCAGAACCTGTACCCGATCGCCGGGCTGGAGCGCGACCTGCGGCACCGGCTCGGCGACCAGCAGTTCGTCTACCGGGCGCTGCGGCTGGCCGCCGCCCGTTAGGCCGATCAGGGTTTTCTCGGCCACGGCCGCCGGTGCGTGTTCCCGGGCTTGAGCCGGGGAAACCCGGGAATTCAAGTACGTGAACGTAAATCGAGTCTATGTTTCCTTGTCACGTATGGGTTAGCTTGGCCGCCGTTGGTCCCGTTCGATGGCGAGGGAGACTCGATGCGCTACGGCCCGCTCGTTTTCGTCGTGGTCCTGGGGTTGTCGACGGCGACGCCGTCGGCCGCGGAAGCCCAGCCGTGGCGCGACGCCCGCCAGTCACCCGACAGCCGGGCCGCCGAGCTCGTCGCCGCGATGACGCTCGACGAGAAGATCTCCCAGCTGCACCTGCAGCCCGACGCCGAGCACCAGCGGTTCGTGCCGCCGATCCCGCGGCTGGGCGTGCCCGGCTTCCGGATCGCCAACGGCCCGGCGGGCATGGGCCCGGCCGACGACAAGCCGCAGAAGCCGGCGACCGCGCTGCCGGCCACCATGGCTTTGGCGTCGACGTTCGACACCGGCCTCGCGCGCCGGTACGGCCGCCTGATCGGCGACGAGACGCGCGCGCTCGCGCACAACGTGTCGGAGGGGCCGGACATCAACATCGCCCGCGTCCCGCGCAACGGCCGGACGTTCGAGGGCATGGGGGAGGACCCGGTGCTCGCGGGCACCCTGGCCGCCGCCGACATCCGCGGCATCCAGGAGAACGGCACCATCGCCGAGGTCAAGCACTTCGCGGCGAACAACCAGGAGACCGATCGCCACAGCATCGACGAGCGCATCGACGAGCGCACGCTCAACGAGCTCTACCTGCCGCACTTCGAGCAGGCGGTGACCGAAGGGCGCGCGGGCTCGGTGATGTGCGCCTATCCGAAGATCAACGGGGTGTTCACGTGCGAGAACCCGGCGCTGCTGCAGGGCAAGCTGCGTGACGACTGGGGGTTCCGGGGGTTCGTCCAGTCGGACTGGGGTGCCGCGCACAGCACCGTCGGCTCGGCGAACGCCGGCATGAACCTCGAAATGATCGACGGCACCTGGTACGGCGAGAAGCTGAAGCAGGCCGTGCTGGCCGGGCAGGTCACCGAGAAGCGCGTCGACGAGCTGCTGCTGCCGCGGTTCCGCACGATGTTCGCGTTCGGCCAGTTCGACCACCCGCCGGTGCTCACCCCGCTGCCCACCGCGCAGCACGACGCGGCCGCCAAGGAGTTCGCCGAACGCGGCATGGTGCTGCTGCGCAACGAACACGCCCAGCTCCCGCTCGACGCGGGCGTGCGGTCGATCGCGCTCATCGGGCCGTTCGCCACGAAGGCCAAGACCGGCGGCGGAGGCAGCTCGGCCGTCATCCCGACGTCCACAGTGGACCCCTTGCCGGGCCTGCGGCAGCGGGTTCCCGGTGCCCTCGTGACCCTCGACGACGGCAGCGACGTGGCGCGCGCGGCCGCGCTGGCCGGGACCGCCGACGTCAGCGTCGTGATGGTCGGGGACAACGAAGCCGAGGGCAAGGACCGGCCGAGCCTGGCCCTGGACGGCAACCAGGACGCCCTGGTGGCGGCCGTCGCCGCGGCGAACCCGCACACCGTGGTCGTGGTGAAGAGCGGCGGCCCGGTGCTCATGCCCTGGGCGTCGCGCGTGCCGGCGATCCTGCAGGCGTGGTACCCCGGCCAGCAGGACGGCGCGGCGGTGGCGGGCGTGCTCTTCGGCGACGTCAACCCGTCGGCGAAGCTGCCGATCACGTTCCCGGCGGCGGACGCCGACACCCCGGCGAACACCCCGGCGCAGTTCCCGGGTGTCAACGGAGTGGCGACGTACTCGGAGGGCCTGCAGGTCGGCTACCGCTGGTTCGACGCGCAGGGCCGCACGCCGCTGTTCCCGTTCGGCCACGGCCTGTCGTACACGACGTTCGCCTTCTCGGACCTGAAGGTGCGCACCACCGGCGACGGCGCCACGGCGACGTTCACGGTGCGGAACACCGGCCATCGCGAAGGAGCCGAGGTCGCCCAGCTCTACCTGGGTTTCCCGGCGGCCGCGGGCGAGCCGCTGCGGCAGCTGAAGGGGTTCTCGCGGGTTTCGCTGCGGCCGGGCCAGGCCCAGCGGGTGACGATCCGGCTGGACGCGCGTGATTTCTCGGTCTGGGACATCGGCAAGCACGCGTGGCAGCCGGTGCGTGGCGGGTTCACGGTGTCCGTCGGGGACTCGTCGCGCTCGCTGCCGCTGCAGGCACCGCTCGCGCGATGATGGCGGGGTGACGGCGGAGCTCAGGCCTTACAGCCCGGCGCGTTCTCGGCGGCGAGCATCAGCTCCGGCGACGACGTCACCGCGCCGACCGGGTCGTAGGTGCCCTCGATGTCCTGCTGCGCCTGCTCGAGGGCTTCGGCCGCCGGGGCCTGGGACGCCTGGTCGCCCGGCTTCGCGCGGTCGAGCCGGGCCTTCGCCGCTGTCGCGCGGTCGTGGGCTTTCGAGAACTTCGCCGCGAACGCCCGGCGCGCGGTCTCGGCGACCGGTACCGGCGCGGCGGGCAGCGCGTCCAGTTCGGCGACGACCTCGCCGGTGCGGGCGGCCATCGCGCCCAAGTCCGCGCTGAGTTCCCGCTGCGCCTCGGCGACGCTGCCGGGAGTCGGCCGCGTGGGGTCCGCCTCGCGTTGGGCGCGGTTCCGGTAGCCGTGGACCGCGGTGCAGAAGCCGTCCATCCAGTGCACCAGTACCGGATCGGCGATGGGTGAGGGCGGGATGGTGTCGACCGGGCTCAGGTAGTGGGAAGGCGGGGCTTCGGCCGGGGTGCGCTCGCAGGCGGTCAGCAGCAGGCCGGTGGCGAGCAGCGCCGCAACGATCTTCACGGGTGTTACACGCGCGAGGGGCCCGGAAGGTTGCGTCAGGCGGCGGCGAGTGTCCCGCCCAGGGCGAGCCTGCCGTCTTCGGTGAGCTCCGCCCGCGTCCACTGCCCGACGGCGACGACTCGCGCCGGCCGGATCAGGCCGGCTCGGGCCAGCTGGTGGGCAGTTGCCTGGTCGCAGCACGGCAGGCCGTCGACGCGGAGGTCGGGTTCGCAGCTGCAGGTGAGCTCGGCGCGGCCGGCGTCGACGGCTCGCAGCATCGCCAGGGCGCGGCGGTTCAGTTCGGTGGTCATGGTCTCCCCCTTTGTGGTGCTGATACTTAGGAGACGTGACGGGCGTCACCGAGTACGCGGTTTTGGCGAGGCTCACTCGAATAGGTGCATGACGGTGACCGAGTCGTCATGTGAGCTGGGTGGGTTCCGGTGCCTGAAGGCGCCGGTTGCGCTTCGCCGCCTTGAACCCGCCGGTTGGGCTGTTCCGCCACCCCGATGCCCGATTGTGACTACGGCCGGCGGCACCGGGTCAAGGCGGGAAAGCGTGCCTTGACCCGGTGCCGCCGGCCGTGTTGGGGCTTCGGATCGGGGTTGCGGGGGTCTGGGTGGCGTCGTGGTGCCGTTCCGCTCTTGCCCTCCGGTGTTTGTTGCCTTTGCGCTCGGGGTGCTGTTCCTGCGCGTCCGCGGTTTGTTCGGGCCTCAGAGGCGTTCTTGCAGTGCGTCCGCTGCTGCGAGCAGGTCTGCTGCCCAGCGGGCTCCTGGTTTGCGGCCGATTCGCTCGATCGGGCCCGATACCGACACTGCCGCCACCACGGTTCCCGCCGAGTCGCGCACGGGGGCCGAAATGCTGGCCACTCCCGGCTCGCGCTCGGCCACGCTCTGCGCCCAGCCGCGCCGTCGGACCTCCAGGAGCGTTCGCTCGCCGAAGACCGCGTCCGCCAGGATTGTGCGCTGGGTGTGCGGGTCCGCCCAGGCCGCCAGCACCTTTGCGCCCGATCCTGCCGTCATCGGGAGCCGGGAGCCCACCGGGACCGTGTCGCGCAGGCCGCTCGGGGGCTCGGCCGTCGAGACGCACACGCGCTGGACTCCGTCGCGGCGGTACAGCTGGACGCTTTCGCCCGTCACGTCGCGCAGCTTCGGCAGGACCACGCCCGCCGCGTCGAGGAGGGGGTCCGTCGAACCGCCCGCGAGCTCGGCCAGTGCCGTACCGGGGCGCCAGCGCCCGTCCGGACCTCGGCGCAGCAGCCGGTGCACCTCCAGGCCCACCGCGAGCCGGTGCGCGGTGGCCCGGGGGAGGCCCGTCCGCGTGCACAGTTCCGCGAGGCCGCAGGGGTCGTCCGCGACCGCCTGCAGGACGGCCACTGCTTTGTCCAGTACTCCGATACCGCTATGCTGTCCCACGACCCGATACTAGCGTCCCGCACTTTGGGAAGTCCAGCATCTGGGAAAACCCTGAACTCGAGCTGCGCCCTCCCTCCGTGGCTCGCATCCCGTTCGCAGGTGCGCGCGGCGAGTTCGTCGACGAACCGTGGAAGGAGCCGGAGATGACCAGCCCGACCGGCAAGGCCCGCACGCTGGCGGAGAAGGTGTGGGAAAGCCACCTCGTGCGCCGAGGCGAAGGCGCCGAACCGGACCTGCTCTACATCGACCTCCACCTGCTGCACGAAGTCACCAGCCCGCAGGCCTTCGACGGCCTCCGCCTGGCCGGGCGGCCGGTGCGCCGCCCCGACCTGACCATCGCGACCGAGGACCACAACGTCCCGACCGTCGACATCGAGCTCCCCATCGCCGATCCGGTCTCGCGCACCCAGGTCGACACGCTTCGCCGCAACTGCGCCGAGTTCGGGGTCCGGCTGCACCCGATGGGTGACGCCGAGCAGGGCATCGTGCACGTCATCGGCCCGCAGCTGGGCCTGACCCAGCCCGGCATGACCGTGGTCTGCGGCGACAGCCACACCTCCACGCACGGCGCGTTCGGCGCCATCGCCTTCGGCATCGGCACGTCCGAGGTCGAGCACGTGCTGGCCACCCAGACGCTGCCGCTGCGTCCCTTCAAGACGATGGCGATCACTGTCGACGGCGAGCTGCGGCCCGGCGTCACGGCGAAGGACATCATCCTGGCGGTGATCGCCAAGATCGGCACCGGCGGTGGCCAGGGTTACATCCTGGAGTACCGCGGCTCGGCCATCGAGGCCCTCTCGATGGAGGCCCGGATGACCGTCTGCAACATGTCGATCGAGGCCGGCGCCCGCGCCGGGATGATCGCCCCCGACGAGACGACGTTCGCCTACCTGAAGGGCCGTCCGCACGCCCCGCAGGGCGCGGACTGGGACGCGGCGGTCGAGAACTGGCGGCAGCTGCGCACCGACGACGGCGCCGAGTTCGACGCCGAGGTGCACCTGAACGCGAGCGAGCTGACGCCGTTCGTGACCTGGGGCACCAACCCCGGCCAGGGGCTCCCGCTGGGCGCCGAGGTGCCCGATCCGGAGCAGATCCCGGACGAGAACGACCGCATCGCCGCAGAGAAAGCCCTGTCCTATATGGACCTGAAGCCGGGCACGCCGCTGCGGGAGATCGCCGTGGACACCGTCTTCCTCGGCTCCTGCACCAACGGCCGGATCGAGGACCTGCGGGCCGCCGCCGAGGTGCTGCGGGGGCGGAAAGTGGCGGACTCGGTCCGGATGCTGGTGGTTCCCGGCTCGATGCGCGTCCGCAAGGCGGCCGAGGAGGAGGGGCTCGACCAGGTCTTCACCGACGCGGGCGCCGAGTGGCGCCAGGCAGGCTGCTCGATGTGCCTGGGCATGAACCCGGACCAGCTGAAGCCGGGGGAGCGCAGCGCGTCGACGTCGAACCGCAACTTCGAGGGCCGGCAGGGCAAGGGCGGCCGGACGCACCTGGTGTCGCCGCTGGTGGCCGCCGCCACGGCCGTCCGGGGCACGTTGTCGTCGCCGGAAGACCTGCTGACCGCCGCCCGCTGACCACCCGAGGAGCTACCGCCATGGAACCGTTCACCCAGCACACCGGCGTCGGCGTCCCGCTGCGCCGGTCCAACGTGGACACCGACCAGATCATCCCCGCGGTCTACCTCAAGCGGGTGACCCGGACCGGCTTCGAGGACGGCCTGTTCGCCGCCTGGCGCGGTGACCAGGACTTCATCCTCAACCAGGAGCCGTTCAAGAACGGGAGCGTGCTGGTCGCGGGGCCGGACTTCGGAACCGGTTCCTCCCGCGAGCACGCCGTCTGGGCGCTGATGGACTACGGCTTCCGGGTCGTCATCTCCGCCCGGTTCGCCGACATCTTCCGCGGCAATTCCGGCAAGGGCGGCCTGGTGGCCGCGCAGTGCGAGCAGCACGACGTCGAACTGCTCTGGAAGCTGCTGGAGAACGAGCCCGGCAGCGAGGTCACGGTCGACCTCGAGGCCAAGACCGTGCGGGCCAAGGACTTCACCGCGCCCTTCCAGATCGACGACTACGTCCGCTGGCGGCTGCTGGAGGGCCTCGACGACATCGCTCTCACGTTGCGCCATGCCGGTGAGATCGACAGCTTCGAGGCGGCCCGCCCGTCCTGGAAGCCGACGACGACGCCGGTGTCCGCGGGCTGATCGATTTCCGGGGCGGAATCTCTTGCTGCGCAAGGGGTTCCGCCCCTTTTCGTGGATGTCGGTTTCTCTGCCGAACGGCCCTCCGCGAGCCCTTTTACCGGGGTGGCGCGCGAGGCGGAACCCTTCCCGGGACAAGGGAAAGTTCCGCGTACCGTTTGGAATTTGTGCTGCGTTGGTAATACCGTGTCGCTAGCCGGCCGATGCGGCCGTGGAGCCTTCCTGGAGGACTGGACATGGCCAACAAGGCCCAGCTGATCGAGGCGCTGACGGAGCGCCTGGGCGACAAGAAGGCCGCTTCCGAGGCGGTCGACGGTCTGGTCGACATCATCATCCGGACGGTCAACAAGGGCGAGAAGGTCAACATCACGGGCTTCGGCGTGTTCGAAAAGCGCGCCCGCGCGGCCCGGACGGCCCGCAACCCGCGCACCGGCGAAGCGGTGCGGGTCAAGAAGACGAACGTGCCGGCGTTCCGCGCCGGGACCACGTTCAAGGACGTCGTTTCCGGAGCGAAGAAGCTGCCGAAGGCAACACCGGCGAAGCGAACGGCAACGAGCACCCGCACGACGGCGGCCAAGCCGGCAGCGACGACGACCACCCGCTCCCGCACGGCGGCGGCCAAGCCGGCGGCGACTCGGACAACGGCGGCCAAGGCCGCCCCGAAGACGACGACCACCCGGGCAAAGGCGGCCCCGAAGACGACAACGGCCCGCACGACGGCGGCCAAGACGACGGCGGCCAAGACGACGGCGGCCAAGACGGCCACGGCAAAGCCGGCCGCAGCGGCGAAGACAACGGCGGCGAAGACCACCACGGCCCGCAAGACGACGGCGGCGAAGGCACCGGCCAAGCGGACCACGACGGCGGCGAAGAAGGCCTGACCACCCGAAACTGTCGGACCCCTGCGGTAACGTGAAATCAGGGGGTCCCCTGGGGGGGTGACCTCCTGTTGGGCGAGCAGTGATTCGGCGGGGCCCCGCGCGACTTGCGCGGGGCCCCGCCGCATGTCCGGGTGCGGCGGTGGTGCGGCAGAAGCGATCCACGCCCGCCGCCTGCCCAACCCCGGACTCGGCCGGCTCCCGTACCCAGGCGGTCGGCTCGCGTACCCCGACGGTCGGCTTGCGTACCTAGGCGGTCGGTCCGCGAATTCGTCCGGTCGGCTTGCATGCCTGGATGGTCGGTCCGCGTACCGGGGCGGTCGGCTCGCGTACCCCGGCGGTCGGCCGCGAATTGAGCCGTCGCCGGCTAACCGAGACCCCGGGCGCGCGAATCCGAGCGCCCGGCCAAGCAAGCCGACCATCCCGGTACGCGGACCGACCATCCAAAACCGCGAGCCGACCCTCTCGGTACGCGAGCCGACTGTCCAGGCACGCGCAACCCGACTGTCCCGGCACCAACCGACCCTCCACACACGCCAGGCAGTGGTCGCCCAAAGTCACCCATCGCCGGTGCCTGCCACCGAACCGGCGCCGTCCGCCACCCACTCGGCGCAACCGTCGCCCCGGAAGCGGTTCCGTCCAATTTCCCAAAGTTGCTTGAGCGCCCGGCCGAGTGATGCCACGCTGCGTTCCTGGCCCGCGTCCGGCGGGGCCGGCGGGGCGAGGCGAACCTGGGGGCGACCACCATCGACATCCGGCTGCTCGGCCCGTTCCAGGTGCTCGTCGACGGTTCGCCGGTCGTGCTGACCAGTTCCCGGCAACGCGCGCTGCTCGCCACCCTCGCCCTCTCCGCCGGGCGGCTCGTCTCCATCGATGCCCTCGCGCGTGGTGTCTGGGGGGAAACTCCGCCCGCGCACATCCGCGGCAGCCTGCAAACCTACGTCATGCGCCTGCGCCGGCTCTGCGGCGAAGACTCCGTCGTCACCGAACCGGACGGCTACCGGCTGGTCGTCGACCCGTCCCGGGTGGACGCCCTGCGCTTCCTCCACACCCTCGACCAGGCCGCGTCCGCCACCGGACCCGCCCACCGGCGCGAGCTGCTCACCACCGCCCTCGGCACCTGGGGCGGCGTCCCGCTCGAAGGCGTCGGATCTCCCGCGCTGGCCGCCGAATGGGGGCCGCTGCTGACCGAGCGGTACCTCTTCGCCGTCGAACAGCGCATCGATCTCGACGTCGGGCTCGTCCCCGATGCGCGGCTCGTCGCCGAACTGACCGACCTCGTCGCGCAGCACCCGCTGCGGGAGTCGTTGTGGGAACGGCTGGTGCGCGCCCTCGCCCGCTCCGGGCGCCGCGCCGAAGCGTTGGCGCGCTACGCCGGGTTGCGCGCGTTGCTGGCCGACGAACTCGGCGTCGAACCGGGCGAAGACCTTCGCCGCCTGCACGCCGAACTGCTCGCCGCCGATGCCGACCCGGCCGTCCACACCGTGCCGCGGCAGCTGCCCTTCGACGTCGCCGGCTTCACCGGCCGCGGCCCCGAAATCGCCGAACTCGACCGGCTGCCGCCCGGTGGCGCCTCCGGCATCGTCGTCATCGAAGGCACCGCGGGTGTCGGGAAGACGTCGCTGGCCGTGCACTGGTCGCACCGCGTCCGCGACCGCTTCCCCGGCGGGCAGCTGTTCCTCGACCTGCGCGGCCACTCCGCCGGCACCCCGGTCACGCCCGGCGCCGCGCTGGCCGGCTTCCTCCGCGCCCTCGGCGTCCCGCCCGAGACGCTGCCTTCCACAGTGGAGGAACGGTCGGCGCTGCTGCGCAGCAGGCTGGCGGGCAGCCGCACCCTGATGCTGCTCGACAACGCCCGCGACGCCGACCAGGTCCGCCCGCTCCTGCCGGGGCCCGGCAACCTCGTCGTGGTGACCAGCCGGAACCAGCTGCGCGGCCTCGTCGCCCGCGACGGCGCCCGCCGCATCGCGTTGCGTTCGTTCGACGACCGTGACGCCACCGCGCTGCTCGCCGGCAGCGTCGGGCCGCAGCGGCTCGCCGCCGAGCCCGACGCCGTCGCCGAACTCGTCGAGCTCTGCGGCCGGCTCCCGCTGGCGCTGGCGCTGGCCGGGGAACGCGCTTCCCGGTTCTCCGGCGTTTCGCTCGCCGGGATCGTCGAAGAACTCCGTGACCAGCGGCTGCGGCTCGACACCCTCCGCGACCCGCAGGACGCCGGCACCGACCTGCGGGCCGCGTTCTCCTGGTCGTACAAGGCCCTGCGCCCGGCCGCCGCGCGCTTCTTCCGCCTGCTCGGGCTCCACCCCGGCCACGGTTTCACCCTGTCGTCGGCCGCCGCGCTCGCCGGCGCCGACCTGCGCGAAGCCCGCGAACTCGCCGACCAGCTCGCCGCCGCCCACCTGCTCAACCAGCCCGGCACCGACCGCTACCAGTTCCACGACCTCCTGCGCGTCTACGCCGCCGAACTCGTCGAAACGGAAACGACCGCGGGCGAACGCGAAGCCGCGCTGCGCCGGCTCGTCGACTGGTACCTCGCGAGTGTCGCCGAAGCGAACAAACTCGTCCGCCCCGACCTGCTCACCGAGGACATCACGCTCGACCCGGCGCCGCTGCCCGCCGTCCGGTTCGCACAGCACGAGCAGACGATCGCCTGGTACACGACCGAACGCCAGGCCCTGACGGCGCTGGTCGGCATCGCCGCCGGGCACGGCTGGACCGCGCACGCGTGGAAGCTGGCCTGGCTGCTGCGCGGCTTCTTCGCCGAACGCCACGACCGTGAAGACTGGATCACCACCGCGCGCACGGCGGTCGCCGCCACCCGCGACGCCGGCGACAACATCGGCCTCCAGTACAGCGCGAACAACCTCGGCTCGGCCTACCTGCGCACGCTGCAGCCGGACAAGGCGCTCGAAGCCCTGGAGGAAGCGCGCGCGGCGTCGGAGGCCGGCGACGGCACGGCGCTGACGGTGGCGATCCTTTCCAACCTGGCCGGCGCGTACTACGTCCGCGCGGAATACGCGAAAGCCGAGCGGCACGCGCTCCAGGCGGTGCGGCTGGCCCGCGACAACGGCCAGCGCACGTTCGTCCCGCACGCGCTCCTGAACGTCAGCGCCAGCCGCATCGGCCTGCGCGACTACGACCACGCGGCCGAAGCGGCCCAGGCCGCCCACGAGGCTTTCGCGGAACTCGGCGACCGCTACCACGCGGCGCTGGCGCTCGGAAACGTCGCCGAGGCCCTCGAAGGAGCCGGCCGGCACGACGAGGCGGAAAGCGCCGGGCTCGCCGCTCTCGCCGAGCTGAAGGAACTGAACGCCGACTACGGCACGATCGACGTCCAGATCACCCTCGGGCGCCTCAAGCACCGGATGGGGCGGGCCGGGGAAGCGAGCGGTCACTGGGCCGAGGCGCTGACGGTCAGCCAGCGCCTCGGCGATCCCCGCGTCGCGGAGATCCAAGCCCTGCTGGCCACGGTGCCGACAGAAGACCCCTCGCCCGGGGATGCGCCGTACCCCTAGCCCGGCGCAGCCCAGCGGGACCCTGATCCAGTACACCAAGATCGACTGTCACACCGCTGTCTTGTGGCGGTAGAAGTTGTCGGGGCGGTGGGTCGGGCTGGCGTCGAAGGTTTCGATCGGGTGTTGCGGACCCGCCGGTTGGGGTGTTCCGCCACCCCGATGCCCGATTGTGACTACGGCCGGCGGCACCGCGTCAAGGCCGAAGCGCAGGCGCTGATGGCCGACGCGGTCGGCGCCGAGCACACGTTCTTCTCGACGTGCGGCAGTTCCCTGTC
>NZ_JBFANY010000016.1:0-223915 GCF_040674975.1 Amycolatopsis sp. NPDC049688
GCGCCCCCCCGGCCGGGGGCTTGGTGTGTGTTCGGGGGGTTTATCCCGCGCCTAACCACTCACGACCGGCGGCTCGGGCGGCGTCGTGGTGGTGGCCGCCGCCCGGGTGGACGTGGAACTTCGCCACCTCGGGCGGGTGCACGACGAACGGCCGCATCATGCCCTCGTCCTCGTGGTCGAGGATGTGGCAGTGGAACATGAACTCGCCGGTGCCCCCGCCGAACTGGCCGGCGACGCTCACCCACTGGCCGGGCCGCACGATGATCGTGTCCTTCCAGCCCTCCTCGTACTTCTCCAGCGGGATGTCGCCGAAGCCGCTGATCGGCGCCGTCGTCCGCTCGGTGGCCTGGTCGAACGTCGTGGTGAAGCTGCGCCGGAACAGGGCCTGGAACTCCGTCAGGTGGACGTGGATCGGGTGCGCCGGCCCGCCGTTCGCCACGTGCACCAGGTTCCACACCGCCCACCGGTCGTGGTCGATGAAGATCCCGGTGGTGTCGTCGAAGAGCCGCCCGTTCACCCGGAACGTCTTCAGCCCGCCGTTCGGGTCCTCGATCTGGATGATCCCCGGGCCGCCCGGGTCGGCGTCGACCTGCTGGAGGTCCCACATCTCCGGGTGGCCCGCGGCGTTGAGCAGCAGCGCGACCCAGACGTGGTCGTGGTCCTCCGGCAGCGTCGTGCCGTGCTGCAGCCGGACGTACGACGTCGACAACTTCGCCGGGAGCTTGAACGGGTCGTGCTTCGCCCGGTCGTCCACCCGGAACTCCATGAGGTCCGGTTCGATGCTGCCCAGCTGCGGGTCGGCGTTGCGCAGCTTCAGCTTCCGGCCCTTGAAGCGGCTGAAGTCGATCAGCACGTCGAACCGCTCGGCGGGGGCCACGGTCAGGCCGCCCTTCGGCAGCTCGGCGGGGGCGGGCAGCAGGCCGCCGTCGGTGCCGATCAGGCGGACGGCGTCGTTGACCGGCACGTTGTTCTCGTCGACCAGGTTGAGCGTGTAGAACCGCGAGTTCGCCGCGTTGAGCAGCCGGAAGCGGTACCACCGGGCGTCGACGTCCAAGTGCGGCCAGATCACGCCGTTGACCAGGTTGAACGGCCCGGTGAACGGGATCAGCGTGCCGTTCGGCAGGGCCGGGACCTTGAACAGCAGCTGCCCGGTGAGCTCCTGGGTCGCCGGGTCGGTGTCGAGGTTCCGGTCGGTGATGATCAGCGGGATTTCGTGGTCGCCGTGCGGCAGGCCGAGCGCGTCCTCCTCGTCGTCGCGGACCAGGTACATGCCCGTGAGACCGGTGTGGACGTTGAAGCGCGTGATCGCCATGGCGTGGTCGTGATACCACAGCGGCATCGCCTGCTGCTGGTTCTGGTACTCCGCCAGCTGCGACGTCCCCTTGAGCCCCGCGTTGTGCGCCCAGCCGTCGTTGCCGGCGTTGGTGCGGGCGCCGTGGAGGTGGACGACCGTCCACGACGGCAGGTCGGCGACGCCTTCGATGATCGAGTAGCCCGGCCGGTCCAGGTCGCGGCCCGGCCGGCTCGCCGGCCCGTCGGTGATCGGCCCCTGAACCGCGGCCAGCGGGAACTCGCCGTCGATTTCGTTCGACCACGAAATCCGCAGCTGCTTGCCGCTGCGCACTTCGATCGTCGGACCCGGGAAATGCCCGGCGTACGTCCACAGCGTACTTTCGGGCAATTCCGAGTGCAGCCGCTGCCGCTGCACGACCATCGGAATGGTGATCGTTTCCCGGCCGCGGGGCCGGAGCACCGGCGGAATGCGCAGCGGGTCGAGGAACTTGGTGAGCCCCCAGTTCGGCGCGGTGATCGGCCCGGCGGCCGCCGGGCGCTCGATGATTTCGGTCATTTGTTTCCCCCTTCGGTGCGGGGGCAGGAAGAATCGCGCGGCGGCGCGCACGCCGTCGACGTCGAAAAGTATTCCCCCGAACCCCCTCGGTGACCGGCAACACGACTCCCCGCGCGCTACCGGCAATTCCTACGGTACCCGTTTTCGGCGTGGACCGCAGGTGTCTCGCGCGCGTGATAGGTTCCGCACATGAACGAACGCCGGTGGACGTACCTCTCCGACATGGACGGCGTCCTGGTGAAGGAGGAGCACCTCGTCCCGGGGGCCGACGAGTTCCTCGCCGAGCTGAAGGCGAACGGCATCGACTTCCTGGTGCTGACGAACAACTCGATCTACACCCCGCGCGACCTGCGGGCGCGCCTGGAGCGCACCGGGCTCGACATCCCCGAGGAGTCCATCTGGACCTCGGCGCTGGCGACCGCGAAGTTCCTCTCGTCGCAGCGGCCGAACGGCTCGGCGTACGTCATCGGCGAAGCCGGCCTGACGACGGCGCTGCACGAGGTCGGCTACGTGCTGACCGAGCGCGACCCCGACTACGTCGTGCTGGGCGAGACGCGCACGTACAGCTTCAGCGCGATCACGCGCGCGATCCGGCTGATCGAGGGCGGCGCGAAGTTCATCGCGACGAACCCCGACGCGACCGGCCCGAGCCTGGAGGGCTCGATGCCCGCCACCGGGTCCGTCGCGGCGCTGATCGAGAAGGCCACCGGCCGCTCGCCGTACTACGTCGGCAAGCCGAACCCGCTGATGATGCGCTCGGCGCTGCGCCGGCTCGGCGCGCATTCGGAGTCGACGCTGATGATCGGCGACCGGATGGACACCGACGTGCACTCGGGCATCGAGGCCGGGCTGCAGACCATCCTGGTGCTCACCGGCATCTCCACCCGGGAGTCGGCCGAACGCTATCCGTACCGGCCCACACTGGTGATCGACTCGATCGCTGACCTGATCGGGCGGACCCTGGACCCGTTCGGCGAAGGCTGAGCGCGAGCCGGGCGGAAGCAGGGCTTATCGTCACCGGATGAGCAAGTCGACGTACGTGGTCGGCGACGTCCACGGGCACCGTGACGAACTCGCCGACGCGCTGAGATCCGAAGGCCTGGTCGACGAGGAGGACAACTGGTCCGGCGGTGAGGACCAGCTGTGGTTCCTGGGCGACTTCGTCGACCGCGGCCCGGACGGCGTCGGCGCGATCGACCTGGTCATGCGGCTCGAAGCGCAGGCGGCCGAGGCCGGCGGCCAGGTCCAGACGCTGCTGGGCAACCACGAGATCCTGGCGCTGGGGATGTACCACTTCGGCGACGAGCCGGTGCCGTCCGACTTCGGCCCGCGCAGCTTCGCCCGCAGCTGGGAGATCAACGGCGGCCTCCTGTCGGACCAGGACCGCCTGACGCCGGAGCACATCGAGTGGCTGACCGCGCGCCCGCTGGCCGCCGTCGCCGCCGACCACCTGCTGCTGCACTCGGACACGCTGGAGTACCTCGACTGGGGCTCGTCGGTCGGCGAGATCAACGAGGCGGCTCGCGAGATCCTCGAGGGCAGCGACATCGAGGCGTGGTGGGACGTCTGGCGCCGCATGACGACGCGATACGCGTTCCGCGGTCCGGACGGCGAGGAGAACGCGCAGAAGCTGATGGACGAGCTCGGCGGGTCCCGGATCGTGCACGGGCACAGCGTCATCGCGGACCAGCTGGGGATCCACCCGACGCAGATCGAGGGCCCGTTCCTGTACGCGGGCGGCAAGGCACTGGGCGTCGACGGCGGCCTGTTCGTCGGCGGGCCGTGCCTGGTGGTGCAGCTGCCGTACGAGCCGGAGTCCTAGGCGATCTCGACGATCTCCTTGCCGAGCGGCACCAGCGACACGGGGATCATCTTGAAGTTGGCGATGCCGAGCGGGATGCCGACGATCGTCACGCAGAGGGCAATGCCGGTGAAGACGTGCCCGAGGGCGAGCCACCACCCGGCGAAGACGAACCAGACGACGTTGCCGAGGCAGGAGGCGACGCCCGCGTCCCGCCGGTCGACGACGGTGCGCCCGAACGGCCAGAAGGCGTAGCGCGCGATCCGGAACGAAGCCAGCCCGAACGGGATGGTGACGATGAGGACGCAGCAGATGACGCCGGCGAGCAGGTAACCGACGGCCATCCAGAAGCCGCACAGGACGAGCCAGATGATGTTCAGCAGGGTGCGCATCAGACGTGCAGCTCCCCGCTCAGGACGGTGACGGCCTGGCCGGCGAGGTGGACGCGGTCGCCGTCCTGCCGGGTTTTCACGGTGCCGCCGCGGCTGGACGCCTGTTCGCCGGTCAGTTCGGCCTTCCGGAGCTGCTCGGACCAGTAGGGCGACAGGAGGCAGTGCGCGGAGCCGGTGACGGGGTCTTCGTCGATGCCGACACCGGGGGCGAAGAAGCGGCTGACGTAGTCGTTGCCGCTCTTGTTGTTTTTCGCGGTCACCAGGAGACGTCCGGTCCAGGTGTGCTTGAGCTTGCCGAGGTCCGGTTCGAGGTTTCTGACCGTTTCGGCGTCTGGCAGGACCGCGAAGAGGTTCTCGACGCCGCGGCCGGTGTAGAGGATCTCGACGCCGGGCAGGATTTCGGACAGGTCGTCGTCGGTCGGCTGCGGCGGGTCGGAGGGGAAGTCCATTTCGACCCAGCCCGCGTGGGCCCTGGCCCGCAGTTCACCGCTCTTGGTGACGTAGGTCTGCTCACCGCCGAGAACATGGGTGACGGCGAGGGTGGCGTGCCCGCAGAGGGCCACCTCGACGGCGGGCGTGAACCACCGGAGCGACTTCGTCGTGGTGACGAAGAAGGCGGTCTCGGCGTGCTTCATCTCGGCGGCGACGGCCTGCATCCAGGTCTCGTCGGCGGGTTCGTCCAGCAGGACGACCCCGGCGGAGTTCCCGGCGAAGGCGCGATCGGTGAAGGCGTCGACGATGAAGAAGCGCATGTCACCAATGTAGCCGGAGGTTTTCCGGCTTCCCTCGGGTCTGTCCCTTAGGTGGTCTCCCCGATGGTGGGCTTCACGACCTTTTCGCCGTCGGGCCCGCGTTCGGCCTTGAGTTCGAAGACATCCTCGTCGACGGCGTACTTGTTCTTGTGTTCTTTGTCGTCTTCTTTCTTTTTGCCACCGGCGGCGGTGGTGGCGCCGGGGTTGCCCGCCTTCCCCTTGGCGGCGGCTGCGGCGGTCGCTCCGCGCTCGAGGCGTTCACCGGTTTTGCTGCCGGTCTTGCCGCCTTCGCTTGGGGTTTCCTTGAGGCCGGCGCTACCGGAGACTCGCGACCCGGCGAAGCCGGTGCCGGGGCGTCCGGCGCCTTTGCTGCGGGTGAGGTCGTTGCTGCTGCCGGAGGTGCCACCGGTGGTGGTCCCGGGCAGGGCGAGCCCGTCCGGCGTCATGCGGCCGAAGGTGTTCGCGGCGGGGGTGGGGCGGAAGTTGGTGTTGCCGGTGAAGGTGCCGGTGCCGCTGGTGGTGCCTGGGGGGACGTAGGTGGTGCTTGGTGGCGTTGTGCCTGGTCCTCCGGTTCCGCCAAAGCCGCCGGTTCCGCCAGGTCCACCGGGAACGAAGGTGCCGGTGGTGCCGCCGGGTCCGGTTCCGCTGGGGCCGGTACCGCCGATGGTGGGGGTGCCGGTGAAGCTGGTGCTGCTGGTGCCGTGGAAGCCGCTGACGGAGGTGGAGTCCCCCTGCCCGAGCTGGGGAGGCGGGGTGTAGGTGGGCTGGGTGCTGGCGGTTTCGTGGTAGGTGGAGTCGAGGTTCTGAAGAACTTGAACGGCCTGCTGATGAGCGGCATCAGCCTGCTGCTGCTTGGCCTGGATGCCGGCCATGGTGGTGTTCATCCCGATGAGGTTGCCGGATTCGTACTGCTGCCGAGCCTTGTCCATCTCGGCTTGCTGGTCGAACCCGGTGGGTTCGGGCATGTTGGTCTTGGCGTAGTGCGCGGCAGCCGACTGCTGGGAGTAGTGGTTGGACGCCAGCTGCATCGCGTTTCCGGTTTGTTCGGTGTGCCCGGCCGTACTCTGGAAAAAGGTGTTCGCCTGGTCAGCCGCCGGCCCCTGCCACGAACCTCCCGCTGCGGTCGCGGCGTCACGGAACTGGTTCGACGCATCAGCGAGCCAGTTGCCGTAGACATTGGCCACCCGGCTGCGGTCGTTGAGATCTTCGAGGTCGAGGTTCTTGTGAACCATGTCGTACAGCACTTCGTGCGGCTGGCTCGCGTAGTTCTCGTTGGGCGCCGGCGCACCGCTGCGGAGCGTTTGCCCTTCTTGTAGGAGCTTCCCCTGGGCGACCGAGTAGTCCGACGCAGCCTGCTGGGTGAGCCGTTGCCCGTCGGCACCGTGGCCGTGAAGTTTCTGGGCGGTTTCCGCGTAGTAGTCACCCTCGGACTTGCGGTGCTGCGCCCGGTGCGGCTGACTCATGGCAGGACTCCGTATCAGTTGTTCTTCGGCAGAAGTGGCTCGACTTTCGGAGCGACGTCCTCGACCTTCTTGCACGCGCCGGCCGTGTCCGATCCGAAGCTGATCGACAGCAGGGCGCGCGAATCCCGCACCTGGAACCGGACAGCGCATTGGCCGGCAACGTGCAGGGGCTCCTGCTCTTCGACCGCCGGACGTCCGTTCACCTTCCCGTCGCTGGCCTGGGCGGGGTTGTTGACGTTGTCCTTGTAGTTCCCGCCGGCCTGCAGGACCAGCCCGACGTCCTGCCCCGGCGTGTCGCCGGAGGTTGGCTTGCTGGTCCGGCAGCTGTGCGTCGGATCCGCGACTGCCGGCTCGGCCTTGGGAAACCCTTCCCCGGCGAGGGCCTGGTCGAGCATCGTGCACGGGTTCAAGCCGGCGAAGGGATTACCCGGATCAGCAGTCGGGCTGGCCGTGGCAGGAACTGACGAGCTCGGGGTTGCCTGACCGCCGACTTGGCTCGTGCAGGCGACGAGTCCGAAACCCAGAGCGAGGGCAGCGAACGCGGCTGGAACGCGTCGTGCGATCAATGTTCCTGCAGCCCCTTGTTCAACTCGGCGAACGTCGTGCTGTGGGCGTCCTCGGTTTCCCGGTAGTTCTTGCGCGCGATCACCATGGCTTCGCGAGCTTGCTGGACACCGTCACGCATCTTTTCGAGGTTCGGTATCAACGACTCCGGGTCACCGTTGGCGACCTGCACGTTGAACTGGGCAACAGCCTTGGCGTAGTCGCTGCCGCCCATTTGAGCCGGGTTCGCCAACCGGTAGACATCGAAGAGCATCTTGCCGAAACCGTCGATGAAGAAGTCGCAAGCTTTGATGTAAGCCTGGAACCCTTCTTCGTTCACCGCGAACTGGCCGCTCTCCGCCAGCGCCTTCAGATGGCTACCACCTGTGCTGACCCGCTGAGCGGCCTCCGAGTCCACCGGCCCGTCGAGCAGCCCCGACAGGAAGTTCGACCCGGCGTCCCCGGCCGCGGCCGGGGGTGTGAACGACCCCGGGGCCCCGAACTGTGAACCGCCCATGACGCCCTCCCCGTCGTCTCGGCACCACCCTGCGTGGTTCCCTCGCACTGTACTAGTGACGAACCGGTGGCGTCAGTGGTTCCGGCCACGCTCGTGGAGCCAGGTCCGCAGGTGAGAACCATCCGAAGGGGTGAATCGGACCCGGGACTCGCCGCCCGGCAGCGGCTCCGAGAACATCAGGAAACGGCCGCCGTCGTTGTCGATGAACGTTGTCGTTCCGGCCGGGTGCAAGGGGCCCTGGCCGGTTCGGACGGACAGCTCGAACGTGCCGTACCGGTGCAATGGCCACGATGAGAACTCCGCGGCCGCGGCGGTGTCCTCGCGGGTGCCGGGTGCGACGAACGCCAGCTCCGCCAGGGGCACCGGCCGGTACGGCGGGAGCATCCCGACCACCAGGTCGGCCAGGCGGTCCGGCCGGGTCTGCGCGAACAGGATCTCCTCGCCCGCCAGCTCCGAAAACACGCCCAGGCCGTGGCCGATCGAGGCTCGATAAAACACCTGGCGGTCGTCCGTCACCTCCGCGGCCCGGACGATGATCAGCACCTCCGGCTGCGTCCACGCGCGCAACGTCTGCTCGACCTCGATGTCCAGCTTCTCCGGACCCGCCAGGCCGCGCGCCCGCAGGGAGTCCCAAGCCGCCGCCAGGATGCGTTCGTGCTCCTCCAGCGTGTGGCCCGGGCTGCGGATCTCGAACGGGTGCCAGTTCGCCGGGAGGCCCGTGCGGCGGACCGCGGCGGTGACCTCCGTCAGGCCCAGCGAAAATTCCTCCGGCACGTCCCCGAGCGTAGCGGAACCCCTACCCCGCGCCGTCAAATGTCGAGCTGGCGGACGCCCGTATCCGGCGTCTCCACCCGGCCGGCCGTCGCCCGTCCGCGGAGGCGGACGATCTCGTGTGGCTGCATGCCCAGCGCCACTCCGAAGGCTTCCACGTCCGGGAAGCCGCCCTGACGCCGGCGCTGCTCCAACGCCGATGCCACCTGCGCCGGCGAAAGACCCAAGGCCGCCAGCGACTCGGCCGGAGCCGTGTTGACATCGACCGGGGCGGGAGCCGGTGGTGGTGCATCCGGGACGTAAGCCTCGAGCATGTCGTTCTGCCGCAGGTCGCGCGTGCCGAGGCCGATCGTGAACACCCGCGCACCCGCGGACGTGCGCACCGCGATCCCGTCCCGGGCCAGGGAAAGCACCGTCAGCCGGGGTGGGAGCACCGTGTACCGCTCGTTGAACGTCGTGCCGATCGGCCGCAGCACCCGGACGCCCGCCCCCACCGTGAACGCCGACCGCCGCCCCTCCGGCACCTCGACCGCCGCCACTACCGCACCGTTGCCGAGGTCGCTCACGCCGTGCACCGCCGCTGTCCCGTCGCGCCGCTCCAGCGCGTCCTGCGCCGTGAACGCGGTCAGCGTGTCGCCCGGAAACGGCGGTGTGTCGCACTGGAAGCCCAGCAACACCGTGCCCACCTGATCCCGCGTCAGCGAATCGAGCGGCCCCGAAGGCCCGAACAGCCCCAGGACCCGCGCCGGCTGGCTGCCGCGCGCCAAGACACACAGCGCCCCGGACCGCAGGACGCCGTCGGTGACCCGCACCTGCGCGTGGAAGCCCGTCAGCTCGTCGAACGCCGGCGCCAGCACCGACGCCACCCCTTCCCGGCGGCTCAGGTCCGGGCCCACCTCGTCGTCGGTGTACAGCTCCAGCGAGTCGCCCTTGGCGAGGTCCCGGCGCCCGGTCGCGACGAACACGTCCTTCAGGAACCCGGCGTCCGTCACGGGCTCGACATCGCTGGAGAAGAACTTCTTCCGCACCATGATCCCGAGCCGCAGGTTGTCCTGGACGATCCGGTCGCCCCGGAGCAGCCGCGCGCGGGCGCCGCGGACCGCGCGGCCCGAGCTCACCTGGCCGCCCGGCAGCTCGCCGAGGCCGGGGAGGGTGACCGAGTCGTGGATCGCCTTGCCGAACTCGATCAGCCCGACCCTGGTCTCGGTCACGACGTGGCGGCCAGCGTGACGCTGATCGACTGGTCGGCGTTGACCCGCTCCGATTCGACGCGCATGCCCGCCTGGGCCGCCCGGTCCTTCAGCCGGGCCAGCACCGCTCGCTGCACCTCGGCCGCGTAAGCCTCGTCGACCGACAGGACCAGCCGCGACGCTTCGGCGGGCACCAGGCCGGGGCCGTCGACGTGCGCCACCTGGACGCCCTCGGCGCCGTAGGTGAACGTGATCCGCCTGCCCTCCCACTCGGCCGTGACGGCGTTGCCGTCGTCGGTGACCCGGGCGCGCAGGCCGGTCAGCGCGCGGGCCAGCAGGTCGCGGTGGCGCATCCGCGTCCGGACCGTGACGACACCCGGCTGCGCCTGCGCATGCGCGGCGAGGGTGGCCGCGTCGAGCTGGGCCAGCGCCGCACTGCGCAGCTTGAGCGTGACACTCATCGGTGATCCCCTTCGAGCAGCGCTTCGAGTACTTCGGTGGTGGCGAACCCGTTCAGCTCGATCCCGCCGTCCGGGGCGATCCGCAGCTCGAGGCGATTCGGCGTGGCGAAGATCGACTCGTCGTAACGGTCGCTCAGGAAGTGGAACCGCTGGTTCGACGACCCCACCCACGGCCGCGACGGCTCCGGCCGGTCGGCCAGAAACGGCCCGTCCACCAGCAGATCCGTCGAATCCAGCAACCGGGACGGCGGCAGGTCCTCCAGCACGTGCCCGGTGAACGTCATCACCGAAAGCCCCGCAGACCGGACTGCGGAAGCGAAGTGCCCCAACGGCTCCACCTGGTCGAAGGGCTCGCCGCCGAGCAGCGTGACGCCTTCGATGCCCTCGACCGCCAGCACCCGCGCGGCCAAGTCCCGCCACGACAGGGAAAACCCGCCGCGGGTCGTCCACGTCTGCGGGTTGAAACACCCCGGGCAGCGCACCGAACACCCCTGCGTCCACACGGCACACCGCACGCCCGGCCCCTCGGCGAGGGTGACGTCGACGATCCGGTGCAGGTTCAGGAGTTCCATTGCGACTGCTGCTGCGCGGCGGTGTCGTCCACCGAGGTGGAAGTGCGCCGGTAGTCCTCGGTGAACTCCGACGTCACCGTCTCCGCGCCGAGCAGGTCCTCCAGCAGCGGGATGTAGTCGAGGCACTTCGAGCCGGTCACGCCGTGCGTCTCGGCGCTGATCGAGCCGTCCTTGCCGATCGTCACGGTCACGCGGTGCGTCATACGTCGATCGTCCTCCCACTCGGTGACGCCGGAGGCGGCGGCACAACCGGTTCCGGAGCGGGCACCGAAGTGTCCGTCGCCGCGACAGCGCGCGTCTCCGCCCAGTTCCGGATGGCCAGGATCTCGTCGGCCTGGGTGACCGACAGCGGCACGGTCGACTTCACCGCCCGCACGAGGTCGTCGCGGCGCAGCGGCCGCTTTTCGGCGAACGCGTCGACCAGGCCGGACAGCACCGCCTGCTCGATTTCGGCGCCGCTGTAACCCGCGCTGAGGTCGGCGAGCTCGGCGAACAGCGCGTCGTCCATGGACAGCTCGCCGGCGACGAACGGGTCGGTGACGCGCTTGCGCAGGTGGATCCGCCAGATCGCGGCGCGCTCGGGCGCCGACGGCAGGTCGACGAAGAAGATCTCGTCGAACCGGCCCTTGCGCAGGAACTCCGGCGGCAGCGAGCCGACCTGGTTCGCGGTGGCCATCACGAACACCGGCGCCGACTTCTCCTGCATCCACGACAGGAACGTGCCGAACACGCGCCGCGCGGTGCCGCCGTCGCCACCGCCGCCCGCGCCCGCGAGGCCCTTCTCGATCTCGTCGACCCACAGCACGCACGGCGCGATGCCCTCGGCGGTGCGGATGACCGTGCGGATGTTCTTCTCGCTCGAACCGACCAGCCCGGCGAAGACGCGGCCGAGGTCCAGCCGCAGCAGCGGCAGCCGCCACATGTTCGCGACGCACACCGCGGACAGGCTTTTGCCGCAGCCGGGGACACCGGTCAGCAGCAGGCCCTTCGGCGCCGCCAGGTTGTACGCCGACGCCGCCGGTGTCCACGTCCCGGTGCGCTTGGTGAGCCAGCGCTTGAGCCGGTCGAGGCCGCCGACGGCGTCGAAGCTCGTTTCCGCCGGCACGATGTCGAGCATCCCGGACCGCCGCACGGCCTGGCGCTTCTCGGCGAGGATCAGCTCCAGGTCGCCCGGGTCCAGGCCGCCGCCCTCGACCAGTGCCCTGGCGAACGCGTTCTCGGCTTCAGGCAGGGTGAGGCCCCGCGCGGCGGCGACGATCATGTCGCGGTCGGCGCGGTCGATGCTGATCCGGACGTGCTGCCGGTGCGCGGCGACCATGCTGTCCAGCAGCTCGCCGATCTGGCGCTGGTCGGGCAGTGGGAAATCGACGACGGTGGCGTCGTGCTCCAGCTCCGGCGGCACGGGCAGCGACGGCGACACGAGGATCACGCTCAGCGGCACCGGCCGGGTCTTGAACGCGGCGGCGAGCTCGCGCAGCCGGCGCACGACCTCGGGATCGGGCCGGTGCCCGCCCTCGGAGACCAGCGACGGGTGCAGGTCGGCGAACACGAACACGGCGGGCTCACCCCAGCCGTAGACCCGCTCCAGCGCGGCGGACGCAGCGCGCGTTTCGTTGATCGGCGGCCCGCCTGCCGGGGCGAGCCCGGTGGTGGAGGACCAGACGTACACGCGACGCGGCGTCCGCAGCCGGTTGGCGTCTTCGGCGACCGCACGGATTTCTCGCAGCACCCGCTGCTCTTCGTGCGTCTCGACGACGAGCAGCGGGTAGCGCGCCTGCAGCAACTGGGTCAGCTCGTCGCGGAACCCGGCCATCGATCGCCCCCTCGAAGTCCTTTCGGACCCTACCAACTCACGCGCCGACGACCAGGACCTCGTACGTCGGGCTGGTGGGCGGGTAGCCGCTGTAAATGTGGGAGTTGACGACGGCGAGGCGGTTGCCCACCTTGATCGCCGAGACCGGCTGGTCGAACAGCGGATCGGTGATGGTCCCGTCAGCCGTGCCGTGGCTCAGATCGCCGTCGAGACACCACCGGGTGATCTTGTCGTCGAGCTGCACGGCCCAGAGCCGGTTTCCTTCGAGCACGAGGCTGACCACGCTGGGTGCGTTTACGCCGGCGATCTCCGAGCTGACCCCGGTGCGCGGATCGATCGTGTACACCTTGCCCGGCGTCGTCGCGGCCACGAGCAGGGTGTCGCCGGACGGCGTGGCGATGATGTCGTTCATGAAGAAGTCGCCCGGCGAACCGCCCGCCCCCGGCCCGCTCAGCGGCAGGGTGCGCGGGGTGCCGAGCCGGCCGCCCACGACCGGCACGAAGAACAGCTGCGGGTGGTACGAGTCGGTGAACCACGCGCCCTGCGGGGTCACCACCACGTCGTTGACGTAGGACGTCTGCGGGTCGCCGAAGGTGTAGTCCGCGACCTTCGCCTTGGTGCGGACGTCGTAGACGTAGGCCTTGCCGCCGATCGCGCCGGCGACGAACAGCAGGTCGTGGCGCCGGTCGAAGTCCACCCCGGCGGCCATCTGGCCCGGCGGCGCCTCGATGAAGCGCTCGGCCGTGCCGCGCCCGAGGTTTTCGCGGAAGATCGTGCCGGCGATGAGGTCGCCGGTGTAGTAGGTGCCGCCGCCGGCGGCGGTGATCCCCTCGGCGGACGTGGCGCCGGGCAGCACGATCACCTTCGTCGCCGCCGACGCCGGTGCGGCCACCGCCAACAGCAGGACCGCCGTGACCAAAGCCAGGATTCTCCGCATCGGATTCCCTCCCCTTTCCCAGGAATGATCCTGCCACCGAGCTGGCTGATCAGGCACCTGCTTCCTAGACTCGGCGGCAGTCACCGCCGACTTCAGGAGGCACCATGCCTGACGCGCCCGCCCTGCCGAGCTACGCCTCGGGGACGTCGCAGGTCCCGCTGCTCGGGGACACCATCGGCGACAACTTCGACCGGACGGTGGCCGCGTTCGGCGACCGCGACGCGCTGGTCGACCGGGCCGGCGGCGGCCGGTGGACCTACCGCGAGCTGGCCGCCGAAGTGGACGCGCTGGCGCTGGGCCTGGTCGCGCAGGGCATCGGCAAGGGCGACCGGGTCGGGATCTGGTCGCCGAACCGGGCGGAGTGGACGTTCCTCCAGTACGCGACGGCGAAGATCGGCGCCATCCTGGTCAACATCAACCCGGCGTACCGGTCGCACGAGCTGGCGTACGTGCTGAACCAGGCGGGGATCCGGCTGCTGGTCGCCTCGGACAGGTTCAAGACCTCCGACTACCCGGCGATGGTGGACGAGGTGCGCGAGAAGTGCGCCGCGCTCGAGCACGTCGTGATCCTGGGCGGCGAGGGCTGGCAGGCGCTGCTGGACGCGGGCCGCGGCGGCGACCCGGCGCAGCTGGCGCACCTGCAGGCCGGGCTGTCGGCCGACGACCCGATCAACATCCAGTACACGTCCGGGACCACGGGCTTCCCCAAGGGCGCCACCCTGTCCCACCACAACATCCTCAACAACGGCTACTTCGTCGGCGAGCTCTGCGGCTACACCGAACAGGACCGGGTATGCATCCCGGTGCCCTTCTACCACTGCTTCGGCATGGTGATGGGCAACCTGGCCTGCACCAGCCACGGCGCCTGCATGGTCATCCCGGCCCCGGCGTTCGACCCCCGCGCCACCCTCGAAGCCGTCGCGGCCGAGCGGTGCACGTCGCTCTACGGCGTGCCGACGATGTTCATCGCCGAGCTCAGCCACCCGGACTTCGGCGAGTTCGACCTGTCGTCGCTGCGCACCGGGATCATGGCGGGCTCGCCGTGCCCGGTCGAGGTGATGAAGCAGGTCATCGACCGGATGGGGATGAGCGAGGTGTCCATCTGCTACGGCATGACCGAGACGTCCCCGGTGTCGACGCAGACCCGCGCGGACGACTCGATCGAGCGCCGCGTGTCGACGGTCGGCCGGGTCGGGCCGCACCTGGAGGTCAAGGTCGTCGACCCGGAAACCGGCCTGACGGTGCCGCGCGGCGAGCCGGGCGAGCTGTGCACGCGCGGGTATTCGGTGATGCTGGGGTACTGGGAGCAGCCGGACAAGACGGCCGAGGCGATCGACGCGGCCCGCTGGATGCACACCGGCGACCTGGCGGTGATGGACGCCGACGGCTACCTCAACATCACCGGCCGCATCAAGGACATGGTCATCCGCGGCGGCGAAAACCTGTACCCGCGCGAGATCGAGGAGTTCCTCTACACGCACCCGGACATCCTCGACGCGCAGGTGATCGGCGTCCCGGACGAGAAGTACGGCGAAGAGCTGATGGCCTGGATCCGGATGCGCGAGGGCGCTTCACCGTTGACCGCGGAGGCCGTGCGCGAGTTCTGCAGCGGGAAACTGGCGCACTACAAGATCCCGCGGTACGTCCACGTCGTCGAGGAGTTCCCGATGACGGTGACCGGGAAGGTCCGCAAGGTGGAGATGCGCGAGAAGTCGATCACCCTGCTGGGCCTGGAAAACGCGGCCGCCACCAAGCACGCCTGAAGTCAGGAGACCGCTGCGGCCGCCTCCGCGATCGCCTTCGCGTCCTCTTCTCCGAAGGTCTCCTCTAGCTGCTCCGGCGAGTAGTCGACGTCGATCTGCTCCACCGGCATCCCGCGCGCCGACTCGATCGCGCCGAGGCGGCGCTGGGCGCGGTCGGCCGCGTACTGGACGATCTCCTGCGGGTCGTTGTCGAACGGCAGTTCCTCGAACTGGTCCTGCACCCACTGGATCATGTTCAGCGCGTGCGGCAGCAGCTCGCCCATCCGCTGCTGCACCGCGTCCCACAGGGAATCGTCGGCGGCCACGTGCCGGCGGCAGGTGAACGTGCCCCAGGCCATGTGGCGGCGCTCGTCGTCGCCGATGCGGCGGACCAGTTCCTGCATGCCCGGCAGGATGTCGTGCTGGGTGCAGATCAGCTGCCACGAGTAGTAGCCCGTCAGCGCCAGGCTGCCCTCGATCACGTGGTTGTACGTCACGCTCGCGCGGATCTGGTTCAGCGGGCTGGGATCGTCCTCCAGCGCCCGCAGCGACTGCGGCAGCTCTTCGTAGAACAGCTTGCGGTAGTGCGGGTTTTCGGCGACGAACGGGTGGAGGTCCTCGGTCAGCCCGACCGCGTCCATCCAGCGCCGGAACACCTCGGTGTGCTTGGCTTCCTCGAAGCAGAACTGCGTCAGGTACATCTCGTCGCCGAACCGGCCGGTCGCCGACATCGCGCGCATGAACGGCTGGATGTCCTCGGTGACGGCCTCCTCGCCGGCGATGAACTGCGCGACCAGGTACGTCGTGCTGCGCTTCTGCTCGTCGTTGAGCGTGTCCCAGCCTTCGCGTTCGCGGCTGAAGTCGATGTCGGCCGGGTTCCAGAACTTCTTGTTGCCCTTGACGAACAGGCGCAGCGGGAACGAGTCCCAGTTCAGCCCGCCCTTGCGCAGGGAGGAGAAGCCGGTCCGCAGTTCCGGCAGCGTGTCGGTCATCGTGTCACTCCGAAAGAGATTCAGTGGACGAATTGGCGGATGGCGGGGGCCATGACGGCGGTGACGGCGTCGGCCGCCTCGGCCGCCGAGTGCGTGGGAAGCACCAGGTGCGACAGGGAGAGCCGGACGACGGTCTCCGCGAGCAGGGCCGCGCTTTCGGCGGACAGCCCGGGTTCGAACTCCCGGTACTGCTCCGCGGCGAGGTCGGCGGCCGCAGTGAGGATCGGCTCGCCCTTCGTCGTGAGCAGGGGCAGCAGGTCCTCGCCCGCCTCGGTGCCGAGCGCCGCCGCGACCAGGCGGTTCTCCCGCGCGTGCTCGATCGTGTAGACGACGGCGTGGTGGATGCCCGCCAGGAGCCCGTCCGCCGTTTCGAACCGCTGCCGGATCCCGTCGAGGAACTCCGACGCGGTGCGCAGCGCCACCGCCTGGGTCAGCGCCGCCTTGTTGCCGAACTCGTTGTAGACCGTCTGCCTGCTCACGCCGGCTTTCGCGGCGACGTCGGCCATCCGCAGGCCCGCGTGGCCGCGGTCCGGCAGCAGGTCGGCGGCGGCGTCGAGCAGTGCTTCGCGCAGGGACGCCTTCGTCCGCTCGGTGAAGCTGGTCACACCCTCACCTTGACACAGATCGTTCCGCTGTCAAGGCGCTGTACATGATCGGTTGACGTGTAAAACTGTCGGTGCTGGCGGCTACGGTGTCGGTCGTGGGCATCACCGTGGGGTTCGACCTCGACATGACACTGATCGACGCCCGGCCGGGGATGGCCGCGGCGATGAACGCGCTGGGTGCCGAATCCGGCCTGCCGCTGGACGGCGAGGCGTTCGCGGCCAACCTCGGGCCGCCGCTGGACGACATCCTGCGCGGGTTCGAGGCGCCCGAAGAACGCATCCCGGGGCTCGTCGACCGGTTCCGCGCGATCTATCCCGAAGTGGTCGTCCCGAGCACGGTCGCGCTGCCGGGCGCGGTCGAGTCGCTCCGCGCGGTGCACGCCGCCGGCGGGCGCACGCTGGTCGTCACCGGGAAGTACGGGCCCAACGCGCAGCTGCACGTCGACGCGCTCGGGCTCGACGTCGACGAAGTCATCGGCGAGCTGTGGTCGACGCAGAAGGCCGAGGCGCTCCTGGCCCACGACGCCCGCGTGTATGTCGGAGATCACGCGGGCGACATCCGGGGTGCCCTCGCCGCCAATGCGATCGCGGTCGGCGTCACGACCGGGCCGTGCGATCGCGCGCTCCTGCTGAGCGAAGGGGCGGAGGTGGTGTTCGAGTCGCTGACGGAGTTCCCGGACTGGTTCGGGAAGACGTTCGCCGCGGTGTCCTAGTTCTTGGCGCGTGCCTCGATCACCAGGGCGATCAAGCCGAGCAGCAGGCCCAGCGGCGTGATGACCCCGGCGGCGACCGACAGCCAGATCGGCAGGTTCTCCAGGCCGGCGGCGAACATGATGAACACCGCCAGCACGGCGAGCATGCCGAGGCCGAAAAGCCCGATGCCGACGCGCATCAGGAACGGTTTTCCGGGAGCGGCCACGGCGGCCTCCTTCGTCGCCTTACTCATGACGGAGAGGGTATCCGGCGGTATCGGCTTCTCCCCAGGGCGTGTGGCGAGATACCCTTTACCCAGCGCGCCCTGGGTACGCCCCGGGCGCGTTAGTCATGAGCGGACAGCAGAAGGACTGGTGAGGGAAGTGCCGACCGGCAAGGTCAAGTGGTACGACGCGGAGAAGGGGTTCGGGTTCGTCACGCAGGACGGTGGCGCCGACGTCTACATCCGCAAGGCCGCGCTGCCGCAGGGCGTCGAGGGGCTCAAGGCCGGGCAGCGGCTCGAATTCGGCGTGGCCGACGGCCGCCGCGGGCCGCAGGCGCTCTCCGTCCGGCTGCTCGACCCACCGCCGTCCGTCGCCGAGGCGCGCCGCCGCCCCGCCGAGGAGCTGCACGGCCTGATCGAGGACATGATCAAGCTGCTGGAGCTCAAGGTGCAGCCGGACCTGCGGCGCAACCGCTACCCGGACCGCAAGCACACCAAGCAGATCGGCGAGATCCTGCGCGCGGTGGCGAGGGACCTGGACCCCTAAGCCTCCAGCCGCAGGCCCCAGACGTCGCTGGGCAGCAAGCCCGACTCGCCGGTGCTCGCGTTGAGCACGGCCGTGTACTTCTGCACGTCCACCGCGGAAATGCGGTCGGCGGGCGTAGGCGGTGTGACCGTGTAGGCGTAGCGGTCGAGCGACGTGAACGGGATCGGGTCGCTCTGCTTGTACTCGCCCTGCGGGGTGACGTACTCGTAGACGATCTGCCAGGGCGCGTCGGCGACCTCGCCGGGCACCGAGATCTGCACCGGCTTGCCCGGGCGGACCTTCAGCGTCCGCGTGTCGCCCTTGGCGCTGCACGGCTGCGCGAGTTTCTGCGAGTAGTCGCAGCTGAGCACCGGCGTGGTGTTGATCGTGTGGCCGTCGGCGTAGAAGGTGACCTCGGCCGGGCCGGGGGCCGAGCACCCGGCCACCGCGAACCCACCGGCCGCAAGCAGGGCCACCACCCGGGAACGTCGCATGCCGCGGAGCCTACCGGCGGGGTGCGGAGTCCCTGGGCAGGCCCTGGGCCGGGAAGCTGCCGGTCGGTTCCGGCCGCAGCGGCCGGTCGCCGCCGAGGCCCGGCACGAGCGAGCCGCCGCGGCGCACCAGGTACGTCTGGGTGAGGCCGACGGCCAGCACGACCGTGATCACCAGGAAGCCGATCCAGTACGTCGGCGGCAGCAGCAGGCCGACCGCCCCGCCGAGGCACCAGGCCAGCTGCAGCACGGTCTCCGAGCGGCCGAACGCCGACGCGCGTGACTCCTCGGGCAGGTCCTCCTGGATGACGGCGTCGAGACTGATCTTGGCCAGTGCGCTGGCGGTGGCACCGATCAGGCCGACGATCGCGGCCGTGGCCAGCCCGGGCAGGATCGTCGCGACCAGGGCGGCGAGAACACAGCCGGCCACGCAGCCGACGATCACCTGATCGGGACTGCCGAAGTGCAGGCGCGAGCCCAGCGCGTTGCCGAGGAACCCACCGGCGCCCGCCGCGGCGCCGATCACGCCGAGCAGCAGCAGCTGCATGAACGGCGTCTGCCCGCTGCCCTCGGTCTGGGCCTTGACCGCGAACGCGGCGAACATCATGAGGAAGCCGGTGAGCACGCGCACCGAGCCGTTGCCCCACAGCGCGACGACGATGTGGCGCCCCAGCGGCTGACGGCGTTTCTTCTCCTTGGGGTGCGCCGAGAGGGACGTCGGCACCTCGCCCTCGGTCGCCTCCACCCAGGCCGGGATCCGCATCGACTGCACCGCCGCGGCGACGCAGATGAGCGCGGTGAACCACAGCGCGCCCGCCGAACCGCTGATCGCGTTGATGCCGCTGGCCAGCGCGCCGAACACGCCCGCCGCGACCAGGCCGAACGTGGTCAGCCGGGCGTTCGTCTTGGAGAGCGTGATCTCCGACGGCAGCACCCGCGGGGTCACCGCCGCCTTGAGCACCGTGAACGACTTCGACAGCACCATCATCCCGAGCGCGGCCGGGTAGAGCAGCCAGTCGTCGAAGTGCAGCGCCATCACGACGGCCATCAGCCCCTGGCCGACCGAAGACGCGCACATCGCCAGCCGCCTGCCGCGCTGCACCTTGTCCAGCGCCGGCCCGATCACCGGCGCGACCAGCGCGAACGGCGCGATCGTGATGAGCAGGTAGAGCGCCACCTTGCCCTTGCTCTCGCCGCTGGTCGCGGCGAAGAAGAGCGTGTTGGCCAGCGCGATCGCCATCGCCGCGTCGCTGGCGTAGTTCAGCATCACGGCGTAGGTCAGCGAGGTGAGACCGGACTTCTCGGCGCCGTCGGCCTTCGTCGCGCGCTGGAAGGCGTCGACGGCCTGGCCGGTCAGCTGGCGGCTGCGCATCGCCGCCACCCGCGTGACGGTGATCTTCTTCGGCAGCTTCGGCGTGCCGCCCGGCGTCCGCGGTTCCTCCCGCGGCGGCGGCTCCGGCCGCGGTTCGCCCGCGTAGCCGCCGGTGTCGTAGTGCTCGTACTCGCCGCTGCCGGGATGGCGTTCGCCCTGGTAGAAGCCGCCGGGCGGCTCGCGGCGCACGGGCTCGGTGCGGTGCGGGTCGTAGGGCCGCGCCTCGCGCGGGGGCGGCCGGTGGTTCGTCGGCGCGGCCGCGGTGGGTGCTTCGTCGGCGTTCGGCACCCGGCCGTCGTGGAACCCGCCGCGCGGCGGCTGGACGGGCCGTTGGACCCGGGTCGGCGGCGGCGCGCTCTGGTGCGCGACGCGGGTGGGCGGCGGCTGGGTGCCTGCCGCGTCGCGCCAGTCCCTGGCCTGCGCCGCGCCGGGTTCCGGCGTCCAGCGCCGCTTGGACTTCCGGCCGCGCGGCTGACCCGGCGGAGTGCCGTCGGAGCGGGAGCCGAAGAGTGCCACGTGTCAATCCTGCCTCATCGGCGGCCGGTTCCGCCTGCTCATCCGTGCTTTCACGACGGTACCGGGACGAACCTCACCCGGAACGTGACCGGCCACTGCTTCCCGGTGAGCAGGAAATCGCCGGTGCCCGGAACGGCGGCGATACCGTTGAGCACGTCTTCGGCGCCCGTGGCGTTCACTTTCGCGCGCAGCTGACCTGCGTCGATCGTTCCGGTGATGCGCCCGGAGGCGGCGTCGATCCGCAGGACGGTGTCGGTGTGCCAAACGTTTGCGTAGACGTCGTCGCCGACGCACTCGAGTTCGTTGAGCTGGTCGCGGCCGACGTCGACGCTCCCGGTGACGGCGAAGGTCTTCGGGTCGCGGAAGGTGAGCTGCGAGGAGCCGTTGCTCATCACGAGACGCCCGTCGGCCTGGTGGCAGAGACCCCAGCCTTCGCCCTGGAAGGGCACGCGCCGCAGCTCGGCGAGGGTCTGCGCGTCGCGTTCGATGGCGAAGCCGTCCTGCCAGGTGAGCTGCCACAGCGTCGGCCCGAGGACGGTGACGCCCTCGCCGAACAGCGGTGACGGCAGGGTGGCGGTGGTTTTGGGCGGCCCGCCCGCCGGCCCGGCGGTGAGCGTGGATTGCCCGGCGAGCCCGGTGCTCTCGTACAGGGTGTCGCCGGCGAACTCAAGGCCTTCGGTGAAGGCGGCGGGATCGTGCGGGAGGGTCCCGAGGACCTGGACGGTGAGCCGTTCCGGGCCGGCGGGTTGTTCTTGGGCACCGGCGCAGCCGCCGAGCGCGGCGGCCAGCAGCAGGGCGGTGACGATCGGCGTGCGCACGATGAACAGCCTGGCACGGGCGCCGCGGATGCGTGCGGCACAATTGGCCGCATGACTCTGCTGCTGACCCTGGACGACGGTTCCGTGCAGCGCAAACTCGCCGATGCGGTGGAGTTCGCGCGAGCTGCGGTGCTGGAGGACGCACCCGAGGAGCAGCTCGGCGCGCACGTGGGGGTCACCCGCGAAGACGCGGTCACGGCGAGTCACCTGTTCGAGGCCCAGGTCCCGGGCTACGGCGGCTGGCGCTGGTCGGTGACGGTGGCCGTGGCGGGCGACGACGAGCCGGTGACGGTCAGCGAGGTCGTGCTGGTCCCGGGCCCGTCGGCGCTGGTGGCCCCGGCGTGGGTGCCGTGGGAGCGCCGCGTCCGCGCGGGCGACCTGGGCGTGGGCGACATCTTCCCGACGGACGAGAACGACCCCCGCCTGGCCCCGGCGTATCTGCAGTCGGACGACCCGGCGGTGGAGGAGGTCTCACGCGAGGTGGGCTTGGGCCGCGTCCACGTGCTGTCCCGGTTCGGCCGCACGGAAGCGGCGGCCCGCTGGCACGCGGGCGAGTTCGGCCCCCGGTCGGACATGGCCCGGAGCGCCCCGGACGTGTGCGGGACGTGCGGGTTCTTCGTGCCGCTGGCGGGTTCGCTGCGCGGAGTGTTCGGGGTGTGCAGCAACGACATAGCCCCGGCGGACGGCCACGTGGTGGACGTGGAGTACGGCTGCGGAGCCCACTCGGAGGTAGAGGTCGAGGTGACGTCCTCGGTCCCGGTGGCGGAGCTGGTGTACGACGATTCGTTGCTGGACTTCGCCCCGGCGCCGGAAGTGGTGGAGGCGGCCGCGGCGGAGGGCGAGACGGGGATCGCGGAGTCGGACGTGTCGCCGGCGGAGGTGGAGCCGGAGGTCGCGGAGGCTGACCCGGAGGCGGAGGTCGCGGAGCCGGGGGCCCCGGAGGCTGAGGCTGCCGTGGTGGAGGCTGCGGTGGTGCCGGCTGAGGCCGAGTCGGCGGCGGTGGCTGAGCCGGAAGTCGCGGAGTCGGAGCCTGCCGTGGCGGAGGCTGCGGTGGTGTCGGCTGAGGCCGGGTCGGCTGCGGTGGCTGAGCCGGTGGTGGCGGAGGCCGAGCCGCTGGTGGCGGAGACCGCGGATCCGGTTGCGGAGGCTTCGGTGGCGGAGCCTGAGGCCGGGTCGGCGGGGGTGGCTGGGCCGGTTGGTGCGGTGGCCGAGCCGATGGTGGCGGAGGCCGCAGATCCGGTTGCGGAGCCTGAGGCCGAGTCAGCAGCGGTGGCTGGGCCGGTTGGTGCGGTGGCCGAGCCGATGGTGGCGGAGGCCGCGGATCCGGTTGCGGCGGGTGAGCCGGAGGTTGTGGCGGAGCCGGTTGGAGTCGAGGCCGGGCCGGAGGATGCGGAGTCGGCAGTGGCGGCCGAGCCGGTCGAGGCGGCGGCTCCGGTGGTGGCTGATGTCGCCGAGCCGGCGGTGGCCGATGAGGCTGCCGAGGTGTCGGCCGTGGCCGAGCCGGTTGCGGCTGAGGTGCCCGAGCCTGCGGAGGCCGAGCCGACCCAGGCCGAGGTGACCGATGCTGTCCAGGTGGAGGGAGCCTCGGAGCCGGTTGCGGCGGAGGCTGAGCCGGAGATCGCGGAGCCGGGGGCCTCGGAGACGGAGGCTGCCGTGGCGGAGGCTGCGGTGGCGTCGGCTGAGACCGAGCCGGCGGCTGAGGCTGAGCCGGCTGGTGCAGTGACCGAGCCGGTGGTGGCGGAGGCCGCGGATCCGGTTGCGGTGGGCGAGCCGGCGGTTGTGGCGGAGCCGGTTGCGGCCGAGGCCGGGTCGGAGGATGCGGTGGCGGGCGAGCCGGTTGAGCCGGCTCCGGCGGCGGCCGATGAGATTGCCGAGCCAGCCGCGGCCGATGAGGCTGCGGAGCCGGCCGACGTGGCGGTGGTTGCTGAGCCGGTTGCGGGTGAAGTGCCGGAGCCTGCGGATGCTGAGCCGGCGCAGGCTGAGGTGACGGATGCGGTCGAGGGGGAGCCGGTGGTGGCTGAGGTGCCGGCGCCTGCGGGAGCGGAGCCGGCGCAGGCTGAGGTGACGGATGCGGTCGAGGTGGAGCCGGTGGTGGCCGAGGTGCCCGAGCCTGCGGAAGCCGAGCCGACCCAGGCCGAGGTGACCGATGCCGTCGAGGTCGAGGCAGCTCCGGAGCCGAGCCGGGGCGAGGTCGCCGATGCGGGCGCGCCTGTGGCTGCTGAGTCGGATGCGGCTGAAGTTGATCCCGTTTCCTCCGAGGTTGCCGAGCTTGCCGAATCGGGGGCGGCGTCCGTGGGGGACCGACCTGCCGATGAAGCGCAGGCCCAGCTCGACGAAGACCGGTGAGCGACTTCGCCGCCGCTCCCGGAGATCCCTTCGGGACCGCGCAGCTTCGGGACACCACCCTGCGCTCCTGGCGGGAGTCGCCCACTCGGCTGATCGAGGACACCAACGTCGAGCGTGACCTGCGCGTGGGAGCCTACCGGGATCGGCTCTTCGTCGAACTTGCGCAGAATGCCGCCGATGCCGCCATGGCCGGGGGCGCTCCCGGGCGGGTTCGGGTGTCTCTTGTGGACTCCGAACTCAGGTTCGCCAACACCGGCGCGCCGCTCGACGCCCGCGGTGTCGCGTCGCTCGCTTCGCTGCGGGCCTCCGGCAAGACCGGGGGGACCGTCGGGCGGTTCGGTGTCGGCTTCGCTGCCGTGCGGACCGTTTCCGATGAACCTCGCGTCCTCTCCACCAGTGGCGGCGTTGCCTTCTCCGCCGCGCGCACCAGGGAAGCCGCCGGTATCGATGGTGACGTTCCCGTTCTGCGGCTGCCCTGGCCCGCACCCGCCGAGGTTCCGGCCGGCTTCGATACCGAGGTGCGGCTTCCGTTGCGGGACGGCGTCGACGGGGCGCGGCTTCTGGATGAACTCGCCGAGGATGCCGGTGATCTGCTGCTCGCCCTGCCGTGGCTGGCCGAGTTCGAAGTGGACGGTCGCGTTTGGACACGGGGAGCCGATGGCGATGTCGTCGAAATCCGGGGACCGGTAACAAAAACGCGCTGGCTGGTCCATCGGGGTGACGTCGTATGGGCCGTCCCGGTCAAGGACGACGGCACGCCCGAGCCGCTCGAAGAAGACGTTCTGCGCGCGCCCACCCCGACCGATGACGGGCTTTCGCTGCCCGCCCGGCTTCTCGCGTCCGTTCCCGTCGAACCTTCGCGCCGCCGGGTGCTTCCCGGGGCCGAACTGACGGAGGCGCTTGAGCGGGCCGCCAAGGAGTACGTGGGGCTTGTCCGGCTCCTGCCGGCCGAGCATCGGTTCGCGCTCGTTCCCCGGCCCGGGTTTCCGAAGTCTACTGTGGATGCCAAGTTGCGCGACGAGGTGCTCGCCACCCTCAGCAGTGAACCGTGGCTGTCCACTCAGGATGGTGCCGAGGTTTCCGGCCGTCAGGCCCGGGTGCTCGACGTCGACGTTCCCGGGCTGCCCGCGCTGCTCGCCGACCTCGTGCCCGGATTGCTGAAGGGCTCTGCCCCCGCGCAGTCTCTGAAAGCCGTGTCGGCGCAGGTGATCGGTATCGAAGAGGTGCTGGAAACGCTGACCGGCGTGGCGAAAGATCCTGGCTGGTGGCGGGAACTCTACGCGGCTCTGGCGATCGCCGTCGAATCGCACGCCCTGGCCGGGGAACGGCTGGACGGGCTGCCCGTTCCGCTGTCCGACGGCCGGACGCTGCCGGGGGCCCGGGGCAGCCTGCTGGTGGAAGGCTCGACCGAACTGCTGGAACTGTTGTCCGATGTGGACATTCCGGGGCTGCGGCTGGTGCACCCGGCGGCGTCGCATCCGCTGCTGGAACGGTTGGGCGCCAAGCATGCCGATGCTCGGGAGCTGCTCAACTCGGATCAGCTGCGGGAAGCCGTCGAACGCAGCGTCGAAGATGTCCGGTCCGGTTTGGACGGTACGACGCTCGCCGGGGCCGTGCTGCGGCTGATCGCCGACTGCGGGGACGATGCCCCGCGCTGGGCCGGTGCCCTTGCCCTGCCCGGCACCGATACCTGGCGCCGGGCCGACGAGCTCGTTCTTCCGGCGTCGCCCCTGCTGGACATCTTCGACGAAGAGGTCTTCGAGGAGGATGGGGCGCTCGACGTCCTCGACGAAGACTTCGCCGGGGACTGGCCACAAAGCACACTCGAAGCCGCCGGGGTGCTCGACTCGTTCGCGGTCGTCGTCGACGACGAACCGCACGAGCCCGACCACGACCTGCCCGACGAAGAAGCCTGGTGGGACTCGCTGCCCGAGCCGCCCAGCACGCTCGTCGCGATCCGGGACCTCGATCTCGTCGCCGACGACGCCTGGCCCGCGGCCCTGCGCCTGCTCGCCGCGCGGCCCGGCACCTGGCACGCCCTGCGCACGCCGCTGGGACACGCGGCCTGGTGGATCGCCCAGTACGCCGTGCTCGAAGGCGCCGCGCCGAACGAGTGGCGGCTGCCGGACGCCGATCTGGCCGGGCTGTACGACGAGATCCCCGACGTCGGACTGAACGAAGACCTGCTCGAGATCGCCGGCGTGCGGGCGAACCTCGACCTGTCCAATGTGGACGAGGTGGCGGACCTCCTCGACCGGCTCGCCGATCCGGCGCGCACGGTTTCGCCCGGGCTGGCCACGCGGGCCTACGCCGCCGTCGTCGAGTCCGGGATGGAGCCGGAGGCGCCGCGGGCCGTGCGGGCCGCGGACGGGTCCGTTGTGGACGACGCACTCGTGCTGGACGTGCCGTGGGTCGCCGGGGCTCTCGAGCCCGGTCAGTACGTGGTCGCCCCCGAGGATCCGGAGCGGCTCGCGGACCTGCTCGACCTGCCGCTCGCGAGTGGCGCGCCTGCCGAGGTGACCAGCGAAGGCGAGTACGCGCCCTGGGCCGAGCTGCCCGCGCTGAAGCTGGTCGCGGACCAGCTCGGCATCCGGCTGCCCGACGGCGGCGTCCTGGTGCACGACCCGCTCACCGTGCGCATCGAGGGCGCCGAGCACGACGTCCAGTGGTGGTCCGACGACCGGCTGCACGCGGCCGACACGTCCGAGGGCCTGGCGCGCGCGTTCGCCTGGGCGGCCGGGCGCTGGCCCGACCGGCACCTGATCACCGCTCTCCTCGACGACCCGTCGCCGCGGACGCTGCTCGCGTAAGCCGCAGAACGGCAGAGCCGCGGAACGTCAGAGCCGCTGGGCCGACTTCGAGCCCCGGCGGGCGGCGGCGCGCTGCCAGGCGATGATCGCCATCCCGATGAAGCCGAGCGCGAAACCGGACAACGCCGTCTGCACCCACAGCCCCGAAGTCGTGAAGAAGAGCACCACCAGCGCGACAGCCCAGATCGAGGTGCCTACGATCACCACCGGCGTCAGGTCGGTCAGCTTCTTGGGCAGCTCCGGCGTGTGCCGCAACGAGCCCGTAACCTCCGGTGGATTGATCGGTTCACTCACGAGGTGCAGGGTACTCCGCAGCAGCGAGAGAATGGGCAGGCGAATGGCGGAGCAGGAGACGACCCGCACCGGGACGTCCACACTGGACCGGTTCTTCAAGATCACCGAGCGGGGCTCGACCGTGCCGCGCGAACTGCGCGGCGGGCTGGTCACCTTCGTCACGATGGCCTACATCGTGGTGCTGAACCCGCTGATCATCGGCAGTTTCTCGGCCGACGACGCGGGCGCGCACAAGGACGTCCTCGGCGGCATCCTCCCGGTGCCGCAGGTCGCCGCGGTGACCGCGCTGGTCGCCGGCGTGATGACCATCCTGATGGGCCTGGTCGCGAACTACCCGTTCGCCATCGCGACCGGACTGGGCATCAACAGCCTGGTCGCGGTCACCATCGCCCCGCAGATGACCTGGCCCGAGGCGATGGGCCTGGTCGTCATCGAGGGCGTGATCATCGTGCTGCTCGTGCTGACCGGGTTCCGCACCGCGGTGTTCCGGGCCGTGCCCGCCGCGCTGAAGTCGGCGATCGCCGTCGGCATCGGCGTCTTCATCTGCCTGATCGGCCTGGTCGACGCCGGGTTCGTGCGCCGGCTGCCGGACGCCGCGCACACCACCGTCCCGGTGGGTCTCGGCATCAACGGCTCGATCGCCTCCTGGCCGACCGCGGTGTTCGTGGTCGGCCTGCTGGTCACCGGCATCCTGGTCGTGCGGAAGGTCAAGGGCGCGATCCTGATCGGCGTGCTCGCGTCGACCGTGCTGGCCATCGTCGTCGAGGCGATCGTCAAGGCCGGGCCGTCGCAGGGCACCAACCCGAAGGGCTGGAACCTCGGCTACCCGGCGCTGCCGGACCAGGTGCTCGGCCTGCCGAACCTGTCCCTGGTGGGTGACGTCTCGTTCGGCGCCTGGACGCGCCTGCCGATCATCACCGTCGTGCTGCTGGTGTTCACGCTGGTGCTCGCCGACTTCTTCGACGCCATGGGCACCATGACCGGCCTCGCGAAGGAGGCCGACCTGCTCCCGGCCGACGGCCAGCTGCCCAACGTCGGCAAGGCGCTGTTCGTCGAGGGCCTCGCGGGGGCGGCCGGCGGCTTCGGCTCGGCCAGCTCGAACACGGTGTTCGTCGAGTCGGCCTCCGGCATCGCGGAGGGCGCGCGGACCGGCCTGGCCAACGTCGTGACCGGCGTGCTGTTCATCGCCGCGATGTTCCTGACCCCGCTCTACCAGGTCGTGCCGGTCGAGGCGGCCGCGCCGGCGCTGGTCGTGGTGGGCGCGATGCTGATGTCGCAGGTCCGCGACATCGACTTCACCGACTACTCGATCGCGCTGCCGGCGTTCCTGACCATCGTGGTCATGCCGTTCACCTACTCGATCGCCAACGGCATCGGCGCCGGCTTCGTCAGCTACGTCGTGATCCGCGCGGCCACCGGCAAGGCGCGCCAGGTGCACCCGCTGATGTGGGTGATCGCGCTGGCCTTCGTGGCGTACTTCGCGGTGGGGCCGATCCAGGCGGCGTTCAAGTAGTCAGCCCCGGATCTTCAGGGCTTCGTCGAGGATGCCCCGGTTGCGCTCGAATTCGGCGACCGGGGCCTCGAACCGCACCGTCACCAGGGCGTCGCCGGCGCCGAGGCCGACCACGGTCACTCGCCGCGGCACGCCATCGCGGGAGTAGGTGAAGTCCCATTCCGCGGCGTCCCGGTCGGCGATCGGGGCGTGCCCGGCCACTGTGCCGCCCTGTGAGCCGGCCAGCGCGCGCAGCCCGCTCACCGGATCCTCCTGCGTGATCGCCACCCGGTCGGTCTCGAGCAGCAGCTCGCCTTGGCGGTAGGTCGCGCGCTCCTTGTCGCGGCTCACGCTCCACGACGGCACCGGGATCTCGATGGCCGAGCCGGGCCCGGTCCCGTCGGCGAGCTGGTAGATCTCCAGCTTGCCGACGGCGATCGCTGGCGGGTGCGACGACGACGGCGGCGGCGGCGCGGCCGCGGGTGCGTCGTCACCGCCGCCGAGGAACTGCGCCGCCACGATCGCCAGCACCGCCGCGCCCACCACGGCCGTGCCCACCAGCTTCTTGTTCATCCGGCCCCCAGGTCTCGTCCTCGGGAGGACGCACGGGCCGCGGACCGGGTTGCGGCAGAGATCACCCGTGCAGCCGAAGTTTCGTAAGGTATGCTAACTATATGTCCGGCGACACGCACGAACGCTCCTTGGCGAGCCGTCTGCGTCTCGCGGTGGTCCGGCTCAACCGCCGGCTGCGGGCACAGCGCGTCGGGGACGACCTGACGTTGACGCAGGTCGCCGCGCTGTCCACCCTGCACAAGTGCGGTGCGCTGACCCCGGGTCAGCTCGCCGCGAAGGAAGGCGTCCAGCCACCTTCGATGACGAGGGTGATCGCCGCGCTCGAGGAGCTGGGGTTCGTCGAGCGGCGCCCGCACCCGACCGATGGCAGGCAGGCCATCGTCGAGCTGTCCGAGAGCGGGCTGGCCTACGTGCAGAAGGCCATTTCCGTGCGGGAGGCCTGGCTGGACCGGCAATTGGCGGAACTCGGCGACGATGAGCGCGAAGTGCTCTCGAAAGCCGCTGAGATCATCGACAGGATGGCGGGGAACTAACCACGGTGACGGCCACGGGTAGCGAAACCAAGCGTTCGATCCAGACCACTGCTACCCGGGACACGGCCCCACCGCCGTCCGCTTCACCGCCCTCCGCAGCCAAGCGCGGCGGCATGTTCGCCTCCCTGCGGGTCCGCAACTACCGGCTGTTCTTCACCGGCCAGGTCATCTCGAACATCGGCACCTGGATGCAGCGCATCGCCCAGGACTGGCTGGTGTTCACCCTCAGCGGCAACAACCCGATCGCCCTCGGTGTCGCGGTCGCGCTGCAGTTCACCCCGACGCTGCTCCTCTCGCTCTGGGCCGGCGTCCTCGCCGACCGCGTCGACAAGCGGCGGCTGCTCACCTGGATCCAGACGGCGGCGTGCCTGCAGGCCGCCGTGCTGGGCGTGCTCGACATCAGCGGGATCGTCGCGCTGTGGCAGGTCTACGTCCTGTGCTTCACCCTCGGCGTGACGGCCGCGCTCGAGGTGCCCACGCGGCAGTCGTTCGTCGCCGAGATGGTGGGCCGCGACCAGATCGCCAACGCCGTCGCGCTCAACTCGTCGATCTTCAACATGGCGCGGATCGTCGGGCCGGCGATCGCCGGGTTCGCGATCACCTGGATCGGCACCGGCTGGCTGTTCATCGCGAACGCGCTCAGCACGGTCGCGGTGATCACCGGGCTGATCCTGATGAACCCGGACAAGCTGTTCCGCGTCGCCGCGGTACCGCGGGAGAAGGGGCAGCTGGCCGAAGGCCTGCGGTACGTCCGCCGCCGGTCGGACCTGATGACGGTGATGGTGCTGGTGCTGTTCGTCAGCACGTTCGGCATCACGTACTTCAGCTCGCTCCCGATCGTCGCGGCGAACGTCTTCCACACCGCGGCCGACGGCTACGGCCTGCTCTCGACGCTGGTCGCGGTGGGCACGTTCACCGGCGCGGTGATGTCGGCCCGCCGGGGGACCAAGGGACGGCCGCGGGTCCGGCTGATGCTCGTCTCGGCGTTCTTCCTCGGCGTGTTCGAGCTGATCACCGGGTTCATGCCGACGTACCTGACGTTCGGCCTCGGCCTGATCCCGCTCGGCTTCGCCACGATGACGTTCCTCAACACGGCGAACGCGCTGGTGCAGACGTCGGTCAGCCCGGAGATGCGCGGCCGCGTGATGGGGCTGTACGTGCTCGTGCTGATCGGCGGCAACCCGGTCGGCGGCCCGATGGTCGGGTGGATGGCCCAGCAGTTCGGCGGGCGGTCTCCGTTCTACATCGGCGGGGCGGTTTCGGCCGTGGCCGCGGTGGTGTGCGCGGTGGTGCTGATCCGGCGGGGTGGCGTGTCGTGGCCGGTGAAACGGGGGCTCGGGCTGCGCGTGCTCAAGCGGACGAAGGCTTGACGGGGCGTATCGGTTCGAGTTCACGCCGTGACCGTATCGGCGGCCACCGACAAAAACTCCGCTTCGAACACCCGGTGTCCCTCGAAAGAGTGAGATCGGGGTCTCCGCGCCGAACCTCTTGCCGTCGAAGATGAGGTTAGGCTAACCTCATACACGTCCGCTTCGTGGTGGGAGCGGCAGTCAGTTCGGGAACGGACGGAGCCCCGGCCCTGGGAACCCCAGGCCGGGGCTTCGTTCACGTCAGCGCAGTGTCCGGCTGGGGCGCGCCGTGCGTCAAGGGACTCTCACCCGGCGGTACCGGCAGCCGCGTCAACGTCATCCCGAAGTACACGCGGTACGCCAGGCGGATCGCTTCCGGAGAAGGCAGGCGAACCTCGTTCCGCACCCCGTCGACCGTCTCGATCAGCCTGTCGCCGGACAACGTCACCCGGCCCTGGGACGTCGGGCGGGAACACGTCAGGGACTGCGTGAAGTGCGACTCCGGCGACGTCGTCTGCCACCACGCCATCGGGACGAAGTCGGCCAGCGGGCGCGGGCGGCGCTCCAGGCGGTACTGCGGCTTGCCGTCCATGACCACGTCGATGTCGCCGTGCGGCGCGTCCAGCAGCAGGAACTCGCCCTCGGGGTCGTGCTGGGCGTCGACGGCGGACAGGCGCAGCGGATACCGGGAGAACCGGCCGAAACCGACGTCGACCAGCCAGTCCTCCGACGAGTCCAGGGAAACGACGATCGCCGCGTGGTCCAGCGGCGGGCCGGGCGTGCCGTCGGCGTGGAACACCTGCGCCGCGTGCAGCGAAGCGTCGTACCCCAGCGCGCGCAGCAGGGCGGCGAAGAGGCCGTTCAGCTCGTAGCAGAACCCGCCCCGGCGGCGGTGCACGACCTTGGCGAAGAGGGCGTCCTCCGCCAGGACGACCGGCTCGCCGAGGTGGCTGCTCAGGTTCTCGAACGGCACCGCGGCCAGGTGGCGCTCCTGCAGGTGACGCAGCGTCGCGAGATCGGGCGCCGCCGGCCGGGCGACGCCGAGGCGGTCCAGGTACGCGTCGATGTCCATGCGGCCAGCCAAACACCTCGACCGCGGTCGAGGTCAAGCCATTTTCACCCGGCGACGAAAAACGGGGCCCTCCCGGAAGGGAGGACCCCGTCAGCGCGGAAAATCAGCCGAGCAGCAGGCCGTTGCCGCCCGCGACGGCGTTGTCGAAGCGCTTGGAGATCTCCGCCCAGTTGAAGATGTTCCACAGGGCCTTGACGTAGTCCGGCTTCACGTTCTTGTAGTCCAGGTAGAACGCGTGCTCCCAGACGTCGACCAGCAGGATCGGCACGGTCGGCAGGATGAGGTTGTTGTGGTGGTCGCGCAGCTGCTGGGTGATCAGCGTCTTGCCGATCGGGTCCCAGGACAGCGCGCCCCAGCCGTTGCCCTGGATCGTGGTCGAAACGGCGGTGAACTGCGCCTTGAACTTGTCGAACGAGCCGAACGCCTCGTCGATCGCCGCGGCCAGCTCGCCGGTCGGCTTGTCGCCGCCTTCCGGCGACAGGATCTTCCACCACACGACGTGGTTGGCGTGGCCGGCCAGGTTGAAGGCCAGCGTGGTCTCCAGGCCGACGATCGAGCCGAAGTCGTTCGCTTCGCGGGCGGCTTCGAGCTTGTCGAGCGTGTCGTTCGCGCCCTTGACGTAGGTCGCGTGGTGCTTGCTGTGGTGCAGCTCGTTGATCTCGCCGGAGATGTGCGGCGCGAGGGCGCCGTAGTCGTAGTCGAGATCGGGCAGCTCGTAGCGGGCCATTGGCCCTCCTTCTGTCTTCGACACAAGTTTCCGGTACCGAACCTAGTAGCACACGCCCCTCCGCGGCGAGCGGGGGCGTGTCGTGATCACCGCCTGGGATGACCGGTTCGTAGGTGGCGTACCCCGGAGGCGCACCACCCGAAACCGAGCCTGCAACCTGAACTTAACTGGAGGTCAACGGCCTGTGAGATCAGGCACGGAACTCGTCGAGCCGCGAGGCCAGCTCCTCGAACACGGCGACGTTGCACTCGAACGCCACCAGCGTCTCGTCGATCACCCGCGCCCGCTCGTCCTCGTCCCAGGGCGCGTTGTCCAGCTTCGCCCGGTAGGCGTCACGGAAGCGCGGAGCACTGCCGATGCCCTCGAAGTGGTAGAAGAGCGTACCCGCTTCGGCGACGTCGTACTGGCGTTCCAGCAGCCGCCGGATCGCCTGGCCGCCCGCGATGTCGCCCAGGTAGCGCGTGTAGTGGTGCGCCACGTACCCGCCGGCCCACGACGACGCTTCGCGGATCCGCGCGACGTACTCGCGGGTGGAATCCAGCGGCGTGATCGTCGAACGCCAGTCCGGGCCGACCAGGTGGGCGAGGTCGCGCTCGAGGTTCGGCAGCCGCCGCAGCTCGTCAAACACGAACTCGCGGCCGATCGGGTCGGCCGCCATCCGGTCGCTCGCCGCCTCGATCGCGCCGTAGACGAAGTAGTACTGGATCGCCAGCTGGGTGTAGCCCTCCTGCGTCAGCTCGCCGCCGAGCAGGGCGCGCATGTACGTGGAGTAGTTCGCCTTTTCGTGCACCTCGAGCGTCGACGCGCGCAGGGTCGCCGAGAACGGGCGGGCGTCCGTGGTCACCGACATGGGCAGGCCTCCCGGGCGATCGATCTGACACGCTGTCAGAAAGAGCGTAGGGCATAGTCCGGGGTTAGGCCACCCTAAATCGTCGCGCCGACCGCCCGCAGGACGAATCGCACGGCCGCTTCGACGACGTCTTCCAGCTGCTCGGCCGGCCCGTCGACCAGGGTGCGGTTGCCCAGCGCGGCGGTGATCATCGGGATCAGGACGTCCGGGTCCTCGGCCGGCCAGCGGCCCAGGTCGACGCCGCCGGCGAGGATCGCGCGCAGGCGGTCGGTGATCGGGTCGGCGTGCGCGCTGATCCGGCGGTACGCCGCGGGCGCCAGCGCCGACGCGAGCGCCGTGCCCGGCGGCATGTGGTACTCCGCCAGCACCCGCAGCTGCAGGCGGACGAACGTGGCCAGCTGGTCGACCGGATCGGCCTGCGCTTCGACGGCTTCGGTCAGCCGCGTGACGTACTGCGCCGCCTCGTCCTCGACGAACGCGACGAGCAGGCTTTCCTTGTCCGGGAAGTGGTTGTACAGCGCCGTCCGGCCCACGCCGGCCGCCGACGCGACCCCGGCGAGCGTGATCGCGTCGAAGCCGCGTTCGTAGAGCTGGGCGCGCAGGACGTCGAAGACCCGGGTCCGCACCTCGCGCCGGTGTGCCTCCAAGGACGCACCGAGAATCTTCGGCATCCCCTCAGGCTAGCGTCAATCGGCCACCGGCCACGTGTGAACCGGTTCGCCCGACTCCGACAGCTCCAGGTAGCGCGCCAGCATCAAGCTGAGCGCGGCCTCGCGGTCGAGCCCGCGTTCCTGGGCGCGCAGGACGTAGTCGCGCTGCCAGGTCGCCCCGGTCCGCCGCGCCAGGCACCGGCGCTCGATGATCCCGAGGTAACGCTCGCGGGCCTCGTCGGAGACGTCGGAGCGGCGCAGGCCCTCGTGGGCGAGCGGCAGCAGCACGCGCAGCGCCAGCTCGTCCGGCGGGATCCAGCCGATGCCCGGCCAGTACAGCTGGCCGTCGAAGCCGCGGCGCGCGCCGGCGTAGAGGTTTTCCTCGGCCGCCTGGAACGACATCTGCGTCCACACCGGGCGATCCGCCTCGGCCAGCGCGCGCTGCGCGCCGTAGAAGAACGCCGCGTTCGCCACCGTGTCGACGACCGTCGGGCCGGCCGGCAGCACCCGGTTCTCCACGCGCAGGTGCGGCAGCCCGTCGACGACGTCGTACACCGGGCGGTTCCAGCGCCAGATCGTCCCGTTGTGCATGCGCAGCTCGGTGAGCTTCGGCGCCTGCCCCGCGTCGAGCGCTTCGATCGGGTCCTCGGTGTCGGTTTCCGGGAGCAGGCCGGGGAAATAGCGGACGTTCTCCTCGAACAGGTCGAAGATCGACGTGATCCAGCGCTCGCCGAACCACACCCGCGGCCGCACGCCCTGGTTCTTCAGCTCCTCCGGCCGGGTGTCGGTCGCCTGCAGGAACAGCGGGATCCGGGTCTCGTGCCACAGCGCCTTCCCCAGCAGGAACGGCGAATTCGACGCGAGCGCGATCTGCAGCCCGGCCAGGCACTGCGCCGCGTTCCAGTGCGCGGCGAACTCCTCCGGCGCGACCTGCAGGTGCAGCTGCACGCTGGTGCAGGCCGCTTCCGGCAGGATCGACTCCGCGTAGCTGCGCAGGCGTTCGGGCTGCTGGCCCGGCAGCGCCGCGCCCTCCATGGCGAGCACCGTGCGTTCGCCGCGTGCGGCGAAGATCTGGTCGTTCAGCGTGGCGTAGCGGGCCTTGTTGGTGAGCCACTTCTGGTCGAAGTGCTCGTGCTTCAACGTCGGCAGGATGCCGATCATCGCCAGCGACGACCCGGTGTCACGGGCCTTCGCCGCCGCGCTGTCGAGGTACGCGCGGAGGTCGTCTTCGAGCTGGAGGGCGGAATCGCCGGCCAGCGGCCGCGGCGGGACGTTCAGCTCGATGTTGTGCTGGCCCAGCTCGGTGGTGAACGACGGGTCGTCGAGGGCCTCCAGCACCGCGGTGTTCGTCATCGACGGGCGCAGCTCGCGGTCGACCAGGTTCAGCTCGACTTCGAGCCCGATGTTCTTGCGGGGGAACGAAAAACTGCCGTCGGTGAGCATCCGTGCCAGCGTGTCCAGGCAGCGCTGCACCTTGCGGCGGTACCGTCCTCGGTCCAGCGTGTTGAACTGCTGAGCCTCGAGGTCCATCCCCATGACCATCCCTGCTTCGTGTCGGCGTGGACTAGGACGTGTTTCAGGCCCCGGCGGACAACCGTTACACAGCCGATGCAGCCGGGCTAGCGGCCAAACTGGTGCTCTCCGTCACGGGCAGTTAACCGAAAGCGGATTGGCCCCGTTCGTACCACGGGGTGGTGGACGTTCGGACCAGTGCAGCGCCCGGCAAGCGGGTGACAGACTGGGCGGATGGGCGTGATCCACATCGACCACTCCGGCGATCCGCGCGTCGACGATTTCCGCGACCTGTCCACTGCGGACCGTCGGCCCGACCGGCCCGGCGGCCGGGGCCTGGTCATCGCCGAAGGCACCGTCGTCGTCTCGCGGCTGCTGGCCTCCCGTTACCCGGTACGCGCCCTGCTGGGCGTGCAGCGGCGGTTCGCCGAGCTGGCCGAAGACCTGGCGGGCCTCGACGTGCCGCAGTACGTCGCCTCCGCGGAGACGATGGCCGACGTGGTCGGCTTCCACCTCAACCGCGGGATCCTCGCCGTCGCCGACCGGCCCGCGCCGCTGACGGTGGCGCAGGTCGTCGACGGCGACGGTCCGGTCGCGGTGCTGGAAGGCGTGGGAGACCACGAAAACCTCGGCGCGCTCTTCCGCAATGCGGCCGCGCTGGGCGTGAGTGGCGTGCTGCTCGGGCCCGGTTGTTCCGACCCGCTGTACCGGCGCAGCGTGCGCGTGTCGATGGGGCACGTCCTGCGCGTGCCGTTCGGGCACCTGACGGACTGGCCGGGCGGGCTCGACGACCTGCGGGCGCGCGGGTTCTCGGTCGCGGCGTTCACCCCGCGGCCGGGTTCGGTCCCGCTGCGCGAACTGCGGGCGCACGCGCCCGGGCGGGTGGCGTTGCTCTTCGGTGCCGAAGGTCCCGGACTGACCGAAACGGCGCTCGCGGCGGCTGATCACGCCGTCCGGATACCCATGCCGGCCGGAGTCGATTCACTGAACATCGCCACGGCCGCCGCCGTTGCCTTCTACGAACTGGCCCGGGGCGGCTAAAGTTCTGATCTCCGAGGCGGGAAGGGGCACCATGGAGCTGCGGATCCGCGGCGAGCGCGCCGTGCTGGCCGGCCCGGGCGGGGAGCACGCGCGCGAGGTGGACCCGCACAAGCTCGCGATCGGCGCCGACCTGGCCCAGGCCCTGCACGAATGGGCCCGCGTGGCGTCCGCCGTCTCCGCCGATTCCGGGGAAGAGGCGGGCGCGGTGGTCTCGCAGCGCGGGCGTCAGCTCGCCGGACGGCTGGCCGCGGTGATGGGCACGACCGTGCGGTTCGTGGACCCGGTGACGGGCGCCGACACCGTGGTCGAACCGCCCCCGCCCGCCACCGCGGCCAGCCACCGGTTCGTCCGCGCGGTGCTCGGCCCGCCGGGCCCGCCGGGGGAGCCGACCCCGTGGCTGACCGGGCTGACCGTGTCGGCGTTCATCGCGGCCGTGGTCGTCGTCGCCATGCTGGCGCTGGCTTCGACGCTGGCCCGGGAGACGAGTGGCTGGCTGGCCCTGGTGGCGTCGGTGATCGTGACGGCCGGGATCACGCCGTCGCTGTGGCTGATCCGGCGTACGCCGATCCTGCGGTGGGCCGCGTACGGCGCGGCGGGCGGGGTCGTGATCGCGTGGGTCGGGGTGCTGGTGATCGCCTTCTAGCGCAACCGCCGGCGGCCAGGAGAACCGGCCTCGGCCATCCCGGCGGCCGCTGCGGCCTTGCCGATGTCTTCGCGGCCACCTCGACCACCGGTGCGCCGCTAGCCTGACGGGATGGAGCAGCTGGACGCGTTGCGGAAGTTGTGCCTGGCCCTGCCGGAGGCGACCGAGCGGCTGAGCCACGGGTCGCCGGCGTGGTTCGTCCGCGGCAAGAAGACGTTCGCGATGTTCGCCGACGACCACCACGGCGACGGCAGGCTCGCCTTCTGGTGCCCGGCCCCGCCCGGTGCGCAGGAGGAACTGGTGCGCACCGAGCCGGAGCGGTTCTTCCGGCCGGCGTACGTCGGGCACCGCGGGTGGCTCGGGGTGCGGCTCGACGTCGACGTCGACTGGGCCGAGGTCGACCGGATCGTGCGGGAGGCGTACCGGCAGGTCGCGCCGAAGACGCTCGCGGCGCGCGTGGACTAGCCGCGCTGCGAGCGGACCCCGAGGAGCACGTCCTCCCAGGACGGGACGATCGGGTGGTTCTTCTTGGCCTTCGGCCGCGGCTCGGGTACTGCCGCGTCTTCGTCCGGGTCCACCGGGACGCGCGGGATCTCGCGGGTGTCGTCGTCCGGGTCCGGCTCGGCCGACGGCAGCTGGGCGCGCTCCGGCTCCACGGAATCCAGCGTCGGCTGGAACTCCGTCTCGCGGGCCGGCGCGAGGGCGCGGACCGTGCGCGGCGGGCGGTAGGCGTTCGGGTCCAGCAGGACCTCGGCGTTCTCGTCCAGCGCCGTCACCGTGCCGCCGTGCGCACCCGGCGAGAACGCCCAGTGCGCGCGGTTGTCCGACCGCCCGGCCTTCCACCGGAGCACGACGACCCAGCGGCCGTCGTCGCCCTTCCAGGAGTCCCAGGTGGCCTGCGAGTAGTCGTGACCGCGGACGCCGAAGCCGTATGCGACGACCTCGCCGAGCGTCTGCACGTCGGGGCCGTCCTCGCGGACGGGGTGGGCGCTCTGCGCCAGCTCGGCGGTCCGGGACCGCTCGAGCAGGACCGGGTAGGCGTAGCGCTCGACGCGCTGCGTCGAGACACCGGCGCTCGCGGCGACCTGCTCGACGGACTCGCCGGCCCGGATGCGCTGCTGGATCTCGCGTGGCCGCATCTGGCTCTCCAACTCGATTTCGATCTGGCCGAGGCGGGTGATGTCACCCCGCGCCGCCGCGCGCAGTCGCTCATCAGCCGGGAGCAGGAAACGAGTACGGCTCGCCGGGTCTTCGAGCACGATGGACTTCCCGTCCTCGTGCAGTCCGACCACTCGCAGCGCCCGCATTGTTCTCGCCTCCCCGATCTTCTTCACCGTTGTGGGTACCCACGTTAGAACGGCGCGTCGGCTTGACGTGCGAGGCGCGCCGAGTCCGCACCGAACTGCCCACTGTTCATTTCGCGTCTTCCGCATCCTCGCCGAGCCAGGTCAGCGGCATTGGGGTGACACGCCGGACACGCAAAGTCACGATCGAGTGGATCGAGCAGGGGGCGGACTTGTCGACATCGCGAGGTCGCCGCGCCGGTCACGCCGGTGGCAGCCGGATCACCATCGCCAGGCCGCCGCGCCGCCCCGGCTGGGCCTCCGCGCTTCCCCCGTGCGCCTGCGCCACCGACCGGACGATCGACAACCCCAGCCCCGCGTTGCGTGTGTCCCCGGTCCGCTCCGCGCCTCCCAACCGCCGGAACGGCTCGAACAACGTCGGCACCGCCTCGGGCGGCACCACCGGTCCCGAGTTCCGCACCTCCAGCGCCGGGTCCCCGCGCACCTCCACGTACACCCACCCGCCCGAGGCGTTGTACGTGATCGCGTTGACCACCAGGTTCGTCACCAGCCGCTCCAGCAGGACCGGGTCGCCCGCCACCACCCGGGGGCGCAGCCGCGTCTCCACCGTCACCCCGGCCGCCGACGCCGCGGCCGACGTCGCCCGGACCACCGCCGCCGTCACCTCGTCCAAGCGGACCGGGGCGCGCGTGTGTAGGCCGCGGTCGCTGCGGGCCAGGACCAGCAGGCCCTCGATCATGCGCTCGCTGCGTTCGTTCGTGTGCAGCAGGTGCGTGCCGAGCTTGCGCAGCTCCGGCGGCACCTCGGGGTCGGCCATCGCGACCTCGATCAACGTCCGCTGGACGGCCAGGGGCGTCCGCAGCTCGTGGGAGGCGTTCGCGACGAACCGCTTCTGACTGTCGAACGACTCCGCCAGCCGGTCGAGCATGCCGTCGAAGGTGTCCGCCAGCTCCTTCAGCTCGTCGGGCGGGCCCTCCAGGTTGATCCGGCGGTCGAGCTTGCCCGCCTCCAGCCGCCGGGCCGTCGAGGTGATGTCGTGCAGCGGCCGCAGCGCCCGGCCCGCCATCAGCCAGCCGAACAGCACCGCCAGCGCCGCCGTCGCCACCAGCGCGATCGCCGAACCGACCACCAGCGTCGACAGCGTGGAAGAGCGGTAGGTGTCCAGCGAACCGCTGAGCAGCTGCACCGCCACGCCCGGGGAACCCACGACCGTGCCGGCCTGGGCGCCGTACAGCGCGTCGGCCGAGCCGATCGTCGTCGAGGCGACCCGGGCCGGGTCCGGCAGCGTGCTCTGCACCAGCAGGTATTCGATGACGACCAGGATCGTGCCGGCAAGCAGGAAGAGTCCGCCGTACCAGGCCGTCAGCTTCGTCCGGACGGACAGGCCGGTCACGGCGCGCCGAACCGGTAGCCCGCGCCCGGCACGGTCTCGATCACCGGCGGGTCACCCAGCTTGCGCCGCAACGTCATCACCGCGACGCGGACCGCGTTGGTGAACGGGTCCGCGTGCTCGTCCCACGCCTTCTCCAGCAGGTCTTCCGCGCTCACCACCGTGCCTTCGGCCCGCATCAGCACCTCAAGCACGGCGAACTCCTTCGGGGACAACAGCAGGAACCGGCCGTCGCGGGCCGCCTGGTGCCGCGGCAGGTCGAGCACGACGCCGTCGCGCTCCAGCACCGGCGGCAACGCCGGCCGCGCGCGCCGCGACAGCGCCTGGACCCGCGCCACCAGCTCGGCGAACGCGAACGGCTTCGTCAGGTAGTCGTCGGCACCGAGGCCCAGGCCGGCGACCCGGTCGGTGACGTCGGCGGCCGCGGTCAGCATCAGCACCCGCGCCTCGCCGCCCGCCCGGACCACGGCGGCGCAGACGGCGTCGCCGTGCACCTTCGGCAGGTCGCGGTCGAGCACCACGACGTCGTAGCCGTGCACGCCGACCCGCTCCAGCGCCTGTTCGCCGTCGTAACAGACGTCGACGGCCATCGAGAAGCGCCGCAACCCCTCCGCGACCGAGTCGGCCAGCAACCGCTCGTCCTCCACCACCAGCACCCGCACCCGCCCAGTCTGCGCAGGCGGGCCATAAGGACCGCATAAGCGACGCCGCTTAGCGCGCCCGAATCCCCCGATCCGTAGACCTGGCAGCCGACCGGACGAAAGGAGCGAGCGATGCGGACACGGATCGTCGTCGCGGCGATCGGGGCGGCCCTGCTGCTCGGGGGCTGCGGCGCGAAGACCGACGACGGGTCGAAGGTCGCCTCGATCTCGACGCCGCCGAAGAGCGGTGGCCCCACAGCTGCCGACAACAGCGGCAAGAGCGACGAGGACAAGATGCGGGACTTCGCCAAGTGCATGCGCGAGCACGGCGTCGACATGCCCGACCCGAAGCCGGCCGGGGACGGCAAGGGAGGGACGATCGCGATCCAGGGCGTCGCGCCTGGCGACGGAAAGCTCGATGCCGCGTCGAACGCGTGCAAGCACCTCATGCCCAACGGCGGCGAGATGAAGCCGCCGAGCGCCGAGGAACTCGACAAGATGCGCAAGGACGCCAAGTGCATGCGGGACCACGGCATCGACATGCCGGATCCCGATCCGAGCGGCAAGGGTGCGACGCGGATCGGCGGGCCGGGCGACGACCCGAAGAAGTTCGAAGAGGCCGCCAAGGCGTGCGGGCTCGGCATGAGCGTCGGTTCCCAGGCGGGCAAATGACCGACGTGACCCACCTCAGGCCGCGCCGCCGCGGCCGGACGCGCTGGTTCGTCGCCGGTGCCGTCCTGGTCGTGGTGCTGGGCACCAGTTCCGTCGTGATCCTCACGCGGGTGTCGAGCGCGACGCCGGTGAAGGAGGCCGCGCCGCCGCCGGTCGAGACCGCCGAGGTCGTCAAGACCGACCTCAGCGAAGAAGAGGAGGCCGACGGCACCCTCGGCTACGGCGACGAGTCGGTCGTCGGCGGCCGCAAGCCCGGCACGATCACGTCGCTGCCGGACGCGGGTGCCACGCTGACCCGCTGCAAGCCGGTGTACGGAGTGGACGCGAAGCCGGTGCCGCTGTTCTACGGCACGTTGCCGTTCTACCGCGACCTCGCCGCGGGCGTGGACGACGGAGCCGACGTCAAGCAGCTGGAGGAGAACCTCAAGGCGTGCGGGTTCGGCGGGTTCGGCACGCCGGACAAGAAGTTCACCGCGGCGACCGCGGCCGCGCTGAAGAAGTGGCAGAAGTCCCTCGGCCTGGAGCAGACCGGCTCGTTCGGCCAGGGTGACGTCGTGCTGGCGGCGGGCGAGCTGCGGGTTTCGGCCGTCCCGGCCAAGCTCGGTTCGCCGGCTCAGGGCGAGGTGGTCAAGACGACCGGCACCGTCCGTTCGGTGCAGGTCAAGCTCGACGCGGCCAAGCAGGGCCTCGCCCAGCAGGGCGCGAAGACGTCGGTCACGATCAACGAGAAGACGACGACGGGCACGGTCACCGACGTCGGGCGGACCGCCGTCGAGGGCAAGGACCAGGCGGGCCAGGACGACGGCAAGCCCAAGATCACCGTGACCGTCCGGCTCGACGACCCGGCCGCCGCCGGCTCGCTCGACTCGGCCCCGGCGAGCGTCCGGTTCACCAAGGACGTCCACGCCGGCGTGCTCGCGGTCCCGGTCGGCGCCCTGCTGGCGCTCGCCGAAGGCGGGTACGCGGTCGAGGTCGACGAAAACGGGCAACGCCGGCTGATCGCTGTCCAAACCGGACTGTTCAGCGGCGGGAAGGTCGAGGTCACCGGAACCGGGCTGGCCGCGGGCATGCGGGTGGTGACGACGTCGTGACGCCCGTCCTGCGCGTGCACGAGGTCACGCGCACCTACCCCGGCGGGGTCGCCGCGCTCGACGGCGTCTCGCTGTCGCTGGAAGACGGCGAGATGGTGGCGATCGTCGGGCCGTCCGGCTCCGGCAAGTCCACGTTGCTGCACCTGATGGGCACCCTCGACCGGCCGTCGTCGGGCCGGGTGGAACTGCACGGCCACGACGTCGCCGCGCTGCCCGACCGCAAGGTCTCGGCGCTGCGCTCGCGCTGGATCGGGTTCGTGTTCCAGCAGTTCTTCCTCGACGAAGGGATGAGCGCGGTGGACAACGTGTGCACCGGCCTGCTCTACGCCGGGGTGCCGCGGCGACAGCGGCGCACGCGGGCGCTGGCCGCGCTCGACCGCGTCAAGCTGGGACACCGGGCGTGGCACCGGCCCGGCGAGCTCTCCGGCGGTGAACGCCAGCGGGTCGCCATCGCGCGGGCGGTGGTCAACGACCCGGCGATCCTGCTGGCCGACGAGCCGACCGGCAACCTCGACACCGGCACCGGGGCGTCGGTGCTCGCGCTGCTGGGGGAGCTGTCCGCCGACGGCACCACGATCGTCGTGATCACCCACGACCGCGAGATCGCCGCGGGCATGCCGCGCCGGATCGAGCTGCTCGACGGGCACCTGCGGCTCGACACCGGCCTGGCAGGTGCGCGATGACTCTGGTGAAACTGCCCGAGCCGGCCCGGCTGAAGCCACCGGACGTCGTCGCGCTCGGCGCGCACGGCATGCGGACGCGGCCGGTGCGCGCGGTGCTTTCCGCACTGGGCATCGCGATCGGCGTCGCCGCGATGGTGGCGGTGCTGGCGATCCCGGCGTCCGGCGCCCAGGCCCTGCACGACCGGCTGGCCGCGCTCGGCACGAACTTGCTCACCGCCGGGCCGGGGCAGACGCTGTTCGGCAAGAACGCCGTCCTGCCGGACAACGCCGTCCCGATGGCCAAGCGCGTCGGCCCGGTCCAGGCCGCCGCCGGCACCGGGACGACGTCCGCGAGCGTCCGGCGCAGCGACAAGATCGCGCCGGACGACACCTCCGGGCTCGCGGTGTACGCGGCGCGGCCGGACCTGCTCGGCGTGCTCGGCGGCAAGGTGCGGGCGGGGGCGTTCCTGGCCGCCGGCAACCAGGACTACCCGGTGACGGTGCTCGGTTCCCAGGCCGCGGCCCGCCTCGGCATCGACCACATCGATCCGGCGCGCCCGCCGCAGGTGCTCATCGGGACGCGGTGGTTCACCGTCGTCGGCATCCTCGCGCCGATGCCGCTGGCCCCGGAGATCGAGCGGTCGGTGCTGGTCGGCTGGGACGTTGCGAAGCGGCTGCTGGAGTTCGACGGCCATCCGTCCACTGTGTACGTCCGCGCCGAAGAGTCCTCAGTGGACGCCGTCCGGTCGGTGCTGGCCGCGACGCTGAACCCGCAGGCGCCGAACGAGGTCGAGGTGCGCCGCCCGTCGGACGCCCTCGCCGCGCAGAAGCTGACCGACACGACCTACAGCGCGCTGTTCCTCGGGCTCGGCGGGGTCGCCCTGCTCGTCGGCGGCGTCGGGGTGGCGAACACGATGGTCATCTCGGTGCTGGAGCGGCGGCGCGAGATCGGCCTGCGCCGGGCGCTCGGGGCGACGAAACGGCAGATCCGCGGGCAGTTCCTGGCCGAGTCGGTGCTGCTGTCCGGGTTCGGCGGGCTGGCGGGGGTGCTGGCCGGGGTCCTGGTGACGGCGGGGTACGCGCTGAGCCAGGGGTGGCCGGCGGTGCTGCCGTCGGCGGCGCTGGCCGGCGGCGTGGGGGTCGCGGCGCTGGTCGGGGCGGTGGCGGGGGCCTACCCGGCGGTGCGGGCGGCGCGGCTGGCGCCCACGCGCGCGCTGGCCTGAGGGTGCACGAATGCCGGGTGACGAGTTACGCGTCACCCGGCATTCAGCACGCTGGAAGATCTCGGCTCGATCGGTGCGGTGTTGGATTGAGGCTGCGGGGGAGGGAGCCGATCGAAGGGCGGGACGGCAGTGCTGCGAACCGAGGCGAACCGGCGTGACTTCCTGCGGTGGCTGGCGACGGCGGGAGCGGGCCTGGCCGCCGCCGGGGTCGCGCCCGCCGTGTTCGCGCAGGAGGCCGCGGCCGCCGGCACCGGCGTGGTGGTGGTGACCGGGGCGACCCTGATCGACGGCACCGACGGCCCGGCCCGGCCGGACTCCGCCGTCGTGCTGGTCGGGGACCGGATCGCCTGGGTCGGCCCGGCGGCCGACGTGCCGCCGTGCGGCAGCGCCCGCGTCGTCGACGGCCGCGGCCGCTACCTCGTGCCGGGCCTGTGGGACATGCACGCCCACGGCATCGACTACGAAGACCTCTGGCCGCCGCTGTTCCTGGCCAACGGCGTCACCGGCATCCGCGAAATGCAGGGCTACGACGAAAACCGCGTCACCCGGGACAAGATCGCCCGCGGCGAGCTGCTCGGCCCGCGGGTCGTGCTGGCCAGCGCGATCATCGACGGCCCGGTGTCGCTGCTCGGCCCGCCGGTCGTCAAGGTCGCCGACGCCGCCGAGGCGCGGGCTGCGGTCCGGACCGCGATCGCCCAGCGCTCGGACTTCGTCAAGGTGTACTTCTACCTGCCGAAGGACGCCTTCGCTGCGATCGCCGACGAATGCCGGCGCCACGGCCTGCCGTTCGCCGGGCACTGGCCCTACCGGCTCCGCCTGCTCGACGCCGCCAAGGCCGGGCAGCGCAGTTTCGAGCACCTCTTCGGGCTGCCGATCGCGACGTCGAGCCGCCGGAACGAGATCCTCGCCCGGCTCGACGCGACACCGTTCGACCCGAAGGCCCCGCGCGACTTCTTCAACCTGGCCCGCGAGCTCGACCGGCAGGCCGCGCAGGCGTACGACCCGGCCGCGGCGGCCGAGCACTTCGCCGGGCTCAACACCTACGGGAGCCGGCTCAGTCCGACGTTCACGGTCAACCGGGTGATCTCGCGGCCCGCCGACGCCTACGCGCACGACCCCCGGCTCAAGTACGTCTCGCAGGACATCCGGGACCTCTGGGCGGACCGGCTGCCGCTGTTCACCCCGGTCACCGCCGCCCAGGCCGCCCAGCAGGAGGCCTACTTCGAGGCGCAGCTGCGGCTCGTCGGGGAGGCGCACCACGCCGGCGTCGGGATCCTCGGCGGGACCGACTGCCAGAACCCGTACGTCTTCCCGGGATTCAGCCTGCACGACGAGCTCGGCTGGCTGGTCGAGGCCGGGCTGAGCCCGCGGCGGGCGCTGCAGGCGGTGACCCGCGACGCGGCCGCCTTCCTCGGCCGGGCGCACACCGCCGGGACGATCACCCCCGGCAAGGAGGCCGACCTGGTGCTGCTCGACGCCGACCCGCTCGCCGACATCGCCGCGGTCCGCCGGGTCGACACGGTCGTCACCGCCGGCCGCGTCCTCGGCCGGGCCGACCTCGACCGGCTGCTGGCCGACGCCGAAGCCGCGGCGAGCCGTCCGGTCACCGCGGCGAACGCCAGGTCAGTGCGGTTGCCGGTGCACGGCTGCTGCTGAGCCCCGGGTAATCTCGGCCGGTCGAAGACCTGGCTCGAGGGGGCGCGTTGACTGGGCGGAAGCTGGCGTGGTCGCTCGCCGTACTCGAAATCGCCGCTGTGGTCCTGGTGCTCGTGCTGAAGCGCTTCGACGGCCTCGACCTCGAGGTCTACCTCGGCGGCGCGAAGGCGCTGGCCGAGCAGGGCTCGCCGTACGACGCCTGGGTGCCGACCACGCACCGGATCCTGCTGCCGTTCACCTACACGCCCTTCGCCGCCGCGGTGTTCCTGCCCGGCACGCTGCTGCCGTTCGCGGTGACGATGAAGCTGGTCAGCATCGCGTCGATCCTCGCGACCGGCGTGGTCGCCTACCTCTACGTCGCCACGCTCAACGGCTCGCTCACCGACGCCTCGAAGGTCCGGGGACGGACGGTGGCCGCGCTGGTCGCCATCGGCGCGCAGCTCGCCGGCGCGCTGCTCGAACCGGTGCGTTCGACGCTGGGCTTCGGGCAGATCAACGCGCTGCTCATGGTGCTGGTGGTGCTCGACGTCCTGCTGCCCGGCGAGCGGAAGCGCACGAAGGGCCTGCTGATCGGGGTGGCCGCGGCGATCAAGCTGACCCCGGCCGTGTTCGTCGTCTACTTCCTGGTCCGCCGCGACTTCCGGGCGGCCGCGCAGGTGGCCGGCGGGTTCCTGGCGGCCGGCGCGCTGCTGTGGCTGATCCGGCCGTCGGCGTCGTTCACCTACTGGACCAAGCTGGTCTTCGACGCGGGCCGCATCGGCGGCGTCGACTACGTCGGCAACCAGTCGCTGCACGGCCTGGTCGTGCGCGCCGGCCTGCCGGAGTTCGGCTGGGTGCTGGCCGCGCTGGCCGTGATGGCCCTGGTCGCGGTGGTCATCGCGCGCGCCGAGCCGGTGCTCGGGCTCACCGCCTGCGCGCTCGGCGGGCTGCTGGTTTCGCCGATCTCGTGGACCCACCACTGGACGTGGTGCGTGCCGCTCCTGGTGCTGGCCGGGTGGTACGCGTGGCGCTTCGACCGCGCGATCCGGTGGGTGGCGGCCGCGGTCGTCGCCGCGGGACTGGCGTTGTTCATCGCGGGCCCGATGTGGTTCGCCCCGCGCCCGGCGCCGTCTTTCGGCTGGTGGCTGGCGACGGAGTCCTACGAGCTGTTCGCCCTGGTCCTGCTGGTGCTCGCCGCGTTCGGCGCCCGCCGCCTGGGCACGAAGAAGGGGACCCCCGCCGCGGCGGCGGAGGCCCCCTCCAAGGAGCCTCAGGTCAGCTGAGCCGCTCGACCACGTACTCGATGGCCTGCGTCAGCTTGGTGACGTCGTCCGGGTCGATGGCCGGGAACAGGCCGACGCGCAGCTGGTTGCGGCCGAGCTTGCGGTACGGCTCGGTGTCGACAATCCCGTTGGCGCGCAGCACCTTCGCCACCGCGGCGGCGTCGACGTCGTCGTTGAAGTCCACCGTGCCGACGACCTGCGAGCGCAGCTCCGGGTCCTTGACGAACGGCGTGGTGTAGCTCGTCTTCTCGGCCCACTCGTACAGCCGCGACGAAGAGTCCTTCGTGCGCGAAGTCGTCCAGGCGAGGCCGCCCTGGCCGTTCATCCACTCGATCTGCTCGGCGAGCAGGAACAGCGTGGCCACGGCCGGGGTGTTGTACGTCTGGTCCTTGCGCGAGTTGTCCAGCGCGGTGGTCAGCGACAGGAACTCCGGGATCCAGCGGTCGCTGCCGCCGATCTCGCCGATCCGCTCGACCGCGGCCGGGGAGGCCAGCGCGATCCAGAGGCCGCCGTCCGCGGCGAACGACTTCTGCGGCGCGAAGTAGTAGACGTCGAAGTCCTCGGCCTTGACCGGGAGACCACCGGCGCCGGAGGTGGCGTCGATCGCGACCAGGGCGCCTTCGCTGCCTTCGGGGCGGCGCACGGGCACGGCCACGCCGGTCGACGTCTCGTTGTGCGCCCAGCCGACCAGGTCCGCACCGGCTTCGTAGGCGATGTCGGGCGCGCTGCCCGGCTCCGCCTTGACGACGATCGGGTCGGCCAGGAACGGCGCGCCCTTGGTCACGGTGGCGAACTTCGAGGAGAACTCGCCGTAGGTGAAGTGCTGCGCGCGCTCGCGGACCAGGCCGAAGGCGGCCGCGTCCCAGAACGCCGTGGTGCCGCCGTTGCCGAGGATCACCTCGTAGCCCTCGGGCAGGGAGAACAGCTCGGACAGGCCCGCCCGCACGCGTCCGACGAGGGACTTGACCGGCTTCTGCCGGTGCGACGTGCCGAGGTAGGTGGAGCCGGACTCCGCCAGCGCACTCAGCTGCTCGGCGCGGACCTTCGACGGTCCGCAGCCGAAGCGGCCGTCGGCCGGCTTGAGGTCTGCGGGGATGGTCAACTCAGCGTCGGTCATGTGGTCAGTCTCTCAGGTCGGGATACGGCTGGTGAAGGGGGTTATTCCGCGTTCAGCATGTGGAACGCTGGGCCGGACGGCGGCATCGGGGCAGGTCGCCGTGGGGGTAAAAACACGGTTTCCGTCGTGGCGTCCGCCCGGTAGCTTCACGCCGTTGTGAAGGCCCCGCTCACCACCCTGGGGGTGTGAGCGGGGCCCGTCAACCTCTCACCGCCAGTTCTCGACGCCGCCCGGGACCGGCGCGGCCGGGTCGTACGGCGTGCGCGTGAAGATGAACGTCGCCAGGTCGAGGTGGGTGGCGACGCCCTCGGCGTTCCGGCCGACTTCGAGCGTCTCCCCGGCGTAGTAGGCGTCGAGGCCGACGTAGGTGTCCTTGCCGACCGGGCGGAAGCGCGAGCTGCGCCCGGCGCCCTCGACCGGGGCGAGCAGCAGCAGGCCGTCGGCCTGCAGGCGCAGGTGGTAGGGCGTCGGGCCCCAGTGCCAGAGGCCGGTCAGCGCGAGCAGCTCCGGGTCGGCGGGCGACGGCAGCCACTCGGCGGGCAGCCGCGGCTCCAGCTCGTCGGTCATCGTGATGAGGTCGAGGCAGAGCTGGGTGATGCCGACGCCGGACGTCGAGTTGGCGAGCACCAGCGCGCCGGTCTGCGCGGCCGGGTCGACCAGCGTCACGGCGAGGAACCCCGGCATCGAGCCGGTGTGCCCGGCGAACCGGCGGCCCTGGTAGCGCACGAGCATCAGGCCGAGGCCGAACCCGGTCGTCCAGACGTCGGTGTCGTCGACGGTGACCATGGTCCGCATCTCGGCGACGGTCTCCGGCGCCAGCACGCCGCCGGTGTCGCCGCCGAGGAAGGCCGTCCAGCGGCCGAGGTCGTTCGCCGTGGACCACAGCTGCCCGGCGGGGGCCATCGCGCCGGCGTCCGGGCTCGGTTCGGGCAGCAGGACGTCGGCGAAGGGGTGCACGGCGAAGCCCTCGGCGTGCGCGCCGACCGGGTGCGGGGTGGTGCGGGTCATCCCGAGCGGGCCGAGGACCTCCTCGTCGAGCACGGAGAGCCAGCTCTTGCCGCGGTGGCGCGCGAGGAGCTCGCCGAGGACGCCGTAGCCGACGTTCGAATAGTGGAACCGCGCGCCGGGCCGGTGTTTGGTCGCGCCTTCGGCGAGGCTGGCGACCAGGGCGTCCCAGTCGGCGCCGGGGGTGCGTTCCCACCACAGACCGGGCGATTCGGACGTCAGGCCGGAGGTGTGGGACAGCAGCTGGGCGACGGTGGCGGCGCCGAACGGCGTGCCGGGGACGTGCTTTTCCAGGGGGTCGTTGAGGTCGAGGAGGCCCTCGTCGCGCAGCCGCATGACGGCGGTGGCGACGAGCGTCTTGGTGATCGACCCGAGCCGGTACTGGGTGTCGGTGCCGGGTTGTTCCTCGCCGACCCGCCCCCGGCCACCGGACCAGACGATCCCACCGTCCCGCACCACGGCGGCGACCAGCGAAGGAGCCCGGCAGACGGCCTGCTCGTGGGCGATCCGGCGGAGGAGAGCGTGTTCGGTCGAGGCAAGCATGGGGGCATTCTGCCGCGCTCCCGCGCCCGAAGCAGGTCCTGCCCGCGCGCAAAAGGTCAACTCGCGTGATTGAAGGGCCAACTCGCGTGATTGAAGGGTCGACACGCGTGATCAGAGGGTCGACACGGTGTGGGCGCCGGCTGCGGCCGTGTCGACTTCCCAATCACGCGTGTCGGCTTTCCAATCACGCGTGTCGACCCTTCCGGCACGGCCGGGTGGGGTCAGCCGAGCAGGTTGCGGGACATCGCCGTGGTCACCGCGGCGGTGCGGTCCGAGACACCGAGCTTGCCGAACACGCGCAGGAGGTGGGTCTTCACCGTCGCTTCGCTGATGTGCAACGCGCGGCCGATGTCGGCGTTCGTGCCGCCCTTCGCCACCAGCCGCAATACCTCCACCTCGCGCGCCGACAGCGGCTGCGGTTCCGGGTTGCGGACCCGGTTGACCAGCTTCCCGGCCACCGACGGCGCCAGCACCGTCTCCCCGCGGGCCGCCGCGCGGATCGCGTTCGCCAGCTCCGCGCGGGAGGCGTCCTTCAACAGGTAGCCCGACGCGCCGGCCTCCACCGCGCGCAGGATGTCGGCGTCCGTCTCGTACGTCGTGAGCACGACGATCCGGCGGCCGGGCTGCTCGCGCAGGATGCGCCGGGTCGCGCCGACGCCGTCGAGGCCGGGCATCCGCAGGTCCATCAGCACGACGTCGGGCTCGGCGACGCGGTCGAGCGCGACGGCCTCGTCCCCCGAGCCCGCCTCGCCGACGACCGTCAGGTCCGCCTCGGCTTCGAGCATGCCGCGGAGGCCTTCGCGGACGACGGGGTGGTCGTCGACGAGCATGACGCGGATCAAGCCGGCACCTCCAGGGTGAGTTCGGTGCCGCTGGGGCCACTCCGGACGCTCAGTGTGCCACCGACCTGCTCGGCCCGTGACCGCATCCCGCGCAGCCCGAACCCGGTGGCGTGCTCGGGATCGAAGCCGGTGCCGTCGTCCCGTACCGACAGCCGTACCGAACCGTCCACAACGGACAAGCGGATCGACACCGCCGACGCCGCCGCGTGCCGGCGGACGTTGTTGAGCGCTTCCTGCGCGCCCCGCAGCAGGACCACTTCGCCCGCCATGCCGATCGACGGGAGACCACTGTCCACTTCGTACCGGACCGGCACGCCCGTCTCGTCGGCCAAGCGGTCGGCCTGCCGCCGGACGGCGTCGACGAGCGAGCCGGCCGCGAGGTCGGCGGGGGCCAGCGCGGCGACCATCGCGCGGGCCTCGGTGAGGTTCTCGCGGGCCGTGCGCGCGGCCAGCTCCGCGTGCCGCCGCGCCGCCGCCGGGTCGGTGTCCAATTCGGACTCGATGGCCTGGGCGAGGGTGACGATGCTGGTGAACCCCTGGGCCAGCGTGTCGTGGATCTCCCGGGCGAGCCGTTCGCGCTCGGCGGCGGTGCCCGCCTCCCGCGAGAGGCGGGCGACCTCGGCCTGGCTCGCTTCGAGTTTCGCGATCAGGTCCGCGCGGCCCCGGCTCTCTTCGATGACGTGCCCGATGAACTTGCCGCACAGCACGCCGAAGACGACCAGGATCGCCGTCATCGGCAGCATGATGTGCAGCGTCGGGCCGGTGAACCCGTTGTTGACGATGGCCGCCGCGGGGTTGGCCAGGATGGCGATCGTGGTGAGGACGGCCGCCGGCCTGAACTCGAGCGTCGAGAACAGCAGCGGGCAGGCCATGAAGAGGATGAACCCGGACGTCCCCTCGGCGACCATGGCCACCGCGACCAGCACCAGAACCAGGACGGCGAACACCCACCGCTGCGGCAGCGACGAGTCGTCGTCCCGGACCAGCCGGCGGCCCCAGGCCAGGTAGCTCAGCGCGAGCGCGGTGAGCGCCCCGGCCGCGACGGCCGTCCGCTTCGGCTCGGCGCCGTCGAGGATCACCAGCGTGGTCGTGGCCAGGTACGCCACCGCGAAGAGGATCTCCCAGAGCCAGTTGAACCGGTCCCAGGCGTCCTTCACTTCGTGTCGGTCCACCGGAAGGTCAGCCGCGCCAGCACCGCTCCCACCACGCACCAGATCCCCAGCACCAGTGCCACCCGCGGAAGTTCCCATGCCCCGGCCATCTCCATCCTCACGGCGCCGTCCGGCAGGAACACCGACCGGAACCCCTGGCAGATCCACTTCAGCGGGAAGAACGACGCGATGTCCACCATAACTTTCGGCAGGTTCGTGATCGGCGAGACGAACACGCCGGAGATGAACTGCAGCACCAGATACAGCATCTGCACGATGGCGACCGCGCCGTTCGTGGACTTCGCCAGCGAGCTGATCGCGATCCCGAGCAGCGTGCACGAGACGATGCCGAGCGCGAACACCCACAGCAGCGTCAGCCACTTGGCCGGGTCCGACGGCAGCTGCAGCCCGAACAGCAGGACGGCGACGCCGGCCATCAGCACCGTCTGGGCCAGGCTCGACACCGCGACCAGCACCATCTTGCCGACGAAGTAGGACGCCGGCGGCATCGGCGTGCCGCGCAGGCGCTTGAGCGCCCCGGTCTCGCGGTCGGCCGAGACGCCGGTCGCGATGCTGTTGAACGACGTCGACACGATGCCGGAGCCGATCATCCCGGCCGCCAGCAGCTGGCCGGAGGTGACGCCGTCGAGCTTCGTCGGACCGTCCAGGATGGACCCGAGCAGGATCATCAGCACCGCGGGCAGGGAGAAGGTGAACACCACCTGTTCCTTGTGCCGGAAGAACTGCCGCAGCTCGGTGCCGCCGCGAGCCAGCCCGAGTGACAGCGGGCCCGGCAGGATTAGGGTGGTCATGCCTTGTCTCCGATCAGGTCCAGGTAGATGTCCTCCAGGCTCGGCCTTGTCACCGTCAGCCCGGCGAGCTCTCGACCCCCAGCCGAGAGTTCGGTGACGAGCTTGGTGGGGTACGCGGTGCGCTCGACGTGCTCGCCGCGTCCGTCGGTCCAGCGCACGGTGGCTTCGGCGGCGGCCCGGCCACCGAGGTTCTGCGGGGTGTCCTGGGCGACGATCTCGCCCCGCGCGATGACCGCGACCCGGTCGGCGAGCGCTTCGGCCTCGTCGAGGTAGTGCGTGGTCAGCAGGATGGTGGTGCCCTCGGCGGCGAGGTCGCTGATCAGCGCCCAGAACTGCCGCCGCGCCTCCGGGTCGAAGCCGGTCGTGGGTTCGTCGAGGAAGAGCAGCTCGGGACGGCCGATGATGCCGAGGGCGACGTCGACGCGACGGCGCTGGCCGCCCGAGAGCGCCTTGACCCGGGTCCGGGCCTTCTCGGTGAGCCCGACCTTGTCGATCACCTCGTCGGGGTCGCGCGGGTCCGGGTAGTACTTCGCGAAGTGCCGGACGGTCTCGGCGACGCTCAGCTCGGCGGCGTCGGTCGCCGTCTGCAGGACGATGCCGAGCCGCGACCGCCACGCGCGCCCGGCCTTGCCGGGGTCCTCCCCGAGCACGGTGACCTCGCCGGACGTCCGCTGCCGGTGGCCTTCGAGGATCTCGACGGTGGTGGTCTTGCCGGCGCCGTTCGGGCCGAGCAGGGAGAACACCTCGCCCGGGGCGATGTCGAGGTCCAGCCCGGCCACGGCGAGGTGACCCGGGTACTGCTTGCGCAGGCCGCGCACGCTCACTGCTGTGGTCATGGCTCAAGCCTGGCCCGGGCGGGCGCGGGATCCGACCAACGCCCGGCTGAATCCGGCTGTCCACCGTTCGGTGGACACCGGCGCTTGGTTCCACGGGAAACCACGAAAACGCTGTCATATCAGCAAAATCCCGAGCATCCGCGCCCGCGGAACCGCCGCGCGGGTGAACCCATTGTTGACAGGTTGTCTAACATGACAGAATGTCTCACAAGTGGGTGACCGCCAGCGACGGTGTCCGCCTCTCCGTCACCATCGACGGCCGGAGCGACGGGCCCACGGTCGTGCTCGTGCACGGCTACCCGGACAACAGCTCGATGTGGGACGGGGTAGCCGCGTCCCTGCGGGTGAAACACCGGGTCGTCACCTACGACGTCCGGGGCGCGGGACAGTCGGACAAGCCGTCAGGACGCGCGTCCTACCGGCTGGACCAGCTGGCCGACGACCTCCGCGCCGTCGTCGAGGCGGTGCAGCCGACCGGCAAGGTGCACCTGGTCGCCCACGACTGGGGCTCGATCCAGACCTGGCACGCCGTCACCGGCGACGGCCTGCGCGGGCGGATCGCCTCCTACACCTCCCTCTCGGGCCCGAGCCTCGACCACGCCGGCGCGTGGTTCCGCGCCCAGCTGCACCGCCCGACACCGAAGCGGCTCAAGAACGCGCTGAGCCAGTTCCTGCACTCGTGGTACATCCTCGCGTTCCAGGTCCCGCTGATCCCGGACCTGCTGTGGCGCACGGGCTTGCTGGGCAAGCAGATCCAGCGGATGGAACCGGACGCGGCACCGCCGGAGAAGTCCGACGGCCTGCACGGGCTGCAGCTCTACCGCGCCAACATGTTCACCCGGCTGTCGCGGCCCGCGCCCCGGCCCGCCGACGTCCCGGTGCAGGTGCTGGCCCCGACCGGCGACGCCTACGTCACGACGGCGCTGCAGACCGAGATCGCCCGCTGGGTGCCGGACCTGCGGGTCCGCCGGATCGTCGGGACGCACTGGGTGACCCGGGCGCGGCCGGACGTGGTCGCCGCCGCGGCCGCCGAGCTGGTCGAATACGCCGAAACCGGGGTCGAAAGCCGCGGGCTGCGCCGGGCGCGGGTGGACGCCGGGCCGTTCGAGCACCGGCTCGTCGTGGTCACCGGCGCGGACAGCGGGATCGGCCGGGCCACCGCGCTGGCCTTCGCCGAGCAGGGCGCGGACGTCATCGTCGCGGACGCAGCCGGTGCCGGAGAAACGCTGAAGCTGCTGGAAAACCACGGCGTCGCCGAGTACACAGTGGACTCTTCGGACGGCGAGGCCGTGCACCGCTTCGCCGAGCGGGTCCGCGCCGAGCACGGTGTCCCGGACATCGTGGTCGACGATGCGGGTCTCCACGGGTCCCGCGCGTTCGCGCCGATGCTCGCCGAGCGCGCCGAAGGCGGCCGGGTCCTCACCCTCGCATCGGCGGCCGTGCTGCGGGAAATTCTGCGTGCCGCGGAAAAGGGCCTCGCTCCGTGAGCCGGCCGCGGCGGATGTCACCGCAGGCCCGCCGGGACGACCTGATCCGGGCCGCGCTCGACCTCTTCGGTTCGCGGGCGCCGGAGCTGGTCACGGTGGACGACATCGTCGCCCGCGCCGAGGTGTCGCGGCCGTTGTTCTACCGGTACTTCTCCAGCCTGCGGGAACTGCAGGTGGAAGCCCTGCGCACGGTCACCGACGGGCTGATCGACGGCCTGGCCGGGCTCGAGGAGGGGCCGCCCGAGACCCGGCTGCGCGCCGCCGTCCGCGGCCTGATCGACGTCGCTGACCACTACCGCGCGGGGTACATCGCGTTGCTGCGCAGCGGCTCGGTGATCGCGACGTCCGAGACGGACGCGGCGATCGACGAGGTCCGCAACCGCGCGGTGGCCCTGATCCTGGACGCTCTCGGCGTCGCCGAGCCGTCACCGCTGCTGTCGCTGACCCTCCGCTGCTGGACGGCCGTCGTCGAGGGTGCCCTGCTGAGCTGGCTGCAGGAACGCAGTGTCGCCCGGGAAGACCTCGACACCTGGCTCGTCGACCAGCTCACGGCCATGCTCGGCGCCACCGCGCAGCACGAACCGGCCGGCACCACGGGGGTACCGGCCGGTTCGTGAACGAGCGTCAGTGCTTGGTGACCAGCTCCCAGCCCTCGACGTCCTCGGGGCTGCGCGGCGCCGGGCCGACGTACTTGGCCGACGGCCGGACCAGGCGTCCGGTGCGCTTCTGCTCCAGGATGTGCGCGGCCCAGCCGGCGGTGCGGGCCGAGCTGAACATCGCGGGCATCATGTGCGGCGGAACCTGGGCGAAGTCCAGGATCACCGCGGCCCAGAACTCGACGTTGGTCTCGATCGGGTGATCCGGGCGCCGCTCGCGCAGCTCCTTCAGCGCGGCCTGCTCCAGCGCGGCGGCCGCCTCGTAGCGGGTCGCGCCGAGCTCCTGGCAGGTCCGGCGCAGCACGCGGGCCCGCGGGTCCTCGGCGCGGTAGACGCGGTGGCCGAAGCCCATCAGGCGTTCCTTGCGGTCGAGGATGCCCTTGACCAGGCCCTCGGGGTCGCCGGTGCGTTCGACTTCTTCGATCATCGGCAGCACGCGCGCCGGGGCGCCGCCGTGCAGCGGGCCCGACATGGCGCCGATGGCGCCGGACATGGCGGCCGCCACGTCGGCGCCGGTCGAGGCGATGACGCGGGCGGTGAAGGTCGAGGCGTTGAGGCCGTGCTCGGCGGCCGACACCCAGTAGGCGTCCAGGGCCTTGACGTGCGCGGGGTCCGGCTCGCCGCGCCAGCGGACGAGGAACCGCTCGGTGATCGAGTGGGCCTCGTCGACGCGGGTCTGCGGTACCGCGGGCTGGCCGATGCCCCTCGCCGACTGGGCGACGTAGGACAGCGCCATCACCGAGGCGCGGGCCAGCTGCTCGCGGGCCTCTTCGTCGGTGATGTCGAGCAGCGGGCGGTAGCCCCAGATCGGGGCGAGCATGGCCAGCGCGGCCTGGACGTCCACCCGGACGTCGCCGGTGTGCACCGGCAGCGGGAACGGCTCGGCGGGCGGGAGGCCGTGACCGAACCGGCCGTCCACGAGAAGGCCCCAGACGTCGCCGAAGGTCACCTTGCCGGCAAGGTCCTCGATGTCGACGCCGCGGTAGCGCAGGGCACCGCCGTCCCGGTCGGGTTCGGCGATTTCGGTGTGGAAGGCGACGACGCCTTCCAGACCCGGTCGGAAGCCGTCGTCGGGTTGGCCGGACGGCTGTGGCTTGCTGATCGTGGAGGTAGTCACTGTTTCGCGGAACCTTTCGGTGCGCTTTTCCCCGGCTGGTTGGTGCTGGTCGCGCGGTTGGGACAGAGCGCACTGAACGCGCGCCACATCGCACGGATGGATAGACCTTGCTCTCTTGACCGGCCAGTGGCAATCGAAAGAAGCGGTGGTTTCGGTCACGATTACGAGAACGATTCAGTCACACGCCGGGCCAGGCCGGAGAATTTTCACCACTCAGTGTGACGAAGACCAGGTAAATCCTGTGTTTCCGAACCAGGCGATCCCGCGTTACGGGTGATAGACCTAGCGGATGCACCTCAGCCCGCAGGAGCGCGACAAGCTGCTCATCCACGTGGCGGCGGACGTCGCGCGGAAGCGGCTGGACCGCGGCGTCCGGCTCAACTACCCCGAGGCGGTCGCGCTGATCACCGACCACGTCCTCGAGGGTGCCCGCGACGGCCGGACGGTCAGTGAACTGGTCGCCAGCGGCCGGACCGTGCTCTCCCGGGCGCAGGTGCTCGACGGTGTGCCCGAAATGGTCGACTATGTGCAGGTCGAGGCCACTTTCCCGGACGGCACGAAGCTCGTCACCGTGCATGACCCGATCGTGTGAATCTGTGAGGAGCAGCGGCGTGCGCCCTGGCGAGATCATCCCCGGTGCCGAGCCGGTCGAGCTGAACCCCGGCCGGCCGCGCGTCCGGCTGCTGGTGCGGAACCTCGGCGACCGGCCGGTGCAGGTCGGTTCGCACTACCACTTCGCGGCCGTGAACCCGGGCCTCGAGTTCGACCGGGAGGCCGCCCGCGGCCACCGGCTCGACGTCCCGGCCGGGACGTCGGTGCGGTTCGAGCCGGGTGTCGAGCGCGAGGTCGACCTGGTGCCGCTGGCCGGCGCGCGCCGGGTCCCCGGCCTGCGGTCCGAATACTCCGGGGAGTTCTGAAATGCCGCAGATCGACCGCGAGCGTTACGCCGAACTGTTCGGCCCGACCACCGGCGACCGGATCCGGCTCGCCGACACCGACCTGCTGATCGAGGTCACCGAGGACCGCTCGATGGGGCCCGGCGGCTCCGGCGACGAGGTGCTCTTCGGCGGCGGCAAGGTCATCCGGGAGTCCATGGGCCAGGGCACGGCGACCCGGGCCGAGGGCGCACCCGACCTGGTCATCACCGGCGCGGTGATCCTCGACCACTGGGGTGTCGTGAAGGCCGACGTCGGCGTGCGCGACGGCCGGATCGTCGGCATCGGCAAGGCGGGCAACCCGGACACGATGGACGGCGTCGACCCGGCCCTGGTGATCGGGCCGTCCACGGAGGTGCTGTCCGGCAACGGCAAGATCCTCACCGCCGGCGGCATCGACTGCCACGTCCACTTCATCTGCCCACAGCTCGTCGACACGGCCTTGGCCGCCGGGCTGACCACTTTGGTCGGTGGCGGCACCGGGCCCAACGAGGGCACGAAGGCCACGACCGTCACGCCCGGCGCGTGGAACCTGGGCCGGATGCTGTCCGCCATGGACGGTTACCCGATCAACGTCCTGTTGCTGGGCAAGGGGAACACCGTCCGGCCCGAGGCGCTGCGCGAGCAGCTGGCGGCGGGTGCCGGCGGGTTCAAGCTCCACGAGGACTGGGGCACCACCCCGGCCGCCATCGACGCGTGCCTGACCGTGGCCGACGAGGCCGGGGTCCAGGTGGCCATCCACACCGACACGCTGAACGAGGCCGGCTTCCTGGAATCCACTGTGGACGCCATCGGCGGCCGTTCGATCAACGCGTACCACACCGAAGGCGCCGGCGGCGGGCACGCGCCGGACATCATCCAGGTCGTCTCGCTGCCGAACGTGCTGCCGTCGTCGACCAACCCGACTCGCCCGCACACCGCGAACACCCTCGACGAGCACCTCGACATGCTGGTGGTCTGCCACCACCTCAACCCGTCGGTGCCCGAGGACCTCGCCTTCGCCGAAAGCCGGATCCGGCCGACCACGATCGCCGCCGAAGACGTGCTGCACGACATGGGCGCGATCTCGATGATGAGCTCGGACTCGCAGGCGATGGGCCGGATCGGCGAGGTCATCATCCGGACGTGGCAGACGGCGCACGTGATGAAACGTCGTCGCGGCGCCCTGCCCGGCGACGGCGCGGCCGACAACCTGCGCGCGCGTCGCTATGTCGCCAAGTACACGATCAACCCGGCCATCGCGCACGGCATGGAGACCGAGATCGGGTCGGTCGAGGTCGGCAAGCTCGCGGACCTCGTGCTGTGGGAACCGAAGTTCTTCGGCGTCCGCCCGCACGTGGTGCTGAAGGGCGGCTTCCCGGCGTGGGCGGCGATGGGCGACGCGAACGCGTCCATCCCGACGCCGCAGCCGGTCCTGGCGCGGCCGATGTTCGGCGCTTCGATCGGGGCGGCCTTGAGCCTGCACTTCGTCGCGCCGTCCGCTTTGGACAGTTCGCTGCGCGAGACGTTCGGCATCACGCGCCCGCTCGTCGCCGTCTCGGACATGCGGTCGCGGACGAAGGCGGACATGGTGCTCAACGACGTCACGCCGGACGTCCGCGTCGAGCCGGACAGTTTCGCGGTGCACGTCGACGGCGAGCTGATCGAGCCGCAGCCGGTGACCGAACTGCCGATGGCGCAGCGGTACTTCCTGTTCTGATGGACCTCTCGGCGCTGATCCTCGCGGACTCCCGGTTTCCCGGCGGGGGACACGTCCACAGTGGCGGGCTGGAGGAAGTCGTTTCCCGCCGGCTGGTGACTTCGGTGCGGGACCTGCCGGGGTTCCTTTCCGGACGGTTGCGGACGGCGGGATTCCTGGCGGCGGTTTTCGCTGCCGCTTCCGCGCACGCGGCGGCCGCCGGCGGGGACTGGTCGCTTTTGGACAGTGAGCTGGACGCCCGCACGCCGTCAATCGCGCAGCGCGAGGCGTCTCGGGCGCAAGGCCGCGGAACCGCGCGTGCCGGGCGGATCGCCTGGCCCTCGCCGGTTCTGGAGGGACTGCTGGCCGCGACCCCGCGGCCGCACCACCCGATCGTGCTGGGTGCGCTGGTCGGCGTCGCGGGCGGCTCGCCGTACGACGCGGCGATGGCTGTCGCCTACCTGTCGGTGAGCGGCCCGGCGAGCGCGGCTGTGCGCCTGCTGGGGCTCGATCCGTTCGCCGTCAACGCCGTGGTCGCGCGGCTGGACCTGGCGGCGGTCTGTTCGGCCGCGGCCGCCGTGGCGGGCGACGACCCGGCGTCGCTGCCGTTGCCGGGGTCGCCCGCGTTGGATCTGTTCGCCGAGGCCCACGCCCGGCACCACCGAGAAGAGGTGCGTCTCTTTGCCAGCTGAAGGCCACGGCCACTTTCACGCGGTCAGCTTCGACCCGACGGTCAGCGAACCGGACCACTACGACCCGGCGCCCGCCGCGGGCCGCGCGTACCGGATCGGCATCGGCGGCCCGGTGGGCTCGGGCAAGACGGCGCTCACCGCGGCGTTGTGCCGCGCGCTGGGCGACGAGATCAACCTCGCGGTGGTCACGAACGACATCTACACCACGGAGGACGCGGACTTCCTGCGCCGGGCGGGGGTGCTGGACCCCGAGCGGATCGAGGCGGTCCAAACCGGAGCTTGCCCGCACACGGCGATCCGCGACGACATCACGGCGAACCTCGACGCGGTCGAGCGGCTGGAGGAGAAGTTCCCGGGCCTGGACCTGGTGATCATCGAGAGCGGCGGCGACAACCTGACGGCGGTGTTCAGCCGCGGCCTGGCGGACAGCCAGATCTTCGTCGTCGACGTGGCCGGCGGCGACAAGGTCCCGCGCAAGGGCGGCCCCGGCGTCACGACGGCGGACCTGCTGGTGATCAACAAGACCGACATCGCCCACCTGGTGGGGGCGGACATGACGGTGATGACGTCGGACGCGCACCGGATGCGGGGATCGTTGCCGGTGATCACGCAGTCGCTTGTGGACACTCCGGACGCGCCCGAGGTGGCCGGCTGGGTCCGTTCCCTCCTGTGAAGGCCCACGCCCGGCTGACGGCGTGCTTCGACGGCTCGCGCACGGTGTTGCGGGAGCTGCGCTCGATGGCGCCGCTGACGTTGTTCCCCCGCCGTGGCCGCGGACCGGCGGCGGTGGTGCACCTGGTCAACTCGGCGACCTCGCCCCTGGGCGGGGACGACCTGCTGCTGTCCGTGCGGGTCGGACCGGGCGCTTCGCTCCGGTTGTCAGGGGTGGCGGCTACGCTGGCCCTGCCGGGTCTGCACGGCGAGGCATCTTTGTCCACTGTGGATGTCGTGGTGGAGCCGGGCGGGTCGTTGGAGTACCTGCCGGAGCCGACGGTGGTGACGGCCCGGGCCCGGCATTCGGCGGTGTTCCGGGCTGTGTTGGCGCCGGACGCGTATCTGCACACGCGGGAGGTGCTGGTGCTGGGGCGGGCCGGGGAGAAACCGGGTTCGCTGACGACTGCGCTGTCGGTCACGCGGGGCTCGGTGCCGGTGCTGCGCCAGACGCTTTCGGTGGGGGACGCGGGCTTGGACGGGAGCCTGGCGGTGCTGGCGGGCCGCCGGGTGCTGGCCACGGACCTCGTGGTGGGCGGGCCGGAACTGCCGGCAGCTTCGGGTGAATGGTGGTCCCGGACGCCGCTCGCCGCGGGCGGAACCTTGGTGACTTCCCTGGCGCCGGACGCCGTGACGGCGATGAAGGGGCTGGGCGAGGCGTTCTGAGCAGCCCCCGTTTTCCACGCTACCGGGAGGCACCGACAGTTCCCGGTGACTCGCGCCGCTCGCCGGGGAGGACCCCCTGCGTCCCTCCCCGGCGAGCGGAACACTCAGAACTTCGTGCCGAGCCAGCTCATCGCCGCCGGGCCGCCGATCGACACGCCGGCGATGTGCTCCAGCAGCGGGAACTCCTGCCACGTCACCTTCGCGCCGAGCGCCTTCCAGCGGTCGCGCAACCCCGTTCCCACGCTGAACGGGATCAGCTCGTCCAGCGTCCCGTGGTACAGGTACACCGGGGCTTTCGGCGCCGTCGTGCCCAGGTAGTTCGAAGCCAGCCGGGCCTGCCAGTGCGGCTCGTGGATCGGGTCCGGCACCGTCACGAAGTCCTGCAGGTGCGCGAACGGCGCCGCCGCGCCCAGCTCCACCGTGCACGCCTGCGACACCCGGGCCACCGCCTCGCGGCCGCGGTCGTTCAGGATCGACGCGAACGGCACGTCCGGGTACGCCGCCGCGAAGCCCGTTGCCGCACCGAGGACCAAGCCGAACGCCGCGCCGCCGTCGTTCGACGCGAACACCGCGTTCAGGTCCGCCGGGACGCCGCCCGCCGTCACGCCCACCACGTTCAGCGAAGGCGCGTACGTCTCCTGCAGCTCGGCCGCCCACGCCGCCGCTTGGCCGCCCTGCGAGTAGCCGAACACGCCCACCGGGCCCGACGGCGACAGCCCCGCGCCCGTCACCCGGGACGCCGCGCGCGCCGCGTCGAGCACCGCGCGGCCTTCGGACTGGCCGACCGCGTACGTGTGCGTGCCCGGCGTTCCCAGTCCTTCGTAGTCGGTGACGACGACCGCCCAGCCCTGCGTCAGCGCCTGCGCCAGCAGCGCGCTTTCGTTCTCGATGCCGTGGGCCAGCAGGTTCGACGGCGCGCACTGGTCGCCGAGGCCGTGCGTGCCGACCGCGTACGTGATCAGCGGGCGCGGGCCGCCGCGCAGCCACGGCGTCGGCGGCACCAGCAGCGTGCCGGAGACCGCGTTCGGCGCGCCGGTCGCCGACGTCGAGCGGTAGCGGAGGTGCCAGGCCCTGACCGGGGCCGGGAAGGGGCCGACGAACACCGTCGTCGGCTGCTGTTCCAGCAGGACCCCCGGTTCGGCCTGCGCCGTGGGTGCCGTGGGGACGGCTGCCGCGAACAGGAGCGCGACGGCGACCAGTAACCGACGAAGCATCGTTGCCTCCGGTGTTTGGTAATCGAGGTTTTCACAATTTAGCCAGGCCGGTAGGATCCGGCAATCCCTCGGAAGGAGGAGACCACCGTTGGCTCGCACGTACGGCGGCGTCGCACCCGAACAACGTCGCGCCGACCGCCGCGAGCGGCTGCTCACGGCCGGGCTCGAGCTGTTCACCACCGCCGGCTTCCGGCAGACGAAGATCACCGAGATGTGCGCCCGCGCCGGCGTCTCGACGCGGAACTTCTACGAGGAGTTCACCGGCAAGGAGGACGTGCTGCGCATCCTCCACGACCGGATCAACAGCCTTGCCCTCGAACACGTCACCGCCGCGCTCGGCAAGGTCGCCGAAGCCGACGCCATGACCCGCATCGCCACGCTGCTCGACGTCTTCATCGACACGGTCACCGTCGACCCCCGGCTGCCGCGGCTCAACTACGTCGAAGCCGTCGGCGTCAGCGCGGAGCTGGAGCAGCAGCACCAGGTGTGGGTCGACCGCTGGGCGGCCTTCATCGAGACGGAGGCGCGCCGCGCGGCCGCCCACGGCGCCGCGCCCGACCGCGACTACCGGCTGACGGCGATCGCCCTGGTGGGGGCGGCCACCGGACTGCTGCGCGAGTGGCAGGCGCACGAGCCGCCGCTGCCCGTCGAGGACGTCGGCGCGGAACTGCGCGCCCTGATGCTGGCGGCCATCATGCGGCCGGAAAAAATCTTGGATATCCCGGGCAACCCCGGCGGGGCCCCGGACGTGAAGGAGTCGAGCCGGGAGGGGGAACCGGGGGGAGGCCGGCTCACGTGAGGGCCCTTTCCCGGCTGCGGACGCCGGGAAAGGGCCCTCACGGACCTTACGGGGTCCGCGGGGCCGGCAGGCCCAGGTCGACCGGGCCGGCCGTCCGGCACATGTCGTGGCACGTGTCGTCCAGCGTGCAGCACAGGGAACAGATCGGGCCGTCCTGCTTGGCGCAGTCGGCGACGTCCGGCAGTTCGTACGGGTCGCCGCAGGCCGAGCAGGTGTGCGTCGCCCGCAGGTCGGCACCTTCGACCGCGACCGTGTTCTCCCGCGCCAGGTAGTACTTCCCGCGGGTGGCCACCGCGAGCGTCGGTACCGAGACGATGGCGATGACCAGGGCGAGCAGCGGGCTGAACGCGGCCAGGAACGGCCCGAACGCGCCGAAGTACGCCACGATCGACACCGCCGACGCGACCACCATCGAGCCGAACCCGACCGGGTTGATCTTGTGCAGGTAGGCCCGCTTGAACTCGATGTAGCGCGGCGAGAGGCCCAGCGGCTTGGCGATCACCAGGTCGGCGCAGACCGCGCCGATCCACGCGATGGCGACGTTCGAGTAGAAGCCGAGGATCTTGTTCAGGAACCCGAACGCGCCGAACTCCATCAGCGCGAGCGCGATCCCGCAGTTGACCAGCACGTACCAGACCCGGCCGGGGTGCCGGTGCAGCACGCGGGAGAAGAAGTTCGCGAACGACAGCGAGCCGGAGTAGGCGTTCGTCGTGTTGATCTTGATCTGTGAGACGACGACGAACAGCGCGGCGAACGTCAGCGCCACCGGCCCGAGCGCCGGCTTCACCGCTTCCAGGTACGGCGCGATCGGCTCCAGCGCGTGCGCCTTCCCGACGACGCCGAGCGCGAGGAACGCCAGCAACGCGCCGCCGATCTGCTTCGCGGCGCCGAGGATCACCCAGCCTGGCCCGGCGGCGAGCACCGCGGCCCACCACGACCGCTTGTTCTCCGCCGTCTTCTCCGGCATGAACCGCAGGTAGTCGGCCTGTTCGCCGATCTGCCCGATCAGCGACAGGGCGACACCCATCCCGAAGCCGAACCCGATCGCGGAGAACCCGGCGCCGGCGCCCTCGGTACCGCCGAAGTGGGTGAATTCCGCGAACCTGCCGGGCTCGCGGACGAGCACGACGACGAACGGCAGCACCAGGCCGGCGATCCACAGCGGCTGCGTCCAGGTCTGCATCTTCGCCACCGCGCCCATGCCGTAGAGGGCGAAGGGCAGCACGATGAGCGTGGCCAGGAGGTAGCCGACAGGCAGCGGGATGCCGAGGGCGAGCTCGAACGCCTGGCCCATGATCGAGCCTTCGAGCGAGAAGAAGATGACGGTGAAACTCGCGTAGACGAGCGACGTCAGCGTCGACCCGAAGTAGCCGAAGCCGGCGCCGCGGGTCAGCAGGTCCATGTCCACTCCGGACTTCGCGCAGGCGGCCGCGATGGGCACGCCGGTCACGAAGATGACGACGGCCGCGGCGAGGATCGCCAGCACGCCCGAGGTGAAGCCGTAGGAGAGGACGATGCTGGCGCCGATCGCGAAGTCGGCGAGGTAGGCGATGCCGCCCAGCGCCGTCGTCGCGACCACGAACGGGGACCATTTCCGGAACGAATGGGCGGCGAAGCGCAGTGAGTAGTCCTCGCGGTTTTCGTTCGCCGCGAGCGGGGCGTACCGGCGTTTCGGCGGGGCACTCTTTTCGGCGCTGGACAGGGTCTCGGTCATGCCTGCCTCCGGGGGTGGTGGGGAACGGGCCGAAGGTAGGTGCGTCCTGTATCGATCCTGGTCCGGCGGGTAACGCAGGGGTTACGGCTTGTTGTCCTGCAGTTACGGCTGGATGGCGAAAAGGGGTGTCGGGTGTCACCGTTAGGTGGGTTCCGCTGCCGGTCCCGAAGCCCTAACGTGCCTAGAGCCGAAGTCGACTGATGCCCCGACCGGGCGTGGAGGTTTGGCGATGATGCCGGAGATCGAGGACCAGGTGGAAGACGCCGTAGTACGCCTTCCCGGAATGCGCGTGGCCTACGACGGTGCCGCGTTCGACGAATCCGCGCTCGCCGCCACCTGGACCGATCAGCTGCAGGGCTGGCTGAACCAGGCGGTCGCGGCGGGCATCGCGGAGCCGAACGCGATGGTGCTCGCGACGGCGGACGCCGAAGGCCGGCCGTCGTCCCGCACGGTGTTGTGCAAGGGCCTCGACGACCGCGGCGTGGTGTTCTACACGAACTACACGTCGTCGAAGAGCCATGACCTGACGGCGACCCGGTACGCCTCGGTCACCTTCCCCTGGTACGCGCTGCACCGTCAGGTCCACGTCCGCGGCGAGGTCGAGAAGGTCGGCGTCAAGGAGACGGCGGAGTACTGGGCCCAGCGCCCCCGCGGGTCGCAGCTCGGGGCGTGGGCGTCGCCGCAGTCCCGGGTGGTCGACGGCCGCCGGGCGCTGGACAACGCGCTGCACGGGATCGAGCGCCGGTTCGCGGACGTCGAGCGGATCCCGGCCCCGCCGCACTGGGGTGGCTGGCGGATCCGGCCGGACCTGGTCGAATTCTGGCAGGGCCGCGAGGACCGGATGCACGACCGGCTGCGGTACGTGCGCGACGACGACGGCTGGCACATCGAGCGCGTCGCGCCTTGAGCCGGGCTGGCGGGCGAGGTAAATCACCTGCGCGGTGATAGTTAGCCCCGCTAAGCTCATCTGTCGTGACTGGTGAACCGGGGACCTTGCCGCCCCGCTCGGGCCTCCGCAAGCTCCTCGGCCGCATCGTCGTCGACACCCGGCCGCTGAAGATCGCTGCCTTCCGGCGGCTGTGGCTGTCCACTGTGGTCACCGCCGTCGGGACGCAGCTGACCGCCGTCGCCGTGCCCAAGCAGGTCTTCGACCTTACGGGGTCGTCGGCCTACGTCGGGCTCACCGGGCTCGTCGCGCTCGTCCCGCTGCTGATCTTCGGGCTGTGGGGCGGCGCGGTCGCCGACGCCGTCGACCGGCGGAAGCTGCTGTTCGTCACCAACGTCGGCGTCGCCATCACCTCCGCGCTGCTCTGGCTGCAGGCCTTCGCGAACTTCGGCTCGGTGTGGCTGGTCCTCGGCCTGCTCGCCGTCAACCAGGCGTTCTTCGCGATCAACATGCCGACGCGCGGCGCCGTCGTCGCCCGGCTCGTGCCCGCCGAACTGCTGCCGTCCGCGAACGCCCTCAACACCACCATGTCCACCTTCGGCGCCGTCTTCGGGCCGCTGCTCGCCGGCGCGCTGATTCCCGTCCTCGGGCTCTCCACCCTCTACCTGATCGACGTCGTCGCCCTGACGATCACGCTGTTCGCCGTCTGGCGGCTGCCGTCGATCCCGCCGCTGAACGGCCCCTCGCGCCGCGCCGGTGTCCGCGACGTCGTCGACGGCTTCCGGTACCTCTCCGGGCAGAAGGTCCTGCTGGCCTCCTTCGTCGTCGACATCATCGCGATGGTCTTCGGCATGCCGCGGGCGCTGATCCCGGAGATGGCCGAGCGGACGTTCGGCGACCCGCCCGGCGGCGGCCCCGCGCTCGGCTGGCTCTACGCCGCCCTGCCACTGGGCGCGATGCTGATCGGGCTCTTCTCCGGCTGGCTGACGCGTATCCACCGACAGGGCGTCGCGGTCGTCGTGTCGATCTGCGGGTGGGGCGCGGCGGTCGCCGCATTCGGGCTCGCGCACTCGCTGTGGCTCGCTGTCGTCTTCATGGCGCTGGCGGGCGCTGCGGACATGGTCAGCGCGGTCTACCGGATGGCGATCCTGCAGGTCGCGACGACCGACGAGATGCGCGGCCGGCTCCAGGGCGTGTTCACGGTGGTGGTCGCCGGCGGCCCGCGGATCGCCGACCTGACCCACGGCTGGGGTGCGGCCGCGTTCGGCACGACGGCGGCGGCGACCGGCGGCGGGCTGCTGGTGATCGTGCTGGTGTGCGCGTCGATGTTCCTGCTCCCGGCGTTCTGGCGGTACCGGGCCCCCACGGCGTGATCGATCCGGGCTAGGGTGCGGACATGCGCACCCTAGTCGTCGCTTTTGTCGCTTTTGCCGCGTTGACTGCTTGCTCTTCGGGAGAGAAACCGGCGCCGTCGTCGTCCGCCGCTCCGAAGCCCGCCCCGAGCACGAACGCCGCCGCGGCGGCCCTCGACCCGTGCCGGCTGCTGCCCGCCGAAGCCGTGTCGAAGGCGCTGTTCCTCGACAACCTCAAGGCGGTGCCGGGCCCGGTCCAGAACAGCGCGGCCAACGGCGGCAAGGCCCGCAGCTGCGAGTACCAGCACGACGGCAAGGCCGCGGGCGCGCTGGCGGTGACCCGCTACGAGGGCAAGCAGGGCAAGCCGGCCGAGATGCTGGCGTCGATCAAGAAGGCGAAGCCGGGCGCGAAGGACGTCCCGGGCTTCCCGGACGGCGCGGTGTACTACGTCGACGAGCAGAAGACGGCGACCCTCGCCTCGGCCGAGCTGGTGTCGGGCACGCCGGTGCTGATCAACTACACCGGCCCGGCGAAGCTGACGGCGGAGCAGATCGCCCCGCTGGTCAAGCAGGCCCTCGCGGCGAGCTGATCAGGTCCGGCCGGCGAGCCGTCGCTCCCCGCCGTCACCGGCGCAGGGCGGCGAACTCGATCGGGCTGTGCGCGGAAAACACCGTGACCTCGTCCTGGTGCGCCCGCGCCAGCTCGTGCAGGCGCGCCAGGTTCTCCAGCCTCGGCCCGCGCAGGGTCTGGACGATGTTCTGGAACGCCGTCAGGCCCGGTGGGCAGTGCGGCGCCACCGGGTCCAGCTGGCCGTGGAAGAAGTACGCGTCGCCGGCGTGCAGGAGCCAGCCGTGGCCCGTGTCGATCGCCACGCCCGTGTGGCCGCGCGTGTGGCCCGTCAACGGGACCAGCAGGATCTCCTCCGGCAGGCCCTTCAGCGACCGGACCGCCTCGAACCCGAACCACGGCTCGCCGGTCTCGTCGTACGTGCTCCACAGGGGGCGGTGCGCGAACTGCGCCGCGCGGTAGCGGTTCTTCTCCGCCGCGTTCGCCGGGGCCGTCGCCGCCCGGTGCTCGTCGGCGCGGACGTGCACCACCGCGTTCGGGAAGTCCGCCAGGCCGCCCGCGTGGTCGACGTCCAGGTGCGTCGCCACGATGTGCCGGACGTCGGCCGGGTCGAGGCCGAGCGCCTTGATCTGCGCCACCGCCGTCTCGGCCGCCTCGACGCGGGCGCCGACCAGCGCCATGAACGGGCGGCCCAGCCACTCGCCGGGGTGCGTCACGCCGCGGGTGCCGAATCCCGTGTCGACCAGCACCAGGCTGTCGCCGGTCTCGATCAGCAGGCAGTGGGCGACCAGCTCCGCCCGCCGCAGCAGGCCGGGGCGGCCGTCGAGGAACTTGCCGCCCGCCGGCCGCATCGTCCCGCAGTTCAGGTGGTGCACCTTCATACGCTGCTCCTGCTCGTTTTTCAGGGGGCCGGGTGACGAAGCCCCCGGCCCGGGGCGAGGCCCCGGTTGTCACCAGCGCTCAGCCGGAGGAACTCGGTCTCGTCGTGCGCGGCGAAGACAGTCACCTCGCCGCCGCGCTCCTGAACAAGCTGGCGCAGGCGGCGGTGGTTGTCCAGTCTGGCGCGCTTCACCGTCTCCATACGGCCCTCGAACCACTTCAGCCCGGGCGGGCAGTGCGGGGCGGCCGCGACCTGGCCGTGGAAGAAGAACGAGTCCCCGGCGTTGAGCAGCCAGCCGTGGCCGGTGTCGACGGCGATCCCGGCGTGGCCGCGGGTGTGCCCGGACAGCGGGACCAGCAGGATCTCCGGCGGCAGTCCGTCGAGCTCCCGGACGGCGTCGAAGCCGAACCACGGCTCGCCGGTGTCCGCATAGGACGTCCACTGTGGACCATGGGCGAACTGGATCCGGCGGTACCGGCCGCGTTCGTCGGCGCGCGGTTCGGTGAACGCCCGCAGCTCCTCGGCGTAGACGTGCACCCGCGCCCACGGGAAGTCGATCAGGCCGCCGGCGTGGTCCAGGTCGAGGTGGGTCAGCACGATGTCGCGGACGTCCGCCGGGTCGAAGCCGAGGGCGCGGACCTGGGCGATCGCGGTCTGCGCGGGGTCGGCGACCGGATTGGACCGGCGGACGAACCCCGCGCCCAGCCAGGCGTTCCGGTCGACCGCGGCGGGTGTGCCCATGCCGGTTTCGACGAGCACCAGACCCGTGCCGGTCTCCAGCAGCAGGCAGTGGCAGACCATGGTGGCGCGCCGGAACAGCCCCGGCCGTCCGTCGATCAGCCGGCCGCCGAGCGGGCGCATGGTGCCGCAGTTCAGGTGGTGGACGCGCATCAGGAGAACTCCCGGTCGAGGGTCGTGTGCAGGTGGGTGGCGACGGCGCGCAGCGGCGCCAGGTCACGGCGGGTGCGGGCCAGCAGCAGCCCGCCTTCGATCGCGGCGAGCACGATCGTCGCGAGCTCGTCGGCGCGGGCGGCGGAAAGTCCTTGTGTGGCAAAGTATTCAGCGAGGACGCCGTGCCACGACGCGTATCCGTCGACGCAGGCTTCCCGGATGGGCTCGCTCGCCGCGGCGGCGTCCAATGCGACCGTCGCGAGTGGACACCCGCGCTGGAAGTCCGATTCGGTCAGGAAGCCCGCGAGCGCGTCGACGGCCCGGTCGATCGCCGTCGCGGGATCGGGGGCGTCGGCCAGGATGGCTTCGAGCAGGGCGCCGGTGCGCTCGCTCGACAGCCGGACGGCTTCGGCGGCGAGCTGCTCCTTGCCGCCGGGGAAGTGGAAGTAGAGCGACCCCTTCGGCGCGCCACCGGCCGTCGTCAGCTGGGTGAGGCCGGTGGCGTGGTAGCCCTGCGTCTGGAACAGGTCGGCGGCGGTGTCGAGCATCCGCTGCCGCGTGTCGGTGCGGCGAACCATGCCGGAACCGTAGCGCAAACTATGACGACCGGTCTAGTTAGTTCGAGGCTCGGTAAGGTCGTGCCATGGGCAACCCGACCGGTCAGCAGTTCGAGATCACCCGCGGCAACGCGCGCGCCGTCGTCACCGAAATCGGTGCCGGCCTGCGCGCGTTCGAAGTCGGCGGCGTGCCGTACGTCGAGGAATTCCCCGAAGACGCGAAGCCGCCGATGGGCGCCGGGCAGATCCTGCTGCCCTGGCCGAACCGCACCAAGGGCGGCCAGTGGAAGTTTCAGGGGGAGACCCAGCAGCTGGAGATCACCGAGGAGGCGCGCGGCAACGCCATCCACGGCCTGACCCGCCACCTCGAGTGGGAGCTGATCGAGCACGCCGAGTCGTCGATCACCCTGGCCGTCGACGTGGAGGTGCAGCCGGGCTGGCCGGTGCCGCTGCGCGCGAGCGTCACCTACGAGGTCGCCCCGCGGGAGCTGATCGTCACCCACGAGATCCGCAACGAAGGCGAGCAGCCGATCGGCGTCGGCGTCGGCACGCACCCGTACTTCCGGCTCGGCGACGTCCCGACCGACGAGGTGACCCTCACGCTGCCGGCGAGCCGCGTCCGCCCGTCGTTGCCCGGCGAGCAGATGCCCTACGCCGAGGAGCAGGACGTCGACGGCACGGAGTACGACTTCCGTGGCGGGCGGCTCCTGGCCGGTGTCAACCTGGACACCGCATTCGGCGGGCTGGCCGCCGCCGAGGACGGCCGGCACCACATCGTCCTGGCCCACGGCGAGCAGCAGCTGCTGGTCTGGACCGGCCCGGACTTCCGCTGGGCGCAGGTGTTCACCCCGGACGACCTGGTCGGCCGCGGCCGGGCGGTCGCGATCGAGCCGATGACCTGCCCGGCCGACGCGCTCAACACGGGCACCGACCTGATCGAGCTGGAGCCGGCGTCGTCGTGGTCGGGCAGCTGGGGCATCCGGGTCCCGTGACACCCCTTCGCCTGAGCGTCGCCGACGCGGGCGAAGTGCTGACGCTGCAACGCGCCGCGTACGTCACCGAGGCGCGGGCGCACGGCGACCTCGACCTGCCGCCGCTGCTGGAGACCCTGGACGAGACGCGGGCGGCCCTGTCCGGCCTGTCCTGGGGCATCCGGGAGGCAGGCCGCCTGGTGGCGTCGGTGCGGCTGACGGTGTCGGGGCACGTCGGCGTGATCGGCCGCCTGGTCGTGGCGCCGGACCGGCAGGGAGCCGGGCTGGGCGGCGGGCTGCTGCGGTTCACGGAGTCGGCGGCGCCGGCGGAGGTGACGCTGTTCCGGCTGTTCACGGGCTCGAAGAGCGACGGGCCGCTGCACCTCTACGCCAAGCACGGGTACCGGGAGACGCACCGGACACCCGAGCACGACCACGAACTGGTGCACTTGGAGAAGGCCCGCGTGCACGCGCCCGGGTGAGTTCGTTAGCGTGGCGAACTATGGCGAAGGCAATTGTCGGGGGCTATGTCGTCCCCATCGACGGTGATCCCATCGAGGGCGGCACGGTCCTGATCGACGGCGGCCGGATCGTCGCGGTCGGCACCGAGGCCGACGTCGACATCCCGGAGGACGCCGAACTGGTCGACGCGGCCGGCACCTGGGTGCTGCCCGGCTTCATCGACGCCCACGCCCACCTCGGCGTCCACGAGGACGGCGAGGGCTGGGCCGGCAACGACACGAACGAGATGACCGACCCGAACGGTGCCCGCTTCCGCGCCGTCGACGGCATCGACCCGTACGAGCCCGGCTTCGACGACGCGCTGGCGGGCGGCGTCACGAGCGTCGTCATCAAGCCCGGCTCGGGCAACCCGATCGGCGGCCAGACGATCGGCGTCAAGACGTGGGGCCGCAGCATCCTGGACATGACGTTCGCCGAGCACGTCAGCGTGAAGAGCGCGCTCGGGGAGAACCCGAAGCGCGTGTACGGGGACAAGAAGCAGACGCCGTCGACGCGGCTGGGGGTCGCGGCGATCCTGCGCGAGGCGTTCACCAAGGCCCGCAACTACCAGGCCAAGCGTGCGCACGCGGAGTCCGAGGGCAAGCCGCACGAGGTGGACCTGACGCTGGAGACGCTGTCGAAGGTCCTCGACGGCGAGCTGTACTGGGACCAGCACGTCCACCGCGCGGACGACATCGTGACGGCGATCCGGCTGGCCGACGAGTTCGGCTACAAGCTGGTGATCAACCACGGCACCGAGGGCCACCTGATCGCGGACCTGCTGGCTGCCCGGGACGTCCCGGTGATCCTCGGGCCGCTGTTCACGACGAAGTCGAAGGTCGAGCTGCGCAACCGCACACTGCGGTCGGCGGGCATCCTGGCGCGGGCCGGGGTGAAGATCGCGATCACGACGGACCACCCGGTGATCCCGATCAACTTCCTGGTGTACCAGGCGGCCCTGGCGGTGAAGGACGGCCTCGACCCCGCGACGGCCCTGCGTTCCCTGACGATCAACCCGGCGTCGATGCTGGGCCTGGACGGGCAGATCGGGTCGCTTGCGCCGGGACTGGACGCGGACGTGGTGCTGTGGAGCGGCGACCCGCTGGACGTGATGAACCGGGCGCTGCGCGTGTTCGTGCGGGGTGACGAGGTGTACCACTTCGACGAGTCACTGGGCGAGGGCGTGTCGAAGGACCGCCGGTACCGGGAGACCCGCTGAGTTTCGGGCGGCACGCCGGTAACCGGGCGGTTCCGGCGTGCTGCCCGATCAGCCGAGAAGCGCGTCGAGGTCGAGCTTCACCGGGAACGGGACGTCGGTGGTGAAGGTGCCGGTGACCGCAGGGGCGTCCATGTAGCCGAACTCGCCGGCTTGGTGGCACGCGACCAGCGAGATGGGCCCGCTGGTGTCGATGATCCAATAATGCGGGATTCCTGCGTCGGCGTACTCGTCGTGCTTGACCTGGTAGTCGGTGCGCTTCGAGCCAGGCGAAACTATTTCGACTACCACGACCACCTCATCGGCGCGATACATGTCGTCTTCCTGATCCACGCGAGCACTCGCCTCGCGGTACGTGATCAGCAGGTCGGGACGGCGCGAGAACCCGGGTTCACCGCGGGGGGCCAAACCGAGGTTCACGTCGATGTCCGGCGTGAAGTCGAGGTCCGGTGGCAACTGCGATTCGAGCTGCCGCCCCAGCAGGTATGCGGCCTTGTTGTGCTTCCGGCTGGGACTGGGGGACATCACGACGCGGCCTTCCACGAGTTCGGTGAAACCTGTATCGGTCTCACCGAGCGCCGCGTACTCCTCGATCGTCAGCAGGTGATCGGGGATTTCCCACCGGCTGGCCGGCTTCGGCTGGGGCACTGCACTCACAGCCTCTCCTCACGTCCCCGGGATTGTCTCACGGCTCAGGTACAACCATCAGTAACGCTATCTGTACCGAGCGTGTGACACCTTGCCTCGAACCGGCGAACCCGAGCACGGCTCACGGGACCAAGGCATCCAGGTCGAGCTTCACCGGAAACGGCACGTCAGCCACGAAGGTCCCCCTGACCGCCGGCGCGTCCGCATAACCCGAGCCGTTGGCCTGGCACGCAATCAGCGAGACCGGCCCCGTGATGTCCACGATCCAGTAGTGCGGGATCCCCGCGTCCGCATACTCGTCGTGCTTCACCTGGTAGTCGGTGCGCCGGGAGTCCGCGGCCACCACCTCGGCGACCACGAGCACCTCGTCGGCCCGGAACAAGCCGTCGCCGCGGGCGATTGCGGCGCGGCCGACGATCAGCAAGTCCGGGCGGCGGGCGAAGCCGGGTTCGCCGCGCGGGGCGAGGCACAGGTCCAGGTCGTTGCGGACGACGAACGCCAGCCCGCGTGGCAGCTGCCGCTCGAGCTGCCCGGCCAGCAGGCACACGGCCACGTCGTGCCTCCGGCCGGAGCCGGGCGACGTCACCAGGCGGCCTTCCATCAGCTCCGTGAACCCGGTGCCGTCGAGCGCCGCGTACTCCTCGATGCTCAGCAGATGACCGGGCATGGTTCCACGGTATCCGTCGCGGGCGTGGGACAGCCTTCGCTCGATCGGGTCAGGCTTTCTTGAGCTCCCGCGCGATGACCACCCGCTGGATCTGGTTCGTCCCCTCGAAGATCTGCGGCACCTTCGCCTCCCGCATGTACCGCTCCACCGGGAAGTCCCGCGTGTACCCCGCGCCGCCCAGGACCTGGACCGCGTCCGTCGTCACCTTCATCGCGCCGTCCGTCGCCACCAGCTTGGCGATCGACGCCTGCCGCTGGAACGGCATCCCGCGGTCGCGCCGCCGGGCCGCGTCCAGGTAACAGGCTCGCGAGGACTCCACCACCGCCGCCATGTCGGCCAGCAGGAACTCGACGCCCTGGAAGTCCGCGATCGGGCGGCCGAACTGCGTCCGGCCCTTCGCGTACGCCACCGCCTCGTCCAGCGCCGCCTGCGCCAGGCCCACCGCGCACGCCGCGATCCCGAGCCGGCCCGAGCTCAAGGACGCCAACGCGATCCGGAGCCCCGCACCCGGGGCGCCCAGGAGCCGCGACGCAGGCACCCGGGCGTTGTCGAAGATCATCTGGGCGGTCGGGGACCCGGTGAGCCCCATCTTCCGTTCGCGCGGGGCCGCCGAGAGGCCTTCGGTCGCCGCCGGGACCAGCAGGGTCGAGATCTCCGCGTCACCGGTGCGGACCATCGTCGTGTAGAAGTCCGCCACCCCCGCGTGCGTGATCCACGCCTTCGTGCCGTTGACGACGTAGTCCGAGCCGTCCAGCCGCGCGCGGGCCGAGAGCGCCGCCGCGTCCGAGCCCGCCTGCGTCTCCGACAGCGCGTACGCGCCCAGGAGCGAGCCTTCGAGCATGTCCGGCAGCCACTGGTCGCGCTGCTCGTCGGTGCCGTACTCCGACAGCGCGTAGCAGGACATCGTGTGCACCGACAGCCCGACGCCGACCGTCATCCACGCCGTCGCGATCTCCTCCAGGACCTGCAGGTAGACCTCGTACGGCACCGCGCCGCCGCCCCAGCGCTCGGCGTACGGCAGGCCCAGCAGGCCGGACTTGCCCAGCAGGCGGAACTGCTCGCGCGGGAACTGCTCGGCTTCCTCCGCCGCTGCCGCTCGCGGGGCGAGTTCGTCGCGCGCGATTTCCCGGGCCAGGGCGACCAGGTCCTCGGCGTCCGAGTCGGGCAGCAGGCGTTCGGCGGGCATCGTTGTCCTCCAAAGCGGTACTGAGAACAGTACTGTGGGCCGGTTCAGAGTACAGTACGACGGGACTGGGGTGGCCGGAAGACGTAGGAGATAGTGAGCCGATGCGCCCCGAACCCCGCCGCCGGCCGACCGCTCGCCAGCGCGCCCTGCTCGCCGACCTCGAGGCGCTCTTCCTGGCCGAAGGCTTCGCGGACTTCACCCTCGACGACCTCGCCGGCCGCCTCCGCTGCTCGAAGTCGACGCTCTACGCGCTCGCGCCCAGCAAGGAGCAGCTCGCCGTCAAGGTCGTCACCCAGTTCTTCCGGGGCGCCGCCGAACGGATCGAGGAGCGCATCGCCGGCATCGACGACGCCCGCAAGCTCATCGCCGAGTACCTGGCCGGCGTCTCCGAGCACCTCAACCGGGCGTCCGCTGCCTTCATGCGCGACCTCGCCGGGTTCGCGCCCACGCGGGACGCCTACCAGCTCAACAGCCGGTTCGCCGCGAAACGGCTCCGGCAGTTCATCGACAAGGGTGTCGCCGACGGCGTCTTCCGGGACGTCCACGCCCGGCTCGTCGCCGAGATGACCGGGCTGATCATCGAGGGCATCCAGACCGGGGTGCTCGGCGGGCGGACCGACGTCTCCGACGCCGAAGCGTTCACCGCTCTGGGGGAGCTGCTGCTCGGGGGTCTCGACAAATAGCGGACAGGAATTGTCAGCCCGGGGTCAATTAAACTGCCCGCGTGATCGTCGTAGGCGGAGAAGCTCTGGTCGACCTGGTTCCCGGCGACCCCCTGGATTCCACTGTGGACGGTGGGCTGCGCGCGCTGCTGCCGCGCCTCGGCGGCGGACCGTACAACGTCGCGCTGGCCGCCGGCCGGCTCGGCGTGCCGGCCGCGTTCCTCTCGCGGGTGTCCACCGACCGCTTCGGCGAAGCGCTGGTCGACCGGCTGCACGCCTCCGCCGTCGACACGTCGCTGCTGCAGCGCGGCGGCGAACCGACGACGCTCGCCGTCGTGGCGCTCGACGCGAAGGGCGCCGCGCGCTACACGTTCTACGTCGAAGGCACCGCCGATCGGCTTGTCGAAGACCCCGGTCCGCTGCCGGAGAACGTGACCGCGCTCTCACTCGGCACGCTCGGCCTGGTCCTCGAGCCGGGCGCCTCCGCGTACGAGGCGATGTTGCGGCGCGAGGCGGCCCGCGGCGTCCTGACCGCCCTCGACCCGAACATCCGCGAGGCGCTGATCACCGACCCGGCCGCCTACCGGGCGCGGTTCGCGTCCTGGCTGCCGGACGTCCGGCTGCTGAAGATCTCCGACGACGACGCCGCGTGGCTCACCGGCGGCGCCGACCCGGTGGCCGCGGCGAAGACGTGGGTCGAGTCCGGTGTGGACGCCGTGGTGCTCACCCGGGGCGCCGACGGGCTCTCCGTGATCACCGCCGCAGGTGAGCTGGCCCACGTGCCGTCGCGAAAAGTCGCCGTCGTGGACACCATCGGCGCGGGCGACACCGTCCAGGGGGCGCTGCTGGCGTGGCTGCACACCCACGAGGCCGCCGACCTGGCCTCCCTCGACGCGGACGCGTGGCGAGAGGCGCTGGCTTACGCGGCGAAAGCGGCGTCGATCACGGTGTCCCGCAGCGGCGCGGAGCCGCCGACTTCGGCGGATCTGGCGGCCACCGTGTGAACCTGGTCCCAAAGGGGGCCCCAGGAGCAACGTCACCGCTGCGCGAAAGCGGGTTTCTCGACTAGCGTGGTGGGGCATTCTTCATACCCCAGCGGGGCGGTGTGCAGCGAGGCGCCAGTGTTTCCTCGCGTGAACACGTGGCTACCTGTGGAACCTACAGGCGCCGCCGGCCCGTGCCCGAACGTGAGAGGGACTTGCATGTCCGACGCGACGACTGCGGGGCAGTCCGGCGGAACCGCGAAGCTGACCCTGCCGAATGGCGAGCACGAGTTCAAGATCGTGCACCCGGTCGAGGGCGCGCCGGGGATCGAACTGGGGAAGCTGCTGGCGCAGACGGGGTACATCACCTACGACCCCGGTTTCGTCAACACCGGCGCCGCGTCGTCCGCCATCGCCTACATCGACGGTGACGCCGGCATCCTCCGCTACCGCGGCTACCCGATCGAGCAGCTGGCCCAGAAGTCGACCTTCATCGAGGTCTCCTACCTGCTGATCTACGGCGAGCTGCCGACCCAGGCCCAGCTGGCCGACTTCACCGAGAAGATCCAGCGGCACACCCTGCTGCACGAGGACCTGAAGGCGTTCTTCAGCGGCTTCCCGCGCGACGCTCACCCGATGCCGGTCCTGTCGAGCGCGGTGTCGGCGCTGTCGACCTTCTACCAGGACTCGCTCAACCCGTTCGACGAGCCGAACGTGGAGCTGTCGACCGTCCGCCTGCTGGCGAAGCTGCCGACGCTGGCGGCCTACGCCTACAAGAAGTCGGTCGGCCAGCCGCTGCTGTACCCGGACAACTCCCTGGGCCTGGTGGAGAACTTCCTCCGGATGACCTTCGGTTTCCCCGCGGAGCCGTACGAGGTCGACCCCGAGGCCGCCAAGGCGCTCGACCTGCTGTTCATCCTGCACGCCGACCACGAGCAGAACTGCTCGACCTCGACCGTGCGCCTGGTCGGCTCCTCCGAGGCGAACCTGTTCGCGTCGATCTCGGCCGGCATCAACGCCCTGTTCGGCCCGCTGCACGGCGGCGCGAACTCCGCGGTGCTGGACATGCTCGAGGGCATCCAGCGCGACGGCGGCGACGTCGCCAAGTTCGTCGAGCGGGTGAAGAACAAGGAAAAGGGCGTGAAGCTGATGGGCTTCGGGCACCGGGTCTACAAGAACTACGACCCGCGCGCGAAGATCATCAAGAGCACGGCCGACGAGATCCTCGGCAAGCTGAAGGGCGGCGACCAGCTGCTCGACATCGCGAAGAAGCTCGAGGAGACCGCGCTTTCCGACGAGTACTTCATCGAGCGGAAGCTGTACCCGAACGTGGACTTCTACACCGGCCTGATCTACCGGGCGCTGGGCTTCCCGACGAAGTTCTTCACGGTGCTGTTCGCGCTGGGCCGGCTCCCGGGCTGGATCGCGCACTGGCGCGAGATGATCAACGACCCGGCCACCAAGATCGGCCGCCCGCGGCAGATCTACACCGGCCACGCGTCGCGGGACTACACCCCGATCACCGAACGCTGATCGCTTTCCGTAAGCGCCCCGCCGTGCACCTGCGCGGCGGGGCGCTTATCGTTGTGCGCCGTGACTCGTGAAGCGCCCGTCGTCCTGTGGTTCCGCCGTGACCTGCGGCTCGGCGACCACGCCGCGCTGCTCGAGGCGTCGAAGCACAGCAAGCACGTGCTCGCGTTGTACGTCCTCGACGAGCACCTGCTGGCGCCCGGCGGTGCCCCGCGGACGGCGTTCCTCTACGGCTGCCTGGAGAAGCTGAACGAGCAGCTCGGCGGCCGGCTGATGCTGGTGCGCGGCGAACCGGCGGTGGAAGTGGTCCGCGCGGCCCGCGCGATCGGCGCCGCGGCGGTGCACGTCAGCGCCGACACCGGGCCCTACGGCCGTCGGCGGGATGCGTCGGTGGCGAAGGCGTTGGGGGAGCACAACATCGGCTGGGTCGAGACGGGGTCGCCGTACGCCGTGACACCGGGGCGCGTCACCAAGCCGGACGGCGAGCCGTACCAGGTCTTCACGCCGTTCTTCCGCGCCTGGACCGCCCACGGGTGGCATTCGCCCGCCGACACCGGACCGTCCCTTGTGGACTGGGTCGAGCCGCCGAAGTCGCTGGGAATCCCGCGCCCACCCCAGGTTTCCGCGACCCTGCCCGAGCCGGGTGAGCAGGCCGCGCTGGACGTCTGGCACGCGTTCCTCGCCGACGGCATCGAAACCTACGACGCCGACCGCGACCGGCCGGACCGGGACGGGACCACGCGCCTTTCGCCGTACCTGCGCTGGGGGAACATCCACCCGCGGACCATCCTGGCCGACCTTTCCGGCGACGACCGCGCGGGCGCGAAGTCGCTGCGCAGCGAGATCTGCTGGCGCGAGTTCCACGCCGACGTCCTGTGGCACCGCCCGGAAACGGCCCGCCGGAACTACGACAAGCGCTTCGACGCGATGAAGCACGACGACGACCGCGAGGCGTTCGAGCGGTGGTGCGCCGGCCGGACGGGCTACCCGATCGTGGACGCCGGGATGCGGCAGCTGCTGGCGGAGGGCTGGATGCACAACCGGGTCCGGATGGTCGTCGCGAGCTTCCTGGTGAAGGACCTGCACCTGCCGTGGTGGCTGGGCGCCCGCCACTTCATGCGGCACCTGGTGGACGGCGACCTGGCATCGAACCAGCTGAACTGGCAGTGGGTGGCGGGCTGCGGCACCGACGCGGCCCCGTACTTCCGCATCTTCAACCCGACGACCCAGGGCGAGAAGTTCGACCCGGACGGCGACTACGTGCGCAAGTACGTGCCGGAGCTGCGATCGGTGCCGGGGAAGGCGGTCCACAAGCTGAAGGACCGGCCGGCGGGGTATCCGGAGCCGATGGTCGACCACGCCCACGAGCGGCAGGTTTCGCTGGAGCGGTACGGGAAGATCACGTCCCGCTGATCGCGCGGACGCGCCAGACGACGGCGAGTGCGGGGTCGCCGGTGGCGCTCGGCTCGATCCGTTCGACGGTGAAGCCTTCGCGCTCGTAGAAGGCGCCGGCTCGTTCGTTGGCCGCGAAGTGCTCGATGTACAGCCGTCCGGCGTCGGCGGGCAGCTGCGCGGTCAAGGCGTCGAGCAACCGTGGGCCGAGCCCGCGGCCGCGCTGCCCGGGGTGCACGTAGAGCTTGTAGACCACGTGGTCGGGACCGTTGCGGCCGCGTTGCCCGACGCCCACGAGCTCGCCCTCCTCGGCGACGACCACCAGCCCGCCCCGCACGGCTGCCGAAAGGTGCGTCTCGTTCCACCAGTCGCGGACCTGCGCGTCCGCCGCGGCCGCGCCGATCAGCGGGGCGTAGTGCGCCCGGACGTGCACCTCCCCGAACCGGCGGATCGCCGCCACGTCGGCTGCTACGGCCGGCCGGACCTCAGCCACGCAACGCCTCCGACAGCTTGATCCGGCTGCCGATCCGCAGCACGCTGTTGCCGTAGATCTTCCCGCCCAGCCACGTCAGCAGCGCGACCGACGCCACCGTCAGCGCCAGCGACAGCCCGATCTCCCAGCCCGCCGCCGCGCCCGTCGAAATGCGGGCCGGCATCAGGATCGGGGACAGCAGCGGGATCAGGGACACGATCCTCGTCGCCGAGCCCGCGGGGTTCTGGACCAGCAGGTTGAACCCCGCGATGAACCCGACCACCAGGATGATGTTGAGCGGCCCGACCACCGACTGGGTGTCCTCCTGACGCGACACCAGCGATCCCAACGCGCCGTAGATCGTGGCGTACAACAGGAATCCGAGCAGGTACCAGAGCAGGCCCCACAGCACCGCGCCCGTCGCGAAGCCCGACAGGGTGAACACGCCGGTCACCGCGGCCGCGCCCAGGCCGACCACCGCGAGGATCACCAGCTGGGTCAGGCCGACCAGGCCGAGGCCGATCACCTTGCCCAGCAACAGCTGCCACGGCCGCACGCTGGCGAGGAGGATCTCCACCACCCGGCTCGACTTCTCCTCGACGACGCCCTGGGCGACCATCATCCCGTAGGTGATGATGCTCATGTACAGCAGGAACGCCACGACCAGGCCGACGACCAGCCGCTGGGTGTGGTCCGCGGGCTGCGGCGAGAGGGCGTCGTCCTGCACGTGGGTGGCGTTGACCCTGGCCATCACCTCGGCCGGTTCGAGCTGCGCCGACGACAGGACGCCGTCGAGCACCTGCTGCTGCGCGACCTGGTCGAGCACGTGGCGGAGCTGGTCGTCCAAAGAGGACTTGTAGGTGGCGGTCAGCTGGGCCGCGCTGCCCGAGACGAGCGCGTCGAAGTCGCCGTTTTCGACCTTCTGCCTGCCCTCCGCGCCGTCGGTGACGACGACGGTGGTGATCTCGCGGCCCGCCAGCGCCGCCTCGGTCTGCAGCTGCCGGGCGATCCCGATGGCCTGGCCGGTCAGCCCGACGGTGCTCTTGTCCGACGAACCGGCCAGCGCCGTCTGGAAGACGACGTAACCCAGCAGCAGCACCAAGAGCACCGCGGTGCCGACCACGAACGACCGCGTGCGCAGCCGCGTGTTCAGTTCGCGCTTCATCACGAGCCAGACCGCCCGGCGGCCACTCAGCGTCCTCATCGCGGTTCCTCCCCTGGGGACCCGGCGCCGTCGGAGACGGCGTCGCGGAAGAGCTCGGTCAGCGAGCGGCGACGGCGGCTGAACTCGGTGACCGGCCCGGTCGCCAGCGCCGCGGCGAGCACGGCCTGGTCGTCCGCGCTCGGTTCGAGGTCGAGCACGGTGGTGGTGCCCTGCTGCTCCAGCACCCGCACGCCGGCCAGTCCCGCGGCCCAGCCGGGCTGGGCGGCCGGCGCCGTGACGACCAGCTTGCTGCGCGCGCCGGCGGTCAGCTCGGCGACCGTGCCGACGGCGACCATCCGGCCGCCGCGGATGATCCCGACCCGGTCGCACAGCCGCTCGACGAGGTCGAGCTGGTGGCTGGAGAACACCACCGGCACCCCCGCCGCGGCCTTCTCCCGCAGGACCCCGCTCATCACGTCGACGGCGAGCGGGTCGAGACCGGAAAACGGCTCGTCGAGCACGAGCACCGCGGGGTCGTGCACCAGCGCGGCGGCCAGCTGGACGCGCTGCTGGTTGCCCAGCGACAGCTTCTGCACTTCGTCCTTGCGACGCCCGGCCAGCCCGAGCCGGCTGATCCAGTTCTCCGCGTTGCGGTGGGCTTCGCCGGCGCTCAGCCCGTGCAGCTCCGCCAGGTAGACGAGCTGGTCGAGCACCTTCATCTTCGGGTACAGCCCGCGTTCCTCCGGCATGTAGCCGATGTGGGTGCGGGTCTCGTGCGTGACCGGCCGGCCGCCGAACCGGACCTCACCGCCGTCGGCGGCCAGCACACCCAGCGCGATCCGCATGGTGGTGGTCTTGCCGGCGCCGTTGCTGCCGACGAAGCCGAACAGCTCGCCGGCGCGGACGTCGAACGAGACGCCGTCCAGCGCGACCTTGGCGCCGTAGCGCTTGGAGATCCGGTCGATCTCCAGTGTCCCCTCAGGCATGCCCCATCCCCTCTTCGAAATCCTCGGGGTCGTCGTCCGGCAGCGCCCAGCCCAGCACGATGGACGGGATGGTGGTGCCGGTGACCAGCAGCGCGGACAGCATCATCGCGCCGCGCAGGCCGCCTTCTTCGGTGTGGGCGACGACGATGCCGTAGATCATCGCGACGATCATCAGGTAACTCAGGATCTGGAAGGCGACGTAGGTGACGCGGTGGCGCCACTCGCGCTCGCGTTCGTCGAGCAGCCGCGAGAAGCCGCCGCTCATCCGGCCGGTGAGGATCCGCAGCAGCACGAACGTGCCGCCGCCGACCACCACGCTGCCCACCCAGAGCACGCTGAACAACCAGTCGCCGTGCGCGGTGAAAACGGCCGCGCCGGCGATCAGCCCGAGGTCGGCGAGCCCCAGGATCGCGGCGAGGGCACGGCGGCGCCGCCGGGTGCGCCAGCCGGGCATCCGCTTGGCGTGCCGCAGCTCCCGTGCGTCCATCTTGTCCAGCTGGCGTTCCCAGTAGGCCGCGAGCCGGCCGGCCGGTTCGGTCATGTTCCCCCCTCGCGGTAGACCTGGGTGGACAGCGGCGTGAACGGCTCACGGCCGAACACGGCTTCGACCGGCAGGCCGAAGACGGCGCAGATCCGGAACGCCAGGTCCAGGCTCGGATAGTGGTCGCCCCGCTCTAGCGCGCCGATGGTCTGCGGGTTGACCTCGACGGCGTTGGCGAGCGCGGCCCTGCTCATCCCGCGTTCGGCGCGAAGCACGGGAAGCCGGTTGTAGATCGGCAGCTCTTTGCCGCGTCTGACCGGACTCATGCGCCATACTGTTGCAAAAACCCAACGGGACGTCAAATCAAGAGAACATCAAGCGCCGGCTATGCGAGGAGACCGGCCAGCGACTTGTCGACAAGTTCCGCCACCCGCGCCGCCGCGGCCTCGGCGTCCGCCGGGACCAACGCCAGCCGCGTCCGGCGTTCCAGGACGTCCTCGACATCCAGCGCACCCTCGTTCCGGACCGCCCACACGACTTCGGCCGCCGTGATCTCCGTACCCGGCCCGACGGGAGCCGCGAACTCCGCGTCCAGCTCGCCCAGCGCCGCCACCCGCGGTGCTTCCGTGCCGTACCGGCCCACCAGCCGCGGCGAGGCGTCCACAAGGGACAGCTCCGGTCGCGGAGCCGCGCCCAGCAACGGCAACCGTGCCGTCCGGCACGGCGCGGCCCGGAGCCCGGCCAGGCGGACCGCCGCGTCGACCGCGTCCTCGGCCATCCGCCGGTACGTCGTGAGCTTCCCGCCGACCACCGTCAGCAGCCCGTCCGAGCCCGCCAGGACCGCATGCTTGCGGGACAGGTCCGCCGACCGGCCACCGCCCTCCACCAGCGGACGCAAGCCCGCGTACGAACCGGCGACGTCCGCCCGGGTCAGCGGCCGGGCGAGCACCGACGAAGCCAGCGACAGCAGGAAGTCCACATCGGACTCGGGAACCGTGGGTACCGGCGGGATCGGGCCGGACACCGGCTCGTCCGTCAGTCCCAGGTAGACCCGGCAGTCCGGCTGGGGGAGCAGGAACACGAACCGGTTGGTCTCCCCGGGCACGCCGATGTTCACCGACGTCGTCCCCATCGGGACCGTCCCCGGCGCCAGCACCAGGTGCGACCCGAGCGACGGCCGCAGCCGGACCGCACCCGTCAGCGTCCCCGCCCACACGCCCGTCGCGTTGATCACCTGACGCGCGTGGATGTCCACCGTGGAGCCGGAAAGGCCGTCCACGGCCGTGACCCGGTCCGCGGACACCGAAGAAGCCGAAAGCCGCGTGAGGATCCGGGCGCCGAACGACGCCGCCGTCCGCGCGAGGGTGACCACCAGCCGGGCGTCGTCGACCAAGGCGCCGTCGTAGGCCAGCAATCCGCCGCGCAAGCCGCCAGGGGCCAGGCCCGGCGCCAGCGCCAGCGCCTCGGCGGCCGGGATCGAGCGCGGCCGCGGCAGGACGGACGACGGCGTGCGCGCCGCCCGCCGAAGCACGTCGCCCGCCCGCAGGCCGGCCGCGACCATGCGCTCCTGGAGCCGGGAAGTGCCGGGGTACAACGGAAACAGCTGTGGCATCGCGCGGGTCAGGTGCGGTGCGGTGCGCGTCATCAGGATCCCGCGCTCCACCGCGCTCTCGTGCGCCAGCCCGAGTTCGCCGTGGGCCAGGTACCGCAGGCCGCCGTGCACCAGCTTCGACGACCAGCGCGACGTCCCGAACGCGAGGTCGTGCGCCTCCACCAGCGCCACCGACAGGCCCCGCGAAGCCGCGTCCAGCGCGATGCCCGCGCCGGTGACCCCGCCGCCGACCACGACGACGTCGACCCGCTCGCCCGCCGCCAGCTCCGCGAGCTCGCGTTCGCGGCGCCGCGCGTTGAGCGAGCCGGACGTCATGGCTTGAGCGCCGCGTCGAGCACGTGGGTGAACTCCGCCATCAGCGCCGCCTCGGGCAGGTCCGCCGTGGCCGGCCGCAGCGAGAACGCGAACGACTGCACCACCAGCAGCACCGACCGGGACTGGACGGCGACCGGCGCCCGCCGGATCGAACCGTCCTGGTGCCCGGCCTCCAGCAGCTGGTGCAACGCCTGTTCGGCGAACTTCTGCGTCGCGCCGAGCCGCTCCACGATGTACGGGAGGACGAGCTCGGGGTCGACGTCGAGCAGGGTGCGGAACAGCGGATCGGTCGACAGCGCCCGCACGCCGGCCGCCGCGATCAGCACGAGCCGGTCGCGGCTGTGCGCGGCGTCGGCGCCGCGTTCGCTCGCCGTGCGCAGCAGCCCGCTGAACTCACGGGTCATCAGCGCCGCGAGCACGCTGCGGACGTCGGGGAACCGGCGGTAGACCGTCATCCGGCTGACGCGCGCGGTGCGGGCGATTTCGGCGAGTGTGGTGCGGCGCACACCGACGGCCAGCACGCACGAGCGAGCGGCGTCGAGCAGCACGTCATCGGCCACGCGCGTCGCCGTCTGGCGGTTGCGGGTGTCCGCGAGCGCCGAGGAACCCGCGGTCTGGGTGGTGTGACGTTTCACGTCCATATGTCACACTGTAGTCGTGAACCCGCTCATTGACCACCGCCTCCGCCGGTCTTGGACCGAGGACGCCGCCGGCGCCGCCCCGCTGCCCGCGCGGGCGGCCAAGTGGCTCGACCAGCGTATCGGTCCGGTCGCCCCCGCCGCCGCTCCAGCGCGGGAAATGCCGGTGGAAATACCGTCACCGAAACTCGCGAAGTCTGCAGAGGACGCGCTGGCGAAGGTGGTCGGCGCGGAGAACGTGCTGGTGGACGCCCCGGCGCGGCTCGCGCGGGCGACCGGGCTGTCCTACCTCGACCTCCTGCGGCGCCGGGTGGCCTCGGCGGAGTTCCCGGTGCCGGACGCGGTGGTGCTCCCGGCCGATCCCGACGAGGTCCAGGCGGTCCTCGACGTCTGCGTCCGGCACGACGTCGGTGTGGTGCCGTTCGGCGGCGGGACGTCCGTGGTCGGCGGGGTCGCGGCGCTGCGCGGCGAGAAGCCGTCGGTGATCGCGCTGGACCTCGTCCGGCTCGACGCGCTCGTGTCGGTGGACGCCGAGTCGCGCATCGCCGTGCTGCAGGCGGGGGTCCGCGGGCCCGCGGCGGAGGAGCTCCTCGCCGCGCACGGCCTGACCCTGGGGCACGTGCCGCAGTCGTTCGAGCGCGCCACGATCGGCGGCTTCGCGGCGACGCGCTCGGCGGGCCAGGCGTCTTCGGGGTACGGGCGCTTCGAGGACATGGTGACCGGCGTGCGGCTGGCCACCCCGCGCGGTCCGTGGAAGCTCGGCGTCGCGCCGGCGTCGGCGGCCGGGCCGGACCTGCGCCAGCTCGCCGTCGGCAGCGAGGGAACCCTCGGCGTCATCACGGAAGTCGCGCTGCGGGTGCGGCCGGCGCCGCAGGTCCGGCGGTACGAGGGGTACGCGCTGCCGGGCTGGACGGCCGGCGCCGAAGCGGTGCGGGACCTCGCGCAGCACCACGCGCTCGCCGACGTCACCCGGCTGTCCGATGTGGACGAGACCGAGGTGTCCCTGGCGCTGAACGCGGGCCTGAAGACGGCGGCGCTGCGCCGTTACCTGGCCGCGCGGGGCGTACGACGGCCGTGTTTCCTCATCGTCGGCTGGGAAGGCACCGCGCACGACGTGGCGCGGCGCCGCCGTGAGACGACGCGGCGGCTGAAGGCGGCGGGGGCCGTGCGCGTCGGCAAGGCGCTCGGTGAATCGTGGCGGCACGGCCGGTTCGCCGGCCCCCGGCAGCGGGACGTCCTGCTGGACATGGGAGTCTGCGTCGAGACGCTCGAAACGGCGGCCTACTGGTCCAATGTGGACGAGCTGCGTGACGACGTCCGCGCGGCCTTGACCGCCGCGCTGGGCCGTTCGATCGTCATGTGCCACATCTCCCACGCGTACGAAACGGGTGCGTCGCTCTACTTCACGGTGCTGACGGCCCGGGACTCCGGTGATCCGGTCGGCCAGTGGCAGCGGGCGAAGGCGGCGGCGTCCGAGGCGATCGCCGGGCTGGGCACGATCTCGCACCACCACGCCGTCGGCGTCGACCACGCGCCCTACCTGAGCGCGGAAATCGGCTCGCTGGGGGTGGAGGTGCTGCGGGCGGCCAAGTCCGCGGTGGACCCGACCGGGATCCTCAACCCGGGTAAGCTGGTGTGACGACTTCGCACGGCACGCCGTGGCCCTCGGCGGCGACGCCTTCGAGCTTCGCCGCCTCGGCCTGCGGGACGTCGGCGGTGCGCACCGGGACGCCGTCGACCAGCAGCGGGTAGCGGATCGGCGCGGCGCCGACGTAGGTGTGGACCTCGGTCAGCCGGGTGCCGTCTTCGAGCGTGATGTCGGGGTCGGTGAGCCGGGCCAGGTGGTAGCGGGTGCCGCGGCCTTCGCAGCGGTCCAGGACCGCGAGCTGGTCCGGCGTCACGAACCAGATGGCGTGGTCCTCGGCGCCCGGCAGTGCGGTGAGGGTGGCCGGGCGCTGGTCGTCGACCACGCGGAAGCCGGCGGCCCACACCGCGGCGAGCCCGGCGCAGCGCGCGTGCGCCACGACGACCGGGCCTTCGAGGCCCAGCCGCGCCCGCAGCCAGGTGATCTTCGTCGGGTTGGCGTTCGAGCCGTAGGCCAGCACGGCCAGCCGGTCGCGCCAGCCGGCGGGGGCGGTGTCGAGCGGGTGCCCGACGCCGTCGACGTGCACGAACGAGTAACCCGGCCGGGTGCCCGGATAGGGCTCCGCCGGGTACTCGTCGTCGGTGAAGAGGGTCAGAACGTCACCACGCTGCGCAGGACGTCACCGTGGTGCATGCGCTCGAAGGCCTGCTCGACGCCGTCGACGCCGATCCGCTCGGTGACGAACTTGTCGAGCGGCAGCCGGCCCTGCAGGTAGAGGTCGACGAGCATCGGGAAGTCCCGGCTCGGCAGGCAGTCGCCGTACCACGACGACTTCAGCGAGCCGCCGCGCGAGAAGAAGTCGATCAGCGGCAGGTCGTCCAGCCGCATCTCCGGCGTCGGGACGCCGACCAGCACGACGGTGCCGGCCAGGTCGCGCCCGTAGAACGCCTGCCGCCAGGTCTCGGGCCGGCCGACGGCGTCGATCACGACGTCGGGGCCGAATCCGCTGGTGGCCTCCTGCATGGCCTCGACGACCTGCGCCTCGGACAGGCCCTTGCTGTTGACGGTGTGCGTCGCGCCGAAGTCCTTCGCCCAGGTGAGCTTCCGGTCGTCCATGTCGATGGCGACGATCGTGGTCGCCCCGGCGAGCTTCGCCCCGGCGATGGCGGCGTCCCCGACGCCACCGCACCCGATGACGGCGACCGAGTCCCCGCGCGTGACGGCGCCGGTGTTGATGGCCGCGCCGAGCCCGGCCATGACACCGCAGCCGAGCAGCCCGGCCACGGCGGGTTCGGCTTCCCGGTCGACCTTTGTGCACTGTCCGCTGTGGACAAGAGTCTTTTCGAGGAAGGCCCCGATGCCGAGCGCGGGCGACAGCTTGGTGCCGTCCTGGAGCGTCATCGGCTGGGCGGCGTTGAAGGTCGAGAAGCAGTACCACGGCTTGCCGCGCTTGCAGGCCCGGCAGGTGCCGCAGACCGCGCGCCAGTTCAGGATGACGTAGTCACCGGGCTCGAGGTCGGTGACGCCTTCGCCGACGGCCTCGACGACCCCCGCGGCCTCGTGGCCGAGCAGGAACGGGAAGTCGTCGTTGATCCCGCCTTCGCGGTAGTGCAGATCGGTGTGGCAGACCCCGCAGGCCTGCACGTTCACGACGGCCTCACCGGGACCGGGATCGGGCACGAGGACGGTCTCCAGCGAGACGGGCTCGCCCTTACCTCGCGAAACGACCCCCTGCACCTCGTACGGCATGCGAATCCACCTTCCGGCTCTGGCTGGTCCTGCCCGCAGCTAATCACGGATCACGCGGACATGGCGACATCCGCATGAGTGACCTTTGCGCAACGGGTTGCGCTTTACGCAACTGTCCGCCGCCAGGTGGCGATGGTGGTGAAGTCCTGGCCGGTGAGGCCGGTGCTCGCCTCGACGGTGTGCACCAGCGCCGGCCCGGGGTGGTGGCGCACGACCCACGCCCGGTCGGCGCCGGTGGTTTCGTCGTCCAGCCAGGCGAACGGGCGGCCGGCCGCCCACTCGACGATCGGCCGGGTTTTCCAATGAAGTCCGCGATCGTCGCCTTCGGGGACGTCGAGCACCGGCAGTTCCGGGAGACCGAGCAACGGGGAGACGCACTCGTTGGCGTCGGCCAGCCACGTGGTCGCCCAGACGAGGTCGCACCCGAGAGCCAGCAGCCGTGGACCGAGGCTCGGGTCGACCCGTGACAGCAGGGGATTGCCCAGGTCGGCGTTTGGGAAGGTCTCGTACTGCCCGGAACTCCGCCCGAAGGGGATCAGGGGGCCGTCGATGTCGAGGAACAGCAGAGGGCGGCGCATGATCTCCGCAGTCTGGCACGGCGGCGCGGGCCTCCGGCCCCCGTCTTCCACGCTACCGGGACCCACCGACAGTTCCCGGCGGCTCCGGCAGCTCCATCGACGCGAGCTTCACCGGGTCCGTCACCGCCGCGATGTTCGTGATCCGGCCGTCCACCACGGTGAACGCCACCACCGACATCGGTGTGCCGTCGCGCCACGCCACCACGCCCGGGAGGCCGCCCACCAGTACGCGGCGGCCGTCGTTGGCCGCTCCGAAGCGGGCGCCTGCCGCCACCTTCGTCGCTCCCAAGACCACCACCAGGCCGTCCGGGGTGTCGATCGTCAACCGGACGTCCGGGTCGAGGATGCGCAGCAGCTGCTCGAAGTCGCCGTCGCGGGCGGCCGTCAGGAATGCCTGGACCACCTCGCGCTGGGACGGCCCGGACGGCACCGGAGGCGTCCGGACCTTGCGGCGGGCGCGGCTGGCCAGCATCTTCGCCGCCGCCGTCGATTTGCCCAGGATGCGGGCGATCTCCTCGAACGGCACCCCGAACAGGTCGTGCAGCACGAACGCCAGCCGCTCGCCCGGGCCGAGGGACTCCAGGACCACCAGCAGCGCCAGCCCCACCGAGTCGGCCAGCTCCGCGTCCGCCTCCGGGCCCTCCTCGGCCGCCACCACGATCTCGTCGTAGGGCGACTCGGGGCGCGACTTCCGCGACCGCAGCACGTCCAGGCTGATCCGGCCGACCACCGTCGTCAGCCAGCCGTCGAGGTTCTCGATCTCCGCCGCGTCCTGGCGGGCCAGGCGCAGCCACGCCTCCTGGACCGCGTCTTCCGCGTCGGCGTGCGAGCCCAGCAGGCGGTGCGCCACCGCGTGCAACCGGTCGCGCCGGGCTTCGAACGCCGCGGCCACGGTGTCGGACATGTCGTTACCTTCCTCGATCCTGCTCCGTCGTGGACATGACGGGCCCGGAGGGGCACAGGTAACCGATGGAGGAAACGATGGAACCACGGCTGAAGAGCACGAGCAGCCCCGAGGTGACCGGCGCGGTCCAGCAGCTGTTCAAGGTGGTGCACGCCGCCGGTGTCGACCCGTTGCTGCTGGAGCTGGTCCACCTGCGGGCCAGCCAGATCAACGGCTGCGCCCCGTGCACCTACGCCGGTGTCCAGTCGGCGAAGAAGCAGGGCGAGACCGACGACCGGCTGCACAGCGTCGTCGTCTGGCGCGAGACGCCGTTCTTCACCGAGCCGGAACGGGCCGCGCTGGCGCTGACCGAAGCCGCCACGCGGATCGAGGATGGCCAGCCCGGCGTGACCGACGAGATCTGGGCGGCCGCGGCCGCGCACTTCGACGAGCAGCAGCTGTCCGCGATCGTCCTGCACATCGCGCTCAGCGGCTTCTTCAACCGGATCAACCGCGCGATCCGGGAGCAGGCCGGCAAGACCTGGTGAGCCCGGCGGGGCGCCGGTCGCGGCGCCCCGCCGACCTCGTCAGGCCGGGGTGATGATGTAGGCGATGCCGCCGGGGCCGCCCGCGACGGTGCCGTCCGCGCGGTAGCGCTTCGTCCGCTGCCAGATCTTCTCGAACTGGTCGCGCTGGTAGACGTTGCGCACCCGGTCGTTGCTGCTGGACGCCGGGTCGTTGGCGATCACGTCGCCGTCCTTCGTGAAGCCGACGACGACCATGATGTGCCCCGCCGTCCCGTAGCCGGCGCCGTCGAGCTCCGACGACAGGAACGACTGCGACGTGATCACCGGGATGCCGCGGACGATGTACTCCTCCAGCTCGTTCAGCGAGTGCAGCCGCGTGATGTGGCCGCGCAGCCCGCGCGACGCCGCGTACGCGGTGTTGAACGGCCAGTTGCCGGTGCCGTCGTAGGCGTGGTCGTAGGTGTAGCGCGCCGCGAACGCCACCTGCGGGTCGACGTAGTCCGCCGGGATCCACGACATCTCTTCGGCGGACGGCTTCCTGCCCCAGTACTCGGCCACCATCTCGGTCGACGTCGGGCTGCACCAGGCTTCGCCGCCCCCGCCGTACTGCGGGAACTGTCCTTTGTGGAGGTTCTGCGCGTACGCGGGCACCTTGAGCTCGATCCCGGCGGCCCGCCCCGGCTTCGTCGTCTGGACGTCGAAGCGGTCCGGGACGGCCGAGGTCATCGCGCCCAGCAGGCTGACCGACGGCGTCGCGTGCGAGCCGGCTTCGCGGTACAGGCTGATTCGCAGGTGGTAGGACTTCAGCGTGACGCCGGCCTTCATGACCAGCGTGTCGACGTCCACCATGGCGTTGGCGTCGTCCTGGCCGTCGACGCTGGTGCGCAGGATGTCGGCGTCACCGCTGGCCCAGCGGCCCATCACGTACCACGCGGTTTCCGCACCCGCCGACGTCCGGCCCTGCGCCTCGACCTGCAGCCAGGTCTTCGCCGGCGTCTTGGCGTTCCACGACGCCACCAGCTGCGTGGCGCCGAACCCCGGCCGGTACGACGGCGACGTCCACTGGCCGTATTCGTAGGTTCTCGTCGTGCCGAGCTCCGGTTCGGTGTGCTGCACCGTGCCGATCGGGTGCGTGATGCGCAGCCCGTCGCGCGTCGGCCCGAGCCCCGCGAAGCCGCCTTCGTGGAAGCGGCCGCCGGTCCATTCGTGGTAGTCGATCGCCTCGTCGTCGCGGGGCCGGACGGGCCCGGCCTCGGCGACCTGCGTGGTTACAACGGATAACACAACCACTGACAATAAGGTGAACAACTTACGTACGCGCATCCCGGCTCCCTGATCGGCCCACCCAGTAGGCAGGGATTTTCGCCGGTTCGGCCGGGTATGTAAACAGGTACCTACAGGACGGCCTGCGTCTGTGTCACTTTCGCGACCAACTTGCCGTCGTCGTCGTGGATTTCGGTCTCCACCACGACGAACTTGCGCCCCGCGTGCAGTGGTCTGGACGACGCAACGGCGTAGCCCGAACGCACCGCCCGCAGGAAGTTGGTCTTCGATTCGACGGTCGTCGTGCCCTGCCCGCCCTCGGGCAGGTTGAGGAACGCGCACACGGCGCCGGTCGAATCGGCCAGCGCCATGAGCGCGCCCCCGTGCAGCGCACCACCGAGCGTGCAGAGGCTCTCGTCCCACTTCAGCCGGCTGCGGACGAGCTCGCGCCCGTGCTCCAGCACTTCGACGCCGAGGCGTTCGGAGAACGGCATGGAGCGGTGGAACAGCTGCGTGCCTTCAAGATCGGTCATACCCGGCAGCTTGCCCGAAGACCCGCCGCCGGGCGATGACCTCCGGGGTAACTCAGCTCAGCGGGTTCACCAGGAGCAGTTCGGTGTTGTGGTCCTCGGCCGCGCCGACGCGGCCCAGGCTGACGTGGATGTCGTTGTAGGACAGTTCGCGGTACAGCGACGCAAGCGCTTGCGGCGTCCGGGCGTCGTAGTCCGCCGCGTACGGCGCTTCCGCCTCGATCAACGTCGTGAACAGCGACAACGTCCCGTCCGCGTTGTCTGCCACCTCCACGATCCGGGCGTGCTGCGGGAAGTCGACGTGGGACGCGGTGTTGATCTCCCAGAAGCCCTGCTGCGGCGTGTTGCCCGCGTGCGGCGTGATCTTGTTGAGGTGCGTGTGGCCGTTGACCCAGGCCAGCACGTTCGGGAACCGCTTGAGCAGCGCGACGAACGCGTCGCCGTCGAGCCGCGGGTCGAGCAGGTGGCGCGAGTCCGGCAGCAGGTTGGTCATCGTGCCGCTGGTGTGGTGGCTGAACAGGATGAACAGCTCGTCGGTGACCGCGTGGGTGACCTTGCGGCCGAAGAAGTCGTAGTACGCCGAGCTGTTGCGCTTCAGCGTCGCCTCGACCCAGGAGTACTGCGCGAGGCCGATCGAGCCGTCGGCGAACCCGGCGTCGGTGGTGGTGTCGAGGCTGATCCCGGTGACACCCGGCGCGATCCGGAAGGTGTAGTAGACGTTCTGGCCGTCGGCGTTGGCGCTGGTGAAGCCGTGCCCGGCCGGGCCGGGGCCGGTGTTGGCGGTGTCGAGGTGCGCGCGGACGAACTCGCCGGTGCTGAACGGGCGCCGTCGCGCGTCCGGCGTGACCTCGCGGATGGTGCCGCTGCCGCCGAACAGTTCGGCGACCGGGACGCCGGAGCCGCTCTTGATCGCGTCGGCGAGCTTCTTCGCGGTGGTCTCGTCCTTGCCGATCACCTTGTACCGGCCGGTGTACCAGGCGTCGATGCCCGGGATGTTCGCCGGCAGGGAGCCGACGATGCTGTCGTCGTGGTTGCCGAAGGTGCAGAACCACGGGACGTCGAGGCCGGGCGCGGTGAAGGTCTTCGTGGCCGCTTCGAGCAGGCCGGGCAGCTGCGGGAAGCCCTTCGCCGAGTACTTGTCGCCCACGCCGGGGATCGAGGGGTTCCAGTACTCGTCGTTGCCCGAGCTCTGGACGCCTTCGTAGGCGTTCGGGTCGCCGGAGTTCGGGGTGACGCTGCCGCCGTTGAGGACCTTGAGGAACCAGTCGAGCTCGATCAGCTCGTGGTTGTCGGTGTTGTCGCCGGTGGTGACCATCAGGTCGAACGGCCGTCCGGTGAACGGGCCCTGCCGCACGCTGTTGACGCGTTCGACGAGCGCGCTGGTGGCGACGGTGCCGAGGACTTCCTGCGGCCGGTGCGCGGAGCCGATGAAGGGGTGCAGGTACTCGAACCGCGCGGGGCTCTCGGCGTCGGTGATGTGCAGGTCGGTGAACTGGACGAACGAGCTGAGGGCCCGCCGCCGGTCGTCGCGCCCGCTCTTCGGGGTGGCGAGGTCGCTGCGCACGACCAGCGGCCACCCCGGGCCGGCGGACAGGCGCGAGTAGGTGCTGGTGCCGCCGCCCGTGGCGACCTGTTCGAGTGTGGTGCCGGAGGTGGTGACCGAGCGGGTGCTCGTGAGCCGCAGGGCGCGGTCGAGGGCGTTCGCGGTGGGCGTGCACAGCAGCAGCCCGAGACCGGCGGCGCCCGCGGTGGCGAAGGTGCGCCGGGTGAGTTCGGCCATGGTTGTTCGCTCCCCAGTCTTCTCGGTTGCCCAGCACGCTGCCGGGCTTGCGTGGACGCGGGGTGAACGTGAAAAACATTCACCGTGACAGTTGAGTTCACCCTGTCACAGCTGCCGAGGTGGGGTGTACCGCCGAAGGTTGTGGTCATTTCCTCCGTTGGGCGAGGCCGTCGAGGATGACTTCGGTGCCGAGCGCGAAGAGGTCGTCGGCGGTGAGCCCGGTGAACCCGAGGGTGCGCGCGTTCGGGTAGGCCTTCAGGTTTTCGAGGAACTCCTTCGCGGCTTCCGGGTTCGGCTTCTCCGGCCGTTCGACCGAGGCGAGGACGTGCGCGGCGAGCAGCCGCGCGATGCCCGCGGTGTCTTCCGGGGTGAAGCCGGCTTCCAGGAGGATCCGGGCGGTCCGCTCGATGTGGGCGAGCCGGTTCGGTCCCGGTGGCCGTTCCCGCAGCAGGGTGGCGGCATCGCGGTGTCGCAGCAGCATGGCGCGGAACTGGTGGAGGCCCTGTTCGAGCTGGCGCCGCCAGTCCTGGGTCTCGTCGATCTCGAACGCGTCTTCGCAGACGGCCTCGGCGAGGAGGTCGAGGAGCTGGGCCTTGTCCTTGACGTGCCAGTACAGCGTCGGCGAGCTGACGCCCAGCTTCGCGGCGAGCCGCCGGGTGCTCAGCTCGGCCAGCCCCACCTCGTCGAGGAGCGCGAGCGCGGCTTCGGTGATCTGACGACGATCGAGAGGCACGCGGAGGACTCTATCAGTGATAGAGCCGCCCCTTCTCTATCGGTGATAGAGGCCGTCGCTCTATCAGTGATAGAGTTCTCTCTATCACTGATAGGGGGAGCGAGGATGCGCTGGTGGATTGGGGGGTGCTCGCTGGTCTTCGCGATCGGCACCGCACTGCAGAACTTCGTGGTGATCGACGCTGAACTGGTGGCGCGGGCAGCTGCGCTCGCGGGCACGCCGCCGTCCGACGGCTTCCTGAGCGGGTTGCGTCTGGTCGGCGACTTGTACCTGGTGGGCAACCTGCTCGGGCTGCTCGTCCTGACCGGCCGCCGCTGGACGTTCTGGCTGGTCTTCGCGGTGAACGCCACCCAGGCGGCGGGCGTGTTCGTCATCCCGCCGCCGGTGTGGCGCGCCACCCTGGACCTGCACGGCTGGCCCGGGCTGCTGCCCTCCGCGATCACCGACGGCGGCGCGCTGCTGCTGACGCTCGCCCTGCTGTGGTGGCGGTTCAGCCCTGCAACCCGGACTCGGCCACCCCGCGCACCAGGTACCGCTGCAGGAACGCGAACAGCAGCACGATCGGCAGGATCGACACCGCCGCCGCCAGGAACAGCAGGTTCAGCTGCGGGTTCTGCGCCGTCAGCAGGCCCGACAACGCCACCTGGACCGTCCACGAATCCGGCGACTGCGCGATGATCAGCGGCCACAGGAAAGCGTTCCAGCTGCCGATCACCGTGATGACCGCGATCGCCGCGAAGAAACCCTTCGAGTTCGGCACCACGATCCGCCGGAACACGCCCCAGCGCGAAAGCCCGTCCACCCGCCCGGCCTCCTCCAGCTCCCGCGGGAAGCCGAGGAAGTACTGCCGGAACAGGAACACGCTGAACGCGCTGAACAACCCGGGGATCACCAGCCCGCGGAAGTCCGACAGCCAGCCCAGCGACGAGACCACCACGAAACTCGGCACGAACGTCACCGACGTCGGGACCATCAGCGTCGCCAGCACCGCGTAGAACACGAACCGCGAGTGCCGGTAGGGGATCCGGGCCAGGCCGTAGCCGGCCAAGGAGCAGACCACGAGCAAACCGGCCGTCTGCAGGGTCGCGACCACCAGGGAGTTCAGCAGGCTGCGCGCGAACGGCACGTCCGAAAGCGAAAACAGCCGCGAGAAGTTCTCCCAGTGCACTGTGGACGGGAAGAACGTCCAGTGCGGAGACGTGATGTCCGCTCGCGAAGCCAGGCCGTTGCGCAGCAACAGGTAGAACGGCAGCAGGAACACCACCGCCGCCACCACCAGGGAAGCCCACCGCAGGAACGCCCTCATGACACCCGTCCGAAGCGGAACACCCGGCCCTGCAGCAACGTCACCAGGGCGATGAGCAACGCCAGGATCACTGCGCCCGCGCTGCCGCGGCCCAGGTCCTGGCCGCCCGATCCCAGCGACGTGTAGTACAGGTACACCAACGGCGGCCGGGCGAACGGCGGGTAACCGCGCGAGTCGCCCATGATGTTGTAGAACTCGTCGAAGGCCTGGTACGCGTTGATCAGGTTGAGCAGCAGCACCGCCACCGCGGTCGCGCGCAGCTGCGGCAGCGTGATGTGGCGGAACACCTGCCAGCCCGGCTTCGCGCCGTCGAGCCACGCCGCTTCGTACAGCCGCACCGGGATCCGCTGCAGGGCCGCGATGAACAGGATCATGTAGAACCCCAGCTGCAGCCACAGTCGGGCGGTCACCAGGACCACCCAGTACAGCGGCGGGTGCACCGTCCCGGTCCAGGCCACCGGGTCGACGCCGAAGACCGAAAGCACCGTGTTCGCGAGTCCGTACCGGACACCCGAGAACAACGACGTCTTCCAGATCAGCGACGCCACCACGTACGAACACGCGAACGGCAGGAAGAACACCGACCGGAAGAACGCCCGCGCGAACCGCAGCTGGTTGACGCCGAGGGCCAGCGCCAGCGACAGCACGAACGTCAGCGGCACGATGAACAGCGCGAACACGCTGAACGTCCCGAGGCTGGACAGGAACGGCTCGTCGGTGAGCATGTGCGCGTAGTTGTCCAGCCCGACGAACTCGGTCGGCGTCACCGTGTTGCGCGCGTCGAAGAACGACAGGTACGCGCTCCAGCCGATCGGCAGGTACGCGAACACCGCCAGCCCGATCAGGAACGGCCCCACGAACAGCCAGAACGCGCGCGCATCGCGCCGCTTCATCCGAAGAGGCGCTTCAGCTCGGCGCGAGCCACCTCGACGGCCGTCTTCACCTGCGCCGCCGGGTCCGCGCCCTCCTTCGCGATCTTCGCGACCGCGTCGGACAACGCCGTGTTCGCCTGCTGTGTCCACACCGGACCGCCGACGAGGTGGCTGTTCTCCTTGACGAACCGGGCCGCGTCGGCGGCCGGGCCGGACTTGAGGCTGTCCGCGCGGCCGACCAGGCTCTGCCGGGCCGGGACGTGGAAGCCGAACTTCGTCGCGAACTCCAGCTGGTCCTGCGTCTGGTCGACCCACAGCCACTTCACGAACGCCTTGGCCTCGGCGACGTGCTCGCTCTTGGCGTTGACCATCGCGCCGTAGGCACCGACCGGCACCGACGGCGCGCCGCTGCCGTCCAGCTTCGGGAACGGCAGGACGCCGAAGTCGTCGTCGAACGCCTGCCGGATCTTCGGCACGTTCCACAGCCCGGTCCACTGCATCGCCGTCAGCCCGTCGATGAACGCGCCCGGGTCCGACCAGTCCGCCGGTGCTCCGAGCAACAGGGAACCGTTGGCGTTCAGCGTGTGCAACTTCGCCAGCGCCGTCGCCGCGCGCGGGTCGTCGAAGCCGACTTCACGGTTGCCGTTCTTCAGGTAGTCGAGCCCCGCGGACCACAGCAGCGGGCCGGTGAGCACGCCGACGCCGCCGTCGTTGCCCGCGAAGAAGCCCTTGACGCCGTCCTTGGTCAGCTTCGCGGCCGCGTCGACCAGCTCGTCGACCGTCTGCGGCGGCTGGACGCCCGCCGCCTGCAGCAGGCTCTTGCGGTAGAAGAGCACCTGCGTGTCGGTGGCCTGCGGGATGCCGTAGACCTTGCCTTCGACGGTCTGCGCGGCCAGCACGGCCGGGCTGAAGTCACCCTTCACCGGCGCGATCACGTCGTCGAGCGGGACGACCTGGTTCTGCCGGACCCAGTCGATCTTGACCTGGGCCTCGAAGACGTCCGGCACCTTGCTGTTCTGCAGCGCGGTGACGATCTTCGAGTCGTAGTCGCCCGGGTTCCACTGGACGTTGACGGTCGCGCCGGGGTAGCTCGCCGCGTACCGCTTGACGGCGTCCTGGACGCCTTCTTCGCCGTACGCGTGGTACCACTGCTGGAGTGTGACCTTCGGGGCGTCCGACGGCGGCGGGCCCGCCGAGTACGCCGTCGAGGGCGGCGGGTCACCCTGCCGCCCGGTGTTCGACCCGCAGGCCGCCGCCAGCGCGCCCACGCCCGCGAGCGCGAGGAAACTCCGCCTGTTCCGCTGCATCCCCAGAACCCCTCCGACGTGCTCCGAAGGCCACCATAGGGGCGTTAGGTTCCCCCATGGTGGCCGTCCCAAGCGTGAAGACTCGCCGGAGATTTACCCGTTAGAGCTGGGCGATGTCGAGCTTTCCCTCGGAGTAGGACGCGCGGATCCGCTTCTTGTCGAACTTCCCGACGCTGGTCTTGGGAACTTCGTCCACGAACGTCCAGTTCTCCGGCAGCTGCCACTTCGCGACCTTGTCGCTCAGGTAGTCCCGCAGCTCTTCCGGCGTGACGCTCTGGCCCTCCTTGAGCACAACGGCGACCAGCGGCCGCTCGTCCCACTTCTCGTCGGGGATGCCGACGACCGCGGCCTCGGCCACCGCCGGGTGGCCCATCACCTGGTTCTCCAGGTCGACCGAGGAGATCCACTCGCCGCCGGACTTGATGACGTCCTTGGCGCGGTCGGTCAGCGTCAGGTAGCCGTCGGCGCTGATCTTGCCGACGTCGCCGGTGCGCAGCCAGCCGTCGTGGAACTTGTCCGGGTCGACGTCGGAGCCGCCGTAGTACGACGCGGCGATCCACGGGCCCTGGACCTCGAGCTCGCCGACGGCCTCGTTGTCCCAGGGCAGCGGCTCGCCGGAGTCGCCGATCAGCCGGGCGCGCACGGACGCCGGGAACCGGCCCTGCGTGTAGCGGTAGTGCCAGGCGTCCTCGCCGGTCGCACCGGCGGGCGGCCGGGCCACGCTGCCCAGCGGCGACGTCTCCGTCATGCCCCACGCGTGCAGGATCGAGACGTGGTGGCGTTCCTCGAACGCGTGCATCAGCGACGGCGGCACCGCCGACCCGCCGACGACGACTTCGCGCAGGTGCGAGATGTCCTGCGGGTTCGCCTCCAGGTGGGCGAGCAGGCCCTGCCAGACGGTCGGGACCGCGCCGGCGAACGTCGGCTTCTCGGCGGCCAGCATCGCCGAGATCGGCGCCGGCTGGAGGAAGCGGTCCGGCATCAGCAGCGACGCGCCGACCATCAGCGCCGCGTACGGCAGGCCCCACGCCATCGCGTGGAACATCGGCACGATGGCCAGGGCCTTGTCGCTCTGCGCCAGGTTCATGCTGTCGCTCATGCAGACCTGCATCGAGTGCAGCCAGATCGACCGGTGCGAGTAGGCGACGCCCTTCGGGTCCCCGGTGGTGCCCGAGGTGTAGCACATCGCGGCGGCCGAGCGTTCGTCGACGTCGGGCCAGTCGAAGGTGTCCGGCTGGGCGGCCAGCAGCTCGGCGTAGGAGTGGACCTGGACGCCGTCGGGCGCCTGCAGCGACGCGGCGTCGCCGTTGGCCACGATGACGTGCCGGACGGTCTTGAACTCGGGCAGCTGCTTCGCCAGCAGCGGGACGAGGGTGCCGTCGACGATGACGACGTGGTCCTCGGCGTGGTTGGCGACGAACACGAGCTGCTCGGGGAACAGCCGGATGTTCAGCGTGTGCAGCACGGCGCCCATCGCCGGAACGGCCAGGTAGGCGGCCATGTGCTCGGCGTTGTTCCACATGAACGTGCCGACGCGCTGGTCGTCTGTCACACCGAGTCCGCGGAGGGCGTTCGCGAGCCGGGCGGCGTTGCGGCCGAGGTCGCCGTAGGTCTCCCGGCGGGCTTCTGAACCGGTCCAGGTGATGACTTCGCTCGCCGAGTGCACCGACGTGCCGTGGCGAAGCAGGTTCGCCAGCGACAGCTGGCCGTCCTGCATGGTGCTCAACATGGTCGCTCCCGGGGGTCGTTCGCCGGTGGGCTGGGGTTGGGCCGACTCTAATGCGGATCGGGTGAAGCGGGCATGGTCGACAACGGCTCCGTTCGGTCACGGTCGTAGCGCGATCGGGCGACGACCGGACGATGATCAAGATCATCAATTTTTCGACTTTTCCTTATGTGCAAGGAAATGTGCGCGAGAACAGGCGGTAGCGGAGGCTTCACTTCCGGGTGAGAAGGGCCACGCGGGCCCCTTCTTGGGAGCGTTTCCGCAGGCCGGAGCGGGTTGCCCGGTATCACCTCCGGGGGTAATAAGTGCGTGTCGGTTGCACGGCCACGAAGCGGGTGGCGTTTACTGGGCCCGTGGCAAGAGACGGCTGAGCAGCGCTTGCAGGAGCAAGCACTCACAAAAGCTGTCGGCCGCGAAAGCGGAGACCTGAGAGGAAAGGACACTACGTTGGCTCTGCCTACGTTGACTCCGGAGCAGCGCGCCGAGGCCCTGGCCAAGGCCGCCGAGGCTCGCAAGGCGCGTTCGGAGCTGCTCGCGTCGATCAAGTCCGGCAAGGAGAGCATCGAGAAGGTGCTCAAGCAGGCCAAGGAGAACAAGACCATCGGGAAGACGAAGGTCACCCAGCTGCTGAAGGCCGTCCCCGGCCTCGGCGCGGTGAAGGTCGCCGCCCTGCTCGAGCAGGCCGGCATCGACCCGGACCGGCGTGCGGCCGGCCTGGGCGAGCGCCAGCGCGAGGCGCTCATCGACGCGCTCAAGTAAGCGCGTCACCAGGAGCTGACCGCGAGGGGAGTGTCGCTGGCGACACTTCCCTCGCGGATCTCCCCTCGCCTGGGACGCTGGAGACGTGAGCTCACCTGATCCGGCGACCCCGGCTGACCTCGCCGCCCGCTATCAGCGAGGCGACTTCCTCTTCGCGACGGCCCAGCGCGCACTCCTCGCGCAGGGCACCATCCGGGCCGTCACCGAGACGGACCCGCGACGGCTCGCCGCGGTGATCCCCGGCGTGCTGGCCGAGACCGGTGCCCCGCTGGCCGTCGGCGTCCTCCCGTTCGACACCGGGCCCGACACGAAGGTGCCGGGCCACCTCGTCGTGCCCCGGACCGTCCACCGCTCCTCCGGCGCGCCGTCTTTTCCGCGGGAAGTCCTGCCGGCGCCCGTGCGGGTGCGTGCGGTGCCGTCTCCGGAGCTGCACATGGCGTCGGTGCGCGCTGCGGTGGCGGCGCTGGCCGCGCGTGACCTGCGCAAAGCCGTCCTGGCCCGCGCTCTGGACCTCGAGTTCGACGCGCCGTTGCCCGCCGAGAGCATCGTGCGGAACCTGGCCGTCGGCAATCCCCGCCACTTCACGTACGCGGCCGAGCTGCCGGGCGGGCGCTCGCTCGTCGGCGCGACGCCCGAGCTGCTGCTTCGCCGCACCGGTCGCACGGTGTTCTCCTCGCCGCACGCGGGGTCCATGCCGCGTGCGGCGGACCCGGTCGTCGACCGCGCGAACGGCGAGGCGCTGCGGACGTCCCGCAAGGACCAGCTCGAGCACGCGGTGGTGATCGACTACCTCGTCGAGGCGCTGCGGCCGTTCTGCCGGACCCTGGACGTCCCGGCCGGCCCGGAGCTGGTGACGACGCCGGCGATCTGGCACCTGCGCACCCCGATCACGGGTGAGCTGGCGGACCCGGACATCACGGCCCTGGACCTGGCGGCGGCCCTGCACCCGACCCCGGCGATCTGCGGCACCCCGACGGATGGCGCCCGCGAGCTGGTCAAGGAGCTGGAGCCGTTCGACCGCGACTACTACGCGGGAGCGGTCGGCTGGGTGGACGCGGCGGGCGACGGCGAGTGGGCGGTGGCGATCCGCTGCGCGGAGATCGCCTCGACGTCGATGCGGCTGTACGCGGGCGGCGGGATCGTGGCGGCGTCGGACCCGCAGGCCGAACTGGACGAGACGACGGCGAAGTTCCGCACGCTGCTGACGGCGATGGGCCTGGAGGACGTCGCTTAGGGGACCCAGTGCTCCTCGGCCACCGACAGCTCCTCGGTGGTCAGCACCGCGATGGCCGCCCGATAGCCGTCTGCGGCCTTCAGGTCCACCAAGCGGGTCGTCGCCGGGTCGAGGGCCGGGTCGCCTGAGGAGACCAGGCTCGCCGGTTCGTCGTAGCGGGAGAACGTGATGCTCTGCAGCGGGATGCGCAGGCCCTTGCCGGTGGCCTTCATCACCGCTTCCTTGCGGGTCCAGTAGACGAAGAACGCCGCCGCCTTCTCCGCCGTGTCCAGGCCCGTCAGGTGCTCCGCCTCCGCCGGGCTCAGGGCGTACTCGATCAGGCCGTCGTCCGCTTTGCGGGTGGCCGTCTCGACGTCCAGGCCCACCGGGACCGACGGGGTCGCCGCCACGCCGATCAGGTCGCCCGAGTGCGAGATCGACAGCGTCAGGTCCGCGCCCGGGATGCGCGGGCGGCCGTGCGGCTTGCCGCAGTCTTCGCAGGTCGCGTCGAACTTCACGGACTCCGGCGCCAGGCCGAGCCGCTCGGCCGCGACCGTCTTCGCCAGGACGCGGCCGGTGAGGAACCGCCGCTTGTCGGCCTCCTGCCGGTAGGCCTCGAACCGGCCCTGTTCGACGTCGTCGAGCAGGCGCAGGAAGCGATCTTCGGCGGGCAACGGCGACGACCAGCGGACCTCGATCTCCATCACCCCTCCGATCCTTCCGGGCCCGGCAGCCGTTGTCACGAATTCCGGCCGAGGTCTGGGGTTATCCAGGGGCGAAGAGGTACCCTGGGCTAAGCAAGCGCTTAGCCAGTGTCGGAGGAGCAGCTACCCCATGGACTTTTCACTCAGCACCGAAGAACGCGAAGTGCGCGACTGGGTCCGCACGTTCGTCCAGCGGGAGCTGGTCCCGCTGGAGCAGGAAGTCCTCCGCCGCGAGCGCGCCCACCAGCCCGGCCTGACCGGCGAAGAGCTCAAGGACCTCCAGCTCAAGGCGAAGGAGTCCGGCTTCTGGGGCGTGCTGACGCCGGAGGAGTACGGCGGCATGGGCCTGTCCGCCGTGATGGCCGCGCTGCTGGAGGCCGAGCTCGGCCGCACCTTCGTGCCGTTCCGCTTCGGCGGGGCCGCCGACAACATCCTGTTCCACGCCAACGAGGAGCAGAAGCAGACCTACCTGCTGCCGACCATCTCGGGCGAGCGCAAGTCGTGCTTCGCGATCACCGAGCCGGGCGCCGGGTCGGACGCCAAGGCCATCCGGACCACCGCCCGCAAGGACGGCAGCGACTGGATCATCAACGGCGAGAAGACCTTCATCACCGGCGGCAACGAGGCCGACTTCACCATGGTCTTCGCCATCACCGACCCGGAGAAGGGCGCGAACGGTGGCGTCACCTGCTTCCTCGTCGACCGCGAGGCCGGCTGGAAGTCCGAGTACATCGACACCATGGGCGAGTGGGGCCCGGCGTCGCTGATCTTCCAGGACGTCCGCGTGCCCGAGACACAGATCCTCGGCGAAGAGGGCCGCGGCTTCGAGCTGGCCATGCAGTGGATCGGCCAGGGCCGCTACCTGCTGCCTGCCCGCGCGATCGGCTCGTGCGAACGGCTGATCCAGATGGCCATCGAGCACGCCAACACGCGCGAGACGTTCGGGCAGAAGATCGCCGAGCGGCAGGCCATCCAGTGGATGATCGCCGACTCCGGCGTCGAGCTCGAGGCGCTGCGGTGGCTGGTGCTGCACGCCGCCTGGCAGGTCGACCAGGGCGTGGATTCGCGGCACGCGCAGTCGATGGCGAAGCTGTACGGCGGCCAGAAGGCCAACGAGATCGTCGACCGCGTCCTGCAGATCCACGGCGGCATGGGCTACACACGGGAGCTGCCGGTCGAGCGGTGGTACCGCGAGCTGCGGCTGCTGCGCATCTACGAGGGCACCGACGAGATCCAGCGCCGGACCATCGCGCGCAACCTGCTCAAGGGGCACGTGAAGGTCGGCGGGACGCTGGGCTGAGAACGCGAGAAGCCGTCAAGACCGCCTTTTCGCGGCGGTCTTGACGGCGCTTCGGCTTGCCTACTTCTTGTTGCGAATGGCGATCGGGACGCCCGCGAGGTCCTCTTCGTTGCACAGGAGCTTCACGTCGTAATACGGCGAACCCTGGCGGTCGTCGTAGTCGAGGTGGATGGCCAGGACGTCGAGGGGCTCGCCCAGCCACTCCTGGGCCTGACGTAGCCACTTGGCGCAGCGCTCCAGAGCCGCGGGGAGATCGTCGTCACGGAACTCGACAGGGCGATAGGGGACATCCTGCACCTGATCGCGGGGGCTTTCCGGCGCCGGGAGGCCCGGCGCGAGACCCGAGTCGTCCAGTTCCAGTTGGATCGTTTCCTCAGTCACCCTTCGAGCGTCCCCCACCCGCGCCGTCTGGGCAAGGCGTACACAGGTAAAAGCGCCGCTAAACGGACACCCCCCACTCTTTCGCGACGATTTCCCGGCACCGCCGCAAGTCGGTGACACCCGGCGCCGACGTGCACCCGAGTGCCCTCGACGCCAGCTCCGCGTAGTGCTCCGCGAGCTCGTCCAGCGCCAGGGGGCCACGTGGGGAATACCACCTCGCGACGCCGCTGCACATCTCCAGCAGTGCCAGCCGGGTCACCGCCGGGTGTTCGACCCGGAACACCCCGGCTGCCACGCCTTCGTCGATAGCTGACGCCCACAGCCGCTCGTAGGCGTCCCGCAGGGCCACGACGGGCTCGCGCGCGGCCGGGGACAGGACGTCGACTTCGTTGTCCACCACCCGGGTTTCCGCCGGGCCGACGGCGTGCGCGAGGACGTGCAGCGCGACCAGCGTCCGCAGCCGGTGCACCGGGTCGCCGCCGCCCGCGGTCGCTTCGCGGGCCGCGTCGAGCAGCCGGTTCAGCGCGGTGTGCATGATCTCCGCGAGCAGATCCTCCTTGGTGCCCATGTAGTGGTACAGGCTGGCCGAGGAGAGTTCGGCCTCCTGCGCCAGATCCCGGATGCCGGTGCCGTGGAAGCCCTTGGTGGCGAACAGCTTCACCGCGGCGGCGCGCACCCGCTCCCGGCTGCTCAGAGCCATGCCTGCACCTTCGCGTCCCAGGACCCGGCGCGCGGGTCGGCGACCTTCCGCAGCTCGCCCTTGGCGACCCGCTCCGACGGTGTCATCGGCAGCTCGCCGGCGAACGCCCAGAACCGCGGAACCTTGAAGTAGGCCAGTTTCCCGGCGCAGAACGCGGCCAGCTCGGCGGGGTCCGGCCGGTCGCCGTCGCACACGACGTACGCCTTGACCTCCTCGCCGCGCAGCTCGTCGGGCACCGCGACGACGGCTGCCAGCCGCACCGCCGGGTGCAGCAGCAGCGCGCGCTCGACCTCGTCGGCGGAGATGTTCTCGCCGCTGCGGCGGATCATGTCCTTCGTGCGGCCGACGTAGTAGACGCGGCCGGCGGCGTCCATCCGGGCCAGATCGCCGGTGTGGAACCAGCCGTTCGCGAACGCCTTCGCGGTGGCCTCGGGATCGTCGTGGTAGCCGTGCATCAGCCCGATCCCGCGGATCAGCAGCTGCCCGGTTTCCCCGCGCGGCACCGGCTTCCCGTCGTCGCCGGCGATCAGCACCTCGCGGTCGCGGGACGGCCGTCCGATGCAGCCGGTGCCGACGGTCTCGTCGTGGTCGGCGGCGGTCATCCGGATGTCGCCGCCGGTTTCGGTCATCCCGAACGCCTCGTACCACGGCACGCCCCACCGGGCCTCCAGCTCGGCGTGCAGCTCGTGCGGGATGGCGGACGCGCAGATCGCCCGCACGCGGTGGTCGCGGTCGGCTTCGGACGGCTCCTGGCGCAGCAGCAGCGTCGGCATCAGGCCCAGGCAGTAGAACCAGGTGACGCCGTGCTCGCGCACCTTCGCCCAGAAGGTGCTGGGGTGGAAGCGGTCCAGGACGACCAGGGTGGCCCCGCCGGCGAGTCCCAACGCGACGTTCCACTGTGGATCGATGTAGTGGAACGGCTGCGCGGTCAGGATGACGTCGTCCTCGCCGACGGCGGGGAAGTCGGTGGCCAGGCTCACCGCGAGCGTCGTCCAGTAGCGGTTCGGCAGGACGCAGCCCTTGGGGGCGCCGGTGGTACCGGAGGTGTACTGGATGTTGACCGGCAATTCGGGCACGGGGGTGAATTCCGGCGCCGCGCCGGCCGCGACGAGCCGGTCCGGCGTGACCACCTCGGTGAGGCCGATCCGGCCGAGGAGATCGGTGAATTCGGGTGCGGCGACGGCCAGTTTCGCGCCGGAGTGGCGGAGCACGTGGGCGCCGTCGAACTCCTGGTAGTTCGTGTTGACCGGCACCAGCTGCGCGCCGATCTTCGCCAGGGCGAGCCAGATCAGCGGGAACTCCGGCTGGTTGCGCAGCATGACGGCGACCCGGTCGCCGGGGCCGATGCCGCGTTCGGCCAGCGCCGCGGCGATCCGGGAGCTTTCGCGGTCGACGTCGGCGAAGGTGAACGTCCGGCCCAGGTGGTCGAACACCCAGGCCGTGCGCCCGGGCCACAGCGCCGCGGCCCGCGTGACGAGCTGGGCGAGCGTCCCGATGTCGGAGAGGGGGGTCACGCCCGGCTCCGGAAGGCTTCGGTGGACGCGGCGACGGCGGCCGAGTGCTCGGTGATCAGGGCGTGGCTGACCTCGAGTTCGAGGGCGGGCTCGAGGTCGGTGCTCGCGTCGAGGACCCGCTTCGCCATCGCTGCGGCGGCCGGCGGGTGCTCGGCGATCCGCTTCGCCCAGCTCAGCGCCTCCGCCTGGAGCTGCTCGGCCGGGACGGCGGCGTTGACCATGCCCAGCTCGGCCGCCTTCCGGCCGTCGAAGCGCTCGCCGAGCAGCAGGAGCTCCTTCGCCTTGAGCGGGCCGACCAGCAGCGGGAGCAGCCGTGACGCCGCGCCGGTGACGCTCAGGCCCAGCGAGACCTCGGGGAACGCGAACACGGCGTCCTCGGCGGCCAGGATCAGGTCGCAGCCGAGCGCGAACTCCGCGCCGGCGCCGATCGCGTAGCCGTGCACCGCCGCGATCACCGGCTGGCGCAGCCCGCGCAGCCGCCGCGTGACGTCCTGGAGCCGGTCCAGCCGGGTCCGCGAATCACCCGGTGGGGTGGGTTCCTTGAGATCGTGGCCGGCGCAGAAGGCGCGCCCGTTCCCGGACAGCACGACGACGCGCGCGTCGCTGCGCGCAGCCGCGTCGAGGGCGGCGAGGAAGTCGTCGACCAGGACGGCGGCGACCGCGTTCAGCCGCTCGGGCCGGTTCAGCCGGATCTGCGCGATGCCGTCCTCGACGGCGAACTCCACGGTGGGCATGAGGGCGATGCTAGACGTTCGATCGATCGATCGATAGCCTCTGGATTCATGAAGGTCGACGCGGTCTACGAGAACGCCACGGTGTGGACGGGCACGGGCCTCACCAGCGCACTCGCCGTCCTGCACGGCCGGGTGGTCGCACTCGGCGACGATGCCCGCGAGCTGTCCGCGCGCGCCCGCGTCGACCTCGCCGGCGGCTTCGTCGTGCCCGGCTTCCACGACGCCCACAACCACATGGCGTGGTTCGGCATGGGCCTCGACGACGTTCCGCTCAGCGACTGCCGCAGCGTCGAGGAGGTCTACGACGCCGTCGCCGCGCGCGCCGCGACGCTGCCGCCCGGGAGCTGGGTGGTCGGCAGCGGGTACGACCAGAACAAGCTCGTGGGCGGGCACCCGGACCGGCGCGGCCTCGACCGCGCCGCGCCGGGCATGCTCGTGCGGCTGAAGCACACGTCCGGGCACATGACCGTGGTCAACACGGCCGTGCTCGACCAGCTCGATCTGGCGCACGTCCCGGTCGGCGGCGACGTCGTGCTCGACGACGGCGGCGCGCCGACCGGCCTGCTGCGCGAGCAGGCCCAGCTGCTGCTGCGGCCGCTGACCTACCCGACGCCGGTCGACCGGGTCGTGCGCGGGCTCGAGCGGGCGTCCGAGCGGTACCTGGCCGAGGGCATCACCAGCGTCCAAGAGGCCGGCATCGGCGGCGGCCTGGTCGGCGAGACGCCCGCGGAGCTGGCCGCCTACCAGCAGGCGCGCGACACCGGCGTGCTGCGCGTGCGCAGCACGGTGATGGTCGCCGCGAGCGTCCTGCACGACCTGCCCGACGACGCCGGCTTCGGCCTCGACCTCGGCCTGCGCACCGGCCTCGGCGACGAGTGGCTGCGCGTCGGCCCGATGAAGTTGTTCGCCGACGGCTCCCTGGTCGGACGCACGTGCGCGATGCACGAGCCCTTCGACGGAGAGCCGGACAACCGCGGCTACTTCCAAGTGCCCGAGGACGAGCTGGCCCGCACGATCCGCCGCGCCCACGAGGCGGGCTGGCAGATCGCGACGCACGCGATCGGCGACCGCGCGATCACCGTCGTCCTCGACGCCTACGAAGCCGCGTTGGCCGCGTCGCCGCGCACGGACCACCGGCACCGCATCGAGCACTGCGCGGTGCTCCAGCCCGCAGAGCTCGCCCGGCTGGCCTCGCTCGGCATCATCCCGTCGCCGCAGGGCCGGTTCGTCAACGAGCTCGGCGACGGCATGCGCGCCGCGCTCGGCGAGTCACGCGTGCCCTGGTGCTACCGGCTGCGAAGCGTCCTCGACGCCGGTTGCGTGGTTCCGGCGTCCTCGGACCGGCCGGTCGTGAACGGCGCGCCGCTGCTTGCGCTGGCCGACATGGTGCGTCGGCGCACGGCGTCAGGCGCGCCCTTCGCACCCGAAGAGGCGCTGACGCCGGAGCAGGCGTTGCGCGCGTACACGTACGGCTCGGCGTACGCGACCTTCGCCGAGCGCGACCTGGGCACGCTCGAACCCGGGAAGCTCGCCGACTTCGCCGTGTTGTCCGGTTCGCCCCTGGACGAGTCCGCTTTGGACGCACTCGGCGTGCAAGGGACCGCCGTCGGCGGTGAACTGCGTTACCAATCCTGATGACTCACTTCCTTCCGACGAACTCGAGTGCTTCTTCGGCCAGGGCGGACCACGGTTGCGGCGACCCGGCGTCCAGGGCCAGCCACTCCTTCATCGGGGTGCCCTTGTTGGCGTCGAACCGCACCCCGTGCCCGCCCTCGACCAGTTCGTCCACCCGGAGCTCGGGCAGCTTCAGCACCAGCTGCCCGCGGACGAACATGGCGAAGATCCGGCCGTGCGTGCGCAGGGCGCTGCGCCCGAACCCGCCGGTCGCCCCGGGTGGCGTGATGCCCGGACGTCCGGTGAACTCGTCGACCAGGACCTCGAACTTCTCCTCTGGTGACATCGACCACCTCCACCCCCGACCGTAACGACCACCACCGACAAAACCGGGAGGCGAGATGCCCGTCCGCGACGCCGTCTTCGAAGACATCGAGGAAATCTGCGCGCTCATCGAGGAGCACGCCGTCTACGAGGACAACCACGACCTGAAGCTGGACCGCGCCGAGATGAGCGGGCACCTGTTCGGGCCGGACCCGAAGGCGTGGGTGCTCATCGCGACCCCGCCCGGCGAGCCCGGGACGGTCGCCGGGTTCGCCTTCTGCAGCTGGAACTTCTCCACCTGGGAGGCCCGGCCGGGGATCTGGCTGGACGACCTGTTCGTCCGGCCCGCGCACCGCCGCTTCGGCCTCGGCAGCGAGCTGCTGGACGAGCTGCGCAACCGCACGAGCGGCCGCGTCGAGTGGGACATGCAGGAGGGCAACGAAAAGGGCGCGGCGTTCTACGCCCAGCTCGGCGCCGAGCCGGTCCCGGGCTGGATCCGCTACCGCTGGCGGCCGTGAACTTTCACGAGAAAGTACGCGGCCCCGTATCGTATGCGGTATGGGAGATGGTTCGGTCCGGAGGTCCTCGTCGGTCGAGGACTACGTCCGGGTGATCTACGGCCTGGTCGAGCGGGGTGAGGCGGTCACCAACACGTCGCTCGCCGGCCGGCTGGAGGTCAGCCCGTCCTCGGCGTCGGGGATGGTCACGAAGCTGTCCCAGCTGGGCCTGGTCACCCACGTGCCGTACCGCGGCATCGAGCTGACGGCCGACGGCAGGCTCCTGGCGCGGTCGGTGCTCCGGCGGCACCGGCTGATCGAGACGTACCTGGTTTCGGAGCTCGGCTACACGTGGGACGAGGTCCACGCGGAGGCGGACGCGCTGGAGCACGCGGTGTCGGACAGGCTGGTCGAGCGCATCGCGGCGAAGCTGGGCAACCCGGTCCGCGACCCCCACGGCGACCCGATCCCGGCGCCCGACGGCAGCGTGGAGGAGCTCCCGGTCCGCATCCTGGACGACCTGCAGCCGGGCGCGGTCGGCGAGATCGTCCGGGTCTGGGACACCGACCCGGAGCTGCTGCGGTACCTGACGGAACACGCGATCAACCTGGGCGAACGCATCGAGGTGGTGGAGCGCCAGCCGTTCGGGGGGCCGATGGTGGTGAAGGTGGGCTCGCCGCCGGACGCGGCCACGCACGCCATCGGCAAGGAGATCGCGCAGGCGTTGTCGGTCACCCTGCGCTGAGAGGCGTACGCGCGGGTGACGTCGTGAAGCGGATGTGGTGACAACCCCCTCCGCAAGACCATGGCCCCATGAAACCCTTCCGCTTCGGCATCGTCGCCGGTTACGCGCCGGACCTCACCTCCTGGACCGCCCAGGCCGAACGGGTCGAGAAGCTCGGCTTCGACACCCTGCTCGCCACCGATCCCGTCGGGACTGCCGATCCCTTCGTGCTGCTCGGGGCCGCCGCCGCGGTCACCATCGACCTCACCGTCGGCACCTTCGTGCTCGCCGATCCCTTCCGCTCCCCGGAAGTGCTCGACTGGCAGGTGCAGACCCTGCACCGGCAGACCCGCGGCCGGTTCGAGCTCGGGCTCGGCGTCGGGCGGCCCGGCGCCGGCGAACACGCGAACGCTCTCGGGCGCGAGTTCCCCTCACCGGGTGAGCGCATCACACGGATGGCCGCCACCGTCGCGCACCTGAAGCGAACAGCCGATCGGCCGCGGCTGATGCTGGCGGGCGGCGGGCCGAAAATGCTCGCGCTCGCCGCGCAAGAAGCCGACATCGTCACCTTCAGCTGGCCGCCGCGGACCACCGAGGCCGAAGCGCAGTCCATTGTGGATCGATTCCGTGCCCTCGCCGGGCCGCGGCTGCCGGAGATCGAGCTCGGGCTGAACCTGATGGCCGTGGGCACCGAACCGTCGCCCGCGATCGAGCGCTGGGCCGGGGTCGACGTGCCCGAACTCGCCGCCGGTGGCGCGGTCACCGTGCTGCCCGTGAATCCCGTGCAGGCCACGGAAACGCTTCTCCGGTGGCGGGAACAGTGGGGGATTTCCTACGTCACGATCAACTCCGGCTACGCGGAACCGTTTGCGGCGATCGCCGACGAGGCACGCAAGGCAGGTGGGTGAGAGCCCTTCCGATCTTGGGAAGCTGCGCCTACGCTCCAATGTTCTGTAAACGGGAGTGCTTCGGAGCGTTGTCATGACCGGTCAGCGAACACGCACCATCGACCGGGGGGAACAGGCGGAGCTGAGCCGGCTGCTGGCAGCCGGACCGTTCGACGTGGCCCTGCGGGCGGCGATCCGGGCCCGCGGCCTCGGCCTCGAGCGGATCCGCTATCGCTTGCGCGGCAGGGGAACCACGGTCAGCCTGGCCACCCTCAGCCACTGGCAGTCCGGGCGGTGCCGGCCCGAGCGGCCGGAATCGTTGGAGGCCCTGCGGAATCTCGAGGACATCCTGAACGTGCCCGACGGCTCGCTCAGCAAGCTCCTGGGCCCGCCGCGGAGCCGGACGAGGTTCCACGCGCTCAATTGAGAGCCGGTTAGGCTCGCGCCATGCGAGCTGTGGTCATGGAGGAGTTCTGCGTCCCGCCCGTCGTGCGGGACGTGCCCGAGCCGGTGGCCGCGCCGGGCGGTGCGGTGATCGAGGTCGACGCCACCGGCGTCTGCCGCAGCGACTGGCACACCTGGCAGGGCCACGACACCGCGGTGACGCTGCCGCACGTCGCCGGGCACGAGCTCGCCGGCCGGGTCGTCGCGCTGGGCGAAGGCGTCCGCGGCTGGGAGCTCGGCGCGCGCGTCACCGTGCCGTTCGTCTGCGCGTGCGGCACCTGCGCCCAGTGCGCCCGCGGTGACCAGCAGATCTGCGACCGCGAGTTCCAGCCCGGCGCCACGCACTGGGGTTCCTTCGCCGAACGCGTCGCCGTCGAGCACGCCGAGACGAACCTGGTCGCCCTGCCGGACTCCCTCGGCGCCGCCGAGGCCGCTGCGCTCGGCTGCCGGTTCGGCACGGCGTTCCGCGCGGTGCTGCGGCAGGGGCGCGTCACCGCGGGCCAGTGGGTGTCGGTGTACGGCTGCGGCGGCGTCGGGATCTCCGCGATCCTGCTGGCCGTCGCGGCGGGCGCGAAGGTCGTGGCGGTCGACGTCTCGCCGGCCGCCCTGCAGCTCGCCGCGAAGTCCGGCGCCGCCGTCACCGTCGATTCCTCGGTCTTCGACGGCCCGGAAGCCGTCGCCGCGCACGTCCGCGAGCTGACCGGTGGCGGCACCCACGTTTCGCTCGACTGCCTCGGCTCGCCGTCCACCTGCGCGGCGTCGGTCGGCAGCCTCCGCAAGCGCGGCCGGCACGTCCAGGCCGGGCTGATGCCGCCCGCGCAGGGCATCGCGCCGATCCCGATGCACCGCGTCATCGGCGGTGAGCTGGAGCTGGTCGGCATCCACGGGCTGCAGGCGCACGAGTACCCGGAGCTGCTGCGCGTGGTCGAGACGGCGGGGATCGACCTCGCCGCGCTGATCGGGCGGCGGATCGGGCTCGACGACGTGCCGGCCGCGCTGGCCGCGATGAACGACCCCGTGCCGGCGCAGGCGGGCGTGACCGTCGTCACGTTCCGCGACTGATCGGCGGCACCGCGGTCAAGTGACCCGTTCGTAGCTGATCCACGCTGGTGCTGTGACATTCGGGTGTGGGAACGTCTACTTCATGGTGGCCCAAGGCGAGGGGATTCGGCCGCAGGAGCCGCCCGTTGGACCATTCGGGCGGCTCCTGCGGCTGTTCACCAGTGCGGGCGTCACGTTCCGCGGTCACCGCGTGGTCCCCTCGACGACCACCGAACGTGCCCGGCGGGAGTCTCCGGCACAATCGAGGTGATGGACGCCCTCCTGCCGCGCCCGCGCGCCGAGATCGCGCCCGGCGCCGTGCACCTGCCCGGCTGGCTCGGTTTCGGCGAACAGCGCGAGCTCGTCGCCGCCTGCCGCGGCTGGTCCGGCTACCGCCACACGCGGCTGCCGAACGGCGGCGTGATGTCGGTGAAGTCCGTCTGCCTCGGCTGGCACTGGTACCCGTACGGCTACTCGCGCACGACCGGCGAAGGCACGCCGGTCCTCCCCTTCCCGGACTGGCTCGGCGACCTCGGCCGCCGCGCGCTGGCGGACGCGTACGGCGAGGCGCGGCCTTACGAGCCGGACATCGCGCTGATCAACTTCTACGACGCCGCCGCGAAGATGGGGCTGCACCAGGACAAGGACGAGCGCAGCCTCGAACCGGTGGTGTCGGTCAGCCTGGGTGACGCCTGCGTGTTCCGCTTCGGCAACACCGAAACCCGCGGCCGGCCGTACACCGACGTCGAGCTGCAGTCGGGTGACGTGTTCGTCTTCGGCGGCCCGTCCCGGCTGGCCTACCACGGCGTCCCGAAGATCTTGCCGGGCACCGCCGACCCGGCGCTCGGCCTGGACGGCCGGTTGAACATCACGCTCCGGGTGTCCGGCCTCTAGTCCTCTGTGGACTCCTCGTCCGGCACCACGATCAGCCGGACGGCCAGCGAACGCGAGCCCTCGGGGTGCTGCCCCGGCTCGGTGACGTACTTCCACACGAGGTTCTGGTACTCCTCGACGAAGGACACGACCTGCTCCTTCGTCAGGTACAGCCCGGCGCGGTAGATCTGGTTCCAGCCCTCGGCGTTCTCGTACCCCGCGTAGGCCCGGGTGACCAGGCCGAGGTCGTGGCTCATCTTGAGCGCGCCGAGCTTGAGCATCGCTTCGCGCTCGTCCGGGGCCAGCTCGAGGCCGGGCGGGGTGTAGATGTCCTTCGAGCGCGACTTCCACCAGCGCTCGCGGCCGTCCCCGCGGTCCGTGAGTTCTTCGATCAGCTCCAGGTCGGCGAGCTTGCGGAGGTGGTAGCTGGTCGTCCCGGTGCTCTCGCCGAGGGCTTTCGCGACGCTCGTCGAGTTCGCCTCGCCGTGTTTTCCCAGGTAGCTGAGGATGTCCCGGCGGACCGGGTTGGCGAGTGCCTTGTAGAAGGCCTTGAGGTCGGCGCCGGTGAGCACGCGCCTCTCGGGACGTTGGACCATGCCGTGAGCCTACTACAGAGATTGTTTGCAAAGAATCTCTGCAGTCCGCTACCTTGGGGGCGGAGAACGGGGGTTCGCATGAAAAAGCTCTTCTGGGCAGCGGGACTCACCCTGCTGCCGTGGATCGCGGTACTGGGGATGACGCTGCCGGACGTCGTGGCCGCGCAGCACTGGCGGCTGGCCTGGACGGGCTTCGACGCGGCCGAGGCGGCCGGCCTGCTGCTCACGGCCTGGCTGCTCGGCCGCGGCGACGCACGGACGCCGCTGGTCGCCACGGCCACGGCGACGCTGCTGCTCGCCGACGCGTGGTTCGACGTCGTGACGGCCGGCGACGACGTGGTGTTTTCGCTGCTCATGGCCGCCCTGGAGGTGCCGCTGGCGCTGGCGTGCCTGTCGGTCGCCGCGCCACGGCCGGTGCCGGCGCATGTCTGAGCTGGACGCGCGCCTGCGCGACGAGATCGACGACCAGGTCGCCGAGGCCCTCGACGTCTACCTGGCCGAACGCCGGCCGCGCCGGGCGCCGCGAGCGTGGCCGCTGGTGGTGACGGTGGCACTGGGGGTCGCCACCACCTGGCTCGCGCCCGGCGTGGCCTGGGCGGCGTGGCTCGCGATCGCGGTCACCAACGCCGCCTGGCTGGTGGCCTGCCGCGGCCGGTCGTGAGTGGGAAACAGTGTTCTAACACTGTTTCTCACTCACAAGGCGGGACGGAAGCGGACGGTCTGGCCGGGGCGCAGCTGGGCCGCGAGGTCGAGGTCGGCCTCCTCGACGACGGCGATCACCGGGTAACCGCCGGTCGTCGGGTGGTCGGCGTGGAACAGGATCGGCCGGCCCGACGGGGGCACCTGGAGGGATCCGGGCACGCACGCCTCCGACGGCAGCTCGTCGTGACGCGCTCGCGAAAGGGCCGGGCCGGTGAACCGGATGCCGACGCGGTCCGAGTCCGGCGAGACCGTGTACACAGTGGACAGCAGCTCGTCCGGGGCGGTGAACCAGTCGCGACGCGGTCCCGGTGTCACGCGCAACACCGGTTCCGCCGGCCACGCCGCCCGGGGCGCGAGGTCCACGACGGGGAAAGCCTGCGGGGCCGGGCCGATCGGCAGCAGCATCCCGGCCGCCAGCGGCGGCGGGCCCAGCTTCCCGAGCGTGTCCGTCGCCCGGGACCCGAGCACCGGCGGCACGTCGATCCCGCCGCGTACCGCGACATAACTCCGCAAACCCGACTCGGCCGTGCCCAGCGACAGCTCCTCGCCGGGCCACAACGTGATCGGCCCGTTCAGCCCGCCTTTCGAAAGCGGACAAAGAGCACCGGTGACCGCCACCGTCGTGACGGCCGACGTGCGCAACACCAGCCCGCCGAGCGTCACCTCCAGCGCCGCCGCTTCCGGCGGGTTGCCGACCAGCCGGTTGGCCAGCCGGAACGACCCGCGGTCGGCGGCGCCCGACCGGCCGACGCCGAGGGCCGCGTGGCCCGGGCGGCCGAGGTCCTGCACCGTCGTCGAAAACCCGGGCCGGACGACTTCGAGCTTCACGACGGCACCGCCGTGAACCGCACGCGCGTGCCCGGCGGCAGCAGGTTCGGCGGATCGCGCTCGACGTCCCACACCGGCGCGTCCGTCCGGCCCAGCAGCCGCCAGCCGCCGGGCGACGCGCTCGGGTAGACCGCGCTGTACTCGCCCGCGACCGCCACCGAGCCCGCCGGGATCCGGGTCCGCGGCGACGACCGGCGCGGCACGTGCAGCACCGGGTCCGACCCCGACAGGTACGCGAAGCCCGGCGCGAACCCGCAGAACGCCGAGACGTACGCGCCCGCGGTGTGCCGCTCGATCACCGAAGCCACGCTGAGCCCCGTCTCCGCGGCGACGTCGGCCAGGTCTTCGCCGTCGTACACCACCGGGATCACCACCTCGCCCGCGTCCGCCACCGCACTGTCCACAGGAGACACCCGGCGCAGCACCCCGCCCAGCCGGCCGGCGTCGGTCACCGCCGGGTCGAACCGGACCAGCAGCGTCCGGGCCGCCGGGACCAGCTCTTCGACGCCGTCGGGCAGCGACTGCGCCAGGGCCGCCTGGAAACCCAGCACGTCGGCGGTCTCCACCAGCACCGCTCGCCGCCCGCACGGCAGCAGCCGGACGGTCATCCGGTGAACGCGGTCAGGGAGACGTCCGCGGTGGCCAGGCCGTCGCGGATGCGCCGGGCCAGCTCCACCGCGCCCGGCGTGTCCCCGTGCACGCAGAGGGAATCCGGGCGCAGGTCGAGCTTGCCGCCGTCGGCCGTCACGACACCGCCGCCGGTCGCCATGCCGACCGCCCGCTCGGCGACCACGTCGGCGTCGTGCAGGACCGCGCCCGGCTGCTTGCGCGACACGAGCTTGCCGTCCGCGGTGTAGGCGCGGTCCGCGAACGCCTCCGCGTACGCCACCACCCCCGCCGCCTCCGCCTGCCGCTGCATCTCCGAGTTGGGCAGGCAGAGCAGCGCCAGCTCCGGGTCGTACCGGCGCAGGCCGTCGACGATCGCCGCGGCCTGCTCGGCGTCCACCGCCGCGGTGTTGTACAACGCGCCGTGCGGCTTCACGTACGTCACGCGGCTCCCGGCCGCGCGGGCGAACGCGTCGAGCGCGCCGATCTGGTACAGCACCTCGTCCGCCAGGTCGTCCGGGGCGATGTCGAGGGCACGCCGGCCGAACCCGGCCAGGTCGCGGTAGCCGACGTGCGCGCCGATCGCGACGCCGCGCCCGGCCGCCAGCTCGCACACCCGCCGCATCACCGACGGGTCGCCCGCGTGGAACCCGCACGCGATGTTCGCGCTGGTCACGATGTCGAGCATGGCTTCGTCGTCGCCCATCTTCCAGGCGCCGAAGCCCTCGCCGAGATCGCTGTTCAGATCCATTTCAGCCCACCCGGTATTCGCTGTCGTACCGATCGGTGATGAACATGTACCCCGGTGCGTGGGTGATCGCAAAGGGAGGCCGCGACGCCATCAGCGCCGCCTGCGGGGTGACGCCGCAGGCCCAGAACACCGGGACGTCGCCGGCTTCGGCGTCCACCGGGTCGCCGAAGTCCGGCCGGGACAGATCGTCGATGCCCAGCGCGCGCGGGTCGCCGATGTGCACCGGGCCGCCGTGCACCGCGGGCATCGCGCGGGTGATCCGGATGGCATCGTCGACGCGGTCTTCCGGGATCTGCCGCATCGACACGACCATCGGCCCGAACAGCCGTCCGGCGGGCTCGCACGGCCGGTTCGTCACGTACATCGCGACGTTGCGGCCCTGGTCGACGTGCCGCAGCGGGATGCCCTCGGCGGCCAGCGCCGTCTCGAACGTGAAGCTGCAGCCGATGGAGAAGGCGACCATGTCGCTGCGCCACAGGCCGGTCGCGTCCGAGACCTCGCCGGCGAGGACGCCGTTCTGCCAGATCCGGTAGCGCGGCAGGTCGGTGCGCAGGTCCGCGCCGTCGGCGAGGCGGGTGGCCGGGTCGCCGGGGTCGGTGACGTCGAGCAGCGGGCACGCCTGCGGGTTGCGGGTGCAGAACAGCAGGACGTCGTAGGCCCAGTCCTCGGGCACGGCGATCAGGTTGGTCTGGGTGAAGCCGTTGGCCCAGCCGGTCGTGGGGTGGGCGGTGCCGGTGCGGAACGCCGCCCGGGCCTGGGCCGGGGTGTAGGTGGCCGGTTCGTCGAAGGTCGTCATTCCGCCCCCTCAGTCCACGAGTTCGATGCCGCGGGTCTCCGGCAGGCCGAGCAGGGCCAGCACCGCGATGCCGTACCCGAGCGCGCCGAACACGATCGCGCCGCCCGCGCCGAGGAAGCCCACGATGGTCGGGAAGATCGCCCCGACCGCGCGCCCGAAGTTGTACGTGAAGCCCTGCCCGGTGCCGCGCAGCGCGGTCGGGTACAGCTCGGCGAGGAACGCGCCGAAGCCGCTGAAGATCGCGGACATCGAGAAGCCGAGCGGGAAGCCGAGCACCAGCACGAGGCCGTTGGCGCCCTTGGGGATCTGCGTGTACGCGACGATCAGCGCGGCCGAGAGCAGCGCGAACGTCAGGAACGTCTTCTTGCGGCCCAGCAGGTCGGTCAGGTAGCCGCCGCAGACGTAACCGACGAAAGCGCCGGTGATGAGGAACGCCAGGTAGCCGCCGGTGCCGATGACCGTCAGCTCGCGCGTCTTCTTCAGGTACGACGGCAGCCACGTCGAGATCGTGTAGTAGCCGCCCTGGACGCCGGTGGCCAGCAGCGCGGCGAAGAACGTGGTGCGCAGGAGTTCGGCCTTGAAGATCTTGCCGAGCGTGCCCTTCGGGCGTTCGGCCTTCAGGCGTTCTTCGGCGCGCGGCGCGTCCTGGACGCTCTTGCGGACCCACAGCACCAGCAGCGCCGGGATGACGCCGGTCCAGAACATGATCCGCCAGGCCACGTCGTCGCTGGCCACGCTGAAGACGACGGTGTAGACGATCACCGACAGGCCCCAGCCGACCGCCCACGCGCTCTGCACGAACGCCACGGTCCGGCCGCGGTACCTGGCCTGCGAGTACTCGGCGACCAGGGCCGCGCCCGCCGCCCACTCGCCGCCGAAGCCCAGGCCCTGCAGCGCGCGGAAGACCAGCAGCGTCTCGAAGTTGGGCGCGAAGCCGCAGAGCACGGTGAAGATCGTGTACATCGCGATGGTGATCTGCAGCGTGCGGACGCGGCCGATCCGGTCGGCCAGCATGCCGGCGCCGACCCCGCCGACGGCCGACACGACCAGCGTCGTCGTGCCGAGCAGGCCGGCTTCGCCGCTCGAGATCCCGAAGTACGCGGTGATCGCGGCCAGGCCGAGCGGCAGGGTCTGGTAGTCGAACGAGTCCAGGCCGTACCCGCCGAACGCGCCGGCGAAGGCGCGCCGCCCGCGTTTACCGAGCGTGCGGAACCAGTCGAACGGCCGGGCCTCGGTGGCGGTAGTGGCAGTCATGGGGCACCTCCTGGCCAGTGTCTCTCATCGTGGCGTGCCTCACACGGTAGGGATTGTTGAACAATTCCACAAGATGGCAATTGGATCGTCCCCCGAGTGGCGGGTAGCCTGGATCACGTGGTCATCGAAGACAGCGGCGCCGCCGGCCTGGAAGCCGACCGGGGCCTGGTCACGCGCAAGAGCACGGCCGAGCGCGTCGCCGGCGTGCTCCGCAAGCGCATCGCGGAGGGCTTCTTCCTGCCCGGCGGCCGGCTGTCGGAGCAGGACATCGGCAACGCGCTCGGCGTCTCCCGCAACACGCTGCGCGAGGCGTTCCGGCTGCTCACGCACGAGCGGCTGCTGGCCCACGAGCTCAACCGCGGCGTCTTCGTCCGCATCCCGAGCGTCGAGGACGTCGTCGACATCTACCGGGTGCGCAAGATCATCGAGTGCGCGGCGGTCCGCGGGGTGACGGCGAAGCCGGCGTCCTTCGCGCGGATCAAGGAGAAGGTCGACATCGGCGACGAGGCCGCGCGCACCGGCAACTGGAAGGACCTCGGCACCGCGAACGTCTGGTTCCACCAGGAGCTGGCCGCGCTGTCGGGCAGCGAGCGCGTCAACGAGCTGGTCGGCCGGCTGACCGCCGAGCTGCGGCTGGTGTTCCACATCATGGCCGAGCCGCGGCGCTTCCACGAGCGCTACCTGCCGCGCAACCACGAGATCCTCGACCGCATCGAAGCCGGCGACGGCCCGGGCGCGGAGCAGCTGCTGATGAAGTACCTCGAGGACGCGGAGGAGCAGCTCGTCGGCGCGTACGCCGACCGCGCGGAAGCGGCCCGGGCGGCCGTCGCGGCGGAGTGACCGGGGGCGTTCGGGCACGCTTGACGGCCGGACGGCCCGAGCGCGAGCCCGGCGCGACATCCGGTCGATAACCTCGGGAGCGTTCCGCCGCCGGAGACCCCCAGCGGCCGGCGGGACCCCTCGCTGCCGGGTCGCCGCTTCCCCAGAGCGCCGCGGCCCGGCAGCCCACGACCCGCGATGGCCCGGCCGGAACCCCGGCCGGGCCAGCGTGGTGCCGGGTCAGCCGGCGTAGCGGGCGAAGATCCGCGTGAAGTCCCACGCCTGCTGCGAGACGCCCGAACAGGTGTCGTTGTTCGGGTAGCCGCCGGGGCAGGGGCGGTCGCGGTTCGCCGACCAGAACGTCAGCCGGGCCAGGTGGTGGGAGTTCGCGTAGCCCAAAATGGTGGTGAAGTCGGCCAGGGTGACCGTCTCGTTGTTGTCGGTGATGCCGTTCATCGACGAGATGCCCATGTGCCGGTAGGCCGTGTCGTCGTCGTAGCCGTACGCGCTCTTGACGACGTTCTTGAGGCCCTCGGCCGCCCGCTGCGTCAGCGTGCCCATGTTCTGGCCCGCGCCGCCGAAGTCGAACGGCATGATCACCCAGCCGTCCACCGTGAGCCCTGCCTGCGCCGCCCGGTTGACCAGGCTGTTGTCCGGTCCCGACTGGCCGGTGCCGAAGGTGACGTACAGCTTGATGCCCGGGTTGTTCGCCCGGACCGTCTTCAGCGCGTCGACCGTGCGCTGCTGCACCGCCGGGTTGCTGTAGGCGTCGGCCTCGATGTCGATGTCGATCGCCTTGAGGCCGTAGGCGCCGATCACCTTCTGGTAGGCCGCCGCCAGCTCGCCCGCGCTGCCGCACGACGACTCCAGCTTGTTCCCGGAGTAGCCGCCGAACGACGGGATGACGTCGCCGCCGCCCGCGCGGACCGTGTTGATGGTGGTCTGGTCCACGCCGCCGGTGAGCGCCCGGCCGCCGTCCCACTGCGGGTTGCAGTAGCCGTTGGACAGGACGAACGCCAGCGTGAACCACTTGACGCCGGTGGCGTTCTGGATCGTCGCCGGGTTGGGCGGGTCGCCCCAGCCGTTGTAGAGGTAGGGCGCGACGGCCATCACGCCCGGCCCGGGCGGCGGGGTGGTGCCGCCGCTGGGCAGCGTCCACTGCTGGTTGGCCGTGCTCGCGCACGTCCAGATCTGCAGCCGCGTCCCGTTGGCGCTGGAGTTGCCGGTGGCGTCGAGGCACTTGCCGGAGCCGGTGTTGACCAGGTTCTTCGCCGCGTTGGCCGTCCACTTCTGGGCATTGGAGCCGTTGCAGTCCCAGAGCTGGACGGTGGTGCCGTTGGCGGTGCCAGCGCTTGTGACGTCCAAGCACTTGCCCAGTGCCTGCAGGGAACCGTCGCTGCCGACCGTCCACTGTTGAGCGTTCGTGGCGTTGCAGTCGTAGAGCTGGATCGCGGTGCCGTTGGCGGTGCTCGCGGCGTTGACGTCGACGCACTTGCCGCCGATGCCGGTGATGGGCCCGGTCGCCGCCTGCGCGACGCCCGGGGCGAGGACCATCGCCGAGGCGGCGATCAGGGCGCCGAATGCTGCTCGTTTTCTCATGCGGGCACGTTCCACTTCTGGTTGGCCGCGCCGGTGCAGGTCCAGATCTGCAGCCGGGTGCCGTTGGCGCTGGAGTTCCCGGTCGCGTCGACGCACTTGTTCGAGCCCGTGCCGACGATGTCCTTGGCCGCGGTGGCGGCCCACCGCTGGTTCGCCGTGCCGCCGCAGTCCCAGAGCTGGAGCTGTGCTCCGTCCGCTGTGGACTGCCCGGTGACGTCGAGGCACTTGCCGAGCGCCTTCAGGGTGCCGTCGGTGCCGACGGTCCACTGCTGGGCGCCCGAGCCGTTGCAGTCGTAGAGCTGGACCGCGGTGCCGTTGGCGCTGCTCGCGCCCGCGACGTCGATGCACTTGCCGCCGAGGCCGGTGATCGGCCCGGTCTTGCCGGTGCCGCCGCCGTTGCCCTGGGTGCCGTTCCACGTGAACGTCGCCGACGTCCGGCCGGGCAGGGTGTAGGTGAACGACGAGTTGCCCCAGTTCACCCGCACACTCTGGTTGCCGGTGCCGGAGTTGTACGCGATCAGCGCCTTCGAGCCGTCCGGGTTCTTCCAGGCGACGTTGCGCACGGCCGAGCTGTCGTTCGAGTCGATCCGGTAGGCGCCCGGTTTCACGAACTTCGTCAGGTGGCCCATGGTGTAGTACTCGACGGTGTAGTCGACCTGCCCGCTGCGCGAGTCTCCGTTGTGGACGGTGATCAGGCCGGTGCAGGTGCCGCAGCCGCCGTTGTGCGGGCCCATGTTCTGGTCGACGCCGAGGCTCCACTTGACGAAGCTCTTCGACCAGTTCCGGGTGTAGTCCACGATGTTGTTCATGTCCTCGGCCTGCTGGTTCGAGATCCAGGTGCCGCCGGAGTGCTCGGTCGAGTAGGCGTTGACGTTCGGGTACTGGTTGTGGACAGTCGTCTGCTGCGCGATGTCACCGCCGTAGCCGTGCCACGCCACGCCGCCGAAGTTCGGGTGGTTCCGGATCGCCGCGTCGTCCATCGTGGGGGCGCCGTAGGAGGCGTAGGTGTCCCAGTTCCAGTCGAGCGCCAGCACCTTTGTGGACAGTCCGGCGTTCTGCAGCGCGGGCAGGAGGTTGTTCTTCGCGAAGTACGCCAGGCCGGCGCCGTTCCAGTTGGTCGACGGGTAGCTCGAGCAGCACGTCGGCTCGTTCTGCATCGAGACGTAGTCGATCGGCACGCCGGCGTCCCGGTAGGCCTGGAGGTACTTGACGAAGTACTGGGCGTAGGCCGGGTAGTACTGCGACTCGACCCAGCCGAGCAGGTAGCTGTCGTTGTCCTTCATCCACGGCGGCGCGCTCCACGGCGACGCCATCACCTTGACCTGCGGGTTGAGCTGCCGGGCCTGCTTGGTCAGCGGCAGCACGTCCGCCTGGTCGTGGGCGATCGAGAAGTGCGCCAGGTTCGGGTCGGTCTGCCCGGCGGGCATGTCGTCGAAGGTGTAGCTGTAGCGGGCCAGGTCCGACGCGCCGAGCGGGTTGCGGATGAAGCTCAGCCCGATGCCGTTGTTCGGGTCGAACAGTTTCCGCATCGTGTCGTCGCGGGTGGCCTGGGACAGCGCGCCGCTGGAGTTCAGCAGCCAGGCTGCGGTGTCCGTGAAGGACGCTCCGCCGCCTTCGAACTGCTGGTAGGTCGTGTTTTCGTTGACGTTGATGGTCACGCCGCCGGTGCCGGTGCCCGCGGCGAACGTCACCGGCGTCTGCTGCTGCAGGCCGCGGGTGACCGTCCGGCCGCCGGCGTCGCTGGTGGTGGTCAGCCAGACGTTGACCGTCTCGCCCGCGGCCTGCGCGGGCGCGGCGAACGTGGCCGCGGCGAGCGCGGTCACGCCCACCAGGGTGAGCAGTTTCCTCATGGGAGCGTCCACTTCTGGTTCGAGCCGGAACCGCAGGTCCAGATCTGCAGCCGGGTGCCGTTGGCGCTGGAGTTGCCGGTGGCGTCGAGGCACTTGCCGGAGCCGGCGTTCACGAGGTTCTTCGCCGCGTTGGCCGTCCACTTCTGGGCGCCCGAGCCGTTGCAGTCCCAGAGCTGGACGGTGGTGCCGTTCGCGGTGCCGGCACTCGTCACGTCGAGGCACTTGCCGAGCGCGCGGACGGAACCGTCCGAATTGACCGTCCACTGTTGAGCGGTGGTGCCGTTGCAGTCGTAGAGCTGGACGGCGGTGCCGTTGGCGTTGTTCGCGCCGGCGACGTCGACGCACTTGCCGCCGATGCCGGTGATCGCGCCGGCGTTTTGCGTCGGGGGTGGGGTCGTGCCGCCCGCGAACTGCGTCGCGACCTGTTCGCCGAGGCTGACGGCGTTGGCGTGGTTCTCGATCGGGTTGACGTGCGTGTTCGGGAACACGATGTACGTCACGGGACCCTCGGTGCCGCCGTTCTTCGGGTCGGGGTTGATGCCGAGGCTGACCGCGGTGGCGTAGGACGCTTCACCGATGATGCTCGTCGGGCCGGTGTCGCCGACCACGGCGTAGGTCACCTGGTTGTTGTAGATCACCGCCACGACCGAACCACCGTCGATCCCGTAGTTGCGGTAGTCCCAGGTGGACGTCGGCTGGGGAAGGACGATGTAGGGCAGCTGCGCCGCGTTGAGCGGCTGGTCGGTCGAGGTGTGGAACGCGGTGTCGGGGTAGAAGCAGCAGTCGGTGTTCTCGTTGCACTGGGTGGTGCGGACGCCGTCGCAGTCGACGTCCATGTCGGCCGTGAAGAACACCGCGCCGTTGCCCTGGCAGACGGGCACGGTGGCGGCGCCGCCTTCGTCGAAGGAATACTTGCCGTTGGAGATCTGTTGGCACGATTGGGTTTTGGCGAGCAGCTGGCTCGCCGACGGACCGGCTTCGACCGCCGCCTGAGCCGAGCCGGTGGTAAGGGAAAGCGCTAACAGGGCACACCCCATTAGCGCGACGAAGATTCGCCGCACTTCGGTTCTCCTTATGGGGTCGTGAGTGCGTAACAGTGTTAGAACACTGTTACGCACTCACGAGGGCGTGGGGTCAGGGAGTGGTCCACTTCTGGTTCGCGCCGCCGGTGCAGGTCCAGATCTGCAGGCGGGTGCCGTTCGCGCTGGAGTTCCCGGTCGCGTCGAGGCACTTGTTCGCGTTGGGGTTCACGATGTCCTTCGCGCCGGTCACGACCCACTGCTGCGCACCGGTTCCGTTGCAGTCGTAGAGCTGCACCGCTGTCCCGTCCGCGGTACCGGCGCCACTCACGTCCATGCACTTGCCGAGGGCGCGGATGGTGCCGTCGGTGCCGACGGTCCAGCTCTGCGCGGCGTTGCCGTTGCAGTCGGTGATCTGGATCGGCGTGCCGTTGGCGCTGTTCGCGCCGGCGACGTCGACGCACTTGCCGCCGATGCCGGTGATGGTCCCGGTCCGGCCGCCACCCTGGCTCGAGGAGTTGGTGACGTGCACGTAGTCGACGACGAGCTGCTGCGGGAACTGCGTGCTGCTGTTGGGATCGCCGGGCCAGTACCCGCCTACGGCCAGGTTGAGGATGACGAAGAAGTTGTGGTCGTACACCCAGCGGTTGCCGTTGAGGTCCGCCGGCGTGCGCGTCTGGTACAGGTTGCCGTCGACGTACCACTTGATCTGGTTGGGCGCCCAGTCGATGGCGTAGGTGTGGAAGTCGTCGGAGAAGTTCGGGCCGTTGTAGGCCGCGCCGATGCCGCCGGAGCCGGAGTAGCCGGGGCCGTGGATGGTGCCGTGCACGGTGTTCGGCTCGAACCCGACGTTCTCCATGATGTCGATTTCGCCGTCGGTGGGCCAGTTCCCGCCACCGAGCATCCAGAACGCCGGCCACATGCCCTGCCCGCGCGGGAGTTTCATGCGCGTCTCGAAGTGGCCGTAGGCCTGGCTGAACTTGCCGGCGGTGTTGAGCCGGGCGGAGGTGTACTCGCAGCGGCCGTACCAGCAGTTGTAGTTGCCGGGGTTTTCCTTCTTGGCCGTGATGACGAGGTGGCCCTGGCCGTCGAGCTGGGCGTTGTTGGTGCCGGAGGTGTAGTACTGCCGTTCGTGGTTGTTGACGTTGTCGCCGGTTTCGAGCTGCCACTTCGACCCGTCGACGGCGGCGCCCGCGGGGCCGTTGAAGTCGTCGGTGAAGGTGGCCGCGGCTTCGGCGGGGGTGGTCGTGAGGGCTTGCTGCCCGAGGACGAGCAGGGCGCAGGCGGCGAGGAGTGCCGCCCAGCGGTTCTTCTTGGAGGTGGACATCGTTGTCGCCTCTCTCACCGTGGGGACCGGCGTTCCGCGCGCAGCACGGAACGCGGGGGAGGGGAGGTGGCCGCGCATGCCGGGGCGGCGGCAGGCGTGACCGTGCGTTCGCCGGGGCCGCGCGGTGGGGCGCGGGGGCGGCGGGGGGTGGTGCGTTTGTTGTGCTTGGCAACAAAGTATGCATGGTCCAGACAAGGCGGGCAACACTCGGGTGGGTCATTTTTTTCAACCCGAATTAAGGGATGGTGGAAGGGAGAAGGAGTCCCGCTCAGTGGGGCACGGGATCCGGCTGCCGGACCTGTGTGCTCTCGCCATGACAGTTGCGTTGGGTTCTTCCGGCACCCCGAAGCCGGCATTGTGACTACGGCCGGCAGCGCCGCGTCAAGGCGGGAAAGCGTGCCTTGACCCGGCGCTGCCGGCCGTGTTCTGGCTTCGGATCGGGGTGCCCGGGGAGGTCTGGGTTCTCGTCGGTGCCGGTTTTCGTGACCGCTTGCGTCGGGCGGTCGGTGGGCGGCTTGCGCCGCCGCTGATCAGGCTGCGTCGGAGTCCGGGGCTCCCGGCTTGGCGATTCTCGACGTCGCTCCCTGCTCCAGCAGGTCCGCTACCGGCAGGGTTGCCGCGCCCGTCGCCACCGCGTCCAGGCCCAATGAGCCCAGCTGGATCGATGTCTGGCTGAACGGGTGGCGCAGGGCGTGCTCGCCTGCCGCCTCGCGGATTCTCGGTAACAGCTGCTCGCCCAGGGCCAGGCCGGCCCAGCCGCCGATCACGATGCGCTCCGGGTTGAACAGGTTGATCAGGTTCGCTATGCCCGCGCCCAGGTAGCCTGCCGTTTCGTCGAGGACGCGCGCGGCCGTCTTCGACTTCGGGGCCGCCGCGAGCAGGGCCGAAAACTGGGCCTGCTCGTCCTCGCCCGGGATCTCCTTGCCGCGGGCCCTCCGGTAGCGGGCCAGGACCGCGCCCGCGCCGATGTACGCCTCCAGGCAGCCGTGCGAGCCGCAGCGGCACTCCTGGCCGCCGTACGCGATCGTCGTGTGGCCCCACTCGCCCGCGCTGCTCGTCGATCCGCGGTACGTCGTCCCGTCCGTCACCACCGCCGCTCCGACACCCGAGCCGAGCAGCGCTATCACCGCGTGGCGCGCTCCGCGGCCGGCGCCGAACCACATCTCCGCCTGGCCCTGCGTCTTCGCGCCGTTGTCCACGAACAGCGGCAGCCCCACCCCCGCGTCCTGCAGCAGCGAGGCGAACGGCACCCCGTCCCAGCCGACCGTCGGGGCGTGGACCAGCACCCGGGACCCCTGCTCGACGGTCCCCGGCACGCCGATGCCGACGCCCAGCACGGCCGATTCGTCGATGCCCGCGCTCGCGAACACCTCACGCAGTCCCGACGTCACCTGCTCGACCGCCGTCGCCGGGTCCGGGGCCTTCGGCAGGGGGTGCTCGACCGTCGCCAGGCGGCTCATCGCCAGGTCGAACAGCTCGACCTTGACCCCCGTCTCGCCGATGTCGACCCCCGCGACGTGCCCGTACGCCGGGTCGACGCGCAGCAGCACGCGCGGCCGCCCGCCGTCCGACTCGACCTGGCCGGCTTCGGTGATCAGGCGTTCTTCGCCCAGTTCGGCGGTCACGTTGCTCACCGTGGCGGCACTCAATCCGGTGAGCTGGCTGAGTTCGTGCCTCGACAGCGGGCCGTCGAAGTACAGTTTCGACAGCAGCAGGGATCGGTTGTGCCGCCGCAGATCACGGACGGTGGTGCGCTTGCTCGCCATGGGCAACCCATCTAACTTCTTACCGGCTTCTGACAGGATGCCTGATCGCCGTAAGTTGTGGCTATGTATTAAGTGGTGAACTAAGTCCCGAACCCATGGTGGCGGGGCCGCGGTCTGGCAGAATCCTCCCGGTGACCCAGGTGGTGCGCCAGACGACCCGTGACCTCAGGCGGCACAACCGCGCGGCACTGCTCTCCTCGCTCTACCTCCGCGGTCCCGTCAGCAGACTGGAACTGGTAGCTGAATCGGGACTGTCGGCCGCCACCGTTACCAACGTCGTCTCCGAACTCATCGCCGACGGCGTCGTGGCCGAGGCCGGATCGGTCGAATCGGACGGCGGGCGCCCCCGGACGCTGCTGGCCGTGCGGCCGGAGTTCGGGCACGTCGTGGGCGTCGACGTCAGCGAGACGCACGTCGAGGTCGGCCTCTTCGACTGCGCGCTCGGCACCCTCGGCACCGTGCGCCACCCGCTCGTCGGCACCCGGCTCGACCCGGACGAGGTGGCCGGACTGGTGCGCACCGGCATCGCCGAAGTGCTCGAAGACGGCGATCCGGACGCGGTGTTCGGCGTCGGCATCGGCGTGCCCGGCGCGGTCCGCGACGGCGGGATCGTGCACGCCCCGACCCTCGGCTGGCAGGGCGTGAACTTCGCCGAGCTGATCCACCCGCACATCCACGCGCCGCTGCACCTCGACAACCGCGCCCGCACGCTCGGCCAGGCCGAGACCTGGCGCGGCGCCGGCCGGGGCGCCGAACGCGCCATCGTCGCCCTGCTCGGCGTGGGGGTCGGGGCCGCGGTCGCGACGGCCGGGCGGTCGCACCCCGGCATCACGACCAGCGAGTGGGGGCACACCGTCGTCAAGGCGGCCGGGGCGGCGTGCCGGTGCGGCTCGCACGGCTGCCTGGAGGCCTACGTCGGCACCGAGGCGATCGTCCGCCACTACGCCGCCCGCGTCGGCAGGGAACCGGTCATCGGGGATGAAAGCGACGGCGAACTGGCCCGGATCGTCGAGGAGGCGGCCACCGGCGGTCCGGCCGCCGACGTGCTCGCCGAGACCGGCGAGTACCTGGGCATCGGCATCGCCAACCTGATCAACCTGCTCAGCCCCGATCGGGTGGTGCTTTCCGGCTCGGCCGGGGCGATCATGGGGCAGGCGATCCTCCCGGCCGTCCGGGACGCCGTCGAGCGGCACGCCCTGGACTACCTGGCCGAGCGCACCGAGGTCGTCCTCGGCCGGCTCGGTCCCGAGGCGGTCGCGCTCGGCGCCGCGACCCTGCCGATCGCCCAGCTGCTGGCGAACGGCGGCCGCAACGGCTGAAACCCTTGCGTCGCAAGGAGTAGTTCGATCAACAGGTCCAGACCGCCAGTTCTTTCAGTACTTAAACTTAGGCACAAAAAGTTACCGCCGTGTTATTGACGTGACCCGAGTCACCCGGGTTGACTTCGGGACGTCGTTCGGTCGCCGGCGGTCGGGGCTCGCTACCAGTCGACAGCAAGTAAGTCGTCGATGACCAGGAGGAACCGATGCGAGTCAAGCGCTCCATCGTCGCAGCGCTCGTTGCCATCACCGCCTTGAGCGGGCTCACGGCGTGCTCGGGCGGGAGCTCCAACGCCGCCCAGAGCAACCCGGACGCCGTGCTCAACGTCGGCAAGCCGGACGGCCCGCAGGCGGAGAACAACAACCCGTTCCTGGAGACCTCCGCCCTGTCGAACATGGGCTACCGGTGGATGATCTACGAGCCCCTCGTCATGCTGAACCGCGTCAAGCCGCAGGAGCCGGGCAAGCCGTGGCTGGCCACCAAGTGGGACTGGTCGGACAACTACAAGAAGCTGGTCCTGACCGTCCGTGACGGCGTCAAGTTCTCCGACGGCCAGCCGATGACCGCCGAGGACGTCGCCTACACCTTCCAGCTGCTGCGCGACAACAAGGCGCTGAACGTCGACGCCGTCCCGTACAAGGACATCACCGCGGCCGGCAACCAGGTCACCCTGGCCTTCGACGGCTCGCAGTTCGTCAACCAGGTCAAGATCCTGCAGACCCTGGTCGTGCCGAAGCACGTCTGGAAGGACGTCAAGGACCCGGCGCTCGACCTGGTGAAGAACCCGATCGGCACCGGCCCGTACACGCTGAAGTCGGCCACCCCGCAGACGATGATCGTCACGCGGCGCGACAGCGGCTACTGGCAGGAAGCGCCGAAGGTCAAGGAGATCCGCTACACCTCCTACACCGACAACAACGCGCAGGTGAACGCGCTGGTCAACGGGGCTTCCGAGTGGAGCTTCGTGTTCATCCCGAACTACAAGGCCGTCTACACCAACAAGGACCCGCAGCACTACAAGCTGTGGTTCCCCGCGCAGCTGGCCGTCCACGGCCTGTGGTTCAACACCGAAAAGGCGCCGTGGAACGACCCGAAGCTGCGCCAGGCGATCAACAAGGTGATCAACCGCGACGACGTCTTCAACCAGGGCGAGGCCGGCTACTTCTACCCGAAGAACGACCAGGTCACCGGCATCCCGACCCCGGCGGGCGACCCGTTCATCGCGCCGCAGTACAAGGGCCAGTCGGTCCAGGTCGACGTCCCGGGCGCGAAGGCGCTGCTGACCGGCGCGGGCTACAAGTTCAACGGCGACAAGCTGGCCGACCCGAGCGGCAAGCCGGTCACCATCAAGCTCACCGTCCCGTCGGGCTGGTCGGACTACATCACCGACCTGGAGATCATCAAGGACAACCTGGCGCAGATCGGCATCACCGCCACGGTCGACAAGATGAACCAGGACGCCTGGATGAAGTCGGTCGACACCGGTGACTTCGAGGGCCTGATGCACTGGACCAACGACGGGTCCACGCCGTACGACATGTACCGCGACGTCATGGACGGCAACCGCTACAAGCCGACCGGCCAGGGCGGCATCAACGGCAACTACGGCCGCTACAAGAACGACGAGGCGACCAAGGCGCTGGAGACCTACGCCAACGCCGAGGACGACGCCGCCCGTACCGCCGCCATGGCGACGCTGCAGAAGATCATGATCGAGCAGCAGCCGATGATCCCGACGTCGGCGGCCAACTCCGGCGGCGAGTACAGCACGAAGAACTGGGTCGGCTGGCCCGACGACGCCAACCCGTACGCGCCGGCCCAGCCGACGCTGCGCAACGCGCTCGACATCGTCCTGCACCTCAAGCCCGCGGCCTGACGATGGCGGACTCACTGATGACCGAACACGGGGACGGCCGCGGCGACGCGGCCTCCCCGGCCCCCTCCGACCCCGTCGCCGTCGGGTCGGAGGGGGACCTCCCCGTGGTCCTCGAAGCCGCGGGCCTGACGAAACACTTCCCGGTCCGCCGCAAGGGGCGGGCGGCGCTGACCGGTCCGCGCCGCGCCATCCAGGCCGTCGACGACGTGAACCTGACGCTCCGGCGGGGCCGCGTCACCGCGCTCGTCGGCGAGTCCGGCTCGGGCAAGTCGACGGTCGCGCGGCTGCTCGCGGGCCTCTACCCGCGCACCGGCGGGGACATCCGCCTGCACGGCGAAACGGTGAACGTCAAGCACGGCAGGGCGTTCCGGGCCTACGCTCGCCGGGTCCAGATGATCTTCCAGGACCCCTTCGCGTCGCTGAACCCGGTGCACACCGTGCGCTACCACCTCACGCGGGCGCTGAAGATCCACGGCCGGGCGGGTGACGACCTCGAGGAGTCCCTGCGCGACCTGCTCTCCCGCGTCCAGCTGACCCCGCCCGAGCGGTACATCGACAAGTTCCCGCACGAGCTGTCCGGCGGTCAGCGCCAGCGTGTCGCGATCGCGCGGGCGCTCGGCGCCGACCCGGAGGCGCTGCTGGCCGACGAACCGGTGTCCATGTTGGACGTCTCGATCCGGCTCGGGGTGCTGAACCTCCTGCGCGACCTGAAGGAACGCCTGCACCTGGCGATCCTGTACATCACCCACGACATCGCGTCCGCGCGCTACTTCGCCGACGAGACCATGGTGATGTACGCGGGCCGGATGGTCGAGGGCGGCGACAGCGAAACCATCACGCAGCGGCCGGCGCACCCGTACACCCGGCTGCTCATCGAATCCGCGCCCGACCCGGACCGGATCGCGGGCGGCGGCGACCCCTCGGAGACGCCGGCCGAACGCGGGTCCGGCGAGCCGCCCAGCCTGATCGACCCGCCGTCCGGCTGCCGGTTCCACCCGCGCTGCCCGGTCGCGATGGCGCGGTGCGAGACCGAGCTGCCGCCGCGGTTCGACGTCGGCGACGCGCCCGGCCACTGGGCCGCGTGCTGGCTCTACGACGGAGCCGCCCGATGAGGTACCTGCTGCAGCGGCTGGGCTTCTACGTCTTCACCGCGTGGGCCGCCGTCACCATCAACTTCTTCATCCCGCGGCTGATCCCGGGCGACCCGGTGCAGTCGCTGATCGCCAAGAACCAGGGCATGATCAGCGCGGACGCCATCGAGTCGCTGTACGTCCTGTTCGGACTCGACAAGAACGAAAGCCTGATCTCCCAGTACTTCGACTACTGGGGCCAGCTGTTCCGTGGCGACCTCGGGATCTCGTTCACGTTCTTCCCGACGCCGGTGTCCGACCTGCTGAGTGACAGTCTGCCGTGGACGATCATCCTGGTCGGCATCACCACCGTCGTCGGCTTCGCGATCGGCACCGGGCTCGGCGTGGTCGCCGGCTGGAAACGCGGCTCGTGGGTCGACGGCCTGCTGCCGGTGACGACGTTCCTGTCGTCCATCCCGTACTTCTGGCTCGGCTTGATCGCCCTGACGATCCTGGCCGGCCCGGGCAGTTTCTTCCCGTCGTCCGGCGGTTACGACCCGGGCACCGTGCCCGGCTGGGACGGCTCGTTCATCGGCAGCGCGATCCAGCACAGCCTGCTGCCCGCGCTCACCATCCTGATCAGCTCGATGGGCAGCTGGATCCTGGGCATGCGCAACATGATGGTCACCGTCGCGTCGGAGGACTACGTGACCGTCGCGCACGCCAAGGGCCTGCCGGAACGCCGGGTGATGGTCGGGTACGCGGCACGCAACGCGCTGCTGCCGAGCGTGTCCGGCTTCGCGCTGGCGCTGGGGTTCATCGTCGGCGGCACGCTGCTGGTGGAGATCGTCTTCTCCTACCCCGGCGTCGGCTACCAGCTGTTCCAGGCCGTCGGCTCGCAGGACTACCCGCTGATGCAGGGCATCTTCCTGATCATCACGCTCTCGGTGCTGGTGGCGAACCTGCTCGCCGACGTCGCTTACCTGGCGCTCGACCCGCGCACCCGGAAGGAGGGCTGACATGGCCGTACCCGCGGCGGACGTCAAGGCCGCCCAAGCCCTCCCGCTCGAAGCGGTCGCCCGCCGGCGCCGCTTCCGGTTCCTCGCCGGCGGGAAGACCGTCACCGGGGTCGCCGTCATCGGCTTCTTCCTGGTGATCGCGGTCATCGGCGACTGGATCGCGCCCTACGACCCGTCGGCGCGCAGCAGCGACCTGCTGGAACCGCCGTCGGGCCGGCACTGGTTCGGCACCACCCACCTCGGCCAGGACATCTTCAGCCAGGTCGTGGTCGGCACCCGCAGCGTCATGCTGGTCGGGCTGGCCGCCGGGATCGTGGCGACGATCCTCGCGGTGATCGTCGGCGTGACGTCCGGCTACCTCGGCGGCACCCCCGGCGAAGGACTCTCGGCACTGTCCAATGTGTTCCTGGTGATCCCGGCCCTGCCGCTGATCATCATCATCGGCAGCGCGGTGCCCACCGGCGGCGACATCCTGGTCGCGGTGATCATCGGCTTCACGTCGTGGGCGTGGGGCGCGCGGGTGCTGCGGGCGCAGACGTTGTCGCTGAGAGGCCGGGAATACGTCGAAGCGGCCCGGGCGACCGGCGAGTCGACGTGGCGGATCATCTTCTTCGAGATCCTGCCGAACCTGACCGCGGTGATCGCGTCCAGCTTCGTCGGCACGGTGATCTTCGCCGTGATGTCGGAGATCACCCTGGCCTTCGTCGGTGTCTCGGGACTGTCCAACTGGAACTGGGGCACGATCCTGTTCTGGGCGCAGAGCCAGCAGGCACTGGCGCAGGGCGCGTGGTGGTGGTTCGTGCCGGCCGGGCTGGCGATCGCCATCCTCGGCACGGCGTTGTCCCTGCTCAACTTCGGCATCGACGAGTTCGTCAGCCCGCGGCTGCGCGGCAGCGGCAAGGCCCGCGTGCGCGGCGCCGACGGGAAGACGCATCGCATGCGGGTGGGCTTCACGCCCGTCCTCGGGCGGGAGGAACGGCCATGATGGACCCGGTGCTGGAGATCAAGGGCCTCGACGTCGACTACGGCGTCGGCGACGAGGCCGTGCGCGCGGTCCGGGACGTGCACCTGACGCTGCACCGCGGCGAGGTCCTCGGCCTGGCCGGGGAAAGCGGCAGCGGGAAGTCCACTTTGGCCTACGGACTGACCCGGCTGCTGGCCCCGCCGGGCGTCATCCGCGGCGGCGAGGTGATCTACCACCCCGCGGACGGCGAGCCGTATGACGTGCTGAAGCTGACGGACAAGCAGCTGCGGGACTTCCGCTGGGCGGAGACGTCCATCGTGTTCCAGGGCGCGATGAACTCGCTGAACCCGGTGCACAAGGTGGTCACGCAGCTGGTCGACGTCATCAAGGCGCACGAACCGCGGACCACGAAGGCGGGCCGCATCGCGCGCGCGAAAGATCTGCTGAAGCTGGTGGGGATTTCGGCCGACCGGCTGGAGGCGTACCCGCACCAGCTGTCCGGTGGCATGCGGCAGCGCGTGATGATCGCGATGGCGCTCGCGCTGGAGCCGCGGATCGTCATCATGGACGAACCCACCACCGCGCTCGACGTCGTGATGCAGCGGCAGATCCTCGGCCAGCTGGTGGAACTGCGGGAACGGCTCGGGTTCTCGGTCCTGTTCATCACGCACGACCTGTCGCTGCTGGTGGAGTTCTCGGACCGGATCGCGATCATGTACGGCGGCCGGATCGTCGAGCAGGCGCCGGCGGCCGACCTCTACCGGGACGCGCTGCACCCGTACAGCCACGGCCTGCTCAACTCGTTCCCCGCGCTGCGCGGGCCGCGGCGCGAGCTGGCCGGGATCCCCGGGTCGCCACCGGACACCCGCGGGATGCCGTCCGGCTGCGCGTTCCACCCTCGGTGTCCCAAGGCTTTCGAGCCGTGCCCCGACCGCGTGCCGCTGCTGGGCACGCCCGGCGACCCCGCGCGCGAAGTGGCGTGCTGGCTGCACCCAGTCGCTCCTTGACCGTCCTGTCCGGTAACCACTGGAGGAGAGCCGCCTTGACCGAGACCACCGCCGCGACCGCCGAGCAGCAGGCGCTGATCGACACCCTGCCGCCGGACTTCCGCTGGGGCGTGGCGACCGCCGCGTACCAGATCGAAGGCGCGGTCGCGGAAGACGGGCGCACCCCGTCCATTTGGGACACCTTCTGCCAGGTGCCGTGGGCGATCGACAACAACGACACCGGGGACGTGGCGTGCGACCACTACCACCGGATGCCGTCCGACATCGAGCTGGTGCGCTCGCTCGGGGCGGACACCTACCGGTTTTCCGTGGCGTGGCCCCGGGTCCAGCCCCGCGGCCGCGGCGGCGTCAACGAAGCGGGCATCGGGTTCTACGACCGGCTCGTCGACGAGACGCTGAGCCGCGGGATCACGCCGTGGCTGACGCTGTACCACTGGGACCTGCCGCAGGAACTCGAGGACGCGGGCGGCTGGCCGGCCCGCGACACGGCGTACCGGTTCGCGGACTACGCGATGCTGGTGTTCGACGCCTTGAAGGACCGCGTCCGCCACTGGACGACGTTGAACGAGCCGTGGTGCTCGGCGATGCACGGGTACGTCCACGGCGTGATGGCGCCGGGCCGCCGCGACTACGCGGCGGGGATGCACGCGGTGCACCACCTGCTGCTCGGCCACGGCCTGGCGGTGCAGCGGATGCGCGAGGCGGCCCCGGCGGACACGCAGTTCGGGATCACGCTCAACATGTGCACGGCCGACCCGGCGACGGACTCCCCGGAGGACGTCCGCGCGGCCCGCCAGGCGGACGGCCTCGGCGTCCGGATCTACCTGGACCCGCTGGTCCACGGCCGTTACCCGGCGGACGTGGTGGACGACCTGGCCGCCCGCGGAGTACGCCTCCCGGTCCAGGACGGCGATCTCTCGGTCATTTCCACCCCGCTGGACTTCCTCGGCGTGAACTACTACTTCGGCCAGCAGTTCTCGGGCGTGGACGAGTCGGGCTCGGCGGTGGACGCGGACGGCGTCCCGGCATCACGGGTGGTCCCGTTCGGCGAGCCGACGACGGCGATGGGCTGGGAAATCCTGCCGGGCAAGTTCACGGAGCTGCTGACCCGGCTGGGCCGGGACTACCCGGGCCTGCCGATGTACATCACGGAGAACGGCTCGGCCTTCGACGACGACCCGGACTCTTCCGGCTTCGTGCGTGACGACGGCAGAACGGCGTACCTGGCTTCGCACATCGCGGCCGTCGCGGCGGCCCGTCAGGCGGGGGCGGACGTTCGCGGGTACTTCGCCTGGTCCCTTTTGGACAATTTCGAGTGGGCGTACGGGTACGCGAAGCGGTTCGGGTTGATCCGGGTGGATTACGAGACGCAGGAGCGGACGATCAAGCAGAGCGGGTACTTCTACCGCGACACGGTCCGCCGGGTCCGCGGCAGCTGAGTCAGACTGGGACGCCGGTCCGGCGCGCGAACGCGGTCAAGCCAGGGAAGTGGCGGGCGTTCGGGTGCCGGATCAGGCTTTCGGTGATCCGGTGGATGGCCGGGCGGTAGCGGACTTCGTCGGGCGACGCCTGTTCGGCGGCCAGCAGAGCGCGGTAGCACGGCTCCGGCTTGCCCCATTGGTGGAAGGCGCGGGCCACGTCCGAGTAGTAGCGGGCGCGCCGCTCGACCACCGGAATCGCGCCTGGATCGATGCGGCGTGCGTGTTCGATCGCGGCGCCGGAATCGCCGAGAACCCGGGCGATGCTGACCTGGTAGAGCCCGACGGCGATGGGGTTGAAGGCGGTCGCATACGGGCCCGCCGCGACTCTCGCCGCGGCGTCGCTCGCTTCGGCGATCAACGACTTCGCGGTGTCCCGGTCGCCGTCCACGGCGGCGGTGTACGCACCGGTTTGGAGGAGCGTCCCGTAGACGGACAGGTGTTCGGGACCGCGGTGCAGGCTGGGCTGAAGGGCCGCGGCGGTGTCGAGGACGAGCTGGCGCGCGGTGTCGGCCTGGCCCGAGCGGCGCAACACGATTCCCCAGCTGCGCCGGGTGGTCGACTGGGTGAGGACGTCGCCGCAGGCGTCCGCGGCCTGCAGCGCCCGGTCCGCCGCTGTCCAGGCGAGCCGGTCGTCGCTGACCTTGATCATGAGTTCCGTGGTCAAGGTGTAGAGCTCGGCCAGGTACCGGTTGGCCATGGCCACGCCGTCCGTGCTGTCGAGTTCCGCGCGAGTGGCCATGGTCCGTGCCAGCACCTTCGGCATCAGCGTGGCCACGTCACCGTATTTCGCCTGCTGGAAACTCGACCGGACCACGGCGACGGCCCGCCGGAGTTCGTCGAGCGAGACCGGCTCCGCGTTCTCGATGGGCGGGTTCAGCAGCGCGGTCCCGAGCGACCGGATCGGATCGGCGGCACCGTACGCCGGGCCGGCACCGGCCAGCGCACCGGCGGCCAACCCGCCCGCCCCGGCGAGCAAAGTGCGACGCCGCATCGGGTCGTCCTCCTCGGGTGTCGTCACCGGAACCGGGCCAACAGTAGGCCACCGGACCGGTGGCGTCCTGCCGGACACACCGTGTGGGTTATCCGGGATGAGTCCGAAGACCTCGATCGGCAAGTCCAGCGCGCCGGCCAAAAGGCGGAGAACCCCGACGTCACGAAGGGGTGACCGGCCGGTTTCCCAGCGGGAGATCTGGCTGGCCGAGCAGCCGCACCGGCGGCCCAACGCCGTCTGCGTCCATCCCGCAGCGGATTGCGCGATCCGCACGACGTCGCCGGGCCGGTGCGGCCGGCCGGGCAGGTGGCCGGCTGCGCCGTCACGACTCATCGTGGCCTCCCCTGAGCGGGGTCGATGCTTTCACGGTAGCCCGGCCTGGGCGGTGACGACCGATTTTGCAGAATTCGCACACGATGTGCACGATCGGTACGGCCGATGGGCCCAGCGCCTCAGCCGCGGTTCGGTGTAACCGTGCGCAGGAAAGGGGAGGCGGATGGACCGTTCATTGGCGGTGGCCGTGTTCGCAGCGGCGGACGCGCATTTGGATCCCTGCGGTGCCACCGCGTTCGCGCAGCGGCTCGGGCGGGAACTCGATGCCGGGCGGATCGTGTTCCCCCGGCCGCTCGTCGTCGGTGGTGGTTGCCCGTACGGGTGTCTCGTGCTCCACCGTTTCCCCGGTGATCTGACCGGGCTGCCCGAAGCGACCCGGATTCTCGCCCGGGGGCTGGCCGATATCGCCGGAGGAAGCTTCCTGATCGGCATTTGCGGTGTTCGCAGCATCACTGTCGTCGACTGCGTCGCGCAGGCCGTGAGGTGTGAGCTGAGAAACCATCGGCGGGGCAGCGGCCCGGTCGGCCGGATCGGCGAGTCGACCGTCTTCGCGATGCTTTGAGCCGGTGGGGTGGGCCCTACCGGGGTTGTGGTGGCCCACCCCATGGCCGGCCCTCCGGGATGTCCCTAGCGTCGATCGGGAGAAGTCCCTGCCCGGCGACTCGGGGGAGAGCCATGACCGTCCGCACGGAAGTCAGACCCGCATCCGTTCAGCCGCAACCGAAGTGGTGGCGGCGGCCATGGGTGGCGCCACTCGCGCTGGTCGTCGCCGCGTTTCTCGCCTATTCGGTGCCGCCCTACCTCACCTTCGATCCGGCGCAGTCGCGTGTTCCCGCGCCCGCCGGTTTTCCCGCGCACTACTGGTTCCTCGTCGGGCACATCCTCTTCGGCAGCGTGGCCATCGTCGGGGTCATCCTGCAGATCTGGCCCTGGCTGCGCCGGACGCATCCGGTCATCCACCGCAGAATCGGCCGGGTCTACGTCTTCGCCGGGGCGATTCCGTCGGCGCTGATGGCGCTGACCATCGGTTTGTTCAGCCCGTTCGGTCCCGCCGCCGGCGCGCTGAACGTCGCCGGCGCGCTGTTGTGGCTCGGGTTCACCATCGCGGGCTGGCGGGCGATCCGGCGGCGCCGGTACGCCGACCACCGGAAATGGATGGTCCGGAGCTTCGCGATGACCATGAACACCCTGCTGAGCCGGGTGTATGCCCCGCTGGCGTTCCTGGGCCTCGGCCCGTGGTACCCGGAGAAGGGCGCGCTCATCCAAGCGGCCTCGACGCTGTCGGGCACGATGAGCCTGCTCACGTTGCTGCTGCTCAGCCAGTGGTGGCTCGACCGGCGCCCGAAGCCAGCCAGCGCGCGATGATCGTCCGCTGGATCTCGGATGCGCCCTCGTAGATCCGGGGCGCCCGGACCTCGCGGTACAGGTGCTCCAGCAGGTGCCCGCGGCGCAACGCGCGGGCGCCGTGCAGCTGGACCGCCGAATCCACGACGAACTGGGCCGCCTCCGTCGCGAACAGCTTCGCCATCGCCGCGCGGCCACCGAGGTTCTGCTCGCCCGCGTCGTAGGCGCCCGCCGCCGCGTACACCAGCAGCCGGGCCGCTTCCGTTCGCGTGGCCATCTCGGCCAGGGTGTGCGCCACCGCCTGCTGCTTGATCAACGGGCCGCCGAACGCTTCCCGCGTGCCGGTGTGGGAAACGGTCGCGTCCAACGCTGCCTGGGCCATCCCGACGGCGAACGCGCCGACACTGGGGCGGAACAGATCCAACGTCCGCATGGCCACGGTGAAACCGCGGTTCTCTTCGCCGAGCAGTTCCTCGCGCCGGACTTCGACGCCGTCGAACGTCAGCGTGCCGATCGGGTGGGGGCTCACCAGGTCCAGGTGCTCGCCGGACAGGCCCGCGCGGTCGCCCGGGACGACGAACGCGCTGACCCCGCGGGAGCCCGCGCCCGGGGTCGTGCGGGCGAACACCGTGTAGAAGTCCGCTTCCGGGGCGTTGGAGATCCACATCTTCGTCCCGGTGAGCCGCCAGCCGTCGCCGTCGGGCTCCGCCGCCAGGGACAGCGCGGCCGCGTCCGAACCCGCGTCCGGTTCGGTCAGGGCGAACGCCGCCACCGCGTCACCCGCCGCCACCGCCGGGAGCCAGCGTGCCACCTGTTCGTCCTGTCCGGACTGCAGCACCGGGTAGCTTCCCAGGCCCTGCAACGCCAGCGCCGTCTCGGCTTCCGTGCTCACCGTGGCGAGGTTCTCGCGCAGGATGCACAGGTCCGTCGCGGCTGCCTGCCTCGACGGCGTGCCCGATGCGACGCCGGGGAAGAGCCGCGCCAGCAGGCCGAGCGCGCCCATCGCCTTGAGGAGCGGGCGGTTCACCGCACCCTCCACACCGGACTCGGCCAGCGGGAGCAGCTGCTCGGCCGCCAGCCGCCGCACGTCGGCGGCGAACGCCTGCTGATCGGCATCGAGGGTGAAGGTCATGACGAAGCTCCCGGTCGCCAGCGGGCATGGGCGGTGCCGGCCGGTCCCGACCGGACGAGGTCGAGCCGTGGCTCCGGCCCGTCGGACCGGCCCGTCTGCGGCTTGCGGCTGCCGGCGGCGAACGGCTTCGGCCACGGCATCGGGTACCCCTGCTCGGCCGCCGCATGCAGAGTCCACTGTGGATCGTAGAGGTGCGTGCGGCCCAGCGCGCAGAGGTCCGCGCGGCCGGCCAAGATCAGCGAGTTGACGTCGTCGTAGGAGGAGATCGCGCCGACCGCGATCACCGCGATCCCGTACTCTTCACCGATTTCGTTGCGGATCCGGTCGGCGTACGGCGTCTGGTAGCTGCGGCCGTACTGCGGGCGCTCCTCGCTGACGACCTGGCCGGTCGAGACGTCGATGCCCGCGGCGCCGTGGGCGGCGAACGCCCGCGCGATCTCGACGGCGTCGTCGGCGTCGAGGCCGCCCTCGCACCAGTCGGTCGCCGAGATCCGGACCGTCATGGGCCGGGAAGCGGGCCACACCGCGCGGACGGCGTCGAAGACCTCGAGGGGGAACCGCAGCCGGTTCTCCAGCGAGCCGCCGTAGGCATCGGTTCGCTGGTTGGTCAGCGGGGACAGGAACGACGACAGCAGATAGCCGTGCGCGCAGTGCAGTTCGAGGACGTCGAACCCGGCGCGAGCGGCCGCCTCGGCGCAGGCGACGAACTGCGAGCGGATCTCCGAAAGCTCCGAAGTGGACAGTTCGCGCGGGACCTGGTTGCGGTCCGAGTACGGCAGGGGTGAAGGTGCGCAGACCTCCCAGTTGCCGGACGGGAGCGGCTCGTCGATGCCGTCCCACATCAGTTTCGTCGACCCCTTGCGCCCGGAGTGTCCCAACTGGACGCCGATGCGCGCGGGTGTCTGCGCGTGCACGAAGTCGACGACCCGCTTCCAGGCCGCTTCCTGTTCCGATGTGTACAGTCCGCCGCAGCCCGGCGTGATCCGGCCTTCGGGGGAAACGCAGACCATCTCGGTCATCACCAGCCCGGCCCCGCCCAGGGCCTTGCTGCCCAGGTGCACCAGGTGGAAGTCGCCCGGCACGCCGTCGGCGGCGGAGTACATGTCCATCGGGGACACGACGATCCGGTTGGGCAGCTCCAGCCCGCCCAGGGAGAACGGCTGGAACATCGGCGGCCGCGACGTCGTCCCGAGCTTGCGCGCGAACCAGTGGTCGAGCTCGGCCGCGAACTCCGGGTCGCGCAGGCGGAGGTTGTCGTAGGTGACGCGGCGGCTGCGCGTCAGGATGTTGAACGCGAACTGCGGCGGCTCCTGGTGGGCGTACTGCGCGATGTTCTCGAACCACTCCAGGCTGGCCTGCGCGGCGCGCTGCGTCGACGTGACGACCGGCCGCCGTTCCAGCTCGTACGCCTTGAGGGCCTCGGCGACGCCGTCGTTCTCGTGCAGGCACGCGGCGAGCGCGAGCGCGTCCTCCATGGCGAGCTTCGTGCCGGAGCCGATCGAGAAGTGCGCGGTGTGCGCGGCATCGCCGAGGAGGACGACGTTCTCGTGCACCCACGTCTCGCAGCGGACCGTCCCGAAGGACACCCACTTCGAGTTGTTCGCCATGACCTGGTGGCCGTCGAGGACGCCGGCGCAGAGTTCGCGGATCAGGGCGATCGACTTTTCGTCGCTCTCGCCCGGCTTCAGCGCGGTCGCCGCGATCGGGCCGAACGTCCGCTGCCAGACGTCCTCCTGGACCTCGAGGATGAAGGTGCTGCCGTCGCGGCCGTAGGGGTAGCCGTGGATCTGCATGATCCCGGCCGGCGTTTCGAGGACGTAGAACTTGAAGGCGTCGAACACCAGGTCCGTGCCCAGCCAGATGTACCGGCACCGGCGCGTCTCGACGCTCGGCCGGAACGTCTCGGCGTACCGCGTGCGCGTCGCCGAGTTGACGCCGTCGGCGGCGACGACCAGGTCGTACCCCGACAGGTCGGCCGGCGCCTCCTCCCGGAAGTGCAGGCCGACGCCGAGTTCGCCGCAGCGGGCCTGCAGGATGCCGAGCAGGCGCTTGCGGCTCATCGCGGCGAAGCCGTGGCCGCCCGAGGTGGTGACCGTGCCGCGGTAGTGCACGTCGATGTCGTCCCACCGGGCGAATTCCGCCTTCATCGCCTCGTGCACGGCCGCGTCGGCGTGCTCGATGCCGCCGAGCGTCTCGTCGGAGAACACCACGCCGAAGCCGAAGGTGTCGTCCGGGGCGTTGCGCTCCCAGACGGTGATTTCGTGGCCGGGACCGAGCTGTTTCGCGAGCGCGGCGAAGTACAGACCCGCCGGGCCGCCACCGATGACCGCGATACGCACGTCCCCAGGGTATGTCGTCACCACTACGACCGTCAATAACGCGAAAGATGGCGTACGGTGGGCGCATGGAACGCATCAACCCGCCGGAGCTGGGCAAGCCGTCCGGGTTCTCGCACGCGGTGGTGGCGGAGGGCCGGGTCGTCTTCCTCGCCGGGCAGACCGCACTGGACGCGTCGAACCGGATCGTCGGCGACGGCGTCGTCGAGCAGTTCGAACGCGCGCTCGGCAATCTCCTGGCGTCCCTGCGCGCGGCGGGCGGCTGCCCATCGGACCTGTGCAGCGTGACGATCTACATCGTCGACATGGCGGACTACCGCGCCCACGCCCGCGAGATCGGCCGGGTCTGGAAGCGGCTCGCGGGCACGGAGTACCCGGCGATGGCGGGCATCGGCGTGGCCCGGCTGTGGGACGAGGAAGCCTTGGTCGAGGTCCAGGGCTTCGCGGTGCTCAGCCGAGGTTGATCGCCTTCGCGACATACGCCCGGGCCGGCGTCTCCAGCTGGGCGTGCAGCTCGAAGAACAGCTCCGCCGCGCGGATTCCGGACCAGTCGCGGGGCAGGAATTCCGCCGGCAGACCGGGATCGAGGTAAGGCATCCGCCGCCAGCCGGTCAGGACCCGGACGTAGTCGGCGAAGGCCTGTTGCTCGGTCACCGGCTTGCGGCGCAACGCCGGGCCGTGCTCGTCGAGGAACGTCGTGTACAGCTCGTCCAGGCGGTCGAGGTCCCACCACTCGCGGACCTTCGCCGCGACGTCGCCGAACGCCAGGTGGTCGGCGCGGAACAGGTCCGCGTACCCGGCCAGGCCGAGCCGGGTCAGCGCCTCCTCGGTCGCGCCGTGGAGGTGGGCCGGCGCGATCCAGACGCCGGAGGCCGCGGTGCCGAAGCCCATCCGGGCCAGCTGGGTGCGCAGCAGGTGGCGCTTGTGGCGTTCGGTCTCCGGCACCGAGAACACCGCGAGCAGCCAGCCGTCGGCCGGGGTCGCGCGGCCGCGGCGGAAGATCCGCTCGTCTCCTTCGCGCAGGATCTCGCGGGCTTCGTCGGACAGCTCGTAGCCCGCCGTCGCGTCGCGGCGCACCGCTTCGAGGATCCCGCGCCGCTTCAGCCGGGAGATGGACGAGCGCACGGCGGGCTCGTCGACGCCGACGGCGGCCAGCAGGTCGATCAGCGACGCGACCGAGAGCCAGCCGCCTTCGGTGCGCGAATAGAGGCCGTACACCGTCACGATCAGCTGACGCGGCTGGGCTGCCCGGCCGGAGCCGTCCAGTTCGGTTGCGTCGGGTACGGCCGTCATCGGGCCACGATAGCAACTCCCGCCCGGATCGCTCCGCTACGATTTCGCCGCGATGCTGCCAGCCACCAAGGGGATCTTCGACCGGCTCACCCGCCGCGGCCGCCTGATGACCAAGCGGGCCTGCGACCGGCAGGGCCATGTGGTGCGTGCCGGTCGCTTCCTCTTCCGCACCCCGACCGCGTGGGAGTACGCCGCCGCGGTCGCCTGCGGCAGCGATCCGGCCGCGCAGCGCTGGCTCGGCTGGCAGCGCGACTCGATCGTCGCCGAGCCGGCGCGGGCGGACGCGCTGCGGGTCGTGCCCGGCACCGGCCCCGACTGGGCGGCGCCGGACCCGCAGTCGGTCGACCTGGTGATGATCGACGTCGAGGCCAACCGCTGCGTCGGGCTGGTCAGCGTGCACACCGGCGAGGACGGCGGCCCGGAGACCGGCGGCTACCTCGCCCCGGACTACCGCGGCCGCGGCCACGGCCGGGTGCTGTTCGCGGCCGGCCTGACCCTGGCGCACGACCACCTGGGCCTGCCGCGGGTCCGGGCGGGCGCCGAGGTGGGGAACGTGGCGAGCGCGCGGTCGCTGCAGGCCGCCGGCCTCGCCCGCGTCGCCGGCCCGCCGACGTACCGGCTGCCGGACGGCCGGGTCACCGAGGCGTGGTGGTTCCAGCACGACGTCCCCCGCGTGACGCGCTGCAATGGCCCGCAGGCGATGTGGTTCCCGGTGTCTTCGGTGCTCTGAGGCTTTTGGGGGTTCCGGGTGGCGGAGCCCCCGGCCCGGGGCGAAGCCCCGGATGTTACTGAGCTTCGGCCGTCGCCGACGTTTCCCGCGGCTAACTTCGCCGGATGACTGCGCTTTCCGCTCCCGTTCCGCCCGTGCCCACCGAAGTTCCGCCGGGCAGCGTCGCCTGGCTGCGCGCGTCCGTCGCCCGGTTCAGCAACGGCCCCGACCACACGCGGCGCCGGGCGCTGGCGGTGGACGCGCTGGCGCCGGTAGACGTGGATACGTTGCAGCACAACGCTTCCGAACGCACGAGCCGGATCATGGCCGGTCTCGACGTCGTCGACGTGATGGCCACGATCGCGCGCCCGGTGCCGGTCGGCGTGCTCGCCGAAGCGCTGGGCCTGCCGGACGTTTCCGCCGACGTGGCACTGGTCGCGGCCGCGTACCACCCGCACATGACGCCCGATGCGGCCGCCGAGGCCGCGTTGACGAGGCTGCTCGCGGCCTGCGGCGGGCCGACCGAAGCCGCGGCGGCTCGGATCGGCCTGCTCGTCCAGGCCTGCGACGCCACCGCGGGCCTGATCGGCAACGGGCTTTTCGCGTCGCTGACCGGAAAACCCGCCGAGCAGCCGGTGCTCGCCACCCGCCGCCGGATCGGCGGCGAGGACGTCACGGTGCCGCTCGCCGGGACGCCGTTCGGCGCCGGGCCGCGCGCCTGCCCGGGCTCGCGGCACGCCGTGGCCCTCGCGACCGGCGTTCTCGCGGCGTTGCGTGGTTTCCGCCTGACAGAACGGGAAACGACGTGGGTGGCGGCGCCGAATCTCCGGATGCCCGCGGTGCTGCGGGTGACCCGCGGCTGACGGTCCGGCGGCCTCTGCTAAGACTTACCGCGTTCATCGACTGGGGGAAGGCCGGGAATTGCTGTACTTGGATGGTCTGCTGGGCATCGTCACGTTCGGGTTGTGGATCTTCTGCCTGGTCGACGTGATCACCACGGACGAGTCGTCCTGCCGCAACCTGCCGAAGGGGCTGTGGCTGCTGCTGGTGCTGGTGGTGCCCCTGGTCGGCTCGATCGTCTGGCTGGTGGCGGGCCGTCCGCAGCCGGTGGCGCGGGCCAGCGGCCGGTACGAGCGCGACGCGCCGGCGTTCCCGGAGTACGACCGCCCGGGCCGGTTCGCGGCCACGAACCCGGACGACGACGAGGAATTCCTGCGCCGGTGCCGGGAACGCGCGGAGGCCCAGCGCAAGCTGGCCCGCGAAAAGCGCGGCGAGGACTAGCAGCCCGGGCCTTCGCAGGTGCCGCGTTCGTAGGCTTCCAGCGTCGTGATCACCAGCCGGCGCTCGGCGGGCGTCAACGGCGTCAGGGCGTCGCTCCACGCCTTGGCGCCGCGGGCCAGCCAGGCGTCGACCGCCGGGCGCTTGTCCGGGGTGATGCTCACGATCGTGCGGCGGCGGTCGGCCGGGTCCTCGTCGCGGTTCAGCACGCCCTGACGGCTGAGGTCGCCGACCATCAGGCTCGCCGTCGTCGGCGCCACCTGGAGGCGGGTCGCCAGCTCGGTCACCGTCATCGGGCCGTCGAAGAGCAGGTACGACAGCAGCGAGAGGTGCCGCGGCGCCAGCGCGCAGCCGTCCAGCTCCGCCGGCACCGGTGTCCGTTTCGCGCGGCCGACCAGCCGGGGCATGAGCAGCAGCAGCTGCCGCACGCCGTCCTCGACACTCGGTCCGGCCTCCGTTGACACCGGTTGCCTCCTCTCGGTAGCTTTGTTTGCAAAGCAAACGCTTCGGCTCGAGCGTACCTCGCGTCCGGTCGAGCGTACCGGCCAGAAACAGGGGATCCCATGACGACGCCTACCGACATGAACGACTTCAACAAGCAGATCGTCGAAGAGTTCCGGGCCAACGAGGGCAAGGTCGGCGGCATGTTCGAGGGCAAGAACGTGCTCTTGCTCACGACGATCGGCGCGAAGAGCGGGGCGGAGCGGCTGTCCCCGCTCGTCTACACCAAGGACGGCGACCGCTACGTGATCGCAGCGTCCATGGGCGGCGCGCCGAAGAACCCGGCCTGGTACCACAACCTGGTCGCCAACCCGAAGGTCACCGTCGAGGTCGGCGCGGAGAAGTTCGAGGCCACGGCGACGGTGATCGCCGACCGTGCGGAGCGGGACCGCCTGTACGCGGGGATGGTCGCGCACGCGGAGGGCTTCGCGGACTACGAGAAGAAGACCGACCGGGTCATCCCGATCGTGGTCCTGGAGCGCTAGGAGCCGATGGGGGCCGGCTCGGCGGGCGACGCCGCCGGGCGGGCCGCCGCCAGCCGCCGCTCCCGCCGCTCCTCCTTGCCGGCGATCACCCGCTTGCCCACGTCGATCAGCGGCTTCTCGACCCAGCGGTGGATCAGGTCCGCGATCGCCAGCCCGACCAGGAACACCACCAGGCCCGAGGTCGTCCGGTTCTCGGCGAGCCCGGGCACCGCCTGCACCACGACGAAGTGCACCGGTCCCTGCAGCAGGTACAGCGAGTACGACCGCTCGCCGACGAAGCGCATCGGGGCCGTGCCGAGCAGCCACTGCAGCGGGCCCGGGCTGACCAGCACGATCAGCAGCAGCATCGTCAGCAGCGCGTACGCCACCAGCCACCACAGGTTCTGCCCCGACGCCGTCCACACCGTGTCCAGGTTCACCTGCAGCAGCCCGAACGCCGCGACGATCGGGATCGCCGCCAGCGGATGGGTCAGCGGCTTCAGCAGCGCGTAGCCGCGGCGGTAGTGCAGCGTGATCGCCAGCAGGCAGCCGCCGGCGAGGATGAAGTAGTGGATGGTCGAGTGGTAGATCGCGACCTTCGAACCCGCCAGGGTCCAGCCGCTGGTCAGCGGGACCGCCGCCAGCAGCACCACCATCGCCGCGGCCACCAGCAGGAACTTGCGCTTCGCCGCGCCGATCCCGATCGCGACCAGCAGGAACGGCCAGACGAGGTAGAACTTCTCCTCGATCCCGAGCGTCCACGAGCCGCTGAAGAAGTTGTCCGCGGCGTGGTCGGCCGTCGACGGGAAGAACTCGTTCATGAACGTCAGGTAGTACTTCAGCGCGCGCGGGAAACCGCGTTCGAGGAACTCGGCGCGCAGCAGGACGAACGCGATGATCCCGCCGAGGATCACCAGGTACGGCGGCAGGATCCGGAACACGCGCCGGAGGTAGAAGTTCGACAGCGAAATCCGGCCGGTCCGGTCCTGTTCACGCAGCAGCAGCGTCGTGATCAGGAAGCCGGACAGCACGAAGAACAGGTAGACGCCGACCCAGCCCGACAGCCACGTCCAGTTCGGCCCGCCGAAGTGGAAGAAGATGACCATCGTCGCGGCGAGCGCGCGCAGGCCGTCGAGGCCGGGGAACCGCCGCATGCCGAGGTAGTCCTCGTGGCTCATCGTGCGCAAGGCGGTCCCCCATCGGTGTGATCGACCGGCCGAGTATATGGCCCCGATTCCGTGGCCATTTCCCCGCCCGGATCCGCATTACCCCGCCCGGAAGACGTTTCCGGCGTCGTAACGGCGGCGGAGCTCCCCGAGCCGGCGCAGGTCCGCGGCCGGGTAAACGCTCTCCGCGACCTCCTCCGGCGTGTGCTCGCCGTACACGAACGGCAGCAGCCGGCCGGTCGTCCACGGCGCCAGCGCGTCGAACAGCTTCGCGTGCGTGCGCCGGACGGCCGCGACGCCGTCGTCGCCGACCATCGACAGCGCCCGGACGACGAACTCGGCCGAGCGGTCCCAGCCCACGCCGGGGAGCTCCGGGGTCCGGGCGAGCGCGCCGCCCAGCCGGTCGACGATCAGCACCGGCGGCGTCGCCGCGCCCGGGCCGGCGTGCTCGAGGACCGCGTCGAGCATGGCGTCGTTCAGCTGGGACACCGTCGCGTTGGTGCCGTGGTAGCCGTGCGGCTGCCGCGGCTCGGCCGCGATCGAGCCGGACTCGGTGAACGGCATGATCCGCAGCGTGTCCGCCAAGGTGGGGGCGACAGCCCGTAGCGGCGCGACGAGGTCGTCGCCGTCCTCGCCGAGGTAGGCGATCCGGACCTGGGCGACGTGCCGGCCGCGCAGGTGCTCCGGCAGCACCGGCAGGTCGGGGTAGCGGATCAGGGCGATCGACGTCGTCAGCGTGTCCGGCGCGGCCGCCGACCAGGTCCGCCACGCCCGCAGCACCGACGGCACGTGCGCGCTGTCGAAGGTGAGGCTGCCGCCGTAGAGCTCGGCCACCGGGACCAGGCCGAACTCGATCGCCGTGACGACGCCGAAGCCGTCACGGCCGCCGCGCAGCGCCCAGAACAGGTCCGAGCCGGGCTCGACGCGCCGGAGCTCGCCGTCGGCCGTCACCACGTCGAGGGCGTTGACGTGGTCGGCGGCCCGGCCGTAGCGGCGGGCCAGCAGCCCGAACCCGCCGCTGAGCGTGTAGCCGACGACGCCGACGTCCGGCGACGAGCCGCTGAGCGGGGCCAGCCCGTGCTTCCCGGCGGCTTCGACGACGGCCTCCCACCGGACCCCGGCCTCGACGCGGGCGGTGCGGGCGGCCGGGTCGATCTCGACACCGGTCATCCGGCGGGTGCTGATCAGGACCCCGTCGGTGCCGGCGGTCAGGCCGTGCCCAGTGGCCTGGACCGCGACCGTCAGCCCGTGTTCCGTGGCGTAGCGCACGGCGGCCACCACGTCTTCGGCGCTCTCGGCGGCGACGACGACCGCGGGCGAGCTCGGCACCGCCGTCTGGAAGCCGGCGACTTCGTCGGCGTAGCCGTCCTGACCTGGGCGGAGGATGTTCATCTCGGCTCCTTTCGTTCGCTGCTTCCAGCTTCGGGTGAACTCGATCAGAAGTCCAAGATCTGGTTTTTCTACGAACTAGAATCAACGCTTATGGAATTGCACCAGCTCGCCTACTTCGTGGCCGTGGCCGAGGAAGGCAACTTCACGCGCGCCGCGGAGCGGCTGCACGTCGCCCAGCCCGGGGTGAGTGCCCAGGTCAAACGCCTGGAGCGAGAGCTGGGGCAGGAGCTACTGGACCGCTCCGGCCGGACGGTCCGGCTCACCGACGTCGGCGCCGCCGCCCTCCCGCACGCCCGCGCCGCGCTCGCGGCGGTGCAAGGTGTGCGCGAAGCCGTCGAAGAGCTGGCCGGGCTGGTCCGCGGGCAGGTCGCGATCGGCGCGGTGACGTCGGCGGGCCCGGTCGGGCTGCCGGACCTCCTCGCCGGCTTCCACGAGCGGTACCCGGCGGTCGAGATCACCCTGTCCGAGGCCAACTCCGACACGATGCTCGCGGCGCTGCGCGCAGGCCGGCTCGACCTCGCCGTCGTCGGCCTCGCGACCGCGCCGCCGCCCGGCATCGCGACGCAGGTGCTGCTCGACGAGCCGTTCCTGGCGGTCACCGCGCCGGACGGCCCCTTGGCCGGCCGGGACGAGGTGACGATCCCCGACCTCGACGGCCTTCCGCTGATGGCCCTGCCCCCGGGGACCGGCCTGCGCACGGCGCTGGACGCGGCCTTCGCGCGGGCAGGGCTGACGCCGCGGATCGCGTTCGAGGCGGCCGACCCGAACGTCCTGGTGCAGCTGGCGACCCGCGGGCTCGGGGTGGCGATCGTGCCGGAGTCCCTGGGCCGGTACCACCAGGCCGAGCTGCAGGTCATCGGCATCGGCGGGCCGGGCCTGCGCGGCGTGCTGGCGCTGGCGTGGCGGGCGGAAGGGCCGCTGAGCCCGGCCGCGCGGGCCTTGATCGCGTTCGCCCGGGCCGCCTACCGCTCTTGACATGCCGTCAACAACGGCGTTCCCTGGGCAGGTGACGGACACCGCCCTTCGCGACGCCGTCGTCGGCGCCGGGCTGCTCGCCGGCAGCGCGAACGTGATCATGCAGCTGTCCCGCGCGCCGGTCGGGTACGGCGTCTTGGAGAGCCGGGTCGACAGCGGCAACCTCTTCCGCCACCCGGTGAAGCGGACCCGCACCACGCTGACCTACCTCGCGGTCGCGACGATGGGCACCGACGCCGAGCGCGCGGCCTACCGCCAGGGCGTCAACCGGGCGCACGCCCGGGTGCACTCGACGGCGGCGAGCCCGGTCGCCTACGACGCCTTCGACACCGAGCTCCAGCTGTGGGTCGCAGCCTGCCTGTACAAAGGCTTCGAGGACGTCCACCGCGCGTTCTTCGGCGGTGAGCCGGGGCGGTTCTACGCCGCCGCCGCGCCGCTGGGCACGACGTTGCAGGTGCGCCCGGAGATGTGGCCCGTGGACCGCGCGGCCTTCGAGGAGTACTGGACCGCCGGGCTGGCGGCGGTCGGCATCGACGACACCGTCCGCCGCTACCTCACCCGGATCGTCGACCTGGAGTTCCTGCCCCGGGTCGTCGCGCGGCCCGGACGGCGGTTCCACCGGTTCGTGACCACCGGGTTCCTGCCGCAGCGCTTCCGCGACGAGATGCGGCTGCCCTGGACCGCCGCCGACCAGCGCCGGTTCGACGCGCTGCTGGCCGGGCTCGGCCGGGTCGTCCGCGTCCTGCCAGGACCGCTGCGGCGGTTCCCGTACAACGTCCTCCTGGCCGACCTGCGGTGGCGGCTGCGCACCGGACGTCCGCCTGTTTGAGAGTTGACCGCTCCGCGCGGGGACGCGAGGGTGGGCCGATGAGCAGCGACGAAATGCGGCACGGCGTCAAGCTGAGCAGTCTCGACCAGGAGGTCTTCCCCGAGGCGGGCGTCACCAAGCGCGAGCTGCTCGACTACCTCGAGGCGGTGTCCGGGCGGATGCTGCCGCAGCTGCACGACCGGCTGCTGACCGTGCTGCGGGTGCTGCGCGGGCAGGGGCCGTTCATGCAGAAGAACCTGCCGAAGTACACCCCGGACTGGGTCGAGCGGGCCACGATGTGGGCCGAGGCGTCCAAACGGGACGTCTCCTACGCGCTGTGCAACGACCTGCGCACGCTGCTGTGGTTCGGCAACCAGCGCGCGATCGAGTACCACACGTCGTTGTTCCTCCGGACACCCGAGAACGGGCCGACGCACCTGATCCTCGACCTCGACCCGCCCCCGGACGCCCCGTTCTCGCTGGCCGTGAACGCCGCGAAGCTGGTGCGAGAGGCGTTGCGCAACGACGGCCTCGACGGCGCGGTGAAGACCAGCGGCTCCAAGGGCGTCCACGTCTTCGTGCCGCTCGCGCCGGGCCAGCCGGTCGAGGACGTCGCGGCCGCGACCCGCGCAGTCGCGGTCCGGGCCGAGCGCATCGACCCGGCCCTGGGCACGACGGAGTTCGTGGTCGAGCGCCGCGAAGGCAAGGTGTTCCTGGACTCCACGCGGTCTCGCGGCGCGACGGTGGTTTCGGTCTACAGCCCGCGCCACCGCCCGGGCATGCCGGTGTCGTTCCCGGTCCGCTGGGCCGACGTCGACAGCGTCAAGCCGGGCGAGTTCACCGTCCACACGGTCCCCGGCCTGCTGTCCGGCGGCGACCCGTGGACCGGGGAGATGCCGGAGCCGTTCGTGCTGCCGGCGGACCTGGTCGAGGAGGGCCACACGATCCCGGTCGCCCGGGTGGCCGCGATGCACGAGGGCAAACGCCGGGCCCGCGCGGCCCGCAACCCGGGCTAGGCGGCCTGGTTGTGGCCGTAGCCGAGGGGGCGGCGCAGGGACGCGCGGGGGAGCGTGATGATCCGGGCCGGCGCGACGCGGTGCCGGGCCAGCCAGCCGACGTCCCGGCCGAACGACCAGGTCAGCGAGGTCAGGGCGAGGGCGACCGCCGCGAAGGCCAGTGAAACCGGCAGCAGCCCGGACACCGCCACCACCAGCACGACCCCCTGCACGGCCGCCACCGTCTTCCGGGCCATGCTCGGGTACAGCGGCGCGGTCAGCCACGGCATGGTCCACGAGGCCGCGACGAAGACGTACCGCATCAGGCCGATCGCCAGCACCCACAGCCCCAGCGTGCGGGACACCTGGATGCACAGCAGGAGGATCAGGAACGCGTCGACCTCCATGTCGAAGCGCGCGCCGAACTCCGACGCCGTGCCGGTGCGGCGGGCCACCTGGCCGTCGAGGCCGTCCAGCAGCAGCGCCACGCCGACCAGCCCGACCAGCCACCCGAGGGAAAAATCACCCTCGGCGATCAGGGCCGCGGCGCAGCCGACGAGGATCGCGCGGGCGAACGTGATCCAGTCCGCGGGCCCGAAGGCGCCGCGCCCGCTGCGGCGCAGGCCCCACTCGGTGAGCAGTACCAGCGCGAGGCCGTAGACGACACCGGTCGCCCAGGCCAGCGGGCCGGCACCGCCCGCGACGACCCCCGCGGCGAGCACCGGCGCCGGGATCACCGAGCGCAGGAGAAGGTCCTGTTTGATCATCGTCGACTCCGCGAATTGCTCATAGGGTGGCGACACAGCCTCCGGTCGCCCGCTGAGGAGAAACACGTGGAACAGGCTTTCTGGGTTCAACGTCCCGGCACGGGACAGCTGCGGGACGAGGTGCTGCCCGACCCCGGGCCGGACGACGTCCTCGTCCGCACGCTGTACTCCGGCGTCAGCCGGGGCACCGAAACGCTCGTCTTCCGCGGCGGCGTCCCGGCGAGCCAGCACGACGTCATGCGCGCGCCCTTCCAGGAGGGCGAGTTCCCCGGCCCGGTGAAGTACGGCTACCTCAACGTCGGCGTCGTCGAACACGGCCCGGCGCACCTGCGCGGCAAGACGGTCTTCTGCCTCTACCCGCACCAGACCGCGTACGTCGTCCCGGCGAGCGCGGTGACGCCGGTGCCGGACGCCGTCCCGCCCGGGCGCGCGATCCTCGCCGGCACGGTGGAGACCGCGGTGAACGCCGTGTGGGACGCGCGGCCGCGGCTCGGCGACCGGATCGCCGTCATCGGCGCCGGGATGGTCGGCGCGAGCGTCGCCAAGCTCCTCAGCGGCTTCCCGGCGACGCGGGTGCAGCTGGTCGACGTCGATCCGGCCCGGGCCGGGATCGCCGCCGCGCTCGGCGTCGATTTTTCGACGCCGGAGCAGGCGCTGGGCGACTGCGACCTCGTCGTGCACGCCAGCGCGTCCGAAGCAGGCCTCGCCCGGGCCCTGGAGCTGCTCGCGCCGGAAGGCGAGGTCGTCGAGATGTCCTGGTACGGCGACCGCCGGATCAGCGTCCCGCTCGGCGAGAACTTCCATTCGCGGCGGCTGGTGATCCGCAGCAGCCAGGTCGGCACGGTCGCGCGGCCGGACCGCAGCTACGCCCAGCGCCTCGCCGTCGCCCTGGATCTGCTGGCCGATCCGGCGTTCGAAGCGCTGGTCAGCGGCGAGTGCACGTTTAAAGATCTTCCGTCCGTGTTACCCCGGCTGGCCGCGGATGAACTTTCCGCCCTGTGCCTCCGTGTCATGTATCAGCCGCAGTGACCACGTCCACCCGAACACATCGGAGGTCTTGGTGTTCAGCATCACCGTCCGTGACCACGTGATGGTCGCCCACAGCTTCCGCGGAGAGGTCTTCGGACCCGCGCAACGCCTGCACGGCGCGACCTTCGTGGTGGACGCGACCTTCCGCCGGGCCGAGCTCGACGAGGACAACATCGTCGTCGACATCGGCAAGGCCACGGAAGAGCTCAAGGCGGTGCTGAGCGACCTGAACTACCGCAACCTCGACGACGAGCCGGAGTTCAAGGGCGTCAACACCTCGACCGAGTTCCTCGCGAAGGTCGTCGCCGACCGCCTCGCCGACGCCGTCCACGCCGGACGCCTCGGCGAAGGCGCCCGCGGCCTCGAGGGGATCGCTGTCTCGCTGAAGGAATCGCACGTCGCCTGGGCGAGTTACGAGCGTGCCCTGTGAACAGTCTTTACGTGATCCTCCCCGGGGACGTCGACGACTCGTCCGTCCCCAGTGGCGGCAACACCTACGACCGCCGGATGTGCGACCGGCTCGCCGCGGCCGGCCTCGACGTGCACGAGATCGCCGTCGCCGGCAGCTGGCCGCGGCCGGACACCGAGGCCCGCGCGGTGCTCGGCCACCTCCTCTCGGCCCTGCCGACCGGCTCGGCCGTGCTGCTCGACGGCCTGGTCGCCTGCGGGGTGCCCGAGGTCGTCGTCCCGCAGGCGCGCCGGCTGTCGGTGTCAGTGCTGGTGCACCTGCCGCTGGCCGACGAGACCGGCCTGCCGCCCGCGCTCGCCGCCGAGCTCGACGCGCTGGAGCGCGAGACGCTGCAGGCGGCCGGCTCGGTCGTCGCGACCAGCGAGTGGGCCGCGCGCCGGCTGATCGCCCACCACGGGCTGGCCCCGCACCGAGTCCACGCGGTGACACCGGGCGTGGACCCCTCACCGCTGGCCATCGGCACCGACGGCGTGTCCCGCCTGGTCTGCGTGGCCAACGTGACCCCGCGCAAGGGCCAGGGCGTGCTCGCCCAGGCCCTCGAAACCGTCGCCGACCTGCGCTGGACCTGCGAATGCGTCGGCGGGATCCGCCGCGAGACGAAGTACGTCGAGCGGCTGCGCGAGCACCGGCTCGGCGACCGCTTCAAGCTGACCGGCCCGCGCACCGGCCGGGCGCTCGAAGCGACCTACCACACCGCCGACCTGCTCGTACTGCCTTCGCGCGCCGAGACCTTCGGAATGGTCGTCACCGAGGCACTGGCCCGCGGCGTGCCCGTGCTGACCACCGACGTCGACGCGCTGCCCGACACGGTCGGCGTCGCGCCGGACGGCACGGTGCCCGGGATGCTCGTCCCCGGCGACGACGTCGAAGCGCTCGGCGCCGCGCTGCGCCGGTGGCTCACCGAGCCGGCCCTGCGGACGCGGCTGCGCGCTTCGGCGAGGCTCCGCCGCGAGACCCTGACCGGCTGGGACGACACCGCCCGCCGGATCGCCGACATCCTCCTGCGGCAGGAGGCGGCGGCATGACCGCGTTCGCCCCGGACTGGCTCTACCTGCGCGAACCCGCGGACGCCGCGGCCCGCGCCACCGAGCTCGTCGACCCGCTCCGCGACTTTCTGGCTGCGACTGCGGGGGTGCAACCCCCGCACCCCGCCCGGGAGGGCTCCGCCCCCCGGACCCCCCGCGATGGCTTCGTCGTCCGCGACCTGGGCTGCGGCACGGGCTCGCTGGGCCGCTGGCTGGCCGCGCGCCTGCCGGGCACCCAGCACTGGATCCTGCACGACCACGACACCGAGCTGCTCGCCCACGCCCAGGCGAGCCTCCCGGACACCGCGCTCGACGGCAGCCCGGTCGACGTCGTCGCCGAGCAGCGCGACATCACCGCGCTGCGGGCCGCCGACCTCGCCGGGACGTCGCTGGTCACCGCGTCCGCGCTGCTCGACCTGCTGACCCGGGACGAGATCACCGCACTGGCCACGGCGGTCGTCGAAGCCGGCTGCGCGGCGCTGTTCATGCTGTCGGTCACCGGCAAGGTGGAGCTCTCGCCCGCCGACCCGCTCGACCCGGCCATCGCGGCCGCGTTCAACGCCCACCAGCGCCGCGTCGCCGAAGACGGCCGCCGGCTGCTCGGCCCGAACGCGGCCGACGTCGCCGCGACCGCGTTCGCCAGGCTCGGCGCCCGGGTCGTCCGGGCGGACAGCGCGTGGCGGCTCGGCCCGGATCAGGCCGAACTGCAGCGGCAGTGGCTCGAAGGCTGGGTCGGCGCCGCCGTCGAGCAGCTGCCGCAGCTGCGCCCGGTCGCCGACGTCTACCTGCAGCGGCGGCTCGAGATGGCGGCGGCCGGCGAGCTGCACGCGGTCATCCACCACGGCGACCTGCTGGTCCTGCCGCCGAGCCTGGAGGCGGCGGCGTGAAGCGCGCACTGGCCTGGCTGCGCATCCTCGGCGCCGTCGGCATCCTCGCCGTCCTCGTCTGGCAGCTCGGCAGCGCCGCCTTCCTCGACGGCCTCGGCCGGATCAGCGTGCCCGGCGTGTCCGCCGCCCTGGTCATCGGCTTCGCGACGACGCTGTTCAGTGCAGGCCGCTGGCAGATCGTCGCCACCCGGCTCGGCCTGCGGCTTTCGCTGCGCACCGCGGTCGGCGACTACTACCGCGCGCTGTTCCTCAACGGCGTGCTGCCCGCGGGCGTCCTCGGCGACGTCCACCGCGCGGTCCAGCACGGCCGCGACAGCGGTGACGTGCCGCGTGGCGTGCGGGCCGTCGTCCTGGAACGCACCGCGGGCCAGGTGGTGCTGATCGCGTCCGCGGTCACCGTGGTGCTGGCGGTGCCGTCGGTCGTGCCCGGGGCGTTCCGCGAGATCGTCGTGGGGGCCGGCGTGGTCGTCGTGCTGGCCGCCGTCGCCGGGCTGGTCGTCGGCCGGCTGCTGGGCGGGCGCTGGATCCACAGCCCGTCGAAGTTCCGCCGCGGCTTCGCCGTCACCCTCGCCGACGTCCGGCTCGGCCTGCTGACCCGCGAGACCTGGCCCAGCGTGGGCTTCCTGTCCGTCGCGACCCTGGCCGGGCACCTGGCGCTGTTCGTCGCCGCCGCCCGCGTCGCCGGGGTGGCCGCGCCGGTGTGGCAGCTCGTGCCGCTGATGGTCCTCGCGCTGCTCGCGATGGGCCTCCCGCTCAACGTCGGCGGCTTCGGCCCGCGCGAGGGCGTCTGCGCCCTGCTCTTCGGCGCGGCCGGACTGGGGGCCGCCCAAGGTGTCACCGTCGCCGTCGTCTACGGCGTGCTCACGCTGGTCGCGAGCCTGCCGGGCGCCGGTGTCCTGCTCGTCCGGAGCGTCGCCGGGTTCCGCGTGACCCGCGCTCCGCACACCGGTGCCGTGCCCGCTCCGCGCGTCGCGGCCGGCACCGGGATCGAAACGGAAGTGGGGTTACAGTCATGACCGTAAGTGAGGTCGTCGGGGATCTGCCGCGCCGGGCCGTGGTCGAGCGAGTGGTCGAAACCCGGCTGCCGACCCGGCACGGGACGTTCCGCGCGGTCGGGTACCTCGACCGCACCGGCACCGAGCAGGTCGCGCTGGTGTACGGCGAGATCTCCCCGCTCGGCACCCTCACCCGGGTGCACAGCGAGTGCCTGACCGGCGACGTCTTCGGCTCGACGCACTGCGAATGCGGCGACCAGCTGGCGGTGGCGCTGGACCGGATCGTCGAGGAGGGCTCGGGCGTGCTGGTGTACGTCCAGGGCCACGAGGGCCGCGGGATCGGCCTGCTCGCGAAGCTCGAGGCGATGCGGCTGCAGCAGGACGAGGGCCTCGACACGGTCGACGCGAACGTCGTGCAGGGCCTCCCGGTCGACGCCCGCGACTACCACGCGGCGGCGGGCATCCTGACCGACCTCGGCATCCGCTCGGTGCGGCTGCTGTCCAACAACCCGAAGAAGGTCGAACAGCTCACCCGCTACGGAATCCGCATCAGCGAGCAGGTGCCCCTGCTGGTTCCGCCGAACCCGGAGAACCTGCGCTACCTGCGGACGAAGGCCGAGCGGATGGCCCACCTGCTCCCGCACCTGAACCAGGCGTTCACCGGCTCGTGAGTGAGAAACAGTGTTCTAACACTGTTTCTCACTCACGAGGACGTGAGCACGTCGAGGACCGCGGCGAAGCGCTGGACCAGCGTGTCCAGCACGACGTGCCCCTTCGCCGCGCTCGCCAGCGAAGGACGGCCGACCACCCCCGACTCCGTGTACGCCCGCAGGCCCAGCGTCAGCAGGTGCTCCCGGTCGGTGACGTGGTCGGCCGTTTCGTGCCCGGGACGCACCAGGTGCGGGTGGGCGTGCAGCAGGATCGACGTCTCCAGCTCGCCCGCGTGCATGTCGTCGTCCAGCGACGTCCGCAGGCCCGCCGCCGTGTGCGCGGCCTGCCAGTCCGCGACCCCGGGGAACAGCGCCATCGCGCCCGCCGCCTCCTGGACCACATTGGACAGTACGTAGTTGCCGCCGTGCCCGTTGACCAGCACGAGCCGCTCCACGCCCGAGGCCCGCAGCGACGCCGCGACGTCGGTGACCACGGCGTGCAGCGTGCGCGCCGAGAGGCTCACCGTGCCCGCCCACCCGGCGTGCTCGTGCGAGCACGAGATCGGGATCGGCGGCAGGTGGAGCACCGGGTAGGCCTCGGCGACGGCCTTCGCCAGCGTCGCCGCGATGATCGTGTCGGTGGCCAGCGGGAGGTGCGCGCCGTGCTGCTCGAAGCTGCCGACCGGCAGCACCGCGACCGGCGCCCGCCGCTCCTGCTCGTCGGCGGTCGTGGCGAGCGGGAACAGATCGGTCATGGTCGCGCCCCTTCTCTAGGGTTGGTGGCATGACCGAGCATGCCGCACTACTGGACGTCGCGCGCGAGGCCGTGGCGAAGGCGACGGAGATCGTCCGGTCGCGCCCGAGTTTTTCCGTTTCCGCGAAAGGCGATCGCGACCTGGTGACCGACGTCGACACCGCGGTGGAGGACGCGCTGCGGGCGTTCCTCGCCGCCGAGACGCCGGAGATCGGCATCCTCGGCGAGGAGCGCGGCCGCAGCGGGGAGCGCGGCGGCCGCTGGTGGGCGCTCGACCCGATCGACGGGACCGCCAACTTCGCCCGCGGAATTCCGCTCTGCGGGATTTCCCTGGCCCTGGTGGACGGCGAGCACAGCACGGTCGCCGCGATCGCGCTGCCGTACCTCGGCGTCACGTACACCGCCGCGCGCGGCGAAGGTGCTTTCGCGAACGGAGAGCGCGTTGGCGCGTCGGCCGCGACGGAACTTCGCGACGCGATGATCGCCGTCGGCGACTTCGCGATCGGTGAACTCGCCGAGGAGAAGAACCGCGCCCGCCTGACGCTGCTGTCGGAGCTCGGTGCGCGGGCGCAGAAGATCAGGATGCTCGGCACCGCCGCGATCGACCTCGCCTGGGTCGCGGACGGAAAGCTCGACGCCGCACTGATCCTTTCCAACAACCCCTGGGACACCATGGCCGGCGTGCTGCTCGTGCGCGAGGCCGGCGGCGTCGTCGTGGACCGCGACGGCAGCGAGCACACGGTCGGTTCCGCGGCCACGATCGCCGTCGGCGCGGGGCTGCGCAAGGAGATCGTGGACGCACTTGATCGCGCGTACGGGGTTGTTCGTTAGGATTCCGGGGTACACGTAAGCGGCGCCACAGCGCTCGTTTGCGCTGTCCGCGCAAGGTTTTCGGCTACGTTGGTACCGGTCGGCCCCCCGGCCTGGCATGCTGACCGGATCTCGTCGGCCACTTCGGAGAATGGTGGATGCTCGTGGAAAGTCGCCGGATCCGCGATCGGTACCGGCTGGTCGAGCCGATCGGCGGCGGCGCGATGGGCACGGTGTGGCGGGCGCAGGACGAAAAGCTCGACCGCACGGTGGCGATCAAGGAACTCCTGCTGCCGCACGACCACGACGAGCAACGCACCCAGGAAGCGAAGAACCGCGCGATGCGCGAGGCGCGGATCGCCGCGCGGCTGCAGCATTCCCACGCGATCACCGTGTTCGCCGTCCTCGAGGAGGAGGACCGGCCGTGGCTGGTGATGGAGTACCTGCCGTCGAAGAGCCTGGCGCTCGTGCTCGGCGAGGAGCCGGCCACGGTGGACGACGCCATCCGCGTCGGCGCGCAGATCAGCTCGGCGCTGGCCGGCGCGCACCGCGCGGGGGTCGTGCACCGCGACGTGAAGCCGGCCAACATCCTGGTCGCCGAGGACGGCACGGCGAAGATCACCGACTTCGGCATCTCCCGCGCGATCGGTGACGTCAAGCTGACGGCCACCGGCGAGATCGCCGGCACGCCCGCGTACCTCGCGCCCGAGGTGGCCCGCGGTGAGGAGGCGGACTTCGCCGCGGACGTCTTCTCGCTCGGCGCCACGCTGTACGCCGCCGTCGAGGGGCAGTCGCCGTACGGCACCGCCGACAACCCGATCGCGTTGCTCTACAAGGCGTCCAGCGGCGAGATCGTGCCGCCGGAGAAGGCGGGCCGGCTGACGCCGCTGCTGCTGCGGATGCTCGCCATGGAGCCGGCCGAGCGGCCGTCGATGGACGAGGTCGAGCAGGAGCTGCGGGCGCTGCTGCCGGACGCCGAGCCCGGCGAGTCGGTGCTCGCGGCGACCGTCCCCGAGACCGAGCCGCCTGCCGTACCGGCCGCGGCCCCCGTGCCCGCGGGCGAGGTCACCGCCGTGTCGCCGGGCGCGCGCAAGGGCCTGATCGCCGTCGGGGCGGGCGCGGCGCTGCTGTGCGTCGCGGTCGTCGTGGCGATCCTGCTGGTCGTGCGGCAGAAGCCGCCGCAGGACACGGCCGCCCCGCCGCCGTCGCAGACCCCGGCCACCTCGGCGTCCGCGACCCCCTCGACGTCATCGCCATCGCCGGCGCCGTCGTCTTCTCCTTCGCCGACGCCGCCGCCCTCGACCGCGCCGAGCTCGCCGACGGTCTCGACGGTGGCCTCGTCGAAGACGGCGGCTCAGGCGCTCAGCGACTACTACTCGCTGCTCCCGGGCAACCCGCAGGCGGCGTGGAACCTGCTCACGGACAAGTTCAAGGCGTCACGTCACCAGACGTACGAAACGTACAAGGGCTTCTGGAGTCAATACCGGAAGGTGGACGCGACCAACGTCAGGGAGGTCGGCCCCAACCGGGTCAGCGCGACCGTCACCTACGACGGCGGGAAGGGCGAGAACGACACCTTCACACTCGTCCAAGAGGGTGGCGTCTGGAAGATCGACTTGCAGAGCCCCTGAACCTCTTCGCGCCGGGGTGCGTGTGACGTATGAGCCGTCACCGCCGTCGACCCACGCTGGAGGTAGCCGTGTCTGTTTCCGAACCCGACCTGCTCCGGCGCGCGCGATGAGGCCCGCCGACCCGATGGTGTTCATCCTCCCGGCCGCGCCGCCGGGCAGCGACACCTACGACAAGCGGATGTGCCAGAACCTGCCCGCGGTCGGCCAGCCGGTGCTGGAGCTGCCGATCGCCGGCGACTGGCCGGAGCCGGACGCGACGTCGAGACGCAGACTGGCGCGGTCCCTCGCCGCGCTGCCGGACCGGACGGTCGTGCTGCTCGACGGCATGATCGCCTCCGGCGTGCCCGAAATCGTCGTCCCGCACGCGCGGCGCCTGCGCCTGGCCGTGCTGGTCCACCAGGCCCTCGCCGACGAGCCCGGCCTCGACCCGGCGCACGCGGCGGAGCTGGATGCGTGCGAACGCGAGACGCTGCGGATGGCCGGGATGGTCGTCGCGACCAGCCCCTGGCTCGCCCGGCTGCTGATCGACCGCCACGACCTGGACCCGAGCCGCGTCTACGTGGCCAAGCCGGGCACCGACGCGGCCCCGCTCGCCGCGGGCGCGGACGGCGTGTCCCGGCTGCTGTGCGTCGGCGACGTCACCCGCCGCAACGGCCACGACCTGCTGGTCCAGGCCCTCGGCGAGGTCGACCACCTGGCCCTGTCGTGCGTCTTCGTCGGCTCCCTGCAGGTGGACCCGGCGTACGTCGACGAGCTCGGCTGGTCGATCGAGCGCCTCGGCCTGGGCAACCGCATCACCCTGGCCGGCGACGCGGTCGACCTCGGCGCGGCCTACAACGCGGCGGACCTCCTGGTGATCCCGGCCCGCGCGGCGACGTCCGGCATGTTCGTGGCCCAGGCACTGGCCCGGGGCATCCCGGTCCTGGCCTCCGAGGTCGGCGGGGTGTACGACGCCCTCGGCGTCGACGCGGACGGCGAGATGCCGGGCCTGCTGGTCGAGCCGGACGACCCGTACGCACTGGCGGACGCCCTGCACCGCTGGTACGCGGACCCGGAGCTACGCCGCTCGTTGCGCACGGCGGCCCTCGGCCGCGGCAGCGCGCTGGAGGAGTGGGACGTGGCGGCCCGGCGGCTCACCCACGTCCTCTCGCGGCTGGCGTCGGAACCGCGGATCGTCGCCTGACGCTTGCCGCGCGGACGGCGGGTCCGAGAACCTGGCCCGATGTGGCCCAGACACCGGACCTCGTCGCCGACCGAACTCGCCTCCGAACGAGGCTTCCTGGAACTGGTCGGGCGGCAGCCCGACCTCCCGCTGCGCGAGGTGTTCCTCGGGTTCCGTGATCTCGTGTCCGCCGACATCGAGTGGATCGATTCGCGGAAGAAGCGGTTCAAGCGGCCGGCTTCGCGGGTGCGGATCGCCGCGCTGGTGCTCACCGCGTTGTCGACGGTCGTGCTCGGCATCCCGGAGATACCGCTGCGGGCCTCGATCGCCTTGCCGCTGGTCGCGGCGGTCACGCTGCTGACCGGCCTCGAAACCTTCTTCACCTGGCGCTCGCGGTGGCTGCTCATGGAGGAAACGCAGTACCGGATGAACCGGCTGCGCGACGAGATGGACTACTACCTGGTCACCACGTCGGCGGCCGACCTCGAACGGAGCCGCCTCGACCGGTTCTACGCCGAGCAGCAGGATCTCTGGGCCGACGTGAGCCGTCGCTGGGTGGAGTTCCGCAAGCACGACCGCCCGCCGCAGCCGGGGGTGCGGCCCTCGCCCTGATCCGGCGGAAGGGTTCGCCGGTTGCCCGGCGAACCCGACCGTCAGGCCAGGGTGAGCGCGTAGATCTCCACCCGCGGGTCGTTCGGCAGGCTCACCGACTGCACGGTCTTCCCACCGTCCAGCCCGGCCGAGATCCCGAACAACCGCACCGGCGGTCCGTCGACCCCGCTGCCGGCCTTGATCCGGTGCGGCATCTCCAGCAGCACCGGGCTCCCCGATCCCGCCCAGTCACCGAAGGTCAACGCCAGGTCGGCGCTCGTGCCGTCGGTGTAGTGCGCGGTCACCGTCGTCGACACCGGGCCGTTGTGCGAGGCGCCCACGATGCGAAGCGCCGTGTGCTGACCCGCCGGGAGCAGCAGCGACTGCCCGCGGGCCTCCACGAAGTTGGGCGAAGTGCCCGAGGCGTCCGGGGCCGCGTACGTCACGCCGTCCCACACCACCGGGCCGGCCGCCGGGAGCAGCGAAGCGTCGTAGCTCCAGCCGCCGCCGTCGAAGTCGCCTTCCGTGGACGCGGCCACGGTGGCCGTGCCGTCGTGGTTGCGGTCACGGCTCAGATCGACCGCACACTGGGGGCCGGGCGAAACGCACGTCGACGGCGTCCGGACCTCGATCGTCGCCGAGCGCGTCACCTTGTTCGCGCCCAGGCCCGACACCGCGACCTGCACCGGGTACGTCCCGAGGGCCGCGTTCGCCGGCACGTTCACCGTGATCGGCACCGTCCGCTGCACCGGCAGCCGTCCGGACCAGATCAGCTCGAGCGGCTGGACGCGGGCCGGCCACGACCCGGCGGTGACCGAAACCGTCACCGGCTGCAACGCCGGGTTCTGCGCCACCACGTCCAGGTCGAGGTGCACCTGCTGCGCCGTGCCGGCCGGGATGACCACCGACGTCTGCCGCAGCGAAGCGTCGACGTGCCGCCGCGAGTCGCCCGGCGCGTTGTTCACCGAAGGCGGCGTCGCGGCCGGGGAGGTGCCCCACGACGACGGCCGCGAGCCGAGCTTGTGCGCCAGCGTCCCGCCGTGCGCCAGCGCCGGCCAGTCCAGGGACGTCTGCCGGACGTCGCGGCCGTTGAGCGACACGCTCTGGATGTACCGGTTCGTGTCGCTCGCGCCCGGCGCCGACACCGTCAGCGTCCCGCCCTGCGAAGACCCGTACTGTCCGATCCGGACGGTCGCCGACTCGAACTGCGGGCTCGACAGCGCCAGGAAGTTCGCGCCGCTCATCGTCGGGTACAGCCCCAGCGACGAGAAGACGTACCAGGCCGACATCGTGCCGAGGTCGTCGTTGCCGGTCATGCCGTCGGGTCCGGTGGTGAACAGCGTCATCGCCGCGCGGACGACGGTCGCCGTCTTCGCCGGGGCACCGACCCAGTTGTACATGTAGGGCGCCAGCAGGTCCGGCTCGTTGTTCGGGTTGTACGTCGCCTTGCCGTAGTAGTCGTACGGGCTGGCGATCCAGTCCTTCCGCGCGGTGCCCGCCGGGTCCTTCAGGAGGTTGCTGTAGGCGAAGAAGGAGTCGAGGCGCTTCTCGGTCGCCGTCCGGCCGCCCATCAGGGAGACGAGCCCGGCCGGGTCCTGCGGCACGAGCCACTGGTACTGGTAGGCGCCGCCTTCGTGGAACTGGTGGTCGGCGTCGACCGGGTTGTACGGCGTGAGGAAGGTGCCTTCGGTGGTGCGCGGGCGGAACTGCTGGGTCGAGGAGTCCCACAGGTTGCGGTACCACTGGCCGCGGCCGGCGAACATCCGCGCGTCGGCCTGGTGGCCCAGACCACGGGCCATCAGCGCGAGGGAGGCATCCGCGGCGGCGTACTCCATGGTCGCCGACGCCGGGTGCTCGCAGTCGTTGTCGCCGCCCTTGGCCGCGCAGTCCTTGCCCAGTTCGAGGCCGCTCGGGATGTACCCGCGGTCGTTGTAGTAGTTGACGCCGGAGCGGCCGTTGTACGGCGAGTCGGCGGGCGGGGTGCTCGTCGCGTTCTTCTTGAGCAGCGCGTACGCCTCTTCTTCGTGCCCGGCGAGCAGGCCCTTCGACCACGCCTCGACGAGGAACGGCGTCACCGGGTCGCCGGTCATGATGTTCGTTTCGCTCTCGGCCAGCGCCCAGCGCGGCAGCCACCCGCCGTCACGGCCGATGGCGACGACCGACAGCGCGACGTCCCGCGCGACCTGCGGTTCCAGCATTTCGAGGAGCTGGTTCTGCGGCCGATAGGTGTCCCAGAGCGAGAAGTTCTGGTACGGCGTGTAACCGCTCGCGGTGTGCACCTTGCCGTCGAAGCCGGTGTACGCGCCGTCGGTGTCGCCGGCCAGGTTCGGGTGCAGCTGCGCGTGGTAGAGCGCGGTGTAGAACGCCGTCTGCCGCTCGGTCGTGCCGCCGGCGATCTTGATCGCGCCGAGCCGGTCCACCCACTGCTGGTGCAGCGCCGTGCGAGTGGTGTCGAAGTCGTAGTTCGACGTCTCCGCGGCGAGGTTCTTCCGGGCGCCGTCCAGACCGGTGTAGGACAGGCCGACCTTGAGGACGACGTCGTGGTCGGTGGTCGCGTCGAAGCTCGCCCAGGCGCCGTTGTTCCCGGTGCCCGCCGCGTCGCGGTTGCCGGGCGTGCGCGTCGAGCCGCGCCAGGTGCCGAACGAGCTGAACGGCCGGTCGAAGGTCGCGGTGAAGTAGACGGTGTGTTCGTCGTGACCGGCGCAGAACCCGCCGGCCTTGACCCGCCCCTCGAGGGTGCGGTCGCCGACGACGTGGATCTCGGAGTCCTTGACGGACTGGTTGGCCTGGCCGGTGTTGAACAGGACGTTCGCCGCGCCGGTCGTGGGGAACGTGTAGCGCTGCCAGCCGGTGCGCGCGGTCGCGGTCAGCTCGGCGTTGATGCCGTACTTCTTGAGGCCGACGCGGTAGTAGCCGGGCTCGGCGTGCTCGTCGTCGTGGGTGTACTCGGACCGGTACGCGTTCTTGTCAACGTTGTCCACGGCCCCGGTGGTCGGCATGATCGGCAGTTCGCCCATCACGCCGCAGCCGACGCCGGACAGGTGCGTCTGGCTGAAGCCGTAGATCGCGTTCTGCAGGTAGTCGTAGCCGCCCTGACCGCCGGTGTCCGGGCTGACCTGCACCATCCCGAACGGCGCACTGGCGCCGGGGAAGGTGTTGCCGAAGTTCTGCGTGCCGACGAACGGGTTGACCAGGCTCACCGGATCGACCGGTGCCGGGGCTGCCGTGGCCGCGGTGGCCTGGCTCGTGGCGGCGACCACGAGCCCGACGGCCGCGGCGGCGACCAGCCGTCTGCTGTGCTGCGACCCCATGGGGCGCACCTCCCAGTGGTGACAACGTTGTCAGAAGCGGACTGTCCAGCAGCCTTTCACATCGGCGGCCCCGTTGGGAAGGCGGCAACCAGGTCAAGCCGTTGTCATAGCGCGCCGAAGCAGCCGCGCGGCGGCTTCGACGCCGGTGTCGGCGAGGTTGCCGTAGCCGAGGACGAGGGCGGGCTCGCCGGGCGCGGTCCGGTAGCTGTCGAGGTCGGCCACCTTGACGCCGTCCGCCCGTGCCTTACCGACGACGGCCGCGGCGTCCCGGTCGAGGTGGAGGACCAGGTGCAGGCCGGCCGCGACCCCGGAGAGCCGCGCCGGCCCGAGCGCGCCGACGAGCTTGTCGCGCCGCGCCCGGTAGCGCAGCCGCGCGGCCCGCAGGTGCCGGTCGTAGCCGCCGCCTTCGACGAAACCGGCGAGGGCCAGCTGGTCGACCACGGGCGGCGGGTGCGCCCGTACTGTCCACTGTGGAGGAAGCAGTGCCCAGCCGAGCCCGAGCGCGGGGCTGAGCGTCTTGCTGACCGACCCGAAGAGCGCGACCCGTCCCGGGTCGGTGCCCTGGACGGTGCCGACGGGCCGCCGGTCGTACCGGAACTCGGCGTCGTAGTCGTCTTCGAGGATCAGCCCGTCGACGTCCCGTGCCCAGCCGAGGAGCTCGGCCCGCCGCCGCGGCGAAAGGACGGAGCCGGTGGGGAACTGGTGCGCGGGCGTGACGAGCACCGCGCGCACGCCCGCCGGGATCCGCCCGACGTCGATGCCCTCGTCGTCGACCGGCACCGGATCGACGGTCATCCCGGCGCCTTCGGCCGCCCGCCGCAACCGCGTCCACCCGGGATCTTCGACGGCCAGCCGCGTGCTGCCGCGCTCGACCAGAGCCCGGCAAACGCTGGTCACGCCGTCGGTGACGCCGCCGCAGACCAGCACGGTGCCGTCCGCGGCGCCGCGGACGCGCCGGAGGTAGCCGGCGAGCACCCGGCGTAGCCGGGGGTGGCCGCCCGGCTCGGGCAGCCCGAAATCCGGGTGCGGTGTGTTCGCGAGGACCTCGCGCACCGCGTCCGCCCACGGCCGGCGGGGGAAGTTCCGCAGGTCGGGCAGGCCCGGCGCGAGGTCGTACCGCGGCGGCGCCGCCCGCGGCGGTTCCTTCGCCGCCACCGCGCCACCCACCGGCCGGACCCGGGTGGCCGACCCGGTGCGCCCGGCCAGGTACCCCTCGGCGACGAGCTGGGCGTAGGCCTGCGTGACGACCCACCGCGAGCACCCGAGGTCGGCCGCGAGCCGGCGGCTCGGCGGGACCGCGCCGGTCAGGACGCCGTCCCGGATCGCCCGGCGCAGCGCCCTGGCCAGCTGTTCGTGCTTGGGCCCCGGTCCGGTGAGCTCCGGCAGCCCGCCCCAATCGGTCTGTGATCCTGCCACGGAATTGGACTGTAGTACCGGACCGATCCGCGCCTAGCGTGATCGGCATGAAGAAGGTGGAACTGGGCCGGACCGGCCAGTACGTGAGCCAGGTGTCGCTGGGCTGCATGACCATGGGCACCTCGACCGGCGAGCCGGTGTCGGCCCGCATCCTGGACGCGTACCTCGAGGCCGGCGGCGACTTCCTCGACACGGCGAACTGCTACGCCTGGTGGGCGGGCTCGTCGTTTGCCGGCGGCGAGAGCGAATCCCTGCTCGGCAAGCTGCTGCGCGGCCGCCGCGACCGGGTCTTCCTGGCCACGAAGGTGGCGGCGGGCATCACGGACCTCCCGGCCGCCCGCGCGGCGTCCCGCCCGGACGGTTCGACGGATTGGGAAGCGCGGGAGCGCACGTACGAAGGGGCGAGTGCCGCGGTGATCGAGCGCGAGGCGGAGGCCAGCCTGCGCCGCCTGGGCACCGACCACATCGACCTCTACTACGTCCACGTCGACGATCGGCGCACCCCGCTCGAAGAGACACTGTCCGCTTTGGACGCATTGGTGCGGTCCGGCAAGGTGCGGTACATCGGCTGGAGCAACGTCCGCACGTGGCGCCTGGAGCGCATCCGCGCGCTGGCGCCGGCCAACGGCTGGGCGTCCCCGGTGGCGGTCCAGGTGCAGCACTCGTACCTGCGCCCGACCGGCGCCGACGTCCCCTCGATCGCGGGCGGCGAGCTGCTGGACTGGCTGGCGCTGCACCCGGACGTCTCACTGACGGCGTATTCCTCGCTGCTGCGGGGAATCTACGACGACGCCGCGTACCGGGAGTCCACGCAGATCTGGCGGTCGTACGCCGGCCCGGACAGCGAGGCGCGCCTGGCCGCGGTGTCCGAAGTGGCCTCCTCGCTGGGCGTCACGGGCAACCAGGTCGCACTGGCGTGGCTGCTGCACAAGGGAGTCATCCCGCTGATCGGCCCGCGGACGTGGGCGCACTACGAGTCGATCGCGCCGGCGTTCACTTTGGACCTCCCGGAGGAGTCGATGTCCTTGCTGGACAACGCGTAGGCGGTGGCGAGCAGCGCGGCGACACTCGGCTTGTGCTCGTCGCGCCGCCGCCAGGTCATGGTGACGCCGGTGGCCGCCCCGGCCAGCGGGACGGCGACCGCGCCCGGGTGCTCGACGAGGGCGGGCACGATCCCGCACCCCAGGCCGGCGGCCACGCACCGCGCGAGGGCGGCGAGGCTGCCGACTTCGGCCTCGACGACCGGCCCGTCGATCCGGTCCAGCATCTCCCGGAAGCCGCAGCCTTCCGGCGTCGCCAGGAATCCGGCGCCGTCGAGATCGCCGGGCCGGATTTCGTCCTTGCCTGCCAGCGGATGCCCCGGCGGGACGATGACGACGAGGGGCTCGGTGCCCAGTGACGCGCTGGCGAGAGCCGGGTCGGCGGGGGCGTCGCCGAAGGTGAAGCAAACGTCCACTTCGGACTGCCGCACGGCCTGGTAGAGCTCCCCGCGGCCGCCCTCCCGGAGCGTGACGCGCACGCGCGGCCACCGCGTCCGGTACTCGCCGAAGAGCGCCGGAATCCGCTGGGCGCACAGGGTTTCGAGGGCGCCGATGGTCAATGCGCCTTCGGGTTCGCCGCGTTCCCCGTCGACCGCGGCCTTGGCTTCTTCGACGAGTTCGAGCACCTGGTCGGCGTACCCGACGAGCCGTTCGCCGGCAGCGGTGAGCCGCAGCCGCCGCCCGCGTTCGAACAGCTTCGCGCCGAGTCCGGCTTCGAGGGCCTGGATCTGCTCGGTGACGCTGGACTGCGCGTAGTGCAGCTCGGCGGCGGCGCGGGTGAAGTTGAGCGTCCGCGCGACGACGCGGAAGGTGCGCAGGTGGCGCAGTTCCATGGCATCCCCCATCGGTGTTCCCGATCCCGGCCATCGTAACTGCCTGCTTCCGCCGGTGTCACCGAGCGTTCAGGCTTTCCCCGTGGCAAGACTCCTCACCGGCCTTTCGCTGGGCTACTTCCTGGTCATGCTGGACACGACGATCGTGACGGTCGCCCTTCCGGCCCTTTCGCCGTCTTTGGCGGCGCAGCAATGGATTTCCAACGGCTACACGCTGACGTTCGCGGCGTTCCTCCTGCCCGCGGGGGCGTGGTCGGACCGGTTCGGCGCCCACCGCGTGTTCTTCACCGGCCTGATCTCGTTCGGGGCTCTGTCCGGTCTGTCGGCGCTCTCCTTTTCGACGGCCTTGCTGATCGCGCTCCGGGCCCTGCTCGGCGTCGCGGGCGCGTTGCTGGTGCCTTCGTCGCTGTCGCTGATCGCCGCAGCCTGGCCGACTCCGGCCACGCGGGCGAAGGCGATGGGCGTCTGGGCGGCGGTGAGCGGGACGGGCCTGGTGGCCGGGCCGCCGCTCGGCGGTCTCCTGACGGAGGCGTTCGGCTGGCGGGCGATCTTCGTGGTCAACGTCCCGGTCGCGCTGGTCGCCCTGACGCTGTCCCGTTCGGCGCCGCCGATCCCGGCGAGGGCGGGCCGGATGCTCCCCGGGCGCCTGTTCCGGGTGCGGGCGTTCCCCCTGGGGCTCGCGGCGGGCGCGATCGTCAACTTCGGCTTGTCCGGGGTGCTGTTCGTGCTGTCGCTGTATTTCCAGGAGAATCGCGGTTATCCGCCGTCGGCGGCCGGGTTGGCCTTTCTTCCGCTGACGATCCCGACGGCGTTCAACCCGATTCTCACCGGCCGGTTGGTCGCGCGGATCGGGCCGCGGATTCCGGCCGTTTCCGGCTTTGTGCTGATGTCCGGCGGCACCCTGGTCCAGGCGTGTTCGACGTCGGCGGCCCTGTCGGTGGTCGCGCTGGCGCTGCTGGGCTTCGGGGTGTCGCTGGCGATCCCCTCGCTGCTGACGGCGGTGGTCGCCGCGGCTCCGCCCGGCCTCACCGGCGTCGCCGGCGGGGCGCTGAACGCGGCTCGCCAGGCGGGGGCGGCTCTGGGGGTGGCGGTCCTGGGGGCCGTGCTGGCCGGCACGACGACGTCGATCGCGCTGGTCACGGCGTCGGGGCTGCTCCTGGCCGGTGCGCTGCTCGTCGCGGCGATCCCGGCGGCGGAGACGCAGCCGGTGGGCTGAGCCGGAGGCCGCGTTCCCCCCTCGAGAACGCGGCCTCCGTGTGCTCACAGCATCCGCGCCGGGTGTGGACAAGAAGTGGACAGCGCGTGGATGCGACGGCGGAAACTGTTTCCTGTTCGTTTATGAAACAGGAAACCCCTTGTTGCCGGTGGCGGTGGAGCGAATCCTCATTGGTGGGCGCGGAAATTCTCCGAAGCGCTCAGAAATCACCGTTTCCGAGGAGGATTCGTCATGTCCAAGAAGCTGCTCAAAATCGGTGGCCCGGCGCTCGCGATCTGCGCGCTCGCGGCCCTGCCGCTGCTCGGTTCCACGGCGTCGTCCGCGGACGACCACGGCAGCGCCCCGGCCGCCGCGGTCGTCACGCCGACCCCGACGGACACCACCGACGGCAACCCCTGGCACGGCTGACGCGCCGGCCGTGAGCGGCGGCACCGCAGTCGCCGCTCACGGCTCACGGCAGCCGAGCGTTTCCGCTGTTCACCGTGGGCGCAGGCACGCGCGCGTTCCTCGGCACCATCCACGGTTCACCGCGGGCCGCAAGCGCCCGAGCGTTCCTCAGCACTATCCGCGGCTTACTGCGGGCCACAGGCGCAGCCGAGCGCCGACCGTTCCTCGCGCACCTCACCGGCCTCCGGCAGGTCGAGCGCGGCGAACTCGGCCTCGGCCGCGGCCCAGTGCGTCACCGCGCCTTCGTGGTCGCCCATCGCGTGCAGCGCCTCCGCCACCCCGCGGTGGGCGCGGGCCCGGTACGCCCGGTTCCCGCTGCCGTCGGCGAGGTCCAGGGCCGACTTGCAGGCCGTGAGGGCCTCATGCCGGGCGCCGCGGGCCAGCGCCGTCGCGCCGCGGTCGAGGTAGAGCTGCGTGCGCAGGTCGGCGTCCGGCACGTTCGCCGCCACCTCCCGGGCCTTGTCGTGGTAGCGCACGGCTTCGGCGAACCGGCCGCGCTGCCGGTGCACGTTGGCGATGTTGTTCAGCGCGTACGCCTCGACGCACAGGTCGCCGATCTCGGCGGCGTGCCCGTGCGCGTCCGTGTAACTGGCCAGCGCTTCGGTGAGCAGGCCGAGCTTCTCCTGCACCGAGCCCAGGTTGTTCATCGTGTGCGCCACACCCTGGACGTGGCCGATCTCCCGCAGCATCCGCGCGGCGGATTCATGCTGCTGCAACGCGACTTCGAGGTGGCCGTGCTGTTCGTTGAGGTAGCCCAGCATGCTCAGCGCGTGGGCCTCGCCCCGCCGGTCCTCGGTCTGCTCGTACTTGGTCAGCGCCGCCTCGAGGTGCGCGATCGCCTGGTCGTGCCGGCCCAGTTCCATGGTCGGGATGGCGAGCGCGCAGAGCGTCGCCGCTTCGCCGCGCGGGTCGCCGAGGCGGCGCCACTTGGGCAGCGCCTGGGCGGCGAGTTCCAGCGCCTCGGCCAGCTGCCCGCGCCGGTCGTGCGCGGTGGCCAGCCGCAGCAGGACGTGCGCCTGGCCGTAGTCGTTCCCCTCGTCGGCGGCGACGATCTTCCAGGCGAGCTCCAGCGTGCCGATCCAGTCCTCGAACTGGTTCGTCGTGTTGAAGTACCGCCACAGCAGCACGGCCAGCCGCCACGTGTGCTCGGGCAGCCCGTGCCCGGCGGCGTAGCGGATGGCGGCCACGAGGTTGTCGCGCTCGGCGACGATCCACCGCAGCCCGGCGTCGGCGTCGGTGAAGCGCGGCGTCACCGGGCAGGACCGGTCGGTCGTCGAGGGCAGCTGCGCCCGGTCGAAGGGGTACGCGGCGCGGACCGCGCCCGCGAGCGTGACGAGGTAGTAGTCGAGCAGCCGCACCAGCGCGTGCCTCGGCGCCGGCTCGACGGCGGCGAACTCCTTGAGCGGGTCGAGCATCTGGTACCGCTCGGGCGCGGCCTCCTCCAGCAGGCTGACTTCGTGCAGGTCGTCGAGCAGCAGCCGCGCCTCGGCGACGTCGCAGCCGGCCAGCGCCGCCCCGCCGACGACGTCCACGTCCGGCCCGGGCAGGCTCCCCAGCAGCCGGAACAGGGTGCGCTGCGGCTCTCCGAGCTGGTGGACGGACGCGCGGACAGCGGCGGTGCCGCCGTCGTCCGCGGCGCCCCACGGCCCGTTTTCCTCGAGCAGCCGGAGCAGGTGGTCCAGGGGCCACCGGTCGTGCCGCCGGAACAGCGCGGCCGCCACCCGGATGGGCATCGGCAGGTAGCCGCACCGCCGGACCACGGCGGCCACCTCGGCCGTCCGGCCGCGCACCCGCGCCGGCCCGATGAGCGTGTGGAACAGCTCGACCGCCTCGTCCGGCGGCAGCGGCGCGAGCCGGAGGGGCTCGCCGGTGTCGGCGTCACCCATCCGCCGGCTGGTGATGACGGCCAGGCAGCCGTCCGCCTCGGGCAGCAGCGGCCGGATCTGCGCGGGCGACGCGGCGTTGTCCAGCACGACGAGCGTGCGCGTGCCCCACAGCGTGGCCTGGTAGAGCGTGACCTTCCGGCCCACGGTGGCCGGGATCTGTTCGGCGGGCACGCCGAGCTCGACCAGCAGCTCGCTGAGGGCGTCCCCGACCTCGGCCGGGTCGACGCCGGGGGTGAAGCCGTTCAGCCGGACCAGCAGCTGGCCGTCGGGGAACCGGCCGCGCAGCCGGTGCGCGGCCTCGACCGCCAGCCCGGTCTTGCCGGCCCCGGGCGCTCCGCTGACCCAGATGGCGCGCCGCCCGGCCCCGGCGGCGGCTTCGATGGCGGCGATTTCCCCGGCCCGGCCGGTGAACCCGCCGGGCCGCGACGGCAGCGAGCTGGGCGGATCGCCCTGCTCGGCCCGCGCGGCGAGCTTGCGCAGCACCGGCCCGGGCGCCATCCGCAGCGCGGCGAGGGCGTCACGGGTGCCGTGGAAGACGCGCAGGGCCGCCACCCGGTCGCCGCCGGCCAGCAGGGCGCGGATGAGCAGTTCGGCGTGCCGCTGGCTGGCCGGATCGGCCTGGACGAGCGGCCGCAGCCGGTCGCGCGCCGGGCGGTGTTCGCCGGCCTCGATTTCCAGCTCGGCCAGGTCGCCGACGACGTCGGCGTAGCTTTCATCGGGCGAGATCACCTCGGCCCCGCCGACGCGGTCGATGTCGATGTCTTCGAGGAACTTCCCGCGCCACAGGCCGACGGCCTCGCGCAGCAGCGCGATCGCCCGGCGCGGGTCTTCGGCGCGGACGTCGGCGGCTTCGGCGCGGAGCCGGGCGAACCGCGCGGTGTCGAGCTGGTCGTCGCCGATCCGCAGCAGGTAGCCGGTCGGGGTGGTCTCGATGGTGGCGTCCCCGACGACGTCCCGCAGCCGCTTGATGTAGCTGCGCACCAGGGTGGGCTTGGCCTCGCGGTCGGCCCAGACGATTTCGGCGAGGCGGGCGGGGGTCACGGGCTTGTTGGCGTGCAGGAGCAGCACGACGAGGACGAACCGCTGCTGCTGGTCACCCAGCGGCACCGGCACGCCGTCGTGCCACGCCTCCAGCGGGCCGAGCATCCGAAACTCCACGCGGCCTCCCCGGCGTCAGCTTGCTGTCCTCTTTTGATGTCGCGCAATCGGCCGTCCGGGTTTCGCAAATCCGCATTTCTTCCACGTTCGGTGCACGCGGGGTTGGCAAACTCCGCCGGTCCATCAGGGGTGTGAAGGAGAAACCGATATGGGGTCCGACGTGTTGCCGTGTTACGTGGCGTGCGATGTTTCGCTCTCGATGGCCGACCACCTCGAGGAGCTGAACACGGGGTTGCGCGAATTCCGCGGCGCGGTCCACGCGGACGCGTCGGTCGCCGACCGCGTGTTCTGCAGCGTGGTCGGCTTCGGCGAGCGGCCGCAGGTGGTGCAGTCCCTGCTGCCGATGGACGACCTGGCGGAGCTGCCCGAACCGGGCCCGTCGGCGGGAACGAACTTCGGCCCCCTGTTCAAGTTCCTGCGCGCCGAGATCGACCGCGAGGTCTCGGCGTTGCGGCGCCATCGCGTCCGCGTCCACCGCCCGCTGGTGTTCTTCCTGTCCGACGGCCAGCCAACGGACCCGGTGACGTGGCCGGCGGCGTTCGCCTCGCTGTCGGACCCGGCGTGGCCCTGCTGCCCCCGGGTGGTGACGTTCGGCTTGGGCGACGCGGACCGCGAGGCGCTGTCCCGGATCGGCACGTTCCGCAGTTACCTCGCCTGCGACGGCATCCGCATGGGAACGGCGTTGATCGCCTCGGTGATGCACGTTCTGTCCACTTCCCGTCCACCGGCCGACCGCACCCTGTCGGCACGGGGGCTCGCAAAGGGGTTGCCATGGAAACGCACTGAGGGAGAGAACAGTGGAGCGCGCTGAGCTGGTCCGCGAGCTGAAATCGCTGCGGAAGGGCCGCGGCCTGCAGGCGAGCAGGCTCCCGGACCGCGTGGGCCCGGTGTTGCGGACGGCCTGCGCGGTCGCGGAGTCGGACGGGATGGTGACGGTCCGGGCGAAGGTGACGGCGAGGTTGTCGGAGCTGTCATCGCACTTGCCGGACGACCTGAGGGTGGCGGTGCTGGCGGCCTTCGCGATATCCCCGGAGGCCCGCCAGCCCCTGTACCAGGACAGAGTCAAGTGGGCAGCCCTCCGCGTCGACCGCGACCCCAGGACGGTGCGACGCCGCGTGGACGAGGCGATAGACCTGCTGGCCGAGCTGGCGCTGGGATCACCGGCGGGTGCTTCACCGGGAAGCTGGCACACGGCATGGGTGACGCTCGCCGTGATCGTGGGCGAGTCGTGCGTGTTCGAGCAGCACAGAGTGGTGGCGGACCAGGACGGCCTGCGCTCGTTCCCCCTGGCCACCGCCGGCGCCGACGGAATGGTCCTCTACGGCGGAACCCTTTCGGAGGGCACGGTGGAGCTGCCGCGCCCGCTGTCCCGGGGTGAGTCGTGGGAGTTCGCGGTGATGTCCAAGATGGAGCCGGCGACCCACATGGTCCACGTCCCGAGACACCGCTGCGAGCTGTTCGACCTACGGCTCCGCTTCGGCGGGGTCGGCCCGGCGGAGGTGCTCGCGCTGGACGGAGCGTTCGAGAGGGACGTCTCGGACGCGGGCTACCGCGGCCGAACGCAGACGGTCGATGTGGCCGGGGAGGTACACCTGCAGTTCCGCCACCTGACGCCGGGGCTGGCTTATGGGGCCCGGTGGGCGGATCGGCCGTGAACACGATCGTGGAGTAACACCGGCTCCGCTTCGCCTGATGAAAGGGGTTACAACGACCGGAGAGGGGACAACGTGGTCGCGGCTCGCGAGACGACGCTGCAGGAACTCCTGGAGGGTTCCAAGCAGTACCAGGTTCCGCTGTACCAGCGGACGTACTCCTGGAAGAACGCTCAGCTGGATCGGTTGTGGGACGACATCATCCAGCTCGCCGCCGACCGCTCCGAGGATCCTGGCCTCACGCACTTCATCGGGTCCGTCGTGCTCGCGCCCAGCCCGGCCAACGGGCCCACTGGTGTCCAGGAATTCCTGGTCATCGATGGCCAGCAACGGCTGACCACCTTGTCCATCCTGCTCTGCGCCATCCGTGATCACCGGGCGAAGCACGAAGGCGCCGAGCACCGCGAACGCATCGACCAGCAATACCTCGTTAACCGGTGGAAGCCCGAGCGGCAGCGCCTCAAGCTGGTGCCGACCCAGGCCGACCGCCCCGCCTACCGGGCTTGCCTCGACGCCGCGCCGCAAGCCGGCGGAACCGATCCGATCGGTGCCGCGTACCGGTATTTCTCCGCCAAGCTCACCGCGGCGGACGATCCGGATGACCCGGAAGACATCGAACGGATCGAGGACGCCGTCATCTCCGGGCTCGCCCTGGTTTCGGTCACCGCCCAGCGCGGCGACAACCCCCACCGGATCTTCGAGTCGCTGAACAACACCGGCCTGAGCCTCAGCCAAGCCGACCTCCTGCGGAACTACCTGTTCATGCGACTGCCCACCCGCGGTGAAGCCGTTTACCAATCGTTGTGGCTGCCCTTGCAGCAACACCTCGAACGCGGCCAGCTGGAACAGCTCTTCTGGCTCGATCTCGTGCAACGCGATCCGCGCATCAAGCAGACCGACACCTACGCCCGTCAGCAGCGACGTCTCGAATCGATGCGCACCGAAGAAGAAATCGAGCAAGAGGTGGCGCGGTTCAGCCGTCTCGGCGAGCTTCTGCGTACGATCCACGATCCGTCCCTCGAGGCGGACCCGTCGGTGCGGCGCCGACTCGCCCGGCTCCGCGACTGGGGCACGACCACGGTGTACCCGGTCCTGCTCCACCTGCTCGATCGACGCGACCACGGCTCGGCCGACTCCGAGCAGATCGCCAGGGCCATGCTGTACCTGGAAAGCTATTTCGTGCGCCGCCTCCTCATCGGCCGCGCCACGGCCAGCATCAACCGCGTGCTGCTGTCGATCGTCACCGAAATGGATGGTGACCTGCCGGTCGACCAGGCGTTGCACCAGTACCTCTCGACGGGCCGGAAGTACTACGCGACCGATCAAGACCTTCGCGCGGCGATCCGCTCGATCCCGTACTACTTGAACGGCCGCCCACAGCAGCGATCTTTGGTGCTGCGCTGGCTCGAGGAGACGTACGCCAGCAAGGAGCCGGTCGACCTCTCCGAGCTCACCATCGAGCACGTGCTTCCTCAGACTCCCACCGAGGAGTGGCGGCAGATGCTGGGCGAAGACCTGGAGGCCGGGGAAGACTTCGGGCAGGCCCACGAAGCTCTTGTGCACACGTTGGGCAATCTGACTCTCACCGGGTACAACTCCAAGCTGAGCAATAGTCCCTTCGCCGTGAAACGCCCCCAGCTGGCTGCCAGCGGCGTGCGCATGAACCAGGAGATCGCCGAGCAGGAGCGGTGGAGCCGCCCGCAGATCCATGCCCGTGCGGATGCCATGGCGGAGCGGGTGATCGCCGTTTGGCCGGCCCCCGCCGAGCGTGCCGCCGAGGTCTCCGGTCCGGATTGGAACGCCGTCGGCCAGGCTCTCGCGGCGCTGCCTGCCGGATCGTGGACCACCTATGGCGACCTGGCCGCGTTGATCGGCACCCAGGCCATTGCTGTCGGCCAGCGACTGGCGACCGTCGTCACGCCGAACGCGCACCGGGTGCTGCAGTCGGACGGCAAGGTGTCGCCGAATTTCGCGTGGGTGGACCCGTCCCGGACCGACGACCCGCGTGCGCTGCTCGAAGCCGAAGGCCTGCCGTTCGATTCACACGGACGCGCCGAACCGGGACGACGGCTCGCAACGGAGCAGCTGGCCGTCCTGCTGGGCGCCGAGATCCCGGATCAGCTGCCGAAGATCGGCCCAGGCCAGGATCGGCAGCTGGCCGACCGGTTCATGACCCAGCTCATCGAGCGGCAGGGGCCGGACGTCGCCCAGGCGGTGGCTGAGGTGATCAACGCGTGGACGAGCTTCGGAGGGCAGCTGGAGTACGGGATCGAGCAGGAAACATCCTGCTTCTTGATGTCGCGGGGAAAGTCCGACCCCCGCGGCAACATCTGGCCGGCCGCGCTCTACCCGAGCGGCAAGTTCGAGGTGGTGTTCCAGCACCTCGGTATCCGGCCGCCGTTCGACTCGTACAGCCGACGTGAGGAGTTGCGCCAGCGGCTCAACAAGATCGACGGAGTCGAGCTGCCCGAGTCGAAGCTCGGCCAACGTCCCGGTTTTCCCCTCGAACTCCTGACAGACCGCGGTCGGCAGCAGACCTTGATAGAGGTACTTGACTGGTTCCACGACACAGCCCGCGGCGACACATTGGCGCTGTGACGGCTTGGCCGGCATCTGATCGCCCCCGCCGAATCTGAAGTGATCACGGTCGCCAACGAAGGTCTCGCAGCGCGATGGCCGGGGACTACGTAACGTGACAGGCACGATCGCTCCTCGGAGGGCGGTGATCAGACGAAGAGGGGGTAACCGTTGCCGAGCGGTCTACAACCGGCGCCCAAGCCGGGCCCGCCACCGGTTGCGCAGCGGTGGTTCCAGGAACGGCCGTCGTCGTTCCCCTGGGAGCAGGACGGCTTCGATCACATCAAGCGGCTGATGCCGCCGGCTGAGCCCTACCGCGCGTGGGCGACGTTCACGTTCACCAGGACGTCCAGCAAGATCAACGAGTGCGTGCAAGGAACGGAAAACCCGGCTCGAGGGGGCGGCCAAGCACCTCGCGCCTCCTCGGTTGAGCCTGCTGGGTTCCTGTCGGCGCCCGGGCTGCAGTCGGCGCTCGACGAAGCTCAGTGGAACCACGTCTTCGGTCGTGATGACGACTGCGACGGCTTGCGGTGGGATTGGCGCGATCTGCCGGCCACGCCACGACAGCAGAAAACCGCCGGATCACTCCCGTGTTCTCGCACCAGATCCTGGCCAAGCTCCTGCAGCCGATCGGTATCCGGGCGGCCACGGCCGACCTGCGGTTCGACGACGACTGGGCGCTGGCATAGGATGTCCTCGACGCCGGTCCGACCTGGGAAGACCGCCTCGCTGAACGGACCGGGATCGTGCGCGAGGAAAGCAGGGTTCGGATCTACCTGACTCAGCAGGCGACCGACGAGCAGCGGCAATCCGTCGAGCGGGCCGCACGCCGTGAGTATCAGCTGCTTCAGGGCATCACCCATCGAGGGGGCCCCGAAGCGGTGCAGATTCGGGATCACCGGCGCGGGTCCGATGATCCTGTTCCACCACCGCGAGTCGGATCTCCGGCTGGACGTTTACGGCAAACGGCTCACTCCGAGACCCGGATGGAGATAGTGCTTCAACCGCGGCCCCACTAATCAACTTCACTCACAGTTTTAGTTGTGGCAAAACCTAGCCTTCGAGGGTCGCGACGACTTTTCCGTTGCAGGCGGCCGCTATCGGCCGCCGTGCTGCCGTTGGGAGTTGCCGAGCCGCTGGTCCGGACTGACACCGGCGACGACTGCACGCCCTAATCCAAGGCTGATCTTGATCTGTTGCGCGACCAACTCCGTTCCTGCTCCACGGGTGCCGATCCAGCCATCGCCGAGCAGGCCGGTGAACAGGGTGTTGTTCAGGTACCGAGGCGCTATCCGGTAGTCGATCGCGCGGCCTTGGCGGCCGGGGTGCGGGCCGTCCTCGAGTAGAGTCTCAACGTGCTTGCGTGAGAGGTACATGCCGGGTACGAGGTCTTGCGTTCCTGCTTCGAAAGGGACGGGGTCGCAGAACTTAAAAAATGTTGCCGCCTGCATGAGTTGAATATCCGCCGGCCGGTTATCGACCATGCAGGCCTTGTCGATTTCGCGCATCCGAGCTAGCTCGCTCGCGAAGTTCTTGTCGCTGTCCGGCCAGTACGTCAGTTCACGACCTTCGGAGTTGAATTTCTTGTACTGGACCAGTACGAAGCAGCCGTGAAAATCATTGTAATAGACGAGATCCACACCGGTCTGGCGCTCAAGCGATCGCGTGTTCGCGTAGTAGATGTGTAGCTCGCGGCCGCTCCGGGTGTGTCGTCTCACGGTCCAGTCGATCGCTTCGCCATCTGGCCAGCCCGGAACATGCATGAAGTCGCTCCGAATCAGATCGTCCTCATGGGGTATTTCTTCGCCGGGTATGTTGTAGTAGAAGTCCTCCGCGGAAGTTGAGGACGGCCAGTTCCTGATCGGTGCGCGGTCCATCTGGAACGCCGTAAGTAGGACGTTACTCCCGTCGCGTTGCACTAGGGAGTTCTCAGCGGCGTCGCTCGTTACCACTGGCACTGCCACTCTGGCCCGTAGCTCCTGCAACTGGCCCGCGAGCGCTGGGAACTCCAGTGCGAGAGCATCGAGAAGGCGGCGGCCTCGCGCAGGCGTGAGGGGCCCGTTTGCGCGCAGAGCGTCCGCTTGGCCTTTGAGGCGGGTTTCAAGACCGGCGACGGGCGCCGGCGTCCGCAACGCAGTGAATTCCTCGACCTCAATGCGGCGTTCGTATGACGTCGCTCTCCGACCAGGAATCACTATGCCGAGACCAACGAGATGGTCTTGTGTGCTGTCCGTCGGGCGGTCCACGAAGATGGCGAGACAACGGCGCCGGAGCTGCCAGTCTTGGGCCGCTGGCAGCGGGCAGGCAAAGACTGGCTGGTCGACAATGCGTAGGGACTCACCCAGTAGTCTCGAACGCATGACCTGGGTTAGTCGTAGTACGGCGACACGGAGTTCCACCTCATGCATTCTGTCACATGGGGCCGTAGCTGTTCAGGTCATTTAGATAGTTGTTGGCAGTCGAGGGCTGGTGATGGCGTCGCGGAGTGCGGTGATGATGGAGGCTGCCTTTGCGGGCGATGGATACCGGTAGATGATCTCCTCGACCATCGTCCGCGCATCCGAGAACGGTCGGTCCTGCTTGCCTGTGCGGACCGGGAGCAGGTCTTCGAATAAGGCCCAATGGTCGTCTGAGAGCAACTGAAATCGCGATACATCTCGGAGCATCTTAGCCTGCAGTCGAGGTCTTTGTCAGACAGGCCCTAGCTTGAGTCGTCATCGTCGAACTTCGAGAGGAGCCGAATGATAGGCTCGCCGCCGTCCGGCAGCGCGTTGCCCGGGCCGCGTCGGGCGACGCACCGTCGATCGGATCTCTCCGTCAATCGTGCTTGCTGCCACTCAGGGTGTCAGGGAGCGCATATTAGCGACCCGACGCGCGCACCACCGCATCCCGCATCGCCATTGTCTCCATCTGCTCGATCACGAGCTTAATGGCTTCGGGCTGCTTGTCCGGCGGATATTTGTACTTGACCAGGAGTCGCTTAACTGACGACCGGAGTTTCGCGCGAACGTCGTCCCGGACGGTCCAGTCGGTCTTGACATCGCGGGTCATGACGCTGACGAGTTCGCGGGCGATCTGCGCAAGGATGTCCTCGCCCTGGAGATCGACGGCGGACTCGTTGCTGCTGACGGCGTCATAAAACGCGAGTTCGTCGGTGCCCAGAGGCGGCGAGAAGTGCTTCCCTCGGTCGGCTTCCGCGGCAACCTCCTTGGCCAATTCGATGAGCTCGGCGATGACCTCGGCGGAGGTCAGTTGCTGGTTGGTGTACCTCCGCATGAGTTCGGCGATGCGCTCGGAGAAGGCCCGCTGCCGCACGAGGTTATGCCGGGTGACACGGGTGGATTCCTCGTTGATCAGCGACCGCAGCGCCTCGATGGCCAGATGCGGGTTGTCGGCCCGCTGCGTCCTACGCTGGAATTCGGGTGTTAGGTCGGACAGCGACGGCTTCGGCATGCCCGCGGCCTCGTAGATGTCGACGATGCCTGTGGTGCCGGTAGATTCCGCGACGAGGGCGGTGAGCAGGCGCTCGATGTCCTCAGGCACGGGCTTTCCAGCGGCTTGGCGTTCCCGTGCATCGAACTTCGCCATCCACTTGCGGGTTTCCTCGAAGAACCCTGCTGCGGGGCGTAGCTCTGCCAATTGGTCCCTCCTGCCGGCACACAGAGCCCATGCGCGTGCGAGCTGGTTGCTGAGCCGGCGGAACCGGTCGCCGAGTGATTCTTCTCCTGGCTCGACCTGGTTGCCGGGTGTGTGAGGGGAGCGAAGATAGTTGGTGAGCCCCTTGACGGCGTAGACGAATCCGTTCTTGCCGCTGTCGGCCATGGTCTTGCGCCATGGGTACCCGGAGGATAGCTGTTCGAGCTGGCCGATCAACGTTTTGGTGAGCTCGACCGCTTCCTCGACAGTCTTGCCAACGGGCTTCTTCTCCTGGTCGGTCTCGGTGTATTCAGCGAGAGCCCTGCTGAGGTTGTCGGCAAGGGGAGCGTAGGCGACCAGCAGTCCATCTTCTTTGCCTCGGAAGGTGCGGTTGACGCGTGCGAGGGTCTGCATGAGCAGCGCGCCTTTGAGCGGCCGGTCGAGGTAGAGCGTGTGCAGCGGAGGTGAGTCGTAGCCGGTGAGCATCATGTTCTGGACGATCACTAGTTGCAGTTCGTCGTCGGGATTGCGCAGCCGCTCCTTGATGGTCTTGTTCTGGCTTTCCCGCCGCACGTGCTCGGAGATCGGGGGCTTGTCGGAGGCGTCACCGGAGTAGACGACCTTGATGACGCCCTTGTCGACGGCCTTGTCGTGCCAGCCGGACCGCAACGACGTGATCGCGGTGTAGAGCTTGGCGCAGATCTCCCGCGTGTTGCACACGATCATCGCCTTGCCCGGCCCAGAGATGAACTGCCGCATCGCTTCCGAGCGGGCTTCCCAGTGGTCGACGATGTCGGTGGCGAGGGTGGCGATGCGTTCGGGGGCGCCGTAGACGGTGTTGAGCTGGGCAACTGCCTGTTCGACCTTGGCGCGCTCGGCGTCGTCGAGTCCTGTGGTGGCTTCGTCGGCGGCCTGGTCCAGGGTCTCTTCTGAGACCTCCTCCGTCAGTCCGACCTTGATCAGCCGGGGTTCGAAGTAGACAGGAACGGTCGCGCCGTCCTCGACGGCCCGGCTGAGATCGTAGATGTCGATGTCGGTGCCGAAGACCTCGCGGGTGTTGCGGTCGGAGAACGAGATCGGAGTGCCTGTGAAGGCGATTAGCACCGCGTTCGGCAGTGCATCCTTGAGATGCCGGGCGTAGCCGTCGAGATCGTCGTAGTGGCTGCGGTGAGCCTCATCGGCGATGACGATGATGTTCCGGCGATCGGACAACCGCGGATGCTCGGCACCCGCGCGCTTCTCGGCTCTGCTGAGCCCGAACTTCTGCAGTGTCGTGAAGTAGATACCGCCAGTGGTGCGGTTGGTCAGCTCGTCGCGCAGCTGTGCGCGAGTGGTGACCTTGACGGGCTTCTCGTCGAGCAGTAGCGACCGGCTGAACGTGCCGAACAGCTGCCCATCGAGCTCCTTGCGGTCGGTGACAACCACGACGGTCGGGTTCTTCAGCGCGGGCTGGGTGCCGACGAGATGGGTGTAGAGCTCCATTACCATCGACTTGCCAGATCCCTGCGTGTGCCAGACGACGCCGGCCTTGCCGTTGCTGGTCGCCGCGTCGACTGTGGTTCCGATTGCCTTGGTGACTGCGAAGTACTGGTGCGGCTTGGCGATTCGCTTCTCGTAGCCGTCGGCGCCCTCGTCGAACGCGACGAAGTTGCGCTGCAACTGGAGGAACCGCTCGGCGTTGAACAATCCGTCGATGAGCACCTCAATCTCCAGCAGGGGCTGCCCATCGACCGTCTCGGCCTCGAAGTCGACAGGTTTGCCGTCGTCGTCGACGTTCCACGGCGAGAAGTGGTTCAACGGTGTGAACGGGGTCCCGTAGCGTGCGGCGATCCCGTCGCTGATCACTGTCAGCACCGCGAACCGGAACGCCATCGGAAACTCGCGCAGGTATGTACCGAGCTGCGCGTGCGCATCGTCGAGGTCTGCCTTCTCTGCCCCGGCCTGCTTGAGCTCGAAGATTGCGACCGGGAACCCGTTGAGAAAGCAGACAATGTCGAACCGCCGCTCATGCTCCAATGACTTCAGAGTCACCTGATTGACGGCCAGGAAATCGTTCTCCTCCGGCCGGTGGCTGACCAGTCGGATCGTGGGGGTCTGCTCGACCCCGTCCGAATCCACATAGCTGATCTTGCGATAGCCGTACACGAGCACGTCGTGTAACCGCTTGTTCTCGCTGATCGGGTCCTGCGATTCCGGTTGGACGATCTCCGCGAGCGCTTGCTCCAGGAACTCCGGTGGCACCTGCGGATTCAAGGCGCGCATCCGCCCCAGTGCACGATCCTTGAGTACCAGGTCGTCCCAGGAGGTGCGGCCGTTCTCCGCGCCGGGAGCGATCTTGGTGCCCGGCAGGTAACGCCACTCGTTCTCGGCCAGGTAGTCGCAGGTCAGCTGCTCCCACTGGGCTTCGCTGAACCCGATCCGCGACATCTACACGACCTCCTCGACTACCTTATCGGCGTCCCGAACTCGAATCTTCCCCGACATCAACAGCGAGAGCAGTTCGTCGCGGGTGGTGGATAGCTTCTGGTTTTCTTGGTGCAACGAGTGGAACCGATTGATGAACGTGCGCTGGAGTTCTCCTTGTTTCCGTTGGGTTTCGGGGTTTGCGAGCGGGACGACGAGTGATCGTGCGTCCTGGAGGTTGATGTACGGAGCCATGTCGCTCTTGTGCATGCGGTTGGCTGTTTGAAGTTCGAGATCGCGGCTTCGGAACCACGCGGCGAGGTATCCCCAGTCGAGAGCATCGTGATCGACGACGCGGAAGTAACACAACTGAGGGCTGTAGACTACCGGTTCCAAGTGCGCCGGAACGACAGCCACGCGGCCGACCGTGCCCTTAGTGGTAAGGACGATGTCGTAGGGCTCGGACTTCTTCTTCCCGATTTGCCGTTCATAATCGTGAGACACGAAGTCAGATCCCTCTGGAAGGATTCGGCCGTCACGGACGTCTCCGGCGCGGAGAATACGGAGCCCCGACTCACCGTGTTCGTCACGCTTAGTCCGGTAGCCATCGCTCATGAGGAGATGGCCGCGGATAACGAGCTCTCCGATTGTTGTCGCCGTCGCGGATGGGCCCCTCAATCCATTCGCGAAGTGGGCGTCTCCGAGCTTGATCAGCAACGATGCAGCCTTGTCGTTGGCGGAGATCTTTTCGTCGAGTGCCCCCAGTACCTCGGCAATTTTCCGCTGCTCTGGAATTGACGGAAGTGTTACTGGTAGTGCATAAAAATCAGCGCGCGTAGTCGACGGAATGGCAGATCCGGATCCAAGTCCGTTGATATCGGTGTTGCGAAGCGCATAGTAGGCCCAGGTTGGATCTACCGAGTTGTCATGGTTTAGGTAATAGGCGGTATCAATGACCCAAAATGGACCTTTTGCAAAGTGTACACCTCGGTAGGCCCCCTTTCTGCCTATGATGACCCTGGGGCCTACTCCCATCTCTTGATCGGTGAATCCTATTGGTCCATTTGTTCCAAATACCTCGACCGGTCTATGGCTGTCTTTTGAATAAGTGCGTAATGCTTTGCCGTATTCTAAAGTTGCAATCTTGCCCCAAGTTGTTGCTTTACCCATCGATCCGCTCCAACTGCTCGCGCACGACCTTCTCCAGCCTGGCGGACTCATCGAACGCCTCTAGTAATTCCTTGGTGAGCTGCGCGATCTTCTCCTCGACGGGTTCTCCGTCGTCCTCGAGCTGAGGTGCTCCGACGTAGCGTCCCGGCGTGAGCGCGTAGTCGGCGGCCTTGATCTCGGCGAGGTTTGCGGATTTGCAGAAGCCGGGCACGTCCTCATAGGTGAGGCCCTTGCGTACGGCGGAATGGGTGCCGCGCCAGGCGTGGTAGGTGTCGCCGATCTTCACAATGTCTTCATTGGACAATGCGCGTTCGGCGCGGTCGACCATGTAGCCCATCTCGCGGGCGTCGATGAACAGCACCTCGCCGCGGCGGTCGACTCCGGCGTAGTCGCCCTTGTTCTTGTCCTTGGCGAAGAACCAGACGCACACTGGGATTCCGGTACTGCGGAACAGCTGCGTGGGCAGGGCAACCATACAGGACACGAGGTCGGCTTCGACGATTTGCGCGCGGATTACGCCCTCGCTGTTGGAGTTCGACGACATCGAGCCGTTGGCCATCACGACGCCGGCCTCGCCCTTAGGCTTGAGTTTGGAGATGATGTGCTGGATCCAGGCGTAGTTGGCGTTGTTCGCCGGGGGAATGCCGAACCTCCAGCGCGGGTCGTCCTCGTTGCGGGTCCAGTCTTTGATGTTGAACGGAGGGTTCGCCATCACGTAGTCCATCCGAACGTCCGCGTGCTGGTCACGGGCGAACGTGTCGCCCCAGCGGGAGCCGAGCCCGGAATGGTCGATGCCATGGATGGCGAGGTTCATCTTGGCCATACGCCAGGTTTCCTCGTTGGCTTCTTGGCCGTAGATCGCGACCTGCTTCGGGTCGCCGTCGTGTTCGTAGATGAACTTCTCAGTCTGGACGAACATGCCCCCTGAACCGCAGCATGGGTCGTAGACTCGACCTCGGTTGGGCTCGAGGACCTCGACTATTGTCCGGACCACGCTGGGCGGAGTGAAGAACTCGCCTCCGCGCTTGCCTTCTGCTCGAGCGAAGTTGCCGAGGAAGTACTCGTAGACCTCACCCATCAGGTCGCGGGCGCGATGCTCGCCCTGGCGAGAGAAGCGTGCGCTGTTGAACAGGTCGACCAGCTCGCCAAGGCGGCGCTGGTCGATGTTGTCCTTGTTGTAAAGACGCGGGAGCGTGCCTTGCAGCGTCGGGTTCTCCTTCATGACCAGTGACATCGCCTCGTCGATGAGCTGGCCGATCGGCTTGGGGTTCTCGTCGGCGAACAGGGTGCCCTTCGCGTTCTCCGCGAGGTACGACCACTGGGCGGCCTCAGGTACGACGAACACGCCGTAGCCCTGGTATTCCTCGGGGTCATCGATGAGGTCAGAGATCTGGTCCTCGTCGTAGCCTTCGGCTGCGAGTTCGGCGCGGATGGCCTCCCGGCGTTCGTCATAGGCGTCCGAGACATATTTGAGGAACACCAGACCGAGAATCACGTCCTTGTACTGGCTGGCCGACAGTGAACCGCGCAGCTTGTCAGCGGCCTTCCAGAGCGTGTCCTTGAGTTCCTTCATCGTCGACGGCGCCGACGGTTCCGTCTTCTTGCGGGGAGGCATCCTCGTTCCTTCTTCCTCGGTTATAGCTTCGGTCGGCGATGGTGAGGGCACCCTCAGCGACCGCGTCGATTAGACACCCGGTCAGATCCCGGAGCGCATCCAGCCGGTCGTGCAGCTGGGCTTCGTAGGTGGTGGCCGCGGCGAGCGCGTCGTCAAGCTCGCGGAGGTTGTGCGTCAGCTGCGGAACGTTCCACGACAAAGGGTCACCCGCTTGTTCCGGCAGTCGGTTGATGATCGCGGCCAGCGTATGCGGGCCGACCCCGGCGCCGCGGGCCAACCGGATGATTCGAGCCGGAGCGCACAGCAGCGCTCCACCGATCGGGTCTACCCAGGCCGCCGGCCGCTTCTGGGATTGGTACACGACGTCGCCGGGTTCGGTGCGGGTCGCGTGCTGGTGGCGCTGCGCGGCGTCGATCGCGTCCAGACGAATGCCGGTCGGGCCGGTGCCGTCTACCACGTGCACTGTGCCCAGCGGGTCGTGGTCGTCCTGGTCGTAGCGCCGGCCGCGTTTGATCGAGAGCAAACGCTGTGTTTTTAGTTGCCCCAGCGACGACCAAGCGACAGAGATGTGAGCAGCGGTGGACGAAACGTGGACGTCGAATCCTGGGACCGGCTCGGCGGTACGCTGGGTCACGGCCGTGACACGGTCGCGATGGTCGGCCGGTTCGGTCGTGACCAGCCGTACCGCCTTCGTGCCTTGTGGGACGACCGCTTGCTTGGCCAGGACCGCTCTGCGCTCGCGCAGTCGGGCGTAGCGGAAGGCACGTGAGGTGTCGTCGTTGAGGGCGGCCACGACATCCGAGGCGACGTCGTCGGGCTCCAGATCGTCGAGTTTGTCGATGTCAGTGACCCGCAGTGGCGCGTCGGTGTGGCCGACGCATACCCAGAGACCGAGCGCCTGGCGGTGCGCTTCCTTCCAGAGGCCACGGGGGAGGCGTGCGGCGAAGACGAGTGTTCCCCGGCGTACGAGTTCAGCGCGTTCCTTCTCCGCGTCGCCGCTCAACTCGTCGCACAAGAGGGACGCCGGACCGAGGATAAGCGCCACCGATTGGCCAGCGAGACCGTCGATCACATACTCGATCTCGCCGAAAACGGCGCCGGGGTTCGACCCGACCACGGACCGCAGATGGACGCTCGGCCCCGGAGGCTCGTCAGCACCTGTCTCGATGCCGCGGATCATCGCGCGCCGCAGCAGTCCGCGGGTGTTGGCGGCCTGCTCGGACTCGGGAACGACCAGTTCCATGAACTCGGTTCCCAGCGCGAGCGCGAGTTGGTGAGACCCGCCGGCGTGTACTAGGGGCACCCTAGTGGGGCTGAGGTTGCGCGCACACCCCACGGCGACCGTGCGAATGAGGTCGATAGCGATGTCAGTGAGTTCGCGGGTGGGCCTCTGGCGGGCGGTCCGGCTGCATTCCAGCCGGTCCAGTGCTTCTGTCGGGCCTCGAGACGCTTCCGCGAGATCGTCAACGTACCGAGCGTTCGGCCTAACATCCGACATGGCTCGAACTTCCCTGAGCAGATAGCCGTCGTCCGGGTCGATCTCCTCGGCCATGTCAACGAGGTCGTCGTGCTCGAGCTCGCCGAGTTCCTCTCCCGTGGCCGAACGCAGGCACAGTAACGTCACGAGGTCTTCCAGCGACGCACCGTCAGGCGTGCTCCACGCAGGGGCGTCGAGGTCAGCATCGGGGTTGTTGCCGCGTCCGGTTTCGCGCAGCCACTCGACGATCTCGTTGCGACGAAACCGCACCGGGGCGGTGTCATCGATTGGAGCAGGAAACGGGACGTATCGGCCGCGTGCTTTCGGGCGAGTACGCCACGCACTCACCACGGGACGCTGGACACCGGCAAGGACGGCTATGTCGCCCAGCGTGAGCGATGCCTCCCTATCCGTCACTATCGGTCTCCCTCCAGGTGTCGCAAGCTTAGACCACCGAGTCGATACGTCGAGTCCCGCATTGATAACCCAGCTTATCGGAAAAATGCTCGCGTCAGTGGTCGATGGCTGTCACCGTCGACGACGGTTCCGACCTTCCCCGTCAGCCCGGAGACCTGACTCCGGACGCGGAACCGTGGAGAATCTCATGGCACCCAGGACCTCAAAGCACACGCTCTACCGACTGGTCGGTGTAGCAGGCACGTCGGATGGATTGTTGCAAGCCGTCGACGACGAGTTGTTCGACGAGATCAGCGGTTCCTTTGAGGTGCCGCCCGCGTTCACCGCACTCGGCGTTGAGGCGTTGGCGGTGACCGGTGCTGCGCTGAAGGACGAAGCCGACTGGTGTGAGGAATTCCGGCGCACGACCGGGCTCGACTGTTCTCAGCCAAGCTGGCGGGGATGCGGCCTACTGCTGCTCGCCGTCGACGGCGAGGTCTACGCGATCGGCTATGGCCAGGGCTTCCGGCTACTTCAGGATCGGTTCAAGGACAAGAGCTTCGGCTTGGCGTTCGCGCTGCGCGCCGTCGATCCGAACACGGTCCACGGAATCCGGTCGCGGGTGCTGGGCCGGGGCCGGACCGACATCACGATGGTCTCCGGCGGTGCGCCGGTGGGCAGCCTCGGGATTCGCGAGTTCCAGCGGATCGTCGACAAGGTGGCCGGAGAGATCTGTGGTGTTGAGCTAACAGGTGTGCTGCACGGCAAAGGAAAACTGGTCAAGGTCGGCGGTGGCCTTGGGCTCGAACTGCCGTTGGGGGTGGACCCGAAGGAACTGCTTGCCGACATCCGTGAGGTTTCCCGTGTGTGCCGTGAAGTACGGCCGCACCCGGCGCTTGAGTTCGTCGAACACGTGGTGCCGGTGAGCTGTCCGGCTCTGTTGGAGCAACTCGACACGATTCTCGATGAGGGGCTCAGCGACCCCGGGTGCTTGCAGATCACCCCGACGATCCCTTATGACCTCACGGAGGAGTGTACGTCCGCCCGCCAATGGCGCGTGAGGATCGGTGGTGACGGCTGGCACGAGTCCGACGAGTTCGATTTCGGCTATGTGCTGGCCCGAGCGAATGCCCACCGGACGGGGCGCCGCGTCTGGGCGCTGCGGGAGAAGGGTGAGGTTGAGTTGTTCCGATGGCCCGGGGGGCGATATGTCGACAGGTTGGCCAAGGTGAAGGCGATCCGGTTCCTGGAAGCCAACGTGTCGCTTGGGCCCCGGTGGTTCTACCTTACCGACGGCACGTGGTACGAGCTTGGCGAGAAGTACCAGCCTGAGATCGTTCGGACCGTCACCCGCGTGATCAACCCGGACGCTTTGAGGCTGCCGGCATGGCGGCCGCACCAGGACGAGGCTGCCTACAACTACAGTGTCCCAAGCGAACTCCCCGCGGAGGGCTATCTGTGTCTGGACCGCAGGAACGTGAGTAACCCGTTGAAGTCACGCGATTTCCTTGAAGTTTGCGATCTGCTGGCCCCGGATGACACGTTGATCATGGTCAAGCGCGCGCACGGGTCGAGCGCCCTCAGTCACCTCTTCTATCAAGGGCTGGTAGCGGTGCAGATGCTGCAGAACAGTGCCCAGGTCCGGAAACGGTTCGCTGACAAGGTTACCGAGGTCAGCAAGGGCAGCGTCAGCGTCCCGGAGAACTTCGTGCCAAAGCGTGTCGTGTTCGCAATCCTGCTCAAGAACGGCGAACAGCTCACGTCCGACACCCTTTTCGCGTTCTCACAGGTCGCGCTTGCGCAGACGGTAAAGCTGCTCGAAGAGTGGGGCGTGCGGGTCGAGGTCATCGGGATCGAGGCCGAGACAACGCAAGGTGTAGGGGTCGAGGCCGCGTGACTGCTCGCGGAATAGTCTTAAGACGTCCGGGCCTGGGGCAGGCCGGAACCTGCCCCAGGTTTGCTTCAGTTCGAAGGGGTCGAGCGACAGTCTTGAGGTCGATCGAGTAGTTCGATCGCACCGATCAGAACGCGTGTCGATTGTAAAGGTGCCCCCGGCAGGATTCGAACCTGCGACACCCGCTTTAGGAGAGCGGTGCTCTATCCCCTGAGCTACGAGGGCCTGCTACTACCAGCCTCAGCTTAGCGGGCCTCACCCACACCGGGCACCTGGGGCGACCCGACGGACGTCGTCACCCAGGTGAGTGGTTCTCGTCGGCGGCCGGCACGGCTGATACACCCAGCCGGACGGGGCACCGTACCTGACCTGGACGGACCAGTGCGTCACCTGGTCGTGTCTGGTTTCGAACTGCTGAACAACAGTAGGTAACCTTCGTTAACGGGATGCGGGGAGCCGCCTCCACCGGCTGTTGCGGAGGGCTTCGTTGATCAAGCTCATGTTCGCCGACGACGAGGAACTGGTGCGCTCGGGGCTGCGCGCGATGATGTCCGGGGCTCAGGACATCGAGATCGTGGGCGAGGCCAGCGACGGCAGATCCGCGGTGGAGGTCGCGCGGCGGTACCACCCCGATGTTGCCCTGCTCGACATCAAGATGCGGGCTCCCGATGACGGCATCCGCGCCCTGCGGGCCATCCTCGCCCTCCCCGATCCGCCCACCGTTGCCATGCTGACCACCTTCGACATCGACGAGTACGTCAGCCTTGCGCTCCGGCTCGGGGCCAACGGCTTCCTGCTCAAGGACATCGATCCCGCCGCGCTGCTCAGGGCCGTCAGGGACCTGGCCCGCGGTGGTGCCGTGCTGGATCCGGGTGTTGCCGCGCGGATGGTTCAGTCGCATCGGGACGAACAACGCGCTGCTCAGCCCGCCCGCAAGCTGCTCGCCTCGCTGTCCGAACGCGAACGTGAGGTTGTCGCGCTGATCGGCCAAGGCCTCTCCAACGCCGAGATCGGGGGGCGGCTTCACCTCTCCGAAGCCACCGTCAAGGGGTACGTCTCCGCGGTGCTCTCCAAGATCGGTGCTGCCAACCGGGTGCAGGCCGCGCTGCTGGCCTACCGGGGTGGCCTGCTCGACCAGTAAATGCTGCTCACGGCGCTGGAGTTCCTCGGGCTCGTCGCCTTCGCCGCGTCCGGGGCGCTCGCCGCCGTGCGGGCGCGGCTCGATGTCTTCGGCGTTGTCGTCGTCGGGCTCACCACCGCTCTCGGCGGCGGTGTCATTCGGGACGTCCTGCTCGGCATCCACCCGCCCACCACGCTGCGGAACTGGCCCTACCTCGCCGTCTGCGCCGGGACTGCCCTGATCGTGTTCGTCTTTCACCCGCAGGTGGCGCGGCTGCGGCGGGGCGTTCTGCTCGCGGACGCGCTCGGGCTCGGGGTCTTCGCCACCGCCGGGACGACCATTGCCCTCAACGCCGGCGCCACCGTCTACGCCGCGTGTCTGATCGGGATGACCACCGGCATCGGCGGCGGGGCCGTGCGCGATCTGCTGCTCCGGGAAATCCCGCTCGTCCTGCGGAAGGAGATCTACGCCGTGGCCGCGCTGGCCGGCTCGGTGCTCGTCGCCGCCGGTCACGCTCTGCGACTTCCGGCCGGGCCGGTGACCCTCGTCGCCGCCGCTGTCGTCGTCTCCGTCAGGATGGTCGCGCTCTGGCGGCACTGGAACGCGCCGGTCGCGCGCGGTCCCGAGTGAGAAATCCTTTGTTAGTTCTGTGTGTGTTCTTAGGCGGGTCTCAGCACGCTGCGTAAAACTGTCGCCATGCGCATCCTTGTGGTGGACGACGACCGCGCCGTCCGTGAGTCGCTCCGGCGGTCCCTGGAGTTCAACGGTTACCAGGTCCAGCTGGCCAGCGACGGTGCGCAGGCGCTGGAAGCGATCATCGCCGACCGGCCGGACGCGATGGTCCTGGACGTCATGATGCCCCGGCTCGACGGCCTGGAGGTGGCCCGCCGCCTGCGCAGCACCGGCGACGACCTGCCGATCCTCGTCCTCACCGCCCGCGACACCGTCTCCGACCGGGTGTCCGGCCTGGACGCCGGCGCCGACGACTACCTGCCGAAGCCCTTCGCGCTCGAAGAACTGCTCGCCCGGCTGCGGGCGCTGCTGCGCCGCGCTGCCCCCGACGCTCAGAACGGCCAGGCGTCCGAGGTCCTGTCCTTCGCGGACCTGACGCTGGACCCCGGCACGCGGGAGGTCCGCCGCGGCGGCCGCGAGATCAGCCTCACCCGGACCGAGTTCGCCCTGCTGGAACTGTTCCTTTCCTACCCGAAGCACGTCCTCACGCGGGGCCGGATCCTGGAGGAAGTATGGGGATACGACTTCCCGACGTCGGGCAACGCGCTGGAGGTCTACGTCGGCTATTTGCGCCGCAAGACGGAGGCCGAGGGGGAGCCGAGGCTGATCCACACGGTGCGGGGAGTGGGGTACGTCCTGCGGGAAACCCCGCCGTGACCGAACCCGGCGACCCCCGCGGCACGCGCTGGGGAGCCCGCCGGTTCTCGCTGCGCGGCCGGGTGACGCTGCTCGCCGCCGCCTGTGTCGCCGGCGCCGTCGCGCTGGTGTCGATCGGCGCGTACATGGTCGTGCGCAGCAACCTCTACCAGCAGCTCGACGACAGCCTGATGGCCCGCGCGCAGGCGGCGGCCGACTCGCCGCAGGTGCAGACCCAGCTGCGGCAGGTCCCCGGCGCCTTCCTGGCCAGCGCCGACCTGCAGATCGGGCAGCTCACCGCGGCGCCCGACGTGCAGCACGCCGTGATGACGTACCCGTTGTCGAGCTCGCCGCCGCCGTTCGGGCAGAGCGAGCTGGCCGTCGCCAACGGTGATTCGGCGGAGTCGCTGCGGACGGACTTCCGCACCGACAGCCGCGTGGTCGCGCTGCCCACCGGGCACGGCGAGGCCATCGTGCTGGCGCAGTCGATGGGCCCGACCAAGCGCACGCTGAACGAGCTCGCGCTGGTGCTGTTCCTGATCGGCGGTGCCGGCATCCTGGTCGCCGCCGCGGCGGGCACCGCGGTCGCGCGCACCGGCCTGCGCCCGGTCGACCGGCTGACGTCGGCCGCCGAGCGTGTCGCCAGGACCGGCGACCTGCGGCCGATCCCGGTCAGCGGCGACGACGAGCTGGCGCGCCTCACCCAGACCTTCAACACCATGCTCGGCACGGTCGCGGACTCGCAGGAACGCCAGCGCCAGCTGGTCGCGGACGCCGGCCACGAGCTGCGGACCCCGCTGACGTCGCTGCGCACCAACCTCGAGCTGCTGCTCGCCGCGAGCAAGCCGGGCGCGCCGCCGCTGCCGGACGAGGACCGCGTCGACATCATCGCGGACATCAGCGGCCAGCTCGACGAGCTGACGCAGCTCATCGGCGACCTGGTCGAGCTCGCCCGCCAGGACGAGCCGCGTGAGCGGTTCGAGCGCGTCGAGCTGCTGGAGGTCGTCGAGCGCGCGCTCGACCGGGCGCGGCGCCGCGCGGGCGAGATCAACTTCGACGTCTCGCTGCAGCCGTGGGTGCTCACCGGCGACAACAGTTCGCTCGAACGGGCGGTGCTGAACCTGCTCGACAACGCCGTGAAGTTCTCGCCGCCCGACGCGACGGTCTGGGTGCGGCTGTACCCGCTCGGCGACGGCACGGCCGTCGTCGAGGTCGCCGACGCCGGGCCGGGCATCGCCGACGAGGACCTGCCCAAGGTGTTCGACCGCTTCTACCGCTCGTCGGAGGCGCGGACGCTGCCCGGCTCGGGCCTCGGCCTGGCGATCGTGAAGCACGCGGCCGAGCGGCACGGCGGGGCCGTGTACGCCTCGCGGGCGCCCGAAGGCGGCGCGCTGATGACGATCCGGCTGCCGGGGGCGCCCGGCTGAGACCCGAGCCCCGGCAGCCAGCTGTTGCCACTTTGCGTTGTCCGTGATGATGTTGTTCAACTCGGTTGCCGCGCTCCCGCCCTGACCTGTCGTTTCGAAGTTCACCCGTCTCCGTCCTGCGGATCCCGTGTTGAATCGTGTAGGATTTTGTGTAGTTGGCTTGACGGGGACGGAGTTGAACGGTGCTGGCGCGTCAGCGACAGGCGGTGATCCTGGAAGAGGCACGCCGGACCGGGGCGGTCCGGGTCAGTGACCTGGTGACCAGGCTGGGCGTGTCCGACATGACGGTGCGCCGCGACCTCGACGTCCTCGCCGGGCGCGGGCTCGTCGAGAAGGTGTACGGCGGCGCCACCTCGGTCGTCGGCAAGAGCACCGACGAACCGGGGTTCGAGGCCAAGTCCGTCCGCCAGCGCGCGCAGAAGGAAGCCATCGCCGAGCTCGCCGCGACGCTCGTCCGGCCCGGCACCGCGATCGGCATCTCGGCCGGCACCACCACGTGGACGCTGGCGCGGGCGCTCGACGCCATCCCCGGCCTCACCATCGTGACCAACTCGATCCAGGTCGCGGACGTCCTCCGCGGGTCGACGCAGCCGGACCGCACGGTCGTGCTCACCGGCGGGGTGCGGACGCCGTCGGACGCGCTGGTCGGGCCGGTCGCCGTGCACAGCCTGCGGTCGCTGCACCTGGACGTCGTCTTCCTCGGGGTGCACGGGATGGCCGACGGCCCGGGGTTCACGACCCCGAACCTCACCGAGAGCGAGACCGACCGCGCGCTGGTCGAAGCCGGGCGCAAGCTGGTCGTGCTCGCCGACCACACCAAGTGGGGCACCGTCGGGATCTCCACGATCGCCGACCTCGACGAGGCCGACGTCGTCGTCACCGACGACGGCCTGCCCGACGAAGCCAAGGAAGTTCTCGCCGAACGGGCGGGAGAACTCATGATCGCCGAGACGGCGGAGACGGACGAGGCCCAAGAAGCGTGAAGCGCACCGTACGACACCTGGCCGACGGCCGGGAGATCATCTACTTCGACCAGCCCGGCGCGCCCGATCGCGTCGCCGAGGACACCCGCGACCTGCCGCCGGTCTCGGCCGCGTCCGAGATCCGGCTGGACCCGCTGACCGGTGAGTGGGTCGCGATGGCCGCGCACCGCCAGACGCGGACCTACAAGCCGCCTGCCGACCTGTGCCCGCTCTGCCCGAGCAAGCCCGGCAAGCCGAGCGAAATCCCGGAAAGCGATTACGACGTCGTCGTCTTCGAGAACCGATTCCCGTCCTTCGCCGAGGACGTCGTCGGCGAGCCGTCCACTGTGGATGGTTTCGGGCTGGTGCCGGTGCGGCCCGGCCGTGGCCGCTGCGAGGTCGTCTGCTTCACCAGCGACCACGACGGGTCATTCGCCCAGCTGAGCGCGAAGCAGGTGCGGGCCGTGGTGGACGCGTGGGCGGACCGCACGGCCGGGCTCTCCGCGGTCCCCGGCGTCGAGCAGGTCTTCCCGTTCGAGAACCGCGGCGAGGAAATCGGCGTCACGCTGTCGCACCCGCACGGGCAGATCTACGGCTACCCGTTCGTCACCCCGAAGACCGAGCGAATGCTCGACGTGGCCCGGGCCTACCAGGCCGAACACGGGCGTCCGGTGCTCGGTGACGTGCTCGCGGCCGAGCGCAAGTCCGGCGCGCGCGTGGTGACGTCCGGCGAGCACTGGACGGCGTACGTGCCGCCGGCGGCGCGCTGGCCGGTCCAGGTCCAGATCGTGCCGCACCGGCAGGTCCCGGACATCCCCGCGCTGACCGACGCCGAGCGCGACGACTTCGCCGAGGTCTACCTCGACGTGCTGCGCCGCTGCGACGCGCTGTACGACCGGCCGCTGCCGTACATCGCGGCGTGGCACCAGGCGCCGGTGCGCCGCGACCGGGAGCTCGGCTGGCTGCACCTGGAGCTGTTCTCCGTCCTGCGGGCGAAGGACAAGCTGAAGTACCTGGCGGGGTCCGAATCGGGCATGGCGGTGTGGATCAACGACGCGACGCCGGAGCAGATCGCGGAACGGCTCCGCGCGGCGGGCTGATCACGGCCATACTCATCTCCGATGCACAGGTTCGGCTCAGGAACCTCTCAGGACCATCGCGCAAGGTGAGGACATGACCGAGAACGACCCCAGCGCACACGACCCCGCGGCGCCGAGGCACCCCGAGACCGGCCAGCAGCCGGCCCAGGGCGGTTGGGCGGGGAACCCGTACGGTGAGCAGGCCCAGCCCGAGTCCGGCGGTGCGCCGCAGTATTCGGAGCCGTCCTACCACGCGGTGACCGGGGCCGATCCGTCATCGTCGGCGTACGGCGCGCAGAACGCGAACCCCTGGTCCGCCCAGGGCGCGCAGCTGCCGTCCGGGCAGACGCAGCAGAGCGTCTACCCGCCGCCGAACCCGTACGGCCAGCCCGGCACGTCGGTGTACAACGCGCCGGCGGCACCGCAGCCCAAGCGGTCCAGCGGGAAGCTGCTCGCCGGGGTCGCGCTGGTCGCGCTGCTGGTCGGCGGCATCGCGGGCGGGGCGGTCGGGTACCTCACCGGCGGGACGTCGGGCCCGGCCAGCAACGCCCTCGACGCGCCGAAGCCGGCCCAGCAGACCGGCAACGCGCCCGCCGGCTCGGTCGAGGCCGTCGCGCAGAAGCTGTCGCCGAGCGTCGTCGAGCTGCAGGTCAGCGGCCAGCAGGGGGCGGGCGAGGGCTCCGGGTTCGTCATCAGCACCGACGGCTACATCCTGACCAACAACCACGTCGTCGAGGTCGCTGCGAACGGCGGCCAGATCCAGGCGGTGTTCCAGGACGGCAAGAAGGCCGCCGCCAAGGTCGTCGGCCGTGACCCGACGACCGACATCGCGGTCGTCAAGGTCAGCGGCGTCGCCAACCTGACTCCGGTGGAGCTCGGCCGGTCCGACGACCTGCGCGTCGGCCAGTCGGTGGTCGCCATCGGCTCGCCGTTCGAGCTGGCCGGCACGGTCACCTCGGGCATCGTCAGCTCGCTGCACCGCCCGGTGCGCGCCGGCGGCAGCAGCGGCGACCAGACCACGGTGATGGACGCGGTCCAGACCGACGCGGCGATCAACCCGGGCAACTCGGGTGGCCCGCTGGCGAACATGGCCGGCCAGGTCATCGGCATCAACTCGGCGATCTACAGCCCGCAGTCGGCATCCGGCGGCCAGGGCCAGGGCGGCTCCGAAGGCGGCAACGTCGGCATCGGCTTCGCCATCCCGATCGACCAGGCGCGGCGCACGGCGGACACGATCATCAAGACCGGCCAGGCGGTGCAGACCTACATCGGCGCCCAGGTGAAGGACGCCCCGCAGGGCGGGGCCGAGCTCGGCGCCATCACCGCGGGCAGTCCGGCGGAGAAGGCCGGCCTGAAGGCGGGCGACATCGTCACCAAGATCGACGACCGCACGATCGACTCGGCCGACACGCTGGTCGCGGCGGTCCGCACCCGGGCCCCGGACGAGAAGGCGACGTTCACGCTGTCCGACGGCCGCACGGTCGAGGTGACGCTCGGCGGCCAGCCCGTCCAGCCCAACTGATCAGTTCAGACGCTCGGCCGCCGTGGTGCGGCCGAGACCAACTTCGGCTCGACCCCCGTATCCGGGGCCGGACCCACTAGGCCACGCGCGACCAGGCACTCGATGCCGGTCGCGCGTGGCCGCATTTGTGCCGCGGGTCAGGAACCGGGACGGTCGGCCGGCGTGCCTGGAGGGTCGGATGGCGTGCTGGCCGGGGCATCTTGCGTGACTGGAGGGGCATCTCGCGTGATTGGAGGGGCATCACGCGTGATTGGGGGGACGACTCGGCGGGTCAGGGCGGTCAGGACCACCGCCAGCCAGACTGCGGCCAGGGTGAGGGCCAGGCCGAGGGCGGGGTTGCCGTCGTGGAGGCCGGGCATCGGCGGGGTGCCGTACGGGCGCCAGAGCAGCGGGAACGCCACCATCGTCAGCACGGCGGTGATGACCGTGCCGGTGATGACCGGGGCCTTCCAGCGGGGCGGGAGGAGCCGGGCCAGGACGAGGCCCAGGACCGCCGTCAGCGGGGCGACGACGGCGTCGTTCAGGATCGGGCCGCCGACGATCCAGCCCACCGTGCCGTAGACGTCCGGACGCAGCGGCAGCGCGTACTCGGCGAACAGCACCACACCCCACGCCAGCGCCGCGAGACCCGGCAGCGCGAGGAGCACCCGAGCGGTCTTCACAGCACCTCCAGCTTCGTGACCCACTTCGTCTGCAGCACGCCGGGCCGGTTGGGGGCGATGATCCGGCAGGGGAAGCCGTGGTCGGGGGCGAGGACCTCGCCGTTCAGCTCCAGGGCCAGCAACGTCAGCTCGTCGGCCGTGTGCTCGCCGGGGAGCACGCTGACGCCGTAGAGCCCGCCACGCTCCGAAGAGGACACCCGGATCGCCGTGCCGGGTGCCGCGCCGACTGCCTTCAGGAGCGTGGGCAGGGAGATCCCGCGCCAGGTCGCCGACTGGCTCCAGCCCTCCACGCACGCGATCGGCAGCTCCGCCGACGTTTGCGGCAGGGCGCGCAGCTCGTCGAGCGAGAACATGGTCGTGCCGCGTGGACTTACCACCGAGAGCCGCCAGGAAGGCGACCACGTGATCCCCGCGGCCGCCGCCGTGCGGTTCACCGGCAGGTTCTGGGTGCCCTTGCCCGTCTTCCAGGAGAGACCGGACACGCCCCGCAGGAACGGAACGGTCGCGCCGGCGGTGGCCACGACCGCGACGCCGGTGGCGAGCCCGGTCGTCACGAGGAAGCCGCGGCGGGACAGCCCCTCGGCCGGTGGTTCCCCGGCGGTGGTGGTCCGGGTCAGGGCCCGGCGGATCACCGGCAGCTTCACCGCGACGTGCACCAGGATCGATCCGATCGCCAGCCACGCGACCGCGTAGTGCACCTGCGGGAAGTAGAAGCCCCACGGGTAGTTCTGCGCGACGTTCAGCAGCCCGGTGGTCAGCTCGAAGAACGCGGCACCGGACAGCACCAGGATCGACAGCCGCTCCAGGGCGTGCGGCAGCGAGCGGACGAGCGGCCGGCCGAACAGCTTCGGGTAGACGCTCCACAGTTTCGCCAGCAGCAACGGAACCGACGCCACGCCGCAGATCACGTGCAGCCCCTGGGTGACGCGGTAGAGCCCGGCCGGGCGGCTGGGCCACCAGAACCACGCCGGCGGGTGCTGGATCAGGTGGCTGATCAGGCCCGTCACGAAACACGTGGTGAACGTGATCGCGAGCGCCAGGCCGATCTTCGACGTCACGCGCTCGTGGTGCGCCGGGGCCCGGAACTGCTCTTCCTTCGGGATCGGAAGCTTCACAGGTGCTCCAACCGTGCGAACCAGCGCTGCCCGCGCCGGACGGTCCAGCTGACACGCAGCCCGGCGCGCACGGCGACCTCCGCGATCGCGTCCACCCCGACCCAGGCCCAGGTGAACCAGGCGACGTCGGCGTGGCCGGGCCGGAGCCGGACGCGTTCGTGCCGCAGGCCGCGGCCGGGCGGTTCCAGCTCGACGAGGACGTCGCCGTCGGCGGCGATCAGCCGGGCCGTGCGCCGCAACAGCGCGGCCGGGTCGCCGCCGATGCCGATGTTGCCGTCCGCGAGCAGGGCGTGCCGCCACCGGCCTTCCCCGGGCAGGCGGTCGAAGATGTTGCGCTGCAACGCACTTCCGCCGCGACGCCGGGTCAGCGCGACGGCCGTGCGCGAGCTGTCCACGCCCAGTGCGACGACCCCGCGCCCGGCCAGCGCCGCGGTGAGCCGGCCGGGGCCGCAGCCCAGGTCGACGGTCGGGCCGGAGCAGGCGTCGAGCAGGACGTCGTCGCCTTCGGACGGCTCGGTCCAGCGCTCGACCGGCAGCTCGACCCGCTCGCCGTTCGCCAGCTCGAGCCAGCAGCGCTGGCCGAGCAGCCCGCGGTCGAACTCGTGGCCGGTGATAGCCGGGGCCGTCATCACGCGACCACCCGTCCGCCGACCGCCGCGACGGCGCGGGCGAACCGGCTCCCCGGGCACGCCGCCGAGACCGAGCGGGCCTCGGCCATGGTGTCCACATCGGACAGCCGAGCCGCTCCGGTCGGCCGCAGCCCGCACGCGACGAGCGCCTGCAACGTCCGGATCCCGGTGTCGTCGCGGGACATCGGGACGTCCGCGAGGACCTGGGCGTGCCGCGGCTCGGCGAGTCCCAGCGCCCACCAGCCGCCGTCGACGGCCGGGCCGAGCACCGAGTCGTGGTCGCCGTGCCGGACCGGTGCGGCCGCCGCGGCGAGGGACTCCGGCGTGACCTGCGGTGTGTCCATGCCGATCTGGAGGACCGGCAGACCGGGGTGCGCCGCGGCGGCATCCGCGTGCGCGTTGGCCAGCCGGGCGCCGAAGTCCCGGCCGCGCTGCGGGAGGACGAAGGCGCGCCGCAGCGCCGCACCTATTTCGGTCGACCGGGCGGCCGCGCCGAGGTCACCGGTCATCGCCACGACGGGCACGGCACCAGGCACCGCGCAGACGGCGTCGAGCGTGTCCAGCAGCGCCGCCGCGGCGATCTCCGCCGCTTCGGCCGGCGTCGCGGGCGGGCAGAGCCGGGTCTTGGCCAGTCCCGGGACCGGCGCCTTGGCCACCACCAGCAGGACGAACGGACGCGTCATCGGGCCAGCACCCGCCCGAAGTCGCGGACCGCGCGCAGCGTGCCCCGCGCCGAACCGGACACCTTCGATTTCGTGCCCTTGGCGCGCTCGCCGTAGCGGACGTCGAACTCGCGGACCTGCCACCCCGCGCGCTGGGCCTTGATCAGCAGCTCCAGGGGGTAGCCGAACGCGCGGTCGGCGACGCCCAGGCGGAGCAGCGCCCGCCGGTCCGCGGCCCGCAGGGGCGCGATGTCGCGGACCGGCAGCCCACGGCTGCGCAACAGCAGCGCCAGCACGGCGTTGCCCGCTCGCGCGTGCCACGGCCACACCCCGGGCCCCGTCGGCACCCGGCGCCCGACAGCCAGGTCCGCGGACTGCTCGACCGCGCGCACCAGCTGTGGCAGGTCGGCGAGGTCCAGCGACCCGTCGGCGTCGGCGAAGCACACGATGTCGGCGGTGGCGGCTTCCAGCCCCGCGTGCACGGCCGCGCCGTAGCCGCGACGCGGTTCGTGGACGACCTTCGCGCCGAGGGAGGCCGCCACTTCGGGTGAGCCGTCGGCCGAACCGTTGTCGACCACGATCGCGCGGTAGGTCGGCGGCAGCCCGGCCAGCACGCCGGGCAGGGCCGCCGCTTCGTCGAGGCAGGGCAGGACGACGTCCACTTCTGAGTCAGTCACGGCGCCGACCGTAGGACCGCCCGGAACGCCGGAGAACCCTTGCGACGCTTACCGAATCATGACATCCGGTGAGTTCTTACCGCGTCGTTACGGCTGCCGTTCCGGGGGCGCGGGCGGCCGGCGGCGGACCTAGGGTGGGCGGCGATGAGCGAGCCGAACCCGGCAGCCCGGCTCGCCGAGCCGCCTGCCCGCGAACCAGCAGCCCCGGTCTCCGGCCGCCGCGCCGACCTCCTCGCCGTGGCGGCCGCCGCGGTGCTCGTGGCCGCGGCCACCGCGGTCGGTCTCTACTACAACCGGCCGAACTCGGGCGTGGTCATCTTCGTGTCCGCGCCCCCGCTGTTCGCCGACTGGCTGCCGCACGTCGGCCCGGGCTCGGTGTTCGCCGTGCTCGTCGCGGTCGCGGTGGTGCTCCACGGCCCGGTGCTGGCGGCCCGCCTGCCGTGGCGCGGCGCGCTCGCCGCCGGCTACTTCGCCTCGCTCGCCTGGATCTTCTCACTGGCCATGGTCGACGGCTGGGCTCGCGGGTTCGCCGGTCACCTCACCATCCCGCAGGAGTACCTCCACGAGGTGCCCGGGATCACCGACATCCCGCGGATGCTGCGGGAGTTCTCCTCCCGCATCCTCGACTTCCAGCCGCACTCGTGGACGACGCATGTGTCCGGGCACCCGCCGGGCGCGACGCTCGTCTTCGTCTGGCTGGACCGGCTCGGCCTGCACGGCGGCGCGTGGGCGGCCACGGCCGTCGTGCTCGCCGGCAGCCTGGTCGCGGTGGCCGTGCCGGCCACGGTCGCCCTGCTCGGCCGGCCCGAGGCGGCCCGCGAGGTGCTGCCGTTCGCCGTCCTCACCCCCGGCGCGGTGTGGATCGGCGTGTCCGCGGACGGCCTGTTCGCCGGGGTGACCGCCACCGGGCTGGCCCTGCTCGCGCTGTCCGCCAAGGGGTTCGCCCACGGCCGCCGGTACGCCGTTCCGGCCGGGCTGGCTGCCGGCGTTCTGCTCGGCTTCGGCATCTTCCTGTCCTACGGCCTGGTGCTGCTCGGCCTGCTCGCGCTGGCCGTCGCCGTCCTCGGCCGGCAGTGGCGGGCGGCGGCGCTCGCGATCGCCGCGGCCTTGGCCGTCGTCGGCGTCTTCGCCTGGGCCGGCTTCTGGTGGCTCGACGGCTACCACCTGGTCGTCGAGCGCTACTACCAGGGTGTGGCGCTGGTCCGGCCGTACTCGTACTGGGTGTGGGCCGACCTCGCGGCGGTGGCCGTCGCCCTCGGTCCCGCGGTGGTGGCCGCCATCCGCCGCGGGCTCGGGTCCTCATCCCGTTCGCTGCTCACCGATCCAGTGCTCCTGCTCGGCGTCGCCGCCTTGGCCGCCATTCTGTTCGCCGACGTCTCGGGCCTGTCGAAGGCCGAGACCGAACGAATCTGGCTACCGTTCGGGGTGTGGCTGCTGCCGATGACGGCACTGCTGCCGCGGCCCGGGCGCCGGTGGTGGCTGGCCGCGCAGGCGGTGACGGCCCTGGCCGTCAACCACCTGCTGCTGACGGGCTGGTGAGGGAGACGTGATGGACGATCAGGCCGGGCGGGTGCTCGTGGTCGACGACGACGAGACGGTCCGCGACGTCGTCCGCCGCTACCTCGAGGTGGCCGGGTTCACCGTCGACATGGCCGGCGACGGCGCCGAAGGGCTGGCGAAGTTCGCCGCCCACGAGCCCGATCTGGTCGTCCTCGACGTCATGATGCCGGGGATCAACGGCCTCGAGGTGTGCCGGCGGCTGCGCCAGGTCAGCCAGGTGCCGATCGTCATGCTCACCGCCCTCGGCGAGGAGGAGAACCGCATCGCCGGGCTCCAGCTCGGCGCCGACGACTACGTGACGAAACCCTTCAGCCCCAAGGAACTCGCGCTTCGCGTGGCGTCGGTGCTGCGCCGCGCCCGGATGCCCCGCCCGGAGCCGGCCGCCGCGGAGCTCGTGGACGGCGACCTGCGCCTGCAGATGAAGGCCCGGACCGCGACCCTCGGCGGCCGCGAACTGCCGCTCACCACCCGGGAGTTCGACCTGCTGGCGTTCTTCCTCGCCCACCCGGGCGTCGCCTACTCGCGCGCGGACCTGCTCGAGAAGGTGTGGAGCTGGGACTTCGGCGACCAGTCCACAGTGACCGTCCACGTGCGACGGCTCCGCGAGAAGATCGAGCGCAACCCGGCCAAGCCGACCCGGGTGGCGACCGTGTGGGGTGTCGGCTACCGCTACGACCGGGAGCAGCCGTGATCGGCTCGGGCGAATCCGTCGCGGAGATGCTGACGCATCTCTGGCACATCCTGCCGTTCGCGCTGCTGTTCTCGCTGCCGGTCGCGGCGCTGGGTGGCGTGGCACTGTACGTCCTGCGCCGCGGTTCCCTGGCCACCACGCTGACCGTGCTGGTGCTGATCCCGGTGCTCGCCACGCTGGTCGGCGTCCTGGGCATCAGCGGGTTCATGTTCACCCCGGCGCTGACCACGATGCTGCTGGTCTGCCTGCTCGTCGCGCTGGTCACCGTGCCCGCGGCCATCATCCTCGGCCGGGCCATCGCCCGCCGCAGCGTGTGGGAACGGGAGGCGCGCGAGCGGGAACGCGCCGCCGAGGCGTCGCGGCGCGAGCTGGTCGCGTGGATCAGCCACGACCTGCGCAGCCCGTTGGCCGGCATCCAGGCGATGGCCGAGGCACTGGCCGACGGCGTGGTGTCCGAACGCGACGAGGTCGCGGACTACGCCCAGCGGATCAGCGGCGAGACCAAGCGGCTGTCCGCGATGGTCGGCGACCTGTTCGAGCTCTCGCGGATCACCGCCGGCGCCCTCGAGCTCACGATGTCCGCGGTGCCGCTGCGGGACGTGGTGAGCGACGCCGTCGCCGCCCAGGCCCCGGTCGCCCAGCGGAAGCGGGTGCGTGTGCTCGCCAGGGCGTCGACCTGGCCGGTGGTGACCGGCAGCGACCCGGAACTGGCCCGGATCGTGCGGAACCTGGTGTCCAACGCGATCCGGCACACCCCACCGGACGGGACGGTCGCCGTGCAGATCGGCGTCGACGGCGATGAGGCATTGCTCGCGGTCGACGACTCCTGCGGTGGTATTCCGGACGACGAGATCACGCGGGTGTTCGACGTTGCTTTCCGCGGGACGCAGGCGCGGACGCCGGAGCGGGGTGGGACCACCAGTGGTGGCGGGCTCGGTTTGGCCATTGCCAAGGGGCTGGTCGAGGCGCATCGCGGGCGGATCGGGGTGCACAACCACGGGCCGGGGTGCCGGTTCGAGGTGCGCCTGCCGCTCGCGATGCCTTAGACGCGGGGCGGTGGCGCGGCTCGCTTGGTCGGCTGGCGGGTGGGGTTGGCTGGGCTCCGGTGGTGGCGGGGCTGGTTGGCGTTGTGGCTGCGGTGGCCTCGGTTGCGCGGGCAGCGGGGTTCGGCGAGGGCTGACTGGGGCTCCGGTGGCTTTGAGTCCGGTCGCTGGGAGTGGCCGCGGCGACCTTGTCGGCGCGGCCGGTGGGGGTTGACTGGCTCGGGTAGTTGCGGGGCTGGTTGGCGGAGGTGGCTGCCGGGCGGTTCGGGGTTCGCGCCGGCGAGCTCTGCCCGCCTGTCAAAGCGAGACCGGTTCCCGGAGTTCGGCCGTGGCGAAGTCTGCGATGCCCTTTGCGAAGCCGACGTCCGCGGTGAAGCCGAGCAGGTCGCGGGCGCGGGTGGGGTCGGCCACCACGTGGCGGACGTCGGCCGGGCGGGCGCCGCCGACGATCTGCGGTGCCGGGCCGTTGCAGGCCCGGGACAGCTCCTCGGCCAGGTCGCCCACCGTGTGGGGGGTGCCGGAGCAGATGTTCAGTGGGGTGATGTCGCCTGCCGGGGCTTCCGTGTGGAGGGCCAGGACGTTGGCCCGTGCGACGTCGTGGACGTGGATGAAGTCGCGCTGCTGGCGGCCGTCCTCCAGGACGCGGGGTGCCTCGCCTCGCACCAGCGACGAACGGAAGAGCGAGGCCACTCCGGCGTACGGCGTGTTCTGGGGCATCCGCGGGCCGTAGACGTTGTGGTAGCGCATCGCCCACACGGTGCCGCCCGTCTGGCGGGCCCAGGCGCCGGCCAGGTGCTCCTGCGCCAGCTTCGTCGCCGCGTACGTGCTGCGGGGGTTCAGCGGTGCGTCCTCGGGGACCAGCTGCCAGCTCAGCTCCGCCTCGCAGGACGGGCACCGCGGCTCGAACCGGCCGGCGTCCACATCGGACCGGCGGCGCGGTGACGGCGGCACCACGTCGTGGTCCGGGCACGTGTACCGGCCTTCGCCGTAGACGACCATCGAGGACGCCAGCACCAGCTTGCGCACGCCGGCCGCGTGCATGCCGGCCAGGAGCACCGCCGTGCCGTAGTCGTTGTTCAGGGCGTACGACGGTGCGTCCGACGGGTCGATGCCGTGCCCGACCACCGCCGCCTGGTGGCAGACCGCGTCAGCGCCGTCCAGCAGCTCCGCGACGAGCTCGGTGTCGGTGACGTCGCCGCGCAGGAACCGGTGCCTGCCCGTGTACGGCGGTGGGGTGCGGGACCCGTGGGCCGTGGGGAGGAGGTTGTCCAGCACCACGACTTCGTCGCCGTCGTTGGCGAGGAGGTCGGCGATGTGTGACCCGATGAACCCGGCTCCGCCGGTGACCAGTACGCGCACACCGGCCACGCTAGGGGTGCCCGCCCGGCTGCGCCGGAGACCGCGCCCGCACGTCACGGAATCGTCAGAACTCACCCGGCACCTCCCGGCGCCCGGCCACCGAAACCGGCTACGGTGGGCGCCATGGAACGGAGTGCACAACGGCTGGGCCGGGCCCTCGTGGTCATCGTGGACGATCGCGTGGCGCACGGCGAGCACGAGGACACCACTGGCCCGCTGGTCACGGAGCTGCTCGAAGAAGCGGGCTTCATCGTCGACGGTGTCGTGGTGGTCGAGGCCGAGACCGCGGGTATCCGCAACGCGCTCAACACCGCCGTGATCGGCGGCGCCGACCTGGTGATCACCGTCGGCGGGACCGGGGTGCTGCCGCGTGACCGCACGCCTGACGCCACCGCCGGTGTGCTCGACCGGCCCATCCCGGGCATCAGCGAGGCCATCCGCGCCTCCGGGCTGGCGGCCGGGGCCGTGGACGCCGGGATCTCGCGCGGGCTGGCCGGGGTGTCCGGCAGCACGCTCGTGGTCAACCTCGCCGGCTCGCGATCCGCGGTGCGCGACGGGATGGCGACCCTGACCTCGCTCGTGCCGCACGTGATCGACGAGCTTTCGGGTCTCGAAGAGGTGTGACCGGGCCGGGCCTCGGCGAGATCGAGGCCTGGTTCGACGACGTGCTCCGGGCGGAGGACGCGGGAGTTCACTCTGGAGTTGTCAAAGAACGCGGCGTGGGACACTGGGGATATGGCGGGCGAACAGCGCAAACCCCAGACCACTGAGCAGCGCCGCCGGGTGGACGAGATCTTCGGGGATGTCCTGCCCGAGACGACCTCCGACGAACGCGATCCCGAGCGGCGGGCCGGCCTCCCGGATGACTGGTACCGGGAGAACCGGCCACCGCACCACGACCGCTGACCGGACTTCAGCTGCGGTCTTCGTCGCGCTGGTTCTGGGCGCGCAGGAGGTCGCGGATCTCGATCAGCAGCTCCACGTCCGTCGGCTCGGACGGGCCCGGTTCCTGGCCGCGCTTGCGGCGCTCCTGCAGCTTCTTCACCGGCAGCACGATGACGAAGTAGACCACCGCCGCGACCAGCACGAAGTTGATCGCCGCGTTGATCACGGCACCGAAGTCGAGGAACGTCGACGGGTTGCCGGGGAAGATCTTGAACCCCAGGCCCTGTGCGGCGTCCGTGCCGCCGACGCTGTTGATCAGCGGCTTGATCAGGCCGTTGGTGAACGCCGTGACGATCGCCGTGAACGCCGAGCCGATGACCACCGCGACGGCGAGGTCGACGACGTTGCCGCGCATCAGGAAGTCCTTGAAACCTTTGAGCACCTTGCTCTCCTCACGAACCGGAAGGGGACGCCGCGTGGGCTAGCGGAGAGTAACCGTTACCGGTCGCTCCAGTGAAATCGCCGCCACCCTCGTCGCGATCGCCTCCGGGAGCCGGAGCAACACCAGCGGCCCCTTGGTCGCAGATGGCTCCTGGTGCCCGACCGTCACCACCGTCGCCCCGCCGGCCAGCACGGACGCCGGCGCTCCCGGTTCCGGTGCGGCCACGACGTCGACGCGCCGCCCGGGGCCCAGCAGCTCGGCGACGGCTGCGTCGGCCAGCCGGACCGGCACGGTCGCCGTTCCGGGGTCACCCGGGCCGGGGATGGCCGCCAGCCGGACGTCGGTCAGCGGTTCACCGGCCCGGACGGCGCCCGCCAGCAGACGCCCGTCGACCGCGTCGAGAGAGCTCAGGACACCCAGGGGACGTGCTTGGTCGGGAAGGTCGGCCAGCCGGACGTCGGCAGCGCGCAGCGTCGCGCCGGAAGGCAGGTCGCGGGCCGCGAGGACGGTCGGGGCGCCTCGCGCGGAGCCGGGGTGGACGAGCAGCAGCGCGCCGGTCAGCAGCAGGCAGGCGGCGAGCCAGCGGCGGATCAGCCGCGTCCGCCGGCCTTGCAGCCGGGTGAGATCGGGTAGGCGGAACTTCGCCAGGACGTCCACGGTGCCCCCTCGGTCGGATCGGGTGCGACGCTCCGCCGCACAAGATCGACGTTAGGGAAGCCGGACGGGCCGCCGGAAGGGCCTCGTCCGGCATCTGTGGACAACCGGGGTGTTGTGGATAACTCGGCGGGTCAGGACGCCGCGGCGGCCGTCTTCGTCGTGGTCGAGGAGGAAGATGCCGAGCTCGTGTCCGACTTCGTCTCCGTCTTGGTCTCGGTCTTCGCCGGGGCCGCGGCGGTGCTCGACTTGCTCGAGTCGCGCGAGTCGGTGCGGTAGAACCCGCTCCCCTTGAAGACGACGCCGACCGAGCTGAAGACCTTGCGCAGCGCCCCGGAGCACTGCGGGCAGACGGTCAGGCTGGGGTCCGAGAACGACTGCACGGCTTCGAACCGGTGGTCGCATTCTTTGCAGGCGTACTGGTACGTAGGCACTGACGGCTCCTTTGCTGGCACTCATCCGACTTGAGTGCTAACCCGATTGTGCGGGAAAACCTTCCCCGAAAGCAATTCCTGGTTGCTCACACCGGCAGCTCGACCACGCCTCGACCGGGCGTCAAGGCCCCGGTCATGCGCACGTCGTGCGCCTCCCCGGGCAGCCGGTCCACCAGCTCGTCGTCCCGGACGACCGCCACCAGCGCCGCGCCGGGCGCGGCGAAGACCAGCGAGCGATCGTAGTGACCGGCGCCGCGCCCGAGCCGGACGCCCCGGTGGTCCACGGCCAGCGCGGGCACCAGCACCAGCTCCGCCGCCCCCACGGCGTCCGTACCCAGGCGTTTCCCACCCGGTTCGCGGATGCCGCGGAACCGGCTGGGCACCAGGTCGGCCTCACCCGTGTACTCGGCCCACTCGAGCGGATCGGTCCGCGACAGGATGACGGGCAGCAGCACGCGCGCGCCACCGGCCGCCAGCGCGTCGACGAGCGCCGTCGTGCCCGGCTCCGTGCCGAACGGAAGGTAGGCGCACACGGACTTCGCTGTGACCTTCGACACCGCTTCGACCAGCGCCGACGCCTCCCTGGCGTGGGATTCGGCTGCCTGGTCCGCCCGCGCGCGCAGCAGGCGGTCACGCCACTCCGCCTTGCTCAGGTGCTCATTGCCCAGCGCATGCATGACCTCACGTTAGGCTTTGCGCCCATGACGGGCGCCGCAACCTCCCAGACGTTCAGAACCGCCATCGTGCCTGCCGCCGGCCTCGGGACACGGTTCCTCCCGGCGACGAAAGCAGTGCCCAAGGAGCTCCTGCCGGTGGTGGACACCCCGGGCATCGAGCTGGTCGCCGCCGAGGCCGCTGCCGCGGGCGCCGAGCGCCTGGTCATCGTGACCTCGCCGGGCAAGGACGCCGTGGTCCGGTACTTCGAGAAGCAGCCCGAGCTGGAGCAGAACCTCGAGGCCAAGGGCAAGACCGACCTGCTCGAAAAGGTGCGCCGCGGCTCCGACCTCCTCGCCGTCGAGACCGCGATCCAGGAGCAGGCGCTCGGCCTCGGCCACGCCGTCGCGCAGGCCGAACCGAACCTGCGCCCGGACGACGAGGCCGTCGCCGTGCTGCTCCCGGACGACCTCGTGCTGCCCACCGGCGTGCTCGAAAAGATGAGCGCGGTCCGCGCCGAGTTCGGCGGCAGCGTGCTCTGCGCGTTCGACATCCCGAAGGCCGAGATCTCGCCGTACGGCGTGTTCGACGTCAGCGACACCGACGACGACGACGTCAAGCGCGTGCACGGGATGGTCGAGAAGCCGAAGCCGGAGGACGCGCCGTCGACCTACGCCGCGGCCGGCCGGTACCTGCTGGACCGGGCGATCTTCGACGCGCTCAAGCGGATCACCCCGGGCAGCGGCGGCGAGCTGCAGCTGACCGACGCGGTCGCGCTGCTGATCTCCGAGGGGCACCCCGTCCACGTCGTCGTGCACCGTGGCGGACGTCACGACCTGGGGAATCCGGGTGGTTTCCTGCGCGCCGCGGTCGATTTCGCGCTTGAAACGCCCGAGTACGGTCCATCTTTACGGGCGTGGCTGACGGAACGGATCGGGACAGAGCGCCCATGACGGAATCCCTCGACGCGGCGCGGCCCGAGGTGGCCGAGGAGGAGGCCGAGTTCCGCTCGGTCGACGCGCAGATCGCGATGACACTGGACGCGGCCGTCCGGCCGCAGCCGGTGCGCGTGGCGATCTCCGAGGCCCAGGGCCTGCTCTGCGCCGAGGAGGTGGTCGCCGAGCACGCGCTGCCCGGGTTCGATCAAGCCGCGATCGACGGGTACGCGGTCCGCAGCGTCGACGTCCGCAACGCCGGGCAGGAGCCGGTGCAGCTGCCGGTCGTCGGGGAGATCGCGGCGGGTTCCCGCCAGCCGCGGCGGCTCCAGCCCGGCCAGGCCGTGCGCGTCGACACCGGCGCGCCGCTGCCGACGCTCGCCGACGCCGTCGTCCCGCTCGCCTACACCGACGGTCACCAGGCCAAGGTCACCGTGCACCGGTCGGTGCCGTCGGCGGGGTACGTGCGGCGGGCGGGCGAGGACGTCCAGATCGGGGACGTCGCGGTGCGCCGCGGCGACACGATTGGCTCCGCGCAGGTCGGCCTGCTGGCCGCGGTGGGCCGGGCGAAGGTGCTGGTCTACCCGCGGCCGCGGGTGTCGATCGTGTCGGTCGGCGACGAGCTGGTCGACATCGACCGGACGCCGTCGGTCGGGCAGGTCTACGACGTCAACTCCTACGCGCTGGCCGCGGCCGCGCGGGACGCCGGCGCCGAAGTCAGCCGGGTCGGCATCGTGCCGAGCGATCCGAAGCGGCTGCGGGAAGTCGTCGAGGGCCGGTTGCTGATGTCGGAGATCGTCGTGGTCGCGGGCGGCGCCGGGGGCGCCACCGGCGACGAGGTCCACGCCGCGCTGTCGGACCTCGGCCGGATCGACATGACGCGGGTGGCGATGCACCCCGGCTCGGTCCAGGGGTTCGGCAGGCTCGGCCCCGACTCGGTGCCGACGTTCCTCATCCCGGGCAACCCGATGAGCGCTCTGGTCGTGTTCGAGGTGCTGGTGCGGCCGCTGATCCGCGCCGCGCGCGGGACCCGCAACCCGCACCGGCGCATCGTCGGGGCGCGGCTGCTGTCGCCGATCACCTCCACCGAGGGCCGGCGCGGGTTCCTCCGCGGCCAGCTGCTGCGCGACGAGGCCAACGGCGAGTACCTGGTCCACCCGCTCGGCCAGTCCGGGGCGCACCTGCTCGCGTCGCTGGCCGAGGCGAACTGCCTGATCAACGTGCCGGAAGAACTGACCGAGGTGGCCGCGGGCGACCAGGTCCAGGTCACCTTCCTGGCGCAACGGGCCTGATGAACTCCGTGTCGGGCGTGTCCTACCCGGTCGAGAGCCGGCACCCGGGCTGGCCGGCGCGGCTCGGCCCGCTGCGCGTGCCGGCGGGCGAGGTCGCGGTCCGGCCGGTCCGGCTGCGCGACGCCGGGGAGTGGAGCCGGATCCGGCTCCGGGACCGCGCGCACCTCGAAATGTGGGAGCCGACCGGCGTCGGCCCGTGGCCGGAACGCAACGCCTTCTGGTCGTGGCCGTCGCAGTGGGCGGCCCTGCGTTCGCTCGCTCGGCGTGGTCAGTGCCTCCCGTTCACGATCACCCTGGACGGTCGTCTCGCGGGGCAGATCACTGTGGGTAATGTCATCCGGGCGTCGCTGCGGTCGGCCTGGATCGGCTACTGGGTGTCGTCCGAAGTGGTCCGCGGCGGCGTGGCGACGGCCGCCGTCGCGCTCGTCACCGACCACGCCTTCGGCCCGGCCGGGCTGCACCGGCTGGAGGCCACCGTACGCCCGGAAAACGCTGCCAGCCTGCGGGTTCTCACCAAGGCAGGCTACCGGCAGGAGGGCCTGTTCGAGCGCTACCTCGACGTTGCGGGTGGCTGGCGGGACCACTACTGCTACGCCGTGACGCGCGAGGAGACCGGGCCCGGGCTGGTGTCGCGCCTGGTCGCCGCGGGCCGCGCCGACTACGCCTGACCGTGATTACCCACCCGGGTCAGTAGCTGCGTTACCACATGCTGTGAGTTTCACCTAATCCGGTGAGGCTTTTCCGTGATCGAACCCGGCGAGTCTGCGCCCGATCTGTTACTCCTGTGACTAACGTGATTTCTGGTGGAAGGATCGGGGGAGGTGACGGGAGATGCCCAGCTCCGTGATCATCGTCGCGCTCGCCGCGGCATGGCTCGTCGTACTCGTGCCCATGGTCGCGCGACGGCGGCAGCAGGTCGCGAGAACGGCCGACTCGGCGCTCGCCGCCCGGGTCGTGCGCAGTGGACGCAACGAGGACCGGGAGGAATTCGCCATGTCCGACGACCCCGGGAAATCCCGGCCTTCGGTCGAGGACGACCTGGCCGAGCTGGAGGCCGAACTCGAACTCGACGACGACGAACCCGAGCCCGAACCGGAACCGCTCCCGCAGCCGAAGCGCGGCACACGAGCCGAACGCGACCGGCCCGGCTACCGGCCCGGCCGGGGCGGCTTCGACCCGGAAGCCGCCGAGATCGCCGCCCGCGCGAAGTACGGCTTCCGGCAGCGGATCGTGGTCATCCTGCTGGTGATCGCGGTCGCCACCGGCCTCATCGCCGGCTTCGTCGTCCCGATGGCCTGGTGGGGCCACGGCGTGGTCGACGTCGTCCTCGTCGGCTACCTCGTGTACCTGCGCCGCCAGGTGCGCATCGAAGAGGAGATCCGGCAGCGCCGGCTCGCCCGCTTCAACAGCACCCGCACGCCTCGGCGTCAGTCCGCTCCCGCCTCTTCGTCGTCTTCGTCGTCTTCGGTGGCGGAGGAGGACCACGCGCCGGAGGAGGACGTCGACGTCGTCGAACCGGTCCGCCGCGAGGTGGTCGAGCGCCGGCCGTCCCCGACGTCCCGCGTCCGCCGCAGCGCGGTCGTCGTCGACCTGGACGACGAGGATCCGGCGTTCGAGGAGCTCGATGAGCCCGGGACGGGGCCTTATCGGCGCGCGGTCGGCGAGTGACCCCCCTGTGTGGGGTGCTCGTGGGGCACTGCTAAGCTCTACGAGCACAACCAAGGGGCTGTAGCGCAGTTGGTAGCGCGTCTCGTTCGCATCGAGAAGGTCAGGGGTTCGATTCCCCTCAGCTCCACCAGAGTATGGACGTTCAAACCCCGGTCCCGACAAGGATCGGGGTTTGTTGTTTCTTCGGGTAGTGGGCCGTTTGGACGCTGGATGAAGTCCCGCGGACGCCAGCCTTCAACGGCTGGGTCCGGTGTCTTCTTCAGTTGTGGCCGTTGGCCGAGTAGTCGTTCGATAGCCGTCCCGACAGTCAGCTCGCTCCCGTCGCCTGCAGCCAGTCGATCGTCGAGTTCCGGGGCTAGGAGCTGACCAAACGTTTCAGTGAGATCGGCGCCGTGGACCTTGTTGTCGATGATCCAGAACCGCTCGAAGACGGCTTGGTTGAGCTGGCGACGGACGTCGGGCGGTGCCGCTAGGTAGAGGCGATGCGCATCCGCGCACAGCAGTAGGGCTTCTTCGACGGCGGCCAGCACGGTCTCGATGCGCATCGAGTAGGTCTCAATGAGCTGCTCCGTGCCGGCCAGTTCTCGGGCGATCCGCTCCTGCTCTGACTTGAGTTGCTCAAGCGTGATGGCCTCGGCGTAGCGCATCTCGATGAGCTTGACCTGCTGGTTCTGAAGGTCCTTCTTGCGCTTCTCCTGTCGTTCTAGGTCGGCTTGGTTGCTCCGGTGTCGACGCATCAGTTCGCCCATGACCTCGTGCCGGACAGCGGTCATCCGTCCTTCGGTGATCGATACGCGCGTCCAGTAGTCGGCCACGGCCGCTTCGACGTCGGTGATGAGGACGGCGGACTGCTGACACTTGTTGTGGCGAGTGCGGCCAATGCAGTAGAAGTACGGGTAGATCGTGCCCCGCCGGTTCTTGGCGTAGGTGATGCCAAGCCGACTGCGGCATCGGCCACAGAAGACCGAGCCTTTGAGGTAGTGGGGATGCTTCTGCGGCTTCTCTCGCGAGGCGGCTCGCGCGTCGCTGATGGCCTGCACTTGGTCGAACACGACGGGGTCGACGAGCCGCTTGTGGCGACCTTCGTACCAGATGCCTTCGAACTTCACGAAGCCCGTGTAGTAGCGATTCGCGAGCATCTTGTCGATGTGCTGGACGCTGACCGGCCGCTCCGGCCGCTTGCGGGTCGCCGGAATCCGGAGCCCACGACGGTCAAGTTCATCGCGAAGCTGCGTCATGGTCCACTCGCCCGTGGCGTAGGCCTCGAACATCCATTGGATGAGCGGTGCCCGTTCGGGATCGACTACCACTGTGCGGATTTCGCGGCCGTCCACTTTGGTGCGAACGTTGAGGTAACCGAGCGGCGCGAGCCCAGGCGTACCACCTGACTTGGCTTTCTGGCGCATACCTTTCTTGGCCTCTATTGCGAGGTTGGAGGAGTAGAACTCGGCTATGGTCGCCATGATGCCGTGCAGCAGCTTGCCTGAGGGTGAGTCGTCGATGTTCTCGATGCAAGACACCAGACGTGCTCCTGCATGGCGGATCGCGATGTTGATCGCGACGTCCTCTTCTCTGTTGCGAGCGATGCGGTCAACCTTGTGGATGATCACGTAGCTGATGCAGCCAAGTTCGCGGATGAACTGAAGCATCTTCTGAAGATCCGGTCGGTCGGCGGTCTTCGCTGACTCACCAATGTCGACGAACTCGGCGATGATGACCGCGCCAAGTTTCTGAGCCTCACGTTGGTGTGCCTCACGCTGAGCTGGGATGGAGTACCCCTCGGCGTCGTAGTCTGTCTCGGCCTGCTCGGGCGTTGACACCCTGAGGTAGCTGACGGCGAGCTTCAGCCCGCCCGGGAGCGGTTGTCCAAGGTCGATGCCTTGGAGAACGTCGGTGAATATGCGCATGACGTCGCCTCTCGGGTGGCAGTCGGATAGTCGGTTTGAGCGGGCGCAAGGCCAGATCCTTTCGAGTCGGAGGTAGGAGGGAGTGCATCCGAGATCGTGGAGGGCCGCGGTCGCTGCGTCGTCGGTGGTTCATGCCGCATCCTTCGTCGAGCGATCTGGCAGCTCGATGTCGCGCCAGGACGACGTGACAGGCACAGTTGGCGGCTGATCCTTGACGGCCAAGTGGACGGCGATGCAGCCGAGTTTCTGCAAGAAGATGCGACGCCGACCTTCAACTTCTATAGAGGTCAACTGCTCTTCTAAGGTAGCTCCAGATTCCCTGAAGAGCCTTGTGTCCCCAGTTCGAGTCTGGGAGGAGCCACCAAAGAAACTTATCGTATTTTTTACAACGAAATCTAGGGCTGACGGCGAAGTCTGACGGCAACGCTCTCTGGTGTACCCGAGGTTGCCCGCAAACAGTCGCTGTTGGACCTTTTCAAGGGCCGTTCGCTTGCTGTCCATGTCGACGTGTTCGTAGATGCCGGTGGTGCGCACGTCGCCGTGGCCCAGGATGGCCGAGATGTCACGGTCGTGCACCTGAAGACTCTTCTGTGTCGTCGCGTTGGTATGGCGCAGTCCGTGGATGGTGATGGTGCGTAGGCCGTTGGCTGCGCAGATCCGCAGGAACGAGCGGTACAGGTTGCGTGACTCCACCGGCGTGCCGAACCTGGTCGTAAAGACAAGCTCATCCCCTGTGCTGCATCCGCGCCAGCTGTCGCCGGCGGTCGTTCGATGAGCTGTCTGGGTCGATCTCTGCTGGACGAGTGCCGTCCGGGCCACAGCGAGGAGCGGTTCGTCTCTGACGCTGGTGTCAGTCTTGAGCTCGACCTGCTGCAGCTTGCCGTCGATGCGCTGGATCTGCTGCCGGATATGGAGTACATCGTGATCAAAGTCGACGTCACGCCACCGGATGCCGAGGACTTCCCCGCGTCGCAGACCGTAGAGGGCGAGCAACGCAAACGCCGGGTAGAGCGGGTCGGACTTCGCCGCACCGAGGAACCTCGACAGCTCATCAGCCGACCAGTGGTCCGCCTCCTTTGGCTTGTAGCGCGGCATCTCAACCAGTCGGGCTGCGTTCCGGAAGATGATCTCCTGCCGAAGCGCGTAGGTCAGCGCGCTGCTCAGCACCTTGCGAGCCTGGTGGATCGTCGGGAGGGGAACCTCGTCGTGCTCGAGCTGGTTGATGAAGGCCTGCACTATCTGCACGGACAGCTGTTCAAGTTGGTAGCGGCCAAGTCTTGGCTTCAGATACAGCCGCACCATCGATTCGTGCCGGCGCATGGTCAAGGGCCGACGTTTTTCAACCGTGAGCCAGTGGTCGAGGTAGCGGTCGAGCCGCCATGTCTTGTCGGCAATGGGCTGGCCGGCCTGAACGTGAGCAGTGGCGGCAGTCAACCGGTCACGAGCGTCCTTGCGGGTGCGACCGTAGACACGCAGCCGTCTGGTGCGGCCGCTGACTGTCGGCAAGTACGCGGCGGCTTCCCAGCGCCCGTCTTTGCGCTTGTACACGGTCCCTTCGCCGTTGGCGTTGCGACCAGCCATCAGGTTATGGCCTCGATCTGATGCTCCTTGATGAGCTCCTGGATGGCGGTGCGGGGGACCAGGCGTCGGCGCCGCAGCTTGACGGTGGTGAGCTCGCCGGAGTGGATGAAGGTGTACAGAGTCCAACGGCCGACCCGCAACGCGTCACATGCCTCCTTGACGGTAAGCAGGCCGTCTTGCGCATCGCTTCCGTCCTTGGATCCGGTGGTCGATAGATTTGTGCTAGTGGTTGTATTCATGTGTGAGTTCTCCGATTGTCGTTATTAATGGTGATCAAGCCGCGATAGGTTGTGCCGCTTGGCGCATGTAGCCCAGCAGCTTGGTAGGCTTCTCTGCTTTGCTTAGGCCGGCTTGTCTAATGCGAACTTCAATGAGGCGCGTCGACACGTCGAACAAGGTCGCTAGCTTGGCTGGACTGCGGATGCCAAGTTGCCAGGCGCGGTGTAACCACGGTGTTGGCACGAGCACACATCCGGCGAAGTAGTCGCTGACTCGCTCCGCCATGGCAGGCGGCTGAGTGCTGCCATCACGTGACCATCCCGGATAGAGTTGCTCGCGGAACGGATCGTCCAGGATGTGCTTGAGCTCGTGAGCAAGCGTCGCCCTCGAGCGCCAAAGGCTGTCGTTCTCGTTGATCTGGACATGCCACAGGCCGCGCTGCCAGGTCGTATGGCCTGACCATGGCAGGTCGGCCACGACCTCGACTTCGATCTCGGGTAGGTCTATCACGAGCTCGATCCCGACACTGGGTTTGCTAATCTCTAGTAGCTCAAGCAGCTTGGCTGCTTGTCGCTCGGCAACAGTCCTGGCTTCTCGCTCGGTGAGGGGCCGCTCCAAGAGATGGAGCGTCGATGTCGGCATGATGCTTCGGACTTCTTGAATGATTGACTTCTGGTTCATGTATTTTCCTTCGGTTGTCCCACCCACTGCAAGATAGTTTGGGGCAGCGCGATCGCTTAGGCGGCCCAGTCGATGCTTTCTCGCATGCTTCTTAGTTCTTCGGTTTCATTGTCATCTTGATCTACTTTGAGTTGAGGCTTTACCTTCTCGGTGATGTGGTGTCGTTGACGTAGGCGCTCGAAGTGTTCGGTCAGTGAACGTGCATCGCTGTCGCTCATGTCGTAGCGAATGCGCAGGTACGGTGCGAACGCGGGTAGGCCGGGCAGGCTGTACCCGGCGAGTGCGCACAGATCCGAAAAGTCGAGTCGTAGGTATTCGGCGATTCGCTGGAGCGTCTCGGGTGAAGGCTGTTTGAAGTATCCGGTTTCGACGCGTGATATGTAGGAGCCGTGCATATGTAGATCGCTCGATAGCTTGCGAGCCGTTATTCTCTGCTGCTCGCGGGCTTGTCGTATGTGTGCTCCGAGTGTCACCGGCGTGTCTTCTGCTTGTTTGTTTTGGTCGTGCTTCATGCAGTGGATCCTTTCGTTGTTATGACTTGGTGGTCTAATGCCCATTGTTGGCTGTAATGCGATCTTTGGGAATAGTGGAATTTACAACAATCACTTGTCGTCTGAGGTTGATGGCGAATTCTGCCGAAGCAGCCGCAGGATGTGGCTCGTCCGCTCCGTACTGACGTGCAGTACCTTCCGGAGCTCGTCCCGGGTGATGGCCTTGCCGTGTTCGGCGCGATGTGCCGCGTCGGCAGCCCGAGCCGCTTCGAGCAGCCGGGCGTCTTCGTCGACCATGGTGCCGTCGTCCTGGCGCTGGTCCTCGTCAGGCCGATCCGTTAGAGCCGCGTCCTCGGCGTTCTGACCGCGCAGTACGGCGAGATGCGATAGCAGGCCGAGAACGGCCGGCGGGACGGCGCCGACACAGACAACGATCGGCCAGCCGAGCTGAACGGTCCCGGCGGCGACGAGGTGCCAGGCCGCGTTGCCGACGAGCGACAGCGTGATCGCCAGTATCGCGTTCCAGCGGGCGAAGCCGCGGGCTTCGGCCGAACGCGTTCTGCCCGACAGCCAGACGCGCGTGCCGGTCATCGCGTAGGCGTCGATCGTGAGCGGCAACAGCGGGGCCAGCGCGCCGGGCCAGCCGGTGGCCGCCGCCAAGGACCGCAGCCCCGAGAAGCTGCTGACCGCCGCTGAGACTGCGGTGACTGTCATCCCCGCCGTGACCCACCAGTCCCGCGGACGAGCTGGGTTATCCATTGGCAGCGTCCTGGTGGGCCAGCCGGAGCTCCTCAAGGAGCAGGTCGACAGCTCGGGTGTGCAACGCGACCTCGAAGAGCTGATCAGCTGGTGCGGGTAGTCGATCGAGGACGGCAGCGACGATGTCGAAGCGGGTGTCGGATGGCACCGTCACCAGCACGTGTGGCACCACGTCGGCGGGCCCGACCTGGCCGGCGTGCACGAAGTCGAGGTAGGCGAGGAACTTACCGCGGAGCGTCGGCACCGCCTCTGTGGCCAGGTCTACCTCGATCCACCAGTGATCATCGATGAGAGTTGAGGACAGCGCGGCATAAGCATCCGGCTTAATCCAGCCGCCGACGCCGTTGGGCCACCACGAGCCGGGTTCGGCTAGGAAGTCGGCCAGTCGGAAGCCATGCGCTAGGGATCGCTCGACGAGCTGCACATATAGCTCGCTGGTCGCCAGTGTGTGGCGTACGAAGCGATCCCCGGTGGGCGCTGGCCGGCGGATCCGCTCGTCGGCCTGGTGCAGGTTACGGCGCAGCTGGAGCAGTCGTTCCCCGGCCGTGTCGAGGGCGTAGGTCAGCTGAGCTGATCCACGGAGACTGCCGCCGACCCGTCGCGCCAGCGGCATCAGCACGCGCGCGTCGACCAGGCGTTTCAGGACCCGCCACCGCACAACAGACCGACTTCTGCCAGTCAGTTCGCTGAAGTGCAGCCGTTCGAGCTGGCTGCCTGTCACCAGCCGGAGCCGGTTGACGCTGTCCATGATCTGCCACTCGCGCTGGCTAAGGGACTCGGCCAGCGTCAGCACGTGAGCCGTCCGGACTCGGCTGACGCGATCGCCGCGGCACTGAGCGGCAGTCATACGTTGTCCACCTGCTGAAGGACGGGGTGTTTCACTGGCGCTATTGGGAGATGGTCGGGCTGTGACGTCGGTAGACGGAACGTGAGGTCCGGTGCGACACCAACGTCGAGACCAACAGCGAAACCAACAGTCCGGCGGGTGCGCTTCATGCCGAACCTCCGCGCCGCTTCCGGCCGATCGGAGTGGCTGTCGGCGTCTCTAGACGCATCTTGAGTGCTGTTTCCACCTCGGTGCGCGGCGTCCCGAACCGCTGCCGTGACTCCATGGCGAGCGCGTCCGGGTCACGGAGTGAATCAGGTAGGGGCAGGGTAGTGCCGGTGGTCGGCGGTCTGGTCTGGCTGTGCACGCTGGGGCGGAGCGCAATCTCGTAGGCCGGTAGGCCCATGAGGTCGGCAGCGGCCAGGGCGGGCGCGAACCGCCGTTCGAGGGTGCGGGCGTCGTCGAAGTCGAGCTGGAACGCGAGTTGCGAGCGGACGGTGCCGAGTACAGCCGACTGCACCGCACGGGGCAGCTGGTCGAGGTACTGGTGCGCGAGCGTCAGGCCGAGCCCGAGACCCCGGGATTGGGCCAGCATGTCGGCCAACTCGGCATCGGTGCCGAGCCGGAGCACATCCTGAAACTCATCGAGGTAGGCCCAGGCCGGCCGTCGGTGGGCGGCGGGCCGCGCCGCGCGGGCCAGCGTCGTTTGCCAAAGCGCGGCCATCAGGAGCGAGCCGAGGAGGTGGGCGGTCTCGGTGCCGACCGTGCCTTTGCTGAGCGGCACCAAGATGACCCGGCGCTGGCGGTAGAGATCGGCCAGATCGATGCCGCGGCTCTGACCGAGCATGAGCCGAAGTGGCGTTCGCGTGGTCAGGCTGCGCAGCTTGTTGAGGCTTGGCCCTATGACCTGGGTGCGCTCACCGTCGGACATCGACTCGTAGGCCGACCAGAACGAGCGGACGGTGTCGGGCACGCTGGCCTGCGCGGTCACGAAGCGGCGGAAGGCGGGATTGAGCAGCAGCTCGGGGACTTCGCACAGCGTGAAGGCCGAACCGTCGTTCGCGGTGGTGTGGGTGAGGGTCAGTAGGCAAGTACGCAGGACGTCGCTCGTCCTCGGCCCCCAAGACGAGCGCCACAACTCCGAGAAGACGTGGACAACATGATCCACAACGAGCTCGCGCTCATGCTCGCTGCGGCCGACCTGCAGGACGTTGAAACCGACCGGGTAGTCGGTCGCGGACGGGTCCAGGACGATCACGTCCTCGGTCCGGTTCTGGGGGACGCGAGCCAGGACATCACTTACAAGGGCGCTCTTAGGGTCGACGAGCATGACACCGTCGCCCCGTTCGACGTCCTGGAGAGCCAAGTTGGCGATTAATGTCGACTTGCCGACACCGGTCGGCCCGATGAGGTGCAGATGACGTAGCCGGTCTTCGGTTTGCAGCACTAATGGCCGGTCCGCGGCGCCTGGGAAGTTGCTGATCGCCAGCGTCAGGCCGTGCCGTGGCATATCGCCTGGTGGCGGTAGCTGTCGGGCACGGCCGAGCTCGATGCCGGGCAGGTGCACGTCGCCAAGCGGAATGCCGAGCAGGCCGGCCAGCTCGTCGGTATTGAGCCGCATCGGCCAGACGGTGAGTGGGAGCGATCGGTCGGTGAATCGACCGGCGACTGCCGAGCTTGACAACAGACGCCGCTGCACCGAGACGCCAGCTGAGTTCAAGGTGCGAAAGGCGCTGCTGACCCGCGTGAGCAGCGCGTTTGTCTGCTTGCGGCTGTCGGCATTCACGGCGACTCGAGCCACAGCGCTGAACATCGCCGCGGCGTTCTTCGCGCGTACGGCTCTGGCCAGTTCGCTCGGCGCCTCTGGGCTCGGGCTGAGCGCCCGGGTTCCGGACAGAATGCACTGGACGTGCACAGTCTCGCCTCGGGACAGCGGATACAGGCTGGCCAGGAGCGCCGTGGTGCTGGATTCGGCGCGGTCGTGCGCTAGCGGCCGGTCGAGTGTTGTCAGCCGGAACTCGGCGGCGCCGCGGATAGCTGGCGTCGCATCGAGATAGTCAGGCGCTTCGTCGGCTCGGATGCCGGGCAGCGTTGAGCGCAGTCGAGACAGCGTGCTCTCGGCGTGCGACAACGGCACCAGCAGGTAGTGCGAGATGCCGGTCTCGTCGGCGACGAGTTCGAAGCTCACGGGCCAGCGGTGCGTGTCGGCCGCCAACACGCCAAGCCACTTACTGACGTCGCCGGCGCGCAAACCTGCAGGTAGACGGAGCCGGTATGTGACCAGACGATCTCGCCAGAGCGTTGAGTGGATCCAGCGGGCAGCGAGGATCGCCAGAAGGATGACCAGGGCAGCCGCCACGATGGCGACGGCGACGAGAACGGCGGCCTTCACGACGCCTCCTGCTGAGGCTCGTCGTCTGCGGCGCGCGGCTTCAGCTCGGGCGAGTCAACTGCGACCAGGTGCGTGGCGAAGGCGACAAGAGCCTGTGCAAGGAGAGTAAGATCGATCGCTGGGCGTCGGTCTCCGACGACGCGAATTTTCTTGTTGGGTTGGTTCATAGGGAGCCTTTCGGGTGGTCATTAGAGTTGACGATTCGTGAGAGCACATCTGCGGAACCTTTCGGTGAGTCACTCGGAACGGGATAGCCCGGGATATTGATGTCGGCGTCGACCTCGTCGCCCCAGATCGACCAGGCTGCCCGAGATGGCGGCCGGCGACGGGCGAACAGTTCGAGGTAGGGGCCGGGTGACACTCGTTCGATGAGCGGGTACTGCTCCTCCGGCTTGTGGGAGTGGTCCTGCACCGGCGCGTTGAGCCATGTCGGCTGGCCGCGGAACTCGACCGGCGCTCTACCACGTGTCGCGAACAGCAGGTGCTCCGTGGCATTGCGCAGGTACACGCCTAGGCCAAGCCGGAACTTGACCCAGGTCAGAGGTGACCTAACCGTGAAGCCCCTGGCTTCGGCGACGTCGTACCCGTCACGCAGCGTGGCATTGGTGCCCCAGAGCCACAGGTGGGCGTTCGGAGCAGCCAGGTCGCTGACGGGCATGGCCTTGATGCGGTCGAGCGTCATGAGCGGGGAGTGGCGACTGGCGCCGCGGCTGCCGGTCTGCTGTACGTCCCACGGCGGGTCGGCGAGGATGGTGCGGAATACTTCTGGGGCCGCGATGCGGCTTAGTGGTTCCATATGAATCCCTTCGTCTGCGGGTAGATGAACTCTTCACGACTGGGTGCGCTCCCTTCTTGGTTATTGAGCTGAGGTTGGCAAAAGTCGAGCCGTGAAAATCACAGCGGACTGCCGGAACAGAGAGGTGGGGGGGGGGGGGGGGGGGCCCCCCCCCCCCCCCGGCGGGGGGGGGGGGCGGGGGCGCCGGTGGCCGGGACGGGGGAGGCAGGGGCGGGCGCAGTGGTGGGCGGGGATCGGGCCCGCGCCCCCCCCAGTGCGCGCCGAGG
>NZ_JBFANY010000017.1:0-217087 GCF_040674975.1 Amycolatopsis sp. NPDC049688
TTACCATAGATCGTTGTCTCCTCCTTGCCTCTCTTACCCGCGGCGCTTTGGGGGGGGTCTGGCGGACCCCCCCCCCCCCCCCCCCACACCGGGTGTTTGAGCCGGAGTCAGGAGTTCTGGCCCGGCATGGCGATCGCGACCGGCTTCTCGCCGGCCTCCGAGCGCCAGGGCGTGCCACGGCGGGAGGCGGCGACCAGCGCGTGCAGGGCCGTCGTGCGCAGGCCCGCGTCGTCGGTGTGGTTCACCACCGCCAGCCAGGCCGACGCGCAGTCCGCCTCGGCCGTCGCCACCACCTGTGACGCCGACTTCGCGTCCGTCACCGGGTTCTTCGGCACGTACGCGGCCTCCGGCGCGACCGGCGTCGCCCCGGCCGCCGAGAGCATCGTCTGCAGGAGGTCACGGCGCAGGGCGTGCTCCGCCGCGCCGCTCTTCTCGGCGTCGCCGAAGTCGCCCGGCAGGAAGGCGCTGACCAGCCCGTACACCCAGACCGCCGCGTGCTCGGCGGCCAGCGCCCCCTGCAGCGGGTCCACCGCCTCCGGTGGCACCGCACCGGAGGCCGCGGCCGGCGGCTTCGGGGCGTCCTCGCCGGGGCCGAGCGCCGGGGCGGTGCGCTGCAGCGCCGCGCAGCCCGCCGCCACCGCGGCGACCAGCCCGGCGCGGTAGCGCGGCAGCCCGGGCACCAGGTCTTCGGCCTGCTTGCGCGCGGCTGCCAGCCGGTCTTTGAGGTCGCCCAGCGCCGCGGGCGCCGGAGGCGCCGGTGACGGCGACGGCGTGGGCCGGTTCAGCCGGTCCACTTCGGACTTCAGGGCGGCCGCGTGTGCCGCGCGCGCGTCGGCGAGCTGGCCGGCGGCGTCGGCGTCCGCGCCCTTGGCCAGCGCCCGCGCGGCGTCGGCGTCCGCACGGGCGGCGGCCAGCAGCGGCTGCAGCGGATCGGGGCTTTCGTCGTAGCCCGGCCCGCAGGCGGCGAGGGGAACGGCCAGTGCGGCCAGCGCCCCCGCGCGGAGGGCGGTCCGGCGGGTCAGCTCGGTCGGTCTTCCGGTCACGCCGCCCCATCCTGCCAGGCCCCGGGGCGGCCCCGCCGCTCGCGCGGGCCGAGCGGGCGACCGGATAAGCTGGTCCACCACCGACCGCGCAACCGAGGAGAGCCCCACGTGCCAGGAGAACTCGCCAGCCGGCTTCAGCCGATAGTGGCCGAAGCCGTCACCGCCGCGGGTTTCGACCTCGACTCGTTCGAGGTGCAGCAGGCCGGCCGGCGGCAGCTGGTCAAGGTCGTCGTCGACGCCGACGACGGGGTCGGGCTGGACGAGGTCGCCGAGGTCAGCCGCAAGGTTTCGGCGGCTCTCGACGAGAACGACCACGTGCTGGCGAGCGCCTACACGCTGGAGGTCACCTCGCCGGGGCTCGACCGCCCGCTCACCCAGGCCCGGCACTGGCGGCGCGCGCGGTTCCGGTTGGTCAAGGTCACCCCGGCCGACGGCGCGGCGTTCATCGGCCGGGTCGGCCACGCGGGCGAGTCCGCCGCCCGCGTCCTCGAAGGCGGCAAGATCCGCGACGTCCGCTACGCCGACGTGGCGAAGGCGGTCGTGGAGATCGAGTTCAAGCAGCCGCCCGCCGAGGACCTGAAACTGCTCGAAGACGACGCGTCCGGCTTGATCGCGGCCGAGACGGAGAAGGGGTCGAAGTGAACGTCGACATCGCCGCGCTGCGGGCGATCGAACGGGACAAGGACATCCCCTTCGAAACGGTGATCGAGGCCATCGAGACGGCCTTGCTCACCGCGTACAAGCACACCGAGGGCCACCAGCCGCACGCCCGCATCGACATCGACCGCAAGACGGGCCTGGTGCGCGTGCTCGCGCACACGCTGACCCACGACGGCCAGGTCGACGAGGAGTGGGACGACACACCCGAGGGCTTCGGCCGGATCGCCGCCACCACCGCGCGCCAGGTCATCCTGCAGCGGCTGCGCGACGCCGAGCACGAGAAGACCTTCGGCGAGTTCTCCACCAAGGAGGGCGAGATCGTCGCCGGCGTCATCCAGCGCGACGCCCGCGCGAACGCGCGCGGCATGGTCGTGGTCCAGGTGGGTGACACCGAGGGCGTGCTGCCGTCCGGCGAGCAGGTCGCCGGGGAGTCCTACGAGCACGGCAGCCGGATCAAGGCGTACGTGGTCACGGTCTCGCGCAGCAACCGCGGCCCGCAGATCACGCTCTCGCGCTCGCACCCGAACCTGGTGCGCAAGCTGTTCGCGCTCGAGGTGCCGGAGATCGCCGACGGGACGGTCGAGATCGCCGCCGTGGCGCGCGAGCCCGGGCACCGCACGAAGATCGCGGTCAAGTCGACCGTGCCGGGCGTCAACGCCAAGGGCGCCTGCATCGGCCCGGTCGGCGCGCGCGTGCGCAACGTGATGAGCGAGCTGGCCGGCGAGAAGATCGACATCATCGACTACTCCGAGGATCCGGCCCGCTTCGTCGGGAATGCGCTGTCGCCCGCGAAGGTTGTTTCCGTACGAGTCGTGGACGAGCGGGCGAAGACCGCCCGCGTCGTGGTGCCGGACTTCCAGCTGTCGCTGGCGATCGGCAAGGAGGGCCAGAACGCCCGCCTCGCCGCCCGCCTGACCGGCTGGCGGATCGACATCCGCAGCGACGCCGCACCGGCGGACGACGAGGGTGATCAAGACCACGCCCGTCCGTCGCGGCCCGCCGCGACAACCGGTTCGGCTGAGTGAAGGTCGAAGCGCTAGACTCAGGAGTGGTTCGAAGCCCGCGGCGGGTAGCCGAGCACCAGCCCCACCGGAATTCCCCGGTGCGGACTTGTGTCGGCTGCAAGCGGCGGGCATTGATCGGTGAGCTGCTGCGCGTGGTCGCGGTGGCCGGGCGGGTGGTCGTCGACGAACGTCGGCGGCTGCCGGGCCGGGGGGCTTGGCTGCACCCCGACCCGGACTGCCTGGCCAAGGCCGAACGGCGGCGAGCCTTCCCGAGGGCCCTGCGGGCTCCCGGGGCGCTCGACGCCCGCGAGGTCCGCGAGCACGTCGGGCGCACCACCCCGCACCACGAACCCGGGATGTCCCCGGGGTCGCGAGGAAGCAAGGAAGCAGGTCGACCCGTCATGAGTCAGCCGTGAAGCTGAAGCCATGAGCGTCAGACAATAAGGACGAGGTCAGCGGGTTTTCCGCCTGGCCTCCCCTAGATGAGGAGAGTTGTGCCAGGCAAGGCCCGCGTACACGAGCTCGCGAAGGAGCTCGGCATCACCAGCAAGGACGTGCTCGCGAAGTTGAAGGAACAGGGCGAGTTCGTCAAGTCCGCGTCGTCCACGGTCGAGGCGCCCGTCGCCCGCCGTCTCCGCGACGCGTATGCGCCCAAGGGCGCCAAGAAGCCCACCCCCGGTCCGTCGGCGCGCCCCGGGCCGCCGGCCGCCAAGCCCGGGCCCGCCGCCCCGAAGCCCCCCGCGCCTGCCCAGCAGGCTCCGGCGGCCCAGGCGGCTCCGGCTCCGTCGGTCCAGGCGGCTCCGGCCGCACCCCAGCAGCAGGCGCCCGCGGCGGCGAAGCCGGCCACCCCGGGGCAGCGCCCCGGTCCGCGGCCCGGCCCGCGTCAGCAGCCCGCCGCGCCCGCACCCCAGCAGCAGGTCCCGGCCGCCAAAGCCGAGGCTCCGGCCGCTCCGAAGCAGGACACCCCGGCCGCGCCCGCCCAGGGCACCGGTTCGGTCGTCCCGCCGAAGCCGCAGGGCCCCAAGCCCGGCGGTCCCAAGCCCGGCCCGCGCACGCCGCGCGTCGGCAACAACCCGTTCGGCGTCGGTTCCGGCGCCCCGGCCCCGCGTCCGCAGGCCCCGCGCCCCGGTGGCGGCCAGGGCGGCGACAACCGGCCCCCGCGTCCCGGCGGTGGCGCCGGCGGTGACCGTCCGGCCCCGCGGCCGGGTGGTGGCGCCGGTGGCAACCGGCCGAGCCCGGGCAACATGCCCCCGCGGCCGAACCCCGGCATGATGCCGGGCCGCACGCAGCGTCCCGCCGGTCCCGGTGGCGGCGCCCGCGGTGGCCCCGGTGGCGGTGCCCGTGGCGGCCCCGGTGGCGGCGGTCGTCCCGGTGGCGGCGGCGGTTTCCGCGGCGGTCCCGGTGGCGGTGGCGGCGGCGGTGGCTTCCGCGGCGGCCCCGGTGGCGGCGGCGGTGGCGGCGGCTTCCGCCCGGGTGGCGGCGGTCCCGGTGGGGGCGGCGCCCCGGCCGGTGGCGGCGGCTTCCGCGGTGGCGGCGGCGGCCGTGGCGGCCCCGGTGGCCGTGGCGGTACCGCGGGTGCCTTCGGGCGCCCCGGTGGTCCCTCGCGCAAGGGCCGCAAGTCGAAGCGGCAGAAGCGCCAGGAGTACATGGACAACATGCAGGCGCCCAGCGTCGGCGGCGTCCGCCTGCCCAAGGGCCAGGGCGAGACGATCCGGCTGCCGCGCGGTGCCTCGCTGACCGACTTCGCCGAGAAGATCGACGCCAACCCGGCTTCGCTGGTGCAGGTGCTCTTCCACCTCGGCGAGATGGTCACCGCGACGCAGTCGGTGTCGGACGACATCCTCGAGCTGCTCGGCGGCGAAATGAACTACAACGTTCAGGTCGTCAGCCCCGAGGAGGAGGACCGCGAACTCCTGGAGACCTTCGACATCACGTATGGCGAAGACTCCGGCGAGGAAGAGGACCTGCAGGTCCGGCCGCCCGTCGTGACCATCATGGGTCACGTCGACCACGGTAAGACCCGCCTGCTCGACACGATCCGGAAGACGAAGGTCCGCGAGAGCGAGGCCGGCGGCATCACGCAGCACATCGGTGCGTACCAGATCGAGACCGAGCTCGAGGGCAACCCGCGCCTGATCACCTTCATCGACACCCCGGGTCACGAGGCGTTCACCGCCATGCGTGCCCGTGGTGCGAACTCGACCGACATCGCGGTGATCGTGGTGGCGGCCGACGACGGTGTGATGCCGCAGACGGTCGAGGCGATCAACCACGCGCAGGCCGCCAAGGCCCCGATCGTGGTCGCGATCAACAAGATCGACAAGGAAGGCGCGAACCCGGACAAGATCCGGCAGCAGCTGACCGAGTACGGCCTGGTCGCCGAGGAGTACGGCGGCGACACGATGTTCGTCGAGATCTCCGCGCGGCAGAACATCAACATCGACGGCCTGCTCGAGGCGATCCTGCTGACCGCGGACGCCGCTCTGGACCTCCGGGCCAACCCGGACATGGAGGCCCAGGGTGTCGCGATCGAGGCGCACCTCGACCGCGGCCGCGGCCCGGTGGCCACCGTCCTGGTCCAGCGCGGCACGCTGCGCGTCGGTGACTCGGTCGTGGCGGGTGACGCCTACGGCCGCGTCCGCCGGATGGTCGACGAGCACAACGTCGACGTCACCGAGGCGCTGCCCTCGCGTCCGGTCCAGGTCATCGGCTTCACGTCGGTGCCCGGCGCGGGCGACACCTTCCTGGTGGTCGACGAGGACCGCGTCGCCCGGCAGATCGCCGAGCGCCGGTCGGCTCGCACGCGGAACGCGCTCAACGCGTCGCGCCGCAAGCGGGTCAGCCTCGAGGACCTCGACTCCGCCTTGAAGGAGACGAACAGCCTCAACCTGATCATCAAGGGTGACAACTCGGGTACGGTCGAGGCCCTCGAAGCCTCGCTGCTCCAGCTGGACGTCGGCGACGAGGTCGAGCTGAACGTGGTCCACCGCGGTGTCGGTGGCGTGACCGAGTCGGACATCGACCTGGCGACCGCGTCCGACGCGATCGTCCTCGGGTTCAACGTCCGCGCCCAGGGCAAGGCGACCGAGCGGGCCACCCGCGAGGGCGTCGACGTCCGGTACTACACGGTCATCTACCAGGCGATCGACGAGATCGAGCAGGCCCTCAAGGGCATGCTCAAGCCGGAGTACGAAGAGGTCGAGCTGGGCCGCGCGGAGGTTCGCGAGGTCTTCAAGTCCTCCAAGATCGGCACGATCGCGGGTTGCCTGGTCATGTCCGGCGAGATCCGGCGCAACGCCAAGGCGCGTCTGCTCCGCGACGGCACCGTCGTGGCGGAGAACCTGCCGATCAGCTCGCTGCGGCGGTTCAAGGACGACGTGGTCGAGGTCCGCGAGGGCTACGAGTGCGGTCTGACGCTCGGTTCGTACGGCGACATCAAGGTCGACGACGTGATCGAGACGTACGAGCAGCGCGAAAAGCCCCGCGCGTAAGGAAGTCCGGCACCGGGTGTGCGTTCTCGCGCACACCCGGTGTCTCCCTACTACACACCAAAACTGCCTATGTTCGTCGGAGCTCTCGAGCTCGACATCCTGCTCGGCGACGTCCATTCGCTGAAGCAGAAGCGATCCGTGGTTCGTCCGGTGCTGGCCGAGGTGCGCAAGCGCTTCGCTGTGTCGGTGGCCGAAGCCGGGCACGCCGACCTGCATCGCCGGACCCTCATCGGGGTGGCCGTGGTCGCCGAAGGTGGCGAGCACGTCCGGGACGTGCTCGACTCGTGTGAGCGGTACGTGGCGAGCCGGCCGGAGTTCGAACTGCTCTCCGCGCGCCGCCGGCTGCTCGGACCGGACGATTAGATTTCCCTAGGAGAACGACATGGCCGATCCTGCTCGGGCCCGCAAGCTCGCCAAGCGGATCTCGCAGATCGTCGCGTCGGCGATCGAGCACGAGGTCAAGGACCCCCGGCTGGACTACGTGACCATCACGGACACAAAGGTCACCGGCGACCTGCACGACGCGACGGTGTACTACACGGTCCTCGGCGAGAAGCTGGACTCCGTCCCGGACTTCGCCGGTGCGGCGGCCGCCCTCGAATCGGCGCGCGGCGTGCTGCGCACGAAGGTCGGGCAGGGCACCGGCGTCCGCTACACGCCGACGCTGACGTTCGTCGCGGACACCATCCCCGAAGAGTCGAAGCGCATCGAGGACCTCCTCGCGAAGGCCCGTGAGGCCGACGCGGAGGTCGCGCGCCGCGCGGCCGAGGCCCAGCACGCGGGCGACGCCGACCCGTACAAGGCCCCGCGCGAAGAAGTGGACGAAGACGAGTTCGCGGAGGAGGAGAGCCGGGGCTGACCCGTGCTTTCCCGCCGCGGCCTGCTCGCCGGCAGCGCACTGGCGCTGCTGGCGGGCTGCTCGGCTGCCGAGCCCCCGCCCGGCCCGCCGGCGGTGCCGCCACCGTCCCGGCCGACGGCGCCGCCCGGGCCGGTGACAGTCCAGCGTCTGCGCTCGGCGGCCCGCGGCACCGACGTCGACCTGGTGCTGATCACGCCTGAAGGCGTCCCGGCCGCGGGCTTGCCCGTGTGCCTGGCCCTGCACGGCCGCGGCGCCCGGGCTCGCACGTTCCTCCAGCTGGGCGTGCCGGACCTGCTGACGGCGGCGGTCCGCGCGGGCACCCCACCGTTCGCCGTCGCGGCGATCGACGGCGACCACTACTGGGTGAACGTCGGTGGCGACGACGACCCGCAGCGCATGCTCACCGACGAGGTCCCGGGCTGGCTGGCCGCCCGCGACCTGCGTCCGCCGTCGGCGGTGTTCGGCATTTCCATGGGCGGCTTCGGCGCGCTGCGGTTCGCTCGGGCGCACCCGGACCTCAAGGCGGTGGCCACGGCGAGCGCGGCGCTGTTCGTCAGCTGGCCGGACGCCCGCAGCCGCAAGGTCTTCGCGGACGAGGCCAACTGGCGGGATTCCGAACCGTTGCTGCACACCGCCGATCTGCGCCCCGGAGCGTTGGGCGTGTGGTGCGGCGAGTCGGACCCGTTCCTGGGCGCGGACCGCCGGCTGGTGAAGGCGGTTTCGCCCACGGTGTCCCGGTTTTCCCCGGGCGGGCACGACGACGAATACTGGCGGGGCGTACTGCCGGAAGTCCTGAAGTTCGTGGGGGAGCGCCTGTCGTGACCGAGGTGTCCCAAGCCGTCTGGACCGACGCCGACTTCGCGCAGATGGGCTGGCACGACTGCCGCGTCCACGCGGCCGCCCTCGTCGAGGACGACGACGACCTCCCGCCGGGCCGGCTGCTGCTGGACCTGGACTATATCGTCCGCTGGGTCGAGCCGGCCCGGCGCCGGAAGCACTTCACGTTCTGGATCGCCCCGGCGACCTTGGTGTTCGACCAGGCGTGGGACATCACCGGCACCCTCGGCCCCTGTACGGCGGCCTGGAGGCCGCAGGCGTTCGCCCAGGGCGCCGATGCCGGGCAGACTGCTCCGATGGTCTCCGAATACGCCCAGGGGACCGCCATCGAGACCAGGTGGGCCGCGACGCTCGACCGGGCGAGGCTGCTGCCCGAGGGCAAACTGCACGAGCGCGTCGACGGCGAGTGGTCGTTCGGCGAGACGCAACGGCACCTGCTGTTCGCCTCCGATGCCTGGCTCGGCAACGCCGTGCTCGAGGAGGAAGCGCCCTACCACTCGCTGGGCCTGCCCGCCGGGGGAATGCCGCCCGAGGACGCGGCGAAGCTCGGCCTCACCCTCGAAGCCACTCCGACGCTCGACGAGGTGCTCGCGCCGAGACTCGCCCGCATGGCCGCGATGCGGCGGGTCGTCGGCGGGCTCACCCCGGCCGGACTCGACCGGGTCTGCGGTCGCAAGCCGGCCGACCCGTATCCCGACGAGGAGTACGTCGTGCGCCGCTGCCTCAAGGTGGTGCTGAAGGAAGAAGCCGAGCACCACCGTTACGCCACCCGCGACCTTGCGGTGCTCGAGGCAGGCCAGCCCTAACGCCGGGCGAACAGGATCGCCGACGGCACCTCGGCTTCCGGCCTCAGCAGCCATTCCGCTTCCACGGTGAACCCGGCTTCCCGCACCCGCCGCGCCAGCCACCACGGCTGCCGGAGGTGCACGTCGACCCGCATCGGGTGCCCGCCGTAGCCCTCGGTTTTGCGCCGCGTGCCCGCGCCGACGTGGTAGCCGATCATGAGCACCCCGCCCGGCCGCAGCACGCGGTGGAAGTGGCCCAGCGCCACCGGCACCGATTCGTCCGGGACGTGGATCAGCGACCAGGACGCCAGGACGCCAGCGACCGACGCCTCGGGCAGGGCGAGGTCGGTCATCGAGCCCACCTCGAACCGCAGTTCCGGGTGCGACCGGCGGGCGAGGTCGATCATGCCCGGTGAGAGGTCGATGCCGGAGGCGCCGACGCCCAGCGAAGCCAGGTACGCCGTGAAGTGCCCCGGGCCGCAGCCGACGTCCACCGCCGGCCCGTCGACCTGCGACGCGAACAGCGTCAGCGCCGCCCGGAGATACGGCTGCTTCTCGAGGGCGTCGGACACGAACTCGGCGTAACTCGACGCCACCGTGTCGTAGGACGTGGCCGTGTCCGCGAGCCAGGTCATCGCGGACGCAGGCCGTCGAGGACCAGGGCGAGCCCGCGCCGCCAGTCCGGCGCCGCGGACGCCGCCGCGAACACCACCGCGAAGTCCACGAGCCGGAAGTCGGGCCGCAGCACCCCCGCGTCCTGGGCACGCGACACGATCCGCTGCATCCGGGAAGCGTTGGCCTGCTTGGCCTTCTCCAGCCCCGACGCCGGGTCGAACGCCCGCGAGCACACCTGGGTGAAGCCGCGGTCGGAAACCTGCATCTGCACCGAACGTTCGACGAACAGGACGAAACCGTCCCACGGGTCTTCGCACGCGAGGGCTTCCGCCAAGACGCCCTCGGCTTCCTGCAGCGTCGGCAGGAAAGCGGCTTCGACGAGGTCCGCCCGCGTCGGGAACCGGTTGTAGAGGGTGCCGATCGCGACCCCGGCGCGGCGGGCGATCTCGTCGAGCGGGGCGTCGACACCCTTGGCGCGGAACACTTCCCGTGCCGCCGCGACCAGCGCTTCCCGGTTGCGGCGGGCGTCCGCGCGCAGCGGGCGTTGCTCGACGGTCACAGTCCGCGAGTATAGCCGTGTACGCCTGAGCGGCCCGCCTGGTTGCCTCCTGATCGGAACCTCACAGTGCCCGCTTCGCGCGCCCGCCGGGAGCACAATGGGACCAGCGGGGGTGAACCCGCACCGAGGCCGCCACCGAGGGAGGTCGGCACCCATGCACTCCGATCTCTCCCCGTCCGGCCGCACCGGAGTCCTCCTGGTCGGCACCCGCGGGCAGCGGGGCCCCGGGGAGGTGCTGATCAGGATCAGGGGTGGCCTGGAAACCTTCCTTGCCTGGTCCGACACGGAGCTGCCGAAGGGCACGACCGTCCTGGTCGTGGAAACCCGGGGCCGGCGCACGGTCGACGTCGTGGCGTGGGACGCCTCGGATCCTGCTTCCTAGTTCGCAGAAGGACAGTCGATGTTCGGTTATCGTGTGCCGGCTCCCAACGAGGCGATGCTGATCTCCGGGGGCAAGAACAGCAAGGGCGCGTCGCCGTTCCGGGTGGTCACCGGCCACGGTGCGTTCGTCATGCCCGTCTTCCGGAAAGTCCGGTTCCTCACGCTCGCGATGTGCGAGGCGGAGGTGACCGAAGTGTGCGTCACCAAGCAGGCCATCGCCCTGACGGTCCGCGCGGTGATCGCGTTCAAGGTCGGCAACGACACCGAGAGCATCGTCAACGCCGGCCAGCGGTTCCTCTCCGACCAGGACCAGATGTCCGTGCTGACCGGCCGGATCTTCGCCGGCCACCTGCGGTCCATCATCGGGTCGATGACCGTCGAGGAGATCATCACCGAGCGGCAGAAGCTCGCCACCGAGGTGCTCGACGGCTCGGCGGTGGAGATGGCGAAGATCGGCCTCACCGTCGACGCCCTGCAGATCCAGTCGATCGACGACATGAAGCTCGGCTACATCGCCGCGATGGCCGCGCCGCACAACGCGGCCATCCAGCGGGACGCCCAGATCGCCCAGGCGGTCGCGAACAAGACCGCGGCGGAAGCCGAGCAGGAGTCGCAGCGGACGCAGGCCGAGTACGCCCGGCAGACGTCGATCGTGCAGGCGCAGTACCGCGCCGAGGTCGAAGCGGCGCAGGCCGAGGCGGCTCAGGCCGGCCCGCTCGCGCAGGCGAAGGCGCAGCAGGAGGTCATCGACGCGCGCACCGAGCTGGCCCAGCGCGAAGCCGAGCTGCGGCAGCAGCAGCTCGTGGCCGAGGTGATCAAGCCGGCCGACGCCGAAGCCGAGCGGATCCGCATCCTGGCGGTCGCCGAGGCGGAGAAGATGCGCATCCAGGCGGAGGCGGCCGCGTCGCACAACCGCGTCGCGCTCGACCGGATGCTCATCGACCAGCTGCCGCAGATCGTCAAGGAAGCCGGCCGGGGGCTGTCGGGGGCGAACGTCAACATCCTCAACGGCGCCGACGGCCTCGGCGAGATGGCCGCCGGGCTCGTCGGCCAGGGACTGTCCATTCTGGACTCGGTGAAGCGCGGCCTGAGCACGCCGCCCGCGCCCGCCGGTGCGCCGGCGGAGAACGGCCAGGCCCCGGCGGAACTCACGCAGTAGCGTTCCGGGAAGCGGGTTTCACCGCGACGACCAGGTCGCGCAGGATGGCCTGGTCGACGCGGTGGGCGAACTCGTCCCACGGCCCGCCTTCGCGCACGTCCAGCCCGGCCTTGCGGAGCACCTCGACGAGCTCCTCTCGCGGCAGCACCGTCGTGTTCCACGAGATGCCGAGCGCCCCGCCGGGCCGCAGCACCCGCGTCCACACCGGAACGGCCGCCGCGAGCAGGTCGCGCGGGCTGCGCTGCAGACCGGCTTCGCGGTGGCTGCCGTGCTGGACGCCGTACGGCGCATCGGTGACGATCACGTCGAACGAGTTCGCCCGCAGCACCTCGTCGGTGGTCAGCGTGTCGGCGTTGAAGTAGGTGAGCTTGCGCGTGTCGCCCGCTTTGTACGCTTCCTTGTCCAGCGCGTACTCGATGTCGAGGCGGCGGCCGAGCCGGACCTTGTTGCGCCGCAGCTGTCCCGACTCGGCGGTGTGCTTCACGCGCTTGTTCCGCAGCCACGTCTTGATGAACGCCTCGTAGGCCTCGAAGTCCTTGGCGTCGACGTCCAGGCCGGTCGCGTGCAGGCCGTACATCATCGCCTGGTTGAGCGTGGTGCCGCGGCCGCACAACGGGTCGAGCAGGTACTTCGGCCGGTCCGAGAACGGGTCCGCGGCCGCCATCAGCGTGACGTTCACCAGGAGCTTGGTGAACAGCTCGTTCGTCTTGCCCGCGTACTTCTGGATGGTCAGCAGGTCCGAGTCGGCCTTCGCCAGCGGTGTCACCTGCACCGGACGGAGGACGCCGTCACCCAGCTCGAACAGCGCATACAGCGACGAGAGGTTCGACAGCAGCGCGAGGTCGCGCCCGTCCAGGGGCGCCGAGCTGGTGAACCGGACGTAGCCGACGCCGCCGAGCTCGACCTCCTCGATCGCGGACAGCTCGGCGGCCAGGCCCGCGCCGAACACCGCCAGCTCGGCGCGCAGCAGCGCGGGGGCGGAGGCGGCGTAGACCCGGTTGGCCGAGGGGTAGACCAGCATCGCGTACTCAGGCATCCCGCAGAGCGTAGCGTGACGCACCGTGACCCCTACTTTGGCGCAGGACATCCGGGACGCCGCGGCGCTGCTCGCGTCGGCGGCCGACGTGACGGTGCTCGGGCACGTCCGGCCCGACGCGGACGCGCTGGGCAGCGCGCTCGCCCTCGGCCGGGCGCTGCGGCAGCGCGGCGCGAAGGTGCGCGTCTCCTTCGGCGAGCCGGACGAAGCGCCGGAGACGCTGCGGTGGCTCGACGACGACGGCCTGCTGACGCACCCGGACGCCCTGCCGGACACCGACGGGCTGCTCGTCTGCGTCGACACGCCGACGCCGAAGCGGCTCGGCCGGCTCGCCGGGCGCGTCGAACTCGCCGGTGCGGTACTGGTGATCGACCACCACGCGACCAACACGTTCTACGGCACCTGCCACGTCGTCGACGAGCGCGCCGAGGCCAGCGCCGTCCTCGTGTTCCGGATCCTCGAGGAGCTGGGTGCCGCGCTGGACGAGCCGATCGCGCGCGGGCTCTACGCGGGGATCGTCACGGACACGAGCGGGTTCCGCCGGGCGAGCCCGGACACGCACCGGATGGCGGCCCGGCTGCTGGAGGCGGGGGTGGACCCGGAAGCGGTGGTGCGGCGGATCGTCGACGAGCGCCCGTTTTCGTGGCTGCCGATGCTGTCGTCAGTGCTGCGCGAGGCCCGGCTTGAGCCGGAAGCCGCGCAGGGCCGGGGTTTCGTGCACGCGGTGGTTCCCGTCGAAGCCGCGCGCACGGTCCGCGGCGAAGAGGTCGAGTCGGTCATCGACGTCGTCCGCTCGGTGCGCGAGGCGGCCGTCGCGGCGGTGCTCAAACAGGACCCGGCGCAGCCCGGGCAGTGGCAGATCTCGTTGCGCAGCATCGGCATCGACGTCTCGGCGGTGGCGGCGGAGTTCGGCGGCGGCGGGCACCGGCAGGCCGCGGGCTGCACCATCGCGGGCTCGGCCGACGAGGTCGTCGCGGGGCTGCGGGAGGCGCTGGAGCGGGCGCCGCTGCTGTGAGCGGGGCTTCCCTTCGGCCGGAACCTGTCGGTGGCGGCGGTTAGAGTCCGGTTCGTGGTGAATGTGGAGGAGACCGAGCGGGTTCCGGCGAAGCGCGTGCTGGGCCTGGCCGTGCCCGCGCTGGGGGTGCTGGCCGCCGAGCCGCTGTACGTGCTGGTCGACACGGCCGTGGTCGGTCACCTCGACGCGCTGTCGCTGGCCGGGCTCGCGCTCGGCGGCGTCGTGCTGGCCCAGGTGTCGAGCCAGCTGACGTTCCTGTCGTACGGCACGACGTCCCGCACCGCGCGGCTGCACGGCGCCGGCCGCCGGGCCGACGCGGTCCGCGAAGGCGTCCAGGCCACGTGGCTGGCGGTGTTCGTCGGGCTCGTCGTGCTGGCCGCGGGCCAGCTGCTGGCCTGGCCGGTCGCGCGGGTGCTGTCGGGCAGTGACGAGATCGCGTCGGCCGCCGTGTCGTGGGTGCGGATCGCGCTGTTCGGAGCGCCGTTCATCCTGGTCACGATGGCCGGCAACGGCTGGATGCGCGGGGTGCAGGACGCCGCGAAGCCGCTGCGGTACGTGCTGGCCGGCAACGGGATCTCGGCCGTGCTGTGCCCGGTGCTCGTGTACTGGGCCGGGCTCGGCCTGGAGGGTTCGGCGATCGCGAACGTCGCCGCGCAGGTGATCTCGGCGTCCCTGTTCTTCGCCGCGCTGGTGCGCGAGAAGGCGGGGCTGCGGCCCGACTTCAAGGTGATGCTCGCCCAGCTCGGCCTGGGCCGCGACCTGGTGCTGCGCAGCCTGGCGTTCCAGGCGTGCTTCATCTCGGCGGCCGCGGTGGCGGCCCGGACGTCGACCGAGGCGGTCGGGGCGCACCAGGTGGTGCTGCAGCTGTGGACGTTCCTCGCGCTGGTGCTGGACTCGGTGGCGATCGCCGCGCAGTCGCTGGTCGGGGCCGCGCTGGGGGCGGGCTCGGCGCGGCAGGCGCGCGGGGTGGCGTCCCAGATCACCGGGTACGGGCTGCTGATGGGGTGCTTCCTGGGTGTGCTGTTCGCGGCGCTGTCGTGGGTGCTGCCGCACGCGTTCACGTCCGACCCGGGCGTCCTGGCGGAGATCCCGCACGCCTGGTGGTTCTTCGTGGCCCTCCAGCCGATCGCGGGGGTCGTCTTCGCCCTGGACGGCGTGCTGCTGGGCGCGGGCGACGCGGCCTTCCTCCGCAACGCGACCCTCGGCAGCGCGGCGCTGGGCTTCCTCCCGCTGATCTGGGCGTCCCTCGGCTTCGGCTGGGGCCTGACGGGCATCTGGACCGGCCTCTCCCTCTTCATGCTCCTCCGCCTGGCCGCGGTCCTGGCCCGCTGGCGCTCCGGAAACTGGGCCGTGACCGGCGCCACCCGCCCCGCGTGATGCCCCTCCGATCACGCGAGATGCCTCCCCGATCACGCGTGATGCCCCGCTGAGCACGGGTGATGCCCGTTACCTGTGGGGAAAACCACCCGTCCCACGGCTATGGATCGTGGTTGCTTAGGCGATACAAGTAGTAGGGACGGCAGCGTGGGCGTCCTGCGCCCCGAACTCGCCCCACCCTGGAGGAACCTGTGCCCGCCACCGGCCGTGCCACCGCCCGGTCCTGGCTGATCTGGCTCGCCGCCGTCACCGTCTACCTCCTCGCCGTCTTCCACCGGACGTCGTTCGGGGTCGCCGGGCTGCAGGCCGCCGAGCGCTTCGGCGTCGGCGCGGCCGCGCTCGGCACCTTCACCGTCCTGCAGGTCGGCGTGTACGCCGCGATGCAGATCCCGACCGGCGTCCTGGTCGACCGCTACGGTCCGCGCCGCGTCCTCACCGTCGCCGTGCTGGTCCTCGGCGCCGGTCAGCTCCTGCTCGGCGTGGCCCACTCCTACGGTCTCGGCCTGCTCGCCCGCGGCGTCCTCGGCCTCGGCGACGCGCTCACCTTCGTCAGCGTCCTGCGCCTGGTCGCGGCCCACTTCCCGGGCCGCCAGTACGCACTCCTGACGTCGTTCACCGCCGCCGTCGGCTACATCGGCAACCTCGCCGCGACCGTCCCGCTGGCCCTCGTCCTCGACAGCGCCGGCTGGACCCCGACCTTCCTCGCCGTCGGCGCCGTCACCGTCCTGTACACCCTGGTCGTGACGCTCCGGGTCCGTGACGTCCCGGCGGGCGAACAGCCGCCCGTCCGCGAAGCCGTCCGCCCGCGCGAGCTCGCCGGCCAGGTCGCCGAGGCCTGGCGGACGCCGGGGACGCGCCTGGGCTTCTGGGTCCACTTCAGCACGATGTTCGCCCCGAACGCCCTGACGCTGCTCTGGGGCGTCCCGTGGCTGGTGCAGGGCCAGGGCCAGTCGAAGGCGACGGCGAGCGCGATGCTCACGGTGTTCGTCTTCGGGTCGATGGCGGGCGGCCCGCTGCTCGGTGGCCTGATCGGACGGCGTCCGTCGCTGCGGATGCCGCTGGTCGGCGGCTACATCGGCGGGGCCGCGCTGGTCTGGGCGGTGCTGCTGGGCTGGCCGGGCCGGGTGCCGCTGCCGGTGCTGGTGCCCGCGTTCGCCTTCCTCGCCCTCGGCGGCCCGGCGTCGATGATCGGCTTCGCGCTGGCCCGCGACTACAACCCCCTCAGCCGCGTCGGCACGGCGACCGGCGTGGTCAACGTCGGCGGCTTCGTGGCGACGACGTTCGCCGCGCTCGCGGTCGGCGTGCTCCTGCAGTGGACGGGCGGCAGCTTCCGGCTGTCGCTGCTGGCGCTGGTCGCGGTGCTGGCCTTCGGCACGTTCCGGATGCTCGTGTGGTGGCGCCGCACCCGCACCCACCTGTTCCTCGCCGAGGCCCGCGGCGAGGAGCTCCCGGTGCGCATCACCCGCCGCCGCTGGGACGCGGCTCTCCCGGAGACGCCGATCGTCGCGGCCTGACCGGCGCCGGCGCCACCGCGGACGCCCGCCGCTTGCAGGCAGGCACGCCCGCGGCAACCTCGCCGCTCGTGGGCAGGCGGCCCGCGGCGACCCCGCCGTTCTCGGGCGGCCAGCGCCCGCGCGATCAGTGCCGCCCGGCCGGGCGGCCGCTTCCCGCTCGGCGGCCAGCCGAGCGGCCTGATCGATTCGCGACCAGCGGCCGATAGGGTTTGCCGCGTGTCGAGCCCGAAACCGCCCCGCCGCCCCGCCCCGCCTCCCGGCCTGCTCATCGTCGACAAGCCCGCCGGCATGACGTCGCACGACGTCGTCGCCCGTGCGCGGCGGATCATGGGCACCCGCAAGGTCGGGCACGCCGGCACGCTCGACCCGATGGCCACCGGCGTCCTGGTGCTCGGCATCGAGCGCGCCACCAAGCTGCTCGGCCACCTGGCCCTGGACCGCAAGACCTACCTGGCCACCCTCAGCCTCGGCAGCAGCACCACCACCGACGACGCCGAGGGTGAAGTCCTCACCACGGCGGACACGGAACACACCACCGACGAAGACATCGCCAAGGGCGTCGGAAAGCTCACCGGCGACATCCAGCAGGTGCCCAGCGCGGTCAGCGCGGTCAAGATCGACGGCAAGCGCGCCTACGCCAGGGTCCGCGCCGGCGAGGACGTCGTCATCCCGGCCCGCCCGGTCACCGTCTACCGCTTCGACGTCCTCGGCATCCGGCACGAGGACGACCACATCGAGGTCGACGCCGTCGTCGAGTGCTCCTCCGGCACCTACGTCCGCGCGCTCGCCCGCGACCTCGGCGCCGACCTCGGCGTCGGCGGCCACCTGCAGGCCCTCCGGCGCACCACCGTCGGCCCCTTCACCCTCGCCAAGGCGAGGACCCTCGACCAGCTCGAAGAGCAGCCCGAACTGAGCCTCGACCTCGACGCCGCCGTCGCCGCCGCGTTCCCGCGCCGCGACCTCGACGCCGCCACGGCCAAGGCGGTCCGCCACGGCCAGCGCATCCCGGCGGCGGGCATCGAAGGCACCTACGGGCTCTTCGGGCCCGACGGCCGGGTGCTCGCCCTGGCCGCCGACGAACAAGGCGTGTCCCGCGCGGTTGTCGTGTTGCTGCCCGCCTAGGGTGGGCTCGAGAGACGGGAGTGTGACGTGCTGCGGTGGCGTGGACTGGGGGACCTCCCCGGCAGCTGGGGCCGGTGCGTGGTCACCATCGGCGTGTTCGACGGTGTCCACCGCGGGCACCAGGAGCTGATCGGCCGGACGGTGGCGGCGGCCGCCGAGCGCGGCCTGCCGAGCGTCATGCTGACCTTCGACCCGCACCCGTCGGAGGTCCTGCGCCCGGGCAGCCACCCGGCGCAGCTGACGACGCTGCGGCGCAAGGCCGAGATCGTCGAGAGCCTCGGCATCGACGTCTTCTGCGTGCTGCCGTTCACCCTCGAGCTGTCCCGGCTGCTGCCGGAGGAGTTCGTGCACGAGGTGCTGGTCGACCGGCTGCACGCGGCCGCGGTGATCGTCGGCGACAACTTCACCTTCGGCGCCAAGGCGGCCGGCAACGTCGAGCTGCTGCGCACCCTCGGCCGCCGGTTCGGCTTCGCCGCCTACGGCGCCGAGCTGCAGGGCAAGGAACTGTCCGAAGAGGACCAGTCGGCCATCACCTTCTCGAGCACCTACGTCCGGTCGTGCATCGACGCCGGTGACGTGGTCGCCGCCGCCGAGGCGCTCGGCCGCCCGCACCGGCTGGAGGGCATCGTCGTCCGCGGTGTCGGCCGCGGCCACGACCTGGGCTACCCGACGGCGAACCTGTCGACCCCGCGCTTCGCCGCCGTCCCGGCCGACGGCGTCTACAGCGCGTGGTTCACCCGTTCGGCTGACCCGGCGCGCCGGCTGCGCGCCGCGGTCTCGGTGGGCACCAACCCGACGTTCTCCGGGCGCGAGCGGACCGTCGAGGCGTTCGTCCTCGACGTCGACGAGGACTTCTACGGCCAGCACGTGGCCATCGACTTCGTGACGCGGCTGCGCGACCAGGTGCGGTTCGCCGACTCGGCCGGGCTGGTCGCGCAGATCGACGACGACGTCGTGGAGACGAGAAAGGCACTCGAACTGCCCCCGGACGCCCTGACCGGGGACGAATAGGGGATAACGCGGTCACGCCCGTGACGGCGGTGGCAAGATGCCTACGGACGTGTGCACGGGGTTTAGGGGAGCGGAACTGGTGGAGGACCACAAGATCGTCCAGCGGAACATCGCGTTGCAGCGCGAGTGGTACGGGGAGCCGCTCGGCGACCGCGTGCGCCGGCTCGTCGTCGCGTTCGACGTTTCGCAGGCGTTCCTGGCCGAAGTCCTCGGGATCAGCGCCCCCATGCTCAGCCAGGTGATGAGCGGGCGGCGGGCGAAGATCGGCAACCCGGTCGTGCTGGCCAGGATGATCATGCTCGAGCGCAAGATCCTCGTGCCCGAGGTCGCGGCGGGCAACCGCGAGGCGATGCTGGCGGCGATGGAGGACGTCCGCGACTCCCGTCCCACCGTCGGCCGCGACAACATCCCGGTGGTCAACGAGGACCAGAAGGTCCTGGCCTACCTGCGCGACCTGGCCGAGGACGAGGACCTGGGCGAGGCCGCCAAGCGCCTCGACGACGAGTTCCCGGCCATCGCCGACCTGCTCCGCCGGGCGGGCAACGGCTCCTGATGCCGGTCCTGTTCAGCGCGCTGCTCCCGCCGGCCGACGTCGCCGAAGCGATCACGGAAGCCGTCGGGACCCCGGGCGACGGCCTCCGCTGGGAGCCGCCCGGGCGCTGGCACATCACCCTCGCCTACTACGGGCAGGACGACGTCGAGACCCGCGCCGCCTGGCTGGGCGAGCGGCTGGCCGGCCGCCCGGCCGTCGACGTCCGGCTGGAAAAGGCCGCGACGTTCCCCGGGGTGCTGTGGTTGACTGCCGCCGGATCGGAGCTGACGCCGCTCGCGCACGCCGCGGGCGCCGACGCCGAACCGAGGCCCTACCGGGCCCACCTGACGCTCGCGCGCTTCCCCCGGGAAGAACCCGGGCTCGCCGCGCGTTGGACCAAAGGTCTCGGGAGCTTCACGAGCCGGTGGTGGCGCGCCGCGGAAGTGACGCTGATGACCAGCGAGCGCGAGGCGGGTGGTCCCCGGTACCGGGTGGCCAGGGCCTTCGCGCTGGACCGCGGCTGAAGAGCCTGTTCAGCGGGCTGGTAACCTCAACGATCGGGTCCGGCTGCAGTCCGTGGCGGCCGTGACCGTCTTCCCGGCGTGCATCCGGCGTCCGGGGCCGCACGGCACTGATTATCTCGAGGAGCAACACAAGTGGCGCTGTCCACCGAAGAGAAGAAGTCGATCCTGGCCGAGTACGGCGTGCACGACTCGGACACCGGATCCCCCGAGGCCCAGGTGGCGCTGCTCACCAAGCGCATCGTCGGCCTCACCGAGCACCTCAAGGCTCACAAGCACGACCACCACTCGCGTCGCGGGCTCCTGCTGCTGGTCGGCCGTCGCCGCCGGCTGCTGAACTACGTGATGAAGGTGGACATCGAGCGTTACCGTGCGCTGATCCAGCGCCTCGGCCTGCGCCGATAGCTTTACCGAGGGGGAGTGACCACGCGGTCGCTCCCCCTCGTCACAAAACGGCGCGAGCGCGCACGAGGGTCCGTCCGCCGGTCCTCGGTAGTGGTTCCCGGGAAGCGTCCCGTGAACTTCGATCGAAGACCGGCCTCATTCCTCGAGCGTCCTCAGGCGAAACGGGTCCCAGGGTGGGAGACTCGCGCCAGTAGAAGGAACCAAAGAGGAGAATTGTCTATGACCGACTCCACCGGAGTCACCGTGCACGAGACCGAAGCCGTCATCGACAACGGCCGGTTCGGCACCCGCACCGTCCGCTTCGAGACGGGCCGGCTGGCCCGCCAGGCCGCCGGCGCCGTCGTCGCGTACCTCGACGAAGAGACCATGCTGCTCTCGGCGACGACCGCGTCGAAGCACCCGAAGGAGCACTTCGACTTCTTCCCGCTGACGGTCGACGTCGAAGAGCGCATGTACGCCGCGGGCCGCATCCCGGGCGCGTTCTTCCGCCGCGAGGGCCGCCCGTCGACCGACGCGATCCTCACCGCCCGCCTGATCGACCGCCCGCTGCGCCCGTCGTTCGCCGACGGTCTCCGCAACGAGATCCAGGTCGTCATCACCGTCCAGAGCCTCAACCCGGACGACCCGTACGACGTGCTGGCCATCAACGCCGCCTCGGCGTCGACCCAGATCGCCGGCCTGCCGTTCTCCGGCCCGGTCGGCGGCGTGCGCGTCGCGCTGATCGAGGACCAGTGGGTCGCGTTCCCGACGTGGACCCAGCTGGAGAAGGCGACCTTCAACATGGTCGTCGCGGGTCGCATCGTCGGTGACGACGTCGCGATCATGATGGTCGAGGCCGAGGGCACCGAGCACACGCTCGACCTGATCGCCGCGGGCGGCAAGGCGCCCGACGAGACCTCGGTCGCCGAGGGCCTCGAGGCCGCCAAGCCGTTCATCAAGGTCCTGTGCGAGGCGCAGCAGCGCCTGGCCGCCGACGCCGCCAAGCCGACCGGCGAGTTCCCGGTCTACCCGGCCTACCAGCAGGACGTCTACGAGGCCGTCGCCGCCATCGCGACCGACGACCTGGCCCGCGCGCTGCAGATCGCCGGCAAGCAGGACCGCGACGCCGCGACCGACGAGGTCAAGGCCGCCGTGATCGAGAAGGTCGGCCTGGGCGAGGGCGAAGCCTTCGAGGGCCGCGACAAGGAGATCGGCGGGGCGTTCAAGGCCCTGACGAAGAAGATCATGCGCCAGCGCGTCCTCACGGAGAAGATCCGCATGGACGGCCGCGGCCTCACCGACATCCGGTCGCTTTCGGCCGAGGTCGCGGTGATCCCGCGGGCGCACGGTTCGGCGCTGTTCGAGCGCGGCGAAACCCAGATCCTGGGTGTCACCACGCTGAACATGCTGCGCATGGAGCAGCAGATCGACTCCCTTTCGCCGGAGACGACGAAGCGCTACCTGCACCACTACAACTTCCCGCCCTTCTCCACCGGTGAGACCGGCCGCGTCGGTTCGCCGAAGCGCCGCGAAATCGGCCACGGCATGCTCGCCGAGCGCGCCCTGGTGCCGGTGCTGCCGAAGCGGGACGAGTTCCCGTACGCGATCCGCCAGGTCTCCGAGGCGCTGGGCTCCAACGGATCGACGTCGATGGGCTCGGTCTGCGCGTCCACCATGGCGCTGTACAACGCCGGCGTGCCGCTGAAGGCGCCGGTCGCGGGCATCGCGATGGGCCTGGTCTCCGACGAGGTCGACGGCGAGACGCGTTACGTGGCGCTGACCGACATCCTCGGTGCCGAGGACGCTCTCGGCGACATGGACTTCAAGGTCGCCGGCACCAAGGACATCATCACCGCGCTGCAGCTCGACACCAAGCTCGACGGCATCCCGTCGGAGGTCCTCGCGGCCGCGCTGAAGCAGGCGAAGGACGCCCGCAGCACCATCCTCGAGGTCATCGCCGAGGCGATCGACGGCCCGGACGAGATGAGCCCGTTCGCGCCGCGCGTCACCTCCGTGAAGATCCCGGTCGACAAGATCGGCGAGGTCATCGGCCCGAAGGGCAAGATGATCAACTCGATCACCGAGGAGACCGGCGCCGACATCTCCATCGAGGACGACGGCACGATCTACGTGGGCGCGGCCGACGGCCCGTCGGCGGAGGCGGCGATCGACAAGATCAACGCCATCGCCAACCCGCAGCTGCCGAAGGTCGGCGAGCGCTTCCTCGGCACCGTGGTGAAGACGGCCGCGTTCGGCGCGTTCGTCTCGCTGCTGCCGGGCAAGGACGGCCTGGTGCACATCTCGAAGCTGGGCAACGGCAAGCGGATCGCCAAGGTCGAGGACGTGGTCAACGTGGGCGACAAGCTCCGCGTCGAGATCGCCGACATCGACAACCGCGGCAAGATCAGCCTGATCGTGGTCAAGGACGAGGACGCGGCCAAGCCCGCCGAGGGCGGCGACAAGCCGGCCGACGCCGACAAGGCCGACGCCAAGTAAGACAGCTCGTTTCTGCTTCGTGAAGGCCACCTCGGGATGTCCCGAGGTGGCCTTCACGGCAAGTTGAGTAAGGAACCCATGGCACGGCAGGTTTCCGGGCACGAGCAGCCCGTCGGCACCACCCGCACGCTCGAGTCCACTCCGGACGGTGCGGTCGTCAAGCGCAGCGTCCTGCCCGGCGGCCTGCGCGTGATCACCGAGCGCGTCCCCGCGTCGCGTTCGGCCACCGTCGGGCTCTGGGTCGCCATCGGCTCCCGCGACGAGCCGGCCGCCGTCGCCGGCGCCGCGCACTACCTCGAACACCTGCTGTTCAAGGGCACGAAACACCGCGACGCCACGCAGATCGCCGAGGAGATCGACGCGGTCGGCGGCGAGTTCAACGCCTTCACGGCGAAGGAGCACACCTGCTACTACGCGCAGGTCCTCGACGCCGACCTCCCGCTGGCCGTGGACCTGGTCACCGACGTCGTGTTCGACGCCCTGTGCACCGACCGCGACATGGACATGGAACGCAGCGTCGTCCTCGAAGAGATTTCGATGCGCGACGACGACCCCGAAGACCTGCTGCACGAGACGTTCGTGACGGCCGTCCTCGGCGACCACCCGCTCGGCCGCCCCGTGCTCGGCACCGAGAAGTCGATCATCGAGATGTCCCCGGCCGCGCTGCGGAACTTCTACAAGCGCCGCTACACGCTGCCGCGGATGGTCCTGTCCGTGGCCGGGAACATCGACCACAGCCAGGTGCTGCGGCTGGTCCGCAAGGCCCTCGGCGAGCGCCTGACCGGCACCGCGACGCCGATCGCGCCCCGCGAGGGCCGCGCCCGGATCAAGACCCCGCCGAAGCTGGCCCTGCACACCGACGACACCGAGCAGGCGCACGTCATGCTCGGCCTGCGCTCGCTGTCGCGCCATGACGACCGCCGGTTCGCGCTGTCGGTGCTCAACGCGGCCCTCGGCGGCGGCATGAGCTCCCGGCTGTTCCAGGAGATCCGCGAGCAGCGCGGGCTGGCCTACCAGGTGTACTCGTCGGTCGCGAGCTACGCCGACACCGGGCACATGGCCGTGTACGCGGGCTGCCAGCCGGAGAAGCTCGGCGACGTCGCCGGCGTCATCCGCGAGGTCCTCGACAAGGTCGGCGTCGACGGCCTGACCGAAGCCGAGGTGGCGCGCGCCAAGGGGCAGCTGCGCGGCGGGCTGGTGCTGGGCCTGGAGGACACGTCGTCGCGGATGTCGCGGATCGGCAAGAACGAGCTCAACTACGGCCGCTACCTGGGCGTCGACGACACGATCGCCCGCATCGACGCGGTGACCACCGAGGACGTGTGTGCGCTCGCTCGCACTTTGTTCGCCCGGCCCGGTGGCGTCTCGGCGGCGGCGGTCGTCGGGCCGTACGCTCACGCCGACGACCTTCCGGACGACCTGCACGAGGTGATCGCTTCATGACCGTCAACGTCGGTGTGCTCGGTGCGCGCGGCCGGATGGGCGCGACGGTGGTGAACGCCGTCGAAGGCGCCTCGGACATGAAGCTCGTGGCCGCGCTGGACGCGGGCGACGACTTCGCGGCGCTCGCCGACGCCCGGGTCGTCGTCGACTTCACCCACCCCGACGCCGTCATGGACAACCTGAAGTACCTGGTGGAGCACGACATCCACGCGGTCGTCGGCACCACCGGCTTCAGCGAGGAGCGCCTTTCCCAGCTGCGCGCGCTGCTGGAGCCGAAGCCTTCGCTCGGCGTGCTGATCGCGCCGAACTTCGCCCTGGGCGCGGTTCTCGCGATGCGGTTCGCGGCCCAGGCGGCGAAGTTCTACGCGTCGGCGGAGATCATCGAGCTGCACCACAACCGCAAGGCCGACGCCCCTTCGGGCACCGCCGCGCACACCGCCCGGATGATCGCCGCCGCCCGCGCCGAGGCCGGCGTGACGCCGGGCCCGGACGCGACGACGGCGGAGCTCGACGGCGCCCGCGGTGCCACGGTCGAGGAGGTCCGGGTGCACTCGGTCCGCCTGCCGGGCCTGGTCGCGCACGAGGAGATCCTGTTCGGCGGCGAAGGGGAGACCCTGACCATCCGCCACGACTCCCTCGACCGGACGTCCTTCATGCCGGGCGTGCTGCTCGGCGTCCGCGAGGTGCTGAAGCGGCCCGGCCTGACGGTCGGCCTGGAAAACGTCCTCGACCTGTGAGGGCCCGCAATGTGGCGCTGCTGCTGACGGCGGCGCTGGTCGTGTACCTGGTCCTGCTGGCGGACCGGGCGTTCGCGCTGTTCAAAACGGGCACGGCGGTCGGCATCGCGCTGGGCGCGGGCGTCCTGCTGCTGCCGATCCTGGGCATCTGGGTCGTCGTCGTGACCTGGCGCAACGGCCTGCAGATCCAGCGCCTGTCCCGGCGCCTGGACGCCGAGGGCGCGCTCCCGGACGTCTCGGACCTCCCGCGCCGCCCGTCGGGCCGGGTGGACCGCGACGCGGCCGACGCGTGGTTCGAGCAGCGCCGCGCGGAGGTCGAGGCCGACCAGGAGAACTGGCGGGCCTGGTACAAGCTCGCGTACGCGTACGACATCGCCGGTGACCGCCGCCGGGCGCGCGAGACGATGACGAAGGCCGTCGAGCTGGAAGCCGCCGAACGCTCACGTGCCGAGTAGCTCCGGCGCGAAGATCTCGTCGACCCGCCACCGCCGCGAGGACAGGCCTTGCTCGTGGTGGTACCGCAGGTAGGTGTCGAGCGCGGTGCGGTTGGCCGAGATGCCGTAGGGCCACCAGTCCTCGCCGAACTCGCCGAGGGTTTCGTCGACCAGCGCGTTCGCCCACGGCAGCATGGTCTGCACCTGGTAGAGCCGCCGGCCGCGGCGGTAGCGCTCGGCCGCGGCGTCCTTCGCGGCTTCGAACATCGTGTAGACGCGGCGGGCCAGCCCGGGGTCGTCGTCCAGGAGGTTCCGCCGGACGACGACCGTGTGCATGATCGGGAAGATCCCGGTGCGTCGGTGGTAGTCGCGTTCGCGCGCCGGGAAATCCGGGAAGAGCCGGCCGACGTCCGGGGAGCCGTCGAGCACGCACTGCGGGACGTTCGCGGAGAACAGCACGTCGATTTCGCCGGTGGCGAGCAGGTCGTTCAGCGTCTTCTGCCCAGCCGTGGTGACCTCGACGCCGCCGGGGTGCGGGTGCGGGATGAAGCCGAAGGGCTCGGCGGGGCGGTCCAGGCCGCCGATCACCCAGCGGTTCGCCTCGGGCCGGAACCCGTACTCGTCCATGAGAATCCCCTTGGCCCACACGCCCGAGTCCTGCCCGTACGTGCCGAACTCGCCGATGGTCCGGCCGACGAGGTCGCGCGGACCGGTGATCCCCGAACGCGTGTTGACGAAGACGCACGAGTGCCGGAAGACGCGGTTGGGGAAGATCGGCAGCGCCACGAACGGGGTGCCTTCCTCGAGCAGCCGCAGGTGGAAGGTCAGGCCGAGTTCGGCGACGTCGAACTCGCCGCGGATCGCCCGTTCGAAGATCTCGGGCAGCGTGGCGGCGGTTTCCACGGTGCCGGGCAGGTCCCGGGTCGTGTCGTAGGTGAAGGTTCCGATGCGCATGCGTCCGATCCTCGGCGCGCGTGGACGGGGGTGTCCAAGACCCGTTGCGGCAACTCGATACCGTGGGGGTATGGACTTGCGGGTACTCCGCTACTTCGTCGCGGTGGCCGAGGAGCGGCACATCGGCCGGGCGGCGGACCGGCTGCACATGGCGCAGCCGCCGCTCAGCCGCGCAGTGCGCGGCCTGGAGGACGAGCTGGGCGCGACGCTGCTCGAGCGCACCCCCAAGGGCGTCACGCTCACCGGTGCCGGCACGGTGCTGTACGACGAGGCCGTCGCGCTGCTGGCGCAGGCCGGCCGGATCCGCGACCGGGTGACCGCGGCGGCGGGTGCGGCGACCCTGACGGTCGGCACCCTGGCCGACGCCGCCGAGCACGTCGGTGCCCGCCTGGTTTCGCTGTTCCGCTCGCGGCACCCGCACGTCGACGTGCGCGTGCACGAGACCGACCTCGCCGACCCGACGGCCGGCCTCCGCACCGGCCTGGTCGACGTGGCCCTGACCCGCACGCCGTTCGAGACGGCGGGCATCGGCGTCCACGTGCTGCGCCGGGTTCCCGTCGGTGTGGTGCTGCGCGACGACGACCCGCTCGCGGACCGTGCCGCGGTGTCGACGGCCGAGCTGGCCGGCCGCCGCTGGGTCCGCCTCCCGGACGGCGCCGACCCGCGCTGGACGGTCTACTGGACGGGCGGCCCGCCCGGCGACGACGCCCCGGTCATGCGGACGGTCCAGGAGTGCCTGCAAGCGGCGCTGTGGAACGGCACCGCGGCCCTCGCCCCGGCTGGCCAGCCGGTGCCCCCGGGGTTGCGGGTCGTACCGGTGACCGACCGCCCGGCGAGCGAGCTCGTGGTGGCGTGGCCGAAGGCGGCAAGCAGCCCGCTGGTCCGCAGCTTCGTGCGCATCGCCGCGGAGGCCGACCGGTGACGTTGCTGCTGAAGCTCGTCCTGGCGCCGATGCTCGTGGTGGGCTCGTCGCTGGCCGGACGGCGCTGGGGACCGGGCCTGACGGGCCTGCTGGTCGCGATGCCGGTCGTCGCGGGGCCGATCCTGCTGATCACGTACCTGGAGCACGGCCCGGCGTTCGTCGCGCGGGCCGCGTCGGCGTCGTTGCTGGGGCTGGTGTCGCTGGCCGCGTTCGCGGTGGTGTTCGCGCGGGTGTCCCGCGCCCGCGGCTGGGTGGGCACGCTGCTGGTCGGCTGGCTCGTGTGCCTGGCGCTGGACCTGGCGTTGTCGTTCGCGCCGGTGCCGGTGTGGGTGGCGCTCGGGCTGGCGCTGGCCGCGGCCTGGGCGGGCAGCCGGTTGCTGCCTGACCCGGGCGAGTCCGGGCCCGTGATGCTGCCGTGGTGGGACCTGCCCGCGCGAGCACTGGCAACGGCGGGGCTCGTGGTGGCCCTGACGGCGGCGGCCGGACGGCTCGGTCCCGACCTGACGGGCGTGCTCGCGCCCTTCCCGACCGGGACGACCGTGGTGGCGGTGTTCGCGCTGGTGCAAGGCGGCCCGGCGGCGGCCGCGGCGACCACCCGGGGTGTCCTGCGCGGGCTCGGCGGGTTTTCGGCATTTTGTTTTCTGGTGGCGGTGTTCGCCGAGCCGATCGGCGGGTGGGCTTTCCTGGTCGCGGTGGCCGGGACGGGGGTGTGGCAATTCGCTGACAGTTGTCGTCCATTCGGGAAATGAGGCGGTTTCGTAGCATCCCCGGCATGAAACCGACTTCGACATCTCCTGGTTCCCGGGCGCTGGCGGCATCGCTGCGTGAAGTGCGTGAGGCGCGGAAGTTCGGGTTGCGCGAGCTGGCGCGGGCCCTGGAAGTGGATCCGCGGTTGCTGTCGCAGTGGGAGCTGGGCATCCGGGTGCCGCCGATCGAGGAAGTGGCGCGGATCCTGGGGTATTTGCGGGTCGATCGGGTGGTGACCAGCCGGATCCTGGAGCTGGTGCAGCACACGCGGGAGCTCAACTGGCTGGACTCGAACCCGTCCGACCTCCCGGCGGCGCTCACCGGGGTCATGCAGTGCGAGCGGACGGCCAGCTTGATCACCAACTGGTCCCCGTTGATCATCCCCGGTTTGCTGCAGACCCCCGACTACGCCCGCGCTTTGCTCGCCGCCTCCGGAATCAAGGTCGAGGAAGTCGATGCTCGCCTGATGGCTCGCATGAAACGGCAGCGCATTCTCTCCGGTTACGACCCCGTCCGGCTCAAGGTCATCATCTCCGAACTGGCGATCCGCGAGGTGGTCGGCGATGCGAACATCATGTCCGACCAGATCGACCACCTGCTTCGCTTAGGTTTCAGATCTAACATTTCAGTGCGTATCGTGCCCGCTGCCGTGGGGTATCACCCGGGCAAAGGCGGCATGTTCGCTCTCTACGAGTTCCCTAGCGATCCGGCGATCGTCCTCCTGGAACATCACCACGCCAGCGCCTTCGTCAACGAGTTGGACGCTATCGCCGCCTACCGAAAGCTGGTAAACCTCTTACAGGACAAGGCATTGGCCGAAGACGCCTCGCAAGCCCTGCTTCGGGAGGCGGCGCGTTAGGGGGGCACCATGTTCACGTGGCGCAAGTCGAGCTACAGCGCTACCGAAGGCGAGTGCGTTGAGGTGGGCTTCGACTGGCGCAAGTCGAGTTACACAGCAAAAGACGAATGCGTCGAGGTTCGCCTCGCCGACACTGTCGGCGTACGGGACACCAAAGCCCGCCACCTCGGCCAGCTCACTGTCTCCCGCGCCGCCTGGTCTGCCCTGATCTCAATGGTGCAGCCAGCCCGCGAACACCGCCGGTGAAGCCGCTATCAAACTGAAGCGGATCCACCTTCCGGCCAGCCCCGTGGTCAGGAAGGTCGCGAGCCGCATCCGCACCAGTCCCGCCAGCACGCTCGTCGCCATGAACGGGGGCAACCCCACCAGGGAACTCACCCCGTACGTCCCGGCCATCCAGTGCGGGTGCCGGTGACACCGCTCGCGCAGCCGCTCGACCCACCCGCGGACCCGTTTCGTCCGCAGCTGCCACTTCACGCGCCGTGGCGTCATCGGACGCTCCCGGTGCAACCGGTCGTGCAGCGGCTTCGGGAGCTTGATCGTCCCGCGCGCGGCCAGGTAGTACAGCGTCTTGCCGGCGATCTGGCCGACCGCCACCGCCGCGCCGAGCCACAGCCAGTGCAGCCCCGGCTGGCTCGCGCACAGCCCCAGGAGGAACACTTCGGCGTTGATCAGCGGCACGATGGCCGAACCGAACGCGACGCCCAGTGTCAGCAGGATCCAGCTCATCGTGTCACCTCCTGAAAAGCTCTCGCGTTCTTCCAAGTTATCAGTCCGAGATCTCCGCGCACGGGGGTTAGCCCCCGTGTTCGGCGGGTGGTCCGCACCAGAAGATCACCTGCCGGACCGCTTCCCGTCACCTCTCGCCGGAACACTGGCGGGGTGGCCGCCGAGCAACCCCGTACGCCCGCTGACCGATTCGGCGCCCTCTGCCGGACCGTCGTGCGCTTCCTGCCCCTGGGGTTGTCGCGGATCGTGGCGCCGACGTTTCTCGGCTTCTGCCTCATCAACGGGTTCACCTTCGGCGTCGACCTCGGGCTGCTGACCGTCTTCCACGGCGTGCTCGGCTGGCCGGTGTGGCTGGCGATCACGCTGGCGTACGTCTGCGCGTTCGGGCTGAGCTTCGCGCTGAACCGGACGTTCAACTTCCATTCCCACGCCGCCGTCGGAATCCAGCTCGTCCTTTACATCGTGGCGATTGCTGTCAATTACGCGGCGTTCCTGCTGGGTGTGGGCGCGGGGCTGACGGCGCTGGGCGTCGAATACCACGTCTCCCGGCTGGTGGCCGGCGCGTGCGAAGGCGTGTTCATGTACGCCGTGATGCGGTGGGTGATCTTCCGGGACTCAGGCCAGCGCCAGGTCGAGGGTGCCGGTGAGGCGGACCTCGCGGACCGTGCGTTCACCGGTGTCGAGGGTGCGGACGGTGCCGTCGGGGTTCCAGCCGGCCCGGCGATAGAAACCGAGGGAGGCGTGGTCGCCCTGGGCGACCCAGGCGATGCCGCGGGAGGCGCCGTCGGCCCGCAGGCCCGCGGCGGCCGTCGCGAGTAGCCGCCCGGCGTGCCCGCGGCGCCCCCACCGCGGCTCGACGAGCAGGGTGGCGATCAGGCCGGTGGTCTCGGCGTCCTCGGGCAGGCTCCCGTCGGCCTGGGCGACCTCCCCTTCGGGCGCGCGGCCGGCGACGCAGAACCCGACGGTGAACTCGCCTTCGGTGGCGAGGTAGACCTGGCTGCCGGGGTAGTCGATGGTCTCGGCCCACGTCCCGGCCAGGTCGGCGGCGTCGAGCTGGGCGAGGGCCTGCTTGCCGAGGAGGTCCTCGTAGGCGGCGTGCCAGGTTTCGCGCTGGATGCGGGCGATTTCCGCGGCGTCGGACAGGTCGGCGGGGCGGACGGCGGCGTCGCTCATAGGTGCTGAACTTAGCGGTCGCGGTTTTTGTCGGTGGTGGGTGGCACCATGAGCTCACCATGCAAACGATCAGTGTCTCGACGGCCCGGAAGACGTTCCTGGCCGCACAGGGCTTCACCGACCCGCGTCCGTCCGGCGTGCCTTCGCGGCAGCACCTGAAACGGGTGCTGTCGCGGGTCCACCTGCTGCAGCTGGATTCGGTGAACGTGGCGGTCCGGGCGCACTACATGCCGGTGTTCTCGCGCCTGGGCGCGTACGACCCGGCCCTGCTCGACGCGGCGGCGTGGGCGGATTCGGCGCGCCGCCCGCGGATGCTGGTGGAGACCTGGGCGCACGAGGCGAGCCTGCTCCCGATCGAGGACTGGCCCCTGATCCGCTCGGGCGCGAAGCGCGACGGCTGGTGGCGGCACTACGGGCCGCTGATCGAGAAGTCGCCGGGCCTGGTGGACGAGATCCTGTCGGTGGTCAAGGAACTGGGCCCGATCGGCGCGGGCGGCATCGAGCGGGCGGTGGCGGCGGACGCCCAGCGGCGCGGCCCGGGGTCCTGGTGGGAGCGCTCGGAGGTCAAGCGCGTCTGCGAGTACCTGTTCGGCATCGGCCAGCTGACGACGGGCACACGCAAGTCCTTCGAACGCCTCTACGACCTGACCGAACGAGTGGTGCCCCCCGAAATCCTGGCGCGTGCGGTGACGGCGGAGGAGGGCGCGCGGGGCTTGATCTCGCGGTCGGCGCGGGCGCTGGGCGTGGCCACGGAGACGGACCTGCGCGACTACTACCGCCTCGGCCCCGCCCCGGCCCGCCAAGCGGTGGCGGAGCTGGTGGAGTCGGGCGAGCTGGAGCCGGTCACGGTCCGCGGCTGGAAGCAGGTGGCGTACCGGCACGTTTCGGCCCGGACGCCACGGTCGGTGACGGGCCGGGCGCTGCTGTGCCCGTTCGACCCGCTGATCTGGGAGCGGGCCCGCACGGAGCGGCTGTTCGGCTTCCACTACCGGATCGAGATCTATGTCCCGGAGCCGAAGCGGGTGTACGGGTACTACGTGTTCCCGTTCCTCCTGGACGGCTCACTGGTGGCCCGCGTGGACCTGAAGTCCGACCGCGCGGCGGGGGTGCTGCGGGTCCAGGGGGCGTTCGCGGAGAAGGGCGCCGACGTGGCCCGAGTGCTGCCCGAGCTGGCCGCGGAGCTGACGCACATGGCGGAGTGGCTGGGCCTGTCGGGGGTGACGGTGGGTTCCCGCGGCGACCTGGCGGCACCACTGGGCAAGCTGGTCCGCTGAGCTGCTCTCGCCGGGGACAAGATCCTTTTCCTGCAGGGGAATTTGCCCGTTCCGGGACCGAAGCGGAACTGCGAGGATGGTGGATCGCCGGACGCTCGCGCAGGAGGTGGGATGGAGGGAGGACGAGCGAAGCTGGCGGACGCTCTGCGCGCGGCCACCGTGCCGTTGGTGGGGCCGGAAACCGAGGGCACGGGTTTCTTCGTCGCGCCGGGTGTCCTCCTCACGTGCGCGCACGTCATCACGGACCGCTCGAAGCGGATCTCCGAAGTCGTCCGCTCGGAGGCGACCGAGTTCGTTCCCGCCACCGACTTCCGCCTTGTTCCGGGCACCTACCACGCGAACGATCCCGGCCGGCTGGATCTCGTCCTGCTCGAAGCCCAGGACGAGGTCGGGCGTGCCCACGTGGTGCTGCACCCGGCAGCCGAGCCGGAGGAGCCGCTGTGGGCATTCGGCTACCCGATGGGCCGTTACCGGTCCGGCGACTCGGCGACCCTGACCCTGGCCGGCCCGTCCCGGCATGTGGCCGGTGCCGACCTGCTCAAGACGGTGCACGGCGCGGTGGGGCCGGGTTTCAGCGGCGGTCCGGCCCTCAACTGGCGGACGGGCGCGGTCACCGGCGTGGTGCGTTACCGGGACGCGCAGCACGGGGACACCGCCCGGCTGATCCCCGTGCAGTCCGTCTTCGCCGCGTATCCCGACCTCGGAGCGGCCCATCGATCGGTCTCCGCGGGCAACCGCTCCTGGCTCGATCAGCTCGACGATGCCCAGCTCGCTGAGCTGGGCATCCCGTTCCCGGGGCCGCGGCTCCGCGAGTACCTCGAGGCGGCGAGCGTCGCGGACGACCGGCACCCGCACGCCGAGCTGGCCGGGGCGGAGGTGTCGCCGCCACTGGGAAAGGTGTACCTGCGCCAGCAGACCAGCCGCTACCACGCGGTGGAGCCGGACGAGGCGGTGCGCGTCGAGGCCGATCAGCTTCTGCGGACCTTTCCGGGCGTGCAGATCCTCGGTGGTCCCGGTGCGGGGAAGTCCAGCTTGGTCCGGCACCTCACCGCCGAACTGGCCAAGCAGTGGCTTCGCGGCGACGGCGGCCCGTTCGTCCCCGTTCCGGTCGCCGCTGACGCGCTGCGGATGGGCCGGGGACTCAAGGAAATGCTGGCGCGGGGCGTGCAGGGCTTCGACATCGACCTCGACCGGGGGCAGCTCGAACAGCTCTTCGCCACCGACCCCGTGCCGGGTGCGCGCTGGCTCGTGCTGGCCGACGGACTGGACGAGATCGCCGATCCGTCCGACCGCAGCGCGGTCGTCAGGCTGGTGAAGCGGCATCGCGCCGGTGACCGGTTCAGCTTCGTCGTCACGACCCGCCCGACCGGCGTCGAGCACCACAAGGTGCTTGCGGAAGACGACAGCTACCCGACGTTCGTCATCGAACCGTTCGCTCGCGGGCAGCTCGGTGAATTCGCGAAGGGGTGGTTCGAGGCCCTTGACGTGCCGGACGCCCAAGAGGAGTCCGTGCGCTTCGTGGCCCGGGTCGAGGAAGCCGAAATTCGTGAGCTCGGGACGATCCCGTTGATCGCCACGATGATGTGCGTACTGTATTCGCAGCATCCAGGTCGGCAGCTGCCGTCCAGCCGCGTCGAGCTGTACCGGCAGTTCGTCCTGGTGCTGCGCCAGAAACGCCGGGATCGAGCACGCCGGGTGCTGCGCGAGTGGGTCGGCCGCAACGGCCCCAAAGCCGAGCGGGCCGTCGACGATCTCTTCGAGAGGGCGCTGCCGGTGCTGCGCGAGTGGGCCTGCGCACACCACGAGGTGGCCGCCACCGGGTTCCCGACCGGACGGCCGGTGCCGACCCTCGTGGAGGTGGCATCCCGCCACGTGCCACCGCCCGACACGGTCGAGGGCCCGGAATGGGCGAAGATCGTCCACGAGGTCTTCCTCGCCACCAGCCTGGTGACAAGCCGGCGAAGCGGGCCGGAGTTCCTCCACCAGACCATTCTCGAATACCTTGCGGCGGAACACCTGGTCGCGCGGCGGGCCCGGCCGGGACGGTACCTGCGTCCACGGCTGCAGCGCTGGAAGAACTGGGAAGTCGAACTCTTCCTGGTGGGGCTGTGGGCACCCCGCAAGGACCTGACTCGGGTGCTGTCCCGGATGCTTCGGCGCCGGTATTGGGAACACAACCACGGCTTCGTGGCCGATGCGATCCGCCAGGGACTGCAAGTGCCGGAGAAGGTGCGTGACCGGCTCCGCCGAGGCCTCGTCGACCACGTCCGGCACCCGAGCAACGTCTTCGAATGGCGCGAAGAGGCGACAGTGTTGTGCCAACTGGATCCCGCCGCCGCCGCGGAGGCCCTCGAAGCGATCCTCCGGGAGGGACGGGAACGCGCGGTGCGCTTCGAGGCGTTGCGGCTGTTGCTCGAGCTGGACCTGCGCCGGGGGATCACCGCCGCGAACCACCTCGTGTCCACCGACGCGACGGATGCCGAAGAACGGTTGCAAGCGGCGAAGGTGCTGGTGGAGTTCGACCTGGAGCACGGGCTGCGAGCGCTGTCACGGCTTGCCGCCACCCACGACCTGCACGCGTTGCGCTTCGAAGCCGCGCAGCTGGTCGTGGCCCGGGACAGAACGAGGGGCCTGGAGACCCTACGGCGTCTCGTCGAGGATCCCGGTTGCCCGGAACGCATGCGGCTGGCCGCGGCCGATACGAGCTGTGACCACGATCCGGAGCAGGTGCACGTCACCTTGGCGATGCTGAGCCGCGACGAGCGGGCCGGCTTCGACACCCGCCTGGACGCGGCCGTGTCGGCGCGGCGGCACGCGCCCGGGGTCAGCGCCGACCTGCTGGCCCTGCTGGCGGAGGAACCCCGGCAGCCGACGGCGAACCGGCGCCGGGCGGCGCGGGCGCTGGGCGACACCGATCGACGGGCGATCCCCATCCTGCGCGAACTCGCTTTGAACGGCCGCGAGGAAGCGGTGGACCGGATCGAGGCCGGACGTGCGTTGGCGGAAGTGGACGTCGAAGCGGGTCTCGACGTCCTCTTCACGCTGGCAGACGACACCCGGCTCGAAGCCGCGCGGGTCGACGCGTCGACGGTCGCCGGGCAGTATCCGGCAGGGTACGAACGAGCGCTTCAGCGGCTTGCCGAGCTGGCCGAAGGCACCGGGGCCGCGTTCGCGATCCGCCGTACCGCGGCCATTGCGTTGTACGACCTCGATCAGGATCGAGGCGTCGAGGCGCTCACCGGGCTCGCGACCCGGTCGAGCCGGCCGGAAAACCGGCTGATGGCCGCCTCCGACCTGGCCGACGGCCGTGCCCGCGAGCAAGGAGCGAGTCTGCTCGAAACCATCGTCACGAATCGGCGGGAACCGGCTGACGTACGGGGGCAAGCCGCATCGCGACTGGTCGCGCTGCAGCCCGGTCTGGGCAAGAAGGTCTACACGTTGCTCGCTGAAGACCGGAAAATCCCGATCGGCCGCCGGGCCGACTTCGCGACCATGCTCCTCCCGCGCCACCGTGCGAGGGCCATCAGGCTGCTGGGGGAGATTGCCGCGTCCGCCCCGGGACGGCAGTCTTTGGACGTGGTGGCGCGGCTGGAGCAGCTCGACCCGTCCCTGGCCGCGGATGCGTACCGCCGGCTGGCGGCGCGGTCCGGCCTGGACCGCCTGGTCCGGTTGCGCGCGTTGAACCGGGCTGCCGGGCTGACCCCGGCGAAGACCGCCGGGTCGCCGGCGGTCGCGGCGTTGCGCAAGGCGGCGAAGCCGGAGCCGGAGAAACCAGCTCCGGCGAAGGTCGACGAGCCCCCTCGCCTCAGCAAGAAGCAGCAGTTCCGTGCGCAGGTCGAGCAAGCCCGGAACAAGAACCTCAAGCCGGCGGAACGCTTCACTGCCGCCGAAGCGGTGGCGAAGCGCGATCCCCGGCAGGGCAAGGATTTCATGCAAGCCCTGCTGGACGACCGCAAGACCCCGAAGGCCATTCGTGCGAAGGCCGAGAAAGCGATGAAGCGGCTCCGGTGAGTGTCAGTCGCCGCCGGGCTTCCACTCCATCGTCACCTTCAGATTGGCCTTCGCCGTACCCTTCACGAGGATCGCGGTCAGCTGTCCGCTTTCCATTCCGACCTCGCACCCGAACTCGACGGTCACCTTGGCGGGCTTGGCTTTCGTCAGCCCGGCGTGGACGGCGTCGGTCACGGTGTTCGCGACTTGGCTCAAGGTCTCGGTGAACCCCTCGAACTTCAGCAGCCGTCCCGCCACTTCTTCGTCGCCGCCGCCGACCGGCGTCGCTTCGACGTAAAGCGTGCGGTTTTCGAGCTGGACCGGCACGAGGTGCGTGCCCGGCGCGTGAGCCGTCCCCAGGTAGTCGTCCACGCGACGATCCTGGCGGGCCGGGGCCGGGAACGCCAGGCTTGTCGCCGGGACGGCGGCATGCGAACGGGCCGTTCCCGGCTCCCCTTGGCCGGGAACGGCCCGTCCTTCCCCCTTACTCAGTTCGCTCTTCGGGGGCTCCGGGTGGCGGAGCCCCCGGCCCGGGCCGCAGGCCCGGTTGTGTCAGCCCGCCGCGCGCGTCACCACGGCGTTGCCGGTGCCCGTCCGGGCGCGGACCTTCAGCTTCACGCCGCCCTCCGGAGCGGTGTCCGCGACATCCAGCTCGCTGGACACCCGGCCGCCGCTGGAGGTCAGGTCGACTTCGGCGGCCGTTCCGCTGCGGATGCCGATCCGGACCTCGCCGGAGCCGGTGATCAGGTCGAGGCTGCCCGAGCCCGCGTCGGCCACCGAGAGGTCGCCGCTGCCGGTGCGGGCCATCACTTCGCCCGACACCGCGCCCAGCCAGACGTCGCCGGTGCCGGTGGCCAGGGTGGCCGAGCCGGCGATCGACGACGCCTCGACGTGGCCGCTGCCGCTGCGCAGCTGCAGCCCGCCCAGCGTCGGGCCGAGCTTGACCGCGCCGCTGCCCGTGCGGATCGTCGCCGAGCCGTCGGCGCGCTCGAGCTTCACCTCGCCGGAGCCGGTCAGCAGGTCGACGCGGCCGGCCGAGCCGGTCACCGTGACGTCGGCCGCGCCCGCCCGCACCTCGACGTGCGAGCCCGCCGGCGCCTGCACCTTCACCGACAGCGGGGCGTTGCGCAGCTGCCACGCCTTCGGCGCCTGGACGACCAGGCGGTTGCCGAGCTTCTCGATCCGGCTCTGCCGCACCGCCTCGGCGGGGGAGGACGCCGGGTCGACGCCCAGCTGGTCGCCGAAGCGCTCGCCGACCCAGGACAGCAGGCTGTTCACGCCCGCCACCCACGGCTGCTGCTCGCCCTGGTCGTGCCGCAGTTCGACGCGCGCGCCCGAGTCGCCTTCGAGGACGACCTCGACGCGGCCGATCGTGACGCTGACGTCGAGCTCCAGCGGGACGTCCGTTTCGAACTCGTCGATGCGGACCAGGTCGTCCGGTGTGGTCTGTTCTTCGCTCATCGTCCCGTCCCTCAGCCTTCGACCCAGCCGTGCAGGTGCGACCCGGTGCCGCCGTCCTTGCCGTGGTGCTTGCGGCCCCCGCCGCCGAGTGCGCCGTGGCCGAGCGCGCCCTGCACCGCCTGCGAAACGAACGTGTTCAGCGAGACGCCCTGCGCCGCGGCGGCGCGTTCGGCCTGGCCCTTGATCTGCTCGACCAGCCGCAGCGTGATCCGGCTGATGTCACCGCCGTCGATCGGTGGCGGCGGTGTGGTGTCACGTGGTGTCTCCCGTGACGTCGGCTCTTCGGCGGTGCCGGTGACGACCACCCGGACGTCCCGGCCGTCGAGCCGGACGTCCACCACCTGGCCCGGCAGGGCGGCGGTGACCTCGGCGGCGAGGTCGGCGAGGGCGTTCATCAGGGTCAGGCGGACGGCGGGTTCGAGCGCGGAAGACAGCAGCGCGGCCGCCCGCCGGGTGTGCTCGTCCCCGGCGGCAGCCGTGTTCGCGAGGTCCTCGCGAAGGTTGGCGATGTACGGGGTCAGGTCCATGACACCACTATGACGTCATCGGTGACGTCAGTCAAGGAAGCCGTGCTGTCACCGTGTCCCCCGGGAGTGGCCGCCCCCGCGCGGTTAGGCTGCCCGGGAGCCGGGAGAAGGAGTGCTGACGTGGCCGCAACCGTGTCACCCAGAGTGCAGCTGATCGCGAAGACCGAGTTCTTCCCGCCCGAGGACGTGCCGTGGTCGACGGACGCGGACGGCGGCGAAGCGCTCGCCGAGTTCGCCGGCCGCGCCTGCTACCAGTCGTGGCAGAAGCCGAACCCGGCCACCGCGACCAACGCCGGCTACCTCGAGCACATCATCGACGTCGGCCACCTTTCGGTGCTGGAGCACGGTTCGGTGACCTTCTACATCAGCGGCATCTCCCGGTCGCTGACCCACGAGCTCATCCGGCACCGCCACTTCTCCTACTCCCAGCTCTCGCAGCGGTACGTCCCGGAACGCAACGCCGAGTTCGTCGAGCCCGAGGTCATCGCGAACGACCCGGTGCTGCACGAGAAGTTCCTCGCCGCGACGCAGGCGAGCGTCGACGCCTACACCGAGCTGCTGGCCGGGCTCGAGGAGAAGTTCGCCGACGTCCCGACCGCGACCCTGCGCCGCAAGCAGGCCCGCCAGGCCGCCCGCTCGGTCCTGCCGAACGCCGCCGAGACGCGGATCGTCGTCACCGGCAACTACCGCGCCTGGCGGCACTTCGTCGCGATGCGGGCCACCGAGCACGCGGACGTCGAAATCCGCGAGCTGGCCGTGGAATGCCTGCGGCAGCTGCAGAAGGCCGCCGCGAACGTGTTCGCGGACTTCACCATCTCGACGCTGCCGGACGGCACCGAGATCGCCACGAGCCCGAAGGTGCTGGAAGGCTGATGAAGCGACTCGCGATCGACGTCCGGCCCGGCGAATACGCCGTCGTGCGGCTGCCCGCGGACGCCGCGGTGCCCGCGGAGCTGTTCGAGCCGGGCGAGGCGTTCGTCTCGGTGACGCGCACGCCCGAAGAGCTGTCGGTGATCTGCCCGGCCGGCCGCGAGCCGGCCGGCGCCACGGCGGCCGAGGACGGCTGGCGGCTGCTGTCGGTCCGCGGCCCGCTGGAGTTCACCCTGACCGGCATCATCGCCGCGCTCGCCTCGGAGCTGGCCGCGGCCGGGGTCGCGCTGTTCTCGATGTCGACCTACGACACCGACCACATCCTGGTCCGCGCCGCCGACCTCGGCCACGCGGTCGCGGCCCTGCGCGAGTCCGGCCACGAGGTCGCCCACCCCTGACTTTTCGGCCGCGCTCGGCTGGGTATCCCGGGACGAGGGTGGGAGCCGTCACCCTTGAAAAACAAAGTTCGGCGTGCCTAAACTTCGGTTTTGGACACCCGAGACCCGGGTTTCGAGAGGTGGCTTCATGGCTGTGACCGAGGCAGTCCGCCCGAGACTGGTGTCGCGGCTGCGCACCGGCTCGGCCCTGCTCGGGCCCGCGTTCGTCGCCGCCATCGCCTACGTCGACCCCGGGAACGTCGCCTCGAACATCAGCGCCGGCGCCCGCTACGGCTACCTGCTGGTCTGGGTGATCGTCGCGGCGAACCTGATGGCCGTGCTCGTGCAGTACCTGTCGGCGAAGCTGGGCCTGGTCAGCGGGATGTCGCTGCCGGAGGCCCTGCGCGCCCGCCTGTCCCGGCCCGCACGGCTGGCCTACTGGGCCCAGGCCGAGGTCGTCGCCATCGCCACCGACCTGGCCGAGGTCGTCGGCGGCGCGATCGCCCTCAACCTGCTGTTCGACCTGCCGCTGGTCGCCGGCGGCCTGATCACCGGCGCGGTGTCGCTGACCCTGCTGGCGGTCCAGGACCGCGGCGGCCAGCGGACGTTCGAGCGGGTCGTCACCGGCCTGCTGGCGGTGATCGCCATCGGCTTCCTGGCGAGCCTGTTCGTCGAGCCGCCGTCGGCCGCGGCGACGCTGGGCGGCCTGGTCCCGAAGTTCGACGGCGCGGGCAGCGTCCTGATCGCCGCGGCGATGCTGGGCGCGACGGTGATGCCGCACGCGGTGTACCTGCACTCGGGCCTGGTCCGCGACCGCCACGGCCGCCCGGACGGCGTCCGCCGCCGCCGGCTGCTGCGGGCGACCCGGGCCGACGTCGGCCTGGCGATGCTGCTGGCGGGCGCGGTGAACCTCGGGATGCTCCTGCTGGCCGCGACGAACCTCCAGGGCCAGGACGGGGTGGACAGCATCGAGGGCGCGCACGGCGCGGTGGCGGTGGCGCTCGGCCCGGGCATCGCGCTGCTGTTCGCGATCGGCCTGCTGGCCTCGGGCCTGGCCTCGACGTCGGTCGGTGCGTACGCGGGCGCGATGATCATGCAGGGACTGCTGCACAAGCGGATCCCGCTGGTCCTGCGGCGCCTGGTGACGCTGACGCCGGCGATCGTGGTCCTCGCCCTGGGCGCGGACCCGAGCACCGCGCTGGTGGTGTCGCAGGTGGTGCTGTCGTTCGGGATCCCGTTCGCGCTGGTGCCGCTGATCCGCTTGACGGCGGACCGCGACCTGATGGGCGAGGACGCCAACCGCCGCCTGACCACGGTCGCGGCCGGTGTGATCGCGGCGATCATCATCGCCTTGAACCTGGTGCTGATCTTCCTCACCTTCGCCGGCTGACGTCACGAATTCCGCGGAACCCGCAGCGCTCCCGGACGGTCCGACTAGCATCTGCGCGACCGCCGCCAAAAGGAGCACCGTGACCGACGAACAGACCCGGCCCTACCCGCCGCAGGCGCCCATGACGCCTGGTCAGCGGGTCGTCGCGGGCCGCTACCTCCTGCTCGGCGAACTCGGCCGGGGCGGCATGGGCGTCGTGTGGCGGGCGCAGGACCAGGTCATCGGGCGGCAGGTCGCCGTCAAGGAGCTGCGGCTGCCCGACGCCGAGTCCGCCGCTGTCTTCTCCGAGCGCGCCCTGCGTGAGGTGCGCACCGGCGGGCGGCTCAACGACCCCGCGATCGTCACCGTCTACGACGTCGTCACCGACGGCGGGACCACCTTCATCGTCATGGAGCTCGTCGAAGCCCCGAGCCTGGCCGACCTCGTCCGGCAGCGCGGCCCGATGCCCGCCGCGCAGGCCGCGCAGCTGGGGGAGCGGGTGCTCGCCGCGCTGCAGGCGGCCCACGCCGCGGGGATCGTGCACCGGGACGTCAAGCCGGCGAACATCCTCGTCGCGCCGGACGGCCGCGTGAAGCTCACCGACTTCGGCATCGCCCACGCCGTCGACGACCCGCGGCTGACCACCAGCGGCATGATCGTCGGTTCGCCCGCCTTCATGGCGCCCGAACGCGTCGAGGGCCGGGAAGCGATGCCCGCGTCCGACCTGTGGTCCCTCGGCGCGACGCTGTTCTTCGCGGTCGAAGGCTCGATCCCGTTCGAGCGCGCGACCACCGCCGCGACGCTGCACGCGATCATGACCGAGATCCCGTACCTGACCCGCGGCCAGGGCCCGATCGCCGCGGCCATCCTCGGCCTGCTCGTCACCAACCCCGACGCCCGGCTGACCGCGTCCCAGGCCCAGAACCTGCTGACCACGGCGCAGGGCGTGCGGCCCACCCCGCCGCACGGCACCGCGATGCTCGGCGCCGCGGCACCGCAGCCGCCTGCGAAGAACAACCACCGCGCGTGGTGGCTCGCGGCCGCGGCCGTGCTGGTCGTGGGCGCCCTGATCGGCGGCTTCTTCGCGGGCAAAGCCTTCGAAAAGCCGGCGCCGGACGCCCAGAAGCTGCCGACGATGACGTTCGGCCTCGGCGGCCAGATGCGCGTGGACGCCAGCTCCAGCTACCAGTGCTACAACGCGCCGGTCCAGGACGGCGGGGTGATCAGCGACGAGAACGACGGCGACTGCAAGGAGAGCCACACCGTCGAGATCTACGACAGCGGGGACGCCATCGGCACCACGAACTGGTCCGACAGCGACGCGGAGATCGCGGCCTACCCGGGCGTGGAGGCCGTCACGGCGGTGGCCGAAGCCCGCTGCGCGGCTTCCTTCCGCTCGTCGATCGTCCCCGCCACCCAGCGCGACGGCCTCAAGTACCGCGCCCTCGTCCCGACCCAGGGCGAGTGGCAGAGCGTGCCCGACAAGTCCGGCGAGTACCCGACGCGGGAGTTCTACTGCATCCTCACCAAGGCCGACGGCGGCCCGATCTCCGCCCCGATCGTGACCAAGGTCAAGTAGAAGTTCCGCGACGAACGGCCAGGCCCGGGAAATCCTCCTGGTGACCAGGTCGACGCGGTTTTCGTCGGACCCTCGGGGTACCGTCTTCCCATGTCCAACCCACCTACCGCCGCGCCCGGACGGCCGTTCGGGCGCGTGCTCACCGCGATGGCCACCCCGTTCGACGCCGAGGGCGCGCTGGACCTGAAGCGGGCGCAGGAGCTGGCCGAGCACCTCGTGGAGCTGGGGAACGACGGCCTCGTGGTCAACGGCACCACCGGCGAGAGCCCGACCACGAGCGACGCGGAGAAGCAGCAGCTCATCCGCGCCGTGGTCGAGGCCGTCGGCGACCGCGCGACCGTCGTGGCCGGCGCGGGCACCAACAACACCGCGCACAGCGTCGAGCAGGCCAAGCAGGCCGAGGAAGCGGGGGCGCACGGCCTGCTGGTCGTCACCCCGTACTACTCGCGGCCCAGCCAGGCCGGGCTGTTCGCCCACTTCACCGCGGTCGCCGACAGCACCGGGCTGCCGGTGCTGCTCTACGACATCCCGCCGCGCTCGGTCGTCCCGATCGAGGTCGACACGCTGCTGCGGCTGGCCGAGCACCCCCGGATCGTCGCGGTCAAGGACGCCAAGGGCGACCTGATCGCCGGCTCCGAGGTCATCGCCAACACCCACCTCGCCTACTACTCCGGCGACGACGGCCTGAACCTGCCGTGGATCTCGGTCGGCGGCGTCGGCGTGGTGAGTGTGATCGGTCACGTCGTCGCGGGCCGGATCCGCGCGATGATCGACGCCTACGAGAACGGCGACACCTCCACCGCGCGCACCAACCACCGCGGCATGCTGCCGGTGCTGCGCGCGATGTCGCGGGTCGGCGGGGTCGCGTTCAGCAAGGCGGCGCTGCGGCTGCGCGGCTTCGACATCGGCGATCCGCGGCTGCCGATCGTCGCCCCGACCACCGAGCAGACGGCCCTGATCGCCGGTGATCTTGCCCAGGGCGGCGTGCCGCTGGGCGACACGGCGGCCCAGGCCTGGCATGGTGAGCGGGTGGCACAAGCAGATTCGCGAGCGGCCTACGTCGCGCCGACCTCGCACACCAGCGTTGGGACCCTGCCTCGGTGAGCTCACTTCCCCCTGGTCCAGGCCCCACCAACGCCCCGCCCGAACTGCCCGAGGGAGCCCTGCGCGTCGTCGCGCTGGGCGGCATCGGCGAAGTCGGGCGCAACATGACCGTCTTCGAGTTCGGCGGACGGCTGCTCATCGTCGACTGCGGGGTGCTCTTCCCCGAGGACGACCAGCCCGGCGTCGACCTGATCCTGCCCGACTTCCGCGCGATCGAGGACCGCCTCGACGACATCGAGGGCCTGGTGCTCACCCACGGGCACGAGGACCACATCGGTGCCGTCCCGTTCCTCCTGCGCCTGCGGCCGGACCTGCCGATCTACGGCTCGAAGTTCACCAACGCCCTGCTCGCGGCGAAGGCCAAGGAGCACCGGCAGCGGCCGAACCTGATCCAGGTCCGCGAGGGCGAGCGCCGTGACGTCGGCGTGTTCAACCTCGAGTTCTTCGCGGTCAACCACTCCATCCCGGACGCGCTCGCGGTGGCGATCCGCACCCCGGCGGGCGTGGTCCTGCACACCGGCGACATCAAGCTCGACCAGCTGCCGCTGGACGGGCGCCTCACCGACCTGGCCGGCTTCTCCCGGCTCGGCGACGAGGGCGTCGACCTGTTCTGCGTCGACTCGACCAACGCCGAGGTGCCCGGGTTCGTCATGCCCGAGCGCGACATCGGCCCGGTCCTCGACGACGTCATCCGGCGCGTGGACCAGCGTGTGATCGTGGCCTGCTTCGCCAGCCACGTGCACCGCGTCCAGCAGGTGCTCGACGCCGCCCAGCGGCACGGGCGCCGGATCGCGTTCGTCGGCCGGTCGATGGTCCGGAACATGGGCATCGCGGCCGAGCTGGGCCTGCTGAACGTGCCGGACGGCCTGCTCGTCGACCTCGACCAGGCGAGCACCCTGCCGGAGAGCAAGGTCCTGTTCGTCTCCACGGGTTCGCAGGGCGAGCCGCTCTCGGCGCTGTCGCGGATGGCGCGCGGCGAGCACCGGCAGATCTCGATCCGCGCGGGCGACACCGTCGTGCTGGCCAGCTCGATGATCCCGGGCAACGAGACCGCGGTGTTCGGCGTGGTCAACGGCCTGACCCGGCTCGGCGCGAACGTCGTCCACCAGGGCAACGCCAAGGTGCACGTGTCCGGCCACGCGTCGGCGGGCGAGCTGCTGTACCTGTACAACGCGGTGCGCCCGAGCAACGTGATGCCGGTCCACGGCGAGTGGAAGCACCTGCGCGCGAACGGCGAGCTGGCGATCCGCACCGGCGTCGCGGCGGAGAACGTGGTCATCGCCGAGGACGGCGTGGTCGTCGACCTGGTCGACGGCAAGGCGTCCCGCACCGGCCGCGTCGAGGTCGGGCACGTGTACGTCGACGGCCTGTCGGTCGGCGACGTCGGCGAGTCGACCCTGTCGGACCGGCTGGTCCTCGGCGAGGGCGGGTTCATCTCGATCAGCGTCGCGGTGGACTCCAGCACCGGCCGCGCGGTCAGCAGCCCGACGGTGTCCGGCCGCGGCTTCTCCGACGACCCGAAGGCGCTGGACGCCGTCGTGCCGCTGGTGGAGATGGAGCTGGCGCGCACGGAGGCCGAGGGCATCACGGACACGCACCGGATCGCGCAGGCAGTCCGCCGGGTGGTGGGCCGCTGGGTGGCCGACACCTACCGCCGCCGTCCGATGATCGTCCCGACGGTCATCCCGGTCTAGACCTGCCCGAACGCCCCAATGTGGCGTTCGGTGCATCTGACGCACCGAACGCCACATTGGGGCGCTGGGTTTCGGCCGCGGGAATCGTGGACATCCCGCTGCGGGAGGGGCCCGATCCCTCTTCGGGGTGAGCTGTTAGGCCGTCCGGCCCACGTGCGGCGGCTTTGCCGCGGGATAACCTTGATCCCACCCCGCCTCGCGCAGAGAGGCCGCGCCGATGGGACGTCACTCGGACGGCAGACGACGCCGGCTGCTCCTGCCCGCCCTCGCGACCGGCCTCGTGCTCGTCCTCGGCGCCGCGGCGTGGGTGACGGTGTCGGCCGGGCGTTCCCGGCCGTCGTGCGAGCAGCCCGCGAAGGTCCTCGTCACCGCGTCCGCGGACATCGCGCCCGCGATGTCGCTCGTCGCGCGCGGGCTCGACCTGCCGTGCGGCAGCGTCGAGGTCCAGACCAGGGAGGCGACCCAGGCCGCCGAGCGGCTCGCCCTCTCCGACGGCAGCCCGCGGCCGCAGGTCTGGGTGCCGGATTCGACGCTCGCGCTGCGCCGCGCCCACCAGCTCGGAGCCGCCGACGTCCCCGGGAGCGGGGCATCGGTGGCCAGTTCCCCGGTGGTGCTGGCCGTCGCCGCGGACGTCGTCAAGGGCCTCGGCTGGCCCGAGCGCGTGCCCACCTGGGCTGAGGTGCTGGCCGCGCCGGGCGTCGTCCCGGGGATGCCGGACCCGGCCCGCGACCCGGTCGGCGCGGTGGCCCTGCTCGGCCTGCAGGACGCGGTCAAGGCGGCGCCCGAGCCGTCGGGCGCGTACGTCGCGTTGCTGCGGCGGTTCTCGGCCAACACCCTCGGCGACGAGACGGAACTGATCGCCCGGCTGCCGGGGTCAAGCGACAGCGGCGGCACGGCCGCGGTGACGGCGTTCCCGGCGTCGGAGAACTCCCTGCTGCGCCACAACGTCGAGGACCCGAAGTCCCCGCTCGTGGCCGTCTACTCGCCGGCGGTGCCCACTTTGGACTACCCGTTCGCGGAGCTGGGCGGGATCACCCCGCAGCAGCGCCCGATCGTCGACGCGCTGCGCGCCGCGGTGCTCGGCGACGCGGGGGCGGACGCGATCGCGAAGACGGGCCTGCGCGCGGCGGGCGGCCAGGCGCTGCGCGACCACCCGGACGACCCGAGGGTGTCGCCGGAGGGCTTCCGCACGGCGAACCTGCCGTCCGCGCAGGCCGTCGACGAGCTGCTCAACCAGTGGGCCGGCATCAACCTGAGCGCGCGGGTGCAGGTGCTGATCGACGTCTCGGGTTCGATGAACGCCCAGGTCCCGGGAACGGGCCTGAACCGGATGCAGGTGACGATGCAGGCGGCGGCGAAGGCGCTGCGCCTGTTCAAACCGGCGACCCAGCTGCGGATGCTGGCGTTTTCGACGCGCCTGGACGGCGACAAGGACTACCGCGAACTGCTCCCGATGGCCCCGGTGGCCCAGCACCTGGCCAGTGGAGCGCTGGAGAAGCTGGCCCAGGTGAAGGCCACCCCGGACGGCGGAACGGGCCTGTACGACAGCGTCCTGGACACCTACCGCACGGCCCGCCGCGAGTGGGAGCCGGGCCGGCTGAACCTGGTGATCGTGATGACGGACGGCCGCAACGAGGACCCGCACGGCATTTCCCGCGCGGATCTGCTGGCGGAGCTGGGAAAGCTGCAGGACCCCCGCCGCCCGATCCCGTTGATCGGAGTGGGCATCGGCCCGGACGCGGACAAGGCCGAGCTGGACCAGCTGACGGCGGCGACCGGGGGCCAGGCGTTCGTGGCCCCGGACCCGGCGAAGATCACGGACGTGTTTTTCGGGGCCCTGTCCCGGATCGCCGGCGGTTAGCTGAACCAGGCCCCGAACATCGAACTGTGGGAGCGGCCGCCCAATCGCTCGTCCAGGTCGACGGCTTGGGCTTCGGTGAGCAGGCACATGTAGTCGACGACCGCTCGCGCTCGCCGGGCCTCCGAAGTCTTGGTGCAGGAGGACATGAAGTCAGGGTCGTGTCCCAGGTCGCGGTAGGTCGCACGAAGCTGGATGGGCAGCCGAGGACTCTTGGGCGACTCTGCGAGGCAGTTGCTGAGCCGGTCGTAGAGCGACTGGATGATGTACTTCTGCCCCTCCTGCATCACTGCCAGCGAAGGCCGGTCGATCACGTAGAACCAGGTCAGTTCTTTCAGCGCCTCGACCAGGTACTGGCACTGCGGATCCACGGACACGAACGGAGCCGCTTCCACCAGTGAAACCGCGGCCACGCATTCGCTGAGGTTGTCCGTCGTGATCTTGTTCATGGCGGCACGGTTCCGGCGGGTCTCCCAGCATGAGGATTTGATGCCTGCGGTGAACCTGTCGATGACTTTGTCCAGTTCTTCTCCGAACCGGGCCGGATCGAAATTCGGAAGCCCGCTGAGCCGGCGACACGCATGCTTCGCGATGCGGTCCCGGTCGCCGGCCAGGTTGTGAAGCGGGATGAGCCCGGCGCGGAAGTAGTCCTCGATGTCGTGAGTCGCGTACGTGATGTCGTCGGCCCAGTCCATGAGAATGGCGTTGGCGGATCTGAGGCATGTGGTGGCGCCCTGGCGTGCCCAGCGGAAGTCCTTCAGTTCACTGAGGTACGTCCCCCACTTGCTGCCATACCCCCGATCCGTCCAGGTCGGGGCGGCGAAGGGGGCGTCGGCGGCCGCCGATCTGGGCTGAGGATATTTGAGCATCGCGTCGAGCGAGGCGCGGGTGAGATCGAGGCCCGGGTGCTCGGTCCTCCGCCTGGCGAGCTTCGTGACGATTCGGAACGATTGGGCATTGCCTTCGAACCCTTCGAGGCCTCCGGCTCCGCGCAGGCAGGCGTCGAGGACAGGTTCGGCAACGTGCCCGAACGGCGGGTGCCCGATATCGTGTACGAGCCCGGCGGTTTCCACGACATCGGCCTGGATGCCGGAAAGCTTCCGGAGTGCGCGAGCTTCCGCGGATTTGTCGTGCTTCAGGTGTTGAACCAGCCTGCGGCCGAGTTGTGCCACCTTGAGGCTGTGCGTGAGGCGGTTGTGGAGAACTCGCTGCTCGTTCACCGCGGCGACTTGAGCCACACCGGACAACCGCCGGAAGGCGGACGAGTACAGCACCCGGTCGCGGTCCCGTTGGAACGGTGTCCGGAAAGGGTCGTGCTCGAACTTGACGTGTCGTCGCTCAGCTTCTGGTTTCGGCTTCCGCATTTCTGTCCCCTCGCCGGATCGTGGTAACCATTACCGACGTCGCGGCGAGCGGGCTGTTACGGAGAACCAGCCGGCGGCTGGCTTAGTTGTGATCTCGTGGTGCAGCCGGAACGATCTTGCGACACTTGGACGATTTCTGTTGCAGTTCGGCATCGACGAGTACACCGTACGTCTCCGGTCAATTACCCACCGGCATGGCCGGATCGCCGGCGGATGAGGGCGTAGACACCCAAGATCACCGCCAGGCTGATCAGGCTCAAATACAACTGCGCCCGGGCGTCCTCGTCGACGAACAGCATCGACGCCACCACGACCAGCGTCAGTACCAGCGTCACCCAGCTCAACCACGGATATCCCCACATCCGCAGCTTCAGCTTCTCCGGCGCCGACGCTTCGAGCGACCGCCGCATCCGGAGCTGCGACCCGCAGATGATCGCGTACACGAACAGTGCCACCGCGCCCGCCGAATTGATGATGAAGTAGAAGATCTTGTCCGGGGACACGTAACTCATCACCACCGCCACGTACCCCACCGACGTCGACGCCAGGATCGCCTTCCACGGCACGCCGCGGGCGTTCGTGTCCGCGATCCAGGACGGGGCCCACCCGTGGCGCCGCAACGCGAACAGCATCCGGGATGCCGTGTACAGCCCCGAATTCAGCACCGACAGGGCCGCCGTCAGCACCACCGCCGACACGATCGTCGAGGCCGCCGGGACGCCGAAGCGGCCGAACGCCGCCGCGAACGGGCTCGTCTCGCTCGGGATTTCGCGCCACGGTGTGATCATCACCAGCAGCGCCACCGAACCGACGTAGAACACGATCACCCGCCAGACGATCGTCGAGGTCGCCTTGCGGACCGCCGTCTCCGGCTGGTCGGACTCGGCCGCCGCGATCGTCACGATCTCCGCGCCGAAGTACGAGAAGATCACGATGACCACGCCGTGCACCACGGAAAACGGGCCTTTGGCGACGAAGCCGTCGAGGCCGATGTTGCCCACCGAGAAGTGCGCGTCCGGCCAGAGCCCGAGCACGAACAGCGTGCCCAGCACCAGGAACACGACGATGGTGGCGACCTTGATCGACGCCAGCCAGAACTCCGTCTCGCCGAACGACCGCGCCGACGCCAGGTTCGTCGCCGTCAGCAGCAGCATCAGCGCCAGCGAGAACACCCACTGCGGCACGCCGGGAATCCAGCCCTGCAGGATCTTCGCGCCCGCGACCGCCTCGAACGCGACCACGCCGACCCAGAAGTACCAGTACAGCCAGCCGATCGTGAAGCCCGCCCAGCCGCCGAGCGAGTCGCGCGCGTACTCCATGAACGAGCCCAGCGCCGGCGCCGCCGTCGCCATCTCGCCGAGCATCCGCATGACGAGCACGACGAGCAGCCCGCCGAGCGCGTAGGACAGGACGGCGGCCGGGCCGACGGTGTGGATCACCGCGCCGCTGCCGATGAACAGGCTCGCGCCGATGATGCCGCCGAGGGCGATCATCCGGACGTGCCGCTGCCGCAGGTCGGGCCGCAGCCCGGACTTCGTCGCCAAGGTGCTTCCTCCCCGGGGTAGAGGATGGATTTTCGCACCCGGGAGCGAGCTGGTGCAGAATTTGCGCAACCCTCACGGCACGAGGATTTCCGATTTCCGCTGCACGACGTACGCGCCGGCCAGCAGGATCGCCGAGCCGAGCAGCTGCGGCCACGCGAGCTCCTCGCCGATCAGCACCCACGCCGCGACCGTCGTGATCACCGGTTCGATCAGCCCGAGCACGCTCGCCACCGACGCCGGCAGGTGCCGCAGCGCCGAAATCCCGCAGACGTACGCCAGCACCGTCGCGACCAGCACGAGCAGGGTCAGCAGCAGCCACACCGGCGGGTGCCCGGCGCCGAACTCCACCGGCGCGCCGAGCAGCCCGGCCGGCCACGTCCACGGCGGCGCGACGAAGCTGATCGCCACCGCGCCGATCACCATGCCCCAGGTGACCAGCCCCAGCGGGTCGACGCCGGCCACCGCGCGCTCGCCGAGCAGGAAGTACCCCGCCGAGCACAGGGCCGCGCCGAAGCCGGCCAGCAGGCCGAGCCCGTCCAGCGTGACGCCTTCCCAGACCTGGGCGACCAGCGCAAGCCCGGCCATGGCCAGCGCGATGCCGCCCCAGACCGGCCGCGGCAACCGCTGCCGCCGCACGAACCGCACCCACAGCGCGATCAGCACCGGCGAGACGAACTCCAGCAGGATCGCGATGCCGACCGGGATCCGGCCCGCGGCGACGAAGTAGAGCAGCTGCACCCCGGCCACGCCGAGCAGGCCGTAGCCGGCCAGGACGGGCAGCTCCGCCCGCCGCACCCGCAGTTTCCGCGGCGCCACCAGCGCGACCCCGGCGAGCAGCACGAACCCGGCCAGCGCGATCCGGGCCGCGGCCACCTGCTCCGGCGTGATCCCGGCCGTCATCACCGACTTGCCCAGCGTGCCCGAGGTGCTGAAGAACAGGGCGGCGAGCAGGACGTAGGCGGTGCCGCGGCCGCGGTGGGCGACGCGCGGTGGCGCGAGGACGGGGAGCTCGGTGGTCACCGTCGCGACTCTAGAGGCCGCGCCGTCACCGCCGAAACGTTTTCCCCGGTTATCCGGGCCGCTTGAGCCCGGTGGCGACGTGCGTGGTGATGGTGGCCAGCCGGCGGCCCTGCAGGCGCAGGGCGTCGAGGGCGACGTCGTCCGGCGCGGCCGACCGGCGGGAGACGAACGAGCCGCCGTAGGGGTTGCCGGACTGCATCAGGTGCGGGTCGGTGTAGCCGAGCGGGACGACGATCGCGCCCCAGTGGTAGAAGACGTTGTTGATCGCCAGCAGCGTCGACTCGAGGCCGCCGTGCGCGGTCGACGCCGTCGTGAACGACGTCGCCACCTTGTCCGCCAGCTTTCCCTGGGCCCACAGGCCACCCGTGCTGTCCAAATAGGACTTGAGCTGGGCGGCCGGGCCGCCGAACCGGGTCGGGCTGCCGACCGCGAGCCCGTCGGCCCACTCGAGGTCGCCGAGCGTGGCGAGCTCGTGGTGCGGGCCGGCGTCGACCCAGGCCTGCCACCGCGGGTTCTGCGCGATCGCTTCGGCGGGCACGGTTTCCGGCACGGTCCGCACGCGCACGTCCGCCCCGGTCTCGCGCGCGCCCGCGGCGAGGGACTCGGCGAGGGCGGCGGTGTTCCCGGTCGAGCTGTAGTAGACGACGAGTATCCGTGTGCTCACGTCGCCGACTCTAGGGGCGCCGCCTCGCGTGTCTCACAGTGCGGACGGCGGCTTCCAGGGACTGACCGTGTCGGTGGGCCGCGTCGGGTCGTGGAACTTCGGGCGGTCGAGCTCGTCGCGGCGCAGCGGGATCAGGCCGTCGGTGATCGCCTGCATGATCTTCGCGTGCGCGCGCACTCCGGCGCCCGGCCGCTCCGGCTCGACGTCCGACAGGTCGACGGGGTCGCCGAAGTGCACCCGGAACCGCGGCCGGCGCAGCGGCGCGCTGAGCCCGGAGCGGGCGAGCGGGACCAGGTCGGCCGGGCCGTTGACGGTCTCGGTGCCCCAGTAGACGGCCTCGTGCGCGCCCCACTGGCTGATCGGGATCACCGGCACGCCCGAAGCCAGCGCGAGCCGCGCGGCGCCGGTCTTGCCGCGTTCCGGCCACAGGCCCGGGTCGTGGCTGATCCGGCCCTCGGGGTAGACGATGATCGGTTCGCGTGTGGTCTTCATCGCCTCGACGGCCTCGGCGAACTGCCCGACGGCGGTCCCGGCGTGCTTGCGGTCGACCCGCAGGTGCCCGCTGACCCGCAGCGCCGGCCCGATGACGGGCGCGTCGAGGATACCGCCGGCCAGCATGAACCGCGGGTTGATGCCGATCCGCTTGCACGCGGCCATCAGCACGAACGCGTCGAAGACGCCGATGTGGTTCGCGGCCATCAGCAGCGGCCGGCCCCGCAGCTGGGCGGGCACCCGGCCGGTGACGGTCAGCCGCCCGACGAGGTTCACCAGCCCCCGGTCGATGTTCAGCATGGTCCGCCAGATGGCGGGAGCACGGCGGGGCGGTTCGTCGGTGCGCAGCGCGAGCATGGGGCAGAGCATGGCAGACGCCGATTTCACCCGTTTGCGCACTGGCCGGATCGGTTCACCCGGATGGCCGCTCAACCTTCGGTGTGAGGCAGAAGTTCACCCTGGGCCGAGAGTGGCGCGTGGGATGAACCGCCACGGCCGGTTACCGTAAACGGCATGGCTGGGTCGGCGACGAGGAAGCGAAGCACGGGAAGCGGCGCGAAGGGGGCAGCGGCGCGTAAGCCGCGTACACCCGCGAAGCCACGTACGTCGTCCGCTCGCAAGCCGCCGCCACGGTCCCGCCGCAAGACACCCGGGATCTTCGGCAAGAGCGTCCGTGGGACCTGGAACCTGCTGGCCAAGGGCTTGGGCACACTGGCCCGCACGGTCGGGCGCACCCGCGAACTCGAACCGGAACACCGCCGCGACGGGCTCGCGCTGGGCCTGATCGGCCTGGGCATCATCGCGGCCGTCGGCGTCTGGTGGCGGGCGGCCGGGCCGATCGGCACCGGGGTGGAGATCGCCACCCGGACCGTCCTCGGCGCCGGGGCGGTCACGCTGCCGCTGGTGCTGGTCGTCGTCGCCGTCGCGCTGATGCGGTCCGAGCCGCACCCGGAGACGCGGCCGCGGATGGTCGTCGGCACGATCATGGTCGTCCTGTCCGTGCTCGGGATGCTGCACATCTTCACCGCGCTGCCGGAGACCAACGACGGCCGGATGTACGCCGGCGGCATCGTCGGCGCCTTCTCCGGCGGCCTGCTCACCATGGGCGTCACCACCTGGGTCGCGGTGCCGCTGCTGATCCTCGCGCTGTTCTTCGGCGTGCTCGTGTTCACCGGCACGCCGGTCCGCGAGATCCCGCACCGGCTGCGCAACTGGGGCCTCGACGAGGAGGAGCTCGCCGAGGCCGAAGCGCAGCGCTCGGGCTTCGCGACCGACGAAGAGAAGGTCACCGACGCCGACCCGAAGACCGCGCGGCTGCGCAAGCCGTCCCGGCGCCGCCAGGCCAGCGAAGCCGAGCCCGAGCAGCTGGACATCGACGCGATGCTGGCCGAGGCGCCGACGCCGATCAAGCCGCCCAAGCCCAAGCCCGTCGCCGAGGTGCCGGAGAAGAAGCCGAAGAAGGCCCCGGAACCGCCGCTCGCGGTCACCCGCACGGTCGAGGGCGACTACCAGCTCCCGCCGCCCGACCTGCTGAAGCTCGGCGACGCGCCGAAGTCACGCAGCAAGGCCAACGACGCCATGATCGAGGCGATCACCGGCGTGCTGGAGCAGTTCAACGTCGACGCGCAGGTCACCGGCTTCACCCGCGGCCCGACGGTCACCCGCTACGAGGTCGAGCTCGGCCCGGGTGTGAAGGTCGAGAAGATCACCGCGCTGACCAAGAACATCGCCTACGCGGTGGCCACCGACAACGTCCGGCTGCTGGCGCCGATCCCCGGCAAGTCCGCGGTCGGCATCGAGGTGCCGAACTCCGACCGCGAGATGGTCCGCCTGGGTGACGTCCTGCGCGCGCCGTCCACGGTCAAGGACAACCACCCGATGGTGATCGGCCTCGGCAAGGACATCGAAGGCCACTTCGTCACCGCGAACCTGACGAAGATGCCGCACCTGCTGGTCGCCGGGTCCACCGGTTCCGGTAAGTCGAGCTTCGTCAACTCGATGCTGGTGTCGCTGCTCGCGCGCTCGACGCCGGACGAGTGCCGGATGATCCTGATCGACCCGAAGATGGTCGAGCTGACGCCGTACGAGGGCATCCCGCACCTGATCACGCCCATCATCACCCAGCCGAAGAAGGCCGCCGCCGCGCTGGCCTGGCTGGTGGAGGAGATGGAGCAGCGTTACCAGGACATGCAGGTCAACAAGGTCCGGCACATCGACGACTACAACAAGAAGGTCCGCTCGGGCGAGATCACCGCGCCGCCGGGCTCGGAACGCGAGTACCGGCCGTACCCGTACATCATGGCGATCGTCGACGAGCTCGCCGACCTGATGATGACCGCTCCGCGCGACGTCGAGGACGCGATCGTCCGGATCACCCAGAAGGCCCGTGCCGCCGGTATCCATTTGGTCCTGGCGACGCAGCGGCCGTCGGTGGACGTCGTGACCGGCCTGATCAAGACCAACGTGCCGTCGCGGCTGGCGTTCGCGACGTCGTCGCTGACCGACTCGCGGGTCATCCTGGACCAGCCGGGCGCGGAGAAGCTCATCGGTATGGGTGACGCGCTCTACCTGCCGATGGGGGCGGGCAAACCGGTCCGCATCCAGGGGGCGTTCGTCGGCGACGAGGAGATCGCCGCGGTCGTCAACTACGCGAAGGAGCAGGCGCAGCCGGAGTACCAGGACGGCGTCACCGCGCAGAAGGCCGGCGAGAAGAAGGAGATCGACCCGGACATCGGCGACGACCTCGACGTCCTGCTGCAGGCGGCGGAGCTGATCGTGACGTCCCAGTTCGGCTCGACGTCGATGCTGCAGCGCAAGCTGCGGGTCGGCTTCGCGAAGGCCGGGCGGCTGATGGACCTGCTGGAGAGCCGCGGCGTGGTGGGCCCGTCGGAGGGTTCGAAGGCCCGTGACGTGCTGATCAAGCCGGAGGAACTCGAGTCGGTCCTGTTCATGATCCGCGGCGGCGGCCCGGTGGACGCCGACGCGGGCGACGACGAGGAGTGAGCGGTGCAACCCGTGCTCGCCCGGTTCCGTCCTGAGCACGTGGACCTACCGCGATTCGCCGCCGCACTGTTCGCCTTCGCCGTGCTCACCGTGGGCGCCGGGAGCTCGGTCGCCGCCGCTCCGGGTCCGCCCGCGGCGCCGGCGCCGCCGGGCACCGTGAGCGCGCCCGCCGGGCAGGACGTCACCCTCCGCCTCGGCCAGGAGGCCGCGGTGCAGGGGAAGGACCTCACCGTGCGCTACACCCGGGTCGTCGCCGACTCGCGGTGCCGGCCCGGGATGACCTGCATCTGGCAGGGCGAGGCCACGCTGGCGTTCCTGCTGAAGGAGCCCGGCCGCGGCGAGAGCACCACGGCCGAGCTCCACAGCGGTCCCCGGACCGGCCCGCAGGCGACGTCGTTCGCGGCCAGCCGGATCGAGCTGGTGTCGGTGAGCGAGGACGCGGGGGAGGCGACCGTCCGGATCAGCTGAGCGTCAGCCGCCGAACTTGCGGACCGCCTGGTAGTACGTCCAGGCCGCGCCCTTGCAGGCGATGTTCGACCCGCAGACGCTCTTCAGGTCCGTGTACAGGTTGTCGTCGATCCGCAGGCGGTTCGCCTCGGTGAACCGGCCCTGCTTCTTGTAGTTGCGGTAGCCGAAGTCGTGGCGGTGGCAGCCCGGCAGGAACTGCCACCCGAACGGGGTGTCCGGCGACCACGAACAGCCGTCGGACGACCAGTCGAGCTGGCCGGAATAGGGCGCCTGGTTCCGGATCGTCTCGAAGTTCGAGAGCGAGGTCGAGAAGAGGTACTGGTCGGTGACCGTCGGGATGTCGACGGCCGCGGCGGTGCCGGTGCCCAGCAGGGCGCCCGCGCCGACAGAAACGGCCACCGTCACGGTGGCCCCCAGGTTCCGCAGTGTCGTGCGCATTCGGTGTTTCCTCGCCGATCGGTGGACAAGTGGCGTGATCAGCTTCGGGCAGGGCAGTGGCGCACGTCACCGCCCGAAAGGAGGTTTTCACTCAGAGTTCGAGCAGCATGCGGGAATTGCCCAGGGTGTTCGGCTTGACGTAAGGCAGGTCCAGGAACTCCGCGACACCCGTGTCGTGCGAGCGCCGCATCTCCTCGTAGACCTCGTGCGACACCGGGGTGCCGTCGATCTCGACGAACCCGTGGCCGGCGAAGAAGCTGGTCTCGAAGGTCAGCACGAACAGCCGCCTGAGACCGAGCTCACGTGCCTCGTCGACCAGCCGGGCGACCAGCACGCGGCCGACCCCCTGGCCGCGGACGGCCTTGTCGACCACCACCGTGCGCAGCTCGGCGATGTCCTCCCAGAGCACGTGCAGCGCGGCCGCGCCGACCACCTCGTCATCCACGTCGGCGACCCAGAACTCCTGGACCGCCTCGTACAGCGTGACCAGGTCCTTCTCCAGCAGGACGCGGCCGGCGTCCGAGTCGACCAGGGCCTTGATCTTGCGGACGTCGGCGATCCGGGCGCGGCGGACGGTCGGGCGGGGCGAGTCGGCGGGCACGATCGTCCACCCTGCCACATCGCCCGGCGCGCGCGGCGGCACAGCCGCCTTTCGGGGGTCCGGGTGGCGAAGCCCCCGGCCCGGGGCGAAGCCCCGGTTGTGACAGCCGCTTTTGGGGGGTCCGGGTGGCGAAGCCCCCGGCTCGGGGCGAAGCCCCGGTTGTGACAGCCGCTTTTGGGGGGTCCGGGTGGCGAAGCCCCCGGCCCGGGGCGTAGCCCCGGTTGTCACCGGCTACGCCGTCGTCGGGCCGCCCGGGACCGGCGGCTACTCTGAGCATTGTGCCTTCCCCTGCCACGGACCCAGCCGCCACCCGACGCGTCTCCCTGCTGACCCTGGGCTGCGCCCGCAACGAGGTCGACTCGGAGGAGCTGGCGGGCCGGCTCGCGGCCGGCGGCTGGGAGCTGGCGGCCGACCCCGAAGAGTCCGACGTCGTGGTGGTCAACACCTGCGGCTTCGTCGAGTCGGCCAAAAAGGACTCCGTCGACACGCTGCTCGCCGCGTCCGACACGGGCAAGAAGGTCGTCGCCGTCGGCTGCATGGCCGAGCGCTACGGGCACGAGCTCGCCGACAGCCTCCCGGAGGCCGACGCGGTGCTGGGCTTCGACCACTACGCCGAGCTGTCCGACCGGCTCGACGACGTCGTCGCCGGCCGCAAGATCGCCTCGCACACGCCGGGCGACCGCCGCAAGCTGCTGCCGATCAGCCCGGTCGAGCGGCCCGCCGCCGCGGAGACGGTCGAGGTCCCCGGCCACGCGCAGAAGGGCTGGGGCCCGCGGGTGCTGCGCACGCGGCTCGACGACTCGCCCGTCGCCGCCCTGAAGATCGCCTCCGGCTGCGACCGGCGCTGCTCGTTCTGCGCGATCCCGTCGTTCCGCGGCTCGTTCGTCTCGCGGCAGCCCGACGAGATCGTCGCCGAGGCGATGTGGCTGGCCGAACACGGCGTCAAGGAGCTGTTCCTGGTCAGCGAGAACTCGACGTCCTACGGCAAGGACTTCGGCCGCGACGGCGCCACCGCATTGGAGCGGCTGCTGCCGCGCCTGGCGGAGATCGACGGCATCGAGCGCGTCCGCGTCTCCTACCTGCAGCCGGCCGAGACGCGCCCGCAGCTGGTCAAGGCCATCGCGACCACGCCGGGTGTCGCCGAATACTTCGACCTGTCCTTCCAGCACTCGAGCGAGCAGGTGCTGCGCCGGATGCGCCGGTTCGGTTCCACGGACTCGTTCCTGGCGCTGTGCGAGCAGATCCGCGAGTACGCGCCCGAGGCGGGCATCCGGACCAACGTGATCGTCGGCTTCCCCGGTGAGACCGAGCACGACCTGGCCGAGCTCGAGCGGTTCCTGACCGGGGCGCGGCTCGACGCCGTGGGCGTCTTCGGCTACTCGGACGAGGACGGCACCGAGGCCGAGACCTTCGACGGCAAGCTCGACGCCGAGGAGGTGACCAAGCGCGTCACGCGGATCTCGGCGCTGGTCGAGGAGCTGACCGCGCAGCGCGCCGAGGACCGGATCGGCACGTTCGTCGATGTCCTGGTGGAGCTGGACGACGACGGCGAGCTCACCGGCCGCGCCGCGCACCAGGCGCCGGAGGTCGACGGCGAGTGCGTCATTCTCGACGCGCCGGAGAAGACGCAGGTCGGCGACTTCCTCCGCTGCGAGGTCGTGGACTCGGCGGGCGTGGACCTGATCGTCCGCGCGGTACCGGACGCCGACCGGTGAGTGCGCTCCCCAGCGACGCCGCGGACGAGGGCCTGGCACGCGACACCGCCGCCCAGGTCCCGGAGCCGACCCCGGTCCCGACGCTCAACGTCGCGAACCTCCTGACGCTCTCGCGGCTGGTCCTGGTGCCGCTGTTCGTGGTCGCGCTGTTCGTCGGCGACGGCCACGACACGACCTGGCGCGCGCTCGCGACCGGGCTGTTCGCGATCGCCTCGGCCACCGACCAGCTCGACGGCTGGGTGGCCCGCAAGTACGGCCTGATCACCGACTTCGGCAAGATCGCCGACCCGATCGCGGACAAGGCGCTGACGGGCGCGGCCCTGGTCGGGCTGAGCGTGCTGGGCGAGCTCGGCTGGTGGGTGACGATCGTGATCGCGGTCCGCGAGATCGGCGTGACGCTGCTGCGCTTCTGGGTGATCCGCCACGGCGTGATCCCGGCGAGCCGCGGTGGCAAGGCGAAGACGATGGCCCAGATCGCGGCGATCGTGGCGTACCTGCTGCCACTGCCGGCTGGGGCGGACCCGGTGCGCTGGGCGCTGATGGGGCTGGCCCTGGTCCTGACGGTGGTGACCGGGGTGGACTACCTGGTCCGCGCGGTGCGGCTGCGTGCGGCCGGGCGCCGGGTGACCGGGAGCTGAGGGTGGCCGACGAGCAGGCCGCTGCCCTCATCGGCGCGCTGACCGCCCGGGGCGAGACGGTGGCCGCGGCCGAGTCGCTCACCGCCGGGCTTGTCTGCGCCACCCTCGCGCAGGTGCCGGGGGCGAGCGCGGTCCTGCGCGGGGGACTGGTGGTCTACGCGACCGAGCTGAAGACCGCGCTGGCCGGTGTCTCCGCGGAGCTGCTGGCCGAGCACGGTGCCGTCCACCCCGAGGTCGCCGCGCAGCTGGCCGAGGGAGCCCGTGACCGCTGCGGTGCGACCTGGGGCCTCGGCCTCACCGGGGTGGCCGGACCCGCCGCCCAGGACGGCGTCGACCCGGGCACGGTGCACATCGGGCTCGCCGGGCCGGGAACACGCACCCTGCGTCTTTCGGAGGCTCGGGTGGCGGAGCCCCCGGCCCGAGGTGAAGCGTCGTTTGTCACCGTCCGTACGCTGGCCTTGACCGGCGATCGCGACTTGATCAGGACCCAATCGGTCCTGGCGGCGTTTGCCCTGCTCGGGGAACATCTGGGGTGAAACACGCGTTCGCCCTTGGCGTACGTGCACACCAACTCCTGCGCCCGGGGCGCCGCTCTGGGTAACGTAGGGGGTACTTGTTCGGAAGGGAGGCGCGTGATGACCGTGCTGTTGCGTGAGGCGATCGGTGATCGGCTCCGTCATGCCCGCACCAACCAGCGTCGTACGCTGCGCGACATCTCCCGCGCCGCCAGGGTCAGCCTCGGCTACCTCTCGGAGGTGGAGCGGGGCCAGAAGGAGGCGTCGAGCGAACTGCTCGCGTCCATCTGCCAGGCCCTGGACCTTCCGCTCGGCGAACTGCTGCACAACGTGGCGGCGGACGTATCGGCCCTCGACAACGTCGAGGTCGCACCGGTCGACGAGCGGATCGTGGAAGGAACGCCCCGGGAGAAGCGGGGCGCCGAGGCCTCGGCGGCCGGCATCGAGGGCGGCCGCCTGATGTCCGAGCTGATCGGGAACGACCTCGCCGACCTGCGGGTTTCCCCGGCGCCGCGGATGAACACCACCCTGCGCACGACGATCGGCCAGCCCAAGCTGGCCTCCACGATCGCGGCGTAGGTCCAGCGCAGAAGGCCGACGGCCCCGGGCAACCCGCCCGGGGCCGTCCGCGTTGTCTACGGGTAGTGATCGGGGGGAACCCTGAATTCGGCCGGGTCGCCTGGAACGGACGTGGCCGACCTGACACGATGGAACCCGACGCCGGGGTTGGTGCGTTGACGATGCAGCAGGGGAGCGACGCCCCACACCCCGAGTACCTAGGCCCGTGGGACGCAAGAAGGCAGGCGGAGGAGATGGCCAACCCGTTCGTGAAGTTCTGGAAGTACATGATGGCGGCGTTCTCGTCGAAGATCGACGAGCACGCCGACCCGAAGGTACAGATCCAGCAGGCCATCGAGGAGGCGCAGCGCAACCACCAGGCGCTGACGCAGCAGGCCGCCTCCGTGATCGGCAACCAGCGGCAGCTGGAGATGAAGCTCAACCGGCAGCTCGGCGAGGTCGAGAAGCTCCAGGCCTCCACCCGGCAGGCGCTGGTCCTCGCGGACGAGGCGCGTGCCAAGGGTGACGAGCAGAAGGCCACCGAGTTCGAGAACGCCGCGGAGAGCTTCGCGACGCAGCTCGTCACGGCCGAGCAGAGCATCGAGGACCTGAAGACGCTGCACGACCAGTCGCTGCAGGCCGCGGCCCAGGCCAAGAAGGCCGTGGAGCGCAACTCGCAGATGCTGCAGCAGAAGCTGGCCGAGCGCACGAAGCTGCTCTCGCAGCTGGAGCAGGCGAAGATGCAGGAGCAGGTCTCCGCGTCGCTGAACCAGATGAGCCAGCTGGCCGCGCCGGGCAACACGCCTTCGCTGGAAGAGGTCCGCGACAAGATCGAGAAGCGCTACACCACGGCGCTGGGCTCGGCGGAGCTGGCGCAGAACTCGGTCCAGGGGCGGATGATGGAGGTCCAGGCTTCCACGACGCAGCTGGCCGGCCAGTCGCGGCTGCAGCAGATCCGCGCGTCGATGCACGGTGACTCGGTCGCCCAGGTGACCGACGGCGGCAAGGCGGCCCAGAAGCCGGCGAACAGCTCCGCCGACATCCAGCGCGAGATCCAGGCGCGCGTGCAGGCCGAGCAGGGCAAGAACCCGGCCTGACCGGGCCGACCGTTCCGAGGGGGCGCACCATGGGGCAGCAGGGCAGACGACGTGACTTCGGCGAGCTGAGCGCCAAGCTGGAGAAGCACATCGAGAAGCTGCCCGACTACGCCGTGCGCGCCCAGGAAAAGCTCCAGAAGGTGCAGAAGTACTTCCCGCCGGCCGAGCAGGCCGGCGGGAAGCCCGCCCGGCCCAACCCGCTGCAGCGCCCGCCGGTGCGGCGGCCGGACATGACGGCCTCGCTGTCGTCGATGGCGAGCCAGGTCCCGGCGTTCGCCGAGGCCCGCGCGAAGTGGGACCGCTGGAACCACCCGGCCGCCAAGCTGGAACGCCGCAAGCGCCGGACGTCGAAGGCGATGACGCTGTGGATCATCCTGACGATCCTGTGCATGGTCGTCACGGTGGCCGCCGCGGTGGGCTGGCTCAGCCCGGCCGGCGTCGCGATGATGCCGCAGGCCATCACGGCGTTCGCGGGAGCGGTCATCTTCGGCACGTTCAGCGTCCGCTCCGGGCTCAAGCTGCGCGACCTCAAGCGCACCCCGATCCCGGCGGCGCCCGCCGGCCCGCCACCGCTGCCGCCCGCCCGGTCGGCGGCCCGCGAGCCGATGGAACGGCTCGCCGAGTGCGAGGCGTCGCTGACCGAGCTGCTGCGCCAGCTGTCGGTGCCGTCTTCGGTGGGGACGACCCCGGTCTCGGAGGTGGCGGTCGCGGACGCCCGCCAGACGGCGGCCGACGCAGCAGCCGCCCTGCGCGGCCTGGCAGGCCGCATCCAGGCGATCGAACGCGGCCGCGACTCCGCCCCCGCCCGCGAGCAGGCGGCCTTGGACGCGGCGGTGGGCAAGCTCCGCGAACAGCTCGACGACGGCCTCGAGGGCTACCGCGGCCTGGTCGCCGCGGCGGGCCACACGGTCGCCGCCTCCAGCGACGGCCTGGTCACGTCCAAGCAGGCCCTCACCGACGCCACCGACCGCCTGGCCGGCCTCGCCATGGCCCTCCGCGAACTCTCCTGACCCACCCCCGCGTGACCGAAGGGTCGACTCGCGTGATGGGAGAGTCGACACGCGTGATTGAAGGGTCGACACGGTGGAGCGGGGCTGGGTGGGACGTGTCGACCTCCCAATCACGCGTGTCGACCTCCGGATCACGCGTGTCGACCGCTGAATCACGCGTGTCGGCCCTCTGATCACGCGAATTCGGGCTTCGTTGGGCCATCAGGATCTCAAACTCGGCCGTTCGAGTGCCGCCGGATGGTGGAGGCGAGGGTTCGTCACGGCGCGTGCGTGATCGTGCGTTTCACCCCGGCGTCGCGCCCTGTTCACCTCTTGGTGCCGAAACCGGCGCGTAATCGGAAACTGATGGCTACGGAAACGTCGGCCACCTAACGTTTCTGTCATGCATGCCGAGGTGTCACTCGCCGGGAGGCCCGCCGTGGACTGAGGTTCGCCGGCGCCGACCGTACACAGTGGACTTTCTCGACCGCCGAGGAAAGGACGCCCCGTGAACACGCTCCCGCCGGACCCGGACCCCGTGCCCACCACCCCGCCCACCGCCTCCCAGCGCGTCATCGCGGCCTTCGAACGGCTCACCGAAGCCGGCCGCCCCGACCTCTGGACCACCCTCCGCGCCGTCGAAGACGTCCTCGTCGACGCCAAGGCCGTCGACGAACGCGTCACGGCGGGGGAGGACCTGCCGCTGGCCGGCACGGTCATCGCCGTCCAGGACCGGATCGACGTCGCGAAGCAGCCGTCGGTCCACGGCGTCGCGGAAACCAGCGCCCCCGTCGTCGCGCGGCTCACCTCGGCCGGCGCCGTCGTGCTCGGCAAGACCGGGTCCGGCCCGCTCGCCTCGGCCTGGGACCGCACCAAGGTCGGCGGCGACGGCGCCGCGGTCGCCGTCGCGCTCGGCGTCGTCGACCTGGCCCTCAGCACCGGTGGCGCGGTCCCGGCGGCGTTGAACGCCGTCGCCGCGGTGAAGCCGACGCGCGGCCTGCTGCCCGCCGCCGACACCGTCTCCGTGTACGCGAAAGGCCTGGTCGCGGCCCGCCGCGCCCTCACCTTGATGACCGGCGGCGACCGCTCCTGGCCCGCCGACGTCCGGCTCGGCGCCGGCGAGCACCCGCGGATCGCCTACCCCGCCGACCTTCCCCTCGGTGAGGCGGCGACCCTCGCGCTCAGGACCGTCGTCGCCCGGCTGACCGCCGCGGGCGCGATCCTCACCCCGATCTCCGTGCCGGAGCACGGTTTCGACGGTTTCGACGCGCTCATCGTGCCGACCGTGCCGGAACACCCGGGGATCGCCGAAGCCCTGGCCGACCCGGCCGGCGTGGGCCACCGCCTGGCCGCCTGCACCGCCTTCGCGAACCTCCTCGACGTGGCCGCGGTGACCGTCCCGGTGCTGCCGGGCGACCGCCGCCCGTTCGGCGTCACCTTCCTGACGCGCGCGTTCGAGGACCAGATCGCCCTCGACCTGGCGACCGTCTGCACGGACGAGCCGATGACGCCCTACCCGGAGCCGGGCGAGGACGTCGTCGTGTTCGGCGCGCACCTGCGCGGGCAGCCGCTCAACGCCGAACTGACCGGGCTCGGCGCCCGCTTCACCGGACCGGTCCGGACCATCGAGGCGTACCGGATGGTCCTGCTCCCCACCGAACCGCCGCAGCCGGGGGTGCTCCCGGGCGGCTGCGGCCTGGACGGCGAGCGCTGGCGCCTGTCGCCGGCCGCGTTCGAGCAGTTCGCCGCCACCCTGAAGGAGCCCTTCGTGCTCGACCGCGTCGAGCTGGACGACGGCACCGCACCGCTGGCCGTCCGGTGCCTGGCGGCGGACGGTCCCGGCCTGGAGCGCTACGAATCCTGGCGCGGTTACGTGCGCTTCGCGTCTACCGCCGGGCTGCGAGGCCCCGGCTGACCCGGCGCACCAAGCCCGGCCCGTGCAGCGCGAAGCCCGTGTAGAGCTGCACGAGCGACGCGCCGGCGTCGACGAGCCGGACCGCGTCGTCCGGGCCCATGATCCCGCCGACGCCGATGATGGGCAGGTTCCCGCCGGTGTGGTCGTGCACGAACCGCACGACCTCGGCCGCGCGGGTGGTCAGCGGCCGGCCGGACAGTCCTCCCGCCTGTCCGGCCAGGCTGCTCTCCGCGGCCGCGATGCCGTCGCGGGCCAGCGTCGTGTTCGTGGCGATGATGCCGGCGACGCCGTGTTCGAGCGCGACCTCCAGCAGCTCGGCGAGCGCCTCGTCGGTGAGGTCGGGCGCCACCTTCACCAGCACCGGCGTCGGCGAACCGCCCGCGGCGAGCTCGAGCGACGTCGAACCCAGCTCGCCGAGCAGCTCGGCGAGCGCCGTGCGGTCCTGCAGCTGCCGCAGCCCCGGGGTGTTGGGCGAGCTGACGTTGATCGCGAAGTAGTCGGCGTACGGGTGCAGCGCCCGCAGGGAGAACCGGTAGTCTTCGACGGCGTCCTCGAGGGGTGTCACCTTCGACTTGCCGATGCTGATCCCGAGCGGCACACCGGGTTTCCCGTCGCGGGCGAGCTTGGCCGCGAGCGCTTCCGCGCCGTCGTTGTTGAAGCCCATGCGGTTGATCACCGCGTCACTGGCGGGGAGGCTGAACAGCCGAGGTTTCGGGTTGCCCGGCTGCGCCAGCCGCGTCACCGTGCCGACCTCGACGAACCCGAAGCCGAGCGCGGCCCACGCGGGCAGCGCGCGGCCGTTCTTGTCCATCCCGGCGGCCAGGCCGACGCGGTTGGGGAAGCGCAGGCCCAGCACCGTCACCGGGTCGTCGACGCGCAGCGCCCCGCCGAGCGCGGGCGCGGCCTTGCCGAGCCGGGCCAGGACGCCGATCGTGCGCTCGTGCACCAGCTCGGGGTCGTGGTAGGAGAGCCGGTACAGCGCCGGGCGGACGATCTTGTCGAAGAACACGCCCCCATGCTGCCAAATCGCCCGGGGCCCGCGACCGGAGCGTCACTCCCGCGTGAACGGGACCACTCAGTCGCGGTCCTTCCACTCGTCTTCGAGCATCGCGTAGATGAGCTCGTCGGTCCACTCGCCCTTGACGATCTCGTTCTCCTTCAGGTGCGCTTCCTTGCGCATGCCCAGGCGTTCCATCAGCGCGGCGGACGCGGTGTTCCGGCCGTCGCAGCGGCCGATGATGCGGTGCAGCCCCAGGTCCTCGAAGCCCAGCCGCAGCAGTTCGGTGGTCGCTTCGGCGGCCAGGCCCTTGCCGTGGTGGTCGGGGTGGAAGACGAACCCGATCTCGCCCTGGCGGTGTTCGCTGCTGAGCCACTCCAGGTTCAGGTCGCCGATCAGCTGACCCGTCACGGCCAGCTCGACCGCTATGGCCAGGAACTGCCCTTCCTTCGTCAACGTCGAGCTGTGCACCCGTTTGGCGAGCGCCGCGGCGGATTCGGCGCGGCTGCGCGGCCCCCAGTACAGGTAGCGGGCGACGTCGGCGCGGGACTGGAAGGAGTTCAACGCGTCGAGGTCGTCGGGCGTGAACGGGCGCAGGAGCAGGCGTTCCGTGGTGATCGGGTAGTCGGGCCTGAGCATGCGTCCAGGCTAGCGAGCTTCAGCCGTCCGGGGGATGCACCGGCGGAACGCTGATCGCCGGACGGTCGTCCTGCGCCGCCGGGTGGCATGACCTGCACGGATGAGCACAATAAGGAACCCCCGGGGTGCCTCTCAAGCGCCGTCAAACGCCTGAGCCCGAGCCGGACTGGTGCTCGGGAACCCCGGGGGCACGGTGACTGCCTGGTATTCGCTATCAGGCACCACGTGAAGCAGGCGATGAGCCGAAGGTGGCTCGGTTGTATCGCTGCTCAAAGTCCTCCACGTGCCATCCGCTAGCGGACAGTCACCTCACGAGTCCTGTTGGAATACAACTTAGGACCACCTCCTTTCTCGTGTACTGCCACGCTAGGTGAAGTTCGTGGTGCCGTGCAACGTCATTTTCGAGACAACACTGCTGTGATCTCGGTCCGCAGGACGGCTTTCCGCTGCTCGTCGAGGAAGGACGCGTCCACGGCGTTCGCCGCGAGCCGGCCCAGTTCGGCCGTGGTGAGCCCGAGCGTCTCGGCGACAGCCACGTACTCGCCGGTGAGCGTGGCGCCGAACATCGGCGGGTCGTCGGTGTTGAGCGTCACGACGACGCCGTGGTCGAGCATCCGCCGGACGGGGTGCGCGGCCAGGGACGGGACCTGCCCGGTCCGCACGTTCGACGTCGGGCACACCTCGAGCGGGATCCGGTGCGCCGCAAGGTGTTCGAGCAGGGCCGGGTCGGCCGCGCAGCTGGTGCCGTGGCCGATCCGCTCGGCGCCGAGGTCGTGCAGCGCCGACCAGATCGTGGCCGGACCGGTCGTCTCCCCGGCATGCGGGACGCTGTGCAGCCCGGCTTCGCGCGCCCGCGTGAAGTACGGCTCGAACTGCGCGCGCCCGACGCCGAGCTCCGGGCCGCCGAGCCCGAACGACACCAGGCCCGGGGGCCGTTCGCGCAGCGCGAACACGAGCGTCTCCTGTCCGGCCCGGCGGCCCTTCTCGCCGGGGATGTCGAAGCACCAGGCCAGTTCCACGCCCAGTTCGGCGGCGCGGGCCCGGCCGGTTTCGAGCCCGGACAGGAGTTCGTCGCCGGGCATGCCGTCGAGCAGGTGGTTGTACGGCGTCACGGTGACTTCGGCGTAGCGGCAGTTGTGCGCGGCGAGATCCGCCGCCAGGCCTGTGACGAGGGTGTGGATGTCGTGGCGGTCGCGGACCAGCGAGGTGACTGCGAGGTACACGGTGAGGAAGTGGGCGAAGTCGCGGAAGGTGAAGAACTCTGTGAGCTCGCGCTCGTCGGTGGGGACGCCGGCGGCGGGGCGGCGCCGGGCCAGCTCCAGGACGGTCGGCAGGCTCGCCGAGCCGACCAGGTGGACGTGCAGTTCGACCTTGGGCAGGGCGTGCGCGAACGCGCGCAGCGCCTGCCCGGTGAGGATTCCGGGCATGACCGAGCTCCCTGGGAAGGCGGAAAGGTGACGGGAAGGAGCGAGGGCGGCTCAGGGAGCGAGGTCGCCGCGTTCGGTGTCGGCCCCGTAAAGCGGGAGCTTGAACGTCGTCACGTGAGCCAGCTTACTGCGCCGGGTACGGGCCTGTCTGGTCCTTCGGGCAGAACCACGTCGGCCGCCGGTGGACGTCGTGGCCCTGGGTGCGGACCAGGGTCTTGCCGCCGCAGCGGTAGCAGCCCTGGCGCGTCCGCTCGTAGACCCAGTTCTTGCGGTTGCGGTCGAAGTGGCCGGTGGTGCTCTGGTCGAACCGCCCGGAGCGGGCGTTGGCCAGCAGCAGCCTGCGGGCGAGTGCGACCGTCTGCGTGGCGTCCACTTCGGACACCGGCGTCCACGGTGTGACGCCGAGCAGGAAAGCGATTTCGCACTTGTAGAGGTTGCCCACGCCCGCCATCACGCGCTGGTCGAGCAGGGCGATGCCGAGCTCGCGGGCGGGGTCGGCGGTCAGGTTCGCGATCGCCTGCTTCAGGTGGTCGTCCGTCCACTGTGGATCCAGCAGGTCGGGTCCGAGATGGGCGACGAGGTCGTGTTCCTTGGGCGTGGCCACGAATTTGAGGTCGTGGACGCGGAAGCCGATCACCTGGACGTCGGCCGCGGTCAAAATCGCCCGGGCGTGGTGACCGGGCCGGCGCCACTTCGCGCCGGCCGGGTAGACGTCCCACATGCCGTCCATCATCAGGTGCGAGTGCAGGGTCAGGTCACCGGAGAAGCGGGTGAACAGGTGCTTGCCGACGGTCCCGACTCCGAGGACGTCGCGCCCGGCGAGGTCCACAGTGGCCAGTTGTGGCACGCGGAACTCGCCGCGCAGCAACGTCTTCCCGGCCATCGCGTTGGCGAAGCGCTTGGCGACCAGGAACACGGTGTCACCTTCGGGCACGGCTCACCCCGCGGATTCGGACACCTCGGCCGGTGCCTCGGGGGTTTCCGGCGCCGGGCCTTCGGGCCAGTCCGGGCCCTCGGGGTCCTCGCCGGCGATGCGGTGGCGCCCCGCCCGGTTCGACCGCAGGATCTTGGCCAGCACCATGTTGAACGTGAGCGCGATCTCCTGGGCGCCGGGCGAGTGCCACTCGTGGATCGGGCTGCACGCACCCTGCGCCTGCTGCACCGCCAGCCGGTCGGTGATCGCCGTCGGCATCACCAGCGAGCCGAAGTTCTCGCGCAGCTCGGCGATCCGGAACTGGTGCTCGTAGGAGCGCACGCGCAGCTTGTTCACCAGGACGCCGATCGGGCGCAGCCGCGGGTTGAGCTCCTTGCGGATCTTCTCGATCGCCTCCAGGGCGCGGTGCGCGCCGGCGACGGCGTACATCGTCGGTTCGGTGACGATGAGCGCGCTGTCCGCGGCCACCAGGGCCGACTTCGTCAGCCGCCCCAGCGACGGCGGGCAGTCCAGGATCACCAGCTCGTACGGCGTTTCGTGCAACGGCTCCCGGTGCAGCTCGTCCAGGGCGCGGGAGAAGTTCGCCAGGCGCTCGCTGTCGGCCTCGGGGTCGTTGAGCAGCTCCAGCTCTTCGGCGCCGACGAGCACGTCGACGTCTTCGCTCCAGACGCTCGGCGCGATCGCGCGCTTGAGCATGTCCCGGGTGGGGGTCTCGAGCACGTCCGCGAGAGTGGCGTCGGTGAACGGCGGGTCGAGCGAGGTGGTGGCGTTGCCCTGCGGGTCGAGGTCCACCACCAGGGTCCGGGTGCCCCTACGCAGGGCGGCGGACGCGACACCGAGAGCGACCGTCGTCTTGCCGACGCCTCCCTTGAGGCTGAGTACGGCGACCGTGTGCACGTTCTCCAGCCTACGGGTGCGGGCTCGGAGCGCCGCCGGGCAAGGGGCGTTCACTCGAAGGGAGGAGCCCGGGAGACGGCGCGGGGCGGGCACTACCCTGTGCGACATGAAGACGGAGACCGTGGCCGCCCGGGGTTCGGGCGCCGTCCGCCGGGTGCTCGAGGCCGAGATCGAGGCCGCCCGCGCCCGCGGCGCCGAGCACCCCCGCGTCGTCGACGTCGGCGGCGGCAGCGGCGGCTGGGCGGTGCCGTTCGCGGCGGCGGGCTGCCGGGTGACGGTCGTCGAGCCGAGCCCGAACGCGCTGGCCACGCTGCAGCGCCGCGCCGAGGAGGAGGGCGTCTCCGAGCTGATCACGGTGGTCGCGGACGACTCCGACGCGCTCGGCAGGCACGTCGAGGCGGGCTCGGCCGACCTGGTGCTGGCGCACGGGCTGCTGGAGATCGTCGACGACCCGGCCGCGGTGCTCACGGCCCTCGCGACGGCGGTCGCGCCGGGTGGCGCGGTGTCGGTGCTGGTGGCGAACCGCCACGCGGCGGTGCTGCACCGCGCGCTCGCGGGCCGCGTCGGCGAGGCCCGGCGGCTGCTCGAAAGCGCGGAGGGGATCGCCCCGGGCGACACGGTGCTGCGCCGGTTTTCCGCCGACGGCCTGCGCGCCGGCCTGGAGGCCGCCGGCCTCGAGGTCACGCTGCTGCAGGGCGACCGGGTGATCTCGGACCTGGTGCCCGGCGACGTCCGTGACGACGAGCTGGCCGCGTTCGAGCAGGCGGCGTCGTCGTCGCCGGCGCTGCGGGACATCGCGGGCCGGCTGCACGCGGTGGCACGGCCCGCCTGAGGATTTCCCGCCGTCGCGCTTGCGGTGATCGGAAACTGTCGGGGGTGGCCGGTAGCGTCCCCGGCGTGGGACGAAATGCCGAGTTGCCGGGCGGAATGGGCCGGTTCCGGGTCCGGCCGGGCGAGCCGGTGCCGGACGACACCGGGTGCGGGCTGCTGCACGTGGACATGGACGCGTTCTTCGTGTCGGTGGAGCTGCGGACCCGGCCCGAACTGGCGGACAAGCCGGTGGTCGTGTCCGGTGGTGGTCCGCGGGCGGTGGTGGCCGCGGCGAACTACCCGGCGCGGAAGTTCGGCGTGCGGTCGGCGATGCCGTTTTCGACAGCGAAACGGCTGTGCCCGCACCTGATCAACATCCCGCCGACGCCGGGGCTGTACAGCTCGGTGTCCCGCGGGGTGATGGGGATCTTCCGCGAGTTGACCCCGCTGGTGGAGCCGCTGAGCCTGGACGAGGCGTTCCTGGACGTCAGCGGGGCGTTGCGGCGGCTGGGCGCGACGCCGGCCGCGCTGGGCGCGCAGCTGCGGGCGCGGGTCGAGGCCGAGCACGGGATCACCTGCTCGGTCGGGGTGGCGAAGGTCAAGTTCGTCGCGAAGCTGGCCTCGGGGATGGCGAAGCCGGACGGCATGGTCGTGGTGCCGGCGGCGGAGACCCTGGCGTTCCTGCACCCGCTGCCGGTGTCGGCGCTGTGGGGCGTGGGCGAGCGGACGGAGGAGCACCTGCGGCGCCTGGGCCTGGACACGATCGCCGACGTCGCGGCGTTCCCGCCGGAGCGGTTGAAGAAGTCACTGGGCACGGCGATCGGCGAGCACCTGTACCGGCTGGCGCACGGGGTGGACGAGCGCCCGGTGGTGGTCGACGCCCCGGAGAAGTCGATCGGCGCGGAGCACACGTTCGACGTCGACAGGCATGACCGGGCTTCCCTGAGCCTGGAGCTGCTTCGCCTGGCGACGCGGGTGGGGGCGACGTTGCGAGCGCGGGGTGTGCGCGGCCGGACGGTGTCGATCAAGGTGCGGTTCGCGGACTTCCGGACGATCACGAGGGCCCGCACGCTGGTCTCGGCCACGGACGTGGCCCGGGAGATCCACGCGGTGGCGGTGGCGCTGCTGGAGGAGCACGCGCCGACGGGTGCGGTCCGGCTGATCGGGGTCCGGGTGGAGGGTCTGGACACGGGGGAGGCGGGGGAGCAGCTGGTGTTCGAGTCACCCGAGCCGCGCTGGCGCGATGCGGAGGTGGCGGCGGACGTGGCGAGGTCGAAGTTCGGCTCCGCGGCGGTGCGGCCGGCGTCGTTGCTGGCGCCTCGGGAGGGGTGAGAAGCGGCTGGGGGTGCTGCCACCTCCGCGCCGGTGTCGAGCGGCCGATCACCCGGGGTGATCCTCGGCACGGTCGGCGTTCCCCCACATCGTCGAACATGCGGTAAAACGGTTACGATCGGCGACGGTGACCGTCCGCAACACCCCGCGGGCCGGATTTAGCCCAATTCGATCCCTTCTGGATGCGGGATCGGGTAGTCGTGCGGGCGCGGGCCTCGTATCCTGGACAGTGCCACCCCGCCTGGGGTTGGCTGTTGGGTCCAGGACGTTGCGCGGCCCGGCGCCCGCGACAGCTGTGCCGGAGGAGGAAAGATGCCACTCTCCGAGCATGAGCAGCGGCTGCTCGATCAGATCGAGCGCGAGCTCTATGCCGAGGACCCCAAGTTCGCATCCACGGTGCGTGGCACCCGGTTGCGTCGCCCCGCTCGCCGACGGCGTATTCAGGGCATCGCCCTGTTCGTAGTGGGCGTGGCCCTGCTGGTGCTGGGCGTGGTGGTGCCGCAGTTCCGGGTGGCCGACATCCCGCTGATCAGCGTGCTCGGGTTCCTCGTGATGTTCTTCGGAGTCATGATGGCCGTCACATCGATTCGGCACGGCGCCGACGGAGACGGCAAGGGCGGCGGACCAGGCGCCCGCGGCGGCAAGCAACCAGGCCGCCGGAGTTCCTTCACCCAGCGGATGGAGGAGCGCTTCCGCCAGCGCTTCGAGGAGCAGTAGCGCCGCAAGACCAGAGATCCGCGTCCCGCCGTTCGGCGGGACGCGGATCTTCTTGTGTGCTCACCCACCTTGCGGCCGGGCGGGTTTCCCGAGGTGACAGTGGGTGACCCCCACAAGAGTGAGGCTCCGCGCCCCCGCCCGACCTGGTGTGATCAAACCCGCAAGCAGCGGGATCAGCACCGAAACTCGCATGACTGAAGGCGGAACTCGTGTGATCAAGCGGGCATCTCGCGTGATCAGGCGGGCATCTCGCGTGATTGCCGGGGCATCTCGCGTGTCTGGCGGGGCATCACCGTGATGCCTCCCCGATCACGCGAGATGCCCGAAAAGCCCCCTCAGTCGCGGTTGCGGAAGACCGACCGCGGGAACAACCGGCCCTTCCACGAAAGCGGCGCGTTCCGGCGCAGGCTCCGCCGCAGCCCGTCGAAGGCCGGCTGGAGCTCCGGCTGAGGCGTCTCGTCCTCGCCGTACCACGACCTCTCCAGCACGCCGATGACCGTCCGGAGCCCGTCGCGGCCTTCGTCGTCCAAGTGGTGCTTCGCCGCCAGCTTCTGGCCGGCCACGCGGATCGTGTCGCTGCTCGGGATCGGCAGCCCACGGTCGGCGCACTCCGCGCGCAGCTCCGCCCACGCCGCGTCGGCCGCTCCCGGTTGCTGCTGGACTATCCGCTGCAGGCGCCGTCGGCGGACCGCCTCGCGAACCATCGCCGGGCCTGCCACCAGCAGTGACAGCAGCACCACCAGCACACCCAGCCACCACGCCACGGTCGCCGCCAGCAGGCCCAGGGCGGTGATCCACAATCCCGCCGCCACCAGGGGTAGCCAGCCGAGCAGGGCCTGCGCCCGGGACGGGGCGGCCGCCGCCGGGGCCGGGGCCCGGACGAGCAACGCCCCTTCGCTTCGGTCGCCCGGCGCCGGTCCGGCCTCCGGGAGCGGAGCCGGTGGCGCGGCGGGCCGCTTGCGGTCGAGCAGCCGGCGCAGCAGCGTCGCGACGACCAGCGCGCCCGCGCCCAGCAACGCGAGCACCAACGCGAAGTCGAACAACCAGCCGTCGCTGCCCGAAGCGTCCTTCGCCGCCTGGGCCGGCAGGTTCGGCTCGGTGTCGCGCGGGACTCCGGTCGGTGCCGCGCTCGACTGGACCGTGCTCGGCGCCACCTGGGTGTCGTCCGGCTGGGTGCCGTCCTGCGGGCCGGCCTGCAGGTACGACGGGGTGATGCCGCGGCCGTCGGACAGCGGCGTCGGGTCGAACGTCACCCAGCCCTTGTCGCCGAAGTACGCCTCGACCCACGCGTGCGCGTCCTGGGTGCTGATCGACAGGTAGTCGTTGACCTGCACGCCCGGCGTGAAGCCGATCGCCACCCGCGACGGGATGCCCGCCACCCGCAGCATCACGGCCATCGCCGACGCGAACTGCTCGCAGAACCCGCGCTTGCCGTTGAGGATGAAGTCGGCGAGGGCGTCGGCGTCGACCTTCGGCGCGGTCTTCGTGTCGTAGACGAAGCCGTTCTGCGCCGTGAAGTACCGCCAGATCGCCGAAGCGCGGTCGAAGTCGTTGGACGCGCTGGCGATCAGCTGCTCGGTCTTCGCGCGGACGCGGTCGTCGACCGGGGCCAGCTCGGTGTAGCGCGGCGGCAGGTCGTCGACCCGCGAGGTGACGCGCAGCTCGGCCGCCGTCGGTTCCTTCAGCGACGCGTACTCCGTGTACGCCGGCGGAGCCTCGCTGCGCGTGGTGAACACCGTGCCGCTGATCTGGTCGTAGAGGTAGCCGTTGGCCGCGCCGTCGATCACCCGCGGCGCGCCGTACACCGGCAGCCAGTTGTCGCGCCAGCTCGTCGGCTCGACGTCGATCTTGCGCGCGGCGCCGGTGCCGTCGTCGCCCGGGGCGGGCGGCAGCTGCGGCCCGACCGGCGTGCCCTGTTGCGAACGGCCTTCGTCGTGCAGGCCCCAGCCCTTGTTGGGGTAGTAGGTGTCCAGCGTCATCGCGCGCAGCAGCCGCCGGTCGGTGCCGAGGCCGCGGACCCGGAACAGCTCGCGGTTGGCGCCCTGGTCGAGCATGCCGCGCAGCTCGGTGAACGGCTGGATGCCGAAGCCGCCGGAGCCCGCGCCGGGGCCGTTCCCGTTGCCGCCGAAGGGCATCCGCCCGACGGTGCCGACCCAGCTGATCGCCCCGCCCAGCAGGCCGAGCACGATCGCCGCGCACACGACGGCGACCGGCGCGGACAGCACGCCCGGCTTGCCGCTGCGCCCGGGCGCTTCGCGGGTCCGCCAGCGCCGGTGCCGGTGGTTGCCGTCGACGGCCAGCAGGCCGGCGAACGCGGCGCCGCCGAGCAGGAACGTCCACCACGGCAGCATTTCCTCGCTCAGCGCGGCCGGCACGGCGTAGACGCAGAGCAGCACGAGCCCGGTCGCGGCGGGCGCCGCGGCGGCGACGGTGAGCGTGTCGACCAGGACGGCGACGAGCCCGATCAGGATGGTGACCAGGCACAGGATCGGCTGGCTGCCCTCGACGGGCGGCAGCCCGACGCGGATCTGCTCGGCGGCGGCCGACAGCGTGGTCCCGATCTCGGAGAACGCTTCGGGACCGGGGATCACCTGCAGGATGCCGTGGGTGGTGAAGGCGCCGGTGATGAGGAACAGCAGGACGAGCAGCTGCCCGAGCCCGACGAGGACGGTCGGCACCTGCAGCGAGCGCAGCGCGAGACCGGCGGCCCCGATGAGCAGCACGGCGACGAAGAGGTACCCGAACCAGGCGAGCCCGGAGACGACGCTGGTGACGGAGGTGGCGGCGCAGAGGGTGGCGACACCGGCGGCGACCGGGGCCAGGACGCTGCTGCGCCAGGCGGAAAGCGGCCGGTCCGGCCGGGGTGCGGGCCGGTCGGTGGGACGCGGGGGTGCGGCGGTGCTCATCGCGGGCCCTCGATCGGGTGGGGAAGGCGGGTGGCCGCGGCGGCCTTGGGCCGGTCGCCGCGGTGGAGTCCGGCCCGGGATGCGGGCCGGCCGGGTGGGTGCGCGGTGCCGGTGCACATCGGCAGCTTCCCGCGGCGGAGGTGGGAGTGCGGCGCGGTGGTCCTCATCGCGGCCCCCCGATCAGCGTCCCCCGGCGAGCGCCGCTCCGGCACAGCTCCGCCCACACCTGCGGCATCGGCGAGCCCGGTCCCGCGACCACCACGCCCCACCCCGCCGCGCGCAGCAGGGCCGCCGAGTCCTCCGTGGCCGCCGCTCGCTGCTCCGGGGCCGTCACGCCCGCCGACCACGTCGGGGTGTCCAGCAGGACCGCCAGGCTCCGGATCCCTCGCGGGCGGAACTGGGTCAGCTCGTGCACCGCCTCCGTGCTCACCGTGCCCAGCACCGCGATCAGCTCCTGGCCCTCCGCCGGGTCGCCGGCCAGCGTGATGTCGCGCTGGTGGGCCGGCTGCAGCGCCGCCAGGGCGTCGAGCACCACGTGGTCGTAGTGGTCGCCGCCGTCGCCCGGGGTGTCGGCCAGGATGGCGCCGTGCTCGCTCACCAGCCGGACCCGGTGGCCTGACCGGCGCAAATGCAACGCCGCCGACGCCGCGAACGACACGGCCCACTCCAGGCTGGCCGCCGGGCCGGCGCCGTGGTGGGCGGCCGCGCGGTGGTCGAGCAGGACCGTGGTGCCGCCGCGCCACGGGCGTTCCTCGACGCGGACCATGATCTCGTCGCGGCGAGCCGTCGAGCGCCAGTGGACCTTCCGCAGGTCGTCGCCCTGGCGGTACTGGCGGACGATCACGTCGGCCTCGCCCTGCCCGGCGTGCAGGCGGACCGTGCCGTCGTCGCCGACGCCGATGCCCGCGCCGCTCGGCAGGCCCCACAGCGCCACCACGCGGGGCACCACGACCAGCCGCGAATGCCCGATCAGTTCGCGCTCGAACTCGCACAGCCCGAACGGGTCGGTGATCGTCGCGCGCAGCGGTCCCACCTGCTGGATTCCGCGCAGCACCGGCTGCAGCGGGTAGCGCAGCGCGACCCGGCGGTCGTGCGGGAGCCGTTCGACGACGAACCGCGGGCGCGAGCCCAGCGCGTACGGCACGCCGTCTTCGAGGAGGATTTCGCCGGCCGGCAGCCGTCCGCTGCGCCACAGCTCCAGCTGCACCTCGCCGTTCCCGCCGACCGCCACCCGCTCGGGGCGCAGCGCGCGGGTGGCGCCGATGCGCAGCCGGGTCGCCGAAATGAACACGGCGACCAGCAGCGGCAGCGCCACCACGAACACCGCCACCCGCAGCAGGTCGCGCTCGTTGAGCACGAACGAGCACACCGCGGCGGCGATCCCCGCGGCCAGGAGGCAGCGGCCGCGGGTGGTCAGGCCGGACAGGGCACGCAGCATGCCGTTCTCTTCCTCTTCGGCAGTACTAGGGCCGGGAACCCTGCGGCACCGGCACCCGGTGCAGCACCGCGCGCACGACGTCGGTCGCCGACCGCCGCGCCGCGTGGGCCTCGGTGGTCAGCACCAGGCGGTGCGCCAGGACCGGGACCGCGACCGTGTGCAGGTCGTCCGGCACCACGTAGTCCCGGCCCGACAGCGCCGCCTGCGCCCGCGCCGCGCGCACGAGGTGCAGCGTGGCCCGCGGGGACGCGCCCAGCCGGATTTCCGGGACCTGCCGGGTGGCCGCGACGACGTCGACGGCGTACCGGCGGACCTCCGGCGCGATGTGCACGCCGCGGACCGTCTCGATCAGGCGGTGCACGGTCTGGCCGTCGGACACCGGCTGCAGTTCCTCGAGCGGGTTGTGGCCGGCGTGCTCGTCGACCATGGCCAGCTCGGCCTGCTGGTCGGGGTAGCCGATGGAGACGCGCGCGGTGAACCGGTCGCGCTGCGCCTCGGGGAGGGCGTAGGTGCCCTCCATCTCGATCGGGTTCTGCGTCGCGATGACCATGAACGGCTGGTCGAGGCGGTAGGTCGAGGTGTCGACGGTGACCTGGTGCTCTTCCATGCACTCCAGCAGCGCCGACTGCGTCTTCGGCGAGGCGCGGTTGATCTCGTCGCCCACCACGATGTTCGCGAACACCGGGCCGGGGCGGAAGTCGAACTCGCCGGACTGGCGGTTGTAGATGGAGACGCCGGTGACGTCGCTCGGCAGCAGGTCGGGGGTGAACTGGATGCGGCTGACCGTGCAGTCGATCGACCGGGCGAGGGCCTTGGCCAGTGACGTCTTCCCGACGCCGGGCACGTCCTCGACCAGGAGGTGGCCTTCGGCGAGCAGCGTGACCAGCGCGATCCGGATGACGTCGGGCTTGCCGACCAGCACGCGCTCCACGTTGGCGGCGATCCGCCGCGCGGTCTCGTGCAGTTCGTCCAGCGCCACTCTGCCGGGGTGGCCGTGGGCCCGGCCGTTGCCCGAGGGCTCCGCCGGGTAAGGCGGCCGCCCGGATGCCTGCTCGCCCGATCCGGGCGCGGCAGACTGGATTCTCGACGTCACTCGACCTCCTGGTGGCGCATGGCCGCGCGCATTGTGCGCCCGGCCGGGCCGAAACGGCCCCCTCGCTGGTGTCCGCGCGCAGCGACCAGCCTGCCACCCAGTGTGTCAAACCCGGGCGAACCGGGGGGTGGAACCCCGCGATGACACTGCGCAAGCAGCGACGATACCCCGAACGGGTGCCCTTTCACCCGATTCTGGGTGCTCCCGCTGACACCCTGCTCTGTCGTATGCTGCGGTTCGAGGTCGCCCGGCTACGGAGAGGCGTAACCGCTTATGAGCGAGGTGCGAACGCAGCCGCCCTTCGACTTGCGCGGCTTCGCGGTCGCGCCCGAACTGGCCACGGACGCCTACGCGAAGCTCGGCGCCCTGCAGGACGTCGTGGGCGAGATGGTCCGCGAAGCCAAGGTGCTCGGCCGGAGCGTGCCGCTCGGCGGCGGGTACGCGGGCGAGATCGGCGAGTTCATGGCTGAATACGGCATCGGCGGCCAGGGCTCGGCGGTCCAGCAGCTGACGGCGTTCGGCAAGGAGCTGGAGACGCTGAAGCACCGGATCGGCGAGGCACTGGCGAAGTACCAGCACGCCGACGAGCAGGCGGCCGAAGGGGTGGACTGCACGGGTGGCTGAGCGGGCGCGCGGGCGGCTCCGGTGGGGCGCGCCTGTCCTTCTTCTCCTGCTCGGCGGCTGCGGGCAGCCGCCGAGCGCCGAGCCGGCCACCGTGGGGCACCCGGCCACGTCCGAACGGCCTCCGGTCGCCTGGACGGGCCTGGCCGCGCTCGACCCCTGCACACTGCTCAACCCGCAGGACCGGTCGGCCGCGGGGATCGGTGTCGTCGGCAAACCCAAGGACATCGCCGGTCTCCGCGCGTGCGACTGGACCGTGCCCGGCACCTTCGGCGTCACCGTGACCCTCAGCGACACCGACGGCCTGGCCGACCTGGAGGTCGCGAAGAAGACGGCCACGAAGACGAAGGTCGGTACCCACCCCGCGCTGCGGGTGGCGGACAAGAAGGCCGCCGACGGCACCTGCGCCGTGCTGATCGGCGTGGGCGACGGCGCCAGCGTGCAGATCGACGTCAGCAACACCGGCTTCTCGGACACCCCGCTCGCGTGCCGTCGCGCGGGCACGGTGGCCGGGCTGGTCGAACCGAAGCTGCCCTGACCAGGAGGTGCGCCGTGCCCGAACCCCCCGTGCCCACCGCGCGGTACGAGGCCTACAGCCACGAGGCGATGGCCGCGGAGGTCGAGCGCGGCAACGATCCGGTCGCCGCCGGCGAAGCGGGTGCGCGCTGGGACGGGCTCGCGAAACGGCTGCAGGAGTCCACCGCCGATGTCGCGGCGCTGGTCGCCTCCTCGGAAGAACACTGGCGGGGCGAGGCGGGGGACGCAGCGCGCGCGGCGCTCGGCCGGGCCGCGCGGTGGCTCTCGCACTCCGCCGCCGTCTCGGCGTCGGTGGGCCACGCGGTCGGCGCGCAGGCGGAGGTGGCCGCGCGGGCCCGCGCCGACATGCCGCCGCCGGTGACCTACGACCCGGCGTCGATGATCCGCGACGCGGCGTCCAGCGGGAACGTGCTGGTGCTGGCCGGGCTGGCGGGTGAGATGGCGGCCCGCCGCGCCGAAGCGGAAGCCGCGCGGCAGAAGGCGATCGACGTCCTGCGGACGCGCGACACGGCCCTGCGGGGCCACGTGCCCGCCGAGACGTTCCCGGCCCCGCCGCCGCTGGGGCGGGCTTGATCCGGCTTTCGGCGTCGGCGTTCGACATCCTCTGGACCGACCTCGGCCACGACCGCCCGCCGGAACCGCTGACCGTCCGCAGCGTCGGCGCCACCGACGCGGAACGCGCCGAGGTGCGGAAGGCGGTCTACGAGAACCTGGCTTCGCGGGGCCTGCACGACGGGTCCGGGCTGGAGCCGGCACTGGCCGCGCGCCTGGAGCTGCTGGCGGCGGCGGACGTGTACGTCGCGTGCGAGGCCCTGGCCGACATGACGGCGTCGACGCCGTTCCGCGCGGTGACGGCGGCCCGCGGCCGCCGCGGCGTGCTGGCGACCCAGCCGGAGCAGACGATCGGCCTGGACTCGATCCGCGAGGGCGAGCTCTGCACGGCGATCGTCGACGTCCTGCCGGAGCTGTCGCCCGGCCCCAGCTACGGCATCAGCCTCCCGGCGTCGACGCTCTCGGGTGACCCCGTTTCGGGGACGGCGGCGGCGCAGCTCGAGGAGGTCCGCGCGATCCAGGCGCGGCCGGTGTACGCGGCGGGGCAGTTCAGCGTCAGCCGCCGGTCGCCGTCCGGGCGGGTGGCGCGGGTGGGTGGGCTGACGTGGTTCGACACGGACGTCGGTGCCTACTGCGCGACGAAGACCCCGGGCCGGGGTGGGCAGGAGTGGGTGACGGTCAGCCCGGTCGACAGCACCCGCCTCGCGGCCCGCGTCGCCGCCCTCCTGAACCCCGAGGACTGAGCTCGAAGGGGCATCACGTGTGATTGGAGGGGCATCACGTGTGATTGGAGGGGCATCAAGCGTGATTGGAGGGGCGACACGCGTGATTGGAGGGGCGACACGGGTCGGCGGGGTGATGCCCCGCTGATCACGGGAGATGCCCGCTCGATCACGGGAGATGCCCCGCGGATCACGTTCGCGTCCCCCACCGGGCCCCACCCGGGTTCCCCACCGTGCCCCCCACTCGGCCCCACTTGAGGGGTGGGAGGGTTCTTTCGCGGCCGTTATGCGGACGCATGGGGAACAGCTGAGGTTGCTCCGGCCCCCGGTGCGGGGGATCTTGGCCACCGCGCCCCACCACACCCCCCACCTACCCCCACCCTGCTGACCTGCGCAAACGGAACACTCGACGGAGTGGTCCGCGCGTTTGTCGCGTTGACTGTGGTGAAAAGTGGGGTACGGTGGTGCCCAGTGGGGCGGAAGGGAAGCCCCGTGGCCGTCCGGGGTGGTTCGCCACCGTGGACGGTAGGGAGGTGGAGGCCGTGTTCCTCGGCACCCACACCCCGAAGCTGGACGACAAAGGGCGGCTCGCGCTGCCCGCGAAGTTCCGTGACGCCTTGGCGGGTGGGCTGATGGTCACCAAGGGGCAGGACCACTGCCTCTTCGTCTTCCCTCGCGCCGAATTCGAGCAGATGGCGCGCAAGGTCGCCGAGGCCCCGTTCACGAACGAGGCGGTTCGGGCCTACCAGCGCTACCTGTTCGCCGGCACGGACGAGCAACGTCCGGACGGCCAGGGGCGCATCACCATCGCGCCCGAGCTCCGCCGCTACGCGGGGCTCAGCAAGGAGTGCGTGGTGATCGGGGCGATCACCAGGCTGGAGATCTGGGACGCCCAAGCGTGGCAGGCGTACCTGGAGGAACACGAAGACAGCTACGCGAAGGCTCGAGAGGAAGTACTGCCGGGCGTCTTCTAGGCGTGCGGTCGCGGTGCACCTTCGTCGTCGGGGGACGAGAGGTTCGCCGTCCGCGCGAGTAGGGGAAGCCCACCCGGATGCCGTGAGGCCTCTGTCCGCTCAACAGCCCTGGTGCACCTTCCCCGGTACCAGGTCCGCAGCGGGCGGACAGGGACCTGACGGCATCCGCCATATTTCCCCCGGGCCGTCCAGGCGAGAAAGGGGGAGGGAACGATGACGGCACCCGAGCACGTCCCGGTGCTGCTCGACCGGATCGTCGAGCTGTTCACTCCCGTGTTCACCGGCCGCGACGGCGTCCTCGTGGACGCGACGGTCGGCCTCGGCGGGCATTCCGACGCCCTCCTCGAAGCGTTCCCGCGGCTGCGCCTCGTCGCGCTGGACCGCGACCCCGCCGCGCTGGAGAAGTCCGGGGAACGCCTGGCCCGCCACGGCGACCGCGTCGACCTCGTCCACACCGTCTACGACGGGCTGCCCGAGGCGCTCCACAGCCTGGGCATCGAAAAAGCCGACGGCATCCTGTTCGACCTCGGCGTCTCGTCGATGCAGCTGGACCGCGCCGAACGCGGGTTCGCCTACGCCAAGGACTCGCCGCTCGACATGCGGATGGACCCGACCACCGGGTTCACCGCCGCCGACGTCCTCAACACCTACGCGCCCGGCGAGCTCGTCCGCATCCTGCGGGACTACGGCGAAGAACGCTTCGCCCAGCGGATCGTCAAGGCGATCGTGGCCGCGCGCGAGAAGGAGCCCTTCACGAACAGCGGGCGCCTGGTCGAGCTGCTCTACGACGCCGTACCGGCGGCCACCCGGCGCACCGGCGGGCACCCGGCCAAGCGCACCTTCCAGGCGCTGCGGATCGAGGTCAACGGCGAACTCGAGGTGCTCCGCCGCGCCATGCCGGCCGCACTGGGCGCGCTGGCGATGCAGGGCCGGATCGTCGTCGAGTCCTACCAGTCCCTGGAAGACCGGCTGGTCAAGCAGGCGCTGGCCGAGCTCGCGAAGTCCCGCACCCCCGAAGGCCTCCCGGTGGAACTGCCGGGCCACGGACCGGAGCTGAAGCTCCTGACGCGCGGCGCCGAGAAGGCCGGCGAAGAGGAGATCGAACGAAACCCGCGTGCCGCCTCGGTGCGGCTGCGGGCCGCAGAGAGGATCGGAGAGCCGCGATGACCGCTCCCGCGAAGTCCCGCCGCCGGGCCGCGCCGGCGACGCGGGGCCGCAGCGACGCCGCCCGCACCTCGACCACCGTCGAGCCGGACCCGAAGGCGCCCGAGCCCGGCCGGCGCGCGTCGCGGGGCCGCACCTCCGCGGCCGAGCGCGCCTACGCCCGCCGTGCCCAGCGTGCCGACCTGCTGAAGGACCGCGAGCCACGGCCGCAGCCGAAGCCCGAAGCCGCCGAGCCGAAGCCGAAGCTCGCGCTCCGGTCCCTGCTGCCCAAGTCGCGGGCGTCGTTCGTGCTGATGATGATGGCGCTGCTGGCCGCCGGGGTGGCGACCACGCTGTGGCTGACCACGCAGGCGATCGCCGACTCCTACCGGCTCGAGCAGCTGCGCACGGCCAACGCGAACCTGGCCGAACAGAAGGAACAGCTGCAGCGCGACGTCGCGAAGGCCGAGTCGCCCGCTTCGCTGGCCCCCGCGGCCCAGCAGCTGGGCATGGTGCCCGGGGGTGACCCGGCGCGGATCGTCGTCGGCCCGGACGGCCGGACGTCGCTCGTCGGCGAGCCCAAGAAGGCCAAGGCGGACGCCCCGGTCGTGCCGGCCGCGCCGCCCGCCGCGCCGGCCGCGGGCACGCAGTCCCAGCAGGGTGCGCCGATCGAGGGCGACCAGCCCGCCGTGCCCGCCGAAGAGCAGCCCGCGCAGCCGGGAGGCGGCCAGTGATGGCTTCGGGCCGCAGCCAGGTCCGCGCCCGCGCCGCAGGCAGCGCGCGGCGGACGTACGCCGCCGGGACACGCAGCGCCGCCGCCCGCCGCGGCAACGGCGGGCACCGCAGCCGGTTCTCCGCAGTGCGCCTGCTGCTGGTCGCCGTGCTGCTCGTCGCCGGCGTGAAACTGGTGCAGGTGCAGTGGTTCGACGCCGCGGCGCTCTCGGCCGCGGCCGAGCGGCAGCGCGCCCAGACCATCGACATCCCCGCCCAGCGCGGGTCCATTGTGGACCGCAACGGCGCCAAGCTGGCGTTCAGCGTCGAGGTGCGGACGCTTTCGGTGAACCTCAAGGCCCTGCACAAGAGCATGGACGACTTCGCCGCCAAGAATCCCGGTACGGCCAAGACGTTCGACTCCGAGACCGCCGCGGCGGCCAAGTACATCGCGGGCAAGCTGCCGAACGTGATCAGCGAGCAGCAGCTGCTCGACCTGTTCCGCAAGCAGGCGTCCTTCACCTACCTGGTGAACAACGTCGAGCCGTCGATCGCCGCCGACATCGTCAAGCACTTCGCGTGGATCGGCGTCGAGAAGCGCGCCCTGCGCGAGTACCCGGGCGGCAACCTGGCGGCGAACATCGTCGGCGCCGCGAACTGGCGCTCCGACGACCCGGACGTCTCCAAGCACAACCTGCACGGCCTCGTCGGGCTCGAGCTCATCCGCGACAACGACCTCGCCGGGACGCCGGGCCGGATGCTGGTCAACACGAAGAACGGCAGCGACAACGTCGTCATCCCGGGCACCGAGCGCGACATCCAGGCCGCCGTCCCCGGCTCGGACCTCGAGCTCACGATCGACTCCGACCTGCAGTACGAGGTGCAGCGCCAGCTGTCGGACTACGTCCGCAACTCCCACGCCAAGGGCGGCCAGGCCGTCGTGCTGGACGCCAAGACCGGCGAGGTCTACGCGCTGGCCAACGACACCACGTTCGACCCCAACGACCAGAGCACCTGGACCACCGAGGACCTGAGCAACCCGGCCGTCACCACGCCGTTCGAACCCGGGTCGGTCAACAAGCTGGTGACCGCCACCGGGGCGATCGACTACGGCATCGCGACGCCGGAGTCGACGGTCGAGGTGCCCGGTGCCCTGCAGGTGGCCGACAAGACGGTGCACGACGCCTGGACGCACGGCACCCAGACGTTCACCACCACCGGCATCTTCGCCAAGTCGTCCAACATCGGCACCCTGCTGCTGGCGCAGAAGATCGGTGAGGAGCGCTACTCGAACCTGCTCAAGCTGTTCGGGCTCGGCCAGCGCACCGGCGTCGGCCTCCCCGGCGAGAGCGCGGGTGTGGTGCCCGCCCGCAGCCAGTGGTCGGCGACCACCTTCGGCAACCTGCCGATCGGTCAGGGCCTGTCGATGACCATCCTGCAGATGGCCGGGATGTACCAGGCGATCGCCAACGACGGCCTGCGCGTCGAACCCCGGATCGTCAAGGCCAAGGTCAACCCGGACGGCACGACCGTGCCCGAGCCGGCGCCGAAGACGGTCCAAGTCGTCAGTCCGCAGACCGCCAAGACGGTGCGGGACATGATGCGCGCGGTCGCCCAGAACGGGAAGGGCCTGCAGAAGGGCACCGCCCCGACGGCGGCGGTCGAGGGCTACCAGATCTCCGGGAAAACCGGCACCGGCCAGCAGGTCGACCCGCGGACGAGGGCCTACAGCGACCACCTGTACAACATCACCTTCGCGGGCATCCTGCCCGCCGACCACCCGCGGTTCGTCGTGGGCATCCGGCTGGACGCCCCGGACACGACGCTGCCGGTGGGGCACTCCGCCGCGCCGCTGTTCCACACCATCGCGTCGTACCTGACGCAGCGGTACCAGATCCCGTTGTCGGACGGGCCCTCGCCGGAGGTCCCGCTCATCATCGCCCCGTAGCCCAGGCAGGCCCGCCCAGCCGGTCGTGAGTGGGACCTTGCGCAGGCCGACGCCGTAGTCCTCCTTCGAGAACGGCTTCCCGACGAGCTTCAGCAGCTCCGGGTCGCGCGCCACGTCCCCGCCCAGCCCCCCCAGCGGTTTTCCTTCTTCAAATATTTATTATACTACTGTTTCCCACTCACGACCGGCTGCGGCAGAGTGTCCACATGAGCTGGCGGGCGGGAAACCGTTGCGGGGCAACGAGGTCCAGGGAGCCACTTAGCACATGTGCCCGGGCCGCACGCAATCGCCGTACCGCGTGCGGGGGCCCGGAACGGCCGCCGGTAGCCTCTTGGCCGTGTCCGTGTCCTCGTCCAGTTCCCAGGTGCCGGAAAGCCCGGTGAAAGCGGTCCCCGCGCCGCCTCGCCCGGCGCGCATCGTCCCGGTCCCGCTGGCGACGCTGCTCGCCAGGGCGGACGCCCGCCTCATCGCCGGCTCGCCCGACGCGGCCGAGCTGACCGTCACCGGCACCACGCTGCGCGCGCAGCACGTGCTGCCCGGTGACCTCTTCGCCGCACTCCCGGGCGCCCGCGTCCACGGCGCCGACTTCAGCGACCAGGCCGTCGCCGCCGGGGCCGTCGCGGTGCTCACCGACGCCGCCGGGGCCGAGCGGCCCGCCCTGCGCGACGCCGGCGTCCCGATCCTGGTGCACGCCGACCCGCGCGCCGCCCTCGGCGAGATCGCCGCCTGGATCTACGGCGAGCCCTCCCTGAAGCTGGCCGTCCTCGGCGTCACCGGCACCTCCGGCAAGACCACGACGTCCTACCTGGTCGACGCCGGGCTGCAGGCGGCCGGCCTGACCACCGGCCTGATCGGCACGGTCGAGACCCGGATCGCCGGCGAACGCCTGGTCAGCGGCTTCACCACGCCCGAGGCGCCGGACCTGCAGGCGCTGCTCGCGGTGATGCTCGAACGCGGGGTCACGCACGTGCCGATGGAGGTCTCCAGCCACGCGCTCGCGCTGGGCCGGGTCAACGGCACCCGGTTCGCGGTCGGCGCGTTCACCAACCTCTCCCAGGACCACCTGGACTTCCACAAGGACATGCAGGAGTACTTCGCCGCGAAGTCGCTGCTGTTCGACGGCCGCTCGACGCACGAGGTCGTCGTGGTCGACAGCGCGTGGGGCCAGGCCCTGCTCACCCCGCAGACGATCACCGTGACCACGGATCCGGGCACCGAAGCGGCGTGGAAGGCCACGGACATCGAGGCCACCCCGCAGGGCGAGCAGACGTTCACCCTGCACGGCCCGGACGGCGTCAGCGCGCCCGCCCGGATCCCGCTGCCCGGCGAGTTCAACGTGGCCAACGCCGTGCTCGCGGCCGCCATCCTGAGCACCGCGGGCGTGTCCCTGGAGCACATCGTCACCGGGCTCGCCGAGGTGCAGGTGCCGGGCCGGATGGAGCGGGTCCACGTCGGCCAGGAGTTCACCGCCGTCGTCGACTACGCCCACAAGCCGGCCGCGGTCGCCCAGGGCCTGGACGCGCTGCGCGCCCGCACCGAGGGCCGGATCATCACCGTGCTCGGCTGCGGCGGCGACCGGGACACCGCCAAGCGCCCGATGATGGGCGAGGCCGCGGCCCGCCGCAGCGACGTCCTGATCGTCACCGACGACAACCCGCGCTCCGAGGACCCGGCGGCCATCCGCGCCGCCATGCTGGCCGGCGCCCGCACGGTCGGCCCCGCCGAGGGCGGCGAGGTCGTCGAGATCGGCGACCGCCGCGAGGCCATCGCGCACGCCGTCGCCCTGGCCGGGCCGGGCGACATCGTCTTCCTCGCCGGCAAGGGGCACGAGTCCGGCCAGGAGGCCGGCGGCGTCGTGCACCCGTTCTCCGACCGCGACGAGCTGGCCGCGGCCATCCGCAACAAACTCGAGGTGAGTGTGTGATCGTGCTCAGCCTGGCCGAGATCGCCGACGTCGTCGGCGGCCGGCTGCACCGCGCCGAGCCGGGCGCGCAGGTGACCGGCACCGTGGAGTTCGACACCCGGAAGCTCACGCCCGGCGGCCTGTTCGCCGCGCTGCCGGGGGAGAAGGTCGACGGCCACGACTTCGCCGCGCAGGCGGTCGAGGCCGGCGCCGTGGCCGTGCTGGCCGCCCGCGAGGTCGACGCGCCGGCGATCGTCGTCCCGCCGATCGGTGCGGGCGAAGCCCACGAGCGGTCGGTCGCGCTGACCGGCGACAAGGACGGCTCCGGCGCCGCCGTGCTGGCCGCGCTGGCCAAGCTCGCCCGGTTCGTGGTGCAGCGCCTGGCCGAAGGCAACCTGACGGTCGTGGGGGTCACCGGCTCGTCCGGGAAGACGTCGACGAAGGACCTGATCGCGCAGCTGCTGGAGCCGCTCGGCCCGACGGTGGCGCCCCCGGGGTCGTTCAACAACGAGCTCGGCCACCCCTGGACGGCGTTGCGCGCCGACGCGGAGACGAAGCACCTGGTGCTGGAGCTGTCCGCGCGCGGGCCCGGCCACATCGCCCACCTCGCCGAGATCGCCCCGCCGCGGATCGGCGCGGTGCTCAACGTCGGCAGCGCGCACGTCGGCGAGTTCGGCTCCCGCGAGGGCATCGCGAAGACCAAGGGCGAGCTGGTCGAGGCCCTGCCCGAGGACGGCGTGGCCGTGCTCAACGCCGACGACCCGCTGGTCAGCGCCATGGCGAGCCGGACGAAGGCCCGGGTCGTCTTCTTCGGCCAGAGCCCGTCGGCCCAGGTCCGGGCGACCGGCATCACGCTCGACGACCAGGCCCGCCCGTCGTTCCGGCTGGTCACCCCGGCCGGGGAGGCCGACGTGCGGCTGCCGCTGCACGGCGAGCACCACGTGAGCAACGCGCTCGCCGCCGCCGCGATCGCCCTGGAGCTGGGGTCGTCCCCGGCCGAGGTCGCCGCCCGGCTGTCGGCCGTGGAGCGGCGCTCGGCGCGGCGGATGGAGGTCGTCACCCGCGAAGACGGCGTCACGATCCTCAACGACTCCTTCAACGCCAACCCCGAGTCGATGCGGGCCGGTCTCAAGGCCCTCGCGGCGATGACGCGGGACACCGGCCGCCGGTCCTGGGCCGTCCTCGGCGTGATGGGCGAGCTGGGCGCGGACTCGGTCAACGCCCACGACGAGATCGGCCGGCTGGTCGTCCGGCTCAACATCTCGAAGCTCGTCGTGATCGGGCCCGAGGCGGCGGCCATGCACCAGGGCGCGTTCCAGGAAGGCTCCTGGGGCGAGGAGTCGGCTCTGGTACCCGACGTCGAGGCCGCGATCGCCCTGCTGCATGATCAGCTGCGCCCCGGGGACGTGGTCCTGGTCAAGGCCTCCAAGGCCGCCGGCCTCTGGCGGGTCGCCGAGGCCCTGCTCGAACCCCGGGAAACCGACAACTCCGAGAATCGCTCGAACGGTGGTGACGCGTGATCAGCATCCTGATCGCGGCCGCGGCGGGCCTGCTGATCTCCATCCTGCTCACGCCCTACCTGATCCGGGTCTTCTCCCGGCAGGGCTTCGGCCAGGAGATCCGCGAGGAAGGCCCCCAGGGACACAAGTCCAAGCGCGGTACCCCGACCATGGGCGGGGTCGCGATCATCATCGCGATGGTCGTCGGGTACTTCGCCGCGCACCTGATCAACTGGATGTTCAACTCCCGCAGCGGCGCGCCGACGGCGTCGGGGCTGCTCGTCCTGATGCTCGCGGTGGGCCTGGGGATCGTCGGGTTCCTCGACGACTTCATCAAGATCCGCAAGCAGCGCAACCTGGGGCTGAACAAGACCGCGAAGCTGGTCGGCCAGCTGGTGGTCACCGTCGCGTTCGCGGTGCTGGTGCTGAACTTCCCGAACGAGCACGGCATCACGCCGGCGTCGGAGAGCCTCTCCTACGTCCGTGACCTCGCGCTGATCACCTTCCCGTCGGTGATCTTCGTGATCTTCTGCTACATCGTCATCTCCGGCTGGTCGAACGCGGTGAACTTCACCGACGGCCTCGACGGCCTGGCCGGCGGCGCGGCGGCGATGGTGCTGGCCACCTACGTGGTCATCTCGTTCTGGCAGGAGCGGCTGTCCTGTTCCAACGGCCCGGCGCCCGCCTGCTACGACGTCCGCGACCCGCTGGACCTGGCCGTGGTCGCCGCCGCGGCGACCGGCGCCTGCGTCGGGTTCCTCTGGTGGAACGCGGCCCCGGCGAAGATCTTCATGGGCGACACCGGCTCGCTGGCCCTCGGCGGCCTGGTCGCGGGGCTCTCGATGACCACCCGCACCGAGCTGCTCGCCATCGTCATCGGCGGCCTGTTCATGGTCGAGATGATCTCGGTGGTCGCGCAGATCGCGGTGTTCCGGACGACCCGGCGGCGGCTGTTCCGGATGGCGCCGTTCCACCACCACTTCGAGCTCGCCGGCTGGGCCGAAACCACGGTGATCATCCGGTTCTGGCTGCTCTCGGCGATCTGCTGCATGTTCGGGCTCGGCCTGTTCTACAGCGAGCAGCTGGGTCTCGGCGGCTGATCGTGGACGTCAATGGTCGTCACGTTCTCGTCGCCGGGGCGGGGGTCACCGGCAAGTCGGTGGTGCCGGTGCTGGTCGAGCTGGGTGCCCGCGTCACCGTCACCGACGGCAACGCCGAGCGCCTGGCCGAGCTCGAAGGCCTCGGTGCCGAGCTGGTGCCGGGGCTGACCGAACCGCCGGAAGGAACGGCGCTCGTCGTCACCAGCCCCGGCTGGCGGCCGACGTCGCCGCTGCTCGTGGCCGCGGCCGAAGCCGGGGTCGAGGTGATCGGTGACGTCGAGCTGGCCTGGCGCGTCGGGCAGCTGCGCGAGCACCCGCCGTCCTGGCTGGTGGTGACCGGCACCAACGGCAAGACGACCACCGCCGGCATGCTCGAATCGATCCTCAATGCGGCCGGCTCCAACGCCGTGGCCTGCGGGAACATCGGCTACGCGGCGCTCGACGCGGTCCGCGCGGGCTACGACGTGCTGGCCGTGGAGCTGTCCAGCTTCCAGCTGCACTGGTCCTCGACGCTGGCGCCGGACGCGGCCGTGGTGCTGAACCTGGCCGAGGACCACATCGACTGGCACGGCTCGATGGACGAGTACGCGGCCGCGAAGGGGCGCGTGTACGCCCGAGCCAAGGTCGCCGTGCACAACGCCGACGACGACTGGTCCACCCGGATCGCCGCCGAACACGCGCCCGGGAGCGCCCGCCGCGTCGGCTTCCAGCTCGACACCCCGCGCGCCGGCGAACTCGGCGTGGTCGAGGACCTGCTGGTCGACCGCGCCTTCGTCGCCGACCCGGCGAACAGCGCCGAGGAGCTCGCCACGCTGTCGGACGTCCGTCCGGCGGGCCCGCACAACGTCGCCAACGCCCTCGCCGCGGCCGCGCTGGCCCGCGCCCACGGCGTCACGCCCGAAGCCGTGCTGAAGGGGCTGCGCGAGTACCAGCCGGCCCCGCACCGGGCCGCCGAGGTCGCCGAGGTGGCCGGGGTGCGGTACGTCAACGACTCGAAGGCGACCAACCCGCACGCGGCCGCCGGGTCCCTGCGGGCGCACGAGAGCATCGTGTGGATCGCCGGGGGCCAGCTCAAGGGCGCCTCGGTCGACGAACTCGTGAGCAGCATCGCCGGCCGCCTGCGCGGGGTCGTGCTCCTCGGTGTGGATTCACCCGTGATCGCCGCCGCGGTTGCGCGACACGCGCCGGATGTCCCGGTGAACAGCCTCCGTCCGGGTGACGATGAACCCATGACTGCGGCGGTGAGTGCGGCCAGCGCGATGGCCCGGCCCGGTGACGTGGTGCTGCTGGCACCCGCCGCGGCGTCGTTGGACATGTTCCCGAACTACGGCGCCCGCGGCGACGCGTTCGCCGCGGCGGTGCATGTCCTCCGCGACGACGCAGCGGGGGAGCCGAGTGACGACAGCTGAAAGCAAGCCCGAAGCACCGCCGAAGCGGCCGCGCCGCGAGCGCAAGGAGAGCGGCTTCGTCGCGTTCCGGACCGCGCTGACCGCGTGGCTCTCGCGGCCGCTGGCGTCGTTCCACCTCGTGCTCGCCCTCACCGGCGTGCTCACCGTCATCGGCATCGTCATGGTGCTCTCGGCGTCGTCGGTGGCCTCCTACAACCCGAAGACCGGCAGCGGCGTGTACTCGCTGTTCGTCAAGCACCTGGTCTTCGTCGCCCTCGGCTCGGTCGTGTTCTGGCTGGGCCTGCGCGTCAAGCTGGAGCGGATCCGGCGGATGTCGGCCACCGCCACGGTGATCTGCCTCGGCCTGCTGGTGCTCGTGCTCACCCCGCTCGGCTCGACGGTCAACGGCTCGCAGGGCTGGTTCAAGATCGGCGAGTTCACCTTCCAGCCGGTCGAGGCCGCGAAGGTCGCGCTGGCCTTCTGGGGCGCCCACATCCTGGTGATCAAGTACAACGTGATCCACCAGTGGCGGCACCTGCTGGTGCCCGTGGTGCCGATCGCGCTGCTGATGTTCGCCCTGGTCATGCTGCAGCCCGACCTCGGCGGCACGGTCACCCTCGCCGTGGTCCTGCTGGCGCTGCTGTGGTTCGCCGGCGCCCCGAAACGGCTGTTCGGCGTCATCCTCGCCGGCGGCCTGGCCGGGGTGCTCGTGCTGGCCCTCATCGCGCCCTACCGGCTCGCGCGCGTGATGTCGTTCCTCTCGCCGGACGCCGACACCACCGCCGAGGGGTTCCAGGCCAACCAGGCGAAGCTCGCCCTGGCCGACGGCGGATTCCTCGGCAAGGGCCTGGGCCAGGGCACGTCCAACTGGGGTTACCTGCCGAACGTGCAGAACGACTTCATCTTCGCCCTGATCGGCGAGGAGCTCGGCCTGATCGGCTGCGTCGTCGTGCTCGTCCTCTTCGGCGGGGTCGCCGTGGTCGGCCTGCGGATCGCCACCCGCAACATCGACCCGTGGATCCGGATCGTCTCCGGCACGCTGACGGTGTTCCTCGTCGCCCAGGCCGGCATCAACATCGGGTACGTCGTCGGCCTGCTGCCGGTCACCGGCGTCACGCTGCCGCTGATCTCCTACGGCGGCACCTCGCTGGTGATCACCATGCTCATCATGGGCGTGCTCGCGAACGCCGCCCGGCACGAACCGGAGGCGGTGGCCGCGCTGCGCACGCAGGGGCCGGGTAAATTCGGACGCCTGCTGCGGCTGCCCGCGCCCGACCCGTACCGCCCGCCCGCCACGCGCAAGGGGGCGGGGCGGCCCGGGGCGAAGGCGGCCAGGCCGGCGCCCCGTGCGGCCCGGCCCGCCCCGGCACAGGAACGACGCAGGTCGGTCCGCGAACCGGTGCGCCGCAGCGCGGCACGGACGAGCACGGCCACGTCTCGCGGCGGGGCTGCGCGGACAACAGCGAGCCGTGGTACCCGGAGTACCGCGAACCGGAGAGGTCATAGGTGAGTAAGCCCGTCAAGGGAACCGAGCGAGCCGCCACGGGCAAGGGGCCCGTGGTCGTGGTCGCCGGAGGTGGCACCGCAGGACACATCGAACCCGCCCTCGCCCTGGCCGACGCCGTCATGCGGCTGCGACCGGACGCGACGGTCGTCGCGCTCGGCACCGAGCGCGGCCTGGAGAACAAGCTCGTCCCGGCCCGCGGTTACCCCCTGGAGCTGATCCCGCCGGTGCCGCTGCCGCGCAAGCCGACGCCGGAGCTGGTCCGGCTGCCGCTGAAGGTCCGCGACTCGGTCCGCAAGACCCGTGAGGTGCTGGACCGGGTCGGCGCGGACGTCGTCGTCGGCTTCGGCGGCTACGTCGCCCTGCCGGCCTACCTGGCCGCGCGCGGGCGCGTCCCGATCGTCGTGCACGAGGCCAACAAGTCGGCCGGCCTGGCGAACAAGGTGGGCGCGCGGTTCGCCAAGCGCGTCGCCGTGGCCGTCCCGGGGACGCCGCTGCCGAAGGCCGAGGTCGTCGGGATCCCGCTGCGGCGGTCGATCACGGCCCTGGACCGGGCCGCGCTCCGGGCCGAGGCGCGGGAGTTCTTCGGGCTGGACCCGGACGCGCCGACGCTGCTGGTGTTCGGCGGGTCGCAGGGGGCGCAGTCGATCAACGCGGCCGTGTCCGGCGCGGCGAAGGACCTCGCGGACGCCGGGGTCGGCGTCCTGCACGCGCACGGGCCGAAGAACACGCTGGTCGTGCAGGAGTTCCCGGGCAAGCCGGCGTACGTGCCGGTGCCGTACCTGGAGCGGATGGACCTCGCCTACGCCGCCGCCGACGTCGCGATCTGCCGCTCGGGCGCGATGACCGTCGCCGAGGTGACGTCGGTCGGGCTGCCCGCGGTGTTCGTCCCGCTGCCGATCGGCAACGGCGAGCAGGCGACCAACGGCCGCCCCGCCGTCGACGCCGGCGCCGCGCTGATGATCGACGACGCCGACCTCAGCCCGGCCAAGGTCGCCGAGCTGGTCGTCCCGCTGGTCACCGACGCCGACCGCGTCGCGAAGATGGGGGCGGCGGCGGTCGGCATGGGCCACCGCGAAGCCGACGAGACTCTCGCTCGCATCGTCCTGGAGGTCGCCGGTGTCTGAACTGCCTGAAGAGCTGCGCCGCGCGCACCTGATCGGGATCGGCGGGGCCGGCATGTCCGGGATCGCGCGGATCCTGCTGGCCCGAGGGGCCTTCGTGTCGGGTTCGGACGCCAAGGAGTCGCGCGCGCTGCTCTCGCTGCGTGCGCAGGGCGCCGAGCTGTTCGTCGGGCAGAGCGCTTCGAACATCTCGGCGCTGCCGCAGCTGCCGTCGGCTGTGGTCGTCTCGACGGCCATCAAGGAGACCAATCCCGAGCTGGCCGCGGCCCGTGAGGCGGGGATCCCGGTGCTGCACCGGGCCGAGGCGCTGGCCGGGCTGATGGCGGGCCACCGCGTCGCCTGCATCGCGGGCACGCACGGCAAGACGTCGACGACGTCGATGCTGACGGTGGCGCTGCAGCACTGCCGGCTCGACCCGTCGTTCGCCATCGGCGGTGACCTCAACGAGTCCGGCGCCAACGCCCACCACGGCGAAGGCGGGATCTTCGTCGCCGAGGCCGACGAGAGCGACGGCTCGTTCCTGGCCTATTCGCCGTCGGTCGCGGTGGTGACGAACATCGAGCCGGACCACCTCGACCACCACGGCACGGCCGAGGCCTACACGAAGGTGTTCACCGACTTCCTCGACCGCCTCGACCCGGACGGGCTGCTGATCGTCTGCGCCGACGACGAGGGCGCCGACGCACTGGGCGACCTGGCCGCCAAGCGCCGGATCCGGGTGCAGCGGTACGGCTACTGGGTCAGCGGCCCCGACGACGCCAAGATCATGTCCTACGAGTCGCGGCCCGACGGCGGCGTCGTGCGGATCTCGCTGAAGACCAAGCTGATCGACGTCACGGTCGCGGTGCCGGGCGACCACATGGCGAACAACGCGCTCGCGGCCCTGCTGGCCGGGATCGAGCTGGGCGCGCCGGTCGAGGGCATGGTCGGGGGGCTCGCGGCGTTCGGCGGCGTTCGGCGGCGGTTCGAGTTCAAGGGCCGGGCCGGTGACGTCCGCGTCTACGACGACTACGCCCACCACCCGACCGAGGTGGCCGCCCAGCTCCGCGCGGTCCGCACGGCGGCGGGGGGCGGCCGGGTGATCGTGGTGTTCCAGCCGCACCTGTACTCGCGGACCAAGACGTTCTCGACGGAGTTCGCCGAGGCGTTGTCGCTGGCCGACGAGGTCGTCGTGCTGGACGTCTACGGCGCCCGCGAAGAGCCCGAGCCGGGGGTCACCGGCGCGCTGATCGCCGACCGGGTGACCGCGTCGGTGCACTACGAGCCGGCGTTCGACCTCGCCGCGCCGCTGGTGGCCGGGCTGGCCAAGCCGGGCGACCTCGTGGTGACCATGGGCGCCGGGGACGTGACGCAGCTGGGCCCGGAGATCCTCGCCGAGCTGGACAAGCGCTGAGGCCATGAGTCCGACCAGGGAACGCCGTCCTTCGGAAGAAGACGCACCGGATCGCGCGGCCCTGGCCCGGCAACGACGGGGGCGGCGCTCCGAGGAGGAGCGCCGCCGGACCCGCGCCGCGGCGCGTCCGTCGCCGCGAAACCGGCCCAACCGGCAGGTGGAGATCCGCCGCCGGTGGGTCGCGCTGCTGACCGTGCTGACCATCGTGGCGATGGTGTACCTGCTGTTCTTCAGCTCGATGCTGGGGGTGCAGGACGTCGCGGTCACCGGCTCGCGCACCGTGCCCGCCGACCAGATCCGCACGGTCGCGGCGGTGCCGGCCGACAAGCCGATGCTGCGGCTGAGCACGGACGAGATCCGCGACCGGGTGGCCGCGATGCCGGGCATCGCCACGGTCGAGGTGTCCCGGTCGTGGCCGAACACGGTCGAGATCACGGTGACCGAGCGGACGGCGATCGCGTTCTTCGACAGCGGCCCGGGCGGCGACGGCGTCCACCTCGTCGACGGCGGCGGCGTGGTGTTCAAGACGGTCGCGGCGCGGCCCCCGGGCCTGCCGGAGCTCAAGCTGCCGAAGGTGTCGGCGGACGACCCGGTGACCCGGGCGGTGACGGCGGTGCTCGGGGTGATCCCGGAGCAGCTGCTGAAGCAGGTCACGACGGCGACGGCGAAGACGCCGGCGAGCGTGGAGTTCACCCTGGCCAGCGGGAAGATCGTGCGCTGGGGGACCGCGGAGCAGACCGACCGCAAGGCCAAGGTCCTGGCGGCCCTGCTGACCCAGGACGGCAAGGTCTACGACGTCGCGGCGCCCGAGCTGCCGACCATCACTTCCTGAAGTTTCGATTTCGCGTGCATCCGCGTTCTCGTATGCCGTACGATCTCGTACGTCATACGAGAACGAGGAGGGTGTTCATGACGATCCTGGTGACGGGCGCGACCGGCAGCGTCGGGCGGCTGGTGGTCGACGAACTGCTGACCGCCGGGGTGTCGGTGCGGGCGCTGACCGTCGACCCCGGACGCGCGCAGCTGCCGAGCGAAGTCGAGGTGGTCGTGGGCTCGCTGGCGCGGCCGTCGACGCTGCCGGTCGCGCTCAAGGGCGTCTCGGCGGTGTATCTGGCGCCGATGGCGCGGACCGTCCGGCGGTTCTGCGAGCTGGCTTCGGACGCCGGCGTCGAGCGGGTGGTCGCCCTGTCGGGCAGCAGCGTCGGCGACGACCACGAAGGGTCCAGCGGCCACGAGTACGCCGCCGTCGAGGCCGCGGTCCGGGACGCCGGCTTCGCCTGGACCTTCCTGCGGCCCGGCGTGTTCATGAACAACACGCTCGACTGGGCGCCCATGGTCCGCGCGGGCGAAGTCGCGATGGCCTACGGCGACGCGACGCAGACGCCCATCGACCTCGGCGACATCGCGGCCGTGGCGGCCCGGGTGCTCGTCTCGGACGGCCACATCGGCACGACGTATGTCCTCAGTGGACCGGAGGCCATCAGCTTGCGCGGCCAGGTCGACACCCTGGCGGCGGTGCTGGGCAAGGAGATCCGGTTCCGCGAGCTGACCCCGGCGGAGCAGCGCGCGCAGTGGATCGGGTACGGCGTCCCGGAATCGGCCGTCGGCTGGCTGTTGGCGGGCTTCGCGGAGACCCTGCGGCACCCGCAGGTGCCGACCGGCGTCGTCGAGGAGCTGCTCGGCCGTCCGGGCACGACGTATGCGGAGTGGGTGGCCGCGCGGCGGGAGGTGTTCGCCTAGGCCGGCTGCCCGGCCGGCTCCCGCGCCCCGGTCCGCTCCGCGCCGATCCCGGCCGCCACGACGAACACCACGCCCGCCGCCGCTGCGGCGTCCGGGACCTGGTGGAGCACGACGAACCCGATCGTCAGGGCGATGGCCGGTTCCAGGCTCATCAGCGTCCCGAACGCGGGGGCCGTCAGCCGCCGCAGCGCGAGCATTTCGAGCGCGAACGGCACCACCGGCAGCAGCACCGCGAGGCCGAGGCCGGTCAGCAGCAGCGGCCAGGTCAGGTGCCCGAGCACCTCCGGTCCGTAGACGAGCGTCGCCACGAGGCCCGCCACCGGCATCGACACCGCGAGTCCGCGCACGCCCGCCACTTCGTCGCCGACCCGTTGCGTCAGCAGAATGTAGGCCGCCCAGCAGACCGCCGACGCGAGTGCGTAGCTGACTCCGGGCAGGTCCACGCTGCCTTGCCACGGCTGGGTCAGCAGCAGCACGCCGGCCGCGGCGAGGACCGGCCACAGCCGCTTGCCGCCGCGGCCGCGCGTGACGGCGACGGTCAGCGGGCCGAGGAACTCCAGCGCGCTCGCCGTGCCCAGCGGCAACCGGGCGACGGCCTCCATGAACAGCATGGTCATCCCCGCCGTGACCACGCCCAGCCCGCAGCAGGCCAGGAACGTGCTGCGCCGGAACGACGACGGCCGCGGCCGGACCACGACGAGCAGCAGCACCCCGGCCCACGCCAGGCGCAGCCACGCGGCTCCTGCGGGACCCACCTGATCGAACAGGCCGACCGACACGGCGAGACCGAGCTGGACACAGAGCATGGCGGCGACGGCGAGGGACGCTCCGGCGCGGGACGAGGACGGCACGGGTCCAGCAAAGCCGACCACGACCGTTCATGTCCACGTGGCAATCATGGACATACCGTTCGCGATTCATGGACAATGAGCGCGTGGACACGCGCCGGCTCCGGTTCCTGCTCGAGCTGTCCCGCCACGGCTCGATGCGGGCGGTGGCGGACGTGCTCGGGACGACCACGTCCACGGTCTCGCAGCAGATCGCGGTCCTGGCGCGGGAAACCGGCGTGCCGCTGCTCGAACCGGACGGCCGGCGCGTGCGGCTCACGCCCGCGGGGCGGCGGCTGGCCGAACACGCCGTGACGATCCTCGCCGCCGTGGAGGCCGCCCACGCCGACCTCGACCCCCACGCCGAGCCGGCCGGCACCGTGCGGGTGGCCGGGTTCGCCACGGCCGTGCGGCGCTCGGTGCTCCCCGCCGCGGCCGCGCTCGCCGAGCACCACCCGCGGGTGGAGCTGCGGATCAGCGAGTACGAGCCCTGGGAAGCGTTTGCGGCGCTGCTGGCCGACGACATCGACCTCGCCCTCACCTACGACTACGATCTCGCTCCGGCCAGTGTGGACTCCACGCTCACGGCGAGTCCATTGTGGACAGCGCGCTGGGGGCTCGCCGTCCCGGCTGCGGACGCGTCCCTGGCCCGCGGCGAAGGGGCGCTGGCGGTTTTCGAGGCGTTCCGCGGCCACGGCTGGATCGTCAACTCCCGCAACAGCGCCGACGAGGACGTCGTCCGCCGCCTGGCGGCGATGGCGGGGTTCACCCCGGCGGTGACGCACCGCGCGGACAGCCTGGAGCTGGTGGAGGACCTGATCGTGACGGGGCCGGCTCCCGCGGTCGGCCTGATGCCGGTGGGCCGGGCCACGCAACCGGGGGTGACGCTGCTGCCGCTGGCCGGGCCGGAGGTGCGGCAGCGTGCCTTCGCGTGCACCCGTCGTGGGCGGGAGGCGTGGCCGCCGCTGGCGCTGGTTCTCGGGCTGCTGGCGCGTTAGACCTGCGTGCGGGTCATCCCGGCCAGGCCGAGCAGGGGGAGCACGCCGGCGAACACGACGACCGCCGTCCAGCCGCCGAGGTGGTAGGCGACCGAGCCCGCCTGGGAGCCGATCGCGCCGCCGATGAAGAACGTGCCCAGGTAGACGCTGTTGATCCGGGCGCGGGCCGACGGGTCGAGCTGGTAGATCGTGTGCTGCCCGACCACCAGCGTCGTCTGGACGGCCATGTCGACGGCGATCGCGGCGATCGCCAGCAGGACGACGCTGTGCGCACCGAAGCCGGCCAGCGCGAAGGCCGCGGCGCAGAGCACGAAGGCGCCCGCGGTGAGCGGCCGGCCGTGGCCGTGGTCCGACCACCGCCCGGCCAGCGGCGCGACCGCGGCGCCGGCGGCGCCCGCCAGCGCGAAGAGGCCCACGCCGAGCTGGGAGTAGTTGAACGGCGGCGCGGTCAGCACGAAGGCGATGGTCGTCCAGAAGGCGCTGAAGGCCCCGAACATCGCGGACTGGTAGAGGGCGCGGTGCCGCAGCGCCGGGTGCTTGCGCGCCATGGCGAAGGTGGAGCGGAGCAGCTGCCCGTAGGGGACGTCGGTCTTGGGCGCGCGGGGCGGCAGGATGAACCGCAGCACGAGGGCGAGCGCGGCCATCGCGGCGGCCGAGATGAGGAAGACGACCCGCCAGCCGGTGACCTCGGCGAGGAAGCTGGCGACGACCCGCGAGAGCAGGATGCCGAAGAGCAGCCCGCTGACGACCCGCCCGACGATCCGCCCGCGGATGGCATCGGGCGAGATGTCGGCGGCGAACGGGATGAGGATCTGCACGACGACCGACGCGGCCCCGACGGCGAGCGAAGCGATCAGCAGGACGGCGAACCCGGGCGCAACCCCGGTGACGACGAGCCCGGCACAGGCGACGGCGAGCAGTGTCGCGACGAGGCCTCGGTTCTCGAGCCGGTCCCCGAGCGGGACGAGCAGCAGCATCCCGGCGGCGTACCCGATCTGCGTGGCGGTGACGACACCCCCGGCGGCGGCCTCACCGACCCCGAAGGTCCCCCGCAGCTCGGCGAGCAGCGGCTGGGCGTAGTAGAGGTTGGCGACGGTCAGTCCACAGGAGACGGCCAGCAGCAGCACGAGCCACCCGGGCGGGGCCTTCTGTTCGGTCTCGGTCACGCGCGCCCCCTCTTGGAACCGGTTTGATCGGTTCCCGACGGTACCAGTCAAACCGGTTCCGGCGTACTGTGACCCGTATGACGGACAGATTCCGCGCGGGCGCGGGCCGGCTGTGCCTCGACTTCATCCGGACCCTTCGCTACCGCGGGACGCCGGGGGAGACCGAGGAGCTGCCGGACGAGCGGGCGTGGGGGGCTTGGATCGATCAGTTCGGGCCGTTTTCGTCGCCGGTCGTGCCTTCGTCGTCTCGTGACGCCCGGGCGGTGCGGGAGGCGGTTCACGAGCTGTTGACGGGTTCGCTGCGGCCGTCGTCGCGGCAGCGGTTGAACCGGTTCGCGGCTTTGCCGGTGCCGGCGCCTTCGCTTGCGGTGTCGGGTGAGTTGCGTTGGCAGGCGGCGGATCCTGGGTCGGCGATGCTGGCTTTGGTGGCCCGGGATGCGCTGGAGTTGGTGACATCGCCGGAGTTCGCGCGGGTGCGGCGGTGTGCGGGGGAGCGGTGCGGGGCGTTGTTTTTGGACACGTCCCGGCCGGGGACGCGGCGGTGGTGCTCGATGGGGGTGTGCGGGAACCAGGCGAAGAAGTCGACTTATCGAGCGAAGGTGACGGCTTCGTGAGCGGGGTTATGCGAACACGAGAGTAACCGCTGGGTAGTCTTGTGTGCACTGAGCGTGCCCGTTAGCGTGGCGCCTATGAAACTCAGGAAGCTTGCCGGGACGTGCGATGACGGTACGTGCCCGACTGTCTACCTGTCGGATCGCAACACACTCGTACTGCAGGGGAACGCGGTCACGAGCAGCGAGGGGCTGGTGTTCTCCTCGTGTGAACAGGCTGTCGAGCTGTCGGTGGACCTTGTCGAGGAGGCCTTGCGTGCGCTTGGGCGCTGAGTGGACGAGGTACTTCGACGAGTTCAGGGTGTCGGCGTTCCGGCTCGAAACGCGGCAGACTTACGCGATGCCGGCCGAACAGTCCAACATCGAATTGTTTCTGGCCGGTGGCGAACGTCCTGCAGATCACAACGCCTCGTGGCATGGCCGTATCGAGAAGATCGTTGCGTCCGGTCGAACCGTTCAGCGCGCCAAATTGATCCGCCGTCCGTTGACGGATTACCTTCGCTACCAGCGCGCCTGGGGTATTCCCGGAAATATCGCGGCCGGTGAGGATTACCGGGTGGTCGATATCACGGAGTGCAGCTGGGGGCTGCCTGATCAGGACTTCTGGCTCTTCGACGAGGTGGCGGTGGTGCATCTCGACTACAATCCCGACGGGACATTCATCGGTGCCGAGTTGGTTGAGGGGGCCGATTCGGCGCAGTATCGTCATTGGCGAGATTTGGCTCTGAGTCACGGGGTGCCGTTTGGCGAATGGGATGCTGGAGCCGGACCAGCAGGATGAGCAGCGCGCGACCTTGGCGGAGCTGCTGCGCGAACTGCGGCAAGCTGCTGGTCTCTCGGGCGAGAGACTGGCTGCGCGGTGTGCCATGAGCCAGGCGAAGATCAGCCGCATCGAGACAGGCAAGATCCTCCCGTCGGTGATCGACGTCGAGCAGATCGTCGCGGCGCTGGCCGTCCCGGCCGATGCCGCCGAAAAGCTCGTGGCGCTGGCCCGGGTCGCGAACGTCGGGTACACGTCGTGGCGGACGCTCGCGCGCACCGGGCTGTGGCGTGGTCAGCTCGAAATCAAGGCGCTGCACGAGTCCTCGCAGGTGGTTCGGCAGTTTCTGCCCGCGATCCCCAGTGGCCTGCTGCAGACGCCGGACTACGCGCGGCACGTGCTCACCTCGACCGTCAAAGGCCGGCCGGAGCGTGATGTCGGCAAGATGCTCGAAGCGCGGTTGTCCTGGCAGCGGGTGTTGAGCGAAACCGGGCGTTGGTTCGAGTTCGTGTTGACCGAGCAGGCGGTCCGCTGGCGGCGGGCATCGCTCTCCGTGATGATCGGCCAGTCGGCGAACCTTGCTGCACTGAGCGAGCGGGAGAACATCGAGATCTCGGTCATCCCGCAGGCGAGTGAAGTTCGGGCGTCTCCGTTGAACCTCTTCGTGATCTACGACGAGCGGCTGGTCACGGTCGAGTTGTTCTCCGGCACGGTCGCGTTGCGTGATCCGCGGGATATCGGTTATCACCTCGAGTTGTTCGAGTTCTTCCGGTCGCATGCGCTGAGGGGTGGAGAAGCGACCGATTTTCTTCGGTCGGTCGCCGACGAATTCAGTCAGGAAACCGAATAATCTCTCTATGCGTATACGCGAGTGGTAGTGGTGTTCACCTTGAAGGTGATGTCACGATTCTCGTATGGAAAACATCACTCGTACCTGTGGTGACTGCAGGGGAAAGGGCTGCGGAAGCTGCGATGGCACCGGCACGATCACCATTGTCGAAGACTGACCCGCTCCTCCGCCCCGGTCTCATCCCCGACGAATTCCGCTCCGGAACCAGAACCCAGACCTTCTACCGCGCCCCTTACCCCACCGAAGGCCCGCGGGAAACCAAAGACGCCGCCGGAAACCGGGCCTGGCTCTTCATGTACGCGCACTTCGTCTTCCGCTGGCCCGAAGGCGCATCGGCCGTCCAGGTCGGCCACGGCACGATCGGCGGTCCCAGCATGCCCCTCTGGGCCGACGTCAAGATCGCCGGCCGCTGGTCCGGCCCTGTCCTCGCCGGGTTCGGGCGCACCTGGGTCGACAGCCACCTCGCCAAGTTCTCCCGGTGAACCGGCGGCGCCACCCGGAACTGTCGGACCCCTCTGGCAGAGTCCCGCCCATGACCGAACGACCTCACCGCCCCAAGGTCCCGCTCACCGGCGGTGAACGGGACATCCTCACCAGCCTCCTCGACTACCACCGCGCCACCGTCGCCTGGAAAGCCGGCGGGCTCACCGGCGAACAAGCCCGCCAGGTCCACCTGCCCAGCGAACTCACCACCGTCGCCGGCCTGGTCGCCCACCTCACGCTCGACGAATGGTTCTGGTTCGGCGTCGTCGTCGACGGTGCAGAAGACACCTGGGAAGCGAAACTCGAACAGGACCCGGACGCCGAGTTCCGGGTCCCGCCCGGCACCGAACTCGAAACCCTGCTCGCCGACTACGAAAAGCAGTGCGCGCGCAGCCGGGAGATCGTCGCAAAACTCAGCTTCGACGACGAAGTCACGCACAAGGGCGAGACCTTCAACGTCCGCTGGGTCCTCACGCACATGATCGAGGAGACCGCGCGGCACGTCGGGCACCTCGACGTGCTGCGCGAACTCACCGACGGCCTCACCGGGGAGTGACCTTCTTCGGCGGCAACGGGAAGAACCCGCTGGTGCGCTCGACGTACTGCGCGTACGCCGGGCGGGTGCGGGCCATTCCCTTCTCCAGCATGGGCTTTCCCGTCCCGCGGGCCAGCGTGAACGTCATCGCCACGGGGGAAAGGACCGTCGCCGCGCCCGGCCAGGTCGAACACGCGAGGAGGTACAGGCCCCACCACACGCACGCGTCGCCGAAGTAGTTCGGGTGACGCGTGTAGCGCCACAGGCCCGTGTCCAGTACGCGGCCGCGGTTCGCCGGGTCGGCCTTGAACCGGCGCAGCTGGTCGTCGCCGATCGTCTCGAACGCGAAACCCACCGCCCACACGACGATGCCCAGCCAGCCGAGCACGCCGATACCCGTGCCGTCCACCGCGAACTGCACCGGCAGCGACACGAAGTACAGGACCACCGCCTGGAACAGGTACACCCGGACGAACATCTTCAGCCGCCCGTGGCCCATCCGGGCGTACCGCGGGTCCTCGGGCAGCTTGTGGTTGCGCAGGTGCAGGTGCACCGAAAGCCGGACACCCCAGACGACCGTCAGGAGGACCACCACGAGCCGCAGCGGGAGCGGGCCGTCGCCGAACGGGAAGGCCACGAGCGCGACGATCGCGAATCCGAGCCCCCAGAAACTGTCGATCGTGTCGTACCGCCCGCGCGCCAGCGCGATCCCGAACGTCACCGCGACCGCCACCAGCGTGACGACGGCCGTGACCAGCAGCTGCGGCATCAGCACCACTCCCGCGTCGCCGGCATCCCGGACCGGCCGTGCTCGCCGGGCCGCACGGCCAGGATCTGGTCCACACCCATCCGGTTCTCCTCGAACGCCAGCGCCCCGCCCACCAGGTACAGCCGCCAGACCCGCGCGCCGGTCTCGCCGATCAGCGCGACGACGTCGGCCCAGTTCTCCTCCAGGGTCTCCGCCCAGGCCCGGACCGTCCAGACGTAGTGCTCACGCATTGCGTGTACGTCCCGGACCTCGAACCCAGCCGACTCCAGGTGGTCCAGCGTCCGGCCCACCGGGCGCATGGTCATGTCCGGCGCGATGTACCGCTCGATGAACGCGCCGCCGCCCGGGGCCACGTTCCCGCGCGACATCTGCTGGAGCAGCAGGCGGCCACCCGGCTTCACCATGCGGTGCAGCGTCGCCGCGTACGCCGGGTAGTTGACCTCGCCGACATGCTCGCCCATTTCGATCGACGCCACCGCGTCGAACGGCGCGTCCGGCAGCTCGCGGTAGTCCTGACGGCGCACCTCGACGCGGTCCTCGAGGTCGTGCTGGGCGAGCCGGCCGCGGACGTGCTGCAGCTGCTCCGCCGACAGCGTGATCCCCACGGCCTCGACGCCGTGATGCTTGGCCGCGTGGACCAGCAGCGAGCCCCAGCCGCAGCCGACGTCCAGCAGCCGCATGCCCGGCCGCAGCCCCAGCTTGCGGCAGATCAGCTCCAGCTTGTCGTGCTGCGCCTGGGCCAGGCTCTGCGACTCCGAGGTGAAGTACGCGCTCGAGTAGGCCATCGACTCGTCCAGCAGCAGCTGGTAGAACGCGTTGCCCAGGTCGTAGTGGTGGGCGATGGCGGACCGGTCGCGCAGCAGGCTGTGCAGCTTCCCGGACAGCCGGGCCTCCTCGGCGGGCGGCTTCGGCGGCAGCCCCGCGACCCCCAGGCGAGCGGCCAGTGCGACGGCCTCCGCCCAGTCGCGCGGCCCGAGCGCGACCCGGTTGAGCTCTCCCGTGCGGGTGAGGGCCCAGATCCGGCGGAAGCCGTCGGCGAGGTCGCCCTCGACGTCGAGGTCCCCGGTGACGTAGGCGCGCGCGAGCCCCAGCTCGCCGGGCGCGTAGAGCAGGCGGCGCAGGGCGCGGCGGTTGCGGAGCACGACGGTGGGCGTGTCCGCCGGGCCGGCGCGGGTGCCGTCCCAGGTGCGGAGGCCGACGGGCAGGGGCCCGCCGAGCAGCTTTTCGGCGAACGAAGCGAGACGGTGCGCGGTGGTGTTCGGCATGCCCGGGATTCGCGCACCCCGCCCCGGTGGATTGGTCGCCCGGCCCGCCAATCCGGCCGGGCCGCGGTCCCGAAGGACCGGTGTGGAGATCACGGGAGAACGCATCGGCGTCATCGGCAGCGGGGTGGCCGGACTGACCGCGGCCTACCTGCTGCAACGCAAGTACGAAGTACTGCTGTTCGAGGCCGACGACCGCCTGGGCGGGCACGCGCACACGCACGACGTGCCGAGCACCCACGGCGGCACGATCGGCGTGGACTCCGGCTTCATCGTCCACAACGAGCGCACCTACCCGACCCTGCTCAAGCTGTTCGGCGAGCTGGGGGTGCGCACCCGCGACACCGAGATGTCGATGAGCATCCGCTGCGACGGCTGCGGCCTGCAGTACGCCGGCGCGAAGGGCCTGCCCGGGCTGTTCGCCCAGCGCGGCAACGCCTTCCGCGGCCGGTACCTGCGGATGCTGGCCGAGGTGAAGCGGTTCCACCGGCACGCGAAGCGGCTGCTGGCGGCGAAGGACGCCGGGGACGTCACGCTCGGGGCGTTCCTCGCCATCGGCGGCTACACCCGCTACTTCGTCGACCACTTCATGCTGCCGCTGGTGTCGACGGTGTGGTCGGCCGACCGCTCCGACACCCTCCGGTACCCGGCGCGGTACCTGTTCGAGTTCCTCCGCAACCACGGCATGCTCTCGGTGAAGAACTCGCCCGTCTGGCGGACCGTCGCCGGCGGCTCCCGCGAGTACGTCGAGCTGGCGGCCAAGCAGCTCACCGCCGTCCACCTGTCGACGCCGGTGCGGTCGGTGCTGCGGACCGCGGCCGGCGTCGAGATCCGCGACGACGCCGACACGCCGCACCGCGTCGACAAGGTCGTCGTCGCCACGCACGCCGACCAGGCGCTCGCCCTGCTGGCCAACCCGACCGCCGCCGAACGCGAGGTGCTCGGCGCGTTCCGGTATTCGGCCAACGAAGCCTGGCTGCACACCGACACGAGCGTGCTGCCCTCGCTGGCCGACGCTAGGGCCGGGTGGAACTACCGCGCGCCCGCGTGCGGCGCGCCGACCGGCGCGGTCCAGGTCAGCTACGACATGAACCGGCTGATGCGGCTCGACGAGCCGACCGGGTACGTCGTCACGCTCAACCCCGGGGGCGGTCCCCGGCCGGAGCACCTGGTCGCGCGGATGCAGTACGAGCACCCCGTCTACACACCGGAATCCGTTGCCGCGCAACGCCGGCTGCCCGAACTCAACGACGGCGTACTCGCGTACGCGGGCGCCTACCACGGCTGGGGCTTCCACGAGGACGGCTGTTCTTCGGGGGCCCGGGCCGCCGAAAGCCTCGGGGTGACCTGGTGACGAACGCCCTCTACGACGCCACGGTCGCGCACGTGCGGCGGATCGACCCGCCGCACGCCTTCGCCCATCGCGTGTACCTGTGGCGGGTCGACCTGGACGACCTCCCGCGGCTGCCGTGGTGGCTGCGGCCGTTCGCCCGGTTCGACCGCCGGGACCACTTCGTGGCGAGCGATCCCCGCGGCATCCGGGAGAAGCTGGACGCGTGGCTCGCCGAGCGCGGCGTCGACCTGCGCGGCGGCCGGGTCGTGATGCTGGCCGCCGCGCGCGTGCTCGGGTACGTGTTCAACCCGATCAGCGTCTACTGGTGCCACGACCCCGACGGCCGGCTGGCGTGCGTGGTCGCCGAGGTGCACAACACCTACGGCGGCCGCCACGCCTACCTCCTGCACCCCGACGACGCCGGGCGCGCCCGCACGGCCAAGGAGTTCTACGTCTCGCCGTTCCAGGAGATGGACGGCGAGTACCGGATGCGCCTGCCGCGCCCGGAAGCGCTGCTCGACCTCACCGTGGCGTTGCGCCGCGGCACCACCACGCCGCTGGTCGCTACGCTTCGGGGAGTTCGCCGCCCGGTGAACCCGCGGTGGCTGGCCCGGCTCGTGCTGGCCCGGCCGCTGCTCCCGCAGCGGGTGTCCGCGCTGATCCGCCGCCACGGCGTCACGTTGTGGCTGCGGAAGGCCGCGGTCGTGCCGCGCACCCCGCAGAACGCCGGAGGACAGCTGCATGGATGAGCCGGCCCGCCCGCGCCACATGGCGCCGGTGCCCTCCGAAACCCTGCCCGGCCCGACGGCGGAAGAGCTCATGGTGCGCGTGGCCAAGGGCGACGAGCGGGCCTTCGAGCTGCTCTACGACCAGCTCGCCGGGCCGATCTACGGGCTCGTCCGGCGGATCGTGCGGGACGCGGCCCAGTCCGAAGAGGTCGCCCAGGAGGTGCTCGTCGAGCTCTGGCGCACCGCGACGCGGTACGCGCCCGAGCGCGGCTCGGCGCTGAACTGGGCGATGACCCTGGCCCACCGCCGCGCGGTCGACCGCGTCCGCTCGGCGCGGGCCAGCACCGAGCGGGAGCAGAAGGCGACCTTCGAAGCCGCCCGCGGCCGGCCGTTCGACGAGGTCGCCGAGTCCGTCACCGCCCGGCTCGAACGCTCCCAGGTGCGCCGGTGCCTGTCCTTCCTGACCGACCTGCAGCGCGAGTCCGTGCTGCTCGCCTACTACCAGGGCTATACGTATCGCGAGGTGGCCGAAGTGCTGTCGACGCCGCAGGGCACCGTCAAGACGCGGCTGCGGGACGGGCTGATCCGCCTGCGGGACTGCCTGGGGGTGACCGCTTGAGCACGCCGGAGATGCACACCCTGGCCGGCGCCTTCGCCCTCGACGCCGTCAACGACGTCGAGCGCGCGGAGTTCGCCCGCCACCTCGAGCAGTGCGAGTCCTGCGCGCAGGAGGTCGCCGAGCTGCGCGCGACCGCGGCCCGGCTCGGCGCGGCGATGGCCGAGGAGCCGCCGCCGGAGTTCAAGGACCGGGTGCTGGCGGCCATGCACGCCACCCGCCAGCTGCCCCCGCGGACCCGGCCCGGCTCCCACGAGCGGTCCCGGCGGTCGGCGCGGGCCCCGCGCTGGGCGGTGGTCGTGGCGGCCGCGGCCGCCGTCGTCGGGCTCGCCGCGGGCGGCGTCTTCGGCGGGATCGCGCTGACCCAGCAGCAGGAGCTGCAGGCCGCGCAATCCCGCCTCGACCAGGCGAAGCAGCGCTACGAGCCGGTGGCGGCGCTGCTGTCGGCGCCCGACGCGAAGACCGTGCACGGCGAGGCGCCCATCGGTGGCGGCGTCACCGTCATCGTCTCGAAGTCGCTGAACCGCGTCATGGTGATGGACACCGGGCTGCCGGCCCAGCCGGGCGGCAAGGTCTACGAGGCCTGGCTGATCACCGGCTCGAACGCGCCGCGCTCGGCCGGGGTGATCGCCGCGTCCGACGACGGGGGCCTGGTCGTGGCCGACGGCGTGGGGCCGGTGGACAAGCTGGCGGTGAGCGTCGAGCAGGCGGGCGGTTCGCCCACCGGAACGCCCACCGACGTGCTCATGAGCATGCCGGCACCGGCCTGATCTTGCGCCATAGCAGATCGGGCCGGGGCGGTGCTTCCGGCTCCCCGCTCTTGCGCGCTCGAACGTGTTGTGGCAAAACACCTTTGCGACACACGGCGTGCCTACTGGATTAGAGCGTGCCTGGTGCCTACCGTCCTGCCTAACGTCGGCAGTTGACATAACTCTCAATCTGGGGTTGAGGTTGAGAGTTGATCACCGGCCGGCGGGCTGTACGGGTATTGACGATCAGGAAGGCGGACTTCGATGACGCCCCCGCACAACTACCTTGCGGTGATCAAGGTGGTCGGCATCGGCGGTGGCGGCGTGAACGCCGTGAACCGCATGATCGAGGTCGGCCTCAAGGGTGTCGAGTTCATCGCGGTGAACACCGACGCGCAAGCACTGCTCATGTCCGACGCCGACGTCAAGCTGGACATCGGCCGTGAACTGACCCGCGGCCTCGGCGCGGGCGCCGCCCCCGAGGTCGGCCAGAAGGCCGCCGAAGACCACCGCGAAGAGATCGAAGAGGTCATCAAGGGCGCCGACATGGTGTTCGTGACGGCCGGTGAAGGCGGCGGCACCGGCACCGGTGGTGCCCCGGTCGTGGCGCAGATCGCCCGCAAGCTGGGCGCGCTGACCATCGGCGTGGTGACCCGCCCGTTCACCTTCGAGGGCAAGCGCCGCGGCAAGCAGGCCGAAGACGGCATCCAGGCGCTGCGCAACGAGTGCGACACGCTCATCGTCATCCCGAACGACCGGCTGCTGCAGCTCGGCGACATCGGCGTGTCGCTGATGGACGCCTTCCGCTCCGCGGACGAGGTGCTGCTGTCCGGTGTCCAGGGCATCACCGACCTGATCACCACGCCGGGCCTGATCAACCTGGACTTCGCCGACGTCAAGAGCGTCATGTCCGGCGCGGGCTCCGCGCTGATGGGCATCGGCTCGGCGCGCGGGGAGGGCCGGGCCATCCAGGCGGCGGAGAAGGCGATCAACTCGCCGCTGCTGGAGGCGTCGATGGACGGCGCCCACGGCGCGCTGCTGTCCATCGCCGGTGGCTCCGACCTGGGCCTGTTCGAGATCAACGAGGCAGCGTCGCTGGTGCAGGAGTCCGCGCACCCGGACGCCAACATCATCTTCGGCACGATCATCGACGACTCCCTCGGCGACGAGGTCCGGGTCACGGTGATCGCCGCCGGGTTCGACGCCGGCGCGCCGACGCACAAGAAGCTGGACCCGTCGACCTTCGGCTCCGGCTCGCGTGCGTCGTCCACCACGGCCTCGGCCTCGGCGGGGCAGGTTTCGAACCCGCCGACGCCGCCGTCCGGCGCCACGCCGGTGCCGTCGGCGGGCAGCTCCGGCTACCCGGTGGCGCCGCCGCGGACGCACTCGCCGCTGCCCTCGGCCACCGGAAACCAGCCGGCCGGCGGGCTCCCGCAGCCCGGCGGCGGCTCGCGCGGCTACTCGCCGCTGGGCTCCAACGCGACCCAGGGCAGCCTGCCCGGGCGCGCGATGCCGGTGCACGACGACCCGTCGGACGACGAGGTCGACGTCCCGCCGTTCATGCGGCGCTAGCCACCAGCTCCGGAAGGCCGTCACCCGCGAACTAGAGTCGTGGGTGGCGGCCTTTCTCACGTTCAGGAGGATTTCGTGCGGGTTCGGCGAGTGGTCACGACCAGGGCGGGCGGCGCGTCACGGCCGCCCTACGACACCTTCAACCTGGGTGACCACGTCGGCGACGACGAGGGCAACGTCTACGCCAACCGCAAGCGCCTGGCCGCCGAGCTGGGCCTGGCCGAGGACAAGCTGGCCTGGATGGAGCAGGTCCACGGCCGGACGGCGACCATCGTCGACGGCTCGGAGACCGCCGCGGCGGAGGCGACCGACGCCCTGGTGACCGCGACCCCGGGCGTCGCGCTCGTGGTGCTGGTCGCCGACTGCGTGCCGATCCTGCTGGCCGACGCCGAGGCCGGGGTGGTTTCGGCGGTGCACGCGGGGCGGGTGGGCGCACGGGTCGGCGTCGTCCCGGCCGCGATCGAAGCCATGCGGTCGGCCGGTGCGGAGGTGGGGCGCATCGAGGCCCTGCTCGGGCCGGCCATCTGCGGCGACTGCTACGAGGTCCCCGCCGGAATGGCCGCCGACGTCGAGAAACACGTCCCCGGCAGCGCCTGCAAGACACGCAAGGGGACGCCCGGGCTCGACCTGCGCGCCGGGCTCTGGCGGCAGCTCGCCGACCTGGGTGTCGGCAAGATCGGCGTCGACCCGCGGTGCACGAACGAGGACAAGACGCTGTTCAGCTACCGCCGCGACGGGACCACCGGGCGGATCGCCGGCATCACCTGGGTCGAGGCATGAGCCCCGACCGGAAGGCCGAGCTGGCCGAAAACCTGCGCGAGGTCGAGGAGCGGATCGCCGCCGCCTGCCGCGCCGCCGGGCGTGCCCGCGAAGAGGTCAAGCTGATCGCCATCACCAAGACCTTCCCCGCGTCCGACGTCGCGCTGCTGGCCGAGCTCGGCGTCACCGATGTGGGGGAGAACCGCGACCAGGAGGCCGGCCCGAAAGCCGCCGAAGTCCCCGGGCTGCGGTGGCACATGGTCGGCCGGCTGCAGCGGAACAAGGCGAAGTCGGTGGTCGGATGGGCGGACGAGGTGCAGTCCGTCGATTCGGCGCGACTTGCCGACGCGCTCGCCAAGGCGGTGCGTGCGGTTCAAACCGCCCAGATACGTGACGAACCCCTCGACGTGCTGATCCAGGCCAGCCTCGACGACGACCCCGGGCGCGGCGGCTGCCCGCTCGGCGAGCTGAAGGAGCTGGCCGACCGGATCGCGCAGACGGATGAGCTGCGGCTTCGCGGCCTGATGGCCGTCGCGCCGCTGGGTGCGGACCCGGCGGCCGCCTTCGAGCGGCTCGCTCGCGCGGGAGAGGACCTCCGCAAAGATCACCCGAATGCCGCAGACGTCTCCGCCGGGATGAGCCATGATCTCGAGCAGGCGATCACGCACGGCTCCACCTGTGTGCGTGTCGGAACCGCGCTGCTCGGTGGACGCGGTTTAGCCTCGCCGTAGGGAGCTCGCGCGGTCGTCACGTTTCGTGGCCGCCCGCGCGGGGCACTGACGGCGTGGAAACAGTCGGTGCGGGAGCGGCTAGGGCTAGGGAGAGGCATGAGCGCGCTGCAGAAGCTGAAGGCCTACTTCGGGATGGTGCCCGCTGACGACGACGGCTACGACGACGGGGACGACTACCGGCGTGGTTACGACGACGACTACGACTCCTACGAGGAGCCGGCCCCTCGGTCGTCGCGCTCACGGTACCGCGAGGTCGACGACACGTACGACGAGCCCGTCAGCCGCAGCCGGTCACGCTCCGTGCCCAGCGCCGAGCCCGCCGTCCACGGCGCCCTCGCCATGGATCGGCAGCCGGAGCCCGTGGCGCGGCTGCGCCCGGTCGTCGAGCCGGTCGTGCGCCAGCCGGTGCGTGACCCGTTGAGCCGCATCACCACGCTGCACCCGACCAGCTACGCGGAGGCGCGGGCGATCGGGGAGCACTACCGCGAGGGCATCCCGGTGATCATGAACCTCACCGAGATGGAGAACGCGGACGCGAAGCGGCTCGTCGACTTCGCGGCCGGGCTGGCGTTCGCGCTCAGAGGGTCGATGGACAAGGTCACCAACAAGGTGTTCCTTCTCTCACCGCCCGATGTGGACGTCACCGCGGAAGACCGTCGGCGGATTGCCGAGGGCGGATTGTTTTTGCGGGGCTGAAGTCGGCGTTACCGCTGAGCGCAAGCAGACGTGACTTTGCCGACCCGATCCGGGGTCGGCCCCCTCAACTGCGTCTTCGAGGAGGACGCCCGGTTAGAGTAGGTACGTGGAAGCTGTGTGGCTGGTCGTCTGGTACGTGCTGTTCGCCTTCTGGCTGCTGCTGACGGCGCGGATCGTGGTCGAACTCGTCCGGACGTTCGCTCGTGAGTGGCATCCGGCCGGAGGGGTTGCGGTCACGCTCGAGACCATCTACACAGTGACGGACCCGCCGGTCCGCTTGTTCAGAAGGATCATTCCGATGGTCCGGATCGGCGGCGTCGGACTGGACTTGTCGATTATGGTGCTGCTGTTGGTTGTGTTCTTCGCGATGCAACTGGCGACTCCAAGTTGATCGGGGAGACTTGGGTGGACCCTGCAGGCCATGGAGTGCGTGAGGTGATCTGATGTCGTTGACCCCCGCTGACGTGCATAACGTCGCGTTCAGCAAGCCGCCCATCGGCAAGAGGGGCTACAACGAGGACGAGGTGGACGCGTTCCTCGACCTGGTGGAGACCGAGCTGGCCCGGTTGATCGAGGACAACAACGAACTGCGCCAGCAGATGGAACAGCTGGACGCGGAGCTCGAGTCGACCCGCAGCGAGCTGGAAAGCGCCAAGGCGAACGTCGGTGCGCCCCCGATGCGCGAAGAGCCGTCGCGGCGCCTGGCGCCGGTGCCGCCGCCGCAGTCGGCCATGGAGCAGACGCAGTCGCACTCGATGGTGGGCGACAGCACGGAGCCGAACGTCCAGGCGGCCAAGGTGCTGGGCCTGGCCCAGGAGATGGCCGACCGGCTCACCGCCGAGGCGAAGACCGAGTCCGACGGGATGCTGGCCGAGGCCCGCACGAAGTCCGAGCAGCTGCTCTCGGACGCCCGGGCGAAGTCCGACTCGATGGTGAACGAGGCGCGCACCCGCGTCGACACGATGCTGAACGACGCGCGGACCCGCGCGGAGACGCTGGAGCGCCAGGCGCGCGACAAGGCGACCACGCTGGAGCGCGAGTCGCAGCGGAAGTACACCGAGACGATGAACAGCCTGAACTCCGAGAAGAGCGGGCTGGGCAAGAAGATCGAAGAGCTGCGCACGATCGAGCGGGAGTACCGCACGCGGCTGCGCGGGTTCCTCGAGTCCCAGCTGCGCGAACTCGACGACCGCGGCTCCGCGGCCCCGGCGTCGGCCTCGTCGAACTCCGGGCAGTCGTCCGGTTCGACGAGCGGCGGCCAGGGCTACTCGTTCGGCCCGCGGGCCGAAGCCGGCTGAGTTTCCTCCGGGCCCACCCCCGCCGGTCCGTCCGGCGGGGGTGGGCCACGGTTCGGAGCCGATCCGGTACGGCAGGTGGGCGGGTCGTGGTCCGCGCCCGTCCGGTTCGTGTTGTAATGCAGCGTGCTGTACATCGTGCTGGTCCTCGTGCTGGCGGCTCTGGGGTTGCTCGTCACGGCGCTGATCACCGCTTCTTCGCTGTGGGCGTGGGTCTCCATCGGCCTCTCGGTGCTCGCCGGGCTGATCCTGGTCGCCGACTGGCTACGCCGCCGTCGCCGCCCTGCTGCCGCAGCGCCGGCCGAGCCACCCGCCGAGCCGGACGTGGCGCCCGCGGAACCGGCCGAAGAACAGACCACCCTGATCCCGGCCGCCGGTGACCTGGCCGACGCGCCCGAACCGGCCGAGGTACCCGCCGACGCTTCAGCCGAGACCGAAACGAAGGCCGATGCCGAGCCGGGCGTCGAAGAGACCCCGGAGGCCGACGTCGCCGTCCTGGCCGACCTCGAGGACGAGGTCGTGGTGGTGGACGAGCACCCCCGCTACCACCTGCGCACATGCGCCTGGCTGGGCACCCGCGACCTGATCCCGATCGGCGTCGGCGAGGCCCGCCAGCTCGGCTTCACCCCCTGCGCCACCTGCACCCCCGACGCCACCCTGGCCGCCGCCCACCGCTGACCCCGTGTCGACCCCCTGATCACGCGTGATGCCCCGCCAATCACGCGTGATGCCTCTCCAATCACGCGTGATGCCCGTCAGGCGGCGAGGTCGGCCAGGCCCAGGTGGGTTTCCAGGGCCGCCGCGCCCTCCGCGGTGAGGGTGAGCGCGCGGTGGGCTCGCGCGCGGCGCCGGACCCAGCCCGCGTCCACGAACCGGGCCGCGACGGCCGCGCCCAGCGCGCCCGCCAGGTGGTGGCGCTGTTCGCTCCAGTCCAGGCAGAACTTCAGCAGCGGACGCCGTCCCGCCGCGACGAGATCCAGGTCCACCCCCAGCGAGCCGAACACCCCGGAAGCCGCGGGACCCAGCGTGTACGGGTGTTCGCGCAGCGGAGCGGAAATCCGGTCGCCCGGACGCCGTCGCGTGTCGGGCGCGCCGGACAGCGCGCCCCGCGCCAGCAACGCCGACGTGACCGCCACCCCGAGCCGGCCCGCGAGGTGGTCGTAGCAGGTCCGGGCCGTCCGCAACGCCTCCGCTCGCGTGCCCTCGCGCAGCGACGTCACCGGCTGGGACGGCGAGAACCGCGCCAGCGTCTCCAGCAGCTCGGCGGTGTCCGGCCCGGCCAGCCGGTAGAACCGGTGCCGCCCCGACTTCTCCGCGACGACCAGGCCCGCGTCCCGCAGCTTCGCCAGGTGCGCGCTGACGCCCTGGGCGGACAGCCGCGCTTCGGCGGCCAGCACCGACGCCGCCAGCGCCCGGCCGTCGGCCAGCGCGAGCAGCACGCGCACCCGCGCCGGGTCCGCGAACAGCGTGGCCGTGCGGGCGATGTCGGCGTCGCCTTCCATGTCCCCAGGATGCCCCCGGCACGCTTCCACCGCGACGGAAGTGTCCGCGCGGTCCACTGGAGGCATGCTCCTGCTCACCATGTGCGCCGGCATGTTCCTCGTGCAGCTGGACGTCACCGTCGTCAACGTCGCCCTGCCCGCCCTCGGCACCGATCTCGGCGCCGGCCTCGCGGCGCTGCAGTGGGTGGTGGACGGCTACACCGTCGTCCTGGCCGCGTTCCTGCTCACCGGCGGGGCTCTCGGTGACGTCTTCGGCCACCGCCGGGTCGTCCTCGCGGGCTTCGCGGTGTTCGGTGCGGCGTCGGCCGCGTGCGGGCTGGCCGGGTCGGTGGCCTGGCTGGTCGCCGCCCGGGCCGGACAGGGCCTGGGCGCGGCGTTGCTGCTGCCTGGCACCCTCGCCGTGATCACGAACGCCTATCCGGGACACGCCGAGCGCGCGCGGGCCCTCGGGATCTGGGCCGGCGTCTCCGCCCTGGCCCTGGCGGCGGGCCCGGTGCTGGGCGGCGCCGTCGTCACCGCGGCCGGCTGGCGGCCGGTGTTCTGGCTCAACGTCCCCGTGGTGCTCGCGGCCGTCTTCGCGACGCGGCGGCTCGTCCCGCGCGGCGAGCGCGGGCCCGGGCGGGTCGACGTCGCCGGCATCGCGACGGCCGCGCCTGCGCTCGGGGCTGGCGTCTACGCGATCATCGGCGGGAGTGTCGTCGCCGGAGGGCTCGCGGTGGTCCTGCTGGGGGCGTTCCTGCTCGTCGAACACCGGTCGGCGCACCCGATGCTGCCCCTGGGCGTCGCCCGGCGGACGGCGGCCGCCAATTTCGTCGCGGCGGCGATGAACTTCGTCGGCATCGGCACGATCCTCGTGCTCACGCTGTACCTGCAGGGCGTGCGGCACGCGGGACCGCTGCGAGCCGGGCTCGAAGTGCTGCCGCTGTTCCTCCCGCTCTCGGCACTGGCGCCGGTGGCGGGCCGGCTGACCGGACGGTTCGGGCCCCGGCCGCTGATGGTCGCGGGACTGGCGCTGGGCGCGCTTGGGATGCTGAACCTGGTGCTGCTCAACGGAACCAGCGGGTACGCGGCCCTGCTGCCGACCTTGCTCGGGCTCGGGGCCGGGATGGGCCTGCTGACGACGGCGGTGGTGACGGCCGCGGTCGGCGGTGTCCCGCCCGGGCGGGCCGGGGCCGCCAGTGGCATCAACAACACCGCCCGCCAGGCCGGCGGCGCGCTCGGGGTGGCGGTGCTCGGCGCCGCGGTGGGGAACGGCTTCGTCACCGGGCTGCACGCGGTGGGGCTGATCACCGGGGCGTTGTGGCTCGTGGCGATCGGCGTGACGCTCGCCGGTGTACCTGCCCCTCGTGACAACCCGGTTGCGCGGGCCGGTTAACCTGGTAGGCAACAGGCGTCGATCCGGCCATCACCGGGGAGCCTCCGGAAGAACCGAGCGTCACGCTCTCAGTAGAACCGGACGGGTGCGGCCCGTGACAGCCGTCGAACGAGCGGTCCGGGAGCACGTGCCGGGCAAGCGGGGTGGTACCGCGGAACGCCGTCAGGCGTCTCGTCCCCGTGTGGGTGACCGGGAGCCGGTCGTCCGTACGAGAGCGACGAACCGAGGAGCACCGGGATGTACCCCCAGGCCCAGCTTGACGACGGCGCAGGCGTCCCCGCGCAGCCGTCCTTTCCCGCGCTGGAGAAGCAGGTCCTCGCCTACTGGGAGACGGACCGGACGTTCCAGGCGACCATCGACGCCCGGCCCGCGGGCGAGCACGGCGACAACGAGTACGTCTTCTACGACGGCCCGCCGTTCGCCAACGGCCTGCCGCACTACGGCCACCTCCTCACCGGGTACGTCAAGGACCTGGTGCCGCGCTACCAGACGATGAAGGGCCGCAAGGTCGAGCGCCGCTTCGGCTGGGACACCCACGGGCTGCCCGCCGAGCTCGAAGCCATGCGGCAGCTCGGCATCACGGAGAAGTCCGAGATCGAAGAGATGGGCATCGCGAAGTTCAACGAGGCTTCGCGCGAGTCCGTCCTGCGCTACACGAACGAGTGGCGGGACTACGTCACCCGCCAGGCCCGCTGGGTCGACTTCGACAACGACTACAAGACGCTCGACGTCTCCTACATGGAGTCGGTGCTCTGGGCGTTCAAACGCCTGTGGGACAAGGGACTCGTCTACGAGGGCTACCGCGTCCTGCCGTACTGCTGGCGCGACGAGACGCCGCTGTCCAACCACGAGCTGCGGATGGACGACGACGTCTACCAGACGCGGCAGGATCCGGCCGTCACCGTCGGTTTCCGCCTGCAGGGCAACGGGAACGACCTCGACGGCACGTACCTGCTGATCTGGACGACGACGCCGTGGACGCTGCCGTCCAACATGGCCACCGCAGTGCACCCCGAGGTCCAGTACGTCGTCGTGGAGAGCGAAAGCTTTCCCGGCAAGCGGTTCCTGCTCGCCGAAGCGCGCGTTGCCGCGTACGCACGGGAACTCGGCGAAGAGCCGACGGCCGTCGCGCACTACACGGGCGCGGAGCTGCTCGGAACCCGTTACGCGCCACCGTTCCCGTACTTCCTCGGGGCCGACAACGCGCACCAGGTGCTGGCCGCCGACTACGTCACGACCGAGGACGGCACCGGGGTCGTGCACATCGCGCCCGCCTACGGTGAAGAGGACAAGGTCGTCACCGACGCCGCCGGGATCGCCCCGGTGACGCCGGTCGACGCGCAGGGCAAGTTCGACGCGACCGTGCCGGACTACACCGGCCAGCAGGTGTTCGACGCCAACCCGAACATCATCCGCGACCTGAAGAACGGCACGGGATCCGCGGCGCAGCAGGGCGCGTTGCTGCTGCGGCACGAGACCTACGACCACCCGTACCCGCACTGCTGGCGCTGCCGCAACCCGCTGATCTACCGCGCGGTGTCGTCGTGGTTCGTCGCCGTGACGCAGTTCAAGGACCGGATGGTCGAGCTGAACCAGCAGATCACCTGGTACCCGGAGAACGTCAAGGACGGCCAGTTCGGCAAGTGGCTGGAGAACGCGCGCGACTGGTCGGTCTCGCGCAACCGCTACTGGGGCACGCCGATCCCGGTGTGGCAGTCGGACAACCCCGAGTACCCGCGCACCGACGTCTACGGTTCGCTCGACGAGCTGGAAGCGGACTTCGGCGTGCGGCTCGACAACCTGCACCGCCCCTACATCGACGAGCTGACCCGGCCGAACCCGGACGACCCGACCGGGAAGTCGACCATGCGCCGCGTCGAGGACGTCCTGGACGTCTGGTTCGACTCCGGCTCGATGCCGTACGCCCAGGTGCACTACCCGTTCGAGAACGCCGACTGGTTCGAGCACCACTACCCGAGCGACTTCATCGTCGAGTACATCGGGCAGACCCGCGGCTGGTTCTACCTGCTGCACGTGCTCGCGACGGCGCTGTTCGACCGGCCGGCGTTCCGCGCCTGCGTGTCGCACGGGATTGTGCTCGGCTCGGACGGTGCGAAGATGTCCAAGTCGCTGCGCAACTACCCGGACGTCAACGAGGTGTTCGAGCGCGACGGCTCCGACGCCATGCGCTGGTACCTGATGGCGAGCCCGATCCTGCGCGGCGGCAACCTGATCGTCACCGACAAGGGCATCCGCGACGCCGTCCGCCAGGCCGTGCTGCCGCTGTGGAACTCGTACTACTTCCTGGCGCTGTACGCGAACGCCGAAGGCGTCGAGGGCCGGTGGCGCACGGATTCGCCGAACGTGCTCGACCGGTACGTCCTGGCGAAGACGCACGAGCTGGTCACCGACGTCGAGTACGCGATGGACAGCTACGACGTCGCGGGCGCGTGCCAGACCGTGCGGGACTTCCTCGAGGTGCTGACGAACTGGTACGTGCGGCGCTCGCGGGACCGCTTCTGGGCCGGTGACCAGGACGCGATCGACACGCTGCACACCGTGCTCGAGGTGACGTCGCGGGTGGCGGCGCCGCTGCTGCCGCTGACCACGGAGGTCGTCTGGCGCGGGCTGACCGGCGGCCGCTCGGTGCACCTGACCGACTGGCCGAACGCCAACGACCTGCCCGCGGACGCGGCCCTGGTCACCGCGATGGACCGGGTGCGGCAGGTCGCGTCGTCGGCGCTGTCGCTGCGGAAGGCGAACAAGCTGCGGGTGCGGCTGCCGCTGTCGTCGCTGGTCGTGGCGGCCGAGGACGCCGAACCGCTGGCCGCGTTCGCCGACATCCTGCGGGACGAGGTGAACGTCAAGGAGGTCGAGCTGACCACCGACGTCGCCGCGCACGGCGGGTTCGAGGTCGCGGTGAACGCCCGCGCCGCCGGCCCGCGGCTGGGCAAGGACGTCCAGACGGTGATCAAGGCCGTCAAGGCGGGCGACTGGTCGTTCCAGGGCGGCGCCGTGGTCGCGGCGGGCATCGCGCTGCGCGAGGGCGAGTTCGAGCGGCGGCTGGTCGTCAAGGGCGGCGGTGCGGCGGCGGAGCTGCCCGGCGGCTCCGGGCTGGTGCTGATCGACACCGAGGTGACGCCGGAGCTGGCGGCCGAGGGCCTGGCCCGCGACCTGGTCCGGGTCGTGCAGCAGGCGCGCCGCGACGCCGGGCTCGACGTCGCCGACCGGATCGCGCTGACCGTCGACGCGCCGGCCGAGGTCGTCGAGGCGGCTCGGGTGCACCAGGAGTTCCTGGCCGCGGAGACCCTGGCCACGTCGGTGACCTACGGCCCGGCCGGCGACGGCTTCGCCGGCACGGTCGGCGACGGCACGAAGGTGACCGCGGCGGTCGCGAAGGCCTGATTGCCGCCGGGTGGCCGGTAGGGTGCAGACTCGACCGGCCACCCGCGGGTGGCTCCTTGGGGGAGGGGAACCGGAATGAGCCCTGGCAAGAGACGCGGCATCCTGATCGGCGGCGCGCTGCTGGTCGTCGTGATCGTGACCGCGGCGTTCTTCCTGCTGAACAGCGGGGGATCGACGCCGGAGGCCGCCACCGGGGCGACGGCGGTGGAGAGCCCCGGCGCCCTCGATCCGCACTCGGCGATCACCGAGTACCTGCAGGACTTCTCCGAGAACAACCCCGACGCGGCCGCCCGGCTGACCGACGACAACACCGCCGCGGCGGTGGCCCTGCGCAGCACGCGGAACACGCTGAACCCGGCGTCGGTGGCGGCGAAGCTGACCGTCCTGCAGCCGACGCCGGCCGGCACGAAGAAGACGGGCGGCACGTTCAGCCTCTCGTGGACGCTGAAGCCGGGCCAGGTCTGGACCTACGACGTCCCCTTCGAGCTCGCGCAAGGCGGCGGGAGGTGGCTCGTGCACTGGGCGCCGTCACTGCTGCACCCCAAGCTGGAGGCGGGCCAGCGGCTGGTGATCAGCACTGCTCCGCAGGACACCCTCGCGGTCGCCGACCGCGACGGGAAGCCGCTGGTCTTCAGCCGGGCCGGCGTCGCGCGGCTGGTGGACGGCAACCCGGCCCCGCTGCTGCGCACGGCGCTCACCGGGCAGGTCACCGCGGCGGCCGGCGGCGGCTTGGCCGTCGAACGCGTCGACGCCGGCGGCAAGAGCGTCGAGACGCTGTTCGGGAAGGTGCCGGCCGAGAGCGCGAAGCCGATGGTGTCGAGCTTGAGCCTGGCGGCGCAGGGCGCGGCCCAGGCCGCGGTGGACGGCTACCAGGGGTCGGCGATGCTCGTCGCCCTCGACACCGGTTCGGGCGACATCCTCGCCGTCGCGCAGAACGCCGCGGCCGGGAACGCCCCGAAGGCCCTCAGCGGCCTGTACGAGCCGGGGTCGTCGTTCAAGATCGCGACCTCGGTGGCGGCGATCCAGCAGAGCGGCCTCACCGCGACGTCGCCGGTCGACTGCCCCGGGGTCGCGACGATCGGCACGCGGACGGTCAAGAACGAGGACTTCGAGCTGGGCGCCACGAACCTGCAGACGGCGTTCGCGCGCTCGTGCAACACGACGTTCGGGCAGCTCGCGCTCGCCCTGCCGGCGGACGGGCTGCAGAAGGCCGCCGACGAGCTGGGCCTCAACGCCGACTACGAGATCCCGGGCATCAAGACCGAACTGGGGAAGGTCGAGCCCGCGGCGAGCAAGGACGAGCAGGTCGAGGACGGGTTCGGCCAGGGCCGCATCCAGGCCAGCGCCCTCGGCGGCGCGCTGATGGCGGCCACGGTCGCGGCCGGCAAGGCGATCACGCCGAGGCTGTGGCACGACCTGGAGACCACCGTGGTCAAGGGCTACTCGCCGCCGCCTGCTCCGGTGCTCGCCGAGGTCCGGAAGCTGATGCGCGCGGTGGTGACCAGCGGCACCGGCCACGCCGCGGCGTCGGCGGGCACGGTGTTCGGCAAGACCGGCACGGCCCAGTTCGGCGACGGCGAGCAGGCCACCGGTTGGTTCGTCGGCTACCGCGGGAACATCGCCTTCGCCGTGGTCCTGGAGAACTCCAACGACTCGGGCCCGGCCGTCCAGCTGGCCGCCAAGTTCCTCAAACCCCTCTGACCCGGAGGGTCGGTTCGCGTACCCAGGGAGCCGGTTCGCGTACCCAGAGGGTCGGCCGGCGAGCCGACCGTCCAGGTACGCCAACCGACCCTGCAGGTACGCGAGCCGGCCGGTCCGGTGCGATGGTTCGGCCGCGGGCGAAGGGTCGGGGTCGTAGCGTGGGGGCATGGAGACGATCGCGCTGGCCGAGGTGGCCGCGGTGCTCGCCGACCCGAGCCGGGCGACCATGTGCCTCGTGCTGCTGGACGGGCGGGCCTGGACCGTCGGTGAGCTCGCGAAGGCGGCCGGGATCGCGCTGTCGACGGCGAGCGAACACGTGACGCGGCTGGCCGGCGCCGGGTTCGTCGTCCGCGTCAAGCAGGGGCGCGCCAGCTACGTCCGGATCGCCGACCCGCGGGTCGCCGAGCTGATCGAGCACCTCGCCCAGCACGCCGAGCATCGCCCGGTGACGGGGCTGAAGCCGTCGCTGCGGGTGCGGCGGCTCGGGTTCGCGCGGACCTGCTACGACCACCTCGCCGGTGAGCTCGGCGTCGCCCTCCGCGACGGCATGCTGGCCACCGGCCTGGTCGACACCGCCGACGGGCTGACGCTGACCCCGCGCGGCCGCGAAAAGCTCGGCGAGCTCGGCGTGCCGGTCGCCGCCGGGCGGCGGCCGCTGCTGCGTGACTGTCTGGATTGGACGGAGCGCCGCGACCACCTGGCCGGAGCACTGCCCGCGGCCCTGCTCGACCGGGCCGTCGACGCCGGCTGGGTGCGCCGCGACGGCCACCGCGCGGTCAAGGTGCTGGCGGAGGCGCCGTTCGCGGCGCTGGGAGTCGATTTCGGCACGTTGGGCCGGCCTTAACACACCGGGTGTCCACCGCGGGGCAGCGGTACACGAACGAGTTAACCCCGCCGCTTCACTATTCTGAGTGCCCCACGGCACTCGGGAGGAGGCGGCATGGACCAGCTCCCCGTGCTGCTCGGCGTCGGCGGTGTCGTGCTGCTCGCCTCCGTGCTGGCCGTGCGCGTGTCGATCCGGCTCGGCCTCCCCTCGCTGCTGCTCTACCTCGCGATGGGCGTCCTCCTCGGCGAAGCCGGCTTCGGCATCCGGTTCGACAACCCCGAGCTGACCCAGTCGCTCGGCCTCGCGGCGCTCGTCATGATCCTCGCCGAAGGCGGCCTGACCACTCGGTGGTCGGCGGTGAAACCCGCGCTGGGCACCGGAATCGCACTGTCCACAGTGGCCGTCGTGGTGAGCGTCGCGGTCACCGGCGCCGGCCTGCACTGGCTGCTGGGGCTCGACTGGCGGCTCGCGCTGCTGTGGGGCGCGGTGCTCGCGTCCACCGACGCGGCCGCGGTGTTCTCCGTCCTGCGCACGGCCGGCATCGGAAAACGGCTCACCGGCGCGCTCGAACTCGAGTCGGGGATCAACGACGCGCCGGCCTACATCGCCGTCGTGGTACTGGCCGAAGGCACCACTGTGGACTGGACGCTGCCGCTGCTGGTGGTCTACGAACTGACCGCGGGCCTGGTGATCGGCCTCGCCTTCGGCTGGCTCGGCGGGTTCGCGCTGCGCCGGGCCGCGCTGCCGGCGACCGGCCTCTACCCGCTCGCCACGGTCGCGGTGTGCGTCGTCGCCTACTCGTCCGGGCAGCTGCTGCACGCGTCCGGACTGCTCGCCACCTACGTCGCCGCCCTGGTGCTCGGCAACTCGCGGCTGCCGCACCGGTCGGACACGCTGTCGTTCGCCGAAGGGCTGGGCTGGCTGGCGCAGATCGGGCTGTTCGTGCTGCTCGGCCTGTTCGCCTCGCCGAGCCGGCTGCTCGACGCGATCGTGCCGGGCCTGGTCGCGGGCGCCGTCGTGCTGCTGCTGGCGCGGCCGATCTCCGTCGTGCTGTCCATGCTGCCGTTCCGGCTGCCGTGGCGGGAGCAGGCGTTCCTGTCGTGGGCCGGGCTGCGCGGGGCGGTGCCGATCGTGCTCGCCATGATCCCGCTGTCGCACGGCCTGCCGGGCGCCCAGCGGCTGGTCGACGCGGTGTTCGTGCTGGTCATCGTGCTGACGCTGGTGCAGGGGGCGACGCTCGGGCCGCTCGCCCGCCGGCTCGGGCTGGCCAGGAAGTCCGAGGCGCACGAGATCGAGGTCGACTCCGCGCCGCTGGACGAGCTGGGCGCCGAGCTGCTGCAGGTCCGGATCCAGCCGGGGTCGAAGCTGCACGGCGTGTACCTGTCCGAGCTGCGGCTGCCGGTCGGGGCGACGATCAGCCTGGTCGTCCGCGCCGGCGCGGGCTTCACCCCGCAGAAGACGAGCCGCCTTCAGGAGAACGACCAGCTGCTGGTGGTGACGACGAGTGCCGTCCGCGACGCCGTCGAACGCCGGCTCCGCGCGGTCGACCGGGCCGGGCGCCTGGCCCGCTGGCGGGGTGAGTCCGGGCGCTGAGCACGCTCTGTGAGCGGCGTCTCAGAATGTGCGACGGGGGTTGGCGGCCGGGCGCGCTCTCGGTTACCTTTCGAACCAGGTCATGAGTGCCAGCGCGAAGCCCCGGCTTGCTGGCCGGCAACCCTCCTACCGCGGTGGGGTGCCCCGGGTGAAGACCGGGCCGGTCGCGCCGTGCGACGGGCAAGCGCGGGCCCCTCGCCGGGGGTCCCCCGGATCGCCGAGGAGGCACCCGATGACTCTGGCCATCGACCGCACGCAGCCCGAAACTCTTGCCGCGCAAGACATCCCGGCCGTCGCCGGGGCGGCGCTGCGCGTCCCGCTGGTGACCGGCGGGGACATCGGGTACGCCAACCTCGACCACGCGGCGAGCGCCCCCTGCCTCGACGCCGTCCGGGCGAAGGTCGACGAGTTCCTGCCCTGGTACGCCAGCGTCCACCGCGGTGCCGGCTTCGCCTCGCAGGTCTCCACCAAGCTCTACGAGCGCACCCGCGACGTCCTGCGCCGCTTCGCCGGCGCGCGGCGGACCGACACCGTCGTGTTCACCCGCAACACCACCGACGCCTTCAACCTGCTCGCCCGCAGCCTGCCGCGGCACACCACGGTGATCGTGTTCGACACCGAGCACCACGCCGCACTGCTGCCGTGGCCGGGCCCGAACGTGCGCCGGCTGCCGACCCCGCGCACCCGCCTGGCCGCGGTGGCCGCCGTCGACGAGGCGCTCGCGGCCGCCCCGCAGGGCCCGCGGCTCGTCGTCGTCACCGGAGCGTCCAATGTGACCGGTGAGCTGCTGCCGGTGGCGGAAATCGCCGCGGTGGCGCGGAAACACGGCGCCCGCGTCGCGCTCGACGCCGCCCAGCTGGCCCCGCACCGGCGGATCTCGATCAAGGAACTGGACGTCGACTACGTCGCCCTCTCCGGCCACAAGCTGTACGCACCCTTCGGAGCGGGCGCGCTGATCGGCCGCGCGGACTGGCTGCGTGCGGCCCGGCCCTACCTCGCCGGCGGCGGTGCGACCAAGCTCGTCACCGAGGACGCCGTCGTCTGGAACACCGGGCCGGAGCGCCACGAAGCCGGCTCGCCCAACACCGTCGGCGTGTACGCCCTCGGCGTCGCGTGCGAAACCCTGAGCCGGCACTGGGACGCGGTCGTGGCGCACGAGCAGGCGCTGCTCGCCCGGCTGCGCAAGGGCCTCGACGGCATCCCGGGCTGCGCCGAGCTGCGGCTGTTCGACGCGCCGGTCGACCGCGTCGGCACGGTCAGCTTCGTCGTCGACGGCTTCGACCCGGGGTGGCTCGCGGCGGTGCTGTCCGCCGAGTACGGCATCGGCGTCCGCGACGGCGCCTTCTGCGCTCACATCGCGGCCAAGCGCCTGATCGGCGTCACCGGCGGCGAGGGGCAGCAGGCGGTCCGCGTGAGCCTCGGCCTCGGCAGCACCGAGGAACACGTCGACCGGGTGGTGCTGGCCCTGCGGCAGATCGTCGCGCGGGGCGCCCGCTGGGAGTACGCGAAGGTGGACGGCCGCTGGGCGCCGGTCGGCGACCCGCGGGAGCTGCCGCCCTTCTGCTGAGCGTTAGCCTGGGCCGATGGGGAGAGGGCCGCGTTCCTGGTTTCCGCTGGCACTGCTGGGGTTCGCGCAGATCGGCTTGGCCGCGGTGCAGCTGCTGGCCCGCCGAAGCCGGGCCGAGAGCGAATCCGCGAACCTCCTGCTCCGGCCGGCGGTCCCGCCCGGTGCGACCGAGTACAGCCGCGCGCTGCGGATGCCCCTGGATTTCCACGTGGGAGGCAGCGGCCTGCCGAACGGCCCTGGATGGCTGGTCGCGCTCGGCGTGGTCGTCGTCGGCACGGCCGTCTGGTACGCGCTCACCCGGCGCCCCGGCCGGATGGCGTGGTTCGTCCTCGGCACGATCGGCGCGCTGCTCGCCGTCCCGCTGCTCGACCTGGTCGGATCGTGGCAGTTCCGGCTGGGTGACGGCCTGCGCGGCCCGTTGCTGGCCACGCTGGGCCTGCTGCTGCTCGCCGCGTACGAACGCAGCCGTCTCATCCTGGTGACGGCGGCCGCGTACGCCCTGGTCGCGGTCGTGCTCTCGGCGGATCTGGTGGGCGTCCTCGGTTCGGCGCTGATTGTGCTCGCCGCCGCCTTCATCGCCCTGCTGCGGGCGAACCCGCGCCCGATACCCTGACGCGATGGGGAGTTCACGGCGGTCCTGGTTCCCCCTGGCCGCCCTGGGGTTCGCACTGCTGGTGATGGCGGCCGTCGCCCTGGTTCCGGCCCGCGGCCTCGAGGGCTACCAGCGCCTCAACGCCGTCAGCACCAGCGTGCTGAACGGCAGGGCGTACGCGACCGCGGTCTCGGTCGACGCGGTGCCCTCGGCGAGGCTCGGCTGGCTCGCCGGTCTCGCCTGCGTGGTGCTCGCCGCGGCGGGCTGGTACTGGCGGCAGCTGCGGCCGCCGCGTCCCGGCCGGTTCCTGCTCGGCACGCTCGGGGCGCTCGCCGCCGTCCCGCTGCTCGACCTGGCCGGCTTCCTGCAGCTCCGGCTCGGCGGCGACGTGCGCGGCGCGCTGCTCGCGGCCCTCGGCCTCCTGCTGCTGGCCGGCTACGAGCGCAGCTGGTTCCTGGCCGCCGTGGCCGGGGTGTTCGTGCTGGTCGCGACCGTGTTCCTGCCCCCGGTGCCCGGCGCGGTCGCCGCCGCGGGCGTGCTGTTCGCGGCCGCGTTCGCCGTGCTCCTGCGCGGGCCGGTCACCGCCGCCGACGGGACCTGACCAGCGCCGTGGACAATGGACCGGTGAGCACCGAGCCCAGCCACTCCGAACCCGACACCGAAGCCGCCGCCGAGGCGGCGCCCGAGACCGTGCAGGAGACGCCGGAAGAACCGGCGAAGCCGCGGCCGAAGCGGCGGGTCGGCTGGGTGTTCGCGGTCGCCGTCGTGTTCTGGGCGATCGACCTGGTGACGAAGAACCTGGTCGTGGCCAACCTGGAGGGCAAGGAGCCGGTCAAGGTCCTCGGCGGGCTGATCTACCTGCAGGTGATCCGCAACCCCGGCGCCGCGTTCTCGATGGCGACGGGCATGACGTGGGTGCTCGCCCTGGTCGCACTCGCCGTGGTCATCGCGATCATCTGGCTGTCGCGGCGGCTGCGTTCGATCGGCTGGGCGATCGGCCTCGGCCTGGTGCTCGCCGGCGCCACCGGCAACCTGACCGACCGCATCTTCCGCGCGCCCGGCGGGCTGCAGGGCCACGTCGTCGACTTCATCTCGGCCTTCGCCCCCAACGGCAAGGGCTTCGCGATCTTCAACATCGCCGACTCCGCGATCTGCGTCGGCGGCGCCCTGATCGTGCTGCTGTCCCTGCTGGGCAAGGACTACGACGGCACGTCGACCAAGGACAAGAAGAAGGTGGCCCAGGCGCCGGAGGAGCAGGCGTGAGCTCGCGGATGCTCCCGGTACCCGACGGGCTCGACGGGATGCGGGTCGACGCCGGCCTCGCCAAGCTGCTCGGGCTGTCCCGCACGGTGGTCGCCGAGCTCGCCGAAGCCGGGGACGTGCTGCTCGACGGCCGTCCCGCGGGCAAGTCCGACCGCCTTTCCGGGGGCGGCCTGCTGGAGATCACCCTCCCGGAGCCGGCGAACCCGGTCGAGGTCGTCGCGCAGCCGGTCGAGGGCATGCAGATCCTGCACGACGACGACGACATCGTGGTGATCTCGAAGCCGGTCGGCGTCGCGGTGCACCCGAGCCCGGGCTGGACCGGCCCGACCGTCGTCGGCGGCCTCGCCGCGGCCGGCCTGCGCATCGCGACGTCGGGTGCGGCCGAGCGCCAGGGCGTCGTGCACCGGCTCGACGCGGGCACCACCGGCGTGATGGTGGTGGCCAAGAGCGAGCACGCGTACACCGTGCTGAAGCGCGCGTTCAAGGAGCGCACGGTCGACAAGGGTTACCACGCGATCGTCCAGGGCCACCCGGACCCGACGCGCGGCACGATCGACGCCCCGATCGACCGGCACCCGCGCCACGACTACAAGTTCGCCGTCGTCCAGGGCGGCCGCCCGAGCGTGACGCACTACGAGGTCGTCGAGGCGTTCCGCGCGGCGTCGCTCGCGCACATCAAGCTCGAAACCGGGCGGACGCACCAGATCCGCGTCCACTTCTCGGCCCTGCGGCACCCCTGCGTCGGCGACCTGACCTACGGCGCGGACCCGGTGCTCGCCCGCCACCTCGGGCTGAGCCGGCAGTGGCTGCACGCGAAGACGCTGGCCTTCGCGCACCCGGCGGACGGCCGGTGGGTCGAGTTCGAGTCCGAGTACCCGGACGACCTCGCGAAGGCACTGGAAATCCTGCGAGAAGAAAGCTACTAATCCTCGATCGACCAGATCAGCGTGCGCTCGTCCGGCTCCGGCCGCGGGCTCCAGCGCACCGAGACCACGCGGGTGGCGTCCGGCAGGACGTACACCGTGTGGCCGCCCAGCGTCTCGCCCGGGTTGACGCCGATCTTGTGCGGCGGCCGCGAGGTCAGCGACACCGGCGCCTTGCCGATCGCCTGGCCGTCGGCGGCGAGCAGCTCGAGGTAGTTGTCCGGCAATGAGGCGAACGGGATCGGCCCGCGATTGGTGATCTCGGTGTGCACGACCACCGCGCGCTCGCCGTCTTCCAGGCGGTAGCCGGCCGCGCCGAACAGGTAGTCCGCCGGGTCCTGGACCTCCAGCAACTGCACCGACAGCTGCTCGCCCTCCAGGCCCTGGGTCTCCATGACCTCGCCGAGCTTGCCCCGCTTGCCACCGGCGGGGGCGGCCGGCGGCTGGTCACCGCGGGCCCAGGACGCCGTCTGCGGAATGCCCCACGTGCTCACGGCGGGGTCGAGCGGCACCGGCGGCGGCGTGGCCGGCCGGGCCGGCCGCTGCGGCGGCGGGCCCGGATAGCGGCCGGACGGTGTGCCCTGGACCTGGTGCGGCCCGGACGGCGTGCCCTGGACGTGGTACGGCCCCGAAGGTGCGCCCTGCACGGTGTACGGCCCCGAAGGTGCGCCTTGGACCGTGTACGGACCCGACGGCGTCCCCTGGACCGGCGGCGGCATCGGCGCCGCGGGCTGCTGCGGCACCGGCTGCGACGGCGGGTACTGCGGCCGGTTCGCCCACGACGGCGGGGCGCCGGCGATGGCCGCGCGCAGGCCGTTCGGATCGCTTTCCACGCCGACGAGCAGGGGCAGCCCGCTGCCGGAGAGGGCGACCAGCCGGTAGGCGACCTCGCGGGGATCCATGCCGACCTTCGCCGCGAGCTCGTGCACGGCCGCCTTGCCGAGGTCGGCGAGCGCGGCGAGCAGGCGGATGTCGGCGGGATCGGTCACGGGCACCCCTCGAACGCTACCGCTTCGCCGATCCGCGGTGCCGCAGGCCGTCCGCCGCGGGCGAACGGTCCGCCGTTTCTGTCGGTGATCTCCGTTAGGGTCGGCCGGGAGCACAACAGTCGAAGCTGGGGGTCCTGCCATGACCGCGGTCACCGAACTCGCCGACGAGTTCGTCGAAGCGCTGTTCGCCGCCGATCCGCTGACGCCCGCGCTGCTGGGCGTCCGCCCGGCGGAGCCCGGCCTGCCGGATCTGTCCGCCGAGGCCGAACAGGCGTTCCGCGCGCGGCTCGCGGCGTTCCTCGACCGCGCCCGCTCGCTGGAGGCCGAGGACGCCGAAGACCGGGTGACCCGCGAGGTGCTGATCACCACGGCCGAGGACCGCATCGCGGCCATCGACAGCCGGCTGTCCGAGTTCACCGTCACCGACCTCTCCATCGGGACCGCGTCCGGCCTGCTGATGGCGTTGCCGATGACCACGGTGACGGCGGGGGAGACCGCGGAGGCCCAGCTCGGCCGGCTCGCCGCGATCCCGGCGTACCTCCGCCAGGCCGCCCGGCGGCACGCCGACGGCATCGCCGCGGGCCTGCTCCCGGTGGCCCACCTGGTCGACGCCGCGGTCGCGCACCTCGACCGCTACCTCGCCGACCCCCAGGCCGATCCGCTGCGCCGCCAGCCGGCCCCGGACGAGGCGTTCGAGCGGCGGCGGGACGAGCTGCTGGCCGACGTCGTCCGCCCGGCCTTCGCCGAGTACCGCGAATTCCTGGTCACCGAGGTGAAGCCGCACGGGCGCCCCGAGGACCGGCCCGGCCTGTCGTGGCTGCCGGGCGGCGCGGAGACGTACGCCGGCCTGGCGCGCATGCACACCACCACCGAGCTCACCCCGGACGAGCTGCACCGGATCGGCCTCGACACCATCGAAGCGCTCGCCGCCGAGTACCGGGAGCTGGGGCTGAAGGTGTTCGGCACCGACGACCTCGCCGAGATCTTCACGCGGCTGCGCACCGACCCGGCCCTGCGCTGGCGCAGCGCGGACGAGCTGATGGAGACCGCCCGCGCGGCCGTCGCCCGGGCGGCCGCGGAGGCCCCGAAGTGGTTCGGCCGGATCCCGGCGCAGCAGTGCACGGTCGAGGCGGTGCCGGCGGAGGTCGCGCCCGGCGCGCCCGCGGCGTACTACCTGCGCCCGGCCGTCGACGGCTCCCGGCCGGGGATCTACTTCGCGAACACCCACGAAGCCACCGAGCGCTTCCGGCACATGGCCGAGACGACCGCGTTCCACGAAGCCGTGCCGGGCCACCACTTCCAGCTCAGCATCGCGCAGGGGCTCACCGAGCTGCCGCTGCTGCGCCGCATCGGCGGCTTCAACGCCTACATCGAAGGCTGGGGGCTCTACAGCGAGCGCCTCGCCGACGAAATGGGGCTCTACTCCGACGACATCGCCCGCCTCGGCATGCTGGCCGGCGACTCGCTTCGGGCGGGCCGGCTGGTGGTCGACACGGGCCTGCACGCGCTGGGCTGGACCCGGCAGCAGGCCGTCGACTACCTGCTGGAGCACACGCCGGAGGCGCGTCCCGAAATCGAGTCCGAGGTCGACCGCTACATCGCGTGGCCGGGCCAGGCGCTGGGGTACCTGGTGGGGCGCCGGGAGATCCAGCGGGCGCGCACCCGCGCCGCGCAGCGGCTCGGCTCGCGGTTCGACGTCCGCGCGTTCCACGACCTCGTGCTGGCCGGCGGCCCGCTGCCGCTGTCGGTGCTCGCCACCGTCGTCGACGAGTGGGTGGCCGGGCACGGCGACACCGTCGACGGCCTGGCGGCCGAGCTCGTCGAGCTGTCGTTCGAGCAGGAACCGCTGTACCCGTCGGTGCTCGGCCTGCCCGGCGGTCACGACCGCCTCGCCGACCAGACCCGGGAGGCCCGGGAGCGGTTCCGGGCCGCGTACACCGGCATCGCCACCCGTGCGCGGGCGCTGGCCACCGACGGCCTGACGCCGGAAGAGGCCGTCACGCGTGAGGTGGTGATCGCCTCCGCCGAGGTGGAAGCCGACCGGCTCGGCGCGCGGGCCGCCGACCTCGCGGTCAGCGACGGGCTCACCTCGCCCGCGCTCGGGCTGCTGATGTACCTGCCGTACTACAAGCTGGACGACGAAAAGAAGGCCCGCGGTTACCTGGCTCGGCTGGGCGCCATCGAGCCGTTCCTCGCCGAGCTGACCGAGCGGCAGCGCGAAAGCCTGGCCGAAGGATTGGTGCCGCCGGCCTACCTCGCCCGCGTCGGCGTCGGCTACCTCGACCGGTACCTGTCCGCGCCGGAGAACGACCCCCTGAAGGTGAGCACGACAGCGGCGGTCGAGGACTTCGAAGCCGAGCGGGACAGGCTGCTCGCGGAGGTGGTCCGCCCGGCGTACGCGCGGTACCGGGACTTCCTCCGCACGGAGGTCGAACCGGCCGGGCGGCCGGACACCGCCCCGGGGATCTCCCACGTGCCGGGCGGGGCCGAGCGGTACGCCGCCCTGATCCGGGCGGAGACGACGACCGACCGCACGGCGCAGGAACTGCACGACACCGGGCTGGCACTGATCGAAAAGCTCGGCGAGGAGTACCGCGAGCTGGGCGCGAAGGTGTTCGGCACCACCGAACTCCCCGAGATCTTCGAGCGCCTGCGCACCGATCCGGCCCTGCGCTGGCGGGACGGCGAGGAGCTGCTGCTGGCGGCCCGGGAAGCCATTGCCCGCGCCGAAGCCGTCGCGCCGCAGTGGTTTTCGCGCATCCCGGCGGAGAAGTGCGAGGTCGCGCCGGTGCCCGAGGCCGACGCGGCGAGCGGCACGATCGCGTACTACCTCCAGCCGTCGCTCGACGGAACCCGTCCGGGCACGTACTACGCGAACACGTACGAAGCGGACAAGCGGCCGCGGTTCACCAGCGAGGCGATCGCCTTCCACGAAGCCGTGCCGGGGCACCACTTCCAGCTGAGCCTGGCCCAGGAACTGCAGGACCTCCCCCTGCTGCGGCGGATCGGCATGTTCAACGCCTACGCCGAAGGCTGGGGCCTCTACGCCGAGCGGCTCGCGGACGAGATGGGCCTGTATTCCGACGACGTCTCGCGGCTGGGCATGCTCACGCAGGACTCGATGCGGGCGGGCCGGCTGGTGGTCGACACGGGCCTGCACGCGCTGGGCTGGAGCCGGCAGCAGGCGATCGACTACCTGGTCGACAACACGCCGATGGCGCGGCTGGAGATCGAGGCGGAGATCGACCGGTACGTCGGCTGGCCCGGCCAGGCGCTCGGCTACATGGTGGGCCGGCTGGAGATCCAGCGGCTGCGTGCCGAGGCCGAACAGGCGCTGGGCGAGGCGTTCGACATCCGCGAGTTCCACGAAGTCGTGCTGGGGCACGGGATGCTGCCGCTGTCCGCGCTGGCCAAGGTGGTCACGGACTGGGTGGCCGCGCGGGGCGACACGCCCGGCAGGCTCGCCGACGAGCTGGTGGCGGTGAACTTCGAGCGGCAGCCGCTCTACCCGTCGGTGTTCGGCCTGCCCGGCGAGCACGACCGGCTGCCCGATCCCAGCGCGGAAGCCGCAGCCCGGTTCCGCTCCGCGTACGCGGCGATCGCCGCGCGCGCCGAGGCGATCGACCCCGCCGGGCTGCCGCCGGCCGAGCGCGTCACGCGGGACGTCGTGATCTCCCAGGCGAAAGCGCAGATCGACGAGATCGACTCCCGCCGGGCCGACATCTCGGTCAGCGACGGGATCGCCTCGCCCGCGCTGCAGCTGCTGCTCTACCTGCCGCAGACGGTGCTGGACGACGAGCCGAAGGTCCGCGGCTACCTGACCCGGCTGGCCGGGGTCGGCGGCTACCTCGACGCCCTGATCGGCCGTCAGCGCGCGGCGGTGGGCGAAGGGCTGGTGCCGCCGGAGTTCCTGGTGCGCATCGGCGTCGACTACGTCGACCGCTACCTCGGCGCGCCCGAGAGCGACCCGCTGCGGGTGACACCGCCGTATGCGCTCGACGGCTTCGAGGCCGAGCGGGACAGGCTGCTCGAAGAGGTCGTCCGGCCCGCGTACGCGCGGTATCGCGCCTTCCTGGCCGACGAGGTCGCGCCGGTGGCGCGGCCCGAGACGTCGCCGGGCATCGGCGACCTGCCGGGCGGGCCGGAGCGGTACGCCGCGCTGATCCGCGTGGAAACGACGACCGACCGCACGGCGCAGGACCTGCACGACACCGGGCTGGCGCTGATCGAAAAGCTCGGCGAGGAGTACCGCGAGCTGGGCGGGAAGCTGTTCGGCACCACGGACCTCGGGGAGATCTTCGACCGGATCCGGACCGACCCGGCGCTGCGCTGGCGGGACGGCGAGGAGCTGCTGGCCGGGGCCCGGGCCGCGATCACGCGCGCGGAAGCCGTGGCGGGGCAATGGTTTTCGCGGGTGCCGGAGCAGAAGTGCGAGGTCAGGCCGGTGCCCGAGGCCGACGCGGCGAGCGGCACGATCGCGTACTACTTGCGCCCGTCGCTAGACGGGACGCGCCCGGGGGTCTACTACGCGAACACGTACGAAGCGGACAAGCGGCCGAGGATCACCAGCGAGGCCGTCGCGTTCCACGAAGCCGTGCCGGGGCACCACTTCCAGCTGTGCCTCGCGCAGGACCTGAGCGGGCTGCCGCTGTTGCGCCGCATCGCCCACGTCAACGCCTACGCCGAGGGCTGGGGTCTCTACGCCGAGCGGCTGGCCGACGAGATGGGCCTGTATTCCGACGACGTCTCGCGGCTGGGCATGCTGACCCAGGACTCGATGCGGGCCGGGCGGCTGGTCGTCGACACCGGCCTGCACGCGCTCGGGTGGAGCCGGCAGCAGGCGGTCGACTACCTCGCCGAGCACACGCCGATGGCGCGGCTGGAGATCGAGGCGGAGATCGACCGGTACGCCGCCGATCCGGCGCAGGCCCTCGGCTACATGGTGGGTCGGCTGGAGATCCAGCGGCTGCGTGCCGAGGCCGAACAGGCGCTGGGCGAGGCGTTCGACGTCCGCGAGTTCCATGACGTCGTGCTGGGCAGCGGAACCCTGCCGCTGCCGGTGCTCGCCGGCGTCGTCGCGGAGTGGGTGGCGGCGCGCCGGGACACGCCCGACCGGCTCGCCGACGAGTGCCTGGAGCTGATGTTCGAGGCGCAGCCGCTGTTCCCGTCGCTGTACGGCCTGCCGGGCACCCACGACAAGCTCGCCGACCAGACCGCCGAAGCCGCGGCCCGGTACCGCGCCGGGCTCGCCGGGATCATCGCGCGGGCCGAGGCGATCGACGCGGCGGCGCTGCCGCCGGCCGAACGGGTGACCCGCGACGTCGTGATCTGGCAGGCTCGCACCCAGATCGACGTGCTGGACTCCGGCCGGGCCGACATCGCGGTCAGCGACGGGCTGGCCGCGCCGGCCCTCGAACTGCTGATGGCGCTGCCGCAGACGGTGCTCGACGACGAGGCCAAGGCCCGCGGCTACCTCAGCCGGCTCGAGGCGGTCGGCACGTACCTGGACCAGCTGATCGAGCGGCAGCGCGCCGCGCTCGCCGCGGGCCTGATCCCGCCGGAGTTCCTGGCGCGCATCGGCGTCGGCTACGTCGAGCGGTACCTCGGCGCGCCGGAGAACGACCCGCTGAAGGTGCCGGTCCACGGGCTCGAAGCCGAGCGCGACCGGTTGCTGGCCGAGGTGGTCCGGCCTGCGTACGCCCGGTACCGGGACTTCCTGGCCGGCGAGGTCGTCCCGGTGGCGCGGCCCGAGACGTCGCCGGGCATCGGCGACCTGCCGGGCGGCCCGGAGCGGTACGCGGCCCTGATCCGCGCGGAGACGACGACCGAGCGCACGCCCCAGGACCTGCACGACACGGGCCTGGCGATCATCGAGCAGCTGGCGGAGGAGTACCGCGAGCTGGGCGCGAAGGTGTTCGGCACGACCGACCTGGCGGAGATCTTCGACCGGATCCGCACGGACCCGGCGCTGCGCTGGCGCGACGGCGACGAGCTGCTGGACGCCGCCCGGGCGACGATCACGCGCGCGGAAGCCGTGGCGCCGCAGTGGTTCTCGCGGGTGCCGGCGGAGCGCTGCCAGGTCGCCCCGGTGCCCGCCGCGGAGGCCGAAAGCGGCTCGATCGCCTACTACATCGAGCCGTCCCTGGACGGTTCGCGGCCGGGGACGTACTACGCGAACACGCAGGAGGCGGACGAGCGCCAGCGGACCCTGGGGGAGGCGGTGGCGTTCCACGAAGCCGTGCCGGGGCACCACTTCCAGCTGGTGCTGGCCCAGCAGCTGACGGGCGTGCCGCTGCTGCGCCGGATCGCGATGTTCAACGCGTACGCGGAGGGCTGGGGCCTGTACGCGGAGCGCCTGGCGGACGAGATGGGCCTGTATTCGGACGACGTGGCCCGCCTCGGCCTCCTGACCCAGGACTCGATGCGCGCGGCGCGCCTGGTGGTCGACACGGGCCTGCACGCGCTGGGCTGGAGCCGCCAACGGGCGGCGGACTACTTGCGCGACAACACCCCGATGGCCCAGATCGAGATCGACGCCGAGATCGACCGCTACGCGGGCCACCCGGGCCAGGCCCTCAGCTACATGGTGGGCCGCCTGGAGATCGAGCGGCTGCGCGCGGAGGCCGAGCGGGCGCTGGGAGACCGGTTCGACATCCGCGAGTTCCACGACACGGTGCTGGGCAGCGGAACCCTGCCCCTGCCGGTCCTGGCGGACGTGGTGGCGGATTGGGTGGCATCGCGCGCCCCAGAGGACGGGAAGTGACGGAGCGGCAGGTCCGGCCAGGGCGGCAGCCGAGGGCGGCAACTCTCGGTGCGGCTTGCTGCGGGCGGGCTGGGCCCGCGGCCTTCCGAGCCGGCCGTTCGGCCCGCGTAGGGCGGCGGCCGAGGGTGGCTGCGGCCTGGTGCGGGTGGGATGAGCCAGTAGCGGCCGTCCAGGCCGGCGGTTCGGCTCGGGTGGGGCGGCAACCGAGGGTGACTGCCGTCGGTGCGGCTTGCTGCGGGTGGGATCGGAGGGCGGCAGCCGGGGGTGGCTGCGGCCTGGCGCCGGTGGGATGGGCCAGCAGCAGCAGCAGCAGCGGTCGGGCCGGCGGCGCGAAGGGGCGGCGGCCGCCTTGGCCCGCGGAGGGCAGCCACTGGTGGCGGCCGCCCCGGCCCGCGGCGCGGGCCGTCCGCGGCGAAGAATGAACGTGGCCTGGTCCGGTGCCGCCGGTGGTGCGGGGCCGGCCGACTACTCGGCGGCGGGAGCCGCCCGGGACGAGGAGTGAACGTGACCTGGCTCGACCTTGCCGACGACACGCCGTTCGGCCTGGACAACCTGCCCTACGGTGTCTTCTCCGCCGGGGGTGCGCCCGAACGCCGGATCGGCGTGCCCGTCGGTGACCACGTGCTCGACCTGACCGCCGCGGCCGCCGTGACCGCCGCCGCCTTCGCGCCGCTGCTCACCGCCGGGGTGCTCAACCCGCTGCTCGCCGCCGGGCCCGGCACCTGGCGGGACGTGCGCGCGAGCGTCACGGAATGGCTCACCGAACCCCGGTACGCCGGCCAGCTCCGGCCGCACCTGGTGCCGCTGGCCGAGGTGACCACCCACCTCGCGTTCGACGTCGCCGACTACGTCGACTTCTACTCCAGTGAGCACCACGCCCTCAACGCCGGCAAGATCTTCCGGCCCGACGCGGCCGAGCTGCCGCCGAACTGGAAGCACCTGCCGATCGGCTACCACGGCCGGGCCGGCACCGTCGTGGCGTCCGGCACGCCGGTCGTCCGGCCGCACGGGCAACGCAAGCCCCGCAACGCCGACGCGCCGTCGTTCGGCCCGTCGCAGCGGCTGGACATCGAGGCGGAGGTCGGGTTCGTCGTCGGCGTCCCGTCCACCGTGGGCACTCGGGTGTCCACAGCGGACTTCGCGGACCACGTGTTCGGCGTCTGCCTGGTCAACGACTGGTCGGCGCGCGACATCCAGGCCTGGGAGTACCAGCCGCTGGGCCCGTTCCTCGGCAAGTCCTTCGCGACGTCGGTGTCGCCGTGGATCGTCCCGCTGGCCGCGCTGGAGCACGCGCGCGTCGACGGCCCGCCGCAGGACCCGGAGCCGTTCGAGTACCTGCGGACCGGCGAGAAATGGGGCCTGGACCTGGCCCTGGAGATCCGGCTCAACGGCCACCTCGTGTCGAGCCCGCCGTTCGCGACCCAGTACTGGACGGCCCCGCAGCAGCTGGCGCACCTGACCGTCAACGGCGCGAGCCTGCGCACCGGCGACCTGTTCGCCTCGGGCACGGTGACCGGCCCGGAGCGCGACCAGCGCGGCTCGTTCCTGGAGCTGTCCTGGGGCGGCCGCGAGCCGTTCGAACTGCCGGGCGGGGTGAGCAGGACGTTCCTCGAAGACGGCGACGAGGTCGTGATCAGCGCGACCGCCCCCGGCCCGGGCGGCACGCGCATCGGCTTCGGCGACGTGCGGGGGACGGTCGTCCCGGGCTGAGAGTGGCGGTGCCCACACCGGAAGCCGCCGCCCGGCGCGCATAATGACGAGCGACTAAGCGCTCGTTCACCGCGGAAGGACGCCCATGAGGATCGGGACCGGGATCAGCTACTCCGGAGGCTTCGCCGAAAGCGTCGCCGACGTCGTCGAACTGGAGAAGGCCGGCCTCGACGTCGTCTTCGTACCGGAGGCGTACTCGTTCGACGCGGTCAGCCAGCTCGGCTACCTGGCCGCGAAGACCGAGCGCGTCCAGCTGGCGTCGGGCATCTTCCAGATCTACACCCGCACGCCGACGCTGACCGCGATGACCGCGGCCGGCCTCGACTTCGTCTCCGACGGACGGTTCATCCTCGGGCTGGGGGCGTCCGGCCCGCAGGTCATCGAGGGGTTCCACGGCGTGAAGTACGACGCGCCGCTGGGCCGCACCCGCGAGATCGTCGAGGTGTGCCGCCAGGTGTGGCGCCGCGAGCGCGTGGTGCACGAGGGCAAGCACTACACGATCCCGCTGCCGCCGGAGCAGGGCACCGGGCTCGGCAAGCCGCTCAAGCTGATCAACCACCCGGTGCGGGAGCGGATCCCGGTGCTGCTGGCCTCGATCGGCCCGAAGAACGTCGCCCTGACGGCCGAGATCGCGGAGGGCTGGCAGCCGATCTTCTTCCACCCGGAGAAGGCCGCCGACGTCTGGGGCGCATCCCTGGCGGAGGGCAAGGCCAAGCGCGACGCGGCCCTGGGCGAACTGGACACGTACGTGACGGTGGCCCTGGCCATCGGCGACGACGTGGAGCCGCTGCTGGACCACGTGCGGCCGATCCTGGCCCTGTACATCGGCGGAATGGGCGCGCGCGGCAAGAACTTCTACAACGACCTGGCCTGCCGCTACGGCTACGAGGCGGAGGCGAAGCTGATCCAGGACCTGTACCTGGACGGCAAGAAGGAGGAGGCGGCCGCGGCGGTCCCGCTGGAGCTGCTGCGCGCGATTTCGCTGGTCGGCCCGAAGGGGTACGTGAAGGAGCGCCTGGCGGCGTTCGCGGCCGCGGGAGCGACGACGCTGGTGGTGAACCCCCTGCAGCCGGGCCGCGAAGGCCGGGTGGCGGCGGTGTCGCAGCTGCGCGAGCTGATCGGCTGAGCCGGAAGCCCGCGGCAGCGGGTGGCTGAGGGGTGTCGGGCCGGGTGACTGCCCGCTCGCCGGGGCGGTTCCGCCACGCGAGCTGGTGGTTGCCGGCCCGGCAGCCTGTGGGTGGCCCGGATGTTTGAGCTCACCGGCCGCGGGGGCGCCCCCCCGTTTTCCACTTTACCGGCGAGCACCGACAATTCCGCGCCGCTCAACCGTGGACAACGTCCAGGCCGGGGCGGGATCGGTGGCGGCTTGCCTGCTGCGCCCCTGGGTGATGGGCCGCACGGCGGCCGGGGCGCCTGGTGCGCGCCCGCAGGCGCTCGCGCGAGCTGGGTCAAGCCGGGGTCGCGTACACCGCCACCCGTGCCCCGCCGAGCCCGGCGCTGTCGTAACTCCCGTCGCTCGTGATCAGCCGCAGCTCCGGCCCTGTGCCCTCCGGGGCCACCAGGGTGCTGTCCGGCTCGTTCGCCGGGAACAGCGTCACCCGGCGGACCGCGAACCTCGTCTCGTGCCCGTGGGCGTCGCGGACCGTGATCGCAGCGCCCGGCTTCAGGCGCGCCAAGCGGGCGAAGGCGCCGGCGGCGTAGCCGAAGCCCGCGTGACCCGACAACACCGCGACACCCGGGGATCCCGGGGCCGGGCCGTCGCTGAACCAGCCCACCCCCAGCGCCGTGCCCGGCTGCTCGCGGCGGCCCGCCGTGCGGCCCAGTGCGACCAGGTGGTTCAGCTGCAGGTCGAGGTCGGGGACCAGCAGCGCCGCCGGCGGTGGGGCGGCCGTCACGCGGTCCGCCGCCTCCGCGCCCGGGGTCACCGGGGAGGCCGGCGCCAGCACCGACGTGACCCCGAGCAGGACGCAGCCCAGCCCGGCCACGACCGCGAGCACGACGGCAGCGGGCCGCACGAGTTCGGAGCGTCGCTCCATCACGTTCCCCTGCTCCACACGGTTCCGATGTCTCCTGAATCGTCGTCCGGCGGCGTGCGTTACCGAATCGTGTCCAGGGGCACAACGATTCACTCAATCGGGTTATCTCACTGTGACCTTCGCAGCAGATGGGCACGTCCGGTGGGGTGCAAAACCGTAAATACGCGGCAAGAACGCGTGAGATCCGACATCATTGCATGTTTCAAACCGTCGAACTGGGGATATTCAACCGGACGGAAGTGGAGGTGCGCCCAGCTGTGCGGAAAATCGAAGAGCCCGCGGTGGGTGTGCTGGACGTCGGCTCGTTCAGCGCGCGGCTCGTCGTCGTGCCGGTCGACGGGTCGCCGCGGGAGCCGCTGGTCAACCACCAGACCCGGCTGCGCCTCGACCGCGAGCTGGACGCCCGCGGCCGGCTCTCCGACCGGGGCATCGAGGCCGTCACGGCCGCCGTCGCCGCCGGCATGACCACCGCCTACCACCACGGCGTCAGCGACGTCTACCCGTTCGCCACCTCCTCGATCCGCGACGCGGCCAACGCGGCCGACGTCGTCCGGCACGTCGCCGGCGAAACCGGGGTCGAGCTGCGGTTCCTCTCCGGCCGCTGCGAGGCCGAGCTGACCTACCTCGCCGCCCGCCGCTGGTACGCCGACGAGCCCGGGCCGATGCTGGTGCTCGACATCGGCGGCGGGACGGTCGAGCTGGCCGCCGGCCGCGGCGAGAAGGCCACCTTCGCGCGTTCGCTCCCGCTGGGCGCCCGGTCCATGACGCGGGACTGGCTGCCGTCCGAGCGCGTGTCGAACAAGCAGGTCAAGGCGCTGCGCGCGCACGCTCTCGACGTCGTGACCACCACGCTCGGGGCCGCCGAGGTCGACGATCCGCGGGTCGTCGGCTGCTCAAAGGTGCTGCAGCAGCTCGCGCGGCTCGCAGGCGCCCGCCCCGGCAAGTGCAAGGAGCTGCGGCTCGACGACCTCCGCGCGTGGATCCCGCGGCTGGCCGCGCTGCCGCCGTCGAGGCGGGCCGAGCTGCCGGGCATCTCCCGCAGCCGCGCCCACCAGGCGCTGGCCGGCGCCGTCGTCGCGGAAGCCCTGCTGATGGTGGCCGGCGGCAAGGTGACGATCTGCCCCTGGTCGACCCGCGACGGCCTGCTGCTCAGCCTGCAGGACAAGGCGCGGGCGGCGGCGAAAAGCGCGGCCTGATCCGCTGGCCCCGTGCGGGAAAACCGGGTATTCCGGAAAGCATGAGCGAGCAGCAGCGCATCCACGGCCGTGACGACGATGACGACGAGCTTCCGAAGCTCCCGACCCCCGGGCAGCTGACGCACGACGTGCCGACCGCCCCGGACCCGGACGTCAGCCCGGGCGGGACCGAGGAAATCCCGGCCCCGCCCGCGCGGGACGACGTCGTCAGCGACCTTCCTCAGTGATCGGATTGGCCGGCTCGGCGTACTGACGCACCGCTTCCGAGTCCCGCCGCATCGGGGCCCGGCCGGGCGGCTGCTTCGGCGTCGGGCCCGCGTCGATCTTCGGGATCGGGTACCGCTGCGGCTCCGCCGTGACGGTGATGCGCTCGCCGTGGTGCAGCACTTCGAGGGGGTCGCCGGCCACCACGTGGTAGGTGACCTGGTCGGGGTCGATCTCGACCTGGAACCGGGTGCCGCGGAACATCAGGCGGAACGTGATCCGCCCGAGCTGCGGGGGCAGCCGCGGGGCGAACGCGAGGGTCCCGCCGTGGTCGCGCAGGCCGCCGAACCCGGCCACGGCGCCCTGCCACGCCCCGGCCAGCGACGCCATGTGCAGGCCGTTGCGGACGTTGTTGTGCACGTCGTGCAGGTCGGTGAGGGCGGCTTCGGCGAGGTAGTCGTACGCCAGCTCCAGGTGGCCCACCTCGGCCGCGATGACCGCCTGCGTTCCCGCCGACAGCGAAGAGTCCCGCACCGTCCGGGCTTCGTAGTAGGCGAAGTTGCGGGCCTTCTCCTCCGGGCTGAACGAGTCGCCGCACAGGTGCAGCGCCAGCACGAGGTCCGCCTGCTTCACGACCTGCTTGCGGTACAGGTCGAAGTACGGGTAGTGCAGCAGCAGCGGGTAGTGTGCCGCAGGGGTGTTTTCGTAGTCCCACTCGTCGTGGTCGAGGAAGCCCTCCGACTGCGGGTGCACGCCGAGTTCTTCGTCGTAGGGCAGGTACATCGCCGCGGCGGCCGCGCGCCAGGAGTCCAGCTCGACGGTGTCGACGCCGAACCGGGCTGCGACCTCGGGGTGCCGCTCGCACGACGCCGCGGCTGCCTGCAGGTTCCGCCGGGCCATCAGGTTCGTGTAGACGTTGTTGTCCGCCACCGCGGAGTACTCGTCCGGCCCGGTGACGCCGTCGATGCGGAACGTCCCGTGCCGGTCGTGGTGGCCCAGCGAAGCCCACAGCCGTGCGGTTTCCAGCAGCAGCTCGGTGCCGTAGGCGCGCTCGAACTCCTCGTCGCCGGTCGCGTTGAGGTAGCGCAGGACGGCGTCGGCGATGTCCGCGCTGACGTGGAACGCCGCCGTGCCCGCCGGCCAGTACGCCGAGCACTCGGCGCCGTTGATCGACCGCCAGGGGAACGCCGCGCCGCGCAACCCCAGCTGGTGCGCGCGTTCGCGGGCTTTGTCCATTGTGGAGTGCCGCCAGCGCAGCGCGTCGCGCGCCGCGTCCGGGATCGTGTAGGTGAGCACCGGCAGGACGAAGGACTCGGTGTCCCAGAAGGCGTGCCCGTCGTAGCCGGGCCCGGTCAGCCCCTTGCCGGCGATCGCGCGGCTCTCGCCGCGGGCCCCGGCCTGCAGGATGTGGAAGAGGGCGAAGCGGACCGCCTGCTGCAGTTCGGGATCGCCCTCGATCTCGATGTCCGACGTCCGCCAGTAGTCGTCCAGGAATTCGCGCTGCTCGGTGAGCAGGCCCTTCCAGCCCGTCTGGCGGGCGCCGGCGAGCGCCGCCTCGACCTGCGACCGCAGCGCGGGCACCGACCGCTGCGCGGACCAGCCGTAGGCGAGGAACTTGGTGATCCGCAGCCGCCCGCCCTTCGGCACGTCGACCGCGACGGTCAGGCGCGCCAGGTCCTCTTCGGAGTGGATGCGGGCGCGGATCCCGTCGTCCACCTCGATCTTGTGGTCCATCGCCGCGGCCATCCGCAGTCCGGAGCGGCGGGTCCGGTGCACCAGCACGGCGTTGTAGTCCGACGCGCGGTGGAACTCGCCGACCAGCGGCGATTCCAGCGCGGCGGCCACCCGCGGGTCGCTCGTGTCGGACTCGATCGGCTCGTTGGCCAGCAGGTCCGACTGGACGACCAGCTGCAGGTCCTCGTCGAGCGGCTCGACCTCGTACCGGATCGCGGCGATCGCGCGCTGGGTGAACGACACGAGCCGCTCGGTGCGCACGCGGACCCGCCGCCCGGTCGGCGACGACCACTCCGTGGTCCGCGACAGCGTGCCCTTGCGGAAGTCCAGCACCCGGTCGTGCGCGGTGGCGGCGCCGTAGCGCATGTCGAGCGGTTCGTCCTCGACGAGCAGCCGGATGATCTTGCCGTCGGTCACGTTGACGACGGTCTGGCCCTCTTCGGGGTAGCCGTAGCCGGCCTCGGCGTAGGGCAGTTCGTGCTGTTCGTAGAAGCCGTTGAGGTACGTGCCGGGCAGCCCGCGCGGCTCGGCCTCCTCGAGGGTGCCGCGCAGCCCGATGTGGCCGTTGGACACCGCGAACGCCGATTCGGTGCGCTGCAGGGCGTCGACGTCCATGCCGCGCCACCGCAGTTCCCACGGCGAGCACTCGTAGCCGTGCGGTTCGGTCATCGGTCCTCCAGGAGGTCGGCGAGGTCGTCGACGACGATGTCGGCCCCGTGGGCCCGCAGTTCCGCGGCCTGGTCGGCGCGGTTCACGCCGACCACGTACCCGAAGCCGCCGGCCTTACCGGCCTGGACGCCGGACTGGGCGTCCTCGAAGACGGCCGCGTGCGCGGGTTCGACGCCGAGCGCCGCGGCGCCGGCCAGGAACGAGTCCGGGGCCGGCTTGCCCTTCAGGTGCTGTTCGCGGATGACGATGCCGTCGATGCGCGCTTCGACGTACTTGCTCAGGTCGGCGCCGTCGAGGACCTTCGCGCCGTTCGCCGACGACGTCACCACGGCGATCCGGAGCCCGGCGGCCTGCACCGCTTCGAGGTAGCGCACCGAACCCGGGTAGGGGTTCACCCCCCGTTCGTCGATGATCTTGAGGACCAGTTCGTTCTTGCGGTTGCCCACGCCGTTGACGGTCGGGGCGTCCACCGGGTCGTCCGGTTCGCCCTCGGGCAGCGTGATTCCCCGTGACCGCAGGAACTCCCGCACGCCGTCGGCGCGCGGGCGGCCGTCCACGTGGGCGGCGTAGTCGAGGTCGGTGAACTCGGCGAACCCGGCGCCGTCGCGGGCGCGCAGGAACTCGTCGAACGTCCGCTTCCAGGCTTCGCGGTGGAGGATCGCCGTGCCGGTCAATACTCCGTCGAGGTCGAACAGGCAGGCGGTGATGGTGTCCGGCAATCCCGTCATGCCCGCACGCTACCGGTCCGAGGGGTCGTTCGCGGGATGTGGGCGCACGCGGTGGATGAGTTCGTGCACGGTGGCGTCCGCCAGCCGGTACCGCACCACCCGGCCGTCGCGTTGCGGCGTGACCAGCCCGTGGGCCCGCAGCAGCCGCAGGGCCTGCGACACCGCCGTGTCGGTCATGCCGGTCGCCGCGGCGAGGTCGGTGACGCTGATCTCGCGGGCGTAGTGGATGGACACCAGCAGCGCGAGCCGGGACGGGTCGGCGACCACGGAGAAGCGCCGGGCCCACTCGTCGATGACGGCGCGGTCGCCGAGCCCGTCGACCGCCGCCGCGACGCGTTCCGGGTCGATCGGCTTGCGGTCGGTGCTCACCCCCGGATGATTCCACCCGCGGCGCGGGCGGACCACCGGTGGCCTGGGTCACGACGCGCTTGACGCTCGCCGGCCCACCGGGCGACGATTAAGACAGTTGTCATAACCGAGGAGTCCGCATGACCGACGTCGAAGACCGGGTCCGCTCGAAGACCATCACGTGGCAGGACCCGCTGGCGTCGGCCCGGCTCGGCGCCACGATGTCCGGTCTGGAGTACATGACGGCGATCGCCGAGGGCCGCGTGCCGCCGGCGCCGATCGCCGCCCACTTCGGGATGCGCTGGGACCACATCGCGGTGGGCGAGGTCGTGGCGGTCGCCGAGCCCGACGAGTCCCTGTACAACCCGATCGGCATGGTCCACGGCGGCGTGGCGGCGACGATGCTGGACTCGGTGATCGGCTGTGCGGTCCACACGACGCTGCCGGCGGGGGTGGGGTACGCGTCGGTGGAGCTGAAGGTGAGCTACCTGCGCGCGATCCACGCGGGCCGCGGCGAAATCCGGGCGACGGGCCGGGTGGTGAAGGAAGGCTCGCGGATCGCCTTCGCGGAGGGCGAGATCCGCGACGCCGCGGGGAAGCTGCTGGCCACGGCGTCGGGGACCTGCGTGATCACGCGCTAGACGTTGTTGCGGCACACGGGATTCACCGCGGCGGCCGGACCCGCCGTGCGCGAACGGCGTCGTCACCGCCGAAGCGGCCGATGACCGACGCCAGCAGTTCCCGGGCGTCGTCGACGCGTTCGGCGCCGTACTCCGCGACGAGCTCGTCCTGAAGGTCCCGCCGCAACTCGCGGGTTGTCTCGACGGCGGCCAGTGCGTGCGCGGTCAGGTGCAGCAGCTTCGTGCGCGCGTCCGCCGGATCGGGCTCGCGGCGCAGCAGCCCCCGGCGTTCGAGGTCCGCGACCGCTTTCGACGCCGCCTGCTGGGTCACGCCCATCCGTTCGGCCAGCGCGGTGATGGACAGGGGCGCGGCCAGGACGTGCTGGATCACGACGCCGTCGTTGAACCGCAGCTCGCCGAAGCCCCGCGTGGTGAGGCGCCGCTGGACCTCGTCGGTCATCGCCCAGCCCGCGAAGAGGGCCGTGAGCGAGAGGTCGAGGGTGCTAGGATGCACAACCATGGTTGTGGAATCTAGCAGGGTGCCGGCCGAGCTGGCCGAAGGGTTCGTCCGCGTGGCGCACCGGATCGTGTGGTGCACGCTGGTCACCGTCGACCGCCGGGGAAGACCGCGGTCCCGGGTCGTCCACCCGATCTGGGAGCCGGGGCCGGAGGGCCTGACGGGCTGGCTGTTCACCCGGCCGACGCCGTTGAAGCTCGCGCACCTGAAGGCGTCGCCGTACGTGTCGTGCTCGTACTGGGACCCGCAGCACGAGGTGGCGGTGGCGGAGTGCCGCGCCGAGTTCGCGGACGACGAGGCGACCCGCAAGTACTTGTGGGACTTGTTCGCCTCGGCACCGGAGCCGCTGGGTTACGACCCGAAGATCCTCGGGGGCGAGGACCACCGGGACCCGAAGATCACGGTACTGCGCCTGACCCCCTGGCGAATCTCGGCCGGCGGCGAGGCTTGGCGGGCTGCCTAGGACTCAGTCCCAGCGGACCGGGAGCCGGTCGATCCCGTAGATCGGGTGGGCGTGGCGGAACGGCAGCTCACCCGTGGGAACGGCGAGCCGGAGCCCGGGCAGGCGCCGCAGCAGCGCGGACAGCGCGACGCGGAGTTCGAGGCGGGCGAGGTGATGGCCGAGGCACAGGTGTTCGCCGTGCCCGAAGGCGAGGTGGTGGTTGGGGCTGCGAGCGAAGTCCGCCGCGTCGGGGTCGGCGAACTCGCCGGGATCGCGGTTGGCGACGTCGGCGGCGGCGATGACCCCCTCGCCGGCGCGGATGGTCACGTCACCGAGCCGGACGTCTTCGGTCGCGACGCGGCGGCGGCCGAGGTGGGTGATCGTCAGCAGCCGCAGCAGTTCGTCGACCGCGGTCGCCGGGGCCCCGCTCCGGAAAACCTCGGCGTGCTCCGGGTTGTCCAGCAGGAACGCGGTGGAGAGGGCGATCTGGTTGGCGGTGGTTTCGTGGCCGGCGACCAGCAGCAGGATCGCCGTGGCCACCGCGTCGGCCCGCGAAAGCGCGCCGGTGGCGACCTGCCCGGCGCTCAGCCGGCCCAGCAGGTCATCGGTGGGGCGGGTGCTTCGCCGGTGCAGCAGGGTGCCGAGGTAGCGGGCGAGTTCCGCGGTGGCGGCCCGGTTGGCGTCGCCGCCGGCGGAGTCGTCCAGCATCGCGCGGGCGCGGTCTTCGAAGAAGGCGTGGTCCTCGTAGGGCACGCCGAGCAGTTCGCTGATGACGATGGACGGCAGCGGCAGCGCGAACCCGGCGACCAGATCCGCGGGCCGGGGCCCGGCGGCCAGCTCGTCCAGCAGGCGCGCGGCGGTGCGTTCGATCGCCGGCCGCAGCGCTTCGACGCGGCGGACGGTGAACTCGCCGATGAGCATCCGGCGCAGCCGGGCGTGCTCGGGACCGTCCATGGAGATGAACGAGCCGCGGCCCGTCCGCCGGCCGCGGCTCGCCGGGCCGCGCGCGGGGTAGCCGGGCCGGGTGGGGTCGACGCTGAACCGCCGGTCGGCGAGCACCGCGCGGACGTCGTCGTAGCGGGTGAGCAGCCACGGCGTGCTGCCGTCCCAGATCCGGACCCGGCTGATCGGTGCCTCGCGCTGCAGCTCGGCGAGCCGGGGCGGTGGCGTGTACGGGCACGTGCGGGGCAGCGGGAAGGTCATGCTTTCTCCTTCGCGGCGGGCTGGTCGGCGAGGCGTTCGAGCAGGGGAGCGGCCAGCCGGAGGACCCCGCGCTCGGTCTCGCCGAGCGCGCCGAACGCGGTGGCGAGCCACTCGTCGCGTTCGCGCATGTCGGCTTCCAGGGCGGCTGCCCCCGGCTCGGTGAGGCCGAGGACGACGCTGCGTCCGTCGTCTTCGTTGCGCGAGCGGCTGATCAGCCCGTCGGCCTCCAGTTCGGTGAACACCTTCGTCAGCGCCTGCGGCCGCTGCGCGTCGGCGGCGGCGATCTCGCCCGGGCTGCTCGCGCCGTGCCGGGAGAGGTAACCCAGCACGCCCACCTTGGCGGGGCTCAACGCCCCCGCGGAGCGGCTGCCGCGCAACCGCCGGGCGAGCCGGAGCACGCTCCGGCGGACCGCCTGCACCGTCTCCTCGTCGTCCACGAGTTAGTACTATATTCAGTACTAAATCGCGGCCGCAAGCGATCAGCTACCGAGATTTAGTCAACTACTTGTTACTTCTTATGGGATGTTCAGGCGGCGCCGACGCGGCGCTCGAAGACCAAGCCCTCCGCCGCCCGCAGCCCTACGCTGATCGCGCCCGTCAGCACCGCGTCCTCGCCCAGCTCACCCTGGACCACCTTCGGCACCAACGGCGTGAACGCGCGCAACGCCCGGTCGATCGGTTCCAGCAGCAGGTCAGCCGCCGTGCCCATGCCGCCGCCCAGGACGATCAGCTCGGGGTCGATCACCGCCGCCACCGAGGCCACCGTGTACGCCAGGCGGTCCGCCTCCGTCTCCACCGCGCGCCGCGCCAGTTCGTCGCCTTCGCGGGCCAGGCGGAACACCTCGCGGGCCGATTTCGCCGTGCCCAGGCCGAGTTCGCGGGCGCCCTGGACCACCGACTGGGCCGCCGTCGCCTCTTCGAGGTGGCCGCGGGCCGGTGGGGTCGACGGCTCGTCGGCCGCGCGCGTGCGGCCGTACGGGAGGTAGCCGATCTCGCCCGCCGCGCCGGTGGCGCCGCGGAACACCCGGCCGTCGACCATCATGCCCATGCCGACGCCGGTGCCGATCGTGATGCAGCCGAACACCGACGCGCCCCGGGCCGCGCCGCTCTCCCACTCGCCGACCGCCGTCAGGTTCGCGTCGTTCTCCACCATCAGGTCCGGGCCCAGCGCCGCCTCGAGGTCGTCGATCAGGCCCGCGCGGCCCCAGCCCGGCAGGTTCGGCGCGTGCCGGAAGCACCGCTTCTCCGGATCGGCGACGCCGGGGGAGCCGACCACGCGGACAACGATGTCGGCCGCCGAAAGACCGGCCTCCGCGACCGCCGAAGCCGCGATCTTCCCGACCGCCGTCACCAGGGCCGCGCCCGAGCGGGCCGTGTTGCGCTCGTCGCGGCGCGCCACGAGCGCGCGGCCGAGGTCCGACACCGCGACCCGGATGTGCTCGCGGCCGATGTCGACCCCCAGCACGTACCCCGCGGTCGGGTCGGCCTCGTACAGCACCGCCGAGCGGCCGGTGCCGGTGGAGGTCTGCCCGGTCGGCCGCGCCAGGCCGGCGGCCTCCAGGGCCAGCAGGGCCTGGCTGACCGTCGGCTTCGACAGCCCGGTGTCCTTCGCCACCTGCGGCCGGGTCGCCGGCCCGCCGCGGCGCAGCAGGTCCAGCACCGCCCGCTGGTTGATCTTGCGCATCCCGGCGGGGGTACCGACCGTGGGAACTTCTACGCCGGCCACCCGTGCCCGCCTCCTGTCGTCCTCGTGCTCCCTGCCACGCTAGCCGTCCGCGTCCCGGTTCCGCCGGAATACGCCCGCTCCGGGACCCGTTGACCGGGGCATGAGCACTCCGGTACGCGGCCGGGTCCGCGTGGCACACGGCGCGAAGCGGGTACGGGTGTTCCTCGGCGGGCAGGTCGTCGCGGACACGGTGCACCCCCTCCTGGTGTGGGAAGTTCCGTACTACCCCACGTACTACATCCCGCGCGCGGACGTCGTGAGCGGTGTTCTCACCCCCTCCGGCCGGACGGCGCACTCGCCGAGCCGCGGAGAAGCTGTTCTGTCGACGATAAAGGGTGCCGCAGCCGAGGCGGTGGACGGCGCGCTGGAGTACCCGGATTCGCCGGTCGAGGAGCTCCGGGACCACGTCCGGTTCGAGTTCGGCGCGTTCGACTGGTTCGAAGAGGACGAACAGATCTTCACCCACCCGCGCGACCCGGGGGTCCGGGTGGACATCCTGCCGAGCTCGCGGCACGTCCGGATCGAGGTCGGCGGCGTGACGGTCGCCGACTCGGTGCGCCCGCACCTGCTGTTCGAGACCGGCCTGCCGACCCGCTACTACCTGCCGCGCGTCGACGTCCGGATGGACCTGCTGCAGAAGATCGACGTCGTGACGCACTGCCCGTACAAGGGCGCCGCCGAGCACTTCGACGTGGCCGGGCACGGGGACCTCGCCTGGAGCTACCCGACGCCGCTGCCCGAGAGCGCCCGCGCCGCCGGCCTGGTGGCGTTCCTCGACGAGAAGGTGGACGTCTTCGTCGACGGCGTCCTCCAGGAGAAGCCGAAGACGAAGTTCGCCTAAGCGTCCGGCAGCCAGTTCCCGTGGAAGCCCGCGGGCACCCGCTGCGGGAGGTGGACCGTCGCCACCGGCGCCGCGGCGAGGTTCCCGGCGTCGAGCACGACGAGGTCGCTGCGGTCCTCCGCCGCGTCGTGGACGTAGGTGAGCAGCCAGCCTTCGCCGTCCTCGGCGGGGACGAACACCGCCTCGCCGGGGAGACGCCCGGGCGCGAAGACGTGCTCGGTCGAGGTGCCCGCGTGCAGGTCGTAGCGGCGCAGGACGTCGTGGCCGGTGACGTGCCCGAAGCGCGCGTCGGACCCGGTGAGCCGGTCGTCGATGCGGGGGAACTCGCCCGGGCGGTCGTCCAGCCGGTCCTCGGTGACCGTGCCGGCCGCGAGGTCGATCGTCCAGCGCCACAGCGACGCCGGCGGGTCTTCGTGGCCCGCCCACCACTGGTGGTCGTAGCGCATGACGTGCACGACGATCCGGCCGTCCGGCGTGTCGAACGCGTTGAGCGTGTGGAAGACGTAGCAGGGCTCGATCTCCAGCCAGCGGACGCCGGCTTCGGGCCGGTCGCGGCGCAGCACGCCGAGCCGGGCGCCGTAGCCGGTGTCCCAGCGGTAGGGCATGCCCTGGCCGACCGACGCCCGGTCGAACACCACCGGCAGGTCGTAGAACACGACGTGCTCCGCGGTGAGCGCGAAGTCGTGCATCATCGTCAGCCCCGGCACGTCGATCGGCTGCTTGACGACAAGCTTCCCGGCCGCGTCGGCGCGGTAGTAGCCCACGTGCGGGGCGGTGATGCTGCCGTAGCCGAAGAAGTGCAGCTCGCCGGTCGCGGGGCAGATCTTCGGGTGCGCGGTCATCGCGTCGGCCAGTTCGCCGCCGAAGTCGTACACGCCCACGGTTTCCAGGTCCGTCGTGATCTCGTATGGCAACGACGACTCGACGAGCGCGAGCGTGCGGCCGGCGTGGTTCACGACGTGCGTGTTGGCGACGCTGCTGTGCAGGTTCCGCGTGCCGTCTTCGTTGTACGGCTTGAGGTCCGGGTTTTCGAAGCTTTCGGTCCGCACCCAGCGGTTGCGGTACCAGGCGGCGCGGCCGCGTTCGAGGCGGACGCCGTGGACCATGCCGTCGCCGGTGAACCAGTGCTTGCTGTCCCCGCGCGGGTTCGGGCCGTTGCGCAGGTACCAGCCGGTCAGCTCGGGCGGCAGGGCGCCGGTCACCGGCAGGTCGAACGCGGTCAGCTCGTCGTGGACGGGCGCGTAGGCGCCGGTGAGGTGGAAGCCGGTGGTGGTCATGCGGCGGCCCGGGCCCGGACGATGCGCGGGTAACGGATGGTGAAGGCGACGGGGACGGCGAAGCAGAGCACCTTGAGCGCGATCAGCGCGAAGGTGGCGTGCGGCGCGAAGTTCAGCAGGGCGATGCCCGCGATCCCGCCGACGGTGAAGCTCGCCGCCCAGACCAGCGTGATGACGACGTTGACGCGCTTGAAGAGCGGGTTGCTCCAGAGCGCCTCCGGGGTCGACATACGGGCGATGCCGAGGGTGAACGGCTTCCCGATGGCGAGCGAGCCCCACGCGGTGAGCGCCAGCCACGCGTCGGTGAGCGCGCCGGTGTAGGTCTTCAGGGGGGAGGCGGGGAAGCTGAACGCGACGGCGGTGAGCAGGGCGAAGAAGGCGAACCCGCTCCACTCGATGATCAGTGTGTCCGCCGGGCGGCCGTCGCGGCGGGCGAGCAGCAGCAGCGCGGCGGAGATCACCAGGCCGGTGAGCCCGGACCAGCGCCAGTCGAACTGCGTCGCGACGACGGCGAACGCGATCCACGGGAGCAGGCTCTTCAGGTAGTTCACGACGGTCCTTCCCGACATTCCAACATTGACATGTCGAAGCTAGAACGTGCCGGTTGGACATGTCAATAGTGGAATGTCATCATGGGGCCATGAGCCTTCGACACGCGGTGCTGGGGATGCTGGCCGACGAACCCGGAAGCGGCTACGACCTGCTGAAACGGTTCGAGCGGGCGATGGCCAGCGTCTGGCCCGCGACGCAGAGCCAGCTCTACGGCGAGCTCGGCAAGCTGGAGGCCGCGGGCATGATCCGCGTCCTCGCCGAGGGGCCGCGCGGGCGCAAGGAGTACGAGATCACCGAAGCCGGGCTCGAGGAGCTGCGGCACTGGCTGATCGAGGTCGAACCCGGCGGGCCGCCGCGCAGCGCCACCCTGTTGCGGGTGTACTTCCTCGGCTCGGTCGCCCCGGACCAGGCTCGCGGCTACCTCGCCTCGATGGGGGAGTCGGGGCGGGAGCGCGAGCGGCGGCTCGAGGAGCTGGAAACCACGATCGACTGGGGCGAGGACAACCAGTCGCTGTACGGCCGGCTCGTCCTGGAGTGGGGCAAGCGCTTCTCCGTCATGCAGCGCGAGTGGGCCGAGTGGGCGGTCAAGCAGGTCGAGTGACCGGCGTATAACGCCCTACCCGGCGCTGGTCAGGCCGCGTGGCGGCCGTGGGCCTGGCGGCGGAAACCCCGCACCCGTGGCCGTGGCGCCGCCGGTGCGTCCACAGTGGACCCGGACGTCGGCGCGCCTTCGTCCGCCGTCGCCGCGGGAACCGGCGTGCCCCGGCCGCGGTGCGCTCGGTGCACCGCGTACAACAACGCCAGCCCGAGCACCACGAGCAGGTGAGTGGCCAGCCGGGACAGCGTCACCTGGCCTGCCGCCAGGTCGCCCGCGGACCACACCAGGAGCACGCCGACGAACCCGGTCAGCAGCGGCAGCTGGCCGCCCGCCGTCTGCGGCCGCAGGGCCGCGGTCAGCAGGCCGATGCCGACCGCCAGGTTCCAGGCGCCGCTTTCGTGGCCGAGGTGGATGCCGCCGTGCGCGGTCCCGAGCAGCTCCGCGAACGCCAGCCCCAGCTGGGCGATCGCCACCACGGTCAACGCGACCCGCAGTCCCCAGCCCTCGCCGGACGGCGCCGGCGTGCGTTCGAGGATCGCCGCGGTGAGGTCCGGTACCGGCGGTGCCGGGCGCAGCAGCATCGCGCGCCGCAGCCGTTCCGCGCCGGCGAACCACTCCTGGCAGGCCGCGCAGGACGCCAGGTGCTCGTCGGGCGACGCCGGCTCCGCCTCACCGTCCAAACGGGCCGAAAGCGCTTCACGGCATTCCTCGCACTCCATGGTCGAGTAGTCGGACGGCGGATCCGCGGAGTTCCCGGTCATTGCCTCCGTCTTCCTCCCCGCCGCCACCCTCAATCGAGGCGCTTCGCGCCGCTGTATGTTCTCGGATCATGACTCACCGTGAGGACGACGACCGCGTCACGGCCCTGGCTCTCGCCGCCGGGCGCGGGGACCGGCGCGCCCTGGAGGAGTGGGTCCGCGCCACCCAGGCCGACGTCTGGCGCTTCCTCGCGCACCTCACCGACGCCTCGGCCGCGGACGACCTGACGCAGGAGACCTACCTTCGCGCCTTCGGGAGCCTTCGCCGCTTCGCGGGACGCTCGTCGTCTCGGACCTGGCTGCTGGCCATCGCGCGCCGGGTGGTCGTCGACCAGATCCGGGCGGCCGGCGCGCGGCCCAAGATCGCCGACACCGACTGGGAAGCCGCCGCCGAGCGCACCCGCGATCCCGCGGCCGGCTTCGAGGACCTCGTCGAACTGGGGTTGCTGCTCGACGGGCTGGAGCCCGAACGCCGTGAGGTGCTCGTGCTGACCCAGGTCCTCGGGCTGTCCTACGCCGAAGCCGCCGACATCTGCGGCTGCCCGGTCGGCACCGTCCGCTCCCGCGTGGCCCGCGCCCGCGAGGACCTGATCCAGGCCCGGCGCGCCCGCGGGGCCGGCTGAACCAGCCCGTTGCGCCGTCCGGCACTGTGGCGGCGCACACATTCGGCGGCTTCCGCTGTCATCTCGTCACAGAGATGGGCGAACTCGACTACTCCGCGTTGACGGCCGGCCGCGGGCTCCTTAGCGTGGCGCGCACCCCGCCACCTCCCAGCAAGGGATCCCCGATGGCCCGTCCCACCACCGAAGAAGGCGCCGCCGAGCCGGGTCAGGTCGGCCGCCGCCGTTTCCTGACCTACCTGGTCGCCGCACCCACGCTCACCGTCGCCACGAAACTCACCGCCGACGCGGTGGCCCCGGGCCGCGCCGAGGCGGTCGTCCCGACCCTGCCGCAGCCGGCCGAGATCCTCGACCTCGGCGACGTGCTGACGCTGTCCTGCGCACCGACCGCCGGGATGCTGGTGCTCGAGATGACGTCCGACGGCCGGGCGCGGCTGCAGCTGCCGCGGGCCGAGGTCGGCCAGGGCATCACGACGGCGACCGCGATGCTCGTCGCCGAAGAGCTGGACCTGCCCCTCGACCGCGTCGACGTCGTGCTTTCCGACGCCCGCACCGAGCTGCTGTTCAACCAGCTCACCGGCGGGTCCAACACGATGCGCTCGCTCTACGACCCGGTCCGCGGCACCGCGGCGACCGCCCGCGCCCGGATGGTCGCCGCGGCCGCCGCGCAGTGGGGAGCCGACGCGTCGCGACTGTCCACACGCGACGGTTACGTGTGGGCGCCCGACGGCCGCAGCGCCGCCTACGGCGACCTCGCCGGGCCCGCGTCCCGCTCGGGCTTGAGCGTCGGGGCGATCCAGCCGAAAGCCGAGGCGGCGCACACCCTCGTCGGGACGCCCACCTCGCGCAAGGACGCCCGCGCGATGGTCACCGGCAAGCAGGTCTACACGCTCGACCTCGACATCCCCGGCGCCAACCCGGTGATGGTCCGGCGTCCGCCGACGATCAACGGCACCGTGCAGAGGGTGAACAACGAGGCCGCCGTCCGGGCCATGCCGGGGATCATCGACATCGCCGTCGTGCCGACCGGGGTCGCGGTGATGGCCGAGACGTTCGGCCACGCCCTGGACGGCAAGAACGCCCTCGACGTCACCTGGGGGCCGGGCACGGTCGACGGCGAAAACAACGAGACCATCAAGAAGAAGCTGCGGGCCGCCGCGCTGCCGTTCGCCGTGCCGCCCCTGCTGACACAGTACGTCGACGGCGAGTTCGACTTCGCCTTCGCCAGCCACGCGCCGATGGAGTCGAACTCCGCGGTCGCCGACGTCCGCGAGGACAGCGCGACCATCTGGGCCGGGCTCAAGTCGCCGATCGTGGCGAAGCAGACCATCGCCCAGGAGCTGGGGCTGCCGGAGAACAAGGTCACCGTGCACGTCCAGCAGGGCGGCGGGTCCTTCGGGCGCCGGCTGTTCTTCGACGCCGCCCTCGAAGCCGCGCACATCTCAAAGGCGATGAAGAAACCCGTCCGGCTCATGTGGAGCCGGATCGACGACATGCGCCACGGCCGCGGGCGCGCGGCGAGCTACCACCGGATCCGTGCGACCTTCGCGCTCGGGCAGGTGCTGACGTTCGAACACCGCGTGGCGAGCGTCGAAACCGACTGGAGCCACGGGCTCGGCGAGATCCTCACGGCGTTCGCGGCGAAGCTGCCCGTCGGCGGCAACCTCAGCTTCGCGCAGACGGTCTTCCTGCTGACCGTGAAGTCGCCGTACAACTTCGGCGTCACCACGCAGCTGCTCAACGAGGTGCCGCTGAAGTTCCACACCTCGGCGTGGCGGTCGGTCTACTCCGCGAACACCCGCGGCGCCGAGGAGATCATGGTCGACGAGATCGCCGCGAAACTCGGCAAGGACCCGGTGGTCTTCCGCCGCGAGTTCATCAAGGAGCCGCGTCAGCGCGCGGTGCTGGACAAGGTCGCCGAGCTGGGCGAGTGGGGCAAGAAGATGCCGGCCGGGTTCGCGCAGGGCATCGCGGTGCACGGCGAGTACAAGTCCTACACCGCCTGCCTGGTCGAGATCGACGCCCGGGACCCGAAGCATCCTCGCGTCACCAAGGCGACGATCGCGGTCGACGTCGGCAAGCCGGTGAACCCGCGCGGGATCCAGGCGCAGATGCTCGGCGGCCTGACCGACGCGATTTCGACGACGCTCACCGCGGGCCTGCACATCGACAAAGGCTTGCCGCTGGAAGGCAGCTACTCGCAGTTCCACTACGCGCGGCAGAAGAACTCGCCGACGGACGTCACCGTGCACGTCATGCCCGCGACCGGGGACGACATCGGCGGCGCGGGCGAGCTGGGCCTGCCGGCGCCGGTCGGCGCGATCGCCAACGCCTACGCCCGGGCGACCGGGATCAAGCCCCGCAGCTTCCCGATCACCTTCCCGGTCGACTTCGACCCGTTCCCGCGCTGAGGAGAACCATGCCGAACTACACCTTCGTGGTGAACGGGAAGACCGTCACCGTCGACGCGCCCGCCGACCTGCCGATGCTGTGGGCGCTGCGCGACAAGCTCAAGGTCCGCGGGCCGAAGTACGGCTGCGGCATCAACGTCTGCAAGGCCTGCACCAGCCACCTCGACGGCGAGGCGTTCAACCCCTGCGTCACGCCGGTGTCGGAGTGCGCCGGGCGCGAGGTCACCACGATCGAGGGGCTGGCCGACGGCGACGAGCTGCACCCGGTCCAGGAGGCTTGGCTGGAGCAGGACGTGGCCCAGTGCGGCTACTGCCAGCCGGGCCAGATCATGGCGGCGGTCGCCTTGCTGAAGAAGACGAAGAACCCGACGGACGCCGACATCGACGCGATCCAGAACGTCTGCCGCTGCGGCACCTACTTCCGGATCCGGGAGGCGATCAAGAGCGCGGCCGCGAAGCTGGCTTGACGCGAATGCGGAGGTTCCACAGAAGAACTTCCGCATTCGCGGTTTCTGTAGCAAGTTCACCCGAACGTGGTGCCACCGTTCGGGTTAGATGTCGGTCTCGGGTCTCGACGAGGAGGTCCGGGACCGGAGGGCACCATGCACTACCAGGCGCTTCTGTCCGACGGGCGCGCGCCGCGCGTCGCCGTCCTCGCCGCCGAGGTCGAGCGGAAGCTGCCCGAGCTGATCGAAAGCACCGTGCGGCAGATCCGCGCCGAAATGCCGGTCTACGCCGACGCCCGGTTCGTCACGCACGCCGAGCTGCGGAACTCGGTGCGCGCCAACCTCGAGCACGTGATGCGCACGCTGCGCGGCTCCGACGTCCCGGACCTGTCCCAGGCCCGGGCGACCGGCCGGGCCCGCGCCCTGCAGGGTGCGCCGCTGCCGGAGCTGCTGCGGGCCTACCGGATCGGCCTGACCGAGGTCTGGCACCGGTTCGTCGAGCTGACCGCCGCCGCCCAGGACCTGGCGGCGCTGGTCGCCGCGACGACGGCGATCTGGGCGCTGATCGACGACCTCGCCGAAGCGCTGACGACGTCCTACCGCGACACGACCGCGGAAGTCATGGTGGCGCACCAGAACCGGCGTTCGGCGCTCGTCGAGGCGCTGTTCGCGGGCGGCGCCGCGACCGAGGGCACGCTGTGGGACATCGCCCGCGTGCTCGACCTGTCCCTCGACGGAACGTTCGTCGTCGTCGCGGCGGAAACCCCGCGGCTGGGCCAGGAACCGCTGCCGCAGGCGGAGGCCCGGCTGCGCGCGCTGCACCACGCGTCGGCCTGGCGGCTCACACCGGACCTGCAGGTGGGAGTGGTGTCCCTGCGGGACCCCGCCGCGGCACCGGCGATCGTTTCCCTGGTCCGCGAGCACCCGGTGGGCCGGGTCGGGATGAGCCCGGTGTTCACCGGCCTCGGCAACACCGCCCGCGCGCTGCACCTCGCGCGGGTGGCGTTGTCGAGCATGACGCCGGGAACGCCGGGCCTGGTCCAGTTCACCGAGTCGCCGCTGGCCGGGCTGGTGGCCAGCGCACCGGAGGCGTCGGTGCAGCTGGCCCACCACGTCCTCCAGCCGCTGCTCGACCTCCCGGGCGACGAACGCAACGTGCTGCTGCTGACCCTGCGGGCGTGGTTCGACTGCCAGGGGTCGGCGAAGCTGACGTCGGAGCGGATGTTCTGCCACCCCAACACGATCCGCCACCGGCTGAAGCGGATCACCGAGGAACTGGGCCGGTCGTTGACGAACCCGGCGGACATCGCCGAGCTGGGCGCGGCACTGCGGGCGCTGAACCTGTTCCCGGAGACGGCCCACCTGCCGGCGCCGCGCTAGCGGACGCCGGGCCCGTACCGCCGTGCCATCCCGGTGAGCCACTCGCGGCCGACCGGGACACGCACTTCGGCCGGCCGGCGGTCGTGCTCGCACAGCCACAACACCACCGGGCGGGTCTGTCGCCTTGGCGGACGCCGGATGGCGCGGAATTGTCGGTGCTCGCCGGTAGAGTGGAAAACGGGGGCGCCCCCGCGGCCGGGTGAGCTCAGGCGTCCGGGGCCGCGTGTGGGGCGTCGACCCAGAGGCGGTTCACGCGGCCAGCAGTTCGCGCGTGCGGGCCTGCTCCTCCGGCGAGCCGACCGGGATCACCAGCAGTTCCGTCGCGCCCGCATCCTCGAGGGATTTCACCTGGCGCAGAACGGTTTCCTCGTCACCGACGAGCATGCTGTCGGACACTCGCCGGTGGCCGTCGCGGTCGAGGATCGCGCGGTACGCCGGGATGTTCGCCGCTCCGCCGTACGTCTCCTCGACCCACTTGCGGCTTTCGTCCACTTCGGACGTCACGCAGATCAGCTGACCGGAGACCACGCGCGAGCCGGCCCCCAGTGCCGGCACCACGAACTCGCCGATCGCCCGCGGGCCCGCCCACGTCGTGATGACGCCGTCGGCGAGCTCGCCGGCCAGCCGCGTCGACTGCGGGCTCACCGAGCCGATCAGCACGGACGGCGGCTGCGCGCCGGGCGCGTTCACCGCGCCCGCGGCGGTCAGCGACTCGCCGTGGACGTCCGCCTTTTCCCCGCGCAACAACGGCTGCAGCGCCTGAAGGTACTCGCGCAGGTGGCGGATCGGGCGGTCGTAGGAGTAGCCGAACTCGTTTTCGACGATGAACTTGTGGCTCAGCCCGAGACCGAGGTGGACGGGCACGCCGGTGGCCGCCTGGGCGGTCAGCGCCTGCGCGGCCATGGTGATCGGGTGCCGCGAGTACGTCGGCACGACGCACGTGCCCAGCTCGACGCCGGGCGCGGCCGCCGCGAGCGCCGGCAGCGCCGTGAGCGCGTCCCAGCCGCCGCGCTGCGCGATCCAGAGCGTGCTGTAGCCGAGCTTCGCCGCTTCGCGGGCTTGGGTCGTCATGGCGTCGAAGCCGACGCCGAGTTCGTCGATCAGGATTCCGGTGCGCAAGGATCCTCCCAGGGGATTTCAGTAGGCGCGTTCGAGCTGTTTGCGGTCGAGCGCGACGGCTTCGGTGAAGAGCTCCAGTGCCCGCGGAGCCACGGCGCGCAGCTGCCTCGTCGAGACGGCGAGCGGCTCGAAGGCGCGCGCGATCGTGTCGGCGAGCAGGGCGGGTTCGGGTGGCGGAGAGGCCGCGAGGAACCCGTGCAGCACGGCCTGGAAGACGACGACGAGCTCGCGGACCGGGCGGTCCGTGCGGAGCAGGTCATGGCCGGCCAGCAGCTCCAGGTACTCGACGAAGGCCTCGGCGTGCCGCGGGTCGAGCTTGCCGTGCAGCTTCGGCAGCAGCTTGCCGAGCGTCTCGGCGTCGTCGGCGTACCCGGCCCGCAGCAGCGGACGCTTCAGCACATTGGCGTACTGGATCTCGCTCAGGCGCGAAAACCGCACGCTGAGGGGATCGGCCGCGATCGTGGCCACGAGTTCTTCCAGCACCCGGACCGAATCGCGGAGCAGGACCGCGAGGAACAGCTCCTCGCGGTTCTTCCAGTGCAGGTAGACGGTGCCCTTGCCGACATCGGCCCGCTCGGCGACGTCTTCGATCGTCGTCCGCCGGTAGCCGGCCCGCAGGAGCAGCTCGGCGGCGGCGTCGAGGATGCGCTCGGCCCGTTCGGCGCGGTCTTCGGCAGGAGGCATGCGCTCATCATATGACCAGATTCGAAATTTGGTCAAACGTCAGGCTGTCACAAGGGTGCGGCTCCCGGTGTCCTGTGGGCGATCGGATGCCACTGCAGAGAACGGAAGAGCCGATGAGCAAGGTCTGGTTCGTCACGGGGTCGTCGCGCGGCTTGGGCCGCTGCTTCGTCGAGGCGGCGCTGTCCCGGGGCGATCGGGTGGCCGCCACCGCCCGGTCCACCGCGAGCTTCGACGCGCTGGCCGCGACCTACGGCGACGCGGTGCTCCCGCTGGAGCTGGACGTGACGGACAAGGACGCCGTCTTCGAGACGGTGAAGCGGGCCGCCGGGCACTTCGGCCGCCTCGACGTCGTCGTGAACAACGCCGGCTACGCGCAGATCGGTGCCGTCGAGGAGTTGACCGAGCGCCAGTTGCGCGACCAGCTCGAGACCAACGTGTTCGGCCCGGTGTGGGTCATCCAGGCGGCGCTGCCTTACCTGCGCGAACAGGGCGCCGGCCACTTCGTCCAGCTGTCGTCGGCCGCGGGGATCCTCGCGATGCCGCTCGGCGGGGCCTACCAGGCGTCGCGGTGGGCGATCGAGGCGTTGAACGAGACCCTGGCCGGAGAGGTGGCCGGGTTCGGCATCAAGGTCACGATCGTCGAGCCGGGCGGCTACGCCACCCGCGACGGCAAGAACCCGGACCCCCTCGCCAACGGGCACGTCGCCGAGCCCAGCCCGGCCTACGACGGGCTCCGCCGCCGGCTCGCCGAGGTCGCGGGCCGGCAGCCGGCCGGGGACCCGGCCGCCGCGGCCCAGGCCCTCCTCAAGGTCGTCGACTCGGCCAACCCGCCCCTGCGGGTGCTCTTCGGCCAGGGCTTCTACCCGATGATCCAGCAGGCCTATGCGGACCGGCTGGCGACCTGGGCGGAGTGGCAGGGGCTGTCGGCGGAAGCGCAGGGCACGCCTCCGGCCGAAAATGTCGGTGCCCGCCGGTAAAGTGGAAAAGGGGGGGCGCCCCCGACGGCATCCGTCAAGCGGAACGGGTGACCTGCGACAGGAATCGGCCGACCTCGCGAGGGTTGCGCAGCAGGTGGACGTCGGCCGTCCGGGCGTGGTCGGTGATCGCGGCCATGATCGCGGGCAGGCTTTGCCTGCGGTAGCCGAGCACCCATCGCCAGAAGGCGAGGTTTTCGCGGGATCGGCGGGCGGCGCGCCAGGCGCAGGTCCAGAGCGGGAAGTCCAGGACGATGACGGTGTCGGCCGCCGCGAGGCGCACGTCGAGGACGTCGTAGGGGCCGAGGTCGCCGTCGAGTATCCAGCTGTCGGGGCCGGTGAGTCGTTGCTGGACGGCTGTCCACCGGTCTGGGGAAAGGGGTGTGAGGTCGGCGGCCCAGAAGTGCTTGTCGAGTTCGACGAGCGGCAGGCCGGTGGCTGCGGCGAGGTGGGCGGCCAGGGTGGACTTCCCGGCGCCGCCGCGGCCCAGGACCAGGACCTTCTTCATGCTGCCTCCGCGTTCGGCGGCGAACAGGACGGTGCGGCGGCGCCGGTGAGGGCGGGGATCAGGAGTCCGAAGAACGCTTCCAGAGGTTGATGTCCGCGTCGGTGGCGTGGCCGTCGATTTCGGTCAGTTCCTCGGAGGAGAACTCGAGGTTGCCGAGAGCGCCGACGTTGTCCTCGAGCTGCTGCACGCTGCTCGCGCCGATCAGCACCGACGTCACCCGGTGGTCGCGCAGCGCCCACGCGAGCGCGAGCTGCGCCAGCGACTGCCCGCGCCGGGCCGCGATGTCGTTGAGCGCGCGGACGCGGCCCAGGCGGTTCTCGTCCAGGGTGTCCGGGTTCAGCGACTTGCCCTGCGCGGCCCGGGAATCCGAGGGGACGCCCTTCAGGTACCGGTCGGTCAGCAGACCCTGCGCCAGCGGGGAGAACGCAATGCAGCCCGCACCCACGGCGTCGAGCGTGTCCAGGAGGCCGTCCTCCTCGATCCAGCGGTTGAGCATCGAGTACGACGGCTGGTGGATCAGCAGCGGCGTGCCGAGCTCGCGCAGGAGCCGCGCCGCTTCGGCCGTGCGCTCGGAGCTGTACGACGAAATCCCGACGTACAGCGCCTTCCCCGCGCGGACGGCCGCGTCGAGCGCCCCGACGGTTTCCTCCAACGGCGTCTCGGGGTCGAAGCGGTGGGAATAGAAGATGTCGACGTAGTCGAGGCCGAGCCGGCCGAGGGACTGGTCCAGTGAGGACAGCAGGTACTTGCGCGAACCCCACTCGCCGTACGGGCCGGGCCACATGTCGTAGCCGGCCTTGGTCGAGATCACCAGCTCGTCGCGGTACGGCCGGAAGTCGGTGGCCAGCAGCCTGCCGAAGTTCTCCTCCGCCGAGCCGTACGGCGGGCCGTAGTTGTTGGCCAGATCGAAGTGGGTGATGCCGAGGTCGAAAGCGCGGCGGGTGATGTCGCGCTGGGCCTGCAGCGGGCGGTCGTGGCCGAAGTTGTGCCACAGGCCGAGCGAGATCGCCGGCAGCTTGAGCCCGGAACGCCCGCAGCGCCGGTAGGGGATCGAGTCGTATCGGCCGGAAGCCGCAGCGTAGGTCACGCGGCCGATGCTAACCCGGGTGCGCGTGTCCGGCGGTCCGGTAGAGTCCGGGGTGAGCAACCGCTTAGGAGGCACGTGGTGGGCACCGGATTCTTCACCTCCGTCGACGACGTGTCGGCCAAGCTGGCCGGGGCCGGCTACCTCGCATCCACCGCGGTGGCGACCACCGTGTTCCTCGCCGACCGGCTGGGCAAGCCGCTGCTGGTCGAGGGGCCTGCCGGCGTCGGGAAGACCGAGCTCGCCAAGGCCGTCGCCCAGGTCAGCGGGTCGCGGCTGGTGCGCCTGCAGTGCTACGAAGGCATCGACGAGGCCCGCGCGCTGTACGAGTGGAACCACGCCAAGCAGCTGCTGCGGATCACCGCCGGCCGCGACGAGACCTGGGAGCAGGCCCGCACCGACATCTTCGGTGAGGAGTTCCTGCTGCGCCGCCCGCTGCTCACCGCGATCTCCTCCGACGAGCCGACCGTGCTGCTGATCGACGAGACCGACAAGGCGGACATGGAGGTCGAGGGCCTGCTGCTGGAGGTCCTCGGCGACTTCCAGGTGACCGTCCCCGAGCTCGGCACGATCACCGCCACCCGCGCGCCGTTCGCCGTGCTGACCTCCAACGCGACGCGCGAGCTGTCCGAGGCACTGCGCCGCCGGTGCCTGTTCCTGCACATCGGCTTCCCGGACGAGGAGCTCGAGCGCGACATCGTCCGGCTCAAGGTGCCCGGCATCGACGCCGCCCTCGCCGATTCCGTCGTCCGGGTGATCGCCGCGCTGCGGGCGATGGACCTGCGCAAGCTGCCGTCGGTCGCCGAGACCGTCGACTGGGCGCGCACCCTGCTCGCCCTCGGCGCGTCGACGCTGGACGACCAGGTCGTGCGGGAGAGCCTCGGCGTCGTGCTCAAGCACCAGGACGACATCGCCAAGGCGGGGGCCGGCCTGAAGCTCGAACAGGTCCTGGACGCGTCGTGACCGGCGGCGTGCCGGAGCGGCTCGCGGAGTTCGTCCGGGCGCTGCGGGCCCAGGGCATCCCGGCCGGTCCGAGCGAGACGGTCGACGCCGCGGCCGCGCTGGAAGTCCTCGGCCTCGACGACCGCTCGCTCGTCCGCGAAGGCCTGGCCGCCGCCCTGGTCCGCCGCGGCGGGCAGCGCGCGGTCTTCGACGCCGCGTTCGACCTGTACTTCCCGGCCGGGATCGGCACGCCCGAACGCGCCCGCGAAGACCGGCCGACGACGCTGGAAGAGCTGCGGGAAGAGCTGGCCGCCGCGCTCGCCGAGGGCGACCAGCAGGCGCTCGGGCAGCTGGCCGGGCTCGCGGTGGAGCTGCTCGGGCAGTACGGCTCGGCGTCCGGGCCCGGCGGCGGCTTCTCCGCCCACCAGACCCTGGAGCGGCTCCAGCCGCAGACGCTGATCGCGCGGGTGCTGGCCGCGGTCCGCGGCGGCGGCGCGCGCGGCGAGTTCACCGACCGGCTCGATCGCGACGAGATCCGCCGCCGCGTCGAAGGCTTCCGCGGGCAGGTCCGCACCGAGGCGCGCCGGCGCGCGGCCGAGGTCCGCGGCCGGGAACGCGTCGCCAAGCACGCCATCGCGCCTTCGCCGGATCGGGTGGACTTCCTCATCGCGAGCCGCACCCAGCTCGCCGAGCTGCGCCGGACGATCCAGCCGCTGTCCCGCAAGCTGGCGACGCGCCTGGCCGCCCGCCGCAAGCGCACCACCCGCGGGCAGATCGACCTGCGCCGCACGCTGCGGCGGTCGCTGTCGACCGGCGGGGTGCCGCTGCGGCCGGCCTACCGCCACCGCCGTCCGGGCCGGCCCGAAATCGTGCTGCTGTGCGACCTCTCCGGGTCCGTCGCCGGCTTCGCGAACTTCACCATGCTGCTGGTGCAGGCGCTGCGCGACCAGTTCAGCAAGATCCGGGTGTTCGCCTTCGTCGACAGCACCGACGAGGTCACCCACCTGGTCACCACCGGCGCGGCCGACCCCGAGCACCTCGGCGCGCGCATGCTGGCCGAGGCCGCCCTGGTGCGCTGGGACGGCCACAGCGACTACGGCGGCTCCCTGCGCCAGTTCACGGCGAACTGGCTCGACGCGGTCGGCCCGCGCACGTCGGTGCTGATCCTCGGCGACGCCCGCACGAACGGCGGCGACCCGAACCTCGACGCCGTCCGCGAGATCAAGGCCCGCGCCCGGCACGTCTACTGGCTGAACCCGGAGCGGAGGTCCCTGTGGTCCACCGGCGACTCCGCGGCGCTGGAGTACGCCGGTGTCGTGGAGATGCACGAGTGCCGCACGGTGCACCAGCTCGGCACGCTGGTCACCCGGCTGCTGCCGGTGTGAGCCACGCGTCGATGTCCCGCAGCATGGCCTTCTTGGTCGCTTCGGGCGCGAAGGACGCGGTGACGCTCGCGCGGGCGAAGTCCGCCATCACGGCGTCGTCGTAGCCGAAAGCCTGCTGCACCCGGGCGTATTCCCCGGCCAGGTTCGCGCCCGTGACCGACGGGACGTCGGTGTTGAGCGTGACCGTCAGCCCCGCGGCGAGCAGGCGGGGGAGCGGGTGCTCGGCGAGCGAGGGCACGAGACCGAGCGTCACGTTGGAGGACGGGCACACCTCGAGTGCGAGACCCCGGTCGCGGACTTCGGCGACCAGTTCGGGGTCTTCGAGGACGCGGATGCCGTGCCCGAGCCGTTCGGTACGGCCCACGTCGATGGCCTCGCGGATGCTGTCCGGGCCGGCGTCCTCGCCGGTGTGGTGCAGCAGGTGGAGGCCGCCGGCGCGGGCCTTTTCGAAGACCGTCGCGAACGGCCGGAGCGAGTGGTTTTCCTCGCCCGCCATGCCGATCGCGAAAACGTCGTCGTACTTGAGGGCGAGGTCGAGGGTGCGCTCGGCGCGCTCGACCGAACGGCGCCGCGAGTGGTCGAGCAGCAGCCGCCACGCCAGGTCTCCGCGCTGCGACAGTCCTTTGAGGACGGATTCGAGGGGCATTTCCGGGTCGCCCAGCCGTTCCCCGTGTGCGGCCGCGGTGAAGGTGAGTTCGGCGTAGCGCGTGCCCTGCGCGGTTTCGTCCTCGACGTACTCGCGGGCGATGCGCTCGAAGTCCTCCGGTCGTTGCAGACACGAACGGATGAGGGCGTTGTAGTCGGCGAAGGCGCGGAAGCCGTCGAACACCGGCGGCTCGCCCGGGACGTCGACGCCGTTGGCTTCGCCCAGTTCGCGGAGCGTTTCCGGGCGGATCGTGCTCTCCAGGTGGACGTGCAGGTGGGCCTTCGGCAGGGCGGCCAGGTCGCGCATGATCGCGAGCCTAGAGCGGCGCGGCGGGGATCCGCGCGGCATTTTCCGGGGCCGGCCGTGGCGGGCCCAGGTTTTGGGCCTCGTCACACGGGGAACCTCCGGGTGGTTCGTCCGCGTTGTCAGGATGACCGCTACCGACGAGGGAGGGCCACCGTGCCTCTGATGAAGAAGCTGACCATGCTGGCCGGCGCCGCCGGTGCGGCTCGCGCGTACGCCAAGAAGAACCCCGAGAAGGTGAACCAGGTCGTCGGCAAGGCCGCGAAGTTCGTCGACGACAAGACCAAGGGCAAGTACCACCAGCAGATCGCCGGTGCGGTCCGCAAGGTGAACTCGGTGACCGGGCAGCCGGGCCACCCGGGACCGGCCACCCGCTAGGTCACCCGGCCGCCGTCAGGGCCTCGAGGACGCCTTCGCCGTACTTGGCGAGCTTGTTCTCGCCGACCCCGCTGACTGTGCCCAGCTCCGCCAGCGACGACGGCCGCTGCGTGGCGATCTGGCGCAGGGTCGCGTCGTGGAAGACGACGTACGCGGGCACGCCCTGCTCCTTCGCGACGGCGGCCCGCCAGGCGCGCAGGCGTTCGAACAGCGGCGCCGCCTCCGCGGGCATCTCCGCGGAGGCGGCGGCCTTCCGCGTGCTGCGGACCTTCGCGGTGGCGGCCCGCTCGGGTTCGCGGCGCAGCAGCACCTGACGCTCGCCGCCGAGCACCTCCGCGCTGCCTTCGGTGAGCACGAGCGAGCCGTAGTCGCCTTCGACCGCGAGCAGGCCCTGGGCCAGCAGCTGGCGCACCACCGCCCGCCACTCGGGCTCGCGCAGCTCGGTGCCGATGCCGAACGTCTTGAGCGTGTCGTGCTGGAACTGCGTGACCTTGGGCGTGGACTTGCCGAGCAGGATGTCGATGACCTGGCCGGCGCCGAACTTCTGGCGCCGCTCGTTGCGCAGCCGCACGACGGTCGACAGCAGCTTCTGCGCCGGGATCGTGCCGTCCCACTTCTCCGGCGGGTTCAGGCACGTGTCGCAGTTGCCGCAGGGGCCGGCCTGCTGCCCGAAGTAGTTGAGGATCTGCACGCGACGGCACTCGACGGTCTCGCACAGCGCGAGCATCGCGTTCAGGTGCGCGCCCAGCCGGCGGCGGTGCGCCTCGTCGCCCTCGGACGTGTCGATCATCTTGCGCTGCTGCACCACGTCCTGCAGCCCGTACGCGAGCCAGGCGGTGGACGGCAGGCCGTCGCGGCCCGCCCGGCCGGTCTCCTGGTAGTAGCCCTCGACCGACTTCGGCAGGTCGAGGTGCGCGACGAACCGGACGTCCGGTTTGTCGATGCCCATCCCGAACGCGATCGTCGCGACGACGATGAGCCCGTCCTCGCGCAGGAACCGGGACTGGTGCTTCGCCCGGGTGCGCGCGTCGAGCCCCGCGTGGTACGGCACCGCCGGGATCCCGTTCTGCACCAGGAACTCCGCGGTCTTCTCGACGGAGTTGCGGGACAGGCAGTAGACGATCCCCGCGTCGCCCTTGTGCTCGGTCTGCAGCAGTTCGAGCAGCTGGCGCTGCGGCGAGTTCTTGCCGACGATCCGGTACTGGATGTTCGGCCGGTCGAAGCTCGCGACGAAGTGCCGGGCCTCGTCGAGGTTCAACCGCGCCGCGATCTCCTTGTGCGTCGCTTCGGTCGCGGTCGCCGTCAGCGCGATCCGCGGCACGTCCGGCCACCGCTCGTGCAGCGCGGAAAGCTGGAGGTAGTCGGGCCGGAAGTCGTGGCCCCACTGGGCGACGCAGTGCGCCTCGTCGATCGCGAACAGCGAGATCTTGCCGCGGTCGAGCAGCCGCACGGTGGATTCGACCGAAAGCCGTTCCGGCGCCAGGTAGAGCAGGTCGAGCTCGCCGTTCAGGAACGCCGCCTCCACCTCCTGCCGGGCCGCGTAGTCCTGGGTGGAGTTGAGGAAACCGGCGCGGACGCCGGCGTTGCGCAGCGCGTCGACCTGGTCCTGCATCAGCGCGATCAGCGGCGAGACGACCACGCCCACGCCGGGCCGCACGAGCGCGGGAATCTGGTAGCACAACGACTTCCCGCCGCCGGTGGGCATCAGCACGAGCGCGTCGCCGCCGGCGATCACGTGCTCGACGATCGCCGCCTGGTCGCCGCGGAAGCTGTCGTAGCCGAACACGCGCCGGAGGGTCTCCAGCGCGTCGGACGCGGGTGCGAGGTCGGTCTCTGCCACCCGGCCGACTATAGAGCGGGGGTCCGACAGTTCCGGCCCGCCCCGCCGCGGGGTGGCAGACTGCAGGGGTGGAGTACCTGCCCGTGCCCGATCTCGCCGCGTATTTCGGCGGTGCCTGGCACCTGGACCGGGAAATCCGCACCGCGGACGGCGACCCGGCCGGGTCGGTCACCGGCACCGCCACCTTCACCGAAGCCGGCGGCGTCCTCGTCTACCACGAGGAGGGCGAGCTGCGGCTCGGCGGCCACACCGGGCCGGTCACCCGGACCCTGCACTACCGCCCGGCGGGCCCCGGCCGCGCGGCGGTGCACTTCGACCACGGCGGTTTCTTCCACGACCTCGACCTGCGTGAAGGCCATTGGACGGCGGACCACCCCTGCCGCGCCGACCACTACCGCGGCCAGTACCGCGTGACGGACGCCCGGCGCTGGCGCCAGGAGTGGGCGGTGCGCGGACCGGCGAAGGACCACGTGATCATCAGCCGGTTCACCCGTTAGACGATGCCGCCGTTGGCGCGCAGCACCTGGCCGTTCACCCAGCGCGCCGGGCCGGCGAGGAACGCGACGACCTCGGCGATGTCCTCGGGCTTGCCGAGCCGTTCCAGCGGCGGCTGCTTGGCCATCCGCTCGATCGTCTCCTCGTCCTTGCCGTCGAGGAACAGCGCGGTCGCGGTCGGGCCGGGGGCGACGGTGTTCACGGTGATGTCGCGGCCGCGCAGCTCGCGCGCCAGGATCATGGTGATCGCCTCGACCGCGCCCTTCGTCGCGTTGTAGATGCCGTAGCCGGGCAGGTTGAGCCCGAGCACCGACGTCGAGGTGGTGATCACCGCGCCGCCGTCGCGCACCCGCCGCGCCGCCTGCTGGGCCACCGCGAACGTGCCGCGGATGTTGGTGCGGTGCACCCGGTCGAGGACGTCGAAGTCGGTGTCGGCGATCGGGGTCGGCGGGTTCATCACCCCGGCCAGGTGGGCGACGACGTCGACGCCGCCGTAGGTGCGTTCCGCGGTGTCGAACAGCTCCGCGACCGCGGCCGGGTCGGCCACGTCGGCGCGGACCGCGATCGCCCGGCCACCGCGCGCGGTGATGGCGTCGACGGCGGCCGTGGCCTCCTTTTCGTTGCCGGCGTAGTTGACGACGACCGCCATGCCGTCCGCGGCCAGGCGTTCGGCGACCTGACGGCCGATGCCGCGGGAGCCGCCGGTGACGATCGCGACGCGGGTGCCGGTGGTGCTCATCGGTTCCTTCTTCCGGTCCGGGCGGCGCCTTGTCCGCCGCTTCTGTTATCAACGATATCACTGCAGCGGTAACACCGGTAAGGGGTGTCGTGTCGGTGTCGTCACACCGCGTGGCGCGGCGCGGCATCCGGCCGTATCCACGCCGCCGGTCGGCCGAATCCCGAGGTCAGGCGGCCGGTGCCCGTTTTCGGCCGAGGTAATCCGGGAACACCGGACGCATCGGGGGCTTGACATCCTTGAAGGAGTTTGAGCGATGCCCACATGGCTGATCGTGTTGATCGTCGTCGTGGCCGTCGCGGTGCTCGGCGCCGTGATCTGGCTGGTGACGCAGGAAATGCAGCGAAAACGGCTGCAGCAGCGGTTCGGTCCCGAGTACGACCGCACGGTCGCGGAGAAGGACAGCCCCCGGGCGGCGCAGCGTGAGCTCGCCGAGCGGGAGCGCCGGCACAAGGAACTCGACATCCGCCCGCTTTCGGCGTCGGCGCGCGAGCGCTACGCCCGGGAATGGGCGCAGGTGCAGGAAAAGTTCGTCGACCAGCCGTCCGCCGCGGTCGCCGAAGCCGATCAGCTCCTGAACTCCCTGATGGCCGAACGCGGGTACCCGACGGAAGGCTACGAGCAGCAGGTGGCCGACCTTTCCGTGCGGCACGCCAAGACCCTGGAGCACTACCGGGCCGCGCACACCACGCAGCAGAAGCGCGACGGAGCGTCCACTGAGGACCTGCGCGACGCGATGGTGCGCTACCGCACCGTCTTCGAGGACCTGCTGACCGACGGCGCCGACGACGAGCACCACGACCACCATGATCACCACGACCGCCGCAACGGCCACGACCACGGCGGCCGCGACACCGACCACGACAGCGACACCGAACGACGGGACACCGACCGTCACGAGACCGAGCGCCAGGCGTCCGCGGCCCCGCGGACCGAGTCGAGTGGAGGACGTTGACCATGACCGATCACCTGACGCGGCACGACGCCGAGGACGACCGGGACCTGACCGGGCATGAAGACGACCGCGAGGCCTACACCGGCGACAGCGGCACCGAGGTACCCGGCCAGGACCGGGCCGCCTTCGGCGAGCCGGGCACGGCCGGCGACGACCAGAACCTGAGCACCGCCGACCTGGCCTCGGCCGGGCGGCACGACACCGACAGCACGCCCGCCGAATCGGGCGGGGACGTGGAGGCGCCCGCCGAATCGGGCGGGGACGTGGAGACGCCCGCCGCTTCGGGCGGAGATGTGGAAACGCCCGCCGCCTCGGGTGGCGACGTCGAAGCGCCGCCGCTGATCGACGAGGAGAAGGTCACCGGGTTCCGCGACCGCTGGCAGAACGTCCAGACCGGCTTCGTCGACGACCCGAAGCAGGCCGTCCAGCAGGCCGACGAGCTCGTCGCGGCCGTGATCAGCGCGCTCGCCACCACCTTCGCCGAGCACAAGAGCGAGCTGGAAAGCCAGTGGCAGCAGGGCGAACCGGCCACCGAGGAGCTGCGGATCGCGCTGCGCCGCTACCGCTCGTTCTTCGACCAGCTGCTGCCCCGCTAGCGGACACCGTTTCCCGGCGGGCATGATCGGGTAGCCCGCCGGGGAACCGGGGTCAGCAACGGAAGGCAGCGGAATGAACGTGGCCGAACTGCTCGTCGACGGCTTCGGCCGGGTCCAGGGGACGGTGCACGCGGCGGTCGAGGGACTCACCGCCGAGCAGCTCCGCACCCGGCTGGACGGCGAAGCCAACTCGATCGCCTGGCTGGTGTGGCACCTCACCCGGGTCCAGGACGACCACGTCGCCGACGTGGCCGGGACCGAGCAGGTGTGGACCGGCCAGGACTGGCTTTCCCGGTTCGGCCTCCCCTTCCCCGCGGGCGACACCGGCTACGGCCACCGTCCGGCCGACGTCGAGGCGGTCCGGGTCGGTGACCCCGGCCTGCTGACCGGCTACTACGACGCCGTGCACGAGCAGACCCTCCGGTACGTCTCCGGCCTCGCCGACGACGACCTCGACCGGATCGTCGACGAAGCGTGGGACCCGCCGGTGTCCCTCGGCGTCCGGCTGATCAGCGTCCTCGACGACGACATCCAGCACGCCGGCCAGGCGATGTACGTCCGCGGCCTGCTGGAACGCCGGTAGCTCAGCAGTCCTCGTAGCCCTCGCCGCGGTGGTCGGCCAGCCGCTGCGGGCCCGGGCCGGCCACGCCGAGCCGGTCGTCCGGGTTGGCGAGCTTGCAGCTGGCCATGGACATGCAGCCGCAGCCGATGCAGTTGACCAGCTGGTCGCGCAGTTGCTCCAGCTGGCGGATCCGCGCGTTCAGGTCCTCCTGCCAGCAGCGGGAGATCCGCGCCCAGTCGGCGCGGGTGGGCGTCCGGTCGTCGGAGAGCAGGGCGAGCACCTCCCGGATCTTCGACAGCGGCATGCCGACCCGCTGGGACATCCGGATGAACGTCACGCGCCGCAGCGTGTCGCGGCGGTAGCGCCGCTGGTTGCCCGCGGTGCGGCGGCTGTGGATGAGCCCTTCATCCTCGTAGAAGCGCAGGGCCGACGCGGGAACCCCGCTGCGCCGGGAAAGTTCGCCGACCGTCAGGTCGGGCAGCGGCCGGGCCGCGACGTTCGTCATGGCGGAAGCCAACCACAGCCAGCGTCTTGACTTCAAGGGAGCTTGAACTTCCATCCTGGGGTGCAGCAATGTTCCGCTGTGCCGAGGAGGAGATGTGTCGGAAGAGCCGGTGCGGGTCGCGGTGATCGTGGGAAGTGTCCGGGAAGGACGGTTCGGGCCGGTGGTGGCGGACTGGGTGGCCGGTGTCGCGGGCCGGCACGGCGGTTTCGCGGTCGACGTCGTCGACCTCGCCGAGCCCGATCTGCCGTTGGTGATGCCCGCGTTCGGCGCCGAGCCGAGCCCGGCGGTCGTCGCCGCGGTCGCGAAGGTGGCCCCTCGGCTGGCGGCCGCGGACGCGTTCGTCGTCGTCACCCCGGAGTACAACCACAGCTTTCCCGCGTCGCTGAAGAACGCCATCGACTGGCACCAGCCGGAATGGCGGGCCAAGCCGGTCGCCTTCGTTTCCTACGGCGGCATTTCCGGTGGCCTGCGCGCGGTCGAGCACCTGCGCGCGGTCTTCGCGGAGCTGCACGCGGTGACCATCCGCGAGACCGTCAGCTTCCATGGTGCGCACGCGTGCTTCGGCGACGACGGCGTGCCGATCGACGAGGCGGCGGGCGTCGCGGCGAAGGCGATGCTCGGCCAGCTCGGGTGGTGGGCCCGGTCGTTGGCCGAGGCCCGGGCGGCGCGCCCCTATCCCGCCTGACGCCATGTCGACATGCCGCTCACGCCTGGCAGGTCTGGTACGGCAGCCGGACGTCCGGCCCGGCCAGGGCGATGCCGCCGTCGGCGGAGTTCCGGCCCTGTACCACCAGGGCGGCGGACGCGGTGCAGACCAGCTGGTTGATGCCGGTGCCGGTGATCAGCCGCAGGGAGAACGAGACGTTGATCGTCACCGGAGGTCCGGAAGACACCGTGAGTGCTCCGGACCGCTCCGGGAGCGCGGTCGTGTACCCGTCGGCCGCTTCCTGGGAGGTCGGCCCGGCCAGCAGCATCGCCAGGGCCCCGTCGACGGTCGCCGGGAATCCGGCCGGCCGCGACACCGGGGCCAGCCGGCCGTCGCGGACGAAGTAGAGGGTCGCGTCCGTACCGGGCCCGTCGTTCACCGGGTTGCGCAGCGTCGGCGCCGGCCCCGCCCCGAGCACCGGCGTCGGCTTGATCCCGCACGAGCTCACCAGCAGCAGCACCGCCAGGACGAGGAGTTTCTTCACGCGCCCTCCCGCGGCAGGCGCAGCTCGAACCGGGCGCCGCCGCCGGTGTCGGCCGCGACGATGTCGCCGCCGTGCAGCCGCGCGTTTTCCCGGGCGATGGACAGCCCGAGGCCGCTGCCTTCGGACCGGGCGCGGGCGGTGTCGGCCTTGGTGAAGCGGTCGAAGACCCGTGGCAGGACGTCGGCGGGGATCCCGGGACCGTGGTCGGTGACGGTGAGCACGACGGCACCGAACTCCTCCCGCAGCACCACCTCGACCGGCGGCGCGCCGTGCCGCAGCGCGTTGCCGACCAGGTTCGCCACGACGATGTCGAGCCGCCGCCGGTCCAGCCGGGCGGTGATTCCCGGGGGCAGGTCGGCGACCAGTTCGGCACCGGGCTCCCAGCCGCGCGCGGCGAGGCTGTCGCCGATCGCCGCGGCGACGTCCAGCTCCTCCCGGCGCAGCTCCGCCCGCCCGGCGTCGAACCGGGAGATCTCGATCAGGTCCTGCACCAGCCGGGTCAGCCGCCGCGTCTCGGCCGACACCAGCCGCGCCGCGACCGCGGTGTCCGGCGGCAGCTGTTCGGCGTCCTCGTCGAGGACGTCGGTGACCGCGTTCATCGCCGCCAGCGGCGTCCGCAGCTCGTGCGAGACGTCGGCGACGAACCGCCGCGCGTCCGCCTCCATCGTGCGCAGCGTGCCCACCGTGCGCTCCAGCTCCGCGGCGGTGTGGTTGAACGTGGTGACCAGCTGGGCGAGTTCGTCCGAACCCTTCGCCCGCAGCCGCACGTCCAGCCGGCCGCGGCCGAGCTGGCTCGCCGCGGTGTTCAGCGCGCGCACCGGCCGCAGCACCTGCCGGGCGGCCAGGAGCGCCACGGCGACGGCGATGGGCAGGGCGAGCGCGGAGTACACCCAGGCGTTGCGGGCCAGCTCGTCGATGGCGTCCCGCTGGTCGGTCAGGAACACCATCGCGTAGACCTCGAGGCCGCTCGGCCGGCCACTGGCGGTCTGCACCGGCAGGCCGACGAAGAACGTCGGGACGCCGCCGAGGTCGACGCGCTGGAACTGGATGTTCGTGGTGCCGGCCACGGCGTGGCGCAACCCGGCCGGCACCTCGTCGAGCGAGAGCCCCGCCGACGAGTGCAGGTCGTGGTAGACGACGAGCACGTTGCTGGGTTTGAGAGCCGTCGCGAAGGCGTCGAGTGTGCCCCTGGACGGCGGCACCGAAATGGTCGGCAGGTACGCGGTGACCTGGTCGCGCAGCTTCAGCATGGTCTGGTCCTGGATGCCTTCCAGGATGGCCCGGCGCGCGGAGACGTAGCTGGCGCCCGCGGCCGCGGTGGCGCCGAGGATCATGATCACGGCGAAGGCGGCGACCAGCCGGGGCCGCAGCCCGGCGAGCCACGTCCGGATCGGCGGTGCCGTCACGACCGGCCGAACCGGTAACCGAACCCCCGGACCGTCTGCACGTGCTCCGGCTTCGCCGGGACGTCCTCGATCTTCGCGCGCAGCCGCTGCACGCAGGCGTCGACGAGCCGGGAGTCCCCGAGGTAGTCGTGGTCCCACACGGCGGAGAGGATCTGCTGGCGGCTGTACACCTGCCCGGGCGTGCGCGACAGTTCCAGCAGCAGCTTCAGCTCGGTCGGCGTCAGCGACACCGGCTCGCCGCGCTTGGTCACCTCGAGCGCGGCCCGGTCGATCACGAGGTCACCATGCCGTTCCTCGGCCGCGGCCGGCTCGCCGGGCCGTTCGCCGACGGCCCGGCGCAGGACGGCCCGGATCCGCGCGTCCAGCACCCGCGGCTCGACCGGCTTGGCGACGTAGTCGTCGGCGCCGGCTTCGAGCCCGGCGACGACGTCGAAGTCGTCACTGCGGGCGGTGAGCATGATGATCGGGACGGGGCCCGAGGCCCGCATCCGCCGGCAGGTCTCGAAGCCGTCCATGCCGGGCAGCATCAGGTCGAGCACGACGAGGTCGGGCCGGTGCTGGACGAGCGCCTCGATGCCGAGCTCGCCCGATTCCGCGGTGCGCACCACGTGTCCCTGCCTGCGCAGGGCCAGCTGCAGACCTTCCCGCACCGCCGCGTCGTCCTCTACCACCAGTACCTCGGCCACGGCGCCATTATTCGGAAAAGCGCACGTCATGGCGACCCGGGCGGATCTTGTTGCAAAACCATGACATCGTCCTGACGGGATCCCGAAATGCGCGTCCGAGACTCGGGGACATGGCAGTGATCCTCACCGACGCACCCTCCGCGCCCCGCCCGGCCGGCCCCGCGCTCGCGACCCGGGCCGCGTCCCGCACCGCGGTCCTGGCGGCGAGCGCGGCCGGGTTCGCCCTGGCGTTCGTCGCGGCCTACCTGTTGTTCGTCCGCACCCAGGCCGGCCGCGGCGTCGAGAACGGCGTCGTCCACAGCGCCCAGTCGACGACGGTGGACTGGGCGGCCCCGCTGCGCGAAGCCGACCTGGTGGTCGTGCTCGGCGGGGTGGCGGTGCTGCTGGTGGTGATCTCCCTGGCCCGGCGGCGGTTCGCCCTCGGCGTGACGGCCCTGCTGTTGCTGGCGGCGCCCCTGGTGGTGGCGCAGCTGCTCAAGCTGTACGTGCTGGACCGCCCGAGCACCGACGACCGGCTGGGCGTGGCGAGCCACAACAGTTTCCCGAGCGGGCACGTGAGCGCGGCGATGGCGGTGCTGGTGGCGCTCGCGATCGTCCTGCCCCGCCGGTTCCGGTCGACGGCGCTGACGGCGGGCGGGTTCGGCGTGGCCTGGGTCTCGGCGGCTGCGGTGGCACTGGGCTGGCACCGGTTGAGCGACACCGTCGGCGGCTGCTTGCTGGTCGCGGCGGTCACCTGCGCCGGGGCGGCGGTGGTGTCCGCCCGCCGCCCCGACGGTGACCGGGTGCCGTGGGTACCGGTGCTGACGGGCCTGCTGGCCCCGCCGGCGGTGGTCCTGGCGGGCTTCGCGGTACTGGCGACGGCAACCTCGGGAGCAGCCCAGTTCGTGGCGGCGATGGTGCTGGCGGCGCTGTCGGCGGAGGCGGTGGTGTTGCTGGTGGCGGCCCCGTTGAGGCGGGTGACGTTCGACCCGGCGGAGGGCCGGGTCCGCCGGCTCCGGCGGGTGAGCCGGGATGGCGGCGGGCCGGAGGGACGGGGCGTGTACTCCGCTGGGGGTGCCGGGCCGTCGGCTCGCTGAGTTGTGGAGCTGCTGAGCCGGCGGTTCGCCTGCGCGGACCGCCGGTTCGCTTGCGCGGACCGCCGGTTGGCGTGCCCGGGCGGTCGGTTTGCGTACCTGGAGGGTCGGGCCGCGTACCCGGAGGGTCGGTTTGCGTACCTGGAGGGTCGGTTCGGAAACCTGCGTGGTCAGCTTGCGTGCCTGTGGGATCGGTTCGGGGCCTTGCGTGGTCGGCTTGCGTGCCTGCGCGGTCGGTTTGCGTGCTTGGAGGGTCGGCTCGCGTGCCTGTGGGGTCGGTTCGCTGGCCTAAGGGGTCGGTTCGTGGGACTTGCCGGGCATCTCGTGTGGGTGGGCGGGCATTGGGGTGGTGAGTGGTGGGGCGGGAGGCCAGTTTCGGGGGATTGGACCGCGACAGGGGGTGGGCAGCGGCCTAGCGTCGGGGTATGGACCCGAGGTTGGCCGATGATCTGCACTCCCTGCCCGATCTTCTCGATGCCGCAAGCAAAATCGCCGGTGCGGCGCTCGCCGGGCTGGGTGAACGGGCGGCCGCTGTTCCGCCCGTGGGGGTGCTTGCCGCGCCGCTGCCGGAGGGGGGCGCCGGGGCGCGGGGTGCGTTGGAGGAGTTCTCGCGGAAGTGGGAGCCCGGCTTCGCCGGCAGTGCCGGGCCGCGGTACCTCGGGTTCGTGACCGGCGGGGCCACTCCCGCCTCGCTGGCCGGCGACTGGCTCACCGCCGCCTACGACCAGAACCCGGCCAGCGGGATGGACTCCTCCGCACAGGACCTCGAACGCGAGACCGTCGGCTGGCTGGCCGAACTCTTCGGGCTGGGCCCAGAGTTCTCCGGCGCGTTCGTCACCGGCGCCACGATGTCCACGGTGACCGGCCTGGCCATCGCCCGCGAGTGGCTCGGCGAACGAGCCGGCGTGACGGTCTCCGTCGAAGGCGCCGCCGCGCTCGGGCCCGTCACCGTGCTCTCCGGCTCGCCGCACTCCAGCGTCCTGAAGGCGTTGTCGTTCCTCGGGATGGGACGTTCCTCCCTGCGGAAGGTGCCGGTGCTTCCGGGCCGCGAAGCCGTCGATGTCGCGAAACTCGCCGAGGTGCTCGAGACGCTCGACGGCCCGGCGATCGTGGTCGCGAACGCGGGGACCGTCAACACGGTCGATTTCGACGACCTGCGTGCGATCGCCGCGCTCAAGCAGCGTCACGACTTCTGGCTGCACGTCGACGCGGCCTTCGGCGGGTTCGCCGCGCTCGCGCCGGAGCACGCGGCGCTCACCGCGGGCCTCGACCAGGCCGACTCGGTGGTCGTCGACCTGCACAAGTGGCTCAACGTGCCCTACGATTCGGCCGTCCAGTTCACCCGCCGCCGCGATCTGCAGCTGCGGGTCTTCAGCAACAACGCGGCCTACCTCGGCGAAATCGGCGACATCCCGGACTTCCTGCACCTCACGCCGGAGAACTCCCGGCGGCTGCGCGCCCTGCCCGCCTGGTTCTCGCTCGTCGCCTACGGCCGCGCCGGGCACCGCGAGATCGTCGAGCGCTGCGTCTCACTGGCCCGGGACCTGGGCGCGCGGATCGACGGCTCGCCCCGCTGGCACCTGCTCGCGCCGGTGCGGCTCAACGTCGTCTGCTTCACCCCGGCCGGGGACGCCACCCAGGACCGCATCGACGCCCTCGTCCGCGCCATCGCCGAAGACGGGACCACGTTCCTGACCCCGACGGTCCATGACGGCCGGCCCGCGCTGCGCGCCGCCTTCAGCAACTGGCGGACGACCGCCGCCGACGTCGACCGGATCTTCGCCGCGCTCGAACAGCGGGCCGGCTAACTGCGGTCCGACTTCGGCATCAGGTACTTCCACGGCGACGCGCCCACGCCCAGCTCGCACGGCACGTGGATCAGCGACGGCCGGCCTGCCGCGAACGCCTTGTCCAGGGCGCCGCGGAGGTCGTCCGGCGTGCGCGCGGTCAGGCCGAGCGCGCCGAACGTCTCGGCCAGGCGGGCGAAGTCCGGGTTGTGCAGCCGGCCGCCCAGTGCGCGGCCCTCGAAGAGGCGCTCCTGGTCGAGGTGGACGTTGCCGTAGGACCCGTTGTCGAACACGACCGCCACCACGTTCAGTCCGTATTGGACAGCGGTGGCGAGTTCCTGCGCGGCGAACAGGAAACCACCGTCCCCGGCCACCGAAACCACCGGACGTCCGGGGAAGGCCGCCTGCACCCCCAGCGCCGTCGGGTAGCCGAAGCCGAGTGTGCCCTGGTGGCCGCAGGTGATGAACGTGCGCGGCGCGTACACCTCGAACCCGAAGTACGACGCGAAGCCGACCTGGCAGATCTCTTCGACGAAAAAGCCGTCGCGCGGCAGCACGTCCCGGATCGCCCGGAGGTACTCCAGTTCCGGTCCGACGTCGGCGAACCGCTGCGCCACGGCGGCCTTCAGCGCGGTGAACTCCGCCGTCCGGTCCGTCCGTCGTGGACCCACGGCCGCGGTCAGGGCGGCCGTGGCGTCGGCCGCGTCGGCGACGACCGCGACGTCCGCCTCGAGCCGGGTCGCCTGCCGCGGGTCGATGTCGAGCAGGATCGTCTTCAGGCCCGTGGGCTTGCCGGGCCAGCGGAACCAGGACAGTTCCAGCCGCGATCCGATGCCGATGACGACGTCGGTCTCGGCCCAGCGCTCGAAGCCGGACACGCAGGTGAAGCCGAGCGGGTGGTCGTCGCCCACGACGCCACGGCCGCCGCGGAACGGCACCACCGGCGCCTGCAGCCGCTCGGCCAGCGCCCGGACCTCGGCGGCGGCGTGCCGGGCGCCGCCGCCCACCATGATCATCGGGTGCTTCGCACCGTCCAGGAGCTCGGCGGCCTTGCCGACGGCGACCGGGTCGACGGCCGGGCGCGGCAGCGGCAGCGGGCCGGAGGCTTCGGCGGGAGCGCGCAACCCCAGCACATCCCACGGCACCGCCAGGGCCACCGGCCGTGGCCGCCCGCCTGCCGCCTCCCGGAACGCCGTCGCCAAGGCGTCGGGGACCTCCGCCGGGTGCTCGACCAGCGCGGACCACTTCGTGATCGTGCGCAGGGTCGCCAGCTGGTCCGGCATCTCGTGCAGGTGCCCGAGCCCGCGCCCGAGGTACGCGCGCGGGATCTCGCTCGTCAGGCACAGCACCGGGGCGCTCGCCCCGTGCGCCGAGAGCAGCGCGGCCGACGCGTTGAGGACGCCGGGGCCCGGCACCACAGTGCAGACGCCGGTGCGCCCGGTCGCCTGGGCGTACCCGAACGCCATGTAGGCCACCGTCTGCTCGTGCCGGCCGCCGATCACGCGGATCTCGCCGTCCGCGCGGGCGAGGCTGTCGAACAGGTCGTAGGTCTGCACGCCGGGCAGGCCGAAGACGGTGTCCACGCCGTGGGCCCGCAGCCCGTCGACGATCAGGTCGGCCGCGGTCGGGGCAGGCGGGGGGATCGGCATCGGCGCGGCCTCCTGAGCGTCGTCCGTCGGCGGAACCATATATGGTTTCCTACATGATCAGCGCGTCCGCGGGAAGACCGGTCACCAAGTCCCAGCTGGCCTACGAGACGATCAAGGCCCGGATCCTCGACGGCCGGTACGGCCCGGGCTACCGGCTGGTGCTCGACCAGATCGGCCGCGAGCTCGACGTCAGCGCGGTGCCGGTCCGCGAGGCGCTGCGCCGGCTGGAGGCCGAAGAGCTGATCGAGTTCGAGCGGAACGTCGGTGCCCGGGTCGTGGCCATCGATCCCACCGCCTACCAGCACGCGATGCAGACCGTGGCGATCGTCGAGGGCGCGGCCACCGGCCTGGCCGCGCCGCACCTGACGGCGGAGGCACTGGGCCGGGCCCGCGAGCTCAACGACCGGATGCGCCGCAGCCTCGCCGAGTTCGACCCGCTGGCGTTCACCGCGCTGAACGCCGAGTTCCACGAGGTGCTGTTCCGCGCCTGCCCCAACCCGAACCTGGTGGACCTGGTCCAGCGCTGCTGGACCCGCCTGGCCGCCGTCCGCGACAGCACGTTCACGTCGGTGCCGGGACGCGCACCGGTGTCGGTCGAGGAACACGAACAGCTGCTGGAGCTGATCGAGAGCGGAGCCGAGCCGGCGGAGGTCGAGCGGTTCGCCCGGAGCCACCGGATGGCGACCCTGGACGCCTATCTCGCCCGGGATCGGTGACCCGCCGGTTGTTTCCCCGGAGGCGGGATGCCAGGGTCGGGGCATGCCGGTCTTCCCCGCCCCGGACGGCACCGGGCTCGCCGTCCACCTGCACGGCTCCGGTGCCGAGCCGCCGGTCGTGTGCCTGCCCGGCGGGCCGATGCGGGCCGGCGGCTATCTCGGGGACCTCGGCGGGCTGACCGCCCGGCGGCGCCTCGCCGTGCTGGACCTGCGGGGCACCGGTGCCTCCGAGGAGCCCCGCGACCCGGCCACCTACCGGTGCGACCGGCAGGTCGAGGACGTCGAGGCGCTGCGCAAGCACCTCGGCCTCGACCGGTTCGACCTGCTCGGGCACTCGGCCGGCGCGAGCCTGGCCCTCCACTACGCGGCCCGGTACCCGGAGCGACTGCGCCGGCTCGCGCTGATCGCGCCCAGCCCCCGGGCCGCCGGCTTCGAACTGCCCGCCGCCGAACGACGGCGGATCGTGGCCCGGCGGGCCGGCGCGCCGTGGTTCGCCGCCGCGTCCGCCGCTTACGAGGCGATCGCCGCGAAGACCGCGACGGCCGCCGACTGGGCCGCCGTCGCGCCGCTGTACTACGGCCGCTGGGACTCCGCGGCCCAGCGCCACCACGCCGGGGAACGCGTGCAGCGCAACGGCACAGCCGCGCGGATCTACAACTCCGCGGGCGCTTTCGAGCCCGGCACGACCCGCACCGCGCTCGGTGGCGTCACCGGTCCGGTGCTGGTGCTGGCCGGTGAACTGGACTGGATCGCCAGCCCGGCGGTCGCGGCCCGGCTCGCCGGGTTGTTCCCGGACGGCGAGGTCGTCGTGCTGCCCGGCGCCGCGCACTACCCGTGGCTCGACGACGCACCCGCGTTCGGCTCAGCCGTGGGCGCGTTCCTGGCCTGACGCCGGATTGCGGCGGGGCTTGATGCGGACCGTCGGCAGGGCCGGCGCGGGCAGGCGTTCACCCGGGTAGCCCGTGACGCTGCCGAACTGGTCCGATCCGGCCTGCCACGCTTCGCGGAACGCGGCGATCTCCTCGTGGGTGCGGCCGACGAAGTTCCACCACATCAGGATCTCTTCGTCGAACGGGGTGCCGCCCAGGAGGAGGAACCGGGCCGGGACGGTACCGCGGTTGCTCAAGGTGAGGGAGCGCACGCCGGTGCCGACGTACCCGAGTTCCGCCGCGCGGACGCGAGTGCCGGCCACGACGACTTCGCCGGTGTCCACCAGGATGCCGTGCTCGAAGCCGGGATCCACGCCGAGGGACATGTGGGCGTCCGGGCTCAGCACGACCTCCGCGCCCAGCAACGGGGTGAACGTCGGGATCGGGGACGTGCGCCCGGCCAGCGAGCCGAGGAACACCCGGATCTCCGCGCCTTCGATCCGGTTCACCGACGGGACGTAGTGGTCGAAGGCCCGTGCGGTGTGCCGGTGGCGCTCGGGCAGGGCCACCCAGAGCTGGACGCCGTGGAGCGTCTTCGTGGCCGCGGTCGAGACCTCCGAGTGGCAGATGCCGTGGCCGCCGGTCATCAGGTTCAGCTCGCCGGGCCGGACCAGGGCGTGCGTGCCCAGGCTGTCGCGGTGCTCGATCTCGCCGGCGAACAGCCAGCTCACCGTCTGCAGGCCGGTGTGCGGGTGCGGGGCCACGTCCATCGCGCCGGGCCCGGTGACCTCGTCCGGGCCGTAGTGGTCGGCGAAGCACCACGCGCCGATCAGGGAACGCGACCGCTGGGGGAGGGTCCGGCGCACGCGCATCGCGCGGGGGCCGCCCAGCGGGACCTCACGCGGGGTGAGGACCTCGACGGCCGGGCGGTCGGGATCGGCGGCCGCGGGCCGGTCGCCGCAGGCGAGCTCGGCGGGGGCGGCCTCGGTGTTGCTCATGTCCGCCACGGTAGTCGCGATCCCGGGTGGTGCGCGGGTGGGCGGGGTCACGGCAGCCGGGCCCGGAACGGCCGCCAGGACGATCGAAGCCGCGCCGCCGGGCCGGGAGGGCGCCTTTGCTTTGTGGAGTTGTCAAACACCGTGCCCGTTGCCGGGTCAGGCCGCGGGGCGTTCCCCGGCCGTGATGACCGCCTGGCCCGCCGCCGTCAGGACGGCCGGGACCAGCTCGCCCGGGCGGCCCGGCCGGGCCGCGCGGACCAGGCCCTGGTGGGCCAGCTCGTGGGCCGCGAACTGGTCGCCGCAGGAGAGGCCGTCGATGAACAGGTCGGGTTCGCTGCTGCAGGACACCAGGGCGCGGCCGGCGCCGACCGCTCGCAGCATCGCCCGCATCCGGTGGTTGACCACGGGGTGCGCCGCCGGTGAGCCGGTCTTCTCGTTCCCGTTCATCTCGGTCCCTCCCGCTCGTGGTTCGGCCTTGTCCCTGCCTCTGCGTCGAACCGGAAGACGGGATTTCGACATGCGGGTGGAAACCGGCCGGAGCGTTCCTTCATCGTCACCGCCGGCGGTCCAGATCGGGTCGAATCCCCGTCGACGGACGTTCGGAGGACGGCCGCGAACGGATGGGCTCAGAACGGCGGGTCGCCCACCGCCACCGGTTCCGGAGTCCACGCGCTGCTGCCCTCGGTGCCCGTCGCCCGGACGGCCTTGGTCACCTTGGCGGTCGCGTAGCGCAGGGCCGGCCCGATCTCCTCGACCTCCAGCTCCATCACGGTGCGCTTCTCGCCCTCCTTCGTGTCGTACGACCGCTGTCTCAGCCGGCCGTGGACGACGACGCGGGTTCCGCGCACCAGCGACTCCGCGACGTTTTCCGCGTACTGCCGCCACAGGCTGCAGCGCAGGAACATCGCGTCGCCGTCGCGCCAGGTGCCGGATTCGCGGTCGTACTGCCGCGGGGTGCTCGCGACCGTGAAGTTCGCGACCGCCGCGCCGGCCGGGGTGAACCGCAGTTCGGGGTCGGTCGTCAGGTTGCCGACCACCGTGACCGTCGTTTCGCCTGCCATCGGTCTCTCCTTCTGCTCCGGGTGCGGGGTGCACCGCTCTTGCCCGTCGAGGAGAGCATGGGGGTCCGACAATTCCGGGCCGGGGGACGAGAGGCCGGCACCCGTCCGGCTGGTTTCCGGCCGCCATGCCGACCGCGTTCCAGAAGGAACTGTTCACGCTCGCCTGCCGGCAGGCGGACCTGTGCGGACTCGTCGCGATCGCGCTCGAAGACGCCACGCGCTCGGTCCTGGAAAGTGACCACACGCTGGGCGGACACGGGCGCGAGCAGGTCGCCGCGGCGGCCGCGCTCGGGGCCGCGTGCGAGGACCAGGCGTGTGCGCTGCCGGCCCTGCACGCGCCGCGGGAGGCGGAGGTGAAGGCGGTCGTCGCGGCCGTGCACACCGCCGCGGATCTCACTCGGATGGGTGGTCTTGCGCGGGAGGTCGCGGACGCGCCGGGCCGCGTGCCGCCGGACGTCCGGCCCGCGCTCGCCCGGCCGGCCGCGCACGCGGTGGCCGCGGTCCGCGCGGCGGCTGCGGTGCGGATCGGGCGGTGGACCGCGGGGTTCGTGCCGGTGGGCGGTTAGCGGCTGAGCCGGGTACTTGCTGCGGGGGTGGTTCCGGCACCCGGAGGCCTGTTTGCGGGAGGGATTCAGGGTCGGGGAGGTGTGCTCGCGGAAAGGCTCGGCATCGGAGGCCCGGCCACGGAAAGGTGGCGGCCGGGCTCCTGCCTACTGACCCTGCTGCGGGAACTGGCCCTGCTGGCCCGGCTGCGGGAACCCCTGCGGCTGGGAAGGGTGCTGGTACCCGGAAGGGTGCTGAACGCCCTGCTGCGGAAGACCCTGCGGCAGGCCCTGCTGGGGGTACCCCGGTGCGGCCTGCGGCTGGGCCTGGTTCTGCTCTTCCTGCGCCTGCAGGCGGACCGCGTCCTCCTTCGGGATGCGGTTCTCGATCCCGCAGAACGTGCACTGCGCCGTGTACTTGACGCTGATCGGGAACAACGGGATGAAGAACAGCGTGAACTTCGTGACCGCCTTGCGCACCGCGTGGGAGGCGGGGTTGCCGCAGCGGCCGCACAGGAAGGTCGTCATCGCCAGCACGTAGATCCGCGTGCGCCAGCCCCAGATCAGCATCGGTCTTCTCTCTTTCGGTCTTCGTTCGCCCGGCAGCCTCGCACATCGCCGGCGCCCGGTGGGGCGGTTTCGGCGAACCCGGCGCTAGATTGGGCGCATGCCGAGCGACTTCGCCCTCAAGACGATGAACGCCGTGCACCGCGGCCTGATCAAGCTGACCCGCGGGCGGGTCGGGTGGCAGGCCGCCATGCCGGTCCTCGAGCTCACCACCGTCGGGCGCAAGAGCGGGCAGCCGCGGACCGTGCTGCTGACCTCGCCGCACCAGGACGGCGACACCTACGTCGTCGTGGCGTCGCGCGGTGGGGACGACGTGCATCCCGCGTGGTTCCTCAACCTGCGGGACCAGCCCGACGTCGAGGTGTCGATCAAGGGTGGGCCGAAGCAGCCGATGCGCGCCCGGGTCGCCGATGCCGCGGAGCGGGCGCAGCTGTGGCCGAAGATCACCGCCGACTTCAAGAACTACGCGCAGTACCAGACGAAGACCGAGCGGGAGATCCCGCTCGTCTTCCTCGAACCGCGGTAGGTCACGACCGGGCCTGCAGGTACGCCGGGTCCGCCGGCGGGATCGGCTGGTCCGGGACGCCCGCCAGCAGCACGCTCATCGCGTGGAAGTACGGCGGGGCTGCGACCGTGCCGCCGAACGCGCCGTGGCCGCAGTTGCCCAGGTGCACCGGGGTGCCCGGGCAGATCTCGCGCGGGTGCGGCCCGTCGGCGAACACCATCGACGACACCGCGTAGCCGTCGACACCGCCGACGAACGCCACCGATTCGCTCTGCTGCGTCGTGCCCGTCTTGCCGATGTCGGGCCGGGTCCAGCCCGCCGCACGGGCCGCTTCGGCCGACGTGCCGCTCGTGGTGTCCTTGCTCAGCCCCGCCTCCAGGGTGTTCGCGACGCCGGTGGGGATCACCCGCTCGCACGCCTGCTGCCGGACCGGCACCGCGGTCCCGTTCCGGTCGGTCACCGACAGGATCGGGTTCGGCGGGCACCAGACGCCGCCGCTCATCAGCGTCGCCGAAACGTTCGCCATCTCCAGCGGGCTCACCGGGCTGTTGCCGAGGGTGAACGACAGCAGGTTCTGGAAGTACTGCGACTGCGGCCGGCTGTACTGCGGATTGCCCGACTTCGGGTCCGGTGCGTGGCCGGCGTCGTTGGTCGCGAGGGTGTTGCGCAGCCCGAGCTTGGCGGCCATGTCCAGCACGGCGGGCATCCCGACCTGGCTTTCGAGCCCGACGAAGGCCACGTTCGGCGACGTCGCCAGCCCGTCGGCGAGGGTGATCGGGTCCGCGTAGTGGCCGTCGTTGTGAACCGTGTAGCAGGGCGCGTCCGGCACCGGGAAGCACTGGCTGTCCGGGTTGGGCAGCGGGGTGTCCAGGCCCGCCTTGCCGGTGACGAGGGCCGCGGCCGAGGTGAAGATCTTGAACGACGAGCCCGCGCCGAACTCGTTGCTCGCGTCGGCGACAATGTCGGTCGACGTCTCGCCCTGCGCCGGGTCGGTGCCGTAGTTGCGGTTGGCGACCATGGCCAGCACCTGGTGGCCGTCCTGGCCCGGCTGGACGACGGCGAAGGTGTTGGCCACGCCGTCCTGGGTGGTCGGCACGTTCGCGTCGACCGCGTCCTTCGTCACCTGCGAGACGCGCGGGTCGAGCGTCGTCTTGATCGTGTAGCCGCCGGTGGCCAGCTGGTCGGCGGTGAACCCGGCGTGCACGAGGTAGCTTTCCGCGTAGGCGCAGAAGAATCCCGCGTCCGGCGCCGCGCCGAGGCAGGTGCCGGACGGGGTGACCGGGCCGTTCGGCAGCACCCCGAGCGGGGTGGCCTTCGCGGTGGCCGCGTACGAGGCGGGGATGGAGCCGTTGGTGACCATGTCGTCGATGACGAGGTTGCGGCGCTGCAGCGCCTTGTCCGGGTGCGCGTACGGGTTGTAGATCGTGGGGTTGTTCACCATTCCGGCGAGCAGGGCCGCCTGTGGCACGGTCAGTTTGTCCGCCGTCGTCCCGAAATACGCTTTTGCCGCGGCTCCGACCCCGTACACGGTTCCGCTGAATTCGACGACGTTGAGGTAATCGGCGAGAATGTCGTCCTTGCTCTTCGTTTCGTTCAGCTGGACGGCCATTTTCGCTTCCCGCAGCTTGCGGGCGAGGGAGTCCTCCCGGTCGGCCTGCTGGGCCGCGGGGTCGTTCCGGTCGACGACGTTGATCAGGTAGTTCTTGACGTCCTGCTGCGTGATCGTCGACGCGCCCTGCAGCGCGCCGCCAGTGCTGTCGTTGACCGCCGCGCGCAGCATCCCCTGCAGGTCGACGCCGCCTTCGGTGTAGAACCGGCGGTCCTCGACCGCGATGATCGCGGCCTTCACCGTGGTCGCTATCCCGGCCGCGGTGACCGGGAGGCGGTACTGCGCGTAGAGCGTCGCGATCGGGGTGCCGTCGCGGTCGGTCACCGTCGTGACCAAGGGCGGGTCGGCCGCGGCCAGCTGGGCGGAAATGGCGTCCACCGAATCGCTGACCTGATTCGACAGCAGGCCCGCGCCGAGGGCGACGGGGGCCGCCGTCCCGGCGACCAGAATTCCGGCGAGCACACACAATCCGGCAAAAGGGACCACACCCCGGCGACGTTTCACGGAATCGAGATTAGGCATCCGGCGATAAAGCTTCCGTTCGGTGAGACATGGACCTCACCGGGCCAACCTCCCGAGCAGGGCCGAGGCGACCGAAACGGCCGCCACCGTCGCCACGGCCAGCACGGCGAAGTCGGTGCCGAGGTGCGCGGGAGTGCCGATCAGCAGGCCGCGCAGCGCGTCGACCTGGTAGCTCAACGGGTTCACGTGGCTGAGCACCTTCAGCCACGGCGGCATCAGGTCCACCGGGTACAGCGCGTTCGACCCGAAGAACAGCGGCATCGTGATCGCCTGGCCGATGCCCATCAGCCGTTCCCGCGACAGCACGATCCCGGCGATCACGATGGACAGGCAGCAGAAGAACGCCGAACCGAGCACGAGGACGACGGCCATCGCCAGGAGCTTCAGCGGGTTCGCGGTCAGCCCGACGCCGAGGAGCGCGGCCAAGATCAGCACCATCAGGGCCTGGACGAGCGCGCGGACCCCGGCGGCGAACGCCTTCCCCGCGACGAGCGCCGCGCGCGGGGTCGGGGTCACCAGCAGCTTGGCCAGGACGCCCGCGTCGCGTTCCCAGATGATCTGGATGCCGTAGAAAATGGCGATGAACAACGCCGACTGCGCGAGGATGCCCGGCGCCAGGTAGTCGAGATACGGGGTCGAGCCGGTCGGGATCGCCCGCAGCCGGGTGAACGTCTCCCCGAAGATCAGCAGCCACAGCGCGGGCTGGATGGCCCGGGTGAGCAGCTCGGTCTGGTCACGGCGCAGCTTCTGCAGCTCCACCAGGCACATCGCGCCGACGCGGGCGGCGAGCACCCGCAGCCGGCGCAGCGGACCCGGGTCAGCCGAGACGGCGGGCGGTACGGCGAGTGGCACGGACACCGCGGATTCCTCCTTCTTCACTCGTCAGGCGATCACCGGTCACGGACCGGAACACGTCGTCCAAAGTGGACCCCGGACCGAGGTCGGCCTCGAGCTCGGCCGGGGTGCCGAGCGCCCGGATCCGGCCGGCGTGCATCAGGGCGACGCGGTCGCAGTACTGCTCGGCTTCGTCCATGTAGTGCGTGGTGACGAGCACGGTCATGCCGGTCGCCGCGCGGATCGAGCCGATGCGGTCCCACACCGAGGAGCGGGCGACGGGGTCGAGCCCGATCGTCGGCTCGTCGAGGACGAGCAGCCGCGGCGAGCTGACCAGAGCCTGAGCGAGTTCCAGCCGGCGGATCATGCCACCTGAGTACGTCTTCGCCGTCCGATCGGCGTCGCCGCCCAGCCCGACCAGGTCCAGCGCGAGTTGCACCTGCTCGCGCCGCCCGGCGCGCGGCACGTCGAACAGCCGCGCGAACAAGGCGACGTTTTCCCGGCCGGTCAGCGCGCCATCGGCGGACAGCTGCTGCGGCACGTACCCGATCAGCCGCCGCACGACCATCCGGCGCCGGGCGACGTCGACACCGAAGACGGTGATCCGGTCCGGAGCCGCCGGCAGCAACGTGGTGATCATCCGGAGGGTGGTGGTCTTGCCGGCCCCGTTCGGGCCGAGCAGCCCGAACACCTCGCCAGGGCGGATTTCCAGGTCGACACCGTCCACAGCGCGGGTCGACCCGAACGAGTGGCGCAGACCGGTGCAGCGCACCGCCGCCGGTTCGGTCATGACTGCTCCTTCAGAATTCCCACGAGTTTTTCGAGCGACGGCAACGCCTGTTCAATGGCGGCGATGTCCTCTTCGGACAGCTGGGCGAGCGCGTCGGCAACGAGCCCGGTGCGGACCCGGCGCCAGGCCGCCATCCGCTCGGCGGCCACGGCGGTGACGCCCAGCCGGGCGGCCCGCCGATCGGCCGGATCGGCCTCGCGCCGCAGCAGCCCAGCATCGACGAGCTGGTTGACCAGCGTGCTGACGGAGTTGTTCGCCAGATGCAGCTCACGCGCGGCGGCGGCAACGCCGATGCCGGGTTGGTCGGCCACCACGCGCAGCAGCTCAACCTGCGCACCGGGCAGCGGAGGCCCCGGCGCACCAGCGCGCACCCGGCGGCGCACCACCCGCCGAATCCCCAGAACGGTCCCCAGCAGGCGATCGGCGAGTTCACTCACACCCCCAAACTAGCTCTGACCCAGATCTATTAGCAACGCTAAATGTCCGATTCGGCGAGAAATGCTGGAAGCCACCACGGCGACTCTCACACCAAAGGAGCTAGGTGGTCATCCCAGAGCCTGCCCGTCCGGCGAGGACATGCTTGCAATCCCGTCGCGACCGAACGACCAGCCACGGCAGAGGCCGAAAGGACACCGCTGATCGGCGGAACCTGACCCGCAGTGACCGTTCAACGTCAAAGTGCTGCCGTTCGCCGCCCCACCCCCCGGTTCACAACCGGAATCCACCCCACAAGCGCATGCTGTCCTTTCCGACCCCCGCGCCCCGCGCCTGACGTCCACAGTGGACACTGCCAGTGCGCCCGGTCCGGCGGTCTTCTCGACCGAAGATAGGAACGTTCGTGACTCTGCTGGACAGCAAGCTCGTCCGGTGCTGGACTTCACGCCCGCACCTGCAGTCCCTCTACACCCTCGCCGCGGCCGCCCCGCGGGTGCGGGCCGCGCTCGGCCTGGCGCCCACCGGCGGCGGCACGGTCGACTTCAAGGTGGACGGGGACGCGCTGGCCCGCACCGAAGCGGAGCTGATCGCCGCGACGTCGGCGCGGCTGCCGGTGCACCCGCTGGTGACGCAGGACCTGCACGGCCGCTCGACGGTCCGGTGCTGGCGCCGCAACCGCGACCTGCGCGTGCTGACCGGCGACCTGGTCGACGTCGCGGACCGGCTGGCGAGGGCGGGCTACGGGGGCTCCCTGCGCTGCGCGACCGTCGAGTTCGGCGAGCCGGCCGGCCGCCGCGAGGGGAAACTCGCGCTGGTCTACCTGTTCGACCGCGGGACGTTCCACGCCACGGCACCGGGGACCCGGCCGCTGGACCGGGCGCTGGAGCTGCGCGCCCGGGCCGCGCTGCACGGCGCCCTGCCCCTCGAACCCACCGCCCACCGGCGGTTCGCGCTCTGACGCGCAACGCTGAAATTCCGCCGATTGGCGCCGCCGGTGAGCTCTGCGAGGATGCTGCTCTCTTCGATCGAAGGAGTTGGCCGTGGCTTCTCGTCTCAACCCGTACCTGAGCTTCCGCGACGACGCGCGGCAGGCCATGGAGTTCTACAAGAGCGTCTTCGGTGGCACGCTGACGCTGAACACGTTCGGGGAGTTCGGTTCACCCGAAGGAGCGGACTCGGACAAGGTCATGCACGCCCAGCTGGAGGCCGAGAACGGCTTCACCCTGATGGCGTCGGACACCCCGGCCGGGATGGAGCACAACCCGGGCACGAACATCTCGGTGAGCCTCAGCGGGGACGACGCCGACGACCTGCGCGGCTACTGGGACAAGCTGAGCGGCGGCGGCACCGTGACGGTTCCGTTCGAAAAGCAGATGTGGGGCGACGAATTCGGCGCCTGCGTCGACAAGTTCGGCATCCCGTGGATGGTCAACGTCGTCCAGGGCTAGCCGCGAGGCGTTGCAGCCGGTGCCGCCGTCGGTGACGATGGAGGGACCGGCGTGGCGTGGCGCCGGGCCGAAGGAGGCCCGATGGCGGGTTTTCCCTGGACGTGTGCGCAGTGCGGCGCGGACAACGACCCCGCTGCCCGGCGCTGCGGGACGTGCGCGAGCCTGGCTCCCGGCCGGGCCCGCGCGCGGGCGTTGTGGGTGCTGCTGACCCTGATGGTGGTCGCCGGCCTGGCCGTCGGCGGGGTGCTGCTGTTCGCCGGGCGCCCGCGGCCCGCCCCGGCCGCGTCGGGGCCGTTCCCGGAGTACACGACACCCGCCCTGCCGACCACCAAGACCGTCGTCGTCACCACGGCGGAAGACGTCGCCCCGCCGGTCACGCCGTCCAGCACGACGGCGGAGAAGCCGTGCCCGGAGGACGCCGCGCACTACCTCCCCGGCGGGCAGGGGACGGCGCTGCTCGTCGCCCAGACCGCGAAGTCGCTCGTCACCATCTGCCGGACGCCCGACGGCCGGATCTTCTACGACGGCCAGGCCCGCGGGCAGGCGGCCTCCGATGACACCCACATCATGCTGCCCGCCGAAGCGTCGGGAGACGGCTTCGTCGCGGTGAACGGCGACTACCGCTATCAGGTCGGCGGCGGCAGGCTGGTCGTGTCGGCCGGGTCCGACGTGCTCTCGGACGAGGAGCTGACCACGGTGGGCTGAGGGCCGTACAGCTCGTCCACCGGTTCCGCGTCGAAGCCCAGGTCGGCCCGCATCCGGGCACGCATGACGCGGTAGCCGCGCTGGCCGGCGTCCCAGGCCGGCCGCAGCCGGGCGCCGTCGTCGGGGTCGGGGTCCAGCAGCATCGCGGCCAGCCGCATCCGCGGCAGCGTGGCGTCGCTGACCAGCCGCCGGACCGCCTCCGGTGCGTGCAGCACGACGGGCCCGAGCGCGTGCTGGGCCTCGCTGCGCACCTCCCGCAGCTCGGCGAGCTGGTGTTCGTCCAGCTTGCGGCCCGATTCGACGACCGCGCGGGCCTGGAACAGGACCCCGTCGAACGCTTCGAGGACGCCCATCAGCTGGGCGTAGGCGTCGGCGCGGGTTTCGTGCGTCCGCGCCTCGCGCTCGCGCTGCCACCGACGCTCCTCGCGGGCGGCGTCTTCGGCCATCCGCCGGTTCTCGCGTCGTCCGGAAAGGATCTGGGTCAGGATCACCCCGGCGAGGCCGAGCAGCGCGACGACGACCGGAATCCACACCGGGACCTGGGAACCCACGTGCGCACCCTACCCAGGATGTGGGAGTGACGGCGGCCACCCCGCGCCGATCAGCATGCTGGAACCATGGCTTCTCCGCTGGACAACCCCACCTGGGCGTCGTTGACCGGCCCGCACGCCCATTTCGCGGAACGGCGCGGGCGCGTGCTGCGCTACCCGGAGGACGTCGCGCCGTTCCTGGCGCTGCCCGACGACCCCGGCGAACAGGACTGGCTGGACGTCGCCGAGCTCGCCGGGCCGGGGGCGACCGTCGTGATCGCCGCGGCCACCGCGCGGCCGCCGTCCGGCTGGGAGGTGCTCGACGAGATCCCCGGCGTGCAGCTGGTCGACGAGGGGGTCGCGGCGGCGCCGGACCCGGAAGCCGTGCGGCTCGGCCCCGCGGACGTGCCCGAGATGCTGGACCTCGTCGAGCGGACGCGGCCGGGGCCGTTCCGGAAGCGGACCGTCGAGCTGGGCACCTACCTCGGCATCCGGCGCGGCGGCGCGCTCATCGCGATGGCCGGCGAGCGGCTGCACCCGCCGGGCCACACGGAGATCAGCGCGGTCTGCACCGACCCGGCGTTCCGCGGCCAGGGCCTGGCGACCCGGCTGGTGCTCGCGGTGGCCGCGGGCATCCGCGAGCGCGGTGAGACGCCGATCATGCACGCGGCGGCCGGCAACACCGCCGCGATCCGGCTCTACCTCTCGCTGGGGTTCGCGCTGCGGTACCGGCCGGACTTCGTCGCGGTGCGCGTGCCGCTCGCGGTGGCGGTCTAGGCGCCGGTCGACGAGCCGGGGCGGACGATCATCAGCACCGTCACCGCCGCCCACAGCAGGTTGAACACCCCGGTCAGCATGGCCAGCCGGCCGAGGACGTCCGAAGGGGGCTCCTCGGCCAGCAGGCGCTTCTGGCGCGGCAGGACCAGCAGGGCGAGCACCGCGGCCGCGACCGCCGTCAGGCCGATCGACACGAGCAGCCACGGGTCGCCCATGACGTGCATCGTGCCCGCGACGCCGAAGCCGAACACCGGCACCGCGATGGCGGCGTAGGCGTACACGCGGCAGATCCGGTGCAGGAGGGTCGCCGACTTGACGTCGCCCCGGCGGACGGCGGCGGGGAACATGCTGGCCGCGACGGCGACCGGGCCGACGGCGAGGATCGCCGCCAGGACGTGGACCGAGAGCAGGATTTTCGACACGCGGCGAAGTTACCGATCTTCGCGGGCGCCGGGGAGTGGCAGGAATGCCAGGAACCGCCGGGATCCGGCCACGCTCAGCCGGGCACCCACATCGTGACGCGGGTGCCGCGGCCCGGCTGCGAGTCCACCGTGCCGTGCCCGCCGACCTCGGCCAGCCGCGCCACGATGGACTGGCTGATGCCGAAGCCCGGCGGCCGGGCGCCGACGTCGAAGCCCTGGCCCTGGTCGCGGGCCACCACCGCGATCCCGCCGTCGCGTTCCTCCACCCGCAGCACGACCTGCTTGGTCCCCGAGTGCTTCACCGTGTTGCGCAACGCCTCCCGGACCGCTTCGACGAGCGCGGTGCGCCGGACCTGTGAGACCTTGTGATCGTCGGCGAAGTCCGCGGCGACCAGCTGCGTGCGCAGGCCGTCGCGCGCCAGTTCGGTGGCGACGTCGGCGAGCTCGACCGCGAAGCTCCGCGTCGGTCCCGTCGGCACCGGCTCGGTGATCCGGCGGCGCAGCTCGGCCGCCTCCGCCTTGGCCACCGAACGCAGCTCCGACAGCCGCGTGACGGCGTGAGCGTCGTCGCCGGGCGCGGAAATGGCCAGCGCTTCGAGCGTCTGCAGCACGCTGTCGTGCATGATCCGCCGGGTCCGGAGGCGCTCGGCCTGGCGCCCGCGCCGGAGCCCGATGTCGACCGCGAACCGCGTGCCGACGCCGAGCAGGATGAGGATCGCCACGGCGAGCACGATCGCCACCGCCAGCGCCACCAGGCAGCCGATCGACCGCGTCATGGCGAGCTGGTTGCCCAAGGGGAGACCGCCGGCGAGGGTCAGCGCGGCGCGCAGTGGGACGGCGGCCGCGAACAGCCACAGCGCCGCGGGCAGCCCGGACGTGCCCGCCCACATGGCGACCGAGCCGACCAGCCAGGTCCAGGACACGTCGACGGCGAACGGCTGGATCGCGGGCGGGGCCGTCATCGCCACCACGAGGTTGAGGGCGACGCCGAGAGAGAGGTCGAGGGCGAGGGCGCGGCTGGTGAACCGGGCGCGCAGGCCGCCCGCACGCAGCACCCAGATCACGGCGGCGGTGTTGACCACGACGGCGAAGGCGGTGGCGCCCAGCACCGGCCCGAGCCCGAGCACGCCGTTCGCGGCGGTGAACCCGATGAACACCTTGACGAACGCCGCGGCCCGGTAGGCCAGCGGCACGGCGACCCAGTAGCGCGAGGCGCGGGCGAGGGTCGCGTCCCCGACGGCGGTGAGGTCGCTGGTGTCGGGAAGCGGCTCGGCGGGTTCCGCGGGTGTGCCGCTGCGCAGCAGCGTGCGGACGAACGCGCGCGGCGGTGCGGCAGAGCCCGCCTCGGGCATCGGTGGTCCCCATTCAATCCGGCCGTCCGGGCGGCCTGAGCCTGGCAGCGCGGCAGGGGACTCGTCAACCGTCCCGGCCGCGAGCCAGCCCGCTGGAGCAAAGGGGGCGACCGGTTCGTGACCTGGTGCTCGAACGGGCGTGCAGGTGCAGGTGAAGAGGGGTGTGCGGAAGATCCGAGGCGGGACGGGTGTCCGGTGCGGACAGTCGCGGCGAGCAGGGACCGCAGGCGCGGCGACAGAGCCCGTCAGTACGCGTGGAACATCGTTTCTTCGCCCTCGTACTCCGCCCAGCCGGGTGCGCCCGTCGTGGCGAAGCGGTGCCAGGCGCCGTTCAGGTCCTGGGCCAGCTCGCGGGGCGGGTTCTCGCCGAGCAGGCCGCGCGGGCCGGACACCGCGTCCAGTGCGTCGAACACGAACGGCAGCTCGAGCCCGTGGCAGGCGCCCAGGCGGCCCTCGAGCAGGGGCGAGCCCCACTCGAACTCGTAGCGGAACGTCCGGCCGGTGTGGTTCTCGGCCAGGGCGCGGACGCCGTCGCGGAAGACCAGGTCGGTCAGGGCCTCCACCAGGACCTCGCCCGCCGTGCGTCCCGACCCCAGGCCGTAGGCGTACAGCACGCCGGCCGGGTCCGGGTGGGACACCGCCAGGGAGGCCACCGCCTGGTCGTCGGTCACCGCCTCCAGCGCTCCCGTGGGCACCAGGTAGAACCGCATCTCCTCGCTGCAGCTGCCGGCGATCAGGTCGACGTCACGCCCCGCGCCCGCCTTGATCGCCTTGCCCGGGTGCTGCGGCAGGACGTCGTCGCCGATCACCGGGAGGAACGGGCTCAGGCCGTAGCCGCGGTCGTAGCCGAGCGCGTCGCGCAGGTCCGGTGCGCCGCCCGGGCGCAGGACCGCGTCCTGCGCGTCGAGCAGCTGCTCCGTCGACACCTTGCGGAACGCCTCCGCGGTCGCTTCCACCTTCAGCTCGTCCGCGACGACCTTGGCCAGCCGCCGGGCCTGGACGCCGTCGCGGACCATGTCCGGATGTCCGCTTTGGACGATCGCGCGGTGGAAGAGCCCCGGCGAGAGCGGCGATCCGAGCAGGCAGGCGACGCTGACGGCGCCGGAAGCCGCGCCGAAGAGCGTGACGTTGGCGGGGTCGCCGCCGAACCCGGCGATGTTCTCCCGGACCCAGTGCAGGGCCGCGAGCTGGTCGCGCAGGCCGAGGTTGGTCGTGCCGCCGTCGAGGGGCAGGAACCCGTCGATGCCCAGCCGGTACTGCACGGTCACCAGCACCGCGCCGGCGCGGGCGAACGCCGTGCCGTCGTGGACCGCGGCCGACCCGGTGCCGCCGATGAACCCGCCGCCGTGCACGAACACCAGCACCGGCAGCGAAGCCGCGCCCGGCTGCGGGGTCCAGACGTCCACCGTCAGGTACTCCGGTCCCGGCCGCCAGCCCGTGCCGGCCAGCGGGGTCAGGTCGAGCCCGGGCACGTCGTGCCGGCGTTGCGGGGCGGTCGGCCCCGGTCTCCGCGCGTCCCGGATGCCTTCCCACGGTGGCGCCGGGACAGGTTCGGCGAAGCGCAGTTCGCCCTCGGGCGCGGCGGCGTACGGAATGCCGCGGAAGCGCACGACGCCGGCGGGGGTGACCTGACCGCGGACCGCGCCGGACGTGGTGGGGACGACGGGGTCGGTCATGCGGGGGCCCTTCGTGGACGGTGGGGGAAGCGCCCGTCAGCCTAGGACCGCGGACGGGCCGCCGTCACGGGCGGAGTCCCTTCCGTGGTCGCGGATGGATAACGGCGCCCGGCCCCGATCGGCCGAACGGACGAAGACCCGGCGAATTCCCGAGGAAGCGCGGGCGGGGCGCCGGCACGCCCCGCCCGCGGTCTCAGCCTTCGAGGAGGTCCTCGATGGTGATCGGGATGTGCCGCACCCGGATGCCGGTGGCGTTGTACACCGCGTTGGCGACCGCCGCCGCCATGCCGACCGTGCCGATTTCGCCGAGGCCCCGCGCACCGACCGCGTTGTGCAGCGTGTCGGGGTACTCGACGAAGTGGACGTCGACCTCGGGGATGTCGGCGTTGACCGGCAGCAGGTAGCTCGCGAAGTCGCCGTTGGCGAACCGGCCGTTCGCCTCGATCTCCAGGCCTTCGTGCAGCGCGGCCGACACGCCCCAGATCATGCCGCCCATCAGCTGGCTGCGCGCGGCCTTGTCGTTGATGATCCGGCCGGCGTCGAACACCCCGAGCATCCGGGACACCCGCGCCTCGCGCGTCCACTTGTGCACGCGGACCTCGCAGAACTGCGCGCCCCACGAAGCGAACGAGTGCTTGGTCATTTCCTCACCGGGCGCCGACGAGCCGGTCACCTCCAGCGATTCGCGGCCCACCGCCCGCAGCAGTTCCCCGAACGGCATGGACGTCCCGCCGGCCCAGACGCGGCCGTCGGCGTAGGTGACCTGCCGGCCTTCGAACGGGCCACCGGGATCGGCGGCCAGCGCGACCAGTTCGTCGATCGCCTTGGTGGCGGCGAGCATGATCGCGGTGCCCGCGCTCGCCGTCGCCGTCGAGCCGCCGGACATGCCGCCCGGCGGGAGGGCCGAGTCGCCGAGCCGCGGCACGATCCGGTCCGCCGGGATGTCCAGCGATTCGGCGCCGACCAGGGAGAGCACGGTCAGCAGGCCGGTGCCGGGGTCCGCGCCGCTCGTCGCGACGACGGCGGTCTCGTCCGCCCGCAGCGTGATGCCGACGGTGGCCGGGAACCGCAGGGCGGGGAACACCGCGGTGGCCACGCCCGTGCCGACGAGCCAGTCGCCGTCGGTGCGCGAGCCGGCCGGCCGGTGGGCCCAGCCGAAGCGGTCCGCGCCGATCCGGAAGCACTCGTCGAGGTGCTTGCTCGACCACTGCAGGTCGTGCCCCGGCGGGGCGATCGAGTTGTTCCGGACGCGCAGCTCGATCGGGTCCATGCCGAGCTTCACCGCCAGCTCGTCGATCGCGCTTTCCAGCGCGAACGAGCCGGGAGCCTCGCCCGGCGCCCGCATGAACGTCGTCGGCGGCACGTTGAGCGGCACGATCTTCTGCGTGATGGACAGGTTCTTCGTGGCGTACCACTCGCGCGAGGTGCCGTGCGAGGTCGGTTCGACGAACGACCGGGCGGTGTCGGTGCTGCACCACGAGTCGTGGCGCACGGCGACCAGGGTGCCGTCGCGCTCGGCGCCGAGCGCGAGCTTCTGGACCGTCGCGGCCCGGCCGGCGGTCGCGGTGAAGACCTGCTCACGGCTCAGGGCGGCCTTCACCGGCCGGCCGAGCGCCCGGGCCGCCGCCGCGGCCAGGAACGCCGGCGTGGACGTGCGTCCCTTGCCGCCGAAGGCGCCGCCGACGAACGGGTTGATCGCGTGGACGGCCTCGCGCTCCACACCGAGTGCGACGGCCAGCTCCGTCGCCTGCATGTCGGAGGCCTGGTTGCCGCTGTAGACGGTCACTTCGCCGTCGTCCCACACCGCGACCGCGGAGTGCGGCTCCATCGCGGCGTGGTTCTGCGTCGCGGTCGTGTAGGTCGCCTCGACGACCACCGGGCTCGCGGCCAGCGCGGCCTCGAAGGATTCGACGCCGTCTTCGAGCACCTCGATTTCCGGGGGAGCGCCGTTGAAGGTCGGCGGCGCCATTTCGGCCGTGTCGAGGTGTTCGGCGAGCGACGTCCGGGCCGGCCGGGTGCGGTAGGTGATTTCGACGAGCGTCGCGGCGTCGCGGGCCTGCTCGAACGTTTCCGCGACCACGAAGCCGATCGGCTGGCCGTAGTAGGTGACTTCCTTGTTCTGCAACGGAACCCACGTCTCGCCGAACACCGGCAGGCTCGGCGTGCGCAGTTCGAGGGGCTCGAACGGCGTGAACACCCCGAGTACGCCGGGCGCGGCCTTCGCCGCGGCGGCGTCCATGGCTTCGACCTCGCCGTGGGCGATCGTGCTGAGCACGATGTAGCCGTAGGCCATGCCGGAGAAGTTGTGGTCGGCGCCGTACTTGGCCTGGCCGGTGACCTTCAGCGGCGCGTCCAGCCGGGTGATCATCGGGAGCTCCCCTCGGTCAGTTCGAGCAGTGCCCGGACGATGGTGCGCTGCAGCAGCGGCACCTTGAACGCGTTCCCGGCCAGCGGCTGGGCGCCGTCGACCGCCACGGCGGCGGCCGCTTCGAAGCTCGCCTGGGTCGCCGGGGCGCCCCGCAGGGCGGCTTCGACGCCGGTCAGGTGCCACGGCACCGTCCCGACGCCGCCGGCCGCGACCCGGGCGTCGGCGACCACGCCGTCCCGGACGTCCAGCGCGACGGCGGCCGAGCACAGCGCGAACTCGTAGGACTGGCGGTCGCGCACCTTGACGTAGGTGGAGTTCGCCGCCCAGTCCAGCCGGGGCACCAGCACCTCGGTGATCAGTTCGCCGGGGCGCAGGTCGTTCTCCACCGCGGGTGTGTCGCCGGGCAGCTCGTAGAAGTCGCGGAGGGCGACCTCGCGGCTGCCGTTCGCGTCCGTCAGCCGCAGGCGCGCGTCGAGCGCGACCAGGGCGACGGCGACGTCGCTGGCGTGCGTGGCCACGCACGACTCGCTGGTGCCGAGGATCGCGTGCATCCGGTTCGCGCCGGTGAGCGCGGAGCAGCCGCTGCCGGGAACCCGCTTGTTGCACGGCATCGTGATGTCGCGGAAGTACGAGCAGCGCGTGCGCTGCAGCAGGTTCCCGCCGATGCTGGCCATGTTCCGCAGCTGCTGGGACGCGCTCAGCAGCAGGGCACGCGAGATCGCGGGGTAGACGCCGGGGTGCGCGGCGATGGTGCCCATCCGCTCCAGCGCGCCGAAGCGCAGCCCGTCGGCCGTGTCGATGCCGCGCAGCGGCACCCCGTTGATGTCCAGGACGTGCTGCGGCGTCAGGACGTCGAGCTTCATCAGGTCGACCAGGGTGGTCCCGCCGGCCAGGAAGGTGCCGGGTGTGGCGACCGCCGCTTCGACGGTGGTGGGCGCGGTCAGCTCAAAGGGACGCATCGGCCCGCCTCGCCTGCTCGACCGCCTTGACGATGTTCGGGTAGGCCGAGCACCGGCAGAGGTTGCCGGACATGAACTCCCGCACGTCCTCGACGTCCTGCTCGACGGCGGCGACCGCCGACATGATCTGCCCGGCGGTGCAGAACCCGCACTGCAGGGCGTCCTGGTCGACGAACGCCTGCTGCACCGGGTGCAGCCCGTCCTCTGTGGACAGACCTTCGACGGTCGTCACCGGCTGCCGCACGGTGGCGGCCAGGGTGAGGCAGGAGAGCACGGGCTTGCCGCCGACGTGCACGGTGCAGGCGCCGCACTGCCCGCGGTCGCAGCCCTTCTTCGGGCCGGTGACGGCGAGGCGCTCGCGCAGCGCGTCCAGGAGCGTGACGCCGGGATCGACGTCCAGGTGTTCGGTGGTGCCGTTGACTTCGAGTGAGATGTCCACTGGTCTCTTTCCGCAGAGCCGGGCGGTGTGGTGGGGGATTAGCACGGGGAGCGGATACTCATCCGCTTCACTCGGTCGCGAGGCTAGCGGATTACAATCCGCTTGGCAACGAAGCGGGCACGCTGGAGTTGCTCCAGCTCTCGGCTAGATTCAGCGGGACGGCACGACGACGGGGAGAGGCGATGACGACGGGATCGGTCAGTCCCCGGCGCGCGGACACCCGGCGCAACCACGAGCGTATCCTCGCGGCGGCGGCCGCGTCGCTGGCCGATACCGGCGAGGTTTCGTTCAACGCGATCGCGAAGCAGGCCGGGGTCGGCGTCGGCACGGTGTACCGGCACTTCCCGACCCCGGAGGCCCTGATCCTGGCGGTGTACCGGCGCGAAGTCCGGCACATCGTGGACGTCGTGCCGGTGCTGCTGGAGAAGCACGCCCCGGCCGAGGCGCTCCGCGTGTGGGTGACCGACCACGTCGCCCACTACATGATGACGAAGAAGGGGCTGGCCGACGCGCTGCGGACGGCGACGGCGTTCCGCGGTGAGCTGCCGGTCGACGCCTACGAGGAGATGCTCGGCGCGGTGGCGAAGATGCTCGACGCCAACGTGGCGGCCGGGACGGTCCGCCCGGGCCTGACCCCCGTGCTGGTCATGCGCGGCATGGGCGGCCTCCTGTGGCTCGACCCGGACGGCGACTGGCGCAGTGACGCGGCGAGCCTCGCGGATCTGCTGTGGCACGGGATGGCCGCGCAGTCCGGCTAGACCTGCCCTCGGGGGAGGTGAGGTGACGGCGAGCCATCCGCCCACGCTGCTCAGCTGCCTTCGCGAACAGGTCCTAGGCCGCCCCGTCGAGGTGGACGGTCACGGTCACCCGGCCCTTTTCGTCGCGGCGCGCCACTGCGTGGCCGGTGTGGTCCGTGCCGTCGAGTTCGAGGGTGAGCGGGGCTCCTTCGCCGGTGAAGTTGCGCCACCACGACTTCGCGTCCGGCAGGCGGACGCCGATCGTGACGACGTCGCCCGTCCGCCGGTAGCCGACGGGGGTGCTGAACGTGCGGCCCGATCGGCGGCCCGTGTACGTGACCTGGGTCAGGTGCCGGCGGACCAGAGGTCCCCAGCGTGGTGACGTCCGGAGTGCGCCGACGCAGCTGTTGACGCGGTCGACGGCGTTCTTCGGGAGCGGGCCTCGGTATCCCACGGCAGCCTCCTTCGGTGGTTCGCCGCCCACCGTACCGGAAACCGGAGGAGGGTGTTCCGGTTGCGGGTCAGCCGGACGTCGGGAAGGCGAACGCCGCCGAGGCGCTCGTGTGCGGCCAACGCGTGGTGACCACCTTGGCGCGGGTGTAGAAGCGCACGCCCGCCGGGCCGTGGATGGGGCTGTCGCCGATGAGGGAGTCCTTCCAGCCGCCGAAGGAGTAGTACGACATCGGGACCGGGATCGGCACGTTCACGCCGATCATGCCCACCTTCACCGCGCGCTGGAACTTGCGGGCCGCTTCGCCGCTGCCGGTGAAGATCGCCGTGCCGTTGCCGTACGGGTTGGCGTTGATGACCGCGATCGCTTCGTCGATCGTCTCCGTGCGGACGATCGCCAGCACCGGGCCGAAGATCTCCTCCCGGTACGCGTCCATCTCCGTGGTCACGTGGTCGAGCAGGGACGGGCCGACGAAGAAACCCTCCTCGTGGCCTGCCACCTTCAGGTCGCGGCCGTCGACCACCACCGTGGCGCCCTGCTCCGCGCCCCGGGCGACGGACTGCACCACGCGCTCGCGGGCCGCCTCGGTGACGACCGGGCCCATGTCGCTGGCCGGGTCGGTGCCGGGGCCGACGCGCACTGCGCGGGCCTTGCGCTCGAGGACCTCGATCAGCCGATCGCCGGCCGTGCCGACGGCCACGCCGACCGAGATCGCCATGCACCGCTGGCCGGCCGAGCCGAACGCCGCGGCCGTGAGGTGGCCGGCGGCGTACTCCAGGTCGGCGTCGGGCAGCACCACCGCGTGGTTCTTCGCGCCGCCGAGGGCCTGGACGCGCTTGCCGGCCGCGGTCCCGCGCTCGTGCACGTACTTCGCGATCGGGGTCGAGCCGACGAACGACACCGCCGCCACGTCCGGGTGGTCGAGGAGCGCGTCGACCGCGACCTTGTCGCCGTGCACGACGTTGAAGACCCCGTCGGGCAGCCCGGCCTCGGCGTACAGCCGCGCGACGAAGTTCGACGCCGACGGGTCCCGTTCGCTGGGCTTGAGGACGAAGGTGTTGCCGGTGGCGATGGCGATCGGGTGCATCCACAGCGGCACCATGATCGGGAAGTTGAACGGCGTGATCCCGGCGACCACGCCCAGGGGCTGCCGGAAGTCGTGCACGTCGACGTCGCGGGAGACCTGGTCGGAGAAGCTGCCCTTGAGCGCGTCGGCGATGCCGCACGCGTACTCGACGACCTCGCGGCCGCGGACGATCTCGCCGCGGGCGTCCTCGATCACCTTGCCGTGCTCGGCCGAGATGATCCGGGCGAGCTCGTCTTCGTGCCGGACCAGCAGCTCGCGGAAGGCGAACATCACCTTGGTGCGCTGGGCCAGCGAGGAGTCGCCCCACGCCTCGAACGCCTTGCCCGCGGCGGCGACCGCGGTGTCCACATCGGACGGCTCGGCGAGCAGGACCGACGCCTGCCGCTGTCCGGTGGCCGGGTCGAAGACCGGCGACGTGCGGCTCGAGCCCGCCGGCGTGGCGGATCCGCCGATCCAGTGTTCGATGGTGTTCACGGTGCTCCTGCCGGTAGTAGCGCTGGGGTCGCGGTGGTGCCGGGGGTTCACAGCAGCCCCACCGCGGTGTCGACGGCCTTGGCGACGTCGCCGTCGTGGGGGTAGAGCAGGGAGCGGCCGGCCACCAGGCCCTGCACGGTCGGCAGGGTCAGCGCCCGCTGCCAGGCCGCGAAGGCCGCGTCCGGGTCCTTCACCTCGCCGCCGAGCAGGACGGCGGGCAGGGTCGAGGACGCCAGCACGCGCTCCATTTCGTCCACCACCGGCAGTTTCAGCCAGGTGTAGGCCGAGGACCGGCCGAGCCCGGCGGCGATGGTGATCGACTTGATCACGGCATCGGGGGAGAGGTCGTTCTCGATGCGCCCGTCGACCCAGGTCGACAGGAACGGCTCGACCAGGGCGATCAGCTTGCGGTCCGCCAGCTCGCCGATGGCCTTGGCGGTGTTCTCCAGGACGCTCGGCGTGGCCGGGTCGTCGAGGCAGATGCGGGTCAGCGTCTTGCCGCCGTCGAACCGCATCCGCTCGATCGTTCCCGCGTCGTAGCCGGCGAAGCGGTCGTCGATCTCGAAGCTCGAGCCGGCCAGGCCGGTGCGGTTCATCGACCCGAGCACGGTCTTGCCGTCGAGCACGCCGAGCAGCAGCAGGTCGTCGATGACGTCCGCGGTCGCCAGGACGCCGGTGACGCCGGGGCGTTCGAGGGCCAGGCACAGCCGTTCGAGGAGCTCGCCGCGGTCGGCCATCGCCGTCGGGCGACCGCCCACCGCGTTCGCGCCGCGAGCGGGGTGGTCCGCGGCGACGATCATCGTGCGGCCCTTGTCGTTGAAGGGCGACTTCGCCCGCACGCGGCTCGCGGCCGCCTCGGCGATCGCTCCCGGGTCGTGCACGCGCCGGTCGACGATGCGCCGCAGCACCTCGGTCACGGTTCCACACTCCGCTCGCAGTCTGAGAGGGCGTGCGTGCCCTCGAAGACGACGATCGCAGCGGCGAGCGACTTTGTCAAGACATATGGACAACAAGTCATTCCTACAGAGGGTGCGGTGGCGGTAGGCTCCGGGGATGAACAAGGTGGACGTCACCTTCGGGGCCTGGGACCCGGGCCGCGAGATCGTCCTGGACCCGGACAGCCCGGAACCGCTGTACTTCCAGGTGTCCCGCCAGCTGCACGCCGCGATCGAGGACGGCAGGCTGCCGGCGGGCGCCCGGCTGGGCAACGAAATCGACCTGGCCGCGAGCCTGCACCTGTCCCGGCCGACGATCCGCCAGGCGATCCAGACCCTGGTCAACCAGGGCCTGCTCGTCCGGCGGCGCGGGGTCGGCACGCAGGTCGTCCGGACGAAGGTCGCCCGGCCGCTGCGGCTGAGCAGCCTGTTCGACGACCTCGCCGGGCTGGGTGGCAAGCCGGCGTCGGCGGTGCTGGTCAACCGCGTCGAAGACGCCGCTGCTGAGGTCGCCGAGCTGCTGGAAGCACCCGGGCTGACGCGCGTCCGGCGGCTGAAGCGGATCCGGTCGGCCGACGGCGAGCCCCTCGCCCTGATGAACAACTACCTGCCCGGCGACGTGCTCGACCCGGGCGACGACGAGCTGCGTGAGCACGGCCTCTACCAGCTGCTGCGCTCGGCGGGAGTGCGATTGCACGCGGCCGAGCAGCACATCGGCGCCCGCCTGGCGACCGAGGAGGACGCGGAGCTGCTGGACGAAGAGCCGGGAGCGGCGCTGCTGACGATGCAGCGCACGACCTACGACGACAGCGGCCGCGTGGTCGAGTACGGCTGGCACGTCTACCGCGCCTCGCGCTACACGTTCAACCTTTCGCTGACGAACGGGCCCCAGTAGGCGGCCCGGCCACCCCCAGGCCACCCGCTTTCGTGGTGAGCTTCCCGTCGACGGCGACGCCGTGCACCGTCCCGGGCGAGGCCGGGGGCCGGTCGCACGCCGTGGCGGCGAAGACGAGGAGCCCGGCGGCCAGAGCCACGAGGCCGCGCCGGACCTTCACCGCCGTCGCCATCGCAGGACCTCTTCGACGACGCCGACGAACTCGTGCCCGAACGTCGTGCCGACGCGCGTGTCCGGCATACCCGGGCGCACCGCGGCTAACCCCCGGCGAACTCCGTGATCAACACGCGCCCAGGACTCCGGGTGGATCATCCGGAGCAGGCGCCGCGGCCCGGGCCGCAGGTAGTGCGGGACGAGGTCCGGGCGCCGCACCGCGACCTGCGCGGCGGCCGAGTGTCCGAAAAGGACGGCCGGGGGACGGCCCGGGCGCTCGGTGCCGGCCGACACCCCGCACGCGGCCGGTGTGCATCGGGCGCGGGGTACCCGCGGCCGTGCCTCCTACGCCACGGCCGTCCGGCGCAGGGCCAGGACGACCGTGTCGTCGGCGTGCAGGACGACGTCGTGCATCCGGGTCACCATCTCGCGGGGCAGTTCCGCGGTCGGCCGGGTGCGGTGGGCCGCCGCCAGTGCGAGCAGGCGGGCCTGGCCTTCGTCGACGTTCTTGCGGCTTTCCACCAGGCCGTCGGTGTACAGCAGCACCGTGTCGCCGGGCTCGACGACCAGGTCGACGAGCTCCGGACTGCCCGGGTCGGGAAAGCCGACGCCGCGGCCGGGGACAGGGGCGGGCAGCAGCCGCGCCGGGCCTGCCGCGGTGACCACCACGGGCTCCGGGTGCCCGCCGTTCGCGAACCGGGTGCGGCCGGTCACCGGGTCCACGCGGGCCAGCAGGACCGTCGCCATCAGGCCCGGTTCGATCGCCGAGAGGGTGTGGGACGCGTGGGCGATCAGGTCCGGGAACGGGTGTCCCTCCAGGGCGAGGGTGCGGATCGCGTGGGTGACGGTCAGGGCGTGGCGGGTCGAGGTGACGCCGTGGCCGACCGCGTCGACCAGCGTCACGTGGACCTGTCCGTCGGGCAGGATGAACCAGTCGTAGAGGTCGCCGCCGGTGGGGGAGTCCTGGTCCGTCGGGGAGTAGTGGACGGCCAGCTCCAGGCCCGGTACCGCCGGTGGCCGCGGGCGCAGCGCGTCCTCCAGCTCGCGGAAGATCGCCGCGTGCGCGCGGCGGAGCTGTTCGTCCCGCTGCTCCAGTTCCACGTACATCGCGAGCACGCCGCTGTTGGTCTCCGCGAGCTCGTGCTTGAGGTCGCGCTGCTCCTGTGCCAGCGTGTCGGCGCGGGCGACCAGCGCGAGCATTTCCTCGCGCGTCGCCCGGTCGTCGTCGGGGTCGGCCGGGGCCGCCGGGCGGCCGCCCGCGAGGTGCCAGGTGAGGGTGTCGCCGTCGCCGCGCTCGGGCAGCAGCGGCAGGGCGTCGCGGCTGCCCTGGGTCACGGCGTGCTCCAGCCGCACGGTCACGGCGAGCCGGCGGTCCGACGCCGCCGTCGCCAGGTCGACGGTTTCCCCGGCGGTCAGCGCGGGTTCGGCGAGGAGGGTGACGGCGAGCACCAGGCGTCCCCGGTCGTCGGCGGGCACCCCGGCTTGGGTGCAGGCGGTGCGCAGCCGCCGCCGGATCCGGGCCAGGTCGGGGCGCATCAGGCGGGCCGGTCCGCGTGCAGGGCGAGCATGGCCGCGTCGTCGCGCGGGTTCCGGTGCCGGTGGGCGAGGTCCGCGGCGAGCAGCAGCAGGTCGGGGGTCCGCCCGGGGACGCGCCAGCCGGTGCCGACGCCGTCGGTGTGCAGGACGACGACGTCGTCTTCGGCCAGCGCCAGGTGCCGGACCGGCGCGGCCGGCAGCGTGAACCCGACGATGCCGGGGGTGCTGAGCAGCAGCCGGGCCGGCCCGTCGCCGACGCTCGCGCCACCGACGTTGCCGACACCGCAGAACTCGAGCCGCCGTGGCGCGATCCGCACGAGCGCGACGGCGGCGCCGCGGGTCGCGCGCAGGGCGCGGTGCATGTTCGTGAGCTGGTGCGGCAGCGGGCGGTCCGGGTTCTCGGTGAACACGCGCAGCGCGGCGTCCGCGGCTTCGGCGGCGTCGGGACCGTGGCCGAGCCCGTCGGCGACGACGGCGGTCCGGCTGCCGGTGACCTCGGCCAGCGCGACGGCGTCCCCGCAGTACTCCTCGCCGTCGCGCGCCAGGCGGAAGTGCCCGGTGGCGCCGCGCAGCGGGGGCGAGGCCGCGTCGAGCAGGCGGGCGGCGGCGAGCGTGCCGTCCGCGGGGGAGGAGGTGATCCGGAACTCGGTCGCCATCCGCTTCACCGCGCCCAGCCCGGCGCCGAGGGTGGCGGTGCTCGTGTTGCCGTCGAGCAGCCAGTGGTCGAGGTCGGCCATCCCCGGGCCGTCGTCGGCGGCCAGCACGTCGATGCCGCGCCCGCCGAGCGACCGCTGCACGAACACCGAGCCGCCCCCGGTGTGCTTGTCGATGTTGCCGGCCAGCTCGGCGGCCACGACCGCGGCGCGGTCGGCGAGCACCGCCGGCAGCCCGGCGTCCTGCGCGGTTTCGCGCGCGACGCGGGCGGCGGCGTACCCGGCACTGGGGTGGTCGACGCGGATCTGGCGCGTCAGGTCGGCGGTGACGGTCATGGTTTCCAGCGCACGACCGTGACGGTGGTGCCGCGGCCGGGCGCGGTGTCGAGGTCGAAGTCGTCGACCAGGCGGCGGGTGCCGCCGAGGCCGTGCCCGAGCCCCGCGCCGGTGCTGAAGCCGTCGGTCATCGCCTGCTCGACGTCGGCGATTCCGGGGCCCTCGTCGCGCACGCGCAGCCGGAGCCCGTGCCGGCCGGCGGCGTCCCGCACGGATTCCACGGTCATCGTGCCGCCCCCACCGTGGATGTAGGCGTTGCGGACGAGCTCGCTGGCCGCGGTGACGATCTTCGTCTGGTCGACGATCGAGAACCCGGCGGCGACCGCGGCGGCCCGCACGGCGTGGCGGGCCGCGAGGAGGTCCTCCTCCACACGGACGGGGTGCTCGCCGGACGGGGTGGTCCGCTCGTCAGGAAGCATGAGGCGCCTCTTCGGCGGCCTCGGCGGGACGGCGCCAGCCCAGCAGCTCCATCGCCTGCTCCGCGTTGAGCGCGGTCCGGACGCCGGTGAGCTGCAGCCCGAGCTCGGTGAGGGTCAGCGCGACGGCCGGCCGCATCCCCGCCACGATCATCCGCGTGCCGAGCAGCCGTCCGGTGCCGGCCAGCTGCATGAGCACGCGGGCGACGAACGAGTCGACGATCTCCAGCCGGGAGATGTCGATGATCACGCCACGGATGCCCTCGTCGGCGATCCGCGTGGTCAGCTCGTCGGTGAACGCGAGGGCCGTCTTGTCGTCCAGGTCGCTCATCAGCCCGCTGAGCAGGATGTCCCCCAGCCGCAGGATCGGCAGGCCGGCGTTCACCCGGACACCGCGCCCGGCCTGCCGCTGTCGCCGAGCAGCTGCATCGCGGTCGCCAGTGCGTCGGCCAGCGAGCCACGGGTGACGATGTGGGAGAGGTCGATGCCCAGCTGCGTGATGGTCTGGGCGATCGACGGGCGGATGCCGCTGATCACGCACTCCGCGCCCATCAGCCGGACGGCGCTGACCGTCTGCAGCAGGTGGTGCGCCACCGCGGTGTCGACGGTCGGGACGCCGGTGATGTCGATGATCGCCACCCGCGCCTCGTTCGCCTGGATGGACTCCAGGAGGCTGTTCATCACGACCTGGCTGCGGGCGCTGTCGAGCGTGCCGATCAGCGGCACCGCGAGGACGTGCCGCCACAGCCGCACGACGGGCGTGGACAGCTCGAGCATCTGGCTGTGCTGCTCGCGGATGATCCGTTCCCGGCCGGTGGAGTAGACCTCGAAGGTCAGCACGCCCGCGCTGTCGAGCAGCTCGTTGACCAGCAGCGCGGCCCGGTAGCGCAGCGCGGAGTCTTCGGTGTGGCGCTCGATCGCGCCCAGCATCGTGCGCTTGAGCGCCAGGATCGCCATGGCCGTGGCCGACGGCTGGGCGCCCGCGCGGGCCCGGCGTTCCGAGAGCGACGTCAGCGCGTCCCGCACCGCGGGGTCCTGCTCGACGATCCGCGACACCGGGAGGGTGCCGGTGAGCGCCTGCCGGAGCGCTTCCACCAGCTCGACCGCTTCGCGGCGCAGTTGGGGCGAGCCGCCGTCGCCCGTTTCCGGGCCGGCCCAGTCGTGGGCCAGCGCGGTCCGGTCCTCCTCCAGCACGCGCGCCAACACTGTGCGGACCTGGCTGTCGTCCGTGCCCAGCACCGACTCCTCCTCCGGTGTTCGGGCGCGCTCTGCTGTACGCCGACCTAAGTATTGCCATATAACAACAGTGGTGTCAGTGATGCAAATCCGGGGGTTCCCCGGCCCGCTCGGCCAGCGCCCGGTACTCCGCCAGCCCGGCGGCCAGCGCGGTGCGGCCCGCCGGGCTCATCTTCGCCAGCAGCAGCTCCACGCGGTCGCGCCGCCGCGCCCGCAGTTCCTGCAGGTAGGCCCGCCCGCGGTCGGACAGCCGCAGCGTCAGCTCCCGCCGGCTGCGCGCGCTGGGCAGCCGCTCGAGGAAGCCGACCGCCTCCAGCCGGTCGCAGAGCCGGCTCACCAGCGGCGGCGTCGAACCGAGCTGCTCGGCGAGTTCCCGCAGGTTGACACCGTCGTGGCGATCCAGCGCGACGACCGCACGCAGCTGCGACACCGACAGCGGGCGCGGCGAGACGTCCCGCTCGCCCTCGACCACCGACTCGAAGAGGCGGGCGAGGTCCGACACGGCAGCCGTCCCGTCCGGGGCGGCCTGCTCGCGGGATCGATCCACGGCGTCCACTGTGGCATCCCTATGCTGAACCGGCAGCACAGCTCGCGCGACTCGCCGTGGACCGGCCCGCCGGAGCGGCGCAGACTCGACAGGACCGACTCCGGCGCCGGCGCGCTGGGACCCCGTGAGCAGGAGGCAGGCGTTGGACAGATCCCTGGCGGTGGAGCGTCTTCTCCGAGACGTACCGCCGCACGACCTGCCCGGGGCGCTGCGCGCGGGACTCGGGGAGCACTTCGGTGCGCTGTCGGTCGAGCTGCTGATGGCCGACTACGCCCTGACGGAGCTGTGCCAGGTGGGCGAGCAGCCCTACACGGCGGAGCCGATCCCGGTCGAGGGCACCTCGCCGGGCGCGGCGTTCGTCGCGCAGGCGGCCGCGTTCACCCGCGACGGCGACCGCGTCACCGGCTACCTGCCGGTCAGCGTGCGCGGCGACCGGCTCGGCGTCCTGGCCGTCACCCTGCCGCAGGAGCCCGAACCGCCGGTGTGGGCCGAACTCGAGCGGTTCGCCGAGGCGGTGGCCCACGAGCTGTTCGTCGCCGACCGGGACACCGACCTCTACATCCAGGCGCGGCGTTCGTCGCGGCTGACGCTGGCGGCGGAGATGCAGTGGCAGCTGCTGCCCGGGCGCGCCTGCACGCGGGCCGAGTTCGCGCTCGGCGGCCAGCTCGAGCCGGCCTACGCCATCTACGGCGACTGCTTCGACTGGTCGGCGTCGGCGCAGAAGCTCGCCGTGACGCTGATCAACGGCATGGGGGAGGGCAGCGAAGCGGCCCTGCTGACCAACCTCGCGATCAACGCGCTGCGCAACGCCCGGCGCGCCGGGGTGCCCCTCGACGCCCAGGCGGAGCTCGCCGACCAGGCGCTGTACGCGCACTTCCGCGGCGCCGAGCACGTGGCGGCGCTGCTGCTGGAGTTCGACCTCGCCACCGGCGCGGTGTCCGTGGTCGACGCCGGCTCGCCCCGGCTCTGGCGGCTGCGGGACGGCAAGGCCGAGCGGGTTCTGTTCGACGAGCAGCTGCCGCTGGGCACGTTCGACGGCACGATCTACACGGTCGAAGGGTTCCAGGCGGCCGAGGGTGACCGGTTCGTCTTCGTCAGCGACGGCGTCTACAACGCGCTCGGCCCGCACGGTGAGCTCTACGGCGACCGCGAGCTGGCGGAGGCGGTGACGGCGACGGCCGAGCTGCCGGCGGCGCACGTCCCCGGCGCGATGCTGCGGGAACTGTCGACCCGCCGGCACGGCGGCCAGGCCGAGGACGACGCGATGGTCGTGTGCCTCGACTGGTTCGGCCCGACGCCGCTTTCGGGGCGCGGCGAAGGGCCGGCGCTGACCGTGCGCCGGCCCGGACCGGGGGAGTGATCCTCAGGCGGCGGCCGGAACCGGGCGCTCGCGCGGAGCGCTCGTGACGGCCGCGAGCACCTCGTCCGCGTTCAGGTACGGGTCCCACAACACGGTTCCGACGACGTGGGCCAGCTGACGCCGGCGGTGCTGCGGGGTGTCGGTGAGGGCGACCTCGGTCGGGCGGCCCTTCTTGACCGCGTGGACCGCCCGGGTCACGAGGATCGCCTCCTGGCGGGTGGTGCCGAGTTCGGCGGCCGCGGCGAAGATCCGCTCCGCCGCGGCACGAACGTGGTCGTTCACCGTGCGTCCCTCAGGCCTGGATCTCCTTGCGGTCGGACTGGCTGCCGGTGATCTCGATGCGCCGCGGCTTGGCCTTCTCGGCGACCGGGATGCGCAGCGTCAGCACGCCCGCCTCGTAGTCGGCCGCGATGTGGTCGGTGTCGAGGGTGTCGCCGAGGAACAGCTGGCGCGAGAAGACCCCGAGCGGCCGTTCGGAGACCTGCATCTGCACGTCGTCGCCGCTGGGCAGCGGGCGGCGCTCGGCCTTGACCGTCAGCACGTTGCGCTCGATGTCGAGCTCGATGGCGTCCGCGGCGACGCCGGGCAGGTCGAAGCAGACCACGAACTCGTCGCCGGCCCGGTAGGCGTCCATCGGCATCGCGGCGGGCTTGGTCCAGGTGCCGGCGGTGCCGAAGACCTGCTGGGTGAGGCGGTCCAGCTCGCGGAACGGGTCGGTGCGCATCAACATCGGTGTCCTCCTCCTGACTTCGACGGTGGGTGTCAACACGCACTTCTGTTCTAGCATGTCATCAGAACGATGACAAGTAGGAAGTCATCATCAAGATGACGGACTGAATCGCCCGCGGCCGGGAACACGGGGACGGAAGAGCCATCACCGCACCCGAGGAGCCACTGTGTCCCAGCAGCCCCCGCAGCAGCAGACCCCGCCCGGGACGACCGCCGCGATGACGCCGCGGCCCGACCACGGCGAGCACACCTACCGCGGCTCCGGCAAGCTGACCGGCAAGGCGGCGCTCATCACCGGCGCGGACAGCGGCATCGGCCGCGCGGTCGCGATCGCCTACGCGCGCGAAGGCGCCGACGTGCTGATCTCCTACCTGGACGAGCACGAGGACGCCGAAGAGACGCGGCGCTGGGTGGAGGAGGCCGGGCGCAAGGCCGTTGTCGTGCCCGGGGACGTCGCCGATCCGGCGCACTGCCGGGCCCTGGTCGCCCGCACGGTCGAAGAGTTCGGCCGGATCGACGTCCTGGTGAACAACGCCGCCTTCCAGATGAGCCACGAGACCCTGGAAGAGATCCCGGACGAGGAGTGGGACCGCACCCTCGCCATCAACCTGAGCGCGTTCTTCCACCTCGTCAAGGCGGCGGTGCCGCACATGAAGCCGGGCGCGTCGATCATCGGCAGCTCGTCGGTGAACTCCGACAACCCCACCCCGCAGCTGCTGCCCTACGACGTCACCAAGGCGGGCATCGCCAACATGACCGCCGCGCTGGCGCAGATGCTGGGACCGAAGGGGATCCGGGCCAACAGCGTCGCGCCGGGGCCGATCTGGACGCCGCTGATCCCGTCGACCATGCCGGAGGAGGCGGTGAAGACCTTCGGTGAGCAGGTGCCGCTGGGCCGCGCCGGCCAGCCGGCCGAGCTGGCGCCGGTGTACGTGCTGCTCGCCTCCGACGACGGCAGTTACGTGTCCGGGGCGCGGGTCGCGGTCACCGGCGGGACACCCATCCTCTGACCGGCTCGGCCCGGGTGGCCGCCCGCACCGCGGGCGGCCACCCGGCGGCTCAGCGGCCGCGGGGATCCTCGGTTTCGCCCTGGTCACCGGGCTGGGTGGCGGCGGCCGCGAGCTCCGCGCCCGAAGCCTTGCCTTCGGGGTGCCCGCGGGTGACGTGTCCTTCGGCGCGCATCCGTTCGACCATGTGCGGGTAGTGCAGTTCGAACGCCGGGCGCTCCGAGCGGATGCGCGGCAGCTCGAGGAAGTTGTGCCGGGGCGGCGGGCTCGTGGTGGCCCATTCGAGGGAGTTGCCGTAGCCCCAGGGATCGTCGACCGTGATGGGTTCGCCGTAGCGGTAGCTCTTGAAGACGTTCCAGATGAACGGCAGCACCGACAGGCCGAGGAGGAACGCACCGATCGTGGACACCATGTGCATCCAGGTGAAACCGTCGCTCGACAGGTAGTCCGCGTAGCGGCGGGGCATGCCCGCGTCGCCGAGCCAGTGCTGGATGAGGAACGTCGTGTGGAAGCCGATGAACGTCGTCCAGAAGTGCCACTTCGCCAGCGGCTCGTCGAGCATCCGGCCGGTGATCTTGGGGAACCAGAAGTAGATCCCGGCGAAGGTCGCGAAGACGATCGTGCCGAACAGCACGTAGTGGAAGTGGGCCACGACGAAGTAGCTGTCGTGGATGTGGAAGTCCAGCGGCGGCGACGCGAGGATGACCCCGGTCAGGCCGCCGAGCAGGAAGGTCACCATGAACCCGACCGACCACAGCATCGGCGACTCGAAGGTCAGCTGCCCCCGCCACATGGTGCCGATCCAGTTGAAGAACTTGATCCCGGTCGGCACCGCGATGAAGAACGTCATGATCGAGAAGAACGGCAGCAGCACGGCGCCGGTGGCGAACATGTGGTGCGCCCACACCACCGCCGACAGCCCGGTGATCCCGATGGTCGCGAACACCATGAGCTTGTAGCCGAACAGCGGCTTCCGGCTGAACACCGGCACGATCTCGGTGACGATCCCGAAGTACGGCAACGCGACCACGTACACCTCGGGGTGGCCGAAGAACCAGAACAGGTGCTGCCACAGGATCGCGCCGCCGTTCTCCGGGTCGAACACGTGCGCGCCGAGGTGCCGGTCGGCCAGCAGAGCGAACAGCGCCGCGGTCAGGATCGGGAACGCGAGCAGGATCAGGATCGACGTGAACAGGATGTTCCAGGTGAAGATCGGCATCCGCCACATGAGCATCCCGGGACAGCGCAGGCACACCACGGTCGTGATCATGTTGACCGCGCCGAGGATCGTGCCGAGGCCGGCGACGATCAGCCCGGTGATCCACAGGTCGCCGCCGACGCCGGGGCTGTGGATGGCGTTGGACAGCGGCGTGTAGGCGGTCCAGCCGAAGTCGGGCGGGCCGCCGGGCGTGGCGTAGGCGGAGAGCACGATCGTCCCGCCGAACAGGTACAGCCAGTAGGAGAACGCGTTGAGCCGGGGGAACGCCACGTCCGGAGAGCCGATCTGCAGCGGCAGCACGAAGTTGGCGAACCCGAACAGGTTCGGCGTGGCGTAGAGCAGCAGCATGATCGTGCCGTGCATGGTGAACAGCTGGTTGTACTGCTCCGGCGACAGGAACTGCATGCCGGGCCGGGCCAGCTCGCCGCGCATCAGCAGCGCCGTCAGGCCGCCGATCAGGAAGAACCCGAACGACGTGGTCAGGTACAGCACGCCGATCGTCTTGTGGTCGGTGGTGCGGATCGTCTTCAGGATCGTCGCGCCGCGCTTCCCCCGCTGCACCGGCCGGTGCGGGATCGGGGCCGGGCGTGCCACCGTGTCGGTCATCGGACTCCCACCTGGAGCTGCCGGGAACGGGCCTTGCCCGCGCGCGTACCCCCGTCCGGGCCCGGATACACACGCGCGCGGCGACCGGCCGGAAGTTCATCCGTCCGGGTTCCGGACATCCGGCGCCTAGTGGTCTTTTGCGGGTGAAGCCGCACCGTGGCCACGCTGGAGATTAGCCGCGGTACCGCCGGGTAGCCGCCCGGCCTGGCGCCCTCCCACCGGGCGGGCGCGCCGACTGCGGAAAGGAAATCCCATGTCCACCGCCACCCACCCCCGCACGAAGTCGCCCGTGCAGGTCGCCGCCGCGGTCGTTGCGGTCGTCTTCCTGCTGGTCGGCCTGCTCGGGTTCATCCCGGGCGTCACCACGCACTACGACCAGCTGAGCTTCGCCGGCCACGACTCGATGGCCATGCTGCTCGGCGTGTTCATGGTTTCGGTCCTGCACAACATCGTCCACCTGCTGTTCGGCGTCGTCGGCCTCGCCGCGGCCCGCACCGCGCGCGGCGCCCGGCTGTACCTGGTCGCCGGCGGGGCCGTCTACCTGGTCCTGTGGCTGTACGGCCTGCTCATCGACCACGGCAGCGACGCGAACTTCGTGCCGGTGAACACCGCCGACAACTGGCTGCACCTCGCCCTCGGCGTCGGCATGATCGCCCTCGGCCTGCTGACCGCCCGCGCCGGGCGCAGCACCTCCGGGCCGCAGCCGGCCCAGGGCCCGGGCCTCGGCTGACCCCTGCCCGGGACGCCGGCGGCTCGTCCTGCACCGCCGGCGTCCCGTGCCTCACCGGGTCTCGATGACGCGCTTGAATTCGGCGCCGGCCCGCTCCACCTTGCGCTGGGGGTCGGCGAGCAGGGTCGCGACCGCTTCGCCGAGCTTGCCGGCGGGCAGGTGGTACTCGATGGTGATGTCCACTTCCGTCCGGTTGCCGCCCTTGTCCTCGAACCGGACACTGCCGGAGTGGGTGACGTCGGGATCGGAGTCCGCGGCCGTCGTCCACGCCAGCCGGTGTGGCGGCGCGTCTTCGGTGATCGCCGCTTCCCACTCGACCGTCGTCCCGGCCGGGCCCGCCACCTTCCAGCGCGTCCGCGACCCGTCGCCGGTGACCGCCTCGACCGATTCGACGTCGGAGAAGATCTCCGGCAGCCGGGTCAGCGGCCGCCACCAGTCGTAGCAGGCCTGCGCCGGCGCGTGGACCTCCAGGTGGTGTGTCGCCTTGCCCATGGTGCCTCCCGTTTCCCGCGGCGGTAGCCGGGGTGCCCGCCGCCGGGCTCCGGCTACCCCGCGGGCCCGGGCTTACCCGTCCTGCTCCTTCGTCCGCAGCAGCACGGTCAGGGCGCGGCCGGCGACCACCACCGTGCCGTTGCCCGCCACCGTGCGCGGGGTGGCCAGCTGGTCGCCCGCCACGCCGACCAGCACGCCGCCGACGGACCGGTGGAACACCTCGCCCGTCGCCGAGTCGAGGACGATCGCCCACTCCGCGCCGTATTCGCCGTCGGGGACGGTCATCGTGATGTCGTCGTCGTGGGCGTTGAAGCAGAGCAGGAACGAGTCGTCCAGCACCCGTTCGCCGCGGGCGTCGAGGTCGGGGATCGCCGTGCCGTTGAGGAAGACCATGATGCTGCGGCCGAAGCCGGCCTCCCAGTCCTGGTCGGTCATCTCCTCGCCGGCCGGGGTGAACCAGGCGATGTCGCGCAGTTCGTCGCCGCGGCGGATCGGGCGGCCGGCGAAGAAGCGGCGGCGGCGGAACACCGGGTGCCGGCGGCGGAGGTCGACGACGGCCGAGGTGAACTCGAACAGCTCGCGGTGCTGCTCCAGCTGCGACCAGTCCACCCAGGACAGCTCGTTGTCCTGGCAGTAGGCGTTGTTGTTGCCCTGCTGGGTGCGCCCGAACTCGTCGCCGTGCAGCAGCATCGGCACGCCCTGGGACAGCAGCAGCGTGGCGATCAGGTTGCGGCGCTGGCGTGCCCGCAGGTCCAGGACCTTCTCGTCCTCGGTCGGGCCCTCTGCGCCGCAGTTCCACGACCGGTTGTCGTCGGCGCCGTCCCGGCCGTCCTCGCCGTTGGCTTCGTTGTGCTTATCGTTGTACGACACGAGGTCGTTCAGCGTGAAGCCGTCGTGGGCGGTGACGAAGTTGATCGACGCGAACGGGCGCCGCCCGTCGCTCTGGTAGAGGTCGGACGAGCCGGTGATCCGCGACGCGAACTCGCCCAGCGTCGCCGGTTCGCCGCGCCAGAAGTCGCGGACGGTGTCCCGGTAGCGGCCGTTCCACTCGGTCCACAGCGGCGGGAAGTTGCCGACCTGGTACCCGCCGGGGCCGACGTCCCACGGCTCCGCGATCAGCTTCACCTGGCTCACCACCGGGTCCTGCTGCACCAGGTCGAAGAAGGTGGCCAGCCGGTCGACGTCGTAGAACTCGCGGGCCAGGGTGGCGGCGAGGTCGAAGCGGAAGCCGTCGACGTGCATTTCGGTGACCCAGTACCGCAGCGAGTCCATGATGAGCTGCAGGGTGTGCGGCTGCCGCACGTTGAGCGAGTTGCCGGTTCCCGTGTAGTCCATGTAGTACTGCGGGTCGTCCTCGACCAGCCGGTAGTACGCCTGGTTGTCGATGCCGCGCATGGACAGCGTGGGCCCGAGGTGGTTGCCCTCGGCCGTGTGGTTGTAGACGACGTCGAGGATGACCTCGATCCCCGCTTCGTGCAGGGCCCGCACCATCGCCTTGAACTCGTGCACCTCGCTGCCCGGCGTCTCGGGCATGATCGAGGCGGCGTACCCGTTGTGGGGCGCGAAGTAGGCGATGGTGTTGTAGCCCCAGTAGTTGGCCAGGCCGCGCTCGGTGAGGGCGTGGTCGTGCAGGAACTGGTGGACCGGCATCAGCTCGACGGCCGTGACGCCGAGGGTCTTCAGGTACTCGATCATCACCGGGTGCGCCAGCCCGGAGTAGGTGCCCCGCAGCTCCTCCGGGATGTCCGGGTGCAGCTTCGTCAGCCCGCGGACGTGGGCCTCGTAGACGACGGTCTCGTTGTACGGCACGCCCGGCGGCCGGTCGTTGGCCCAGTCGAAGTACGGGTTGACGACGACCGCGCGGACCGTGTGGGCCGCCGAGTCGTCGTCGTTGCGCTCCTCGGGCCGGCCGAAGCGGTAGCTGAAGACGGACTCGTCCCAGTCCACCCGGCCGGTGACCGCCTTGGCGTACGGGTCGAGCAGCAGCTTGGCGGGGTTGCACCGCAGCCCGCGAGCGGGGTCGTACGGCCCGTGGACCCGGAAGCCGTACTCCTGACCGGGCCCGACACCGGTCAGGTAGCCGTGGTGGACGAAGCCGTCGACCTCCGGCAGCCGGACCCGGGTCTCGGTTCCGTCCGGGGCGAACAGGCAGAGGTCGACGCGCTCGGCGACCTCGGAGAAGAGCGCGAAGTTGGTGCCGACGCCGTCGTAATCGGCTCCGAGCGGGTAGGGGGAACCGGGCCAGGGCTGCACTGGGCCTCCAGAGGTGCGGGTGATCTCCGGCTGGGATACCCCGTCGGGGGACCCCGGACACCGTGACGTCGCCCTCCTCACCCGGACGCACCACCCGGCGCGGGACCGCTGGGTGTTCAGCGGTCCCGCACCGATCGCGGTCGGGTCAGGTCAGCTTGTTCTTGACTTCCTTGGCCTTGCCCTTGGCCGTGCCCTTGGCGTCCATGAGCGGGGCGTAGGTGCCGTAGAGGGCGGGGTCGGGTTTGGGTGCAGTGCCCGGCCCGCCGAGCGGTTGGGGGTCCATGAGGTATTCGATGCCGGCGTCGGTGGTCCAGCTGGTGCCTTTGGCGCCGTCGGGGCCGTCGGAGAGGTGCCAGATGGTGTGGTTGTGGGTCTGGTCTTCTTCGTCCAGCAACGCGTTGGGGGCGATCTCGTCCTCCAGGCCGTCGGCTTTGAGCTCTTCGATGGCGGCGAGCCATTGCTTTTGGTGGACGGTGTCGCGGGCGAGGTTGAACTTGAGCATGGCTTTGACGCCGGGGTCGTCGGTCATGTTGTAGAGGCGGGCGGTTTGGAGGCGGCCTTGGGCTTCGGCGGCGGCGTTGGCGCGGAAGTCGGCGAGGAGGTTGCCGGAGGCGATGATGTATTTGCCGTTCCAGGGGGTGCCGTTGCTGTCGGCGGGCAGAGCTCCGCCGCCGGCGACGATGGCCTGCTGGAGGTCCATGCCGCCGATCATGGCGGCCATGACGGGGTCTTTGACGGCTTCGGCGGTGGCGGTGGCGGGGGCGCCTTCGAGGAGGCGGGC
>NZ_JBFANY010000018.1:0-120536 GCF_040674975.1 Amycolatopsis sp. NPDC049688
CGCCGCCGATGAGTTCCTGGAGTTTGTGGGCGTAGACGGGGTCGGGCTTTTCGGGCTTGGCTTCGAACTGCAGCAGCTTCGTGTGACGGAACACGACATTCCCTCCGTCGTCGGGGTGGCGGTCGGAGGGGGCTTTCCCGGTTAGCGGAAGGTTAACCCCGGCGATCGCGAAGGGTCCGTCCGGCGGAGGCGAGGATCGACAACGCCACTGCCGCTGTGGTAGTTGAACGCGGAACGTTCGAAGGCGAGTGGAGCGATTACGTGAGCGATCACCAGGAGCGGGTACCGACCTGCCGGCGGTACCAGTGCGACGAGCCGGCCCTCTGGCGCAGGATGTGCGCGGCTCACTGGGCTCGCTGGCAGAACGGGACCGACCCGCTCGACCAGCCCGGTGACGACGGCCAATCCCCCGAAGCCCGGGTGTGGCAGCCGCCGCTGCGGGAGACCAGCGTGTCCCGGCGGAAGCCGCCCGGCCGGCCGCTGTGACGACGGCCGGGCGGCTCGGCGGCGGGTTCAGCGCGGGCCGGCGACCTCGGCCACGGTGACACCGACCGGCGTGGCCGGGCGGCCGATCAGGGTGCGCAGGTCGTCCGTGGTCTCGGCGAGCAGGCCGTCCTTGATGTCGCCGTCGATCGCCACCAGGAAGCCGATGAGCGGCTCCGGCAGGCCGGCCTGGGCGAGGACCTTGGCGTGCTCGTCGGCCGGCAGGTCGGCGTAGGTGATCTCGCGGCCGGTGGCCTTGGCGATCTCGGCGGCGAGGTCCGCGTACGAGTAGGCGGTGTCCCCGGTGAGCTCGTAGATCCTGCCCTCGTGACCTTCGCCGGCCAGCACCGCGACCGCGGCCGCGGCGTAGTCCGCGCGGGCGGCGCCGGCGATCCGGCCGTCACCGGCGCTGCCGACGAAGCTGCCGGTCCCGGCGGCCTGCTTGATCGTCTCGGCGTAGTTCTCGTGGTACCAGTTGTTGCGCAGGATGGTGGCGGTCAGGCCGGACGCCTCGATGAGTTCCTCGGTCGCCTTGTGCTCGGGGGCCACCGCGAGCTTCGACGTCGTCGCCTTCGAGGCGCTGGTGTAGACGAGGTGCCCGACACCGGCCCGCTTCGCCGCTTCGATGACCGCCTGGTGCTGCGCGACGCGCTGGCCGACCTCGCTGCTGGAGACCAGCAACAGCTTGTCGGCCCCCTTGAACGCGGTGACCAGGCTTTCGGGGTCGGTGTAGTCCGCGCGGCGGACCTCGACGCCGCGCTCGGCCAGGGCGGCGGCCTTCTCCGGGGTGCGGACCGCGGCGACGACCTGGTCGGCGGGCAGCTTCTCGAGCAGGCCTTCGACCACGAGCTTGCCGAGGTGGCCGGTGGCGCCGGTGACGACGATCATGAGGACTCCTTGAAGGTTCAAGTACCTGGTCCCTGGAGGATGTACTAACTTTTAGAAAGTACCAACTCATTGTTAGTGCTGTCACATCCATCGTGCAAACTCTTGGGTAGTATCGAGGGGTGGATGAACAACGAGCCGACGCCGAGCACGAGGCACTGGTCGCCGACGTGTTCAGCGCCGCGTGCGCGTCCCGGGCCGTGCTGGAACACGTCACCGGCCGGTGGGGCGTGCTCGCCCTCGCCGCGCTGAACGACGGCGTCTTCCGGTTCAACGCCCTGCGCCGCCGGGTGCAGGGGGTCAGCGAGAAGATGCTCGCCCAGACCCTGCAGACGCTCGAGCGCGACGGTTTCGTGCACCGGGACGCGCGCCCGACCATCCCGCCGCACGTCGAATACAGCCTCACCCCCGCCGGTCAGGAGGTTGCCCGGCGCCTGCTGGCGCTGATCGAGGTGCTCGAAGCCGGCGTGCCCGAGGTGATGGCGGCGCAGGCCCGGTACGACGAGGCGAAGGGCGCCTGACCGGAATCCTCTTGCGGGGCAAGGGGTCCGGGCGGGATCTCGAAAGCGTCGAAAGAATTGCGCTGCGGAAATCCCCCATTGCACTGTGTCGGCGCGGGCGTTATGTTAGCGCTCACAATCGCTCCGCCTGTGCCGTCCCAGCGTGTCGGTGATCGAGGAGGAGGTTGGCAACGTCGCCGGCCCGCGCACCTGTCGATTCGAGGATTTCCGCACCGCACCAGGAGATCACCCATGGCACGACAGCCGAGAACTCCCCGCGCCATCGCCTCCGCCGTCCTCGCGGCCGGCACGCTCGTCACCGGTCTGCTGGTCGGTGGCGGCACGTCCCAGGCGGCCACGCAGGGCCCTTGCGACATCTACGCGGCCGGCGGCACGCCTTGCGTGGCCGCGCATTCGACGACCCGCGCGCTGTACGGCGCCTACAACGGCCCGCTGTACCAGGTCCGGCGCGCGTCGGACAGCGCCACGCGCGACATCGCCCCGCTGACCGCGGGCGGGGTCGCCAACGCCGCCACCCAGGATTCGTTCTGCGCCGGGACGACCTGCCTGATCACGGTCATCTACGACCAGTCGGGCCGGAACAACCGCCTCACGCAGGCGCCCCCGGGCGGGTTCTCCGGCCCGGCCGCGGGCGGGTACGACAACCTTGCCAACGCCACCGCGGCGCCGATCACGGTGGGCGGGCACAAGGCTTACGGCGTCTACGTGGCCCCCGGTACCGGCTACCGCAACAACAACACCAACGGCGTCGCGACCGGTGACCAGCCGGAAGGCATGTACGCGATCTTCGACGGCACGCACTACAACGGCGGCTGCTGCTTCGACTACGGCAACGCCGAGCGCAACAGCCGTGACAACGGCAACGGCACCATGGAAGCGATCTACTTCGGCAACATCAAGGTGTGGGGCTACGGCGCCGGCAACGGCCCGTGGATCATGGCCGACCTGGAGAACGGCCTGTTCTCCGGCGTCAACCAGCACTACAACGCCAACGACCCCAGCATCAGCCACCGCTTCCTGACGGCGATCATCAAGGGCGGCCCCAACCACTGGGCCATCCGTGGCGGCAACGCCCAGTCCGGTGGTGTGTCGACGTTCTACGACGGCGTGCGGCCCAACGTGTCGGGCTACAACCCGATGAAGAAGGAAGGCGCCATCATCCTCGGCATCGGCGGCGACAACAGCGTCGGCGCCCGCGGCACCTTCTACGAAGGCGTGATGACGTCCGGTTATCCTTCGGACGCCACGGAGAACGCGGTCCAGGCCAACATCACCGCGGCCGGCTACGCCACGAGTTCCGCGGGTACCGGCCTGACGCCGGGCACGTCCGTCTCGCTGCGAGCCACCACCGCCTGCTGCACCGACCGCTACATCCACCACACGGGGTCCACAGTGGACACCGCGGTGATCGGCAGCGGCAGCTCCGCCACCGAAAAGGGCAACAGTTCCTGGACCGTCCGAACCGGACTCGGCAGTGCCTCGTGCGTGTCGTTCGAGTCCAGGAACGTGCCCGGACAGTACCTGCGGCACCAGAACTACCAGCTGTACCTGCAGGCCAACGACGGGAGTTCGCTGTTCGCCCAGGACGCGACCTTCTGCCCGGAGGCCGGCCGCAACGGGCAGGGCGCGTCGCTGCGGTCGCTCAACTTCCCCGACCGGTACGTGCGGCACTACGCCAACATCGTCTACATCGCCGCCAACGGCGGGTCGAACACCTTCGACAACGCCACCGCCTACAACGACGACGTGAGCTGGCTCGTCAGCTCTCCGTGGTCCTGACCCCCAGCGGTGATCATGCGTCACCCCGGTGGTGGCGCATGATCACCCGCCCGGCCCGTTCCGTGCCGAGGGAGGCACCATGTCGGTCGCTCGAACAGTCCTCCTTGTCCTGACCGCACTTCTGGTCGCGTTGCCCGCCGCGCCGGCGGCCGCCGCGGCCGGCTACCCGAATCCCGGTCGCGTGACCGGCGACATCGGAGTGCACGACCCGAGCGTGGTGAAGCGCCCGGACGGCAGCTACCTCGTGGCGCACACCGGGGACGGCATCGCGCTGAAGACCTCCACCGACCGCACGGCGTTCCGCAACGCCGGCTCGGCGTTCCCCGGCGGCGCGCCGTGGACCACGTCCTACACCGCGGGCAGCCGCAGCCTGTGGGCGCCGGACATCTCCTACCACAACGGCCGCTACTACCTGTACTACTCGGCCTCGACGTTCGGTTCCCGCCACTCGGCGATCTTCCTGGCGACCAGTGCTTCCGGTGGCTCGGGGACGTGGACGAACCAGGGGCTCGTGGTCGAGTCCCGCGACAGCGACAACTTCAACGCCATCGACCCCAACCTGGTCGTGGACGAGCAGGGGCGGTGGTGGCTGAGCTTCGGCTCGTTCTGGTCGGGCATCAAGCTGATCGCGCTCGATCCGGCGACCGGCCTGCGCCAGGGCAGCGGCATGACGGCGATCGCGGGCCGCGGCGGTGGCGCGATCGAGGCGCCGTACATCGTCAAGCGCGGCCAGTACTACTACCAGTTCGTGTCGTTCGACTTCTGCTGCCGCGGCGCGTCGAGCACCTACCGTGTGGTGGTTGGCCGGTCGACGAGCGTCACCGGTCCCTACGCCGACCGCAGCGGAGTGCCGATGAACTCCGGTGGTGGTACCGAAATCCTGGCCGGGCACGGCAGCGTCCACGGACCGGGCCACGAAGCCGTGCTCGCCGACAACGACGGCGATCTGCTGTTCTACCACTACTACGCCGACAACGGCGCAGCGCTCCTCGGCGTCAACCGCCTGACCTACGACGCGGCCGGCTGGCCGGTCGTCGTCTGATCACCCCCGTCGACGAGGAGGATGCCCGGATGCGTCTTCGCAGCACCGCTGTCGTCCTGGCTGTTTCCGCGTCGCTGCTGAGCCCGGCGGTGGCGGAGGCGTCCGCCCTGCCGGGCTCGGTCACGCTCACGGAGTCGTCCCTCGAGGGCGTGCACGGCGTTTCGCCCGACGTCACGGTCCGCAATGTGCTCACCGTGACCGCGAGCGGGACGGCCCTGCGCGTCCGGCTGGGCAACCCGTTCGGCGCCGGTCCGCTGCAGGTGCGGTCGGTGTGGGTGGGGCGGCAGCCGTCGACGGGTTCGCCCGCGCTGGTGCCGGGCTCGAACCGCCGCGCGACGTTCGGGTTCCGGCACGCGGTGACGATCCCGCCGGGTGCGAGCGCGTGGACCGACCCGCTGCCGCTGTCCGTGCGGCGCGGCGACCACGTCGCGGTGAGCGTGTACGCGCCCGGGTCGCCGGTCGACGACCACACCTTCCCGCCGCCGGAGACCGACACGCCGGGGTCGTTCGCCTCGGCCGGGCCGGGTGACGCCGGCGCGGACGAGTCGGGACGGGCGTACGGCGCCTTCGCGCCCGGCGTGCTGTGGTGGGCGGACGCGATCAGTGCGGTGTCGCCGGCCCGCGGCACGATCGTCGCCCTCGGGGACTCGATCACCGACGGCTACAACGCCTTCGGCGGCGGCCCCCGCTGGACCGACGTGCTCGCCGGGCGCATCGCGACCCGCCCGCCGGCGCGGCAGCTGTCGGTGGCCAACGCCGGGATCAGCGGCAACACCGTCAGCGTGCAGCCGAACCCGTACGACCCGACCGGCCAGTGCTGCGGGCCACCGGCGCCGGCCCGCCTCGACCGGGACGTGCTTTCCCTGCCCGGCGTGCGGTACGTCCTGCTCCTGGAAGGCACGAACGACCTCGGTGGCGGCGACTACGCGCCCCCGGCGCCGGCCACGCAGGTCATCGACGCGATGCGGACGATAGCCGGGCGGGTGCACGCGGCGGGCCGCAAGATCGTCGGCGCGACGATCCTGCCGATGTGCAACGCGCCGGGCGGCCCGAAGGAGCAGGCCCGGCTGGCGGTCAACGCGTGGATCCGCGCGTCGGGCACGTTCGACGCGGTCCTCGACTTCGACGCGGTGCTGCGCGACCCGGCCGACCCGACGGTGATCCGCGCGGACTGGCGCACCGACTGCTACCACCCCAACGCGGCGGGGGACCGCCTGCTGGGCGACTCGATCGACCTCCGGGTCTTCGGGTTGTGAGAGGTCAGGGCCGGTCTGGCTTGGGCTGCTGGGGGTCGCGGACCGGCCGTGGCTCGCGGGCCGGGGTGGTTCGCGGCTCCCGGGCCCGGGCCCGGCGGGCGCCGAGGACCGTGACGATCAGCTGGTCGATGGGGGACATCGGAGCCTCTCCGCGGGGAACGATCGAACCGGTTCGATCATGAGCTCACCTTAGGGCACGCCTGGTGCAGATGGCACCGCCCGAACGGCGGAGGCGGTTCGACCGGAGGTGGCAACGCTCGGGGGCGGGGAGTTGCGGTGGCTCGGCCGGTTTCGCGGCGGCGGGTGGTGGGCTGGGTCGGGTTGCCGTTGTTGGCGGGGCCGCGTGGCGTTGCGGGACCACGACGGGCTGGGCCGGATTGCCGCCGGCGGAGGGTGGTGGGCTGGGTCGGGTTGCCGCTGTTGGCGGCCCGCATGGCGTTGCCGGAGCACGACGGGCCGGTCGGATTGCCGCCGGCGGCGGGCGTGCGCTGGACCGTGGTGGGTCGGCGGCGGGGTCGTGTGCCGAGCCGGGCCGGCTCGTCGCTACCCCCGTGGCCGGGCCCCCGTGCTCGATCGCAGCGAGATCGGCGGCTCCAGCAGTGCGTGGCGCGGCTCCGCGTCGCCGTCCGCGATCTGGGCCAGCAGCAGGTCGACCGCCAGGCGGCCGAGGGTGGTGGCCGGGACGTCCGCTGCCGTCAGCGGGGGGTGGAAGTCCTCCGCCAGCCTCTCCGCGATCACCCCCGTCAGCGAAAAGTCGCGCGGTACCTCCAACCCCGCCCGGTGCAACGCGCGCTGGACCCCCGGCAGTGCCGCCTCGTTGATCGTGACCGCCGCCGTCACCTCGGGCCACTGGGTCCGGATCTGCTCGAAGCACGCCAGCCCCGCCGCCGCTTCGTCCGCGCAGCACACCGTGCGGGCCCGCAAGCCGCGCGCCGCCGTGGCCTCCAGGAATCCCGTGGCCGAACGGAGAGCCGGGCCGTAACCCGCCGCGACGAGTTCCGCCGACCGGTTGATCAGCACCACCTCCTCGTGCCCCAGGTCGGCCAGGTGGTGGACGCAGCGCGTGATCAGCCCGCCGTAGTCGACGTCGACCCACCAGGACGCGCCCGGGTGCTCGACGTGGCCGATCGTCACGAACGGCAGGCTCGCCTGGCTCAGCCGCTCGACGCGCGGGTCCTCCAGGAGGATCTCCATCAGGATCACGCCGTCCACGCGCCGGCCGGTCACGATGCGCTCGAACGACCGGTCGTGGTCGCCGCCGCTGGGGGAGAGCAGGACGTCGAGGTCGTGGGCCGCGGCCGCGTCCACGACGCTGCCGACGAACCCCAGCTGGACGTCGGTCAGCCGGCGGCTGGCCGGCGGGACCACCAGGCCCAGCGTGCGCGTGCGGCCCTCGGCCAGCGCCCGGGCGCTCGCGTTGGGCCGGTAGCCGAGCTCGGCGATGACGTCGTTGATGCGCTGCACGGTGGCCGCCGAGACCGGGCGCTTGCCGCTGAGCGCGTACGACACGGTGCTGCGCGACACCCCCGCGCGCCGCGCGATCTCGCCGATGTTCATCCCACTCCCGAGCGTCGTCCAGAACCGGTTCGATCGTAGTACACGCAGTATTGCGCAGGAGTGGTCGCGGGGTTTACGGTGACGCGGCCTCGGTCATCGAACCGGTTCGACGAAGGATCCACGGTCGTCGCAGGTGCCGACAGGAAGGACCCCTCATGCAGCGTCACCCGATCATCCGGCTGCTGTCGGCGGCCGTCGCCGCGACGGCGCTGGCCGCGTGCTCCTCCGGAACGGCCCCCGCCGCCGCGGGGCCCTTCACGGTCTGGGACCCGTACCCGCAGTTCGACGCGAGCTCCGCGTGGGCGAAGGTCGTCGACAAGTGCGGTGCCGAAGCCGGGGTCAAGATCGCGCGGCAGGCGTTCGACACGACCGACCTGACCAACAAGGTGCTGCTCGCCGCCCAGCAGGGCACCGCGCCGAACGTCCTGGTGGTGGACAACCCCGTGGTCTCCACCCTGGCCGACGGCGGTGTCCTGAAGTCCAATGTGGACACCGGCCTCGACGCCGCGCAGGCCGCCCCGAACCTGCTCGCCGCCGCCGAGGTCAAGGGGCAGACCTACGGCGTCCCGATCGGCGCGAACACCCTCGCCCTCTACTACAACAAGGACGTGCTGACCGCGGCCGGCGTCGACCCGGCGTCGGTGAAGGACTGGGCGAGTCTCGACGCCGCGCTGGCCAAGGTGCACGCCGCCGGCAAGAAGGGCATCACGTTCTCGGCCATCGGCACCGAGGAAGGCAGCTTCCAGTTCCTGCCGTGGTTCTGGGGCGCGGGAGCGAACCTGACCGACCTGGCCTCGCCCGCCGCCACCTCGGCGCTCGCGCAGTGGAAGTCCTGGCTGGACAAGGGGTACGCGCCGAACTCGGTGGTCGGCAACACGCAGACGACCAGCTGGCAGGAGTTCGCCACCGGCGAGTACGCCTTCGCCGAGAACGGCACCTGGCAGCTGCAGAACGCGAAGAAGGCCGGCTTCGCCTACGGCGTCCTCGCGATCCCGGCCCGCGCCGGGGGAGCGGCCCCGGCGCCGACCGGCGGCGAGTTCGTCACCGTGCCCGCGCAGAGCAGCCCGGACAGCGAGAAGACCGCGGGCAAGATCGCGTCCTGCCTGACCAGCCCGGCCAACGTCCTCGACTCCGACACCGCGCTGACCTACGTGTCCGCCGTGCCCGCGGTGCAGGAAAAGCAGGTCGCGGCACAGCCGGAGCTGAAGGTGTGGGTCGACGCCGTGAAGGTCGCGAAGGGCCGCACCGGCGACAACCTCGGCACCCGCTACCCGCGGATCTCGGAACCGCTGTGGGGCGCCGTGCAGGCCGCGCTCACCGGCGCGAAAGCCCCGGACGCCGCGCTCGCGGCCGCGCAGGCGACCGCCGCGTCGGCGAAGTAGGCCCGCTCGTGCAGGACATCCGTGAACCGGTTGCCGTCCGGCCGGCCGCGCGAGCGCCCGGCCGGCCGGGCCGCCGCCGTCGGCCGCAGCTGCTCGCGTGGGCGTTCCTCGCGCCTCTCGTCGCCTACCTCGTGCTCTGCTACGGCTACCCGCTCGTGACGAACGTCGACCTCAGCCTGCGCAACTACACGGTCCGCACCTTCGTGCACGGCGGGGCGCCGCTGGTGTGGTTCGACAACTACACGACCGTGTTCGCCGATCCGACCTTCCGTACGGCGCTGCTCAACACGTTCGTCTTCACGGCCGCGTCGTTGCTGTTCCAGTACGGCATCGGCCTGGCGATGGCCGTGTTCTTCGCCCGCCACTTCCGGCTGGGCCCGACGCTGCGGGCGCTGTTCCTGGTGCCCTGGCTGCTGCCGCTGATCGTCTCGGGCTCGACCTGGGCGTGGCTGCTCAACAGCGAGTCCGGGGTGGTCAACGCCGTGCTGGGCTGGTTCGGCGCCGGCCGGATCGACTGGCTGACCTCGCCGTCGTGGTCGCTGGTCTCGGTGATCATCGCCAACATCTGGATCGGCGTGCCGTTCAACCTCGTCGTGCTGCACAGCGGCCTGCAGAACATCCCGGCCGAGGTGTACGAGGCCGCGTCGCTCGACGGTGCCGGGGCGTGGCAGCGCTTCCGGCACGTCACCTTCCCGCTCCTGCGGCCGGTTTCGGCGATCACCCTGCTGCTGGGGCTGGTCTACACGCTGAAGGTGTTCGACGTCATCTGGATCATGACCAGGGGCGGGCCCGGCGGGTCGTCGACCACCCTGGCCACCTGGTCCTACCAGCTCGGGTTCGGCAGCCTGCTGCCGCGGTTCGGGCCCAGCGCGGCCGTGGGCAACGTGCTCATCCTGCTGGCGCTGGTCGCGGGCCTGCTCTACATCCGCGCGCAACGCCGGCAGGAGGCAGCGTGATCCGCCGCTGGCGCACCGCCGTGGGACTGGTGCTCACCGCCGTGATGCTGTTCCCCGTCTACTGGATGGTCAACGTGTCGCTGACGCCGGCCGGGCGGATGCGCAAGTCGCCGCCCGACTGGTTCCCCGCGGCACCGACTTTCGAGGGCTACGAGCGGGTGCTGCACGAGCAGCTCCCGTACTTCGCCACCAGCCTGCTCGTCGCGCTGGGGACCGTCGCCCTGACGCTGGCCCTGGCGGCGCCGTCGGCGTACGCGCTGGCCAAGCTCCGCCCGCGCGGGCGCCGGGCGCTGGGTTTCGTGCTGCTCGTCGCGCAGATGATCCCCGGCATCATCATGGCGCTGGGCTTCTACGGCATCTACGTCACGCTCGGCATCACCAACACCGCGTGGGGGCTGGTGCTGGCCGACTCGACGATCGCGGTGCCGTTCGCCGTGCTCATCCTGACCTCGTTCATGGCTTCGGTGCCGGACGAGCTCGTCCAGGCGGCCACCATCGACGGCGCGGGCGCGGTGCGCGCGTTCTGGTCGGTGGTGCTGCCCGCGAGCCGCAACGGGGTCGTCACGGCGGGGCTGTTCGCGTTCCTGTGGGCCTGGTCGGACTTCGTCTTCGCGGCGACGCTCGACGGCGGCGGCTCGCTGCGGCCGCTGACCCTGGGCATCTACCGCTACATCGGCAACAACAACCAGGAGTGGAACTCCATCATGGCGACGGCGGTGGTGGCCTCGGTGCCTGCCGCCGTGCTCCTCGTGCTGGCGCAGCGGTTCGTCGCCGCCGGCGTCACCGCGGGCGCCGTCAAGGACTGACCTCCCTCTCGGAAAGGACGCTTCTGTGCCCACGGGCGAGTTTTCGCTGCGGGAGATCCCCTTCAGCCACCCGGGATCGTGGTTCGACGTCTCCCCGGTGGTGGCCGAAGCCACCTACGCGGACGACCTGCACCTGGTGTCCCACCGCCACGGCATGCACGCCGTCCTGGCGCTCGTCCCCGAAAGCGGCGGGGAGCGGGTGGCGGTCCCGGCCGGCGCCACGCCGTCCGCGCTGACCTGGGGGGCCGGGGACCGGCGGATCACGGCCGCGTACGCGGGCCCGGACGCGCTCCGGATCGCCGGGCGCGGCCTGGCCCTGCGGATCCGCGCGGCCGAGCCCACGCTGACCCCGTTCACCGGCACCTACTTCTTCGCCGACCCGGTCGACGGTTCCGTCGTCTTCACCTCCTACGAAACCGGTCACCGCTACCGCGTCACCGTCCTTTCCGGACAGATGCGGCACGTCGGCGCCGAAGCACTGGGCACGGCCGAGCGGGCCGTCGTGCTGAGCGGCGACAGCTGGGAAGCGGTGCTCGAGGAACTGCCCGGTGCCCGGGAGCCGTACGTGCCGTCGACGGCGTTCGACGCCGTGGTCGCCGCCGCCGGGGCCGCGTTCGCCGCCTTCGCCGATTCGGTGGCGCCTTGGCGCAGCGAACGCACGCCCGCGGCCGAGCTCGCCTGCTACGTGCTCTGGTCGGCCATCGTGGCGCCGTCGGGGTTCGTGGGCCGTCCGGCGGTGCTGATGTCGAAGCACTGGATGGACAAGGTGTGGAGCTGGGACCACTGCTTCAACGCGCTCGCGCTGGCCGGCGGCCGGCCCGAACTGGCCTGGCACCAGTTCCAGGTCGTCTTCGACCACCAGGACGACCGGGGCGCGCTGCCCGACTCGGTCACCCACGCCGAGGTGCTGCGCAACTTCGTCAAGCCGCCCATCCACGGCTGGGCCCTGAGCCGCCTGCGGGCCCGCCTGCCCGGCGGCCTGCCGGAACCCGAGCGCGCCTACCGGCAGCTGGCGGCGTGGACGACGTTCTGGCTCGACCACCGCCGCGTGCCCGGCCGGCCGGTCGCCCACTACGAACACGGCAACGACAGCGGCTGGGACAACGCGACGCCGTTCGCCCGCGAACGGCTGGTGCAGACCCCCGACCTGGCCGCGTTCCTGGTGCTGCAGCTGACGGAGCTGGCCGGGCTGGCCGCCGGGCTCGGCGAGGCCGGCGCGGCCGCGCGGTGGCGCGCCGAAGCGGACGGCATGCTGGCGGCCCTGCTGGGCGAGCTCTGGGACGGCACGAAGTTCGTCAGCCGCTCGGCGACGACCGGCGCGGTCCAGGGCGGCGCGAGCCTGCTCGAACTGATGCCGGTCGTGCTCGGCGAACACCTGCCGGCCGAGGTCCGGGAGAAGCTCGTGGCGGGGCTCGAGGAGCACCTCACCGACATCGGGCTGGCCACCGAACGCCCCGGATCGCCGTGGTACGAGGCGGACGGCTACTGGCGCGGGCCGGTGTGGGCGCCGGTCACGGTGCTGATCGAGGACGGCCTCCGCCGCGCCGGGGCGGCAGACCTCGCCGACCGGGTCAGCGCGCGGTTCCGCGCGGTGTGCGAGAAATCCGGGTTCGCCGAGAACTTCGACGCGCTGACCGGCGACGGCCTGCGGGACCGCGCCTACACCTGGACGGCCGCGGCCTACCTCCTGCTCGCCGGGGACGCCGAAGCGCGGGAAACGCTTTCCGAAAAGTAATAATCCGGTTCGTTCGACCACATCGACGATCGCTGCCGTTGAAATCATCGATGCCATTGTCCGAATCGATCGAATGTGGGTGAGTAACGCACCGGATCTTGACCGGCGCACAACGCGGCTGCAATAGTCGTCCCGCCTCCCGTTCGATTTCCGGGAAAGGATGAACCGATGCACAAAGTCGTGCGTTCCCTGCTCGTCTCGCTGACCGCGGCCGCCGTGGTGGCCGGCACCGCCGGGGTGGCCGAAGCGGCCACCTGGTCGTCCTCTGACAAGTGGGCGACCTGGTCCAACGGCGGGTACACCGTCCGCAACGACGTCTGGGGCAGCGGGGCCGGCCCCCAGACGATCTGGGCGAATTCCTACAGCAACTGGGGCGTGTGGGCGGACCACCCGAACACCGGTGGCGTCAAATCGTACCCGCACTCGGCGAAGAACGTCGGCCGGACGCTCAGTTCCCTGCGCCAGGTTTCCAGCAGCTTCAACGTCGGCCGCGCGGGCAGTGGCGCCTACGAGACGGCCTATGACATCTGGGCGAACAACAACGCCTACGAAATCATGCTGTGGATGAACAAGCAGGGCGCGGTCGGCCCCATCGGCAGCAAGCAGACGACGGTGAGCGTCGGCGGCCACACCTGGGACGTCTACAAGGGATCGAACGGGTCGAACGCGGTCTTCTCGTTCCTGCGGACGTCGAACACGAACGCGGGCACGGTCGACGTGCTCGCGGTGCTCAACTGGATCAAGGCCCGCGGCTGGTTCGGGGACGTGACACTGGGCGAGGTGCAGTTCGGGTTCGAAATCACCTCCTCGGCGGGTGGGCTGAACTTCACCTCGAACAGCTATTCCGTCTCCGCTTCCTGACCGGCGGCACCGCGGGAGGTCCGGCCGTAGTCGCGGAGGAACCGGGCTTCGGCCAGGGCCATGGCCGCGATCTCCTGCGGTGCCACGCTTTCGTTCGGCGCGTGGATGCGGGCCTGTGGTTCCTCGACGCCGATGAGCAGGATCTCGGCGTCGGGGTAGGTCTCGGCGAAGACCGTGCACAACGGGATCGAACCGCCCTGGCCGAGCCTGCTCACCGGGCGGCCGTACACCGTCTGCATCGCGTGGGCCATCGTCGCGTACGCCGGACCGTCGGTGGCGGCCAGGAACGGCTGGCCGATCGCCTCGACGTCCACCGAGACCTCCACCCCCCACGGCGCGGCCGCCTGGAGGTGCTCGGTCAGCGCGCACGCCGCGTGGTGCGGGTCGACGCCCGGCGGGATGCGCAGGTTCAGCCGGGCCCGCGCCCGCGGGGCCAGCGCCGCCGTCGAGCCGACCACCGGCGGGCAGTCGATGCCCAGCACCGTCAGCGCCGGGCGGGCCCACAGCGTGTCCGCGACTTCGCCGCCGCCCAGCAGGACGGCGCCGGGTGGCAGGCCCGCGTCCGCCCGGAACCGGTCGGCCGGGTACGGGGCGCCGGACCAGCGGCCGTCGCCGGGCAGGCCGTGGACCGTGGTGGCGCCCTCGTCGTCGCGGAGGGAGGCCAGCACCCGCACCAGCACGGCCAGCGCGTCCGGGGCGGGCCCGCCGAACATGCCCGAGTGCAGCTCGGACGGCAGTGCTTCGACCGAGACGACGACGTTGACCAGGCCGCGCAGGCTGACCGTGACGGCCGGATGGCCGACCGCCGCGTTCCCGGTGTCGGCCACCAGGATCGCGTCGGCCCGCAGCAGGTCCGCGTGGTCCGGGACGAACGCCTCCAGCCCGCCGGTGCCCTGCTCCTCCGAGCCTTCGACGACCAGCTTGAGGTCGACCGGCACGTCGTCGCCGAGGGCCCGCAACGCCGTGAGGTGCATGAGGATGTTGCCCTTGCAGTCGGCGGCACCGCGCCCGTACCAGCGTCCGTCCACTTCGGTCAGCCGGAACGGCGGCGTCCGCCATTCGTCGTCGGCCAGCGGTGGCTGGACGTCGTAGTGCGCGTAGAGCAGCACGGCCGGCGCGTCCGCCCGGCCGCAGCGCCGGGTACCGACCACGGCCTGGCTGCCGTCCGGCGTGTCGGCGAGGGTCGTGCGGAAGCCGGCCTCGGCGAACGCGTCGGCGACCCACACGGCCGCGCGGTGACACTCGTCGGGCGGGAACTGCCGCGGGTCGGCCACCGACCGCAGCGCGACGAGCTCCGCGAGTTCCTCCCGCGCCCGGGGCATCAGGGCGTCGATCCGGTTCCGCAGGTCCACCGCGCTCACCCGCCCACCGGGCAGGGGCCGGCGTACCGCAGCGCCGGCCGGAGGAGCGGGCGTGCGCCCGGGCCACCGGCGGTGTCGCTCGCCGCCCGGGCGACCGCGCCGGTCAGGTCGGCGCAGACCGCGGACCGGTGGACCAGGTAACCGGCCACCAGCAACCCGCCCAGCACGACCGCCACCACGAAGTAGACGGCCGTCCGCTGCCCCCGGGTCGACTGTTCGTCCACAGTGGTCATGACGCGGTCACCTCCGGCTGCCGCCACGACGGTTTGCGCAAGCGGTAGAACAGGAACGGCACCAGCAGGCCGAGGCCGAGCGCGCCGCCGGCGACGATCCCGAGGTACACCCACGGGCTGCCCGAGCCGAACTGCGACGGCGGGACGAACCCGACCAGCAGCGCGGCCAGCGACGCACAGAACCCGACGCCGCACAGGCCGAGCAGCAGCGGTGCGCGGAACCCCCGCGGGTGATCGGGGTACTTGCGCCGCAACCGCACCGCGGCGGCGAACATCAGCAGGTACATGATCAGGTACACCTGCGTGGTGATCACCGAGAAGATCCAGTACGCGCTCGACACGTCCGGGATGAAGGCGTAGAGCAGCGCGATCAGCGTGGTGACCGCGCCCTGGACGACCAGGATGTTCTGCTGCACGCCCCGGCCGTTGAGCCGCTGCAGGAACGGCGGCAGGTACCCCTCCTGCCGGGCGATGAGCAGCAGGCCCTTCGACGGGCCGGCCAGCCACGTCAGCATCCCGCCGAGCGAGGCCAGGACGAGCAGGATCCCGATCAGCGGCGTCAGCCATTGGATCCCGAAACCGGCGAAGACGGCGTCGAAGGCCTGCATCACGCCGGCCGTCAGCGAGAGCCGGTCGGCCGGGATGACCCAGCTGATCGCGAGCGCGGGCAGGATGAAGATGAGCAGCACCAGCCCCATCGCCAGGAACATCGCCCGCGGGAACTCCTTGCCCGGCTTGCGCAGCGAGGACACGTGCACCGCGTTCATCTCCATGCCCGAGTAGGACAGGAAGTTGTTCACGATCAGCACGAGGCTCGCCAGCCCGGCCCACGCGGGCAGCAGGTGGTCCGCCGACATCGGGGCCGCCGACGGGTGCCCCTGCCCGAGGAACACGATCCCGAGGACGACGAGCAGCACGCCGGGCAGCAGCGTCCCGATGACGAGGCCGCCGCCGGCCAGCCCGGCCACCCCCTTCGTGCCCCGGGAGGAGATCCAGACGCCCGACCAGTACGCCACGACGATGACCGCGGCCGTCCACCACCCGCTGTTCGCCAGGTCCGGGTCGAAGACGTACGCGAGCGTGCTGGCGACGTACCCGAGCAGGCTGGGGTAGTAGAAGATCGTCATCGCGAACTGGCACCAGACGGCCAGGAACCCCATCGGCTTGGAGATCCCGAGCGCGACCCAGTTGTACACCCCGCCCGGCCAGCCCGACGCCAGCTCGGCGGAGACCAGCGACGTCGGCAGCAGGAAGACGATCGCCGGGACGACGTAGAGGAAGACGGCCGCGAGGCCGTACACCGCCATGGTCGGCGAGGGGCGCAGGCTCGCGACCGAACCGGTCGTCATGAGCGCGAGCGCGACCCAGGAAATCCACGCCGCGGCCGGTGGTTTCGCGCGGCCGGCCCCCTCCGCGGGTGGCGGCCCGGCTGGTTCCGCGGACCGGTGTGGTCGGTTGGTGGTGGTCATGGCTGTCGGCCTCCCGGGGCTCGCCTCGACGGGTGCCTCATCGTGTTCCGCGCGGGGCCGGGCCGGGTCACCCGTGGCGGGGGAGACCCGGCCTCCTCAGCCGAGGATCCGGTCGAGGGTGACGGCGGCGTCGATCAGGGCCAGGTGCGTGAACGCCTGCGGGAAGTTGCCGAGCTGCTCGCCGGTCGGGGCGATCTCCTCCGCGTACAGCCCGACGTGGTTGGCGTAGGTCAGCATCTTCTCGAACGCCGTGCGCGCCTCCTCCAGCCGGCCCGCCCGGGCCAGGGCGTCGACGTAGGCGAAGCTGCACAAGGAAAACGTGCCTTCGGAGCCGGCGAGCCCGTCCGGGGACGCGGCCGGGTCGTACCGGTAGACCAGGCTGTCGGTCACCAGGCCGGTCTTGATCGCGTCGAGCGTCGAGAGCCACAGTGGATCGGTGGCCGGGAGGAATCCGGTGCGGGGCATGCGGAGCAGGGCCGCGTCGAGCTCGTCGCCGGTGTCGTGCTGGACGAACGCGTTGCGCGTGCGGTGCCAGCCGCGGTCGAGGATCTGGCCGTGGATGCTGTCGCGCTGCCAGGTCCAGTCCTCGACCGGGGCCGGACGGCCGTGCGTGCCCGCCAGCCGGATGCCGCGGTCGAAGGCGACCCAGCTCATCAGCCTGCCGTAGGTGAACCGCTGCCGGCCGCCGCGCGTCTCCCAGATGCCTTCCTCGGGCTGGTCCCAGTGTTCGCCGAGCCAGTCGAGGGCCGCGCGCAGGGCCGTCCAGCCCTGGTGGGGGAGTTCGAACCCGGCCCGGTCGGCGGCGAAGACGCTGTCGAGGGCTTCGCCGTAGATGTCGAGCTGCAGCTGGCCGGCCGCGTCGTTGCCGATCCGGACCGGGGCCGACCCGCGGTACCCGGACCAGTGCGCGAGACTCTCCTCGGCCAGGTCCGTCGTGCCGTCCACCCGGTACAGCACGGCGAGCGGCCCGCTCGTCCCGCCCCGGCCTTCGCGGATGCGGTCGCCGAGCCAGTTCCCGAACCGGGCGGCCTCCTCGGCGAACCCGAGTGACAGCAACGCCGACACCGAGAACGACGCGTCGCGGACCCAGGTGTAGCGGTAGTCCCAGTTCCGTTCCCCGCCGAGTTCCTCGGGCAGCCCGAGGGTGGGCGCGGCGACCAGGCCGCCGGTCGGCGCGTAGGTGAGCAGCTTGAGCGTGATCGCGGACCGGAACACGATCTCCCGCCAGCGGCCGCGGTAGGTGGAGCGGGCCAGCCAGCCGCGCCACCAGTCCACAGTGGACTGGAAGAGCGCTTCGAACTCGGCGACGCGGATCTCGCGCGGCGGCTCCGCGGAATCGGTCTCGAGCACGACCCCGCGCACCTGGCCGGCGTCCAGGGTGAGCCGCAGGTGCACGTCACCGCCTTCGATGCGGGTTTCGGCGAGGTGCTCGTCGCCGGGCTCGCGGACCGCGTGCAGCACGAGGGAGGTGTCGCGCGCGACGAACACGGCCCCGTTCGCGACGAGCATCGCCTGGTGCGGACGGCGGCCGTAGTCGAAGCGGGGCGCGACCACGACGTCGAACGTCATCCGGCCGCGGACGCAGCGCACGAGCCGGGCGATCCGGTGCCGGGTGGTGGCGGGCCCGTCGCAGGGCGGCATGAAGTCGACCACCTCGCCGATGCCGTCGGGGCCGGAGAACCGGGTGATCAGCACCGCGGTGTCCGGGTGGTACATCTGGGAGCTCGCGCAGGCACCGGCGGGCCGGATCCGGAACCGGCCGCCGCGTTCGTCGTCGAGCAGGGCGCCGAAGACCGACGGCGAGTCGAAGCGGGGGCAGCAGAACCAGTCGATCGACCCGTCGGTCGTGACCAGCGCGGCCGTCTGCAGATCGCCGATCAGCCCGTGCTCGGCGATCGTGGTTTCGGTCATGGCTCCTCCATCGGCACCGGGGTCCCCTCACCGGCACCGTCCCGGGCGCCGCCGGGCGCTGCCTCATCCCCGCGGGGTGAGGTGGCCCGGGGCGGGGCGCGCCACCGTGTGCGGCACCCGACGAGGAAGGCCCGCCGATGATCGTGCTGCCCCTGGCCCTCGCCCAGTTCGTCGCGAGCTACGCCGCGACCACCATGACCGTCGCCGTCAGCGCCATCGCCGCGGACCTCGGCACGACCGTGCTCGGCGTGCAGGCGGCGATCACGGTGTTCACCCTGACCATGGCGTCGCTCATGGTGCCCGGCAGCAAGCTGAGCGACCTGCTGGGCCGCAAACGGTGCTTCCTGGCCGGGCTGGCCGTGTACGGCTCCGGCGCGCTGCTGGCTTCGGCCGCGCACGGACCGGCGCTGCTGATCTTCGGCTACTCCGTGCTGGAGGGCATCGGGTCGGCGCTGATGATCCCGCCGATCTACATCCTGGTCACCGTGACCAGCCCCGGGCTGGCGGCCCGGGCGCGGGCGTTCGGCGTGGTCAGCGGGGCCGGCGCGCTCGGGGCCGCGGCCGGCCCGCTCGTCGGCGGCCTGGTCACGACGTGGCTGGGCTGGCGGGCGTCCTTCCTGCTGCAGGTCCTCCTGGTCGTCCTGATCGTCCTGCTGGCGGTGCGGGTCACCGAGCCGCCCGCACCGCCGCGCGAAGAGAAGTTCGACGTCGCCGGCGCGATCCTCTCGGCGGCCGGGCTGTTCTTCGTCGTCTTCGGTGTCCTGCAGACGGGGACCTACGGCTGGCTCGTCTCACGCGCGGACTTCGCCGTCGGCGGCGTGGTCCTGCTCCCCGCCGGCGGGATCTCGCCGGTGTGGCTGTTCGCCGGCATCGGTGCCGGCTTCCTCACCGTGTTCTTCGCGCACGTCCGCGCGCGGGAACGGGCGGGCCGGGACGCGCTGGTGCCGTCCGGGCTCTTCCGCGACCGCGTCACCCGGCTCGGGCTGACCACCCAGCACGTGCAGTGGCTCGTCCTGCAGGGTGCGTTCTTCGTCGTCGCGGTCTTCCTGCAGGAGGTCCGCGGGTACAGCGCGATCGAGACCGGGCTGATGCTCACCCCGGCCACGGCCGGCATCCTGGGGGCCTCGGCCGCGGCGGGCCGGCTGGCGCGCCGGCACTCCCAGCGCGGGCTCGTCCGCGCCGGGTTCGCCGTCACCGTCGCGGGTCTCGCCCTCATGCTGCTGCTGGTCCGGGCGGACTCCGGGGTGGCGAGCGCGGTGCCGGGCCTGTTCCTGCTCGGCGCCGGGGTCGGGGTCATGCTGACGGCGTCGGTGAACCTGGTGCAGTCGCGCTTCCCGGACGCCGCCCAGGGCGACATCTCGGGGGTTTCCCGCAGTGCGTCGAACCTCGGCTCGTCGGTGGGGACGGCGCTGGCCGGCTCGGTCCTGGCCGGGACGCCGCACCTCGGCGGGCGGTCCTTCGCCCTCGCCCTCACCACCCTCGGCGTCGTGGCGGTGGCCGGGCTGGCCGCGGCGCTGCGGCTGCCGTCCGACTGATCCGTCCACAGTGGACGAGCGCCGGTGCCGCACCGCGGTGAGGATCACCCGCAGCACCACGCCCAGCACCACCAGGTCCGCGACCATCTGCACGGTCACCAGCACCCGGGCGGTGGCGGACACCGGGGTGATGTCGCCGAAGCCGACCGTGGCGAACACCGTGACCGTGAAGTACAGGGCGTCGGTGCGGGTCAGGCCGGTGCCGAAGGAACCCGGCCGGTCCTGCGCGAGCACGTAGTAGGCGTCGGCGAACAGCAGCAGGAACAGCGGGACGATCAGGGCGAGCGCCTGGACGCCCTGCCAGGCCGGGAACGGGGAACGCAGGATCATCCGCACCTCGCCGACGACCAGCAGCACCAGCACGGCGAGACCGGCGGTGAAGACGGCCGCCGTCCACGGCCGCAGGGCCTGGTCGACCGGGAGCAGGTAGTAGAGGCTGAGCAGCGCGGTGACCGTGAGCAGGGGCCGGAGCACGGCCAGGTGGACGAACCGCCACCGCCGGGCCGCGGTCAACGCGCGAGGGCCTTCCGCTTGAGGGCTTCGAACTCCGCGTCGTCGATGACGCCGTCGTCGAGCAGCCGCCGGGCTTCGGCGATCTGCGCCGCCCCGGTGGAGTCCGCTGTGGACACCGAACGCACGTAGTCGTCGAACCGCCGCCGGCCGGCCACCTCGCGGGCACGCTGCCGTTCGAGGATGTTGCGGCCCTGCGTGCAGAGGTAGAGCAGCACGCCGACGAACGGCAGCACGATCACCAGTACCGTCCAGCCCGCCTTGGCCCAGCCGGAGACGTCGGCCCGGCGGTACAGGTCGCCGAAGGTCACGAACAGCAGCCAGAACCAGGCGATCCAGCAGAAGAACACCAGCATCGTCCACATCAGGTTCAGGAACGGGTACTCCGCACTCGCCAGGGCCATGACTTCTCCTCGGGTCCGGGATCGGGGCCAGGCACGCTCGCGCGTGCCCGGCCCACTCGACACCGATCCCGGGTGCGCCCGCCTCACCCGCGCCGGGTGGGGCGAGGACGTCAGACCGTGAAGTCGGCGACTTCGGCGTCGAGCAGACCTCGTTCCTGCGCGATCGTGACCGCCTCGCGCCGGCTGCGGACGTCGAGCTTCGCGTAGATCCCGCGGACGTGGGTCTTGACGGTGTTGGGGGAGACGGTCAGGTCCTGGGCGATCTCGTCGATCGACCGCTGCGTCGGCAGCAGGCGCAGCACGCTGCGCTCGCGTTCGGTCAGCGGGGCCGGCATCGGCGGGGTGCGCAGCCGGCGCCGCAGCGCGAGGACCTCGCCGGCGAACCGTTCCCCCGCGCCGAGGCGGCCCAGCCGGCTGGTGAGGAACCCGACCAGCTCGGGCGGGGCGAAGACGAACGGGAACCGGACGCCGGCGGGTTCGGCGGCCCGCACCGCGTCGTCGAGCAGCCGGGCGGCCCGGTCGCGCGCCCCGGCCGCCAGCGCCGCCTGCACGCCCAGCAGCGACGCCTCGATCGGGAGCCAGGCCAGTTCCGGCGGTGGTCCGTCCTCGGCCAGCGACCGCAGCACGGTGCTCGCCGCGTGGTGGCGGCCGAGCCGGAGCTGCGTCCGGGCGCGCATCAGGAGCTGCTCGCCCGAACCGGCGAGGACCGGCAGGGCCCAGCGCACGGTCTCCCTGGCCTGGCCCGCCGCGCCCAGCCGCAGGGCCGCGCGCTGTTCCAGCACCGCGCACAGGGCGGCGTGCCCGGCGGAACAGCCGCGCCCGGTCACGAGGCGGGTGCGGGCCCGGCGCATCCGCCGCAGCCCCGCGTGCCAGCCGCCGAGCTCGAACTCGGCGGCCCCGCGCAGGGTTTCGGCGAACATCCGCAGGTCGCGGGCAGCCCGCGCGGGGGCGTCGCCGAGCAACTGCCCGATCCGCTTCGCGTGTTCGACGCAGCCGGCGGGTTCGCCGCGCAACAGGGCGCCGTACGCCATCAGGGCGTGGGCTTGGGCGCCCTGCAGCGACCGTGGGGAATCCTGGCGCGGCAGGCGGCTGCCGGCCCGCCGGGCCAGGGTGTCCATCGCCCGGTAGTCGCCGTCGTGGCAGGCCAGCTCGGCCAGCAGGGTGAGGCACCGGGCGACGGTGAAGTCCTGGTGCACCTGCTCGGCGGTGCCGAGGACCCCGATCAGCGCCTCCCGGGCCTGCTTGCGCTGGTCGCGCGCGATGAGCACGCCGGCGCGGTGCACGGCCGCGAGCCCTCGCAGCTCGCTCCCGGCGGCCGGCTCCTCGTCGACCAGCTCGGCCACGCGAAGCGCGTGGGCGGGGGTGCGGTCGAGCTGCGCGAGCCGGGCGTGGGTCAGCCGGCGCAGGAGGGTCAGCTCCGGCACCGCGCGGTCCGGCCACGACGCTTCGGCGCGGGCCAGGTACAGGCGGCCCGCCGAGGTTTCGGCCGCCTCCAGGCACAGGGCGGCCGAAACCAGCGCGGCCGGGGCGCCTGCCGCGATCCGCCGGTCCTCGAGCAGGGCGAGGGCCTGCCGCAGGACGTCGTGCTCACCTGCGACGAACAGCGTCACGGCGTGCTCGCGCAGGAGTTCGCCGACCCGGGCGGGATTCCCGGACCGGACGCTGTGCAGCAACGCCGGCGCCGGCCGGTGGTGCCCGGCGAACCAGCGGGCCGCCGTCGCGTGCAGCGCCCGGGTCCGGTCGGGCGCCCGCCGCTGCTGCTCGGCGCGCAGGTAGGTGCGCAGCAGCGGCGTCATGCGGTGGTGCAGCGGGGTGCCGGTGGACTCGACCAGCCGGGTGGCGGGCTCGCCGAGCTCGCGCAGCGTCGCCTCCGCGTCCGTCCGGCCGCACAGCACTGTCGCCAGCCCGGCCGGGACGTCGTCGCAGATGCTGATCGTGCGCAGCAGTTCCCGCTGGGGCGGGCTGAGGGAGGCGAGGGCTTCGTCGGTCAGGTAGGCGAGGACGGCGTCGTCCCGGCCGGCCTCGAAGTCCCGCAGGCTGCCGTGGCGGGTGGCGGACGCCGCCGCGAGCCGCAGCCCGGCCGGCCAGCCCCCGGTCGCGGCGACCAGCCGGGTGACCTGCTCCCGCGGGATCGCCCGGCCGGCCGTGGCGAGCAGGGTTTCCGCCTCCTCCGCGGTGAACCGCAGCCGGGTGGGGCCGACCTCGACGAGCCGGCCCGCGAGCCGCGCCCGGCCCAGCGGCAGCGGTGGTTCCCGCCGGCTCGAGACGGCCAGGCACAGCCCCGCCGGCTGGTGGCGGACCAGCGCCTGCAACCCCTGCCACGGTTCGGGCGCGGTGATCTCCTGGGCGCTGTCGACGACGAGCACCACGGGCTCGGGCAGCGCGTCGAGCGCGTCGGCGACCGCGCTCAGGAAACCGAAGTCGGTGCTCGGGGCCTCGGGGACGGCGAGCAGCCGCAGCGGGTTGCCGCCGGGGATCCGGCCGCTGCGGCCGAGGGTTTCGAGGACGGCGGACCAGAAGAGGTGGTCGTCGTTGTCCTCGGCGTCCGCCGCGAGCCAGGCGACCGAGCCGTGCTCCCGGTGCCGCGCCCAGTCGGCGAGGAGGACGGTCTTGCCGAACCCGGCGGGGGCGCCGACGAACACCACGGCCGCTTCGCTCGCGCCGTCGAGAACGGTGCGCAGGCGCGGCCGGGACACGAGATCCGCCGGCGGGCCGGGAACGGTGATCTTCGTTCTCGGAATTCGTCTTCGCGACGGGACGTCGGGGCACTGGCGCATGCGCTTTTCTCCTTCGTGATCGGTTTCGGGCAATCCCGCGGATCCTGCCACGCAAAACGTCCGGCTCACCCGCTGCGGGCGAGGAGAACAACGGCCGGGAGCAGAATCGTGTGGCGGGTGAAAATAAGCGGGAATTCATCGGGAAGCAGCCGGCGGCGATTCGCCGGCGCGCACTTCTGCTGGCTCGGACCGGGTGAGGCGGTGGTGCTCGACGTGCTGCGGACGGGCCGGATCAGCCTGGCTTCGGTGCTGCTCTGGCTGGTCGTCGCGCTCGCCGCGCTGAGCCCGGCGGCCGAGCTCCGCACCGGCGTCCGGGCCGGGGCCGACCTGGTCGCGCGGCTGGTCTTCCTGCCGGCGCGGGGCTGGTCGGCGGCGATGCTGCTGCTCGACGTGGCCGTGGTCGCGCGTGCCTGGTATTCGGCGGGCCGGACCCGGCGCGAGCGGAGGGCACGGTGACCCGGGGCGGCGTTCTCGGCCTGACGGCGGGCGCCCATTACGTCTTCCGGGGCAACGGTGCCATTCCCGACCGGGCCGCCGAGGGGACCGGCGATTTCCGGGACGTGCTCGTCGTCCCGGTTCCGCCCGAAACCATCGTGTTCGGCACGGTGGCCGACCCCGGCCGGCTCCCGGAAATCCTGGGCCGGCTCGAGGCGCTCGGGCTGCACGTCGTGTCCGTCCACCGCGTCCGGGAGCTGCCCCTGGTGGTGCACCGCGCGTCCCCGTGACGCCGGCGGCCTCACGATCCGGTCGCCGCCGTGACGTGGCCCGACCGGATCGCCTGCCGCAGCGCGGCGTGGTCGCGTTCGGTCTGGTCGGCGCAGGCCACGGCGAACTCCCGGACGGCTTCGGCGAACGCCGGACCGGAGCCGAGGTACGCGGCGATCGCGAGCGGGTCACCGGTCCGCGCGTGCGCGCGGGCCAGCGTCCACCCGCACAGCCGGGCGTGGGCGCGCAGGACGTCCGGGGTCATCGCGGTGACGTCCCCGGCGTCGTGGTCGTCGCGCAGCCGGCGGACGTGGAAGTCGCCGGTGCGGCCGTCGAACTCCGCGCCGCGCGCCCAGCCGAGGAAGACGTCGCCGGTGGCCTGGATCAGCCGCTGCCCGGTCACCACCCGCCGGCCGGCACCGCCCGGTGCGGCGGTCCCGGCGTAGCCCTCCAGCACCGACGGCCGGGCCTCCTTCAGCTGCAGGAACAGCGGATCGCCGGTGCCGGTCCGGACCAGCAGCGCCACCCAGCACCGCGTGCCCGCGCCACCCGGCCCGGTCACCGCGCGGGCCGCGTCGGCGAGCCGGTAGCGGTCCAGCAGCGCCCGCCGCGCGGGGCCGAGCGTGCGCCGGTACCGCGCGAGCACGACGCCGAGGCGCTCGGTCAGCGTCGCCGGGTCGCCGTCGCCGGCGAGGTGGCCCGCCGGCACCACCGACGGCGGGCGCGCGGCCAGCCGCAGCTGCCCGTCGCGGATCTCGGTGAACCGGCGCACCCCGGCGGCGCGGCGGCGGGCCGGGCCCAGCCGGTGGGCCGCGACCACCCGCAGCGTGCGGGCGTCGGCCGGGGCGAAGAAGATGTCGAGCGGGGTGCGGCGCGCGAAGTCGTGCATCGCCAGGCGGTAGGACTCGACCGCGGCGATCACCGTGCGCCGGCGCTGGCCCGCCGGGTGCTCGTTCTCGCGCCCGGTGACCTCGAAGCTCGCGGCGAGCCGCTTGACGTCCCATTCCCACGGCGCGGGCAGGGTTTCGTCGAAGTCGGCGAAGTCGAAGACCAGCCGGCGGCCCTGCACGGCGAACAGGCCGAAGTTGGCGAGCTGGGCGTCGCCGCAGGCCTGGACGGAGAACCCGGTCCGCGGGGTCGCGGCCAGGTCCGCCGTGGCCGGCAGCACGGCGCCGCGGAAGTACGCCAGCGGCGACGCGGCCATCCGGCCGTAGCGCAGCGGCAGCAGCTCAGGTACCCGGTCGGTGTCCTGGCGGGCCAGCAACGTGAGCGGGTCGGCGCGCCGGACGAGGCTGGGGAACTCCGCGTGGCTCGCGGCGGGCACGGTGCCGCGGGCGGCGCGGGCCCGGGCGATCCGCACGTCGGGGGCCGCGATCTCCTTGTCGGTGAGAGTCATGGGACGGATCGTCGGCCGCGGGACCGGCCGGGGCGTCGCCCGCCGGGGGTGAAGCGGGGAGTCATCCACCACGGGTGACGACCCGCGCCGGCGAGCACCTCAGGGTGGGGCCGTGGAGGTGCGGTGATGGCGGAACGGACGACGAGCGGACGGCGGCGCCCCGGCGGGTGTGTCACGGGGATCTCCCCGGTGGCGGCCGCAGCGTCCCCGGCGCCGCGTTCGGCCATCCCGTCGAGCCCGCCGCGGGGCGCTCTCGGGGGAGCGCACCGCGGCCGGCCGGACCTCCCGCGGGTGGCCGCGGCGGCGCTCGGGGGCGTCGCCGCGGTCCGGCCCGCGTGACCGGTCTACCGCGGTTCCAGGTGGGGCGCCTCGGCGAACGCGCCGCGCAGCCGGGCTTCCTCCGCATCGGACAGGTTGGTGCTCAGCAGGGTGGCCCCGGTTTCCTTGAACGGCTCGATCACCCGGTCCAGGACGGTGTCCTCGGACATCACGAACAGCGCGGACGTCCCGGGGGTGACCTGCGCGCGGACGGTCTCGACGAACTCTTCGTCGATCCCGACGTGACTCAGCGACCCGGTCAGCGCCCCGATCGCGGCGCCGACGGCCATGCCCAGCAACGGGACCAGGAAGATCAGGCCGAACAGCAGGCCCCAGAAGCCCCCGCCCAGCGCGCCGGCGCCGGTCAGCGAGCCGAGGTCCTTGGTTTTCGGCTTCTTCCGCCCCTCCGGCCAGGTCACGTACGCGGCGTCGGCGATCGAGATCAGTTGCTGCTTCTGCAGCTGCTTGAGCAGATCCAGGGCGTTTTCGGCGCCTTCGACGGTGGGGAACCGCCACACGGTCAAGGTGGACACGGCTTCCTCCTCGGTCCGGGAACAGTGGTCTGCCGCACCCTCGCGCGGAGGCCGGCGCGGGTCATCGCCCACGCCGTGTGAGCCGCGGACCGGGCCACCCGATCTCACCTGGGGCGGGCGAGGCCCCGCGGACGCGCGACCGACCATGATCGCCCGGGTCCGCAGCCCGTCCACGAACGAGGAAGAGGCATCATGACCGAACCCATGCACCCCCGGTCCGGAACCACCGGCGACCGGGCGCCCCTCCCGCCGGAGCGGGCGGTCGCCCGGTCGCGGCGGGTCGGCTGGATCTGGTTCGCCGGGGCGATCACCGTCCTGGCCGGACTGTTCAACGTGGTCGAAGGCGTCGTCGCGCTGTTCGACCGGGACTACTACGTCATCGGCCCGTCCGGCCTGCTCGTCTTCTCCCTGGCCGGCTGGGGCTGGCTGCACCTGATCGTCGGCATCCTGGTCGTGCTGACGGGCATCGCGCTGTTCACCGGCGCGCAGTGGGCGCGGGTCGTGACGGTCGCGCTGGCCGGGTTCAACGCACTGGCGCAGCTGGCTTTCCTGTCCGCCTACCCGTTCTGGGGCGTCCTCGTGATCGCCCTCGACGTCCTGGTGATCTGGGCCGTCATCGTGCACGGCGACGAAGCCACCTACGAAATCTGGTGACCCCGGCGCCCCGGTGACCTGCCGGTGATCAGTACAGTCGTGGCCTCCGTCCGGCGTCGACCGCGGAACCGGGGCGAATTCTCCCGACAGCCGAGAGGTTGACGTGCCCGTTCGAACGACGACCCCGTTCCGGTCCGTTCCCGGTGCCAAGGCGGCAGTTCCGCGCCTGCCGGGCATCTTCGTCCCCCGTCCCCGGCTCGACGCCCTGCTCGACCACGCGGCCACCCGGCGCGTCACGGTGGTGCGCGCCCCGGCCGGCGCCGGCAAGACCACGGCGCTGGCCGCCTGGGCCGGTGCCGGCCGCGACGTCGCCTGGGTATCCCTGGACGAAGGCGACAACGACGAATCCCGGCTGTGGGCGGCGATCCTCGCCGCGTTGCGCCGCTGCCCGGCGGTGCCGGGGGACCACCGGGTGCACCGCCTCGGCCCGCCGCCGCCCGGGCGGCGGCGGGCCTTCCTGGCCGATCTGGACGACGCCCTGACCGGTCTGGACCAGCCCGTCCGCCTGGTCCTGGACGACCTCCACGAGATCTCGCGCCCGGAAGCACTGGACGCGCTGGCGGCGCTCGCCCGTGACCTGCCGGCCGGGCTGCGGCTGGTGCTCGCCACCCGGGTCGAGCCGCGGCTGCGGCTGGCCCGGCTGCACGTCGAAGGCGCATTGTCCCGCGTGGAGGGCACCGAACTCCGGTTCACCACGCGGGAAACGGCCGGCCTGCTGCGCGCCACCGGCACGGCCGTCGGCGACGACCGCGTCCGGGAGCTCACCGAACGCACCGCGGGCTGGGCCGCCGCGCTCGGCTGGGCCGCGGTTTCGGTGCGCGAAGCGGAAGACGCCGACGCGCTCGTCGCCTCCGTCAGCGGCGACGAACGTGCGGTGGCGAAGTTCTTCGCCGACGAAGTGCTCTCGCGGCTGCCCGCGGAGACGTCCGATCTGCTGCTGTGCATCAGCGTGTGCGAGACAGTCGGCGCGGCGCTGGCGGTCCACCTGTCGGGTCGTCCGGCGGCCGGGGCGATCCTGGACGAGGTCGAGCGGACGATGGCCCTCGTCGTGCGCACGCCGGCCGAAACCTTTCGGCTGCCGCCGTTGCTGCGCGGCTTCCTGCGCGCCGAGCTGGCGCGGCGGGACCTGGACCGGATGCTGCGGCTGCACGGCGCCGCCGCCCGGTGGTACGCCGGGCGGGGCCGGTTCGGGGAGGCCCTCCGGCACGCCGTGGCGGGCCGGGACCGGCGGCGGGTCCTCGCGCTGGCGCGGGACCACGCCGTGCGGCAGGTGCTCGCCGGGGACGGGGAACCGGTGCGGGTCGCGCTCACCTACCTGGGGGCCGCCACGGTCGCCGCGAGCCCGCCGCTGCGGCTGGCCTCGGCGCTGGAGAACATCCAGCGCGGGCAGTTCGCCGACGCGGCGGCCGACCTCGCCACGGCGGCGCCCGGCGACGGCCGCTGGCCGCTCGCCGTCCGGCACCTGGCCGTCCTGACGGGAAGACCCGTGCCGCCGGCGGACGGCCGGGCGGACCGGGAACTCGACGCCTGGGTGAAGCTCGACCGCGCGTGGCAGTCCCTGCACCGCGGTGCCCGCCGGCACGCCGTCACCCAGGCGCAGGAGGCCCTGCGGCTGGCCCACACCGAGCGGCTCGACCACCTCGTGCTGCACAGCCGGCTGGCGGTGGCCGTCGCCACCGCAGTCGGGGGCGACCACCCGGCGATGCGGCGTGCCTGCACGGGCGCGCTCGCCGTCGCCCGGCGGAGCGGCCGGCGCCGGTCCCCGGGCGTGGCCGAGTGCCACCTGCTGCTCGCCTACGACGATCTGATGCGCGCGGAGCCGGTGGCCGCGGCCCGGGAACTGGCCCAGGCGACGTCGGCGGAGGTGCCCGGAAGCGCGCCGCTGCTGGTACCGCTGCGAGGATTCTTCGAGGGCATGGTGCGGTTCGACAACCGCGACCGGCCGGCGGGTTCGCAGGCCATGCGCGCGGCCCGCCGCCTGCTGGCCGCGCTCGACCTGCCCCGCGAGGTCATCGCGGTGTGCGCGGTCGCGGAGTACCACGCGGCGCTCGCCCTCGGCGAGGCGTTGCACGCGGCGGAAGTGCTCGCCTGGGGCCACGAGCGGCTGCCCGGCAGCGGCGAGCTGGCGGTCCTGCGCGTCCGCGCCCACCTCGCCGCCGGCGAGACGGACACGGCCGAAGCCGTGTTGCGGGACACCGCGTCGGCGGCCGCGCTGCTGCCCGCGACCCCGGTCGACCGCTGCCTGGCCGAGACGGCACTGGCGTTGCGCTCCCACCGGCGGACCAAGGCGCTGCACGCCCTCGACCGGGCGCTCGCCCTCGCCCGCCCCAACGGCCTGGTGCGGCCGTTCGCCCTCGCCGAGCCACGAGTGGCCGACCTGCTGATCGACCACTCGGGAGGGTTCGGTTCGCTGGACCGGTTCGCCCAGGCGGTCCGCGGCCGGCTCGTCCCGCACGCCCCGCCCAGCGGCCTGACCGACCGCGAGCAGGTGGTGCTGCAGCGGCTGCCTTCGCAGCGTTCGCTGGACGAGATCGCCTCGGATCTGACGGTGTCGGTCAACACGGTGAAGACGCACGTGCGGGCGATCTACGGCAAGCTCGGCGTGAACAACCGGCGCTCGGCGGTGGTGGTCGCCCGGCAGCACGGCTTGACCTGAGCCGGTCAGGTTTCGTCGCGGCGGGGTGCGGACAGCAGAGCTTCGGCCCAGCGGGCGCGCGGGTCGACGTCGACCAGCAGCGCCTTGGCCAGCAGGGTGGCGGGGACGGCGAGGACCGCGCCGAGCGGGCCCAGCAGCCAGGTCCAGAACACGAGCGCCAGTACTGTGACCAAAGTGGACAGGCCGACCGAGCCGGCCACGAACCGGGGCTGGATCAGCGACTGCACCACGAAGTTCAGCGCCGCGTAGACGACGAGCACGATGAGCAGGCTGCGCCAGCCGCCGTCGAGGAGCGCGATCACCGCGGGTGGTGCCACCCCGATCACGAAGCCCACGTTGGGGATGTAGTTCGTGACGAAGGCGAGCAGGCCCCACAGCACCGCGCCGGGCACGCCGAGCAGGGCGAGCGCGGTGGTGTCGAGCGCCGCCACGAGGCCGCCGAACACGGTCGTCACGATCAGGTACCGCCGCGTGCCGGTGGCGAAGCCGCGCAACGCCGCGGAAATCCACGGCCGGTCCTGCCCGATCCGGCCGAGCCGCTGTCCCGCCCAGGCCGTCTCGGCGCTGAGGAAGAGGAGCAGGGCGAACAGGAAGGCGAGGTTGGTGACCAGCCCGCCGACCCCGGCGAGCAGGGAACCGGCCAGGCCCACCAGCTTTCCGGTGTCCAAAGAGGACAAGACGGCACGCAGTTCGGGTTCGCCGACGCCGAACCGGCCGAGGACGGCCAGTCCGTCGTGCAGCAGTTCGTCGACCCGCCCGGTGTAGCGGGGGACCAGCGTGGACAGCTGCGCGACGGACACGACGATGACGAGGAAGAAGGCGAACAGGATCAGGTAGACGGTGACGACCAGGACGGCCACGGTCAGCCAGCGCGGCAAGCCCTTGCGCAGCAACCACGTCCGCACCGGATCGAGGGTGATGACGACGACGAGGGCGAGGAAGACGGGCCCGGCGAACCAGGCGACGGCCTGCACCCCGGCCAGCACGACCACCGCGGCGGCGGCGCCCAGCAGCACGACGAGCGCCCGCGGGAAGGAGGTACCGCCGGCCCCGGGGTCGCGTTCGGGCGGCCACGGGACCGGCGGCGGTTGCGCGCCACCACCGAGCCGGCCGGCGAGTCCCCGGAAGGGACGGCGCACAGCGCGATCCCCGGCCGCACCCCGGTGCCGCCGGGGCTTGCGGTACCGGTGCGCCGGGAAATCGGTGAGCGAAGCTCGCACCATGCTGACTCCTCCGGAAACGGGCGGCGGCGCATCCCACGATGGCGGCGCCGGGACGGCAGGTCGTCACCCGGCACGGGCGAATGTCCGCCGGGGTGGCGAGCGCCGGCGGGGCCGGCGCACGGGCGGATGGCACGGGGTCGAACGGCGGCGGGCCCGGCGGCACGGAGTCGCCGAAGCGAGCGCCAGTGCCGCGGCGCGACTGGCGGGGCGGGCACCCGTCGGATCGCCGTGGTCCGCGCCGGCGGACTGCTTGCCCAGGTTCTGCTTTGCCCTTGCCGCCGAATCGGTGCGGCCCGCTCCCCGCCGAATCGGTGCGGCCCGCTCCCCGCCGAATCGGCGCGGCCCGCTCCCCGGCGAATCGGTGCGGCTCGCTTCCCGCGAGCTGGTGCGGCCCGCTTCCCGCGAGCTGGTGCGGCCCGCCCCGCCAAGTCGGCACGGCCCCCCGCCGCACCGGGCGTCCCGGGTTTGGCGCCCAACACCCCGGGTATGCGGCACCGACCGAACCGCACCGAGGAAAGAAGCTCCCGATGCCCGTACTGACCCGTGTTCTCGGAGCGGTGACCGCCGCCTACAGCGTCACCATCGTTGCCGCGCCGCGTGTGCTGGCCAAACCCTGCGGGCTGACCACCGCCTCCGGGGGTGTCAGCGCGGATGTGCGGACCTTGATCGCGGGCATCGGGGCCCGTGATGCCGCCATCGGCCTCGCGATGCTGTTCGCGCCCGCAGGCAAGCCGCTCCGGTTCGCGCTCGGGGCACGGGTGGCCTCCGATGCCGCTGATGCCGTCGTCTTCGGCACCGGGCTGCCCGATCGATCCGCGCGCAAGAAGGTGGCCGCGTTCGCCGTGACCTGGGCTGCGCTGTGCGCCGCCTCGGCGCTCGCGCCCTGACCACTCCCCGTCACTCGAACAGACGAAATACGCGTTCCGGCGTAACCCCGCCGCGTACCCGGGCGAGTACCTCTGCACAGACCGTGAGGAGGTGCCATGCCGGTGGTCAGGTGGTTCGTCGTGTCGGTGGCCCTCTGGTGCGCGCTGCGCGCGATGAACGTGCTGCTCGGTGGCGTCCAGGTCGACGGCCTCGTTTCCGGTGACGTCGAGTCGATCGCCTGGGGCAGCCCGGCCGGGGTGGTCGACCGCACCACCGCGCTGCTGCAGACCTGGGCGGCGGAACCCACCCGGACCCTGGTCACCCTGGTGATGGTGTGCTACTTCGCCGTGGACCTGGCCTTCATCGTCGTCTACGTGCTGCTGCTGCGGGAACTGTACGGACGGGTGCAGGACTTCGTCGGCGCCGACGCGCCGGATTCCCTTTCCCCGCTGCACTTCCTCACCACGCTGACCGCCGGAAAACGCACCGTGCTCGTCTGCGTGATCGGGGCGGCCGACCTCGCCGAGAACGTGACGCGCCTGGCGCTTTTCTGCCAGGTCGGCACGCCGGACGTGCGGGCGTACCCGGCGCTGGTCTACGCCGCATACGCGTTCACGACCGTCAAGTTCGTCGGGCTCCTGCTCGTGGCCTGGGCCGTCGTGGAATGGCTGCGCTCGCCCGAGTTCCGGGCGAAGCTCCTGGTGCGGCTGCGGCTGCTCGGCCGGTTCCTCTGGCGGCTGCGGCTCGCCGTGGCGGCGGCCGTCCTGTTCGCGGGGCTGGTCCTGTTCGAACCGACCGGGCAGGTGTCCGACCTCATCCGGCGCTGGGCCGACGCCGGGGCGTTTCCCTGGACCCCCCTGGTGGCGGCCGCCGGGGTCGTCCAGCTCGGCGGGGTGGTGTGGTGGACGACCCGGCGGCTGGTGCTGAGCCAGTGGTCGCAGGGGACGGCCGAACTGCCGTCCTGGGCGCTGTTCGCCTTCGGCGTCGCCGTCTGCTGCATCGCCGCCGTTTCGGGTTGGAAACCCTTGTGGGGACTCGGAACGGTGGCCGGGGTACTGGGTGTGTTCGGCCTGATCTGGGACTGGTTCAAAGCCAAACCCGGGGACCTGGTGGCGAAGCGGGACGAAAAACGGCAACGGGACGCCGACGCGCCACCCCAGGCGTACCGCAACCAGATCAGCGCGCTGGCCCGCGGAATCGCGGTGGTCCCGATGGTCGCGCTGATGGCCGCGGCGATCACCGCGTTCACCCCCGTGATGTTCGTGCTGCCGGCCGCCGGGCGGGCGGGGACGACCCCGTTCGTGGTCGCCGCGGTCGTCCTCCTGGTCGCGTCGATCCTCACGCCCGGGCTGGCCATTGCCGGGATCCGCCTGCTGAAGCGGGCCGACACCGCCAGACCGGTGTCCGCCGCGGAGAACCCCGGGGTGAGCACCCTCGTGCGGCTGCTCGTCCCCGCCGCGGTGGCCTACCCGGCGCTGGTCCTGGTGCTCGCCATCGTCACGGACTGGCCGGCCTTCTCGGCGCTGCCGGTGACCGCGGCGTTCCTGAGTCTCGCGCTGCTGGCCCTGACCGAAGCGCAACGGCTGGCCGAGCGGTACCAGGTCCCGTCGGGCCTGCTGTTCCTCGGGTTTTCCCGTACGCCGGCGACCTTGCTGCTGGTGGTCGTCTTCGCGGTGAGCAGCCTGGGACCGTTCAACGACGGCTCTTCGCACGCCGCGCACCACGCCGGTGGCGCGGCGCCGGACGCCGCGGGTGCCGACCTGTGGACGCGGTGGACCCGGTGGAAGGGCGTGAACTGCGTCGACCGGAAGTCCGGGGTGGTCCCGCTGGTGCTGGTCGCCAGCCCGGGTGGCGGCCAGCGCGCCGCCTACTGGACGGCGTCCTCGCTCACCCGGCTCTTCGGCACCGAGCGCGCCCGGCCGGGGTGCGCGGACGGGACGAAGGCGTCGGCGGTGTTCGCCCTCGGGGGTGCCTCGGGTGGCAGTCTCGGCGACACCGGCTGGGTCGCCGCGCTCGGCGGCGGCTCCGCCGAGTGGTACCGGCAGGCGCTGCTCGCCCACGACTACCTGAGCGACCCCTTCGCCTGGATGCTGACCGTGGACCTCGCCCGCGCCGTCGTCGGCTTCCCCGGCCCCGACCGCGCCCGGCGGCTGGAGGAACGCTGGGAACGCAGCGAGCCCGCGCTGGCGCAGGACTTCTTCACCCAGGACCCGTTGCTCCTGCTGACCGGCACCCAGGTCGAAAGCGGTTGCCGGCTGAACATCTCCGCGTTGCGGCTGGTGCACAAGCGGGACGTGTGCGGCGGGATCACCGGCGCGGCCGGCGCCCCGGCCACGGCGGATCTGCTCGACTACGTGTGCGACCCGGCGGGGCACCGGGCCGGGACGTTCAGCCGGTCGACCGCGGCCCTGCTGTCCGCCCGGTTCCCCTACGTTTCGCCCTCGGCCCAGCTGTACCGCTGCGACGACGGCGCGCGCATCGCGGACGTCGACGGCGGCTACGCGGACAACACCGGCATCGACTCGGTGCTCGCGCTCTGGCAACGGCTGGAGCCGCTCGTCGCGACCCACAACCGGACCGGGCGGGGAGCGACCGTGGTGCCGGTCTTCGTCATGCTGGACAACCACTACCGGACCGTCGCGTCGAAGGTGCCGCCCGCGCGGACCCAGGAGCTGTTCGTGCCGCCCAGCACCAACGAGCGCACCGACCGGCTCGACGACCTGATCGCGGAGCAACGCGCCCGGGCGGCGTTCACCGGTCCCCTCCCGGGCCGGGCGGGACCGGAGTGCGGGCTCGAGTCCGGAGGAAGCCGGTTCTTCGCCGTCCGGCCGGCGAAGTCGCCGGGGCTGGAAGCCCCGCTGGCCTGGTCGCTCTCGGCGCTCGCGATCGAAGACCTCGACGTCCAGCGGGACGCGGCCATGCAGGCCGACGCGCCGGTGAACCTGGGCCGGTGGCTGCGGGAAAACCGGGTGTCCTGCCCGTGACCGCGGGTGCGCCGCCGTGACCGGCCGAAACGCACGGGACCGGCGAAAGGTTGCCGTACCGCGCTCGCGGAACGTTCCGGTCTCCCCGGACGTCCGGGCCGGTCCTAGATTTCGCGGCAGGACCCGAAGGGGGAAAGAAAACCATGCGTAGACCCAGATTCGTGCGGCCGGCCGGGGTGCTGGCCGCGGTACTCGTCATGGCGGGGCTGGCCGCCGCGCCCGCGTCGGCCGCGTCCGGCCCGAACATCAAGGTCACCGCCGTCGCGCAGCAGGGCAACTGGCTCTCCGGCGACACCGTCGCGCTCGACGTGACGGTGAGCAACATCGGGGACGCCGTCGCCTTCGGCGTGTTCGGCACCGCCTATTCCGAGTCCGGCACGGACTTCTGGACCGACCGGAACCAGTGGGGCGACCTTTCCGACGGCGGCAGCGGCGCGAACATCGCGCAGGGGGAAACCCGGACCGTCCACCTGACCGGGCAGCTGGGCACGTTCAACGGCGACTCCGTCGTGCACATCGAGGTCTACGCCGGCAACGACGTCGACTACGGCGACAACGTCCTGCGGATCACCCTGCCGATGGCACGGGGCACCGAGCGCGTCGCGGGCGTCCTGTACGGGGACGCGCCCGGCGACGGCAAGCCGTCGCCGGGCGAGGCCCTGGCCGGTGCCGAAGCGCACTTCATCGGCGTCGGGACGACGAACGACCTGGTCTCGGTCACCGACGCGACCGGCCACTTCCACTTCGACAACCTCCCGCTGAGCCGCAACGCCTACGTGTCCTTCCAGAAGGTGCCCGGCGGCTGGGTCGACCAGCCGGTGGGGACGCTGCGGCTGGACGGCCGCGGGGCCTACACGGCGCTCGAGGTGCGGGCCGTCCGCCCGCTGTCCGACGTGCTGCACGAGACGATCGCGCTGGACAAGACGAGCTACGCGGCCGGCGACACCGCCAAGGTGACGGTCACGCTGTCGAACTCCGGCAGCAAGGCGCTCACCGGCCTCTACCTCGGCTGCGACGCGGGTGGGTTCGGCTCGGAGCTGGCGATCACGGACGACCAGTGGGGCGCGTTCGGCTCCCAGCGTCGCGAGGGGACGGTCGCCGCGGGGCAGCGGCTGGTGCTCACGGCTTCGGGCAAGGTGCCCGACAAGGCGGCCTACACCGGCACGACCGGGCTGGACTGCGTGGCCAGTGACGGCCACAGCGGCGGCGCCCCGTACGCGGAGGTCACCGCCAAGGTGCCGGGCAAGCGGGCCGATTCCCGCGGCCAGGTCTGGCGCGACAAGAACGGCAACAGCACGGTGGACGCCGACGAGGGCCTGGCGAACCGCAACCTCGTGCTGCTCGAGAACGGCGCGATCCGCGCGTACGCCCGCACGGACGCCAACGGCTACGCGACGTTCAAGGACATCCCGGTCGGCAACTACCAGCTGCGGGTCCTGGGCCCGTGGAAGCCGGCCCCGTTCGAGGGCGACCTCGCCGTGTGGGCGCCGCCCTACGGTGGCGGCGATTGGCACCAGCAGTTCGTCGCCGGCTGATCGGGATTTCCCCGGCGGCGCGTGTCGAGAACCGGCGGACGGCTCCGACTGAGGGGTACGCGGCGGCCAAGGAGGCCGCCTCCCCACGATTGGAGCGCAAGCGATGACCAAGGTGACCGCCCAGATGTCGGTGTCCCTCGACGGCTGCTACACCGGGCCGCGGCACCCCCACGGCGTGAGCGGCTGGATGCAGGGCCCCGAAGCACCCGGGTTCTTCCGGGTCACCCGCTGGGCCGTCGACGCCGCGGCCTGGCGCGAGCGGCAGGGTTTCGCCGGCGGCGAGCGGTCGGCCGACTCGGAGATCGTCGCCGAGACGTTCGCCGCGGCCGGGGCCTACGTCATGGGCCGGCGCATGTTCGACGCCGGGGAGGTCCCCTGGGGTGACGAGCCGCCGTTCCGGGCTCCGGTGTTCGTCGTCACCCACCGGGCCCGTGCGGTGCTCGAACGCCGGGGTGGCACCTCCTTCACCTTCGTCACCGAGGGGTTCGAGCGGGCCGTCGAGCTGGCCCGGGCCGCCGCCGGCGGCAAGGACGTGGCGGTGGCCGGTGGCGGGGAGCTGCTGCGCCAGGTGCTGGCCGCCGGGCTGCTCGACCAGCTCGAACTGCACATCGCCCCGGTGCTGCTGGGCGACGGCCAGCGCCTGTTCGGCCCCGGTCTCGGCCCCGGTCTCGGCCTCGGCGCGGACGACGGCATCGAGCTCGTCCCCACCCGGGTCGTCGACACGCCCGGCGTCACCCACCTCCGCTATACCGTCACCGGGCGGTCGAAGCTGGTGCTGGACGATCGCGGCGCCAGCGGCGACCTCGTCCAGCCGCGGCAGTGAGAGAGGACAGGCCCGTGAAGTACATGCTGCTGATCTACGGCAACGAAGAAGCCTTCACCTCGATCGGGGCGGAGGCCCTCGCCGAGGTCATCCGCGAAACCGACGCCCTCAACCGGGAGCTGTTCGAGTCGGGCGAGCTCGTCGGCGCCTACGGCGTCGCCGACGAGGTGAACACCAAGATGGTCCGGGTCACCGACGGAACGCCGGTGGTGACCGACGGTCCCTACGCCGAAGCCAAGGAGTTCCTGGGCAGCTTCATGATCGTCGACTGCGACAGCATGGACCGCGCCCTGGAGATCGCGGCCCGCGCCCCGTCGGCGCGCTACTGGGGCGTCGAGGTCCGGCCCCTGATGCACGAGGCCGAAGTGGCACCGTGACCGGCTGGCAGGCCGTCCGGCGGCTGGCCCCCGAGGTGCTCGGGGCGCTGGTGCGCCGGTACGGCCGGTTCGACGCCTGCGAGGACGCCGTCCAGGAGGCGCTGCTGGCGGCCGCGGCCCAGTGGCCGGTCGACGGATGGCCGGAGCACCCCCGGGCGTGGTTGCTGACGGTGGCGTCGCGCCGCCTCGCCGACCAGGTGCGCAGCGACGCCGCCCGGCGACGGCGGGAAGAGGCCGACGCGCTCCGGACCCCGCCCGCCGGCGCCGTCGAAGCCGGTGACGACACGCTCACGCTGCTGTTCCTGTGCTGCCACCCGGCGCTGACGCCGCCCTCGCAGATCGCGCTGACGCTGCGGGCCGTCGGCGGCCTGTCGACCGCCGAGATCGCCCGGGCCTTCCTCGTGCCCGAAGCGACCATGGCCCAGCGCATCAGCCGGGCCAAGCAGCGCATCAAGGGGGCCGGCTTCGCGCTGCCGCCGCCGGCCGAGCAGGCCGCGCGGCTCGGCGTCGTGCTCCAGGTGGTCTACCTCGTCTTCAACGAGGGCTACACGGCGACGTCGGGGACGCGGCTGGTGCGCGCCGAGCTGACGGCCGAGGCCATCCGCCTGGCCCGCGAGCTGCACCGGCTGGTCCCCGGCGACGGCGAGGTGGCCGGCCTCCTGGCCCTCCTGCTGCTGACCGACGCCCGCCGCCCGGCCCGCATGGCCCCGGACGGCTCGCTGGTGCCCCTGAGCGAGCAGGACCGGACGCGCTGGGACAGCGAAGCCATCGCCGAGGGCGTGGCCCTGGTGACCGAAACGCTGTCGCGGGGCCCGGTCGGCCCGTACCAGCTCCAGGCCGCCATCGCCGCCGTCCACGACGAGGCTCCCACCGCGGAAGCCACGGACTGGCCGCAGATCCTGGCCCTCTACACGCTGCTCGAGCGCGTGGCACCGAACCCGGCGGTGACGCTGAACCGCGCGGTGGCGGTGGCCGAGGTCCACGGACCGGCGGCGGGACTGGCCCTGCTCGACACGCTGGCGGCCGACGAGCGCATCTCCGCGTCCCACCACCTGGTATCCGTGCGCGCCCACCTCCGCGAAATGGCCGGCGACCACGACGCGGCCCGCGCCGGCTACCAGGAGGCGGCCCGGCGCACGACGAGCGAACCCGAGCGGCGTCACCTCCTGGGCCGCGCCGCGCGCCTGGGATGATCCGGGTGTGCTGTGATGACGTCGTGAGCCGGGCCGGGGAAGCGACCAACCGCCGCATGCTGCGGGCGCGCGACACCATGGACCGGGACTACGCGAAGCCGTTGGACGTGGCGGCGCTGGCCCGGGTCGCGCACGTCTCGGTGCCGCACTTCGGCCGGACCTTCCGCGCCACCTTCGGGGAAACCCCGCACCGCTACCTGCAACGCCGCCGGGTGGAGCGGGCCATGTTCCTGCTGCGCTCGGGCGACCGGAGCGTCACCGAGATCTGCCTGGAGGTCGGCTTCACCAGTCTGGGGACGTTCAGCCGGACGTTCCGGGACATCGTCGGCGAGTCGCCGACGGCCTACCGGCGCCGGGGGCCGCTGGCCGGTGTGCCGACCTGCTTCGCGATGGCGTGGATGCGGCCGCGGGGCTGATCGTTTCGGATAAGCGTCCCGGTGTCCTCCTGCACTACCGTCGCCTCATGCTCAACGCAATCACGATTTCGCAGATCTTCGTGCTCGACCAGGACGAGGCGCTCGACTTCTACGTCGGCAAGCTCGGCCTGGAGGTCCACACCGACGCCGACCTGGGGTTCATGCGGTGGCTGACGATCAACGTGCCCGGTCAGCCGGACCGCGAGATCCTGCTGGAGAAGCCCGGCCCGCCCCGGATGGACGAGGCGACGGCGGACCAGGTCCGGGACCTGCTGACCAAGGGTGCGATGGGCGGCTCGCTGTTCTTCACCAGCGACGACTGCCGCAAGACCTACGAGACGCTGCTGGCCAAGGGGGTGGAGTTCACCGACGAGCCGACCGAACGCCCGTACGGCATCGACTGCGGCCTTCGTGACCCGTTCGGCAACAGCATCCGGTTCAGCCAGCCGCTGCCGAGGTCCTGAACGCCGGGTTCGCGAAACCGTGCCGCCGCCGGAAGCCTTCCCCTGGTATCCGGGCGGGGCCGGGGCCGACGACGTGCCGTCCTCGAACAGGTACGTTTCGTCGGTTGCCCAGCCGATTTCCCACACACCTGGGCGGCGACCGTGCCCGCCGGATCGGCCGGCTCGTGATCTCCGCAGCGGGCTGTCCCTTTCCGCCGACGTTCCGCAGGTACACCAGAACAGATGCCGGCACCCCCGCGATTTGTTGCAGCCTGTCCGGTAATTGTCCCCTTTCGATCAATTCGACGAAAACCGTCCCGACGATATTGCCCGAATGGCCGTGTCCCGGCCGCCGGATGAAGGAATGCGAACTACGGCGCCGGGCATACAATCGAGCCGCGACCATCCGGTGATTCAGACGCAGCCGTCGAGCTGAATGGGGGATCAATCCGATGTCCGAAACAGCGGCCAGTTCCCGGAGAACGGTGCTGAAGTACTTTGGCGCGGGCGGTGGCGCGGTGGCCGTGGGCGCCGCGCTGGCCGCGTGCACCGGCGTCCAGCAGGCCCAGAACGGCGGCCGGTCCGGGCCGTTCCCCGGCAACCCGGGGTGGCGGTTCGTGTTCGTCAACCACGTCACCACCAATTCCTTCTTCGTCCCCACCCGGTCCGGGCTCGCCGACGCGGCGGCGCTGCTCGGCGTGCCCGAGCCACAGTGGACCGGCTCGGAAAACGGCAACGTCGCCCAGATGGCGAGCGCCATGGAGACGGCGATCACCGGCAAGGTCGACGGGATCGCCGTCGCGCTGACCGACGACCACGCCTTCGTCGACCTCACCAAACGGGCGCTGGGCCAGGGCATCCCGGTGATCGCCTACAACGCCAGTGCGGCCGGCAACTACCCGCTCACCTATGTCGGCCAAGACCTTTACCTGTCCGGTTTCCGGATGGGACAGCGCATTGCGCAGAAGATCACCTCCGGCGACATCCTGGTCGGCATCTCCCAGCCGGGCGGCAACAACGTCCAGCCGCGGCTGGACGGCATCACCGACGCGCTCAAGCAGGCCGCGCCGGGTGTGCGCGTCCAGTCGGTGAACACCGGGGCCGAGCAGGCCGGCGAGCTGAACGCGATGACCGCCGCGTACACCGGGAACCCCGCGGCGAAGGGGATCTACGCGGTCGACGCCGGCAGCACCGCCGCGTGCGCGAAACTGATCGCCGACCGCGGCCTGGCCGGCAAGATCGGCGGCGGCGGGTTCGACCTGCTCGACGACACGGTCACCGGCGTCAGGACCGGCGCGCTCGACTTCACCATCGACCAGTCGCCGTACCTGCAAGGGTTCCTGTCGGTGCTCTACCTCTACCTGTTCCGGCTGTCCGGCACCCTGGTCGCGCCGCCGGCCACCGACACCGGCCTCACGTTCGTCACCAAGGAGAACGTGGGTCCCTACGCGACGGCCCGCAGCAGGTTCGAGGGCGGCGACAACAAGGAGGTCATCGGGATGCCGCAGGCGATCCCGCTGCCGCCGGCGTCGGTGCTGAGCCGGTGAGGCCGGTGCTGCCGGGTGTGATGCGGGTGAAGGAACTCAGCATCCTGCTGGTCACGATCGCCGCCGGAATCTTCTTCACGGTGACCAGCAACGCGTTCAACTCCCTCGACAACTACCAGACGATCGCCCAGTACGTCGCACCGTGGGCGATCATCGCCGCGGGACAGGTGATGTTGCTGATCTGCGGCGAAATCGACCTCTCCGCCGGGTTCGTGTTCACCCTCGCCCCGTTCATCCTGATGTTGTTCTTCGTCAACGGCTGCCCCCTGTGGCTCGCCCTGCTCGGCGCGATCGCGGTGAGCACGCTGGTCGGGCTGGTGAACGGGCTGATCCGGACGCTGCTGAACATCCCGTCGTTCATCACCACGCTGGGCATGGCGTTCCTGTTGCAGGGCCTGGTCCTGATCATCTCGGACGCCCGCCCGGTGGGGGCGCCCGAAGACAGCTGGGTGGCCGGTGTCTTCGGCGGCACGCGCTGGACGGAGTTCCTGTGGGCGGCCGCGGTCGTCGTGGTCATGCAGGTGGTGCTTTCGGCGACCCGGTTCGGCATCCACACCCAGGCCACCGGCGGGAACCCGGTCGGGGCCGCGGAATCCGGCATCGCGGTGAACCGCGTGAAGGTGGTCAACTTCGCGATCACCAGCACCCTGGCCGGGCTGGCCGGCATCCTTCAGGGCACCCGGGTCGGCTCCTACGACCCGACCAACGGCGGGTTCACCACGATGTTCTTCGCGGTCGCCTCCGCCGTGATCGGCGGCACGGCCCTGCTGGGCGGGTCCGGCACGGTGGTCGGCGCGTTCCTCGGCGCGCTGCTGCTCGGCATCGTCTTCGACGGCTTCAACCTGACCGGGGTGAGCGCGAACGCGTTCAACGTGGTCCTCGGCGCCGCCATCCTGCTCGCGATGGCGCTCAACGTGACGCTGGTCGTGCTGCGCAAACGCCTCGGATCCCGGGAGCTGACATGACCGCCGACGTCATCCGGGCCGAGGGCGTCGGCAAGAGCTTCGGGCCGGTCGACGCGCTCACCGGCGTCAACCTGCACGTGCAGCCCGGCGAGGTGCTCGGGCTGATCGGGGACAACGGCGCCGGCAAGTCGACGCTGATCAAGATCCTCACCGGCTACCACCAGCCCGACCGCGGCCGCATCCTGTTCGAAGGGGAGCCGGTCACCCTGAAGTCCGTGGTGCACGCGAGGTCACTGGGCATCGAGACGGTGTTCCAGGACCTGGCGATGGTCGACGACCTGCCCGTGTACCTGAACCTGCACCTGAACCGCGAGCTGACCCACCGCCCGGTCCCGTTCCTGCGACGAGGCGAAATGAAGCGCCGCGCCCGGGAGGTCCTCGACTCGATCGGCATCGACATCCCGTCGGTGACGGCTGAGGTGGGCATGCTGTCCGGGGGCCAGCGCCAGGCGATCGCGGTCGCCCGCTCGGTGTATTCGAAGGCGAAGCTGCTGCTGCTCGACGAACCGCTCGCCGCGATGGGCGCCAAGGAAAGCGCGGTGATCCTGCGCCTGCTGCAGGAGCTGAAACGCCGCGGCGACATCGCGATCATCCTCATCGCCCACAACTACGGCCAGGTGATCGACGTCTGCGACCGGGTGAACCTGCTGCAGCACGGCGAGATCACCTTCGACCGGCCGGCCGCGGAAACCTCGGTGGCCGAGCTCCTCGAACTGGTGAACGCGGAATACCGCCTCGGCGGCCCCTGAAGGCTGTTCCGCGCATTTCCGGTGAAAATTACATGCGGCCGGTCCGGTGCGGTACCGGCCGGATCCAGCGGCCATTCGCCGGCGCGGCGAAACCTTTCGTCCCCTCGGTTGACAGCGTGGTTGCCACGGTCACAGCATCATTCGCCGACCGGAAGGAAGCTGGCGATGATGAGAAAGGTCCTGGTGGCCGTGGCCGCCACGCTGCTGGTCCTGGGTTCGGGCGGGGTGGCCGCGAGCGAACCGCTGCAGCCGGCCGCGTCGACGGCGGGCTGCGGCAAGGCCCCGACGCTGACCAGCGGTACCCGGACGATCCAGACCAGCGGGAAGAGCCGCAACTACATCCTGCGGATCCCGGACGGCTACGACCGGACCCACCCCTACCGGCTGATCTTCGGCTTCCACTGGCTGGGCGGCACGTCCACCGACGTCGACACGGGCCGGACCGTGCAGACGGGCACGTGGGCGTACTACGGCCTCCAGCGGCTCGCGAACAACAGCGCGATCTTCGTGGCACCACAGGGTTTCAACAACGGCTGGGCGAACTCCGGCGGCGAGGACGTGACCTTCGTCGACGACATCATCCGGCAGCTGGAGGGCGACCTCTGCGTCGACACGACCCAGCTTTTCGCCGTCGGCTTCAGCTACGGCGCCGCCATGAGCTACTCGCTGGCGTGTTCGCGGGCGACGGTGTTCCGCGCGGTGGCGGTGCAGTCCGGCGGGCTGCTCAGCGGGTGCAGCGGCGGCACCCAGCCCATCGCGTACCTCGGTGTGCACGGCATCCGGGACAACGTGCTCAACATTTCCGGCGGCCGCTCCCTGCGCGACACGTTCGTGCGCAACAACGGCTGTACCGCCCAGAACCCGCCCGAGCCGGCGCAGGGCAGCCTGACCCACCGGGTGACGAGCTACGCGGGCTGCCGGGCCGGGTACCCGGTGCAGTGGGCGGCGTTCGACGAGGGGCACATCGCCGCCCCGCAGGACGGCGCGACCGGCGACAGCGGATCCCGGACCTGGGTGCCGGCGCTGGTGTGGCAGTTCTTCTCGCAGTTCGGCGACGGAACCCCGCCGGACAACCCGCCGCCGGGCAACGGGGCCTGCAAGGTCGCCGCGGTGGTCAGCGCGTGGAACACCGGCCTGACGGAGAACATCACCATCACGAACACGGGCACGGCCCCGGTCAGCGGCTGGTCACTCGTGTTCGCCCTGCCGGCCGGCCAGACCATCACGTCCGGGTGGAGCGCCACGTATGCACCGTCGTCCGGAGAGGTGACCGCCACGAACGTCGCGTACAACGCGGAGATCGCCGCGGGCGCCTCGACGACGATCGGCTTCCAGGCCAACCACACGGGCAACCCGGCGGCCCCGACGTCGTTCACGTTGAACGGCGCGGCCTGCACGGCCGGCTGAACGCTCACGCCGGTCCGAGGTGCCGTCGGCCGGGACGCGCCGTACGAGAAATTCCTGTGCCCGGCTGTGGCGGACGCCACGGGTCTTTCGGTGTATCGATGCAGCAGTCCACAATCAAGCCCAGATCAGTACGCCGTCGTCTCGGATCATCGGCTGGCCGGGTTGGGCTGGGTCGGTCTGAGCCGGGACATGGTTTTCGAGGCGCCTCGCGCAGTCGGTGAGGAGCGCGTTGACGTTTCGCCATCGGGTGCGGCGGGTGCCTGTCCGGCTCGTCCAGCCCATCACGTGTCCGCGTTCGGTGCCGGGACGGAGGTCGACAGCGAGAATGGCGCCGTCAGTCCTGCGGCAGATGGGTATCAGAGCGGTGCAGAAGCTGGTCATTGGTTTGCCGGCTGGTTGCAGGTGGTTCCCTTCTGGATGGCAGCAGGTTTGATCCGCGTAAGTGCTCAAGGAATTCCACGCCTCCCGCGCGCGTGCCACTGGCAGTGGAAAGAACACGCCGGGAACGGTGAATGCGGTACGTCGGTTCTGTTCGTAGTCGACACCGTCCATCAGGCGCCACCACTCGACGAGATCGTCCGGGAGCGTCTGTCTCATGGCATGTTGCAGCGCCAGGACGTCCGCAGTGGGTGCAGGACACCGTAAGGTTGCTGCTGTGGCGGGCGTGTTGACGCGGAGCCAAGCTGTAATCCGATGCCACGCCGGGCCAACTTCGTAATTTACCGGCTCGCTGTCGCTGCGAGCGGTGGCGACGTCGAGAGGAGCTGGTGTCGTTTCCAATATGGGGGTGTCGGTACCATTTTCGGCATACTCTAACGTATTCAAACCCAGTGCCTGCAGGATGTCGCGGGGTGAGGAAAGCAGCTCCGGTTTGTGGTTCAGCTGAAACTGTTGTGTAGTGGTCAGTTGGTGCACTGCGATGATGTCTCCGTTTTTGACTATCAGCAGTGCTCCGACTCTGACAACGGCTGAAGGGATAGGTTGCAGTGCTGTCAAGGTTGGCGCAAGGTTCTGCATCAAGGTTGCGGTATTGGTGGCATCCTGTGCCTGGACCAATCTAGCCTCCACTGCGTGCGCGGCTACCATGGCGGCTTCTCGTCCGGAAGTGGTTTCGGTGACGGTCTTGATGCGGCCGATGAGCCGGCGCATCCAGGAGCCGATCTCTGGGTCTCCTCGTTCGATGACCTCCGCTTCGGCCTTGCTCACCAAGTCCTCGACCGCGGCCTGGACCAGTTCGTGTCCCGTGGCCGTCGACAGATAGATCCAGATAGGAAACTCTGGTGGACTCTGCCCCTGCATGTCGGCAGGCGCGGCGTTTGGTGGTGATGGCTCCAGTAAGCTGGCCAAGGGTGGACCATCATGCGCGAGGATCTCATTGAGATCATACCCATGAAGCTCCATGTGAAAGGTTGTCGTGGGTCGACTCAATTGCTGTCGCGATAACGCAGGGATCAATCGCAGTTGACGGGCTTGCTCATCAATCCACCGGGTGATGAAGGCGCCGACTTGATCGCCGAGTTGCTCGGCTAGCAGGCGAAGGAAGGTGATCGCGGGCGGGATTCCATCCGGGCCCGCATTGAAGTCGGAGAGTATGAGAAAGGCACTCCAGGCGTCCGTTGTGGCCGGCAGCGAGGGGGACGGAGTTACCGGCTCTAACGCCTGTCTTACCATGGCTGCTAGGTGTGGGACCTGTAGTTGGGTGACGTAAGCTTGCAGTTTCGTTAGATCTGCGCGAGGGATCACTTCCCATGCGGTGTTTTCCGCGACTGTTTTGGCTCGGTCATCGTCGGCGGGAGAGGAGGCGTACTGCGACGTCGAAGTAACCGTGGCAACTTTGCCGTGCAGTCGAAGGTAGGCTGTTTCTGTACGATCCGTCTTTGATATATGAATGGGATTGTAGGATTCGGGGAGCAAGCCTGGATCGGGTGCGATAATTTCATCGAAGAAACGTTTCGATGAAATAACAGTAAGCATCTGGTTGGATTCGACGAACGCCTCTTTGGCCTCATTTGAGCTTAAGATTTTAATGGCGGTATCGATCGCTTCCCCAAGCCACCTGGTTCCATCATGCCCCACCTCGCCGGATCCTAGGGCCAATTGGAGCCGGATTTGAGCTTGTGGAATGCGGGACCAATTGAAGCGGCGCAGGGCGGCCACCACGCGCTCGGGTAGCCGGTCGGCGAGCACGGCTCTGGGTGTGCCGGGTGGCAACAGGATAAGGACGCCGTCGCCTCGCTCCTCCAGTATGCACGCGCCAAAGTCGATGCCGCTTTCGGTGAAGGCTGCCTTCAGTACTTCGTACGTTCCCTCGTGTACGGCTAACCGGTCGCGCAGGGCCTGGTGCGGCGCGTTCAAGCCCGCCACGCCGACTACCATGATCGCGTGGTTCAGGAAATAGGACATTCGGAGGAGCCTCCCTCTTTCGATGTCACTTGGCTCGACGTCGCATGCCAGGCGTAGATTATGGCCCATCGTCGCGGGTTGGTGACGAATCTGGCGTCGGACCGGGCTCAGAGAACTGGTGACGAGTCGACCCACCCCGCGTACGTCGCTGCACGGGATCGGCGCTCGTCCCGTAGAAGCGATAGGAGAACCGGCTTGGTGCCTTCGTAGCCCGCGTTGCGCTCTGGCTCTAGGTGACTGGGGACACCGACAGTAATGACTGGATGAGCTCTGTGCTGATGGTGACCTTTTCGTGTCGGGGAACAGCGAGGCATGGTCTCACCAGGCAAAAGCGCATCGGCGCAAGTTGCAGCCCCGTGTTGGTCTCCGGAGGCGCCGTTGCGTCCGATAGTGCTCCGGGTTGCCGTCGCCAGCGGCGTCACCTGTGCCGCATCGTCCGCAGGAAGCCGTCTTCACCTGGTGATCGGCTTCGGTGCGCGCTCCGCGACAACCGACTCCCGAAAGAAACCCATGTCCGTGACGACCGCTACCCGAGCAGAACTTCGCACCCCGCCGCGCCGATCCCGGGCTCACGATTCGGTTCGGCACGACGCGGCCCCGCCGGTCGGCACCGCCGGCGGCGGGGACAGCGGGACTTCGCGCAGGGCATCGGCGAGGATGGGGTAGACCCCGGCCCGGGTGTCGATGCCGGAGATCCGCAGCGGGACGAGGACCGCGCGGGTCGCGGCGACGATCCCGATCCGGCGGCGCTCGGCGCAGGCCCGGCTCACCGCGCCCTCGAGCGCGCGGACGCCCGCCGCCGCGAAGTACGTCACCTCGGACAGGTTCAGCACCAGGCAAGCCGGCAGGTCCTGCCACAACGCCCGGTGCAGCAGCCGGACGGAACGAGCGTCGACCTCCCCGGCGGCGGAGATGATCGCCAGATCGTGCCGCCACGGAATTCGCCGCACGGTCAGCACCTTCTCGGGAGCGGATTCCCCCGCGGCGGGTGAATGGGCGGTATTCGAGATGGGTGCAGACATGGCGGGTGCTCCCGAACTATTCGGGGCGAAGCGTCGGTGCGGCGCTCTCCACCACTGTAGACGCTCTGTCGGCGTCCGGCGCGATCCCGGACCGGAAATGAGTTTCACCTTTGCCCGGTCATTCCATTGGTGCGCCGATCCCGGTTTCTCCGGCGCGGCGCCGGGGTAGGCGGCAGGGCGGGAAGAGGAGGCACCATCGGCTTCCCGGGAAAGGACCGCCGACCATGGCTGACAAGGATGCCAAAGAGATCAACCCCGACGCGCCGGTGTCACCCGGCACGGCGCCGGTGCCGGACCTGGACGTCGACGTGGCGCAGTTCCTGGCCGACGAGCCGCCGCCGCGGCCGGACGGCGCTGCGGCGGAGCCGCCGGACTGACTCCCCGCCGCGTCGACGGGGTCCGCTCGCCGGCGCGCCGATCGGGCGGGCGGCTGCCAGACTGGCCGCATGGACGACGAGTCCGCGTGGACGATCACGATGCCGCCGGCGCGGACGACCGCCGGCGTCGTGCAGGTGGTGATGTCCGGAGCACTCGGCCCGGCGGCGCACGCCCGGCTGCGCGAAACCCTGCGAATCGCCCTGCTGACGGCGCTGTCACCCGAACCGGCGGCGCTCGGCGTCACGCTGACCGCGGTGACCTCGTGCGACGAGGTGCTGCCGGCGGAGCTGCAGGAGCTGGCGCTCACGTGCGCGCGGGAGAACCTCGCTCTGCGCATCGAAGTCACCCCGGCGCTGCTGCCCTGGCTGGGCAGCAGCGAGCTGACGCCCTTCCTGCACCTTTCCGACGCCCCGGTGGCGGGCACGTCGGAGGTCGCGGTCGTCCCGACCTGGATCGACCGGGCCACGCTGGTCATCGCCCTCACCGGTGAGCTCGACCTGGTGACCACCGCGCGCACGCGCGACGCGATCGCGGTGATCCTCGCGGCCCGGCCCCTGCGCCTGGTGCTCGACCTGGCCGGCGTGACCTTCCTGGCGTCGACGGGCGTGAACGAGATAGTCCGCCTCGCCCACGCCGCCGCCGACGACGCGGTGGCCCTCCACGTCGCGGCGGGCATCCCCAACCGGCGGACGTTCGAGCTGCTCGGCCTCACCGACACTTTGCTGCGCGTCTTCGACACCCGCGCCGACGCGCTCGCGGCCTTCAGCGGGTGAGCAGCACCGCCACATCCGCCCTGGCGGTTCACGAACCTGCCCGAGCGGGATGGTGGGGAACCGCTGGTGTCCGTGCCGTGGCAGCCCCAGGACCTTGGCCGAGGAGATGAACGACAGCCGCTGGTCCCAGAACACCTGTCCGGGTCGCGAGCTCGGAAATGCGCAAACCGGTCACGCGCCGAACCTGAACCTTCGACTCGACTCGAAGGTCAACCCCGGATTCCGACAGCAGGAGGTCGTGGACCGTGCAGCCGGCTCAGCGACCTGGGGTACCACGACGTCGGCCGCGGCGGCAGATGTGACGTGCCGCCACGGCAGCCCGCCGAACACGGCGTCCACAAAGGACACGACGGGGTTGAAGTGGGCATCGCTGACGGGCCCGAACATCAGGATGAGCGCGAACAGCCCGGCCGCCGTCGCGGCCGCGTTCTCGGTCAGCTGCAGACCGGTGTCCGCGGGCGACAGCCGTGGCAGGCAACGGATGTCAGGCGAGGGCGGGCACGCCGAGCTCGTCGAGCAGGCCGCGGACCCGGCGTTCGATCTCGTCGCGGACCGGGCGGACGTCGTCGACGCTCTTGCCCGCCGGGTCCTCGAGTTCCCAGTTCAGGTAGCGCTTGCCGGGGAAGATCGGGCAGGCGTCGCCGCAGCCCATGGTGATCACGACGTCGGCGGCGCGGACGATTTCGTCGGTCCACGGCTTGGGGAACTCGGTGACGATGTCGATGCCGCGCTCGTGCATCGCCTCGATCGCCGAGGGGTTGATGGTGTGGCCGGGCTCGGACCCGCCGGACCAGGCCAGTGCCTGGTCGCCGGCCAAGTGCTGGAAGAGGCCCATGGCCATCTGGCTGCGGCCGGCGTTGTGCACGCACAGGAACAACACGGTGGGTTTGCCGTCGTGGTCACCCTCGATCCTCGCGAGGGCGTGCAAGCGCTGGCGGGCGAACCGCTCGGCCAGCAGCGGCAGGAAGTTCGGGATGGTGCTGCGGGAGGCGAACTGGTCGTAACTGCTGCGCAGGAACTGCTCGATGGTCTCGCTGCCCAAGACGCCGTCGAACTCGCCGTGCAGGCGGGCCGCGGCGGTGCGCAGCGCGAGCTGCTGGTCGATGCTCAGGTCGTGGTGCTGGTGCTCGAGGTCAGTCATCGGTCTGCTCTCCGGGGAGGTGGACGGCGGGGGTGAGCCGGTGGATCCGGTCGGCGAGGTCGTGGAAGGCGTGGTCGAACGCGGAGTCGGTGTCGACGCGGGCCGGGTCGGGGACCGACCAGTGCAGCCGGCCGGCGGCGCGGGTGCCGAGTTCTTCGTGGGCGTTGTCGCACACCGCGACGACCAGGTCGTCCTCGCGCAGGACCTCCTCGACGAGCGAGGTGCGGGCCCGTGCCAGCGACAGGCCGCGGGCACGGGCGACAGCCGTCGCGCGGGGATGGATCCGGGCGGCCGGACGGGTGCCGGCCGAGGCGGCGGGCACCGGGCTCTGACCGGCCCAGATCGCGGCGGCCAGCTGGGAACGTGCCGAGTTGCGGGTGCACACGAACACGACCCGCGGCGCCGACAGCGTCCCGGAGGGCTGCAGGCCGGCGAGCGACGCCGGGCGCAGCCGGAGATAGGTGCGCCGCCGGTCGCCTTCGGAGCGGGACCGCTCGACCACCCCGGCCTGCTCCAAGAGCTTGAGGTGGTGCGCCAGCAGGTTGCCGGGCAGGCCGAGGTCCCGCCCGAGCTCGGTGGGCGAGGCGTCACCGAGCACGAGACGGTCCACGATCGCCAGGCGCGCGGGCTCGCCGAGGGCGGCGTGCACTTGGGCACGCGCCCTCAGCTCGGGAGTCCACTCAACGTTCATTGACTCAATAATGATTGAGTGAAGCGGTGGACGTCAACGGCCTCGCACGCGATCAGGCCCGCTGCGTATCCGTCGCCGGAAGTTCACCGGATCGTCGATCTCAGCAGTCATGAAATCGGGCAAAACGGGTACAAGATCTTCATGGCCGAAGGACGAGTGGCGGTGTTCGCGCCGTCTCCGCAGCTGACCGTGACCGTGGAAGACCTCGATGGCGTGCCCGACATCCACGTGCACGCGGGCGGGCAGGGGGTGTGGCAGTCACGGATGATCGACTCGCTGGGCGCGCAGGCGGTGTTGTGCTGCGCGCTCGGCGGCGAGACCGGGCAGGTGCTGCGGCACCTGATCGGCGTCGACGTCGAGGTTCGCGAGGTCGCCGCGCGCAACGGCGGCTACGTGCACGACCGGCGGGCCGGGCACCGCGACGAGGTCGTGCGGATGCCGGCGGACGCGTTGTCCCGGCACGAGCTGGACGACCTCTACGAGCTGACCCTCGTGGCGGCGCTCCGCGCGGACGTCACGGTCCTCAGCGGCCCGGCCGAGGACGACGTCCCGGTACCCCATTCGGTGTACGAGCGGCTCACCCGCGACCTCGGCGCCCACGGCGGCCGGGTCGTGGTGGACCTGTCCGGGGAACGGCTGGCGCGGGCGCTCGCGGGCGGTCCGGAGGTGGTCAAGATCAGCCACGAGGAGATGGTGGCCGACGGGCTCGCCGAGTCGGCCGCCTTGGCCGATCTGGCCGCCGGGTGCCGCAAAGTGGCGTCGTCCGGCGCCCGTGCCGTCGTCGTGTCGCGAGCGGACGCGGAGACGCTGGCCCTCGTCCAGGACGAGCTGTGGCTGGTGGAGTCGCCCGATCTGACGGCGGTCGACAGCCGTGGTGGCGGGGACTCCATGACGGCCGGCCTGGCGGTGGCCCTGGCGCAGGGCCGGTCGTTGGAGGAAGCGTTGAAGCTCGGGGCCGCGGCGGGAGCGGTCAACGTGACCCGGCATGGCCTCGGCTCGGGCAGTGGCGACGCGGTGCGCGAACTCGCCGGACGGGTGCGCCTGAAGAGCTGGGAGGACGGCGGATGCGAGCACTGATCACCAATGACGACGGGATCGGGTCCCCGGGACTGACGGCCCTGGCGCGGGGCGCCGTCGCGCACGGCTGGACGGTGGTGGTCGCCGCACCGGCCGCGGAGGCCAGCGGCACCAGCGCGGGCCTTTCTGCCGTAGGTGACGGCGGCCGGGTCGCGGTCGAACGGCGGAAGCTGCCCGGCCTGCCGGAGGTACCCGCGTACGCCGTCGCCGCCCATCCCGGCCTGATCGCGCTCGCCGCGGCGGAGGGAGCGTTCGGCGAGCCGCCGGACGTCGTGCTGTCCGGGATCAACCACGGAGCGAACGTCGGCCGCGCGGTGCTGCATTCGGGCACCGTCGGCGCGGCGCTGACGGCGGCGCTCAACGGCGCCCGTGCGCTGGCCGTGTCGCTCGACGTGGGACTGGATCCCCGTTCGGAGCCCCATTGGGACACCGCGGTGGCGGTCACCGCCACCCTGCTCGACCGGCTCGCCGAACTGCCGGCCGGAACGGTCCTGAACCTGAACGTCCCGGATCGCGCCGAGGTGGGCCCGGTGAAGCGGGCCGGCCTGGCCGAGTTCGGCGCGGTGCGCAGCCGCATCCAGGACGACGGCGACGGGACGTTCACCCTCGCCGCCGTGCTGGTCGAAGGCGACCTGCCACCGGGCAGCGACGCCCGGCTGCTGGCCGAAGGCCACCCGACGGTGACCGCGCTGCGGTCGGTGACCGAAGACGCCGACCTGGTGCTGTGAAGACGGTCCGCCGGTCACAAATCCCGGGGCTGTCCGGTCGTAGCGGGTGTATCCGTTCGTCGAGGAGGTCTTCTCATGTCATTGACCGTGCTGCAGGAGGCGAAACCGCCGTTCGTGCCGGAGGGGGCGCACGCGATGACGATCGTCATCGAGTACCCGCCGGGCGACCCCGGCACCCCGCCGCACCGCCACCCCGGGCCGGCCTTCGGCTACGTGCTGGAGGGCGAGATGGTGTTCGAGCTCGAAGGCGAGCCACCGCGGGTCGTCCGCGCCGGCGAGGCGTTCTGGGAACCGGGCGGCGACGTCATCCACTACCAGGACGGCAACAACCGCGACGACGTCCCGGTGCGGTTCACCGTCACCATGCTCTGCGAACCGGGCAAACCGATGGTCGACCTCGTGACCGAGGACGAACTCCGGGCGAAGGGATGGTCGCGGAAGTGAAGATCGCCGTCATCGGCGGGACCGGGCTCATCGGCTCCCGCGTGGTCGAGATCCTGGCCGCGAACGGGCACGAAGCCGTCCCGCACTCGCCGTCCACCGGGCTGGACCTGCTCAGCGGAAAGGGGCTGGCCGAAGCGCTGGCCGGCGCCGACGTCGTCGTCAACCTGACGAACTCGCCGACGTTCGACGACGCGTCGCCCGGGTTCTTCCGGACGACCATGGACAACCTGCTGGAGGCGGCGGGCGCGGCCGGGGTCGGCCACGCGGTCATCCTCTCGATCGTGGGCGCCGAGCTGGTGCCGGACCTGGTCTACTACCGCGCCAAGGTGCTGCAGGAGGACATCCTCAAGGCCGGTCCGGTGCCATACTCGATCGTGCGGGCCACGCAGTTCTTCGAGTTCATGGCCGCGACGATGTCCTGGACCTCCGACGAGAACACCGTCCGCCTGCCCGCGACGCGGATCCAGCCCATCGCCGCGGACGACGTCGCCCAGGCCGTCGCCGACGTCAGCACGGGTGCCCCGCTGCGGGGGACGCGGAACGTCGCCGGGCCGGAGGTGTTCGCCCTCGACGAGCTGGGCCGGATCACCCTGGCCGCCCAGGGTGACCGGCGTCCCGTCGTGACCGACGACCAGGCCGGCCTGTTCGCGGCCGCGTCGGGCGACGCCCTCATCGCCAAGGACGGCGCCGTCATCGCGAAGACCACCTATCGGGAGTGGCTGGCGCGGTGAGAAAGACCGGGCCCGCCCGGTGTGCGGGCCCGGTCAACCGCGGTGCCAGGCGGTCAGCTTGGCCGGGTTGAGCACGATCCAGAGCGTGGTGATCCGGGACCCGGCGGTTTCGGCGCCGACGACCGCGACGGCGCGCGAGGTGTGACGCAGGGCGAGCCCGGCGCGGCCGTTGACGGACTCGACGGTCAGCTCGGCGTCCGCGCGCCCGCCCATGATCCCGATGACCAGCCGGGCGACCTCCGTCGCGCCGCGCACGGTCCCCGCCGGCGCGGGCTCCGGGTCGCCGCCGTCGCACGTCGCGACCGCGTCGTCGCCGAGGACGGCTTCGAGCGCGGCGCTGTCCCGCCGGCGCCAAGCCGCGGCGAACCGGCGCACGGTCTGCTCGTGCGGGTCGAACACGGATCCTCCCGCCGGCGGGTCAGGCCGGGACCGCCTTGTTCTTCTCGGGGTTGACCAGCCACAGCAACTGGTCGATGCCCTCGGCGGTGGCACTGACCGTGAGCAGGCCGTACACGATGCCGTCCTGGCGGAGCACGGCGGCGGTCTGCCCGTTGACCTGGGCCCACTCGACGTCGATGTCGTCCCAGAACCAGCTGGAGATCGCCTGCAGGAACTTCGTCACCCGGACGCTGCCCACGAGCGGACGGCGGGCGACGCCCTTGCGGCCGTTGCCGTCGGACAGGTTGGTCACGTCCGGGGTGAAGAGCCGCTCCAGTTCGGCCAAGTCGCCGGACCGGGCGGCGGCGAGGAACGTGGTCAGCAGTTCCCGCTGCTCGGCCGCGGGTACGGACGCGTGCCGCTCGCTCGTGAGGTGCTTGCGGGCCCGGCTGACCAGCTGGCGCACGGCGGCTTCGGTCGACGACAGGATGTCGGCGATCTGCGCGTAGGTGTAGTCGAAGGCTTCCCGCAGCACGTAGGCCGCGCGTTCGCCGGGGGTGAGCTTCTCCATCAGCAGCAGGGTCGCGAACTCCAGCGCTTCACCGCGTTCGGCGCCCAGGTACGGGTCCGCTGCGGTGTCGACCGGTTCGGGCAGCCAGGGCCCGATGTAGGTCTCCCGGCGTTTGCGGGCCGACTGGAGGACGTTGATGGCCAGCCGGGTGGTGGTCGTGGCCAGGAACGCTTCCGGGTTGGTCACGGTGGACCGGTCGTAGGTCTGCCAGCGCAGCCAGACCTCCTGCACCAGGTCCTCGGCCTCGGTGACGCTGCTGAGCATGCGGTAGGCGATCCCGAACAGGCGCGGCCGCACTCTCGTGAAGGCGGCCGTGGCCGCCTCGAGATCGGCCAGGTCACCGAGTTCGGCACTCATCCCGGAATCCGTCACCCTCCGACTCTACGATGTCGGCTCCCGGGGCCCCGGCCGCGCGGCCGGGGCCAAGGAAAGCTCATTCGACGAGCTTGACGAGGACCGACGTGGCGATCCGGTGCTCGGTCGTGGTCACTTCGCCGGCGGCGGGTTGAGCGGGAGCCAGTCGGCGAACCGGGTGGCGGCCAGCTGCGCGCCCGCACCGGGCAGGAGCATGTCCTTGTCCAGCAGGGCACCGAAGTAGCGCGCGTCCGGGTCGGTGACGACCTGGCGGGGGTCCCCGCGGAAGGCCAGCCCGGTGCGGATCAGCTCGTCGAGCCCGAACTGCTCGGGACCGGCGACCTCGAGCGTGCCGTTCAGCGGTGCGCCGGCGGCGACCCGGCCGACCGCGGTGGCCACGTCTTCGGCGGCCATGGGCTGGATGCGCGCGTCCGGCAGGCGCACGGTGTTCCCCTCGGTCGCCGACTGGGCGATGCTGCCCACGAACTCGAAGAACTGCGTGGCGTGCACGATCGAGTACGGCCGCCCGGACTCCTTGATGAGCTTCTCCTGCGCGATCTTCGCGCGGAAGTAACCGCTTTCGGCGAGCCGCTCGGTGCCGACGACCGACAACGCCACGTGGTGCCCCACCCCGGCCTTCTCCTCGGCGGCGAGCAGGTTCGCGGTGGAGGTGCGGAAGAACTCCAGCACGGCGTCGTCGGCGAACGAGGGCGAGTTCGAGACGTCGACCAGCACCTGGGCGCCTTCCACCGCTTCGGCCAGGCCTTCACCGGTAAGCGTGTTCACGCCCGAATCGGGCGACGCGGGGACCGCTTCGTGGCCGTGTGCGGTCAGCTTCCGGACGAGCTTCGAGCCGATCAGCCCACTGCCGCCGATCACGACGATCTTCATGGTGTGCCTTCCCGCCTGCGTCCCGGCCGCTCCGGGACGTCGTTCTCCGGCAAGGACCGGACAGGCTCCCGGTTTGTGACAGCCCGGCTGTCACAAACCGCGCCGGCATCCGGTCTTGGCTGCCGACACCGACCCGACGAACCGGAGTACCGCATGGACACCCGTGGCGCCCACGCCATCGACACGATCGACGATCTCCGCCGCCACCTGCAGTGGGCGATCGAACTCGAGCACGCGACGATTCCCCCGTACCTGTGCGCCCTGTACTCGCTGGACCCGGCGCGCAATCCCGAAGCCACCCAGGTCGTGGGGACGGTCCTCGCCGAGGAGATGATCCACCTGGCCCTGGCCGCGAACCTGCTCAACGCCGTCGGCGGCTCGCCCCAGCTCGACACGCCGGACCTGTTGCCGCCGTACCCGCATCCGCTGCCCCACGGCGACCGGTCCGTGCACGTCCACCTGGCCCCGTTCGGCCCGGAAGCCCTCGAGCTGTTCCTGCGCATCGAGCAGCCCGCGTCGGCGGACGCGCCGCCGCAAAGCGACGAGTACCGGACGATCGGCCAGTTCTACGCCGCGATCGAACAGGGGTTGCGCACGCTGTGCGACAAGCTGGGCGAGGAGCAGGTGTTCACCGGCGACCCGGCTCGCCAGATCGGCGAGTTCCACCTCCGCGGCGGAGGCGGCGAGGTGCTGCCGGTCCACGACCTGAAGTCCGCGTCGGCCGCGCTGGCGGAAATCGTCGAGCAGGGCGAAGGAGCCGCGCGCACGGACGTCTGGGACGGCGACCGCGACGTCTTCCACCCCGACCGGGAAGAGGTCGCGCACTATTTCCGGTTCCAGGAGCTGAAAGTGGGCCGCCGCTACCGAACCGGCGACACCCCCCAGTCCGGCCCGACCGGAGAGGAGATCGCGGTCGACCTAGGCGGCGTGCTGCCGATGCGGCATAACCCGCGGACTGCCGACTACCCGGAAGGCAGCCCGATCCGCGTCGCCCAGGAGGAGTTCAACGAGACCTACAGCCTGCTGCTCTACCAGCTGGAAGAAGCCTTCACCGGCAACCCGGGCGGGATGACGGATGCCGTCGGCACGATGTTCGCGCTGCGCAAGCAGGGACTGGCGTTGATGAAGATGCCCACTGGCGACGGGAAGACGACCGCGGGCCCGACGTTCGAGTACGTGCCACCCGAGCGGCGGAACTGAAGGCCCACACCAGCGTCGGCTCGATCGCCGACCAGCAATCACCGGCTATGGCCGCCCGCGAAGACACGGACGTCCTCGGCTTGCGGGCGCGAACCAGCATCGACCACGAAACGGATCACGCCATGATCGACATCACGGCCTGGCGACAGGATCGAGGAGGGAGGCCCATCTGCAGCTGATACGGAAGTCGTCCGGATGACCAAGCCACAGTTCGACGCTGGTGTGATCGCCGCGGGTGCCCCCGGTGAGATTCGAACTCACACTGGACGGGTTTTGAACGGATCATGAATCTGGCCTCCGACCTGCGACAACGTTGGTTGTAAGAGGCCTGCGGGGGCGTAGCGGGGGCGCTGTCGTGGTAACGCTGGGGGGATCTTGGCGCGGAGTTCGGTTTGCTGGCGTCGACCTGACCTGTACGCGCAGGGCACAGATGTGCCGATTTGCGGTCACGGTGACTTACGCTCGCTCGCATGGATCTAACTGTTGACGGGCCTGAGGTAGGCGTTGAGGTAGTCGAGGCAATGGAACGAGGGCTCGCGCGCATGGGGCGCCCGGATGCTGAAGTTTTAGTAACCAGTGACCTGCAGGCCGCCGTTCGACGGTTGGATACTTCAGTTCCCGCGTATACGACTCAGCGCGGTGGGGGCGAAGTCGCGGGTAGGACAGTCATAACACCCGAGGTGTCAGTTATTGTCTTGAGTGACCAGTATCTCCGGAAGTCTTCACCGCACGATATCGAACGCATCCTTGCTCATGAGGCAGGGCATCTAGTCTTGGGAGAAAGCGGCGAGGAAGTCGGCTCTGAACGTCTTTCAGTCAAGCCGGGTTGGCGCTGGAAGCTTCGGTATATTGGCGGCACTGCGCTGGAGGAGTATCGCATTGAGCGGGCTATGTACGACCTTGGCTACGGATCGTCAGAAATGGCCGAATCTGACTCCGTATCGAGTAGCTTGCATGTTTTGAACTGTCGCGTCTTTGAAGCGATGGCGGATCCTCGGAGTCATGCTGATACGGTGTACTTCGAGGCAATGATCCTTGCGGCTCTCTCTGACTTTGCCAAGGTGCTCGCCTACTGTGGTGCGTTATCGTTGAGTGGACGAGGGCGGGACTATCCAAGGCGGGAGCTGAATCATTTCGGGCAGGCTAATTGGGATGATTTTGTAGGGACTCACTGGGGTGAGCGACTTGACTTTTTTGAAACTATCCCGGATGTTCGTCAGGCTGGAATTTCAAGGTTTGAGACGAATGTGTGGCTTCAGGCTGCCAACTTGGAGCAGGAACTGTTGAAGCGAATCGGATTCATTTTTCAAGGTCCGCCGGATGGCGGTAACTATTACTTCACTCGGCGGCAAGACGATCAAGTTGTCGAGTCGCGGCTCAGTCGTGCCTCAGAGGAGGCGATGGTCAGGGAGGCGTAACACCTGCCGAGGCTTTCTGGCTAACGGGTCGGATAGCCCGGGTCTGTCGTTCAGTTCTTAGACTGCTCTTGAGTGGCCTGATTAACGCCTAGAAGCCAAAATAGATCGTCAAAGCGAATGAAGTCTGAGAACTTGCCGCCCGTGGGTGTTGTTGTGAAATCAACAAGTGCAGGGACGTCTGGTTGTGTCTCAAGAATAAGATTTCGAAGTCGTGTCAAGTGATTCTCTAGTTGTGGTCGATCAATCTCGAATACGACATCGTTCACCTTCTGAAACCCGACCATTCCGTCATCAATGGTTTCAGGTAGAGGTATGTCTGATTCGGGATATGCCTCTAGGTCATTCTTCAGTGTCTTTGGCATCTTTCCGGACTCCAGTAGTGGAGCTTTGGCTAGGGTGATGGTTGCTGTAATGATTACCTCGCCAGGAGAGTTTCCACGTTTCTGCTCCACATTCCCCGAGATTGGCGGCATTGCGCGGTGTGCTACATAGTTTCGAAGTCCTTCGATTAGCCTGTATCCGAAGTGCTCGTCATATGCCCGGTTGGTTGCGAGGGCAAATTTGTTGAGCTGCTCGGAGTCTTTGCCGAAGCGGTCTGAGATGTCATGCCTGAGCTGATCGAGGCAAAGTCTCCAGATCAGGGCTAGTGCGACGAGTGAAGCGCTAAGTTCCTCTGATGTTTGTCGAACTTCGTCGCCGTGAAGGTGCTGGTTTAGTCTGCCTGCAACCTCATCAAAATTTGATTTTGCGCCGACTACTAGTCGGGTGGATAGGCGAGCGGCATATGTGCGGCAGTAGAGAAGTGCATCTCTGATGCTTCTCTCTTCGTCTTCTGTTACGGGTCGCAATGTTTCGATGTGAACATTGGAGTCGGCTGTTCTCTTTTGCAGCTTTGCAAGCTTCAGAGGCATAACTATCCTTCTATGGTCTAGCTGAGGATCTCGTTGCGAAACCGCCAAGATCGCTCCAAAATACAGGCGCCAGGTGAGGCCATGGGCTCCTTCGTGAGGAGCTTATTCACGCACTCTTCGTTGAATGGCACACCCTCGGAAACTGACGACGACTCTGAGGCTGTCACCAGGACGCCCTCTGCATTAACGTCCACGGCGTCGCCAAATAGTTCGTCAAAGACATCGTCGTCCATCACGACCACGGTGAGAATCGTGGCTGTCAAAGTGAGTGTGTCGAGACCGATGCCGAGGCAGTAGGCGGTAACTCGGTCCTTTCCGCGTGCGGCTTGGAGGTCACGGTACAGGGACCAGTTCTCGTAATCGAGCGGCTCGCCCTGGCTGCCGTCCCGCTCGGGCTCGCCGAGGATTTCCTCGGAGTACTCCCGGACCATGCTGCGCCACAGGTCGAAGTCGTTCTCCTTGTCCCACGCCGCCACGGACGACGGCTGGAACTCGCCGGCCGGGATGAGGCCGTAGATGCCGGCGGCCGTCGCGACCTTGGCAGGGTCGCGCCAGTGTAGGAGGAACGTCGCCTTACCGGTGTCGCGCTGGCGACGGAGCGTCAGCGTCTCGATAGCGGGCATAACTGGCCGTCGTTCCAGGTCGAACGGGTCGCCGATCAGGCCGCGCAGCGGAAGTTCGGCCCAGTCCGCGCGGGGCACCTTCCGGTTCGGGAACTGCGCGACGGCCAGCTCGTGTGCGATGGCCTCGGACAAGTCGAGTTTGTCGAAGTACGTCGCCAGGCCGAACGTCATTCGCTCGTTTGACGGCGACAGGTCGACGTCCAGGAGGCGATAGCTCGTGCGGTTCTCCAACAGTGCCGGCGGGTCCAGGTACTTGATCGCCGACGTGTACCGCTCGAAGCGCCGGCCGGGCGCGCGGAGCGGCAACGCCTTGTCAGCCTCGGGCTCGGTGCCGGTGACCGTGATTGGGACCCGGTGATCCTTCCATTCAAGCTTGATGTCCTCCAGGCGCACCGGCGCCGGCGGCATCCACTCTCGCCGGGCGATCAGCGGGGCCTTTCCGATGCGCGCTTCCGGCCGGTAGAGCGACGCGGCCGCCTCCGCGAGTTCGCGACGGCGGCTGTTGAGCTCGCGTCGCATCCGGCGCCACTCCTCCTGGCTCACCGCGACCGGGTCGACTTCGTTGACCAGTGCCGACGTCGACGGGGGAGCGACGGGCTGAAGCAACTCCTTGGACAGGCCGAGCCGTGACGGTGAGATGCCGAGCTGGTTGGCGACCCGCAGCAGCGTGTCCAGGTCCCGCACCTGCCGTTGACCGGTCTCGATCTTCGAGATGTACGACTGGTCCATGTTGAGGATCTGGGCCAAGTCGGCCTGATTGAGCCCGTTCGTCTTCCGGTACTCCTTCAGGACCTCGGCAAGCAGTCCGGTGTTCAGTTCGAGCTCGGTTGTCGACCTCGGCGAGAGCCACGGCTGGTCTGCTTCCACTGCTGGCAAGTCCCTTCGTTTCGATCTTCTTCGGCTGCGATCGGGCTGGGTGGATGGCTCTTGACCTGCGGTTATGCCTGGCTGTCATGCGGGAGCGCTGTTAGGACTGTCCGGCCTTGGACTGTGGTGGCGCTCACGGGCGAAGCTATTCCCATGATCACGGAACACGGGCCGAATGGCCGAACATCACGACCGCTTCTCAAGCTCCTCTACCCGGCGCCGGAGGTCCGCAACCTCGGCCCGGAGCGCGGCGACGTCGTCGGCGGGGGCGCTCTCGTCCGGGAGGCTCCGGACGAACGTGCCTCGCCCGGCGGCGGACTCGAGCACGCCGGCGTGCTGAAGCTCCCGGATGGCGTTGTGGACCGTCAGTTCGGCGACGTTGTATGTGGCCGACAGCGCTTTGAGGGACGGGATCTTCTCCCCGAGCGCGAACTCACCGGCCCGGATACGTCGGACCAGGTCATCCCGGATCTGTGCGCCTAGCGGCTGCGCTCCCTGCTGATCGATAGGCATCTGGCCAGGGTACGCAGAAAACCAACATCACCCTAATGCGCCACACGTGCGAGCTTGACTTACCTAATCACCATAGTGTGCACTAAGGCGCAGTAAGGCATTCGATCGAAAGGTTCCTCATGAAGTCCGCGAACATCACCAACCGTGTCGCCCGGGGCGCCGCCGACAGTGTTTCCGCTGTTCAGGGGCACTGTCCGGACGGCTTGGACGAGTCCGCCATTGACGCTCTGATCGCCGAAGTCGATCAGGAGTTGACCGGCGCGACGGCCGTGGCGGAGACCCGTACCCGGCACGCGTTCACCGATGCGCAGCACGCCCACCGCACTCGTCGGCGCGTCAGCCGCGCGGCGCTGCGGGTGCTGCCGTTCCGGCTCGACACGGCCGCGTCGGAGGAGAGCGGGGAGGCCGCATGACGGTCCGGCTCGGTATCCCCGTCGCATTTGGTCCCGACACGGCGGCTCACTCCGCCAAGAACGCGCACGCCGCGTCGGGTCTCCCGATCAACCACCACGCAGGTAGCTACTCGGAGAGGTCTCTCATGGTAGGCACCCTCACCCCTCGCGCAATCGAGCGTTTGGCGATCCGCCGCTACACCGACCAGACCGGCCAGTCCTGGGCCAAGACCCCGACCACCACGCGCCGCGCCTGGCTTGCGGAGACCGAGCCCGTCATCCGCGCCGAACACGGCATCGCGCTGGACTCGGTGTGGGACGGCGGGGATTGGCAGGCACCCGGCCAGGCCGACCTTTTCGACGTGCCGGAGGTGGCCTGAGATGTCCGCACAGGTACTGATGGTCCTCGGCGGTCTCGCGCTGGTCGGCGTGTTCGCCGTATGGCGCTCCGGACGCAAGTCGGCGATCCGCGCCCGGACGGGCGTTCGCGAGATCACCCGCATGACCGGCAACACGATCCGCCTGGTCATGGCCACGGCGATCATCGCGTTCGTCCAGTGGCTGGTGATCGTGAAGATCCAGAACACCACCGCCACCTGGATCGCGCTGGTCGTCCCGGCGCTGCTGGCCGCCGCCACGATCGTGCGGCTGATGGCCATCACCGAAATCGTCCACACCACCCGTGGGGGTCGTCGCTGATGCTCGGCAAGAAGAAGACCGACGACGAGGCCGCGTCCTGCGCGGTCGTCCACCTGATGCTCTCCAGCGTGAAGCCCAGCGTCCGGCAGGAAGTTCTCTCCACGCTGACCGACGACCAGCGCCGCCAGGTCCTCAACGCGGAACTCGAAGGCCGCGCGGACCAGTGGGAGCGCAAGAACGGCACGAAATGGGGGGAGAGCTGATGAGCACGGAAACCCTGGCTCCACAGGACGCGAAGCACCAGCCGCTGTCCCAAGCCGACAAGCTCGCCCAGGACGCCGCCACCGCTGCGCAGGTCCGCCGCCTGGCCAACCACCCCGATGTGGTGGCGCTGCGGGTGGAGAAGGTCCGCACGCAGATCGACGCGGTGATCTGGCTCGGGATCTTCCTCGGCCTGGCCTTCACCATGGTCAATGTCCAGAGCTTTGCCGCCGCCGGCGCTGCGGTCTGGTCGCTGGGGTGGGTGGCCGGGTGGCTGCTGGACCCGATGGTCTCGCTCGTGCTCGTGGCGGTGTTGCGGGCGGAGCAGGTGACCGCCCGCTACCAGGTCGACACCGGCGGCTGGGTACATGGCACGAAGTGGTTCGCGTTCCTGGCGACCTACGTCATGAACACCTGGAAGTCCTGGACGCACCTCGACGTGGCCGGGGTGGTGCTGCACTCGGTGCCGCCGGTGCTGGTGTTCCTCGCGGCGGAGACCGCGCCGGTGCTGCGGGACAAGCTCACCGAAGCGGTCATGGCCGCCGCCGGCACCGCGTTCACGGGAGAGCAGCCGTCCGACGCTCCGGCCGCCGTGCCCGCTGCTTCGGCGGAGGACTGCGCGGGGGAGAAGTCGGCACCCGCTACCCGGCCGCGTCGCCGTCCGGCTCGCAAGCCGGCCGCGAAGCCCGTTCGGAAGCTGCGCGGGGACTACCTGGCCGACGCCCGCGCCGCGTGGGCCCCGGGCATCGAGATCACCCCGGCCTGGGTCCGGTCCGTCTGCCCGGAGATCTCGCGCGGCACCAGCAAGAACGTCGCCGACGACCTGATCGCCGAAACCGCCCGCCCGGCCGTCGCGCCGGTGCCCGCTGACCAGCCCGTGACCGTCGACCAGGAGGAGGCCGCCTGATGTCCACCACCGCCGACCACACGCCTGAGTCCGTGAACGGACCCGATCCCGAAAGGCCCTCCTCCGTGAACAGCACGCCCGACCCGTCCACGAACACCCCGGCCGACGCTCCCGTGAACGGCCCCGTGAACACCGACCCGGCCGCCACCGACACGGCCACGACGCGGGCCGGGAATGTCGTCCCGATCCGCCCGGACACCGCCCGCACGCCGGAGGAGATCCCGGAGCAGGACCGGCCCGCCGCCGACGACACCGAGCCCGGCACGGTCGTCCGGCTGGTCGACCCGCCGGCGACCAAGGCGACGTGGTGGGAGACCGTCTCCGACGCCACCGCCCGCCCGTTGGTGGCCAAGTGGCTCACATCGGCGGAGGAGTTCAAGGCACGGGCGCGGTTTCTGGTCCGCTACGCCGCCCACACCTTCGCGTTCCACGCGCTGCGGGTGCCGGTGTACGTCCCGTCGGCGCTGCTGCGCGCCCCGGGCGCGTTGTGCCGGCTGACCGCCCGGGTGGGGCGGTGGGTGTTCGACGCGGAGTCCAAGCCGGTGCGGATGAACGCCCGCGACCGCAACGACGCGGACGTGTACATGAAGCTGCGCGAGGCCCGCAACGAGACCGTGCGCCGCCGCTCCGCCCCGGTCATGGTCGCCGTCCTGGTACTGCTGGCCACGGCGTACCTGTGCCTGACGTTCGTGCCGCCGGTGTGGAACTGGACGGCCCTGGCGGCCACCCTCACCGCCGTGGGCTGGTGGGGCGCCCCGGCGGACAAGCCGGTCGCCGGCCGCGCCGTGGACTCGGTCAAGACACCCAAGCTGACGTCGTCGATGATCGAGGACGCGCTCTGCTCCCTCGGCATCGGTGGCCTGAACCAGGCCTACGCCAAGGGCAAGCGCATCGAGTTCCCGAACCCGATCGCCCGCGACGGCGACGGCTGGCGCGCCGACGTCGACCTGCCCCTCGGGGTGACGGCCGGCGACATCATCGCCAAGCGCGACGAGCTGTCCTCCGCCCTGCGCCGCCAGATCGGGTGCGTGTGGCCCGAGGGAGACGCGAAGGTCCACGAAGGACGGCTGGTGCTGTGGGTCGGGGACACCGACATGTCCAAGGCCAAGCAGAAGCCGTGGCCGCTGGCCAAGCCAGGCGCGACGGTCGACCTGTTCAAGGCCCAGCCGTTCGGCACCGACCAGCGCGGCCGCTGGGTGCCCATCACCCTGATGTTCGCCTCCATGGTGATCGGCGCGGTCCCGCGCATGGGCAAGACCGTCACCCTGCGGGAACTGCTGCTGATCGCCGCCCTGGACCCGCGCGCCGTGCTCTACGCCTACGACCTCAAAGGCACCGGCGACCTCTCCCCGCTGGCGCAGTGCGCGCACGCCTACGGCGTCGGCGACGACCCGGACGACATTGAGCGCATGGTGGTCGAGATGCGGGAACTCCGGGAGGAGATGCGCCGCCGCACCAAGGTGATCCGCAACCTGCCCGAGTCGGTCTGCCCGGACAACAAGGTCACCCCGGAACTGGCCGCGCGCAAGGACTTGCGGCTCGCGCCGATCGTGGTCGGTGTCGACGAGTGCCAGGTGTGGTTCGAGCACCCCGAACACGGCGAAGAGCTGGAAGAGATCTGCACCGACCTGGTCAAGCGCGGCCCCGCCCTGGGGATCACGCTGATCCTGGCCACCCAGCGCCCGGACGCCAAGTCGCTGCCCACCGGCATCTCCGCCAACGCCATCCTGCGGTTCTGCCTCAAAGTGATGGGACAGCAGGCCAACGACATGGTCCTCGGCACCAGCCAGTACAAGTCCGGTGTCCGGGCCACGATGTTCGCCCGCTCCGACCGGGGCATCGGCTACCTCGCCGGCGAGGGCGACGACGCGCAGATCGTGCGCAGCGTCTACAAGGACGCCACCGACGCCAAGAAGATCGCCGCCGGCGCCCGCGCCCGCCGCGAAGCGCTGGGCAACATCACCGGCTACGCCGCCGGCGAGGCCGTCGACGTCGAGGCCGCGCGGCTGGACCCGCTGGCCGACACCATCGCCGTGTTCGCCCGGGGCGAGGACAAGCTGTGGTCCGACGCCATCGTGACCCGCCTCGCCGAGCTGCGGCCCGGCCAGTACCGGGGGTGGACCGCGCAGAACCTCGCCACCGCGCTCAAGCCCTACGGCGTCAAGCCCAAGCAGGTGTGGAGCACCGACCCCGACACCGGCAAGGGAGCCAACCGCAACGGCTACACCCGCGACGCCCTCACCACCGCCAAGAACAACCGAGCGTAACCACTCTCGGAGGCTAGGGGCGGTGCGCGTCCTAGACCGGACCGCCCCTAGACCTAGACCCCTCCTCTAGACACCCGCAGCAGTCGTGACCAGCGCACTAGCGCCCTAGACCCACCTCGCTCCGACCTGCGGAAACACCCGGAAAACCAGGCTAGCGCCATCACCGCCCGGTCCTAGTCCTGGCTCAACGCACCCACACACCGTCACCTTGTGTGACCGACGTGAGGACCCGCCTTGACCACGCACACCACCGCCACCGGCCCGGCCACCCGGGTCACCATCCCCTTCACCGAGTACCGCGCACTCACCCTCGACGCCGCCGCCTGGCGACTGCTGGCCACCAGCCCGCACGTCGCCGAACTCCTCGCCGAATGGATCGAGTGGGACCGCCGCCGCACGGCCCGCGAGACGTCCAACGCCGTGTCGGCCGCCGCCGACTGGCGCGCCATCGCCGCCGCGCCGACCTACGCCGAACTGGACCGCCGCCGCGCCGTCGCCACCCGGGTCGCCCTGACGCCGTCCCAGATCCGCGCGCAGGCCGCCGCGTCGTGGGCGCGGGTTGACGCCTGGATCGCTACGCGAGAGGCCGCCTGATGACCATCACGACACCGAACGACGGGGGAGCACCGATGGGCACCTATGACCTTGAACCGTCCACTCTGGACGGGGCCGCCTTGCTGGACTCGCTGCGGGCTGCGCTCACCCGGTACGTGGCTCTGCCCAACCCCGAGACCGCCGACGCCATCGTCCTGTGGATCGCCGCCACCCATGCACAGCCCGCCTGGGCGCACGCGCCCCGGCTGGTGATCCGCGCACCGGAGAAGCGCTGCGGGAAGTCCCGACTGCTCGACATCGTGGAAGCCACCTGCCACAACCCGTTCATCACGGTCAACAGCAGCCCGGCCGCTGTCTACCGGTCCGTCTCCGAGGACCCGCCCACCCTGCTCGTGGACGAGGCGGACACGATCTTCGGGCCGAAGGCCGACGGGAACGAGGATCTGCGTGGGCTGCTCAATGCCGGGCACCAGCGCAACCGGCCGGCCAAGCGCTACGACGCGACCAACCAGCGCGTCGAGTCCATTCCCACGTTCGCCATGGCCGCCCTCGCCGGGATCGGCGCGATGCCGGACACCATCGAGGACCGCGCCGTCATCGCCCGGATGCGCCGCCGCGCGCCCGGCGAAACCGTGGCCCCGTACCGGCACCGCCGGGACCGGCCCGCCCTGCGGATGCTCGCCGACAACCTGCACGCGTGGCTGCGCGCCGACCTGTCCACATTGGAGACCGCTGAACCGGAGATGCCCGTGGAAGACCGCGCCGCCGACACCTGGGAACCCCTGGTCGCCGTCGCCGACCACGCCGGCGGCACCTGGGGCGACCGCTCCCGCGCCGCCGTGCTCGCCCTCACCGCCACCGCCGACGAGGACAACGAAGGCTCCGACCGGCAACGCCTGCTCACCGACTGTCGGACTGCGTTCGGCGAGGAACTCGCCCTGCCGACCGCCGAACTGCTGCACCGCCTGCGGGGCCTGGAGGAGTCGCCGTGGCGGGAGTACGGCGCGACCGGGCTCACCGCCATGAAGCTCGGCAGTCTGCTCAAGGAGTACGGCATCCGCTCGGACACCATGCGGTTCCCCGGTGCCGGGCAGGCCAAGGGCTACCGCCGCGCCGACTTCACCGACTCGTGGGCGCGCTACTGCGCCGATCCGCCGGCCAAGGGCGACGGCGACGAGTCCGCCGGGGGCGCGATTCCGCTGCGCCGGGCGCGGTCGGCCTGACACTGCCGGGCGGGGTAGTCGTACCAGCCGTACCAGCCTCGTTTTCGCAGGTCAGCCCTGGTACGGCTTCCCCGCCTGGTACGGCTCAAGCCGTACCGCCGCAACTGCCCTGGTACGGCTCAAGCCGTACCACTAAACCAAGCCGTACCGCACCTGACCAGGCAAAACGAGGCTGGTACGGCTGGTACGGCTTACCCCTCAGCACCGACCCGACCACACCAGACCGAGGAGAGCCCATGCGCATCGCCGCCACCGACAGCACGACCCGAAGGGCTCACCAACGATGGCCACGCCACGCCAGCACCTCACCATCGCTGAACTCTGCGCCGAACTCGCCGTAGCGCGCTCGACCTTCTACGAGTGGCGCGCCAAGAAGCGCGCGCCCCGCTGCATCAAGCTCCCGAACGGAGAGATCCGCATTCGCCGAATCGACCTCGAAACCTGGCTCGACAACTGTGAGGAGGCCGCCTGATGGACACGACCTACGACGTCAAGATCTGGAAGATCGAAACCCGCGTCTGGAAGTCGAAGACGAGTTACCGCGTCGTCTGGTTCGTCGCCGGCGTGCGCTTCGGTGAGACGTTCGAGACGAGTGCGCTAGCCGATAGCTTCCGCTCAGACCTGGTTGCCGCGTCACGACGCGGCGAGGCTTTTGAGCGCACGCAAGGTCTCCCGGTCTCGAAGCTGCGGGAGGAGAACGAAATGCCGTGGTTCGACTTCGCGTGCAAGTACGTCGACATGAAGTGGCCACGGGCCGCGGGGAAGTCGCGGGCGGGGAACGCTGACGCGCTCGCCAGCGTGACGCCGGCGTTGCTCAAGACGACCCGGGGCGCGCCGGACAGCCGGACGCTTCGCCGGGCGCTCACCGGGTGGGCGTTCAACACCAAACGCCGCGATGAGCCGAAGCCGCGAGATGTGGAGCAGGCGTTGAAGTGGCTCAAGACGAACACCGCGCCGGTGTCGAGGCTCAACGACAAGGCAGCGCTTCGGGAAGTGTTGGAAGTGCTGTCACTCAAGCTCGACGGAAAGCAGGCCGCCGCGAAGACCGTCAACCGTAAGCGCGCCGTTCTGTACAACGCGCTGGAGTACGCCCACGAACTGAAGCTGTTGACCGCAAATCGACTCTCCGAGGTGAAGTGGACGGCCCCGAAGAGCGTCCGGGCGATCGATAAGCGCGTGGTCATAAACCCGAAGCAGGCGAAGAGCCTGCTGTCCGAAGTGGAGGCGCAGCGGGTCGAAGGGCAGCCGCGCCGGTCGTCTGGGCCGATGCTGGTCGCGTTCTTCGCCGTCATGTACTACGCGGCTCTCCGGCCGGAGGAAGCGGCCATGCTCCGCAAGTCGGACTTGCAGCTCCCCGAAGAGGGGTGGGGCGAGCTGCTGTTGTCGGAGACCGCGCCGATCACCGGCGCGGCCTGGACGGACAGCGGGGAACGCCGCGACCGCAGGCAGCTCAAGCAGAGGGGAAAGGGAGAGGTCCGCACAGTGCCGTCGCCACCGCCGCTGACGGCGATCCTGCACACGCACCTGACCACGCTCGGCACGGCGGCAGACGGCCGGCTGTTCCGGAATCTGACTGGGGGTGACCTGGCCGAATCCACGATCGGTCGGGTCTGGGACAAGGCGCGTAAAGCGGCGTTCTCGGACGACGAGTACGCTTCTCCGCTGGCAAAGCGTCCCTACGACCTCCGCCACGCCTGCGTGTCGACCTGGCTGGCCGCTGCGGTGCCCTCTACGCAGTGCGCGGAGTGGGCCGGCCACTCAGTCGCCGTCCTGCACCAGATCTACGCCAAGGTCATCGCCGGCCTGGAGTCGGCGGCCCACGACCGCATCGAGAAGGCGCTCGACTGGCAGGGCGACGAGGGCCCAACTCGCGGGGGCGCATAGGGGGTGGAGGGTCGTAGACGGCCGGACAGAGCCAGACACGACCGGACTCACGAGAACGGCCCCTGACCGGATAACACCTGATCAGGGGCCGTTCTGTGCTGGTGGGTCACTGTGCCCCCGGTGAGATTCGAACTCACACTGGACGGGTTTTGAATCCGTTGCCTCTGCCAGTTGGGCTACGGGGGCGTGACGTGGTGACTCTACGGGATCACCGCACCCCGCCCCTGCCCGGGGCCACCCTCCCGGCTGCCAGTGTCATGCTGGCCACTTCGTGGTGAACGCCATCTCTTCCACTGGATCGTTCCCGGTAGGCTTCAGGTTCGCGGAACGCCGCGGAATGTCCACGCCCGCCGAGTCTTCAGGAGGACCCCGGTGACCGATCAGGCTACCGAGGCCCACGGTGCCGCCACCGTGCCGCAGCGTCGGGTGCTCGTTGCGGAAGACGAGGCTCTCATCCGGCTTGACCTCGTCGAAATGCTGCGGGAAGAAGGCTACGAAGTGGTCGGGGAGGCCGGGGATGGCGAGCAGGCCATCGCGCTGGCCACCGACCTGAAGCCCGATCTCGTGATCCTCGATGTCAAGATGCCGAAGCTGGACGGCATCGAGGCCGCTTCCAAGATCACCGGTGACCGGATCGCGCCCGTTGTCATCCTCACCGCCTTCAGCCAGCGGGATCTCGTCGAACGGGCCCGGGATGCCGGGACCATGGCCTACCTCGTCAAGCCCTTCGCGAAGCGTGACCTCGTGCCCGCGATCGAGCTCGCCGTCAGCCGGTTCTCCGAGCTGCAGGCCCTCGAGGCCGAGGTGGCCGGGCTGACCGACCGGCTCGAGACGCGGAAGGTCATCGACCGGGCCAAGGGGCTGCTGATGAGCCGGCAGGGGCTCACCGAACCCGATGCCTTCCGCTGGATCCAGCGCACCGCCATGGACCGGCGGACCACGATGAAGGCCGTGGCCGAGGCCGTTGTGGAGAGCATCGGCAGCTGATCCACCCGAAAAGGGGGTGGCCGCGTCCGCGGTCGCCCCCTTTTTCGTGACGCTCCGGGTGCCCGAAAGGGCGTACTTGGTACCTTTGCGAGCCTTCCCGGCGTGGCCGGGAACGACAGCCGACGTCGGGTCCGTAGACTCTGCACACCTTGCGCCGGGCGTCAAGGGGCAGTCTGCGGGCTGTCGGGCACCGAGAGTCACCACCCGCTGGTCGTATTACGACGAGCGGGTGTAAACCATACGTTAATACTCGTGACGACCGTCACGATGTGGCTACAAGAGCACGTGTGACTCTGTGCAACGGCCCCCGGGGCGGCTACTTTCAGCGGCCAGTCAGGTCCCACGCCGGGACAGCCGCCCGACCGGGCGGCCAGGTGGCATTTGGAGGAACGAGTGCAGAAAGCACGACTTGCGAGGGTCATCGTGCTGGCCAGTGTCGGGGCCATCGCCCTCAGCGCGTGTTCGGCGCGGACGGACAGCGGCTCGAACAGCAACAGCTCGAGCTCCCAGTCCCAGGCCGCGGCGCCGTCCGCCGCCGCCGACGCGGCCGACCCGGCCGGCGACGGCAAGGCCCAGTGTGCCCCGACCTCCATCGCGTACGCGGGCACCATCAACGGCGCCAACGCCGCGCTGGGCGTCAACATCCTGAACGGCGCGAAGCTCGCCGTGGACCAGCACAACAAGGCCAACCCGGGCTGCCAGGTCAAGCTGGAGCAGTTCGACACCGAGGGCACGCCGGACAAGGCGCCCGGCATCGTGACGCAGATCGTCAACACGCCGGCCATCATCGGCGTCGTCGGCCTGCCGTTCTCGGGTGAGTCGAAGGCCGCCGGCAACATCTTCAACGGTGCCGGCCTGGTCACGGTCACCCCGTCGGCCACCAACCCGACGCTGTCCCAGAACGGCTGGAAGACCTTCTTCCGCGGCCTGGGCAACGACAACACCCAGGGCCCGGCCGCCGCGAAGTTCATGACCGGCGAGCTCAAGGCCAACAAGGTGTGCGTCATCAAGGACGACTCCGACTACGGCACCGGCCTGGCCGCCTCGACCATCCAGGCGCTGGGTGACAAGGGCACCTGCCAGGACAGCGTCAAGACCAAGCAGACCGACTTCTCGGCCGTGGTCAACAAGATCAAGGGCGAGAAGCCGGACGCCGTCTTCTACTCGGGCTACTACCAGGAAGCCGCGCCCTTCGCGCAGCAGCTGAACGACGCCGGTGTCACGGCCAAGTTCGTCGGCCCGGACGGCGTGAAGGACGACGAGTTCGTCAAGGGCGCCGGCGAGGCGGCCGCGAACGCGTACTTCACCTGCCCCTGTGTCCCGGCCGACCAGTTCACCAAGTTCACCGACGCCTACAAGGCCGCGGTGGGCAAGGACCCGGGCACCTACTCGCCCGAGGCCTACGACCTGGCGACGATCCTGCTCAAGGGCATCGACTCGGGCAAGAAGGACCGCGCGGGCCTGCTCGACTTCGTCAAGAGCTACGACGGCCAGGGCATCACGAAGCACTTCAAGTGGGACGACAAGGGCGAGCTGTCCAGCACGACCGTGTGGACCTACAAGGTCGAGGGCGGGAAGATCGTCCGCAACACCGAGATCAAGTAGCGCAACGCTTCCGTTCTGATTACCGGGGTGCACGTCCGGCGGCTGGATCCCGCCGGGCCTGCACCCCGGTCCCACATGGAGAACTAGTGTGTCATTGACTCATGAACTGGGCTCGCTCGTGCTGGCCCAGGGCGACAGCTGGATCAAGTTCGACGTGAGCGCGTTCCTGGACCAGTTCTGGAACAACACGTTCGACGGGCTCGCCTACGGCAGCATCTACGCGCTCGTGGCGCTGGGCTACACCCTGGTCTACGGCGTCCTGAAGCTCATCAACTTCGCCCACTCCGAAGTCTTCATCTACGGCGTCTACGCGACGTGGTTCACCTTCTACGGCCTCGGGTTCCGGCCCGGCAAGACGCCCACGCTGACCGTGGTCGAGCTGGTCGGCTTCCTGCTCCTGGCCTTGCTGGCCTCGATGGCGATATCCGGCGGCACGGCGGTGGTCCTGGAACGCGTGGCCTACCGGCCCCTGCGAAAACGCGGGGCGCCCAAACTGGTCTTCCTGATCACCGCGATCGGCGCGTCCTTCGTGCTGCAGCAGCTCATCTTCATCTGGCGCGGCGGCAACCCCGAGCTCGGGATCCGCCTGATGCGCAACGAAGAGGTCTTCGAGATCTTCGGCGGCAGCGTCACCAACGTCACGATCATCACGGTGATCGCCTCGATCGTGCTGATGCTCGGCGCCAACTACTTCGTCAACAAGACCAAGTTCGGCCGCGGCATCCGCGCGGTGGCGCAGGACCCCGACACGGCGACGCTGATGGGCGTGAACAAGGAACGCGTCATCATGCTGACCTTCCTCATCGGCGGCCTGCTCGCCGGTGCGGCGGCCCTGTTCTACATGATGAAGATCCCGCAGGGCGCGTGGTACCAGGGCGGATTCCTGCTCGGCATCAAGGCGTTCACCGCGGCGGTGCTCGGCGGTATCGGCAACCTGCGCGGCGCGCTGCTCGGCGGCCTGCTGCTCGGCGTCGCCGAGAACTACGGCCAGGCGCTGTTCGGCGGCGGCTGGCGCGACATCGTCGCGTTCGTCCTGCTGGTGCTGGTCCTGATGATCCGGCCCACCGGCATCCTCGGTGAGTCGCTCGGAAAGGCCCGGGTATGACCACGACCACGACTCCACCGGCGGCCGCGACCGCCAAGAAGCGCCCGCTCGGCGAGCGGTGGAACAACCTCAGCCGCGTGCAGCAGTGGGGCATCCTCATCCCGCTGGTGGTGCTCATCTACCTGCTGCCGGTGCTGAACCCGCCGATCATCACCACCCAGCCGGGCTACGACTTCCCGATCGCGATGTTCGAGGTGGCCCGGTACGCGCTGGTCGCCATCGGCCTCAACGTCGTCGTCGGCCAGGCGGGCCTGCTGGACCTCGGGTACGTCGGGTTCTTCGCGATCGGCGCCTACGTGATGGCGTTGTTCACCAGCCCCGACTCGTCGCTGTCGCACCTGCCGTTCCTCGTCGTGCTGCCGATCGCCATGGTCGTGACGATGATCTTCGGCGTGATCCTCGGGACACCGACGCTGCGGCTGCGCGGGGACTACCTGGCGATCGTGACGCTCGGCTTCGGTGAGATCGTCCGGCTGCTCGCCGACAACGTCGCCCCGCTGCGCGGCAACTCCGGCTTCAAGGAGGTCGGGCACCCGCCGGGCACCAACGCCGACGGGACGCCGCTGTTCAACAACTCGAACGGCACGCCGTGGTACTGGCTGTGCGTCACGCTGATCATCGCCGTCCTGTTCCTGGTCGGCAACCTCGAGCGCAGCCGGGTCGGCCGCGCGTGGGTGGCGATCCGGGACGACGAGGACGCGGCCGAAATCATGGGCGTCCCGACGTTCAAGTTCAAGATCTGGGCGTTCATCAGCGGCGCGGCGATCGGCGGTCTCTCCGGGGCGCTCTACGCCGGCCAGCTGGGCTTCGTGAACAACCAGAAGTTCGACGTCGTGACGTCGATGCTGTTCCTGGCCGCGGTGATCCTCGGCGGCTCGGGCAACAAGGTCGGTGTCATCCTCGGTGCCTGTGTGGTGGCCTACATCCCGCTGCGCTTCCAGGCGATCGCCGAGTACAAGTACCTGATCTTCGGCCTGGCGCTGATCGTCCTGATGATCTTCCGCCCGCAGGGCCTGCTCGGTGCCCGCCAGCGCCTGCTCGCCTACGGCAGGCAGGCGTACCAGCGGCTGCTGGGCCGGGGTGAGCAGATCAGCAGTGACGGTGCGCTGCAGACCGAACCGACCCCGGGGAGCAAGCCATGACCGACCCCCAGAACGGCGGCCCCGAGGTCGTCGCGGAGGGCGGCCTCGTCGCCGAGCTGCAGCACATGACGGCCGAGGAGCGGGCCGAGCACGACGCCGAGGTCGCCGAGGTCGTCGCGCCGGACCGCGAGATCGACGTCGAGGTCGGGCAGACGCTGCTCGAGGTCGACAACGTGACCATGCGCTTCGGCGGTCTCGTCGCGCTCGACCAGATCTCCTTCGACATCCGCCGCGGGGAGATCCTCGGCCTGATCGGGCCGAACGGCGCGGGCAAGACGACGTGCTTCAACGCGATGACGGGCGTCTACCGGCCGACGTCGGGCGAAGTCCGGCTCGAAGGCAACGCGCTGGGCAAGACGTCCCGGCACGGCATCACCCAGCTCGGCATCGCGCGGACGTTCCAGAACATCCGGCTCTTCAGCGAGATGACGGCGCTGGAGAACGTCGTCGTCGGCACCGACGCGCGGCACAAGACCAGCCTCCTCGGGGCGCTGCTGCGGCTGCCGCGGCACCACCGCGAGGAGAAGGCCGCCGTCGAGAAGGCGATGGCCCTGCTGGAGTTCGTCGGCATCGCCGACCGCGCGGCCGACCGGGCGAAGAACCTGCCCTACGGCTACCAGCGGCGCCTGGAGATCGCGCGGGCGCTGGCCACCGAGCCGAAGCTGCTCTGCCTGGACGAGCCCGCGGCGGGCTTCAACCCGGCGGAGAAGGAAGACCTGATGGGCCTGATCCGGACGATCCGGGACGACGGCTACACCGTCCTGCTCATCGAGCACGACATGAAGCTCGTCATGGGCGTGACCGACCGGATCGTGGTGCTGGAGTTCGGCAAGAAGATCGCCGAAGGCGTGCCGGCCGAAATCCGCGAGAACCCCGCGGTGATCGCGGCCTACCTGGGGGTGCCTGACGATGACGTTGCTTGAGTTGTCGGACGTGTCCGTCCACTACGGACGGATCCAGGCGGTCTCCGGGCTGTCCATCACGGTGAACGAGGGCGAGGTCGTCACGCTCATCGGCGCGAACGGCGCCGGCAAGTCGACGACCATGCGGGCCATCTCCGGCATCCGGCCGATCTCCTCCGGGACGATCACCTTCGCCGGCGAGGACATCTCCAAGCTGCGCGGTGACCTCCGCGTGGTCCGCGGGATCTCCCAGGCACCGGAAGGCCGGGGCATCTTCCCCGGCATGACGGTGATGGAGAACCTCGACATGGGCGCCTACGCGCGCAAGGACCGCAAGGACCTCAGCGCGGACCTGGAGCGCGTCTTCGAGCTGTTCCCCCGGCTGGCCGAACGCAAGACGCAGATGGGCGGCACGATGTCCGGCGGCGAGCAGCAGATGCTCGCCATCGGCCGCGCCCTGATGGCGAAGCCGAAGCTGCTGCTGCTCGACGAGCCGTCGATGGGTCTCGCGCCGCAGTTCATCCAGCAGATCTTCCGGATCATCACGGAGATCAACAAGCAGGGCACCACGGTGCTGCTCGTCGAGCAGAACGCGCAGCAGGCGCTGTCCCGCGCCCACCGCGCGTACGTGCTCGAAACCGGCCGGATCACCAAGACCGGCACCGGCAAGGAGCTGCTGGCGGACAACAGCATCAAGGAGGCGTACCTGGGCGTCGGCTGACGTCCCGGGTGCCCCGCACCGGCCCCGCGCGCTCCGGCGTGCGGGGCCGGTGCGCGTTTCCGGCGACAACCGGCGGTTGTCGCCGACGCCGGAAAGGCTGTTGGACCCGGCCCGCTCTCCGGCGGTTTCCTGGTGGGGAACCGAAAACGAAGGAGAGCGGGATGCAGATCGAGGGTGTGGCGGCGGGCGTGCCGTTCGTGGCGTTGCCGCCGGCGGACCGGGACGCGCCGGCCGCGCTGGTGGCCGGCTGGCACCTGATGGAGGAGCCGTCGAGCGAGCGGGCGTTCGCCGAAGCCGTGCCGATGGCGGGACTGCAGGCGTGGCGGGTCTACCTCGGCCTGCCGCTGACCGGGGCGCGGCTGCCCGAAGGCGGCCCGGCGGAGCTGTTCCGGCGGGCGAGTGAGGACGCCGTGCTCAACGTCTTCGAACCGGTCACCGAGCAGGCGGTGGCGGAGTTCCCGGCGGCGCTGGCGGACCTGCGGGACCGGCTGCCCGGCGCGGACGGCCCGCTCGGCCTCTTCGGCGGCTCGGCCGGCTCCCTGGTCGCGCTGGAGGTGCTCGCCCGCGGCGAGGTCCCGGTGGCGGCCGCCGCGGTGGTCAGCCCGGTGGCGCAGCTGGCGCCGGTGATCGGCCGCAACGAACGGCTCTTCGACGTCGTCTACCCGTGGACCCCGCGGTCCCGGGCCGTCGCCGGGCGCTACGACTACGTCGACCGGGTGGCCGAGCTGACCGCGCCGCTGCTGATCGTCACCGGCGCGGACGACGACGCCGCCGTGCGCGAGCCGGCCGAGGCGCTGCGCGCGAAGCTGGGCAGCGAGCTGGTGACCGTCGACGGGATGGGGCACGAATTCCCGCCGGGGACCCCGGAAGCGGCGCGCGTCGACGTCGCCTTCACGGAGTGGTTCGCGCGGCGGCTGCGAGGCTGACGTCGTCGTCCGGCAGCCACGTGTGGTCCGGGTCCTGGGCGCACCAGCCCTCTTCGCGGCTGGTGCGCCCGGCCAGGGCCAGCAGCCGCCGCAGCGCCGGGTGCGCCACGCCGCGCCGCCACACCAGCGACCACGGGAACAACGGCGACGGCTCGAACGGCAGCACCTTGAGGTTCAGCTCCGGCGCCAGTTCCATGTCGGCGCCGGCGAGGGTGACGCGCCGCTTGCCGTACCGCGTCTGCTCCAGGGTGTGGCGCAGGTCGTAGCTGACGCCGGAGTCGTCGATCGGCACCCCGAACCGGGTGCACATCGCCTGCAGGTAGGACAGCCACTCGGCGGGGCCGCGCAGGCCCGGCAGCCAGATCCCGTCGGCGCGCAGCTCGTCGAGCGGCAGCACGTCCTGCACCGCCAGCGGGTGCTCCGGCGCGAGCAGCGCGACCAGCGGCTCGAGCCGGACGACCCGGTGCTCCAGCTCATCGGGCAGCGGCCGCTCGCCACCGGCGACCCGGCCGAAGGCGGCGTCGAGCTCACCCGACAGCAGCGGCTCGACCGCGTTGGCGAACCCGCCACCGGCGACCCGGTCGATCTCCAGCGCCGGCTCGCGCTCGGCGAGGCGGCGGAGCAGGAACATGGGGGAGAGCCGGTAGTCGAGGACGTCGAGCCGCAGCGGCCGGTCTTCGCCGCCCACCGCGGCCACCGCCGCGTCGGCCACCCGCAGCAGCTCGCGCGCGTGCGGCAGGAACCGCTCGCCGTCGGCGGTCAGCTCGACCGCGCGGGGCGTGCGCAGGAACAACGGTGCCGCGAGGGTGTCTTCCAGCCTCCGGATCCGCTTCGACAGCGCCTGCTGGGTGAGGAACAGCGCCTGGGCGGCCCGCCCGAAGTGGCGGTGCTCCGCGGTCACCACGAACGCCCGCACCTGGGCGAGGTCGAGGTCCACCGGCTCAGGCGCCCGGCGGCCGGTCCCGGACCACGCAGGTGAGCCGCGCGGTGCAGGTGCGGCGGCCTTCGTCGTCGGTGAGCACGATCTCCGCGGTGATCGTGCCGCGGCCGACGTGCAGCGGCGTCGCCACCCCGGTGACCGTGCCCGAGCGGACGGCCCGGTGGTGCGTGCAGGACAGCTCCAGCCCCATCGCCGCCTTGCCCGGGCCGGCGTTGAGCGCGGCGACCGTGGAGCCGAGCGCTTCGGCGAGCACGGCGTTGGCGCCGCCGTGCAGCAGGCCGTACGGCTGGAGGTTGCCCTCGACCGGGATCGTGCCGACCACGCGTTCGGCCGTCGCCTCCAGCAGCTTCATCCCGACCTTGTCGTTCAGCTGCTGGTCCGCCGCCGCCGGGTCGATGCCCGACAGCCGCTCCACGTCGATGGGGGCGGCACTTTCCGTCACACAAAGCTCCTGTTCCTATGCGACACGTAAGAGTGTCGGACCCTCAGCCTAGACTCGGCCCCGTGAGCCCGAGTGAGAAGACGACCGTTGCCAACGCCACAGGATCCACCAGCCTCGCCGAGCGTCCGAAGCTGCTGCTGATCGACGGCCATTCGATGGCCTACCGCGCGTTCTTCGCCCTGCCCGCGGAGAACTTCAAGACGAAGACCGGGCAGGTCACGAACGCGGTCTTCGGCTTCACCTCGATGCTCATCAACCTCCTGCGCGACGAAGCGCCGACCCACCTCGCGGTGGCGTTCGACCTCTCGCGCAAGACGTTCCGCTCGGAAACCTACGCCGACTACAAGGCGAACCGCAGCACGACGCCGGACGAGTTCCGCGGCCAGGTCGACCTGGTCAAGGACGTCCTGCAGGTGCTCGGCATCCCGTCGCTGGTGAAGGAGAACTTCGAAGCCGACGACATCATCGCCACGCTCACGACACAGGCGACCGCGGACGGTTTCGACGTCCTCATCTGTACCGGCGACCGCGACGCGCTGCAGCTGGTCACCGAGCACGTCACCGTGCTCTACCCCAAGCGCGGCGTCTCGGAGATGACCCGCTTCACCCCGGACGCCGTCGAGGAGAAGTACGGGCTCACCCCGCAGCAGTACCCGGACTTCGCGGCGCTGCGCGGCGACCCGTCGGACAACCTGCCGAGCATTCCCGGTGTCGGTGAGAAGACCGCGGCCAAGTGGATCAAGCAGTTCGGCTCGCTCGACGACCTCATCGACCGCGTCGACGAGGTCAAGGGCAAGGTCGGCGACGCGCTGCGGGCGCACCTGTCCTCGGTGCAGCTCAACCGCCAGCTGACCGAGCTGATCCGCGACGTCGAACTCGAGGTCGCCCCGGCCGGGCTCGAGCTGCGCCCGTGGGATCGCGAAGCCGTGCACGCGCTGTTCGACGAGCTGGAGTTCCGCGTGCTGCGGGACAGGCTGTTCGCGACGCTGCAGAGCGCCGAGCCGGAGGCCGACGAGGGCTTCGAGGTCTCGGGTTCGGCGCTGGCTCCCGGAGCGCTGGGTGCGTGGCTGACCGCGCACGCGGGCGCCGGCGAGCCGGTGGCCCTGTCCTTCCGGGCGGTGGGCACGTCGGTCCGGTCCGACCTGCGGGCAGTGGCCTTCGCGACGTCCGACGGCGAAGGCGCGTACGTCGACGTCACGGCGATGGACCAGGCCGACGACGCGGCGCTCGCCGCCTGGCTCGCCGACCCGGCGATCCGCAAGACCGGCCACGACCTCAAGGTCCCGCTGCACGCGATCCGGGCCCGCGGCTGGGCCGTCGCCGGGCTCGCCATGGACACCGCGCTGGCGGCGTACCTGGTGCGGCCCGGGCAGCGCACGTTCGAGCTGGACGACCTCGCGCTGCGCTACCTGCACCGCGAGCTGCGCTCGGAGGCCGACGGCGGCGACGGGCAGCTGTCGCTGCTCGACGGCGGCGCGGAAGGCCTGGAGCAGAAGGAAATCCAGGACGAGCTGGTCAAGGCCCGCGCGATCTTCGAGCTGGCCGGCGCGCTCGACAAGGAGCTCGAGCAGATCGGCGGCGCGAAGCTGCTCGCCGAGCTCGAACTGCCGCTGCTGGAGGTGATCACCGAGCTGGAGATCGCCGGCGTCGCGGTCGACCTGGAGCAGCTGACGACCCTGGAGGCACACTACCTTTCGCGCGTCACCCAGGCCGCCGAAGAGGCGTACGCGGTGATCGGCAAGCAGATCAACCTCGGCTCGCCGAAGCAGCTGCAGGTCGTGCTGTTCGACGAGCTCGGCATGCCGAAGACCAAGCGCACCAAGACCGGCTACACCACCGACGCCGAGGCGCTGCAGGGCCTGTTCGAGAAGACCGAGCACCCGTTCCTGCAGCACATGCTGGAGCACCGGGACGCGACGAAGCTGCGCACCACCGTCGAGGGCCTGATCAAGTCCGTCGCCGACGACGGGCGCATCCACACCACGCTGCTGCAGACGATCGCGGCCACCGGACGGCTGTCCTCGACCGAGCCGAACCTGCAGAACATCCCGGTCCGCACCGAGGAAGGCCGCCGCATCCGCGACGCCTTCGTCGTCGGCGAGGGCTTCACCGAGCTGATGACCGCGGACTACAGCCAGATCGAAATGCGGATCATGGCGCACCTGTCCAAGGACGAGGGCCTCATCGAGGCGTTCAACAGCGGGGAGGACCTGCACACGTTCGTCGCCTCGCGGGCGTTCTCGATGCCGCCGGAGGAGATCACGCCGGAGCTGCGCTACCGCGTCAAGGCGATGTCGTACGGACTCGCGTACGGGTTGTCGGCGTACGGGCTTTCGCAGCAGCTGCGGATCTCGACCGAAGAAGCCAAGGAGCAGATGGAGGCGTACTTCGCGCGCTTCGGCGGCATCAGCGACTACCTCCACTCTGTGGTCGGCGAAGCGGCGAAGTGCGGCTACACGGAGACGATCTTCGGCCGCCGCCGCTACCTGCCGGACCTCAACAGCGACAACCGCCAGCGTCGCGAGATGGCCGAGCGGATGGCCCTCAACGCCCCGATCCAGGGCAGCGCGGCCGACATCATCAAGGTGGCGATGCTGAACGTCCACCGCGCGCTCGTCGAGGCGAAGCTGAAGAGCCGGATCCTGCTGCAGGTCCACGACGAACTCGTCCTCGAGGTCGCGGACGGGGAGAAGGAGCAGCTGGAGAAGCTGGTGCGCGAGGGCATGGGCTCGGCGTACGCCCTGGCGGTGCCGCTCGAGGTTTCGGTCGGCTACGGCCGCTCCTGGAACGAAGCGGCGCACTAGGTTCCGCTCACTCCGCGTCACGGCCCGGATCACCGGGTCGTGACGCGGGAGTACTCGGGCGGACGTCGCCGGGAGTCCCGGGCCGCGGCGATGCTGGCGCCATGGCCAGTGACTTCCAGCGGCGCAAGATCTCCGGCGTGTTCGGCGCCATGGACGCCGACGGTGACGGCTTCCTGACGGAGACCGACTTCCGGGCGCTCACCACGCGGTGGCTCGACCTCCGCGGCACCGACGCGAGCACGCCCGACGGGCGGCGCCTCACCGGCATCATGATGGGCTGGTGGGGCACCCTCGACGACGCTGCGGGCGGTGGCGGCAAGGTCGGCCTCGACCAGGTGCTGCAGGTCGTCGACGCCCTCCCGGCGATGCCGGGCGCGGTCACCGGCACGGCGGAGGCGATGTTCGAAGTTGTCGACGAAAACGGCGACGGTGTGATCTCCGCCGCCGAGTACGACCGCCTCATCGCGGCCTGGAACGGCGTCGGGACGCCGTCCGAGGACGTCTTCGCCCTCCTCGACACCGACGGCGACGGCCGCCTGTCGCGCGAGGAGTTCGTCGAGCACTGGTTCGAGTTCTGGGCGGGCGACGATCCGGCCGCGCCCGGCAGCCGCGTGTTCGGGCGACTGTGATCGGGCGTTGCGCCGAACGGACGACTCCGTTCGGGTGAGCCATTACCGCTGGGTAAGTGGGTCGGCGCCAACGCGTGGCGATCACGGCGTAGGGTCCGCCGAATGGGGTTCGAGCGTGAGCGACGACGCTGGCGGGTCCGGTTGCACGACGAACTCGGCCGGGTGTGCGGCGCGGGCACGGTACTGGACGAGTACCACGTGCTCACGAGCGCGCACGTCGTCGAGACCGCCGGTGGCCCGCGCGCCGCGTTGAGCGTCGATTTCGTCGGCCTGGCCGAGGCTTTGCCCGGCGCCGCGACCGTCGTCGAAGGCTGCTGGGTGCCCTCCGACGGCGGCGGCCACGGCGATCTCGCCCTGCTGCGCCTGGAACGGCCGGAATCCCGCGTGTTCCGCGCCCCGCTGCACCGCATGCCGCTGGGCGAGCACCAGCTCGTCCGCGCGTTCGGCTTCCCGCCGGGTTCGGTCGGCCGCTGGACGCACGCGCGGCTCGGCGGCCCGGAGCAGACCGGCGGCGAGTGGGTCCGCCTGTTCCGCACGGCCGAAGCCGAGCCGCTCGGCCCGGGCTTCGGCGGCACGGCGGTGCTCGACGAGGCGACCGGGCACGTCGTCGGCATGGTCGTCGGCAAGGACACCGGCACGTGGATGGTGCCGGTCGAAACGATGCTCGGTCACCTGCCCCAGCTGAGCATCTGGACCTCGGGCAGCCCGGCGGTCGACGCCAGCTTCTCGCGCCCGGTCGGCGAGGCCGTCGACGTGTCCTTCGTGCAGCGCGTCGCCGACTGGTTTTCCCGCGCGGAGCCGGGCACCGTCTGGGTGGTCGACACGGGCGAGGCCGGCTCGCCCGTCGCGGCGGCGCTGCGGTTCGGGATCGTCCTCGCCGACCGGGAACGTTCCCTCGGCGTGCCCGGCCTGCCGCCCGCGCTCGGCGAGATGCCGCCGCCGGGCAGCGTCGACCTCGCGGTCGACGCGACCGGCCGCACGGCCGACGCCGTCCGCCACCGCATCGCCGACCGGCTCACCAACGGAGTGGCGGGCCGCACGCTGGTCGTCGACGGGATCGACGACTCCGCCGAGCCTGACCGCCTGGTCGGCGAGGTGCTGGCCCCGCTGGCCGGCCGCGCGGCCGAGCTCGGCCTGCGTCTGCTGCTGGGGTTCCGCGAGGAGTCGTCACCGGGGGTGGCGGCGGTGAGGGCGAGCACGGGCCAGGCCCGCCCGGCCCCGGACGACCTCGCGGGCCGGCTTGAGGTGCTGACCCAGGCGGTGGCGGAGCTGGCGGAGATCGAGGCGTACCAGCTGCGCGTGGCCACGCGTTTCACGGGCGTCGCGATGCTGCCGGCCCGCGCACAACGGCTTCGCGGAGCACTCAAGCAGCTCCGATCGGCCGAGGTGGACGGCGACGCGGAGTGGGTGGAGCGCCACATCGACAGCCACGAGCACGCGGTGGCCCCGGCGGTCGAGGACGGCCGCCGCCAGCGAGCGGTCCTCGACGGCTTGGTGGCCCGCCGCGAGGAGCTGCGAGCCCGCCTGGCCGGCGACCACGAACTGGCCCGCGAGCACGGGCTGGTGGGGGACCCGGAGATCGAGCAGGCGTACATCCCGGCGAAGAGGCTGCTGATCGACGGCCCCTGCGAGCTGACGGCAGCGGCCACGGCGGTCGATACCTACGCGGCGGCGGTCCGGGCCCGGATCGAGGACCGCGGCTGATCCGGTTGCCGGGCGCCGGAATTGTCGGTGCCGACCGGTAGCGTGGAAATCGGGGGGCGCCCCCGCGGCCGGGCAGATGGCCGCGCTCGAGCGGCTTCCGGCGCGCCCGAATTGTCGGTGCCCTCCGGTAGCGTAGGTGTGATGTCCAGGAACGTTGTCCCGAGTTGAGGTGACCTGGTGACGGCCTGTCGTGCAGACAGGTGAAGGCCTCCGGATGTGAAGTCGGGCCAGGCGGTATCGCGCCGAAGGTGTGGCTGGGATGACCGACCGCAGCAGCCGTCCCCACGACAGCCCGAACCGCACCCTGCTCCGATAGTGCGGCAGATCGCGCGACTGCGGTGGCGGCAGCGGCTGGGCCCGGTCCAGATCGGTGGCCGGCTCGGGCTACCTGCCTCGACGGTGCACGCGGTGCGGGTGCGCTGCCGGATCAACTGGCTGTCCCGCATCGACCACTCCCGCGTCGCCTACGCCGAAATTCACACCGACGAAACCGCCGCCACCGCCACCGCGGTACTGCACCGGGCAGTCGCCTGGTTCGCCGAGCTGGGGATCACCCCGAAACGGACCCGGCCTTATCGGCCGCAGACCAATGGCAAGATCGAGAGGTTCCACCGCACCCTGGCCGACGGGTGGGCCTACGCCCGTTTCTGCCCATCGGAGACCCTGCGGCGGGCGGCGCTACCAGGCTGGCTGCACTTTTACCATCACCACCGACCCCACAGCTCAACCGGCGGCAAACCGCCGGTCACCCGGCTGACCAATCTCCCTAGACATCACACGTAGGGAACGGGGGCGCCCCCGCGGCCGCCACCCGCCCGCGAAGCGCCACCCCGCGGGCACAGCGGCCGGCGGGGCCTCATGTCCGGCGACCCCGCGGGAAACCGGAGGCGTCCGAGCCGTGCGTCAGCGGCGACCGAGACCGCGGATCAGCACCATCACCGCGTCCCGCACCTCCGCGCGGGTCCGCTGCGGCCCGAACACCTGCCAGTCCAGGGCCACCACGAGCATCGTCCCGAACAGCCCGGCCGCCGCCGTCGGGATCTGGACCCCCTCCGGCAGGCGGCCGGCGGACTCCAACCGGGACAACTGCTGCTTCACGATCGAGATGATCTCCTCGCGCAGCAACGACAACGTCCCGTGCCACTGGCCCGGCGTCCGCCACAGCTCGCTCACCAGGATCTGCGAGAACCCCGGGTACTGCGCGATGAACTCCAGCGTCGTGTCGACCTGGGCCTCGATGACGTCCAGCGGGTCCGCGGAAGACACCGCGTCCCGCAGCCGGGAAGCCAGCATGTCCACGCCGTACCGCAGGAGCGCGTCGACCAGGCCGTCCTTCGACCCGAAGTTGTAGTACACCGTGCCCTTCGCGACGCCGGCCGCCGCCGCGATGTCGTCGACCGTCAGGCCCACCAGGCCCCGGCTCTTCGAGAGCTCCAGCGTGGCCTCGAAGAGCTTCTGCTTCGTCCCGCCGCTCACAGGCTCAGCTCGGGCTTGAGGGCCGACACCGTCCAAACGCGACGCTTGCGGGCGGCCAGCGTCGACACGAGGATCCCGCCCACCAGGTAGGCCAGCAGCACGCCGATGTCGCCGAGCAGCCGCCCGGTGGAGGCGCCGCTGTAGAACAGGTGGCGGAAGCCGTCGATCGCGTACCCCATCGGCAGCACCACGTGCAGCGGGTACAGCGCGTCCGGGATCGTCTGCCACGGGAACGTCCCGCCCGCGCTGACCAGCTGCAGCACCAGCAGTACCAGGCCGAGGAACTTGCCGACCGCGCCGAAGAAGGCGTTGAGCGCGTGCACCACCGACGTGAACGTCAGCGACACCAGCACCGCGAACCCGATCGCCTCCAGCGGGTGGGCGATGTGGATGCCGACCAGCCAGGTCACCGCGCCGAACAGGACGACCACCTGCGCGATGCCCAGCAGCGCCGAAGACAGCCAGCCGCCGACGGCGACCCGGAACGGCGCCGCGCCCGCGGTCAGCGCGCGCGTGGAGAGCGGGCGCAGGATCAGGAACAGCACGAACGCGCCGATCCAGGTGGCCAGCGAGATGAAGAACGGCGCGAGGCCGGCGCCGTACGTCCCGGCCGACGCCTCGCCGTTGGCGTTCACCGCCACCGGGTCCGCGATCGTGTTGGCCGTCGCGCTGCGCGTCGGGTCGTCGGGGTTCGGGATCTGCTGGAGGCCGGCCGCGAGCCCGTCGCGCAGCTTCACCGCGCCGTCCGCGAGCTGGTTCGTGCCGGTGACCGCGGTCTTCTCGCCGTCGCTCAGCTGCGACGCCCCGTCCTTCAGCTGGTTCGCGCCGTCGGACGCCTGCGCGATGCCGCTCGCCAGTTGCGGGGACGCGGCGGCGAGCTTGGCCGCGCCGTCGGACACCTGGCGGGCGCCGTCGGCCAGCTTCGCGAGGTCGCCGTTGGCCTGCTGGATCTTGCCGTTGGCCTGGTCGACGGGGGAGCGCAGCTGGTCGGCCTTCGCCAGGATCGCCTCCACCTGGGTCTCCGGCACACCCGCGCTGCGCAGGTCCGTCTGCAGCTGGCTGCGGTAGGAGTCCAGCTTGCCCTGGATGTCGGACGACGCCGTCGCGGCGATGGAAGCCGCGTCGGCGACCTTCTGGTCCCCAGCGGCCACTTGGGAAGCGCCGTTGGCCAGCTTCTGCGTCTGCGAAGGCAGGTCGGCGGTGGCGCTCTTCAGCGTGCCCAGGCCGGTCGCGAGGGTCGACGAGCCGTCCGCCAGCTTGGCGGCGCCGTCGGCGAGCTTCTGCTGGCCCGTCTTGAGCTGCGTGGCCCCGTCGGCGAGCTGCGACGCACCGTTCGACGCCTCCTGGATCTTGGCGTAGATCGTGGAGAAGCCGACCAGGAACCGGTCCGCGGCCTCGCTGCCGACCTTCTCCGCGATCGTCTTGCGCACCTGCTCGGCGACCTGTTTCGCGATCGTGCCGGACAGGTAGTTGTTGGCGTCGTTGGTGGTCAGCGTGATCGTCGCCTGCTGCGGCTGGAAGTTGCCGACCGACAGCAGCGCGGCGGAGAAGCCGCTGGGGATGCCGATGGCGAACGAGTACTTGTCGTCGCGGACGCCGTCGCGGGCCTCCTGCTCGGACACCTCGTGCCACTGGAACGTGCCGGACTTGACCAGCTCGTCGGTCACTTCGCGGCCGACGTTGCGCTGCTGGCCGCTGGCGTCCTTCGCGCCGGTGTCGCTGGTGAAGACGGCGGCGGGCAGCTTGTCGAGGCGGCCGTACGGGTCGTAGTTGGCGTAGAGGTAGAAGGACGCGTAGAGCAGCGGCACCAGCACGAGCGCGACCAGCGCGAGCTTCGGCAGGGTGCCGGTGGAGAGGCGGCGCAGCTCGTTGCGCGCGATCCGGAAGGCGTTCATTCGGGGTCTCCGTCAGTGCTCGCGGGGAGCTCTTCGGTGGGTTCGGGGGCGGCGGGGGGAGCACAGTGCTGCGGCTCCGGCTGCTCCGCCGCGCCGAGGAGCGCGGGGGTGCCGGGCAGCGCGGACGGCGGCGTCGTCGCGGTCAGCACGACCACGGCCAGGCCGCGCCCGGCCTGCTCGCGCGCCGGCCCGGCCCAGCTCTCGACGTCGCTGGTGTGCCGGTCGGGCGTGTCGAGGACGAGCACGCGCACGCCCTTGCGCTCGGCGGCCAGCTCGGTCAGCAGCCGCGTACGCAGGGCGGGGGTGAGGTTCTCGAACCGCGTGCCGGCGAACGGCGCGGCGTCGTGGCCGGCCAGCCAGCGGGCGACGTCCTCCTTGCCCGCCGGGCGGTGCGCCAGCGCCAGCTCCTCGCCGACGACCACGCGCAGCGGCAGGGCGTCGTCGGGTTCGCTGACCCCGGGGGCGTCGACGACGGCGACGAGCTCGGTCAGCGGCGTGTCGACGCCCTCGGCGTGCACGGTGCCGGTGGTCGGCTTCAGGCGGCCGGCCAGCGCGAGGCCGAAGGCGGTGACACCGACGCCGGGTTCGCCGTGCACGATCGCCAGGTCGCCCTCGCCGAAGGTCAGCGAGGTGGGCGGTAACAAGGTGCCGTGGTGCCCCTCGAGGGACACCCGATCGGCTCGGACCTGCACGGTTTCTCCCGCTTCGAGAACTTTTGAACTGACCGGTCAGTTCAAAAGCTAGTCCCGTGGGGAGGTGGCGGCAAGATCACCGGACGCACGTCACACTTGTGGGTGGCTCACCGGAGCGCCGCCGCCGGGCGCACCTCCCACGTCGTCCACAACGGACGGTAGCCCTGCCGGTGCCAGAACACCGAAGACAACGGGTTGGTCGGGTTGTAGTAGAGGTAGGTCCGGGTCGCGCCGCCGCGGTGCAGCTCCCGGTGCACGTGGGCCATCAGGGCCCGGCCCAGCCCGCTGCCGCGCTCACCGGGTGCCGTCACGACGTTGTTCACGTACCCCCAGCGCCCCGGCGGCAGCAACTCGCCCGCTTCGCTGCCCGGCACCGCGTCGACCCACGCGCAGTGCGCGAACGCCCGGGTCTCGCCGTCCGCTTCGGCCAGCCAGACGGACGGCTCGTCCTCGGCGAGGGCCGCCCGCAGGGACGGCGCCAGCAACTCTGCCGTGTTGTCGCGGCGGGGCGCCGCGACGAGCCCGGTGTAGTCGAACGTCGCCGCCGCCAGGTCCAGGGCCGCGGCGAAGTCGCCGGGGCCGGCCCGGCGGATCGTCACGCCCGGCTCGGCTGCGGGCGGGGGAGCGGTCCGCACGCCGACCGCCGACAACGGGACGAGACCGTGGTCGAGGAACGCGCGGATCGCTTCGGCGTCCCGGCTGGGCCAGACGACCACGCACGCCGAGTCGTCCCCGGTCTCCTCGGCGGTGAGCCGGGCCTTGAGCGCCCGCAGCAGCAGGTCGGCGCCTTCGGTGCCGGTCGCGCCGAAGTACGGGAAGAGCTGCCAGGTATCGGCGGCCGACCACAGCATCGGGACGTCGCCGGGCGCCAGCCGCTGCCGCTGCAGCACGCCGGTGACCTGCGTGCCGTCGGCGGTCGCCGCGTCCAGGCGCTCGCCTTCGGCCGGGGGCGCGGCGGGCGGCAGCAGCGCGTCGACCGCGGCGAACCGCGCGCGGTGGGCGGCGAGCAGCGGCTCGGCGATGTCCATGGTGCCCCCTCGTGGCGTGCGGTCAGGACCAGGCCGGGCGCCGGATCCACATGGTCCACAGTGGACGATAGCCCTGCCGGTGCCAGAACACCGGCGAAAGCGGGTTCGCCGGGTGGTAGAAGAGGAACGTCCCGCGCGTCCCGGGCCGGACCAGCTCCCGGTGCGCCACCGCCATCAGCGCCCGGCCGACCCCGCCGCCGCGGGCCGCGGGCGCGACCGACAGCGTGTCGACGTACCCCCAGCGGCCCGGGAGCAGCCGCCCGTGGATGCTGTCTCCCGGCGCGGGCGAGGCCAGCGCGCAGGCGGCCATGCCCGTCGGCACGCCGTCGTCCTCCGCCAGCCAGACCAGCCCGCTGAACCGCAGCGAGCGGACGACTTCCGCGCGCAGCAGCGCCCGGGCGCCCGGCCTCGGCACCGCGGTGCCGACCAGCGACGTGTAGCGCCACTCCGCCAGCCGCAGCTCGGTCAGCGCGTCGACGTCACCCTCGCCGGCGCGGCGGACGGTCACCGTCGCCGGCCCCGGCTCGCCGGGCGGGTCCGGAGGCCGCACCGCCAGGCACGTCATCGGCGCGAACCCGTGCGCCAGCAGCACCGCCGACGCCTCGGCGTCGCGGCTCGGCCAGGTCAGCGTGCAGCCCGAGTCCGGGCCGGCCGGTGTCCCGCGCAGCCGCTCGCGCCACGCACCCAGCAGCGCGGCCAGGCCGGCCGCGCCGCTGTCGCCGGGCACCGCGGTCAGGTCCCGGATCTCCGACGGCCCCCAGAGCGTCGGCCAGGACCCCGGCGCGTGCACCGCGTGCGTCAGCAGGCCGCCCGCCCGGCGCTCGCCCGCCGTCACCAGCAGGGGCTCGCTTGACGCCGACGGCGGGGCCGTGATCGGCGGGAGCAGCGGGTCGAGCGCGGCGAACCGGGCGTTCTGCTGCGCTTCGAGGGAGTTCACGACCGGTGCGTGCGGAAGATCGCGGTGCCCGGGAAGAGCTTGCCGCGCAACGGGCTCCACTGGCCCCAGACCCGCGTGTGCCCGGCCGGCCACTCGGGCTCGACCAGGTCGGTGAGGGTGAACCCGGCGCCGGACAGCGCGCGCACGTAGTCGCCGAGGGTGTGGTGGTACTCCACGTAGGTCGCGGTGCCTTCGTCGTCGACCTCGACGTAGGGCGTGCGGTCGAAGTACGGCTGCGTGACGGTGAGCCCCTGCGGGCCCGGGTCGTCGGGGAAGATCCACCGCATCGGGTGAGTCACCGAGAACACCCACGGCGCACCCGGCCGCAGCACCCGGTGCACCTCGGCGAACACCGCGTCCACCGAAGCCACGAACGGGATCGCGCCGAAGGCCGAGCACGCCGCGTCGAAGCTGCCCGAAGCCAGCGGCAGGTGCTCGGCGTTGGCCTGCACCAGCGGGACGGCCAGGCCGGTGCGCGCGTTGCCGTCGCGGGCGTGGCGCAGCATGCCGGCGGACAGGTCGGTCGCCACGGCGTGCGCGCCTTCGGCGGTGAGCCAGCGCGCGCAGGCGGCCTGCCCGCAGCCGACCTCCAGCACGCGCTTGCCCCGGACGTCGCCGAGCAGCCGCGCGTCGGCCTCCCGGACGCCCTCCGGGCACCAGACGAAGTCGGCGTCGCCGAGGAACCGGCCGTGCTCGGCCTGGTAGTCGTCGGCGTCGGCGTCCCACCAGGCGAGGTTGGCCGCCGCGGCTTCGGCCCCGCCGACCTCGCGGTAGGCGACCGCGGTGGTGCCCAGCCGGTGCTCGGCGGCGTCGTGGCGCCCCGGCGCGGGCGCCTCCTCCGGTGGCATGATGGGGTCTCCGGTCCTGGTGGCTGCTACCTGTTCCACCTGCATCCTCGGGCGTGCGGTTTGCTTCCGCGAGGACCTTAGCGAGCCAGGGGGACCCTGATTGTGCCGCCTAGCGGCTGCCGCGTAGGATAAGTGTTAGCGCAGTGGGTTCGCGCTGCCTTCCGCTCAGCTTCTGGTTGGGACTCGGGTCGCGCACCGTATGCGGGGTCAATGCCGCGGTCGTTCACTGGTGGACGTTTGCTCGCAGGGTCGTCGCATGCTCTCCCATCGCGCCGACAACTGCCAACCCTCGATTCCCATCCACCGGAGCAACCCGCCTAATGACCACCGACACCGCCACCGCCCCGACCGCCCCCACCGGGCCCCAGCAGGTCGCCATCAACGACATCGGGTCGGAGGAAGACTTCCTCGCGGCGATCGACAAGACGATCAAGTACTTCAACGATGGCGACATCGTCGAAGGCACGATCGTCAAGGTCGACCGCGACGAGGTCCTGCTCGACATCGGCTACAAGACCGAGGGTGTCATCCCCTCGCGTGAGCTCTCCATCAAGCACGATGTCGACCCGGCTGAGGTTGTCACCGTCGGCGATGAGGTCGAAGCCCTGGTCCTCCAGAAGGAGGACAAGGAAGGCCGTCTGATCCTGTCCAAGAAGCGCGCGCAGTACGAGCGCGCCTGGGGCACGATCGAGGAGCTCAAGGAGAAGGACGAGCCCGTCAAGGGCACCGTCATCGAGGTCGTCAAGGGCGGCCTCATCCTGGACATCGGCCTGCGCGGCTTCCTCCCCGCGTCCCTGGTCGAGATGCGCCGCGTGCGCGACCTGCAGCCGTACGTCGGCCGCGAGCTCGAGGCGAAGATCATCGAGCTGGACAAGAACCGCAACAACGTGGTCCTGTCCCGCCGCGCCTACCTGGAGCAGACCCAGTCCGAGGTGCGCAGCGAGTTCCTCAACGCGCTCGCCAAGGGCCAGGTCCGCAAGGGCGTCGTGTCGTCCATCGTCAACTTCGGTGCCTTCGTGGACCTGGGTGGCGTCGACGGCCTGGTGCACGTCTCCGAGCTGTCCTGGAAGCACATCGACCACCCGTCCGAGGTCGTCGAGGTCGGCCAGGAGGTCACGGTCGAGGTCCTGGACGTCGACATGGACCGCGAGCGCGTCTCGCTGTCGCTGAAGGCGACCCAGGAAGACCCGTGGCGCCAGTTCGCCCGCACCCACGCGATCGGCCAGATCGTGCCGGGCAAGGTCACCAAGCTGGTTCCGTTCGGTGCGTTCGTCCGCGTCGAAGAGGGCATCGAGGGTCTGGTCCACATCTCCGAGCTGGCCGAGCGCCACGTGGAGATCCCGGAGCAGGTCGTCCAGGTCAACGGCGACGTCATGGTCAAGGTCATCGACATCGACCTCGAGCGCCGTCGCATCTCGCTGTCGCTGAAGCAGGCGAACGAGGGTGTCACGCCGGACACCGAGTTCGACCCGACCCAGTACGGCATGGCCGCCGAGTACGACGCCGAGGGCAACTACATCTACCCCGAAGGCTTCGACCCGGACACCCAGGAGTGGCAGGAAGGCTTCGACAAGCAGCGTGAGGAGTGGGAGCGCCAGTACGCCGAGGCGCACACTCGTTACGAGGCCCACATGAAGCAGGTCCAGAAGGCCGTCGAGGCCGACGCCGAAGCGGCGGCGGACGCGGCGACCGGCATCGAGGGTGGCGCGGAAAGCTACACCTCGGGCTCGGCCCCGGCCGACTCCAAGAGCAGCGGTGGCACCCTCGCCTCCGACGAGCAGCTCGCGGCGCTCCGCGAGAAGCTCTCCGGCGGTGCGTGAGCACTGAGGCTTATTCTGGTTAGGCCGCCGTGCCCCGCACGCGGACCGCTGATCACCGCAGAAGTCATGCGGCGGCCGACGGCTGAATAAGCCTCACTAGCTCTCTGAGCTGAACGAAGAACCCCCGGTCCCGAGTGGACCGGGGGTTCTTCGTTGCCGGGGTTCAGCGGTTGCGCAGGCCGAGGCCGGCCATCATCGCGCTGACCCCCTGCCGGTACATCTCCTCGTTGGCCTCTTCGGTCGGCGGGATGAACCAGTCCGCCAGCGGCCGGCGCGAGGCCAGCATCAGTTCCGAGCCGACCAGGCCGTGCATGGTCGTCCACAGCTGGTAGGCGGTGGACCGGGCGTCCGCTCCGGGCGGGCAGACCCGCTGGACCCGGGCGATGAAGAGGGAGAACGTCGTCCGCAGCACCGCCGACCGCAGCGCCGGATCGGGATCGAACCCGGGGACCGGCCGCTCGAACATCAACGCGTAGCGGGTCGGGCTCTCCCGGGCGAAGGTCCGGTACTCCAGCGCGAGGTGCAGCAGATCCCCGACGCCGTCCTCGCTCGACGGCGGCAGGCTCTCCAGCAGTTCCCGCAGCGAGTCGAAGGTGCGCTCGTACAGGGCGTCGAGCAGGCCCGCGCGGCCGCCGAAGCGGGCGTACACCGAGAGCGTCGACGCGCCGGCCGCTTCGGCCACCCCGCGCACGGTCAGCCCCGGGACACCCCGGTTCACCAGCACCGACAAGGCGGCATCGAGGTAGCGCTCGCGGCCGCCCTGATCGGCGGCCCGCATCGGCAAGTGCCTGGTGGCCACGGCGCACCCCCTTCGCGGCAGCCCGGCGCAAGCGGCGTCCGGGTGACTCACCCGCTGCAGAAGATACGATATCCGCGGCGTCTTGGGAATGTTCGCCGATGTCCGGATCCGCGCGCACCGACACTGGAGGGCCGACGCCCGATGGACCACCCCGAGCCCGGCACCGTCGTCGTCACCGCGAGCGGCGACGGCACCTACACCCAGCAGGTCACGACGGCGACCCACGAGCTCCTCGTCGACGAGCCGGTCGCGGTCGGCGGCGGCGACGCCGGCCCGAACCCGTACGAGCTCCTGCTCGCGTCGCTCGGTTCGTGCACGGCGATCACGCTGCGGATGTACGCCGACCGCAAGGGCATCCCGCTGACCCGCGCGACGATCCGGCTGCGTCACGACCGCATCCACGCCGAGGACTGCGCGAGGTGCGAAACCGAGCGGGGCATGCTCAGCCGGATCACCCGCGAGATCACCCTCGAAGGGGACCTCGACGACGACCAGCGCGCCCGGCTGATGCTGATCGCCGACAAGTGCCCGGTGCACCGGACGCTGTCGTCGGAGATCGCGATCGAGACGCGCGAAACCCGCTGACCCCCGGTTCGGGGGTTCGGGGGGCGAAGCATCGGTGGTCTCAGGCGGCGCGCATGGTGACCGCGGCCGGGCGGGCCGGGCTCACCGACGGCACCCAGATGCGTTCGAGGGCCGCGGCGCGGGCCTTGCGGCGGAGGCCGGCGAAGCTGTGCTTGGCCGGCACCAGCAGGGTGCTCAGCCAGGTTCGGTGGTAGTCCGCCAGCGCGTCGGCCACCGGGCGATGGACAAGGCAGTGCACCAGCCCCGGCGTGCCGAGCCGGTGCCTCCCGACGTGCTTGCTGTCCGCCATCGTTCCTCCGCGTGGACGTCTTCGTCGCGGGCACCGTACGCACTCGCGCCGGTCCACGTGGGTAAGCAACACGGCGTGTCCGGATATCGGTTGAGTCACGCGCTCCGAGCGTGACTAGGGTGATCGTCATGTTGCGCGTGGGGTTGACGGGTGGGATCGGGGCCGGGAAGTCGACCGTGGCGAACCGGCTCGCCGAACACGGGGCCGTGCTGGTGGACTCCGACCGGATCGCGCGGGAGGTGGTCGAGCCCGGGACCGAGGGGCTCGCCCGGCTGACCGCCGAGTTCGGCCCGGAGATCCTGGCCGCGGACGGCTCGCTCGACCGGCCCGCGCTCGCCGCGAAGGCGTTCGCCGACGACGAGTCGCGGCGCCGGCTGAACGCGATCGTGCATCCCCTGGTCGGCGCCCGGACCGGGGAGCTGATGGCGGCCGCGAAGCCGGACGCGATCATCGTCCACGACATCCCGCTGCTGGTCGAGAACGGTCTCGCCACGGCGTACCACCTGGTCGTGGTGGTCGACGCGCCGGTCGAGGTGCGGGTGCGGCGGCTGGTGTCGGCGCGCGGCATGGCCGAAGAGGATGCGCGGGCGCGGATCCGGGCGCAGGCGAGCACCGAGCAGCGCCGCGCCGTCGCCGACGTCTGGCTCGACAACGGCGGAGCCGAAGACGCCGTGCTCGCCGAGGTCGACGCGCTCTGGGCGGACCGGCTGGTGCCGTTCGAGGCGAACGTCCGGCTGCGCCGGCCGCGGCCGCCGATGGCGCCGAAGATCGCCGACTACGACCTGACCTGGCCCGCCCAGGCCGAGCGGGTGCTGGCCCGGGTCCGCGCCGCGGCGGGGCAGCTCGCCCGCCGCGCCGACCACATCGGGTCCACGGCCGTGCCCGGCCTGCCCGCCAAGAACATCCTCGACCTGCAGCTCACCGTGTCCACATTGGACGACGCGGACACGCTCGGCGACCTGCTGGCGGACGCCGGGTTCCCGCGCTTGTCCGGCGACTGGGCCGACGACGCCCAGGACGGCGCCGGGACGTGGCCCAAGCGCATGCACGTCGGCGCCGATCCGCGGCGCCCGGTCAACCTGCACGTCCGCTCGGCGGAGACGCCCGCGTGGCGGCTGGCTCTCCTCTTTCGCGACTACCTGCGGGTGAACCCGGACGAGCGTGACGACTACCGCGACGTCAAGCTGCGGCTGGCCGCGGCGCACGCCGCCGACCCCACGTTCGAGGCGTACGCCGACGAGAAGCAGGAGTTCGTCAACGGCGTGTTCGCCCGCGCCGAGAAGTGGGCGGCGGCCACCGGCTGGACGCCCTGAGCGCGCATGTCCTTGAGCTGCGGCCAGATTCCGGCCCAGCTCCCCACCCGGCCGGTGAGCAGCCAGACCGGCATGTGCTCGCTCGTGTTGCGCACGCCGAGCCGGTTGCCGACCTCCCCGACGATCCTTGCGTCGCCGAAGTGCTTCGCGATCTTCGACGGGTCGTAGCCGACGAAGAGCACGTTGCGGGTGTCTTCGGCAGGACGGCCGAAGTACCAGAAGCCGCGGCTGGGGCTGGACGCCTCGGGCAGGCCGCGTTCCGGTCCGTAGCGGTCGAGTGCGCCCGCCTGCCAGTACCCGCCGGTGACGATCGCCGTGTCCGGCGGCGCCGTCCGGTACAGCGTGGCGACGTCGGCGGCGAGGTCCGGCCGGCCGACCTCTTCGGCCGCGTAGGCGGGCCGCGGCGCGCCCGGGTGCTCGACCAGCCAGTGCACCGGCCAGACCGGGAGCGTGTACGGCAGGCTGAACATGGCGGACAGCACGAACACCGGCCACGCCGGTACCCACCGCCACCACCGGGCGGGCTCACGCGCTTCGAGGTGGACGGCGGCGGCCGCCCACAGCACGCCGAACGTCCCGGCCGCGTAGTAGTACCGCCCGTTCGCGACCAGGAAGACCGCGACGACGCCGAGCGCCGTCCAGCCGAGGAACCGGTAGGGCCGCAGCTGCCTGCTCCCCAGCAGCACGGCGACGCCGTAGAGGACGCCGAGCGCGCCGATCACCCAGCCGGCACCGGCGAGCAGGTCCGGCACGAAGCTCGCGCGGCCGCCTGCGGCGTCGACCTCGGCGCCGACGGCGTCGCCCATGTCCAGCTGCGGCCAGCCGTTCGCGCGCTGCCAGAGCAGCGTGGGCACCAGGGAAGCGGCGGCGATCAGCGCGCCCAGCCACAGTTTCGGGCGGCGCAGCAGCTCCCGCGGTCCGAACACGAGCACCGCGAGCCCCGCCACCGCCCAGAACGCGGCGATGAGCAGCTTGCCGTTGAGCGCCACCGCCGTCACGACGCCGAGCCAGACCAGCAGGGCGTCGTTGCGGGTGCGGACCCAGCGGACCACGAGCCACAGCACGAGCGTCCACAGCAGCGGGTCGATCGTCGACGTGGCGAGGTAGTGGCCGCTGCCGACGAACTGCCCGCAGATCGCGTACGCCGCCGCGGCGCGGGCCTGCGCCTTCCGCCGCCCGCCGAGCTCGCGGGCGATCAGCGCGGTGACGACGACCCCGGCGGCGGTGGCGGCGATCGCGGGCAGCCGGAACACCACGAGCGAACCGGGGGCGAGGGTGTTCATCGCCCAGGCGAGGGCGGGCACGAGCGGCGGTTGATCGGCGTAACCCCAGGCCAGGTGCCGTCCGGCGGCGAGGAAGTACAGCTCGTCGCCGAAGTAGCCGTAGCGGCCGGCGGTGAGCAGCAGCGCGGTGGCCGTGCCCGCCGCGAGCAGCAGGACCGGGAGCCGGGCGAACGGTGCGAGCTCGGCTTCGGCCTGGTCGGGGGCCGTGGCCACGGCGTCCATCGTGCTCCTGTTCCTCGTCGGCGCCGGTCTTCCCGCACCCTACGTGCGGGCCGGCGCCGACGGGGTCAGGGGTGCCGCCGCCAGGTCAGCGCGATGTCGAGGGTGGCCAGCCAGGCGGCGAGGTCGTAGCCGTGCGCGGCCAGCCCCTCGACGGCGGTGTAGGTGGTCTTCAGGGCGTACTCGGCCTCTTCGGCGGTGACCAGGCCCGCTTCGAGGGCCTGGAGGAGCTCGTCGGTGTCGATGACCCGCAGGGAGAGCTTGTCCTTGAGCACGATGTCGACGTAGAGGTCGGTGGCGACCCAGCGCGGGCCGTCGCGGTGGACGCGGACGACGTCGAGGTAGAAGTCCTGGTCGCGTTCGTGGCCGGGGGAGAACCAGAAGTCGGTGAAGCGCAGGCCGAGCCCGGGCACCAGCCACGACTCGAGGTAGTGGAACTGGGCGCGGCCCGGGGTCGGGCGGGCGAGGTACAGGCCGAACGGCTCCTCGCGGAACTCCTCGACCTCCCGCAGGATGCCCTTCGGGTCGATGTTCGCGCGCGCGGCGGGGTCGAAGACCTCGACCTTCGGGGGGTGCAGTGCGGCCATGCGGGTCATCCTGCCGGGCCGGTCACGAAACGCGAACTCCCGCCCCGGGCGTCACGCGTTCGGGCTAAGGTGCGCCGAGTTTCGGGCGATCGAGGGGGACTGGGGATGTTCGGGATCATCCGGCCGTGCCGCCACCGGCTGGCCGCCGGCCTGTACGCGGACTGGCAGGCCCACCTGTGCGGGCTGTGCCTCACGCTGCGCGACGAACACGGCCAGCTGGCCCGGGTGGTCACCAACTACGACGGCCTGATCATTTCGGTGCTGGTCGAGGCCCAGACCCCCCGGGCGGACGGCCGGCGCGAAGCGGGCCCGTGCCCGTTGCGCGGCATGCGCACGGCATCGGTGGCCCGCGGCGAAGGAGCCCAGCTGGCGGCGGCGGTGTCCCTGGTGCTGGCGGCGGCGAAGGTCGGCGACCACGTCGAGGACGGCGACGGCGCATACGGCAGGCGCCCGGTGGCTGCGGCAGCGCGCCGGGTCGCGGCCCGCTGGGCTTCGCAGGGCCACCGCACAGGCGGGCGCGTCGGGTTCGACACGTCGGTGCTGACAGAGGCGGTCTCGGGCCAGGCGGCACTGGAGTCGTCGGTGCGCCTCGGTGATTCGCCGCTGGTGGCGACGGAACCGGCCGAGCGAGCCACGGCGGCGGCGTTCGCCCGGACGGCGGAGCTGGCGGGACGGCCGGGCAACGTGGCCCCGTTGCGGGAGGCGGGCCGCCTGTTCGGCCGGGTGGCCCACTTGCTGGACGCGGTGGAGGACTACGCGGCGGACGCGGCGGTGGGCGCGTGGAACCCGTTGGTGGCGACGGGGACGGGGATGGCGGAGGCCCGGCGGTTGTGTGATGACGCGGTGATGGGGGTGGAGCTGGCGTTGCGGGAGGCGGAGTTCGCGCAGCCGGCGCTGGTGCACGCGCTGCTGGTGCACGAGCTGCGGCAGGCGGTGCGACGGGCCTTCGGTCACGGCTCGGCTCACGCCCATGGCTCGCGGCCAGGGGCGGGTTCATCCTCCGGCCAAGATCTGCTGCCGGGGCAAGGCTCTTCGGCTGGGCAATGCTCGCTGCCCGCCCACGGCGATTTGCGGCAGCTGGGCGAGCCGGTCGGCCAGCAGCCGCCGCCCGGGTGGATCGGGCCGGGGCCGACCCCGCAGCAGCACCCGCACCAGACTCCGCCCGGCTGGATCGGGCCCGGACCTTCGCCGCAGCAGCACCCGCACCAGGTGCCGCCCGGCCGGGGCGCTTCCCCGCGGCCGCACGGGTTTCCGCCGCCGGGTCCGGTTCCGCCGCCAGGAGCTCCCGGTCCGGGTGGCCCCGGCGGTCCGAATGGGCCTGGCGGGCGCGGCCCGGGTGGGCCGGGCGGTCCCAATGGCCCCGGGGGACCCGGAGGCCCTGGCGGACCCGGCGAACCTGGAGGCCCCAAGGACCCCAATGACCCCGGCAAGCACGACAAGCCCGAGTTCTACGACGGCAAGGGCGGCGGTCTCTGGTACCCGAAATTCGCCGTCCCCCCGAAGAAGCGCAACTTCTTCCTCGGCTGCGCCCTCACCCCCTACATGTGCTGCACCTGCCAGTTCTGCTGCCGCGATCCCTATCCTGGCCCCTGGAGCGGAAAACCGGTGACCACGTGCGACGGCTGCGACGGCGACTGTTGCAGCTGTTGCGACTGCAGCTGCTGAGGGGGGCAGAACAAGACCGAACCCATGGCCGGCCTCCACGACCGCGGACGCGAAAACTTCGCCGGGCTGGTCGAAGGCGGTAAGGCGCGCCTCGACGCACTCTTCGCCACCGTCCCGGCGCTCGGCGAGCTGGCCGTCGGCACGGTCTACGGCCACCTGCACGAACGCCCGGCCTTGGACGCCCGCACCCGCGAAGCCGCGACGCTCGCCGCCATCGTCGCCGCCGGGATGGTCGGCCCGCCGCTCAGCGTGCACCTCCGCACCGGGCCGGCCTCGGGCCTGTCGCCCGCGGAGATCTGCGAAGTCGTCGTCCAGACCGCCGCGTTCGCCGGGTTCCCGCGCGCCGTTGCGGCCGCCGACCAGCTGAACCGCCTCTTCGAAGGCCACGGCCTGCCGATCCCCGCCCCCGCCGTCCGCGCGTGAGGTGGTGCTCGCGCACCTGGCGGCGCCCGGCGGCGAGGTCGCCGAGGTCCAGGCGACCGGCCCCGACCGCGTGCTGGTCTCGTGCTTCGGCGACGACGCCGTCCTGCACTGCGCCGTCGACGGCTCCGATGTCACGTCCGTCACGGTGTTCCGGGCCCCTGACCTGGCCCGACGGAAATTGTCGGTGGGTCGGCCTACTCTTGTGGACGTGGCTTTCGCAACCGAACACCCCGTGCTCGCCCAGTCCGACTTCCGGCCCGTCTCGGAGATCCCCCGGACCGGCGGCCGGTTCGAGGTGGTCAGTGACTACCAGCCCGCCGGTGACCAGCCGGCGGCCATCGACGAGCTCGAACGCCGGATCAAGGCGGGCGAGAAGGACGTCGTGCTGCTCGGCGCCACCGGCACCGGCAAGTCGGCGACGACGGCGTGGCTGATCGAGCGCGTCCAGCGGCCGACGCTGGTCATGGCGCCGAACAAGACCCTCGCCGCCCAGCTGGCGAACGAGCTGCGCGAGCTCTTCCCGCACAACGCGGTCGAGTACTTCGTCAGCTACTACGACTACTACCAGCCCGAGGCGTACATCGCGCAGACGGACACCTACATCGAGAAGGACTCGTCGATCAACGACGACGTCGAGCGGCTGCGGCACTCGGCGACGATGAACCTGCTGTCGCGGCGGGACGTCATCGTGGTCGCCAGTGTGTCCTGCATCTACGGCCTCGGCACGCCGCAGTCCTACCTCGACCGGTCGTCGAAGCTCGCGGTCGGCATGCAGCTGGACCGGGACGTCTTCCTGCGCGCGCTGGTCGACGTCCAGTACACGCGCAACGACATCGCCTTCGCGCGGGGGACGTTCCGCGCGCGGGGTGACACGGTCGAGATCATCCCGGCGTACGAGGAGCTCGCGATCCGCGTCGAGTTCTTCGGCGACGAGGTCGAGAAGCTGTACTACCTGCACCCGCTGACCGGGGACATCGTCAAGGAGGTCGACGAGGTCCGGATCTTCCCGGCGACGCATTACGTCGCCGGCCCGGAGCGGATGGAAAAGGCGATCCAGGGCATCGAGAAGGAGCTCGAAGAGCGCCTGGCGGAGCTGGAGAAGCAGGGCAAGCTGCTGGAAGCGCAGCGGCTGCGGATGCGCACGGCCTACGACATCGAGATGATGCGCCAGGTCGGCTTCTGTTCCGGCATCGAGAACTACTCGCGCCACATCGACGGCCGCGGCCCGGGTTCGGCGCCGGCGACGCTGATCGACTACTTCCCGGACGACTTCCTGCTGGTGATCGACGAGTCGCACCAGACGGTCCCGCAGATCGGCGGCATGTACGAAGGCGACATGTCCCGGAAGCGCAACCTGGTGGAGTACGGCTTCCGCCTCCCGAGCGCGGTCGACAACCGGCCGCTGACGTGGGAGGAGTTCTCCGACCGGATCGGCCAGACGGTGTACCTGTCGGCGACACCGGGCCCGTACGAGATGGGCCAGGCCGGCGGCGAGTTCGTCGAGCAGGTGATCCGGCCGACGGGCCTGGTGGACCCGAAGGTGGTCGTGAAGCCGACCGAGGGCCAGATCGACGACCTGGTGCACGAGATCCGCGAGCGGGCGGACAAGGACGAGCGCGTCCTGGTCACGACGCTGACGAAGAAGATGGCCGAGGACCTGACGGACTACCTGCTGGAGCTGGGCATCCGGGTGCGCTACCTGCACTCGGAGGTCGACACGCTGCGCCGGGTGGAGCTGCTGCGCCAGCTGCGTGCGGGCGACTTCGACGTGCTGGTCGGCATCAACCTGCTGCGCGAGGGCCTCGACCTCCCGGAGGTCTCGCTGGTGGCGATCCTCGACGCGGACAAGGAGGGCTTCCTGCGAAGCGGGACGTCGCTGATCCAGACGATCGGCCGCGCAGCCCGGAACGTCTCGGGCGAGGTCCACATGTACGCGGACAAGATCACCGAGTCGATGCAGCACGCGATCGACGAGACGGACCGCCGCCGCGAAAAGCAGGTGGCGTACAACAAGGCGCGCGGCGTCGACCCGCAGCCCCTGCGGAAGAAGATCGCGGACATCCTCGACCGCGTGTACAGCGAGGCGGAGGACACCGAGCAGGTCTCGGTGGGCGGCTCGGGCCGCAACTCCTCACGCGGCAAGAAGCCGGAGCAGGGCGACCGCGTGCGCAGCTCGGGAATGCTGGTCGACAAGGACGTGTCGGCGATGCCCCGCGCCCAGCTGGCGGACCTGATCCAGCAGATGACGGACCAGATGATGCAGGCGGCGAGGGACCTGCAGTTCGAGCTGGCGGCCCGCCTGCGGGACGAGATCTCGGACCTGAAGAAGGAGCTGAGGGGAATGGACGCGGCCGGCATCAAGTAGCGCCGGCGCCGGATCGGACCCAGGCCGCCGGGCCGGCGGCAGGTTGGCTGGGCCTCCGGTCCAGGAGGGCGAAGCAGCCGACGCGGCACGGCAAGGACACCGCGCAAAACCGGGACCGACAGCCACACCTCGCCCTGCATCCCGATCCGAAGCCCCAACACGGCCAGCAGCACCGGGTCAAGGCACGCTTTCCCGCCTTGACGCGGTGCTGCTGGCCGTAGTCACAATGGGCCATCGGGATGGAGGGCCCACCCAAAGCAGGATTGCTCCCACAACGGAACCGGCGGCCGCCAAACCAGGCCAACCCGTCCGAACGCCCGGCGAACCACCCCTAACCCCAGATCACTCCGGAGCCGGAGCGTTCTCATCCGCCTCCAGCATCCCGAAAACATTCCCCTCGGTATCCTTGCAATAAGCCAGCCACCCCACCCCGGGAACCGGATTCTTCGGCAACGCCAACGTCCCCCCAGCCCGGTTCACCTCACCCAAAGCCCGATCCAGATCCGCCACATCGATCGTGTTCACAAACCCGTGAACCGGCGCCGATGCCTCCGGCGGCGGACCCTGCCGGGGCAGCAACCCCCCATCGATCCCAGGACCCTCCCCGGTGGTGATCATCCAATACGGCACATCACCCCACCGCTCGAACTTCCAGCCGAACACCGCCGTGTAGAACGCCACAGCTCGTTCGGGATCGCCCGCGTGGATCTCGAAGTGGACGGGACGAGGCATGCTGCCTCCTCAGGCCGGGCCGTCAGGTGCCGTGAGAGTACGCCCGGCCTGAGAAAAGTTACAGCCGCGCGCGCGGTGTCAGGTCCGCGTCGAAGTCCGGGAAGCCCGCCGGTGCCGAACGCGGAGCCACCGAAGCGACCGGCGGCAGTCCCGCCCAGCGACGGACCGTCGCCGTGGCCGCCGCGGCTTCCGCCGGGGCCAGCTGGGCGATCTTCGATCCGTGGTTGCCGCCCTGGACGTAGTAGCGGTACGAGTCGCGGCTGCCGAAGCCCAGCTCGAACGGCTCCGCGCCCCACGGATCGTTGGACCCGTACACGAACAACAGCCGCGTGCCGCGGGACTTCACCCAGAAGTCGATGTCCGGCATCGCCAGGTAGTCGAACCGCGGCAGGCGGATCGACGACGGCACGAACGTCCTGGGCTGGTCCGCGCCCGGGTAGCGCAGCAGGTCGCGCAGGTATCCGTCGTACGCCTCGGGCGACCCCAGCTGCACCGCCGCCTGGTAGTAGTACGGGATGTAGGGCGCCAGGTCCTGGTCCGAGTAGGTGTTGAGGCTCTCCACCTTCTCGTACCAGGCGTAGACGTCGGCCGCCGGTGCTCCCGGGGCCGGCACCGTCGCGCAGTCCGACTGCTTCTGGTACTGCCAGAACGCGAAGTACGAGTCGATCACCGAGATCTCGAGGGACTTGTCCGCCGAGCCGACGATCGAGAACGTCAGCCCGCGTTGCGCCGCGTCCGCCGCGGCGATCGCGCCCAGCTCGTCACGCCGCTTCAGCGCGTCGCGCTGGATGGCCTTCAGCGCCGCGCGGCACGCCGGATCGTTGCCCACGCGGGAAAGGAACTTGTTGTAGACGTCGACCGGGTCGATGACGTCGTTGGGCGCGACGTACGGGATCGTCGCGTCGACGTCGTCCGGGAAGAAGCGCCGGAAGTACGTCGCGGTCATGCCGCCCTTGCTGCCGCCCGTGGCCAGCCACTTGCCCGGGTAGATCGCCTTGAACGCCTGCACCGCGCGGTGCTCGTCCGCCGCCGCCTGCCAGATCGTCAGCTGCTTCGCCCAGTTCTCCGGCTCCGGGCGCGACGGCGTGAAGTAGCGGTACTCCATCGAAAGCTGGTTGCCGTCGACGATCTGCGTCGGCTCGGACCGGTTCGGCGAACCGCTGACGTTGTAGCCGCTCGTGAAGGCGACCGTCGGGGCGGCGAAGTCCCGGTGCAGCAGGGTGAACCGCTGCTGGAACGTGCCGGCCTCGGGGTGCCGGTGGTCGGCGGGCTGCGTGTAGGTCAGCTTGAAGAACCGGAACCCGGCCGGCGCCGGGTCCTCCGACACGATGGTCAGGCCCGGGATCCGCTGCAGCTCCGTCCTGATGTCGGGCGCCGCCGCGGCCGCCGGCGCCAGGCCGGCCAGCGCGAGCAGGACCGCCCCGGCGGTGAAAAGTCTGCGCATCGAGCACTCTCCCCGGCTTCGGAACCCTCCGAGGGACCCTCACAGAACCGGCCCGGGTCGGCAATCGGCTGTCCGGGCGCAGAATCGGTCAGGATCCGACTTTCGGCGGGTGGTGCGGCACCGGGTCCGGCGTCCTCCGGCGTGCGCAGCCGCGGGCACCGTGCAAGTTGTCCGGGTGATCGGGGCCACGTTACGGTCCGAACCCGTAGGCACCGGCATCGAGCGAGGGGTCCGCCATGAAGGTTTCCGACTGCCCTACGACCCAGGTCGAGGTCCGCATCGCCGCCCAGCCGGCCGAGGTCTGGTCCTGGCTGCTGGACGTCGACCTGCCCGCCCGGTTCTCGAACGAGTTCCAGGGCGGCGGCTGGGTCGACGGATCCGAGCCCGGTCTCGGCGCGCAGTTCCGCGGCCGCAACTCCCACCCGGTCGCCGGGGAGTGGGAGACGGTTTCGACGGTGACCGGCTACGAGCCCGGCCGCCTGTTCGCCTGGGCGGTGATGGACGTGACGAACCCGGCGGCCTCGTGGCGCTTCGAGCTGATCCCGGACGGCGACGGCACGGTCCTGCGCCAGTGGGCCCAGATCGGCCCGGGCCCGTCCAACCTGACGAAGATCATCAGCTCGATGCCCGAGCACGAGGAAGAGATCGTCGCGATGCGGCTCGGGGAGCTGCAGGCCAACATGCAGAAGACGGTCGAGGGCATCAAGTCCCTGGCCGAAAGCGGGGTCCGCGCCGCCTAGCGGAGCACCCGGTCCACATAGGACTTCACCGCGGCCAGCGCCTCGGCGGACTGCCACATCCGCTCCACCTGCGGGTCGTCCGAGTGGCGGTACTCGGCGGTCCGCTCGTGGAACGGCTGCCGGATCTGGGCCTTCGTGTGGGCGAACGGCTCGGCGGGCAGCTCGCCGAGCCGGGACGCCACGGCGATCGCCCGGTCCAGCACCTCCTCCGGCGCCGCCTGCTCGTCGGCCAGCCCGCGGGCCAGGGCCGCCGCCCCGCCCCAGGTTTCACCCGGGTAGGTGAGGGACGGCAGGCGCGTCGTTCCGTACGTGCACCGGAGGATCTCCAGGGCCGCCAGCGGAAACGGCACGCCGACCAGCAGCTCGGTCACGCCGATCGTGCCGGTGCCTAGCACGCGGTGGTCGCAGGCCGCCGCGAGGACCGCGCCGCCGGCGATCGCGTGGCCGTTCAGGGCCGCCACCACCGGGCGCGGGAAGCCGAACACCGAGAGGAACGCGTCGGACAGCAGCGGCAGGAACTCCGCCACGTACGGGGCACCGCCGTCGTCGATGCGCTTGAGGTCGACGCCCGCGCAGAAGATCCCGCCCGTTCCGGTGAGCACCACGGCCCGGGCCTGCTCGGCCTCCTCGAGCCGGAGCACCAGCTCGCGGCAGGAATCCGTGTCCAGGGTGTTGCCCCGGCCGTGGTCGATCCGGAGCACGGCGACGTCGCGGTGGCGGTCCAGGGTGATCGGCACGGCCCGACCGTACCGCGGGGCCGGCGGCGGGTCAGCCCGCGACGCTCAACCGGACGACGCCGAAGTGCTCCCGGCGCGCCAGGTCGGCGACCTCGTCGAGGGTCGGCAGGCGGCCGAGGGGGAACTTCACCCCGATCATGCGGGCCGCCCGGCGCATGCCCAGCTCGGTCATCCGGTCCAGGTGGATCCGGGCCACCTCGGCCCGGTCCTCGACGAGCACGCCGCGCATCGGCGTCGTCCGGCCGGCGAACGTCACGTCGACGTCGGCGCCGCCGCGGAAGTTGAGCCGCCAGCCCGCGGGCGTCAGGGCGCCGAGGGCGCCGTCGACGCGGTGGGCGGTGACCGGCACGCGGTAGTGCTGCCCGGTCCGCCGGCCGGTGAAGGCGAGCAGCATGAACTCGCCGACCCCGCGGCCGAGCGGGCTGGGCAGCACCCGGCGCAACACCACGTTCATCGTCCGCACCAGCGCCGCGGGCGGCTGGTACCACTCCACTGCGGACGTCATCGATGGAGCGTACGCCGGGTGCGGGCGTCAGCTGGTGACGTCTTTTCGAGCGAACCGCCGCCCGGCGAAGAGGAAGAACACCGTCCCGTAGATCGCCGCCGACAACATCCCGCTCGCCAGGTTGGTCCAGTCGACGTCGGTCGAGATGAGGTCCATCCAGGAGAACGCGTAATGCGTCGGCAGGTAGTTCCGGAGGCCCTCCAGCGCGGTGATCTGGTCCAGGATCTGCGACAGGATCGCCACCAGCACCGCGCCGCCGACCGCGCCGAGCGGGGCGTCGGTCGACACGCTCAGCGCCAGCGCGAGCCCGGCCACCCAGGCCAGCTGCAGGATGATGTACACAGTGGACAGGGCGATGGCCAGCAGGCTGTCGCCGAAGGACACCGCGTCGCCGGTCGGGCTGATCGCGTCGCCCGCGCCGTACCAGAGCACCCCGACGCCGAGCGACACCAAGGGCAGCAGGACGAGCGCGAACGCCGACAGCAGCCCGGACACGATCGCCTTCTGCCGCAGCACCCGCTGCCGCGGCACCGGCACCGCGAGCAGGTACTTCAAGCTCGACCACGACGCCTCGCTCGCGATCGTGTCGCCGAAGAACAGCGCCACGATCATCGGCAGCAGGAACGTGCCCGACACGAACAGCGCCAGCACGACGAAGTTCGGCGCGGACGCCGTGGCCAGGTCGACGAACCCGCCGCTGCGCCGGTTCGGGCTCGACTGCCCGAGCTGGAACGCGAGCACCAGGATGAACGGCAGGAGCGCGACGAACCCGAGCAGGAACTGCGTGCGCCGCCGCTTGAGCTGGCGCCGCAGTTCGACGCCGAGCCGCAGCGTCCGGCGCGCCGAGTAGCCCTCGACCGCGCCATCCGGCCCGACGCCCGCGTGCTCGGCCGACGCGAGGTCGCTCAGCTCGTCGAGCGCGTGCGGATCGGTGTGGACACCCTCAGTGCTCATTTCGCCTCCGCGGGAGAAGTACGTCGGCGGTCACGACTCTTCTCCGACCAGTTGCAGGAACGCGTCTTCCAGCCGGCGCCGCGGCCCGGCCTGCTCCACCGCGACGCCGGCGCGCACCAGCGCGGCCACGCCTTCGGCCCGCGGCAGCTCGCCGAGGTTCGCGTGGACGAGCTCACCGTCGACGTCGACGTCGGTGACCCCGCTCAGCGCCTTGAGCGCCGCCGCGGCCGCCGCCGGGTCGTCGACCCGGAACGTCGCTTCGCCGCCGGCCGCGGCCAGCTCGCCGACCTCGCCCGAGGCCACCAGCGAGCCGCGGTGCATGACCACCACGTGCGTGCAGGTCTGCTCGACCTCGGCCAGCAGGTGGCTGGACACCACCACGGTGCGGCCGGTCGCGGCGTACCGCTTCAGCACCTCGCGCATCTGGTGGATCTGGGGCGGGTCGAGCCCGTTGGTCGGCTCGTCGAGCACCATCAGCTCCGGCAGGCCGAGCATCGCCTGCGCGATCGCGAGCCGCTGCCGCATGCCCTGGCTGTAGGTCCGCACGCGGCGCTCGACCGCGTTGCCGAGCCCGGCGATTTCCAGCGCCTCCGCGAAGTGCGCCTTCTCGGCCGGACGCCCGGTCGCCGCCCAGTACAGCTCGAGGTTCGCCCGGCCGGACAGGTGCGGCAGGAAGCCGGAACCCTCGACGAACGAGCCGATGCGCGAGAGCACCGGCGCGCCCGGGGTGATCTTGTGCCCGAACACGCGGATGCTGCCCGCGGTCGGGGTGATCAGGCCCATCAGCATCCGCAGCGTGGTCGTCTTGCCCGCGCCGTTCGGCCCGAGCAGGCCGAGGACCTGACCCGGCTCGACGCGGAAGGACAGGTCCTTCACGGCGACGAACCCGCCCGCGTACTGCTTGCGCAGCCCCTCGATGACCAGCGGGGTGGTGGCCAGCTCGGGGTCGACGTCGGTGGCCCGACGCCGCCGAAGCGCCGCGAAGAGCACCGCGGCCAGGCCGATCGCCAGCGTCACGCCGATGCCGACGAGCTGCCCGGCCGGCGCCGGGGAACCGACCGACGTCCCGGGCACGACCGGCACCGCCAGCGCGGTGCCGCCGGCGAGCCCGACGCGGAACACCGCGGGCGCGGCCGGGGCGGCGAACGCCTGGTCGGTGGTGCCGACGACGAGCCGCAGCGAGTGCCCGCCCTCGATCGGCCGGACGATGCCGGGCAGCGTCACGGTGACCTCGACCGGGGTGCCGTCGGCGGGCAGCCCGCTCACCCGGAACGGCGCGATGGCGTTGGCCGGCAGCACGCGCGAGCCGTCCTGCCCGACGTCGTAGAGCTTCGCGAACAGCACCGCGTCCGGCTGCGGGTGCGCCGGGTCCGCGGCGACCTGCAGCCGCACGGTGGACGAGCCGCTGATGACGACCTGGCCGTCGAAGGCGGCCGTGGCGAACTGCGCGGCCTGGCCGGGCGGGTCGTTGCTGAACAGCGCGCCGAGCCGCGACGAGCTGCTCGCGACGCCGTTGAGACCGGGGATCCCGCTGACCGCCGCCGGGTTCGCCCCGGCCGGGCGCACCACCGGCTGCGCGGGCCCGTTCAGCGCCAGCAGCCGCCGTTCGGTGGCCGGCCCGGTCAGCCCGGGGTAGGCGGCCGCGTTGACCGTGCGGACCGACGGCGTCCCGTTGGCGCGCAACGTGCCCTGGACGTCGTAGCTGAAGCCGGTGCCCGGGTCGCCGCCGTCCAGCGCCGTCTTCAGGAAGTCGCCGATCTTGGCGCGCAGCTGCGGCCCCGGCTTGCCGCCGTCGTGGCCGCCGGTGTACCAGATCGTCTTGACCCTGCCGCCCGCCGCGGTGATCTGCCGGGCGTTCGCGTCGGACTGGTCCAGGCCGAACAACGTGTCGCTTTCGCCCTGCACCAGCAGCGTCGGCACGGTGATCTTGCCCGTCACCGACGCCGGGGAGACGCGGCGCAGCAGGTCGACGCTCGCCTGGCTCGCCCGCCCGGTGGTGCCGAGTTCGGTGTACGCGCGGCAGACGGCGGCGGTGAACCGGCCGCACGGGTCGGCGGGCCCGCCGCGCAGCCCGCCGGCGCCCGGCGGACCGGCGGGGAGGGCGGCCCCCGCGGCCGCGCCGGCCCCGGTGGCGCCGGTCGATCCGGTGTCGGTCTCCTGCCCGGCTTCCGGGGCTTCGGCGGACGGCGAGCCGCTCGCCGCGGCGCCGGAACCGGCCGAGAAGAAGATGCCCGCCCAGCTCTTCTTGAAGACGCCGTCGGCCGAGAAGGCACCGGCGGACGGGGTGCCCGGAGCCGTGGACGCGGGGGTCGCCGCGTTCGGGACCAGGCCCTGGGCGAGGTCGTTGTAGGTGATCACCGGCGCGATCGCGTCGACGCGCTTGTCCGTGCCGGCCAGCAGCAGCGCCAGCGCGCCGCCGTAGGAAGCGCCGGTGACGGCGACCTTCGGGTCGCCCTTCGCGTCCAGCGTCACCTGGTGCTGCGCGACGAGCCGGTCGATCAGCCGGCTCGCGTCGGCCACCTCGCCGTCCGGGTCGTTGAGCCCGATCTTGCCGGTGCTCTTGCCGAAGCCGCGCGCGGACCACGTCATCACGACGAAGCCCTTCCGCGCGAGCTCGCGGGCGTCGTCGGCGACGCTGGTCTTGTCCCCGCCGAAGCCGTGCGCGAGCAGGACGGCCGGCGCGGGCACGGTGGCGGGGAGGTAGGTGGTCGTGTCGATCTTGACCTGCTCCGCCGAGCCGGGGGCGGCGGGCAGGTCGATCATCGCGTCCTGGGTGGGCACGGCGGGCGGGGCCGTGTCGCGCGTCGCCCAGAGGACGATCGCGGCGGCGAGCACCACCACGACGGCGCCGAGCGCCGTGACGCGGGCTCGGCGGGTGCGCGGGAGCGGGAGTCGGGGCACGACGTGACCGTAGGTGAAGTTTGCTGAGAGTGTCCTGCGCTCCTCACAGTGATCACACCTCCGCGACCGCCTGGTGGACCGAAGTGACCGGAATTACAGGCCCAACCCGGTGACGTGCGCGATCCCGGCTGGCTTTCGGTGGGAGGAACCGGCAAACTGGACGCGCTGTGAGGGGAGTATTCCTTCGCGGCGGTGTCGTCAGCACGGTGGCCCTGCGCCCCCGGCACCGTCGGCCGGTGTTTTCACCGGCGGGAGAGACCTCCGGTTAGTTGCTGCTGCGCACTATCCGGAGGTTCGAGTTCCATGACTGTCCCCCTGTGGCTGTGGATCGCCACGATCGGTGGCCTGCTCGCGCTGATCGCGCTGGACCTGGTCATCGTCGATCGCAAGCCGCACGAAGTGACGACGGGGGAAGCTGCTCGCTGGGTCATCTTCTACGTCTCGTGCGCCATCGTCTTCGGCATCGGCGTGTGGGTCTTCGCCGGCCACGACCCGGGCGTCGAGTTCTTCACCGGGTACATCACCGAGTATTCGCTGAGCGTCGACAACCTGTTCATCTTCATGATCATCATGGGCTCGTTCAAGGTGCCCGCCATCCACCAGCACCGCGTGCTGCTGGTCGGCATCCTGCTCGCGCTCGCCATGCGGAGCGTCTTCATCGCCATCGGTGCCGCGCTGATCGCCCAGTTCGTCTGGGTGTTCTTCCTGTTCGGGGCGGTGCTGATCTGGACGGCGATCAGCATGCTGCGCGGCAAGGGCGAGGAAGAGGAATACCACGAGAACGCCGTCACCCGGCAGGTCCGCCGGTTCGCCCCGGTGACCGACGACTACCACGGTCACCACTACACGGTGAAGATCGACGGCAAGCGGATGATCACCCCGATGCTGCTGGTGATCGTGGCCATCGGCTCGGCCGACCTGCTGTTCGCCGTCGACTCCATCCCGGCGATCTTCGGCATCACCCAGGAGGCGTTCCTCGTCTTCACCGCCAACGCGTTCGCGCTGATGGGTCTGCGGCAGCTGTACTTCCTGCTCGGCGGCCTGGTGACCAAGCTCGTCTACCTCAGCTACGGCCTCGCGGTGATCCTCGCCTTCATCGGCGCGAAGCTGTTCCTGCACGCGCTGCACGAGTACCACGTCGTGCCCGACTGGCTGGACATCAACAACTGGGTCTCCCTCGGCGTGATCGTCGTCGTGCTGTCGGTGACCACGGCGGCCAGCCTGGCCAAGGCGCGGCGCGACGAGCGCAAGCAGGTAGCGGCTTAACGTCCGGCAAAATCGTTCGCCTCGCTAAGGATGTCGGGTACGGTCGGTGACGTGCGTCCTGCCGACATCGAAGACCTCGTCGTCCCCGGCCGTCCCGCCCTGCGCGGGAACCTGCTGCTCACCGCGCTGAAACAGCCGGACCTGAAGGCGAACGCCACGCTCGGCGCGGTGCGCCGCGTGTCGCTCGACGGCGGTGAGTCCGCGTGGACCCACGGCCGGCGCGACTCCGCCCCGGCGATCTCGCCGGACGGGCGCTGGGTGGCGTTCCTGCGCACGGGGGAGGGCGAGGGCGCGGACGGCAGCCCGCAGCTGCACGTGATGCCCTCGGACGGCGGGGAGGCCCGCAAGCTGACGTCGCTGCACCTCGGGGCCGGCGAGCCGGTGTGGGCGCCGGATTCGCGGCGGATCGCGTTCACCGCCCGCGTGCCCGAAGCGGGCCGCTACGGGACACCGGACGACGGCGGCGAGACGCCGGAGCCGGCCGCCGAGGCCCCGCGCCGCATCACGCGGATGGACTACCGGATCGACGACGTCGGGTTCCTGCGCGACCGCATGCAGCGGCTGTTCGTCGTCGACACCGTCGAGCCGGGGGAGCTCGAGCCGCTGACCGCGGACGGGTTCGACGCGGCTCACCCGGCCTGGACGCCCGACGGGACGCGCATCGTCTTCACCGCCCCGCCGGACTGGGGGGCGACCGAGAGCGACTTCCGCGACATCTGCGCGATCTCCGCCTCGGGCGGCGAGCCGTCGGTCGTCGTGCGTGGCGACGGCTACTCGGAGCGGCCGGTGTTCGGGCCCGACGGCACCCTGTTCTACTTCGGACAGTCCTTTGAGGACCACCACGAAGCCGCGCCCACCGGGCTTTACGCGGCGACGCCGGAGTTCGGCGCCGGCCCGGTGCCGGGCCGGCGGCTCACCGACGCCGAGACCGTGGACTGCGAGGCCGCGGCGGGCCCGCCGGCCCCGCGCGGGGCCGACGTCCTGGTGGCGGTCCGCAACCGCGGCGCGGTCGAACTGCGCGCGGTCCCCGTCGACGCTGCCGAGGCTCCGCTGGCCGACCTACCGGTGGTCTACGCGGATCAGACCGCGGTCCGGTCGTTCACCCTGGACGGCTCGCAGCTGGTGGCGGTGATCGCGACGCCGTCGACACCGGGCGAAGTCGTGCTGCTCGGCGAGGACGGCCCGCGGGTGCTCACCGACTACGCGAAGCCGTTGCGGGACAAGGGCATCCGCCCGATGATCGAGCTGGAGACGACGGCGCCGGACGGCTACCCGGTGCACGGCTGGCTGGTGCTGCCCGAAGGCGACGGCCCGCACCCGGTGCTGCGCGTGGTCCACGGCGGCCCGTTCACCCAGCAGGAGTGGGCGCTGTTCGACGAAGCGCAGGTGTACGCGTCGGCGGGCTACGCGGTGGTGGTCGGCAACCCGCGGGGGTCGGCGGGCTACGGCCAGGCGCACGGCCACGCGATCACGCACGCGTTCGGCACGGTCGACGTCGACGACGTCCTGGCGCTGCTCGACAAGGCTCTCGAGCGCCCGGACCTGGACGCCTCCCGCGTCGGCATCATGGGCGGCTCGTACGGCGGGTTCATGACGAGCTGGCTGGCGGCCCACCACGGCGGCCGCTTCAAGGCGGCGTGGAGCGAGCGCGCGGTCAACGCGTGGGACTCGATGGTCGGCAGCTCCGACATCGGCTACTTCTTCGTCGACGCCTACATCGGCTCCTCACCGGACGTGCAGCGTGACCGGTCGCCGCTTTCGTACGCGGCGCAGATCGAGATCCCGTTCGCGGTGGTGCATTCGGAGCAGGACTGGCGGTGCCCGCTGGAGCAGGCGGAGCGGATGTTCGTGGCGCTGCGCCGGGCGGGTGCACCGGCGGAGATGCTGCTGTTCCCCGGGGAAGGGCACGAGCTGAGCCGGTCGGGCCGGCCGCGGCACCGGGTGCAGCGCTTCGAGGCGGTCCTGGAGTGGTGGTCGCGGCACCTGTAGGCAACCCTACGATCGAACGCCAAGCTTTTCGAGCATCACGTCGACTCGGTCGGAGCTGTCGTGGGGCAGCTCGTATGCGATAACTCCGAGCGCCGCGAACGCGGCAGGCAAAGCGTCGTCGATTCGCTGCCGGTACGCCTCGTCCAGGACTCTCAGGTCGTCGGCGGCGATGGACCGGGCGCCGTCCGGTCGGGCCCAGAAGACGAGGTCGTAAGTCTTCTGCCAAGCGCGGGCGAGGGCGAGCAGGGTGGAGTCGTGAACCGGCGTGTGGGTGAGGATATCGGGCGGGCCACCGTCGCAGAGGACGACGTCGATGTCGGCTTGTGCAGCAGCTTCACTTTCCTGCACGAGCAGGTCGCCCAGCAACCAATGGGCCGTGTCGGCCGTTTGGTGCAGGTCGAGGGGCAACGGACAGCGCCGAGCTGGGTCGACCGTCACCACGGCCCGCACCTGCCGGCGCTCGAGCGCGGCCTTCAGTGAATCGAGCGTCGTTGTTTTCCCGGTCGAAAAACTTCCACTGAGGAGGACTTTGACAGCCCGGCGCCCCGCCATGGTGGGTCACGCCGTGGCGAGCCGGCAGCGGCCGAGCAGGAACCGGGGAAACTCCCAGGCCACCGGGTAGACGCCTTCCAGTCCGGCGTCCGGCATGGGTTCGCACAGTTCGCCGATGTCGAGTCCCGCACGGACGAGGCCGTTGATGTAGGCACTGATCGGCCGGTGGACATGAGTCGTCGTCAGCTCGGAGTCCCGGGAGAGGGAAGTCTGGAACGGGGCTTCGATCCACACTTCCCGGTCGTATCGGAACCAGCGTTCCTTGTCATAGCGCCAATATCGAGACCAGAAGCATGGATGGGGCACCGCGAAGACGAAGATTCCGCGCGACGTGAGGAGTTTCGCGCAGGCGGCAACCACGTCGTCGAAAGAAGCCACGTTCTGCAACAACATGTTGGCGATGATGACGTCGAAGCGCTGGCTCGCCGACGAGTCGGCGAGCAGCTCCTCCACGGCTAGCGTGCGGAACTGCACGTTGGGCAGGGGGGCTCGGTGTTCTTTCGCGATCTCGACGCTGGTGACACTTGGGTCGATGCCGAGGAAATCGATCCTCGGGTGGGTGGCGGCGAGGTGGGCAAGGAAGGTTCCGGTACCACAGCCCGCGTCCAATACGCGCTGTCCGTCCTTCAGGGTGTCGCCGATGAGGTCCGTCAACGACGGCAGGAGGATATGGTGGTAGCTCAGGTCTCGTCCGCTCGCTATCAGTTCTTCGCGGTGGGGAGCTACCTCGTCCCACTCTGCGGCGAGCCGCTCCTTGCCTTGGGCATCCACTCTCTTCGCTCGTTGTTGTTTCACTGACACCGGTTCTGCCTCCGATCGACTGGATGATCCTGCTTCGGCGGTTATCGGCATCCGCTGTTCAAGATCCGTGCCACGTGCGGGAAGTCGCGGTGGTAGACGTGTGCGGACAGGATGTGGAAGGTGATGGGCCCGACCCGGGCTTCGACGCGGTCCGCGATGTCCCGGTGGAACAGCGAAAGGGCGACGATGTTGCCCGGCTGACTGGCATAAACGTTCTGGCTGCGGTATACGACGGTTGTGTATAATGTTTCATTGCGGATCTTGGCGTCGTACAGTGAGATGCAACTCAGCTCCTTCTCGCCAGGTACGTGGAAGGTGATGGTAGCTGATTTTGTTTCGCGCTTCCAACGTAATCTATCCGCCAGCCAGGCGATCTGGTTGACCCCTTCGTGGCTCTTGAACAATGCCCCATAACTCATGGTATAGGGCCGGATGGCAACGTCCGAATGATACTTTCGGACCATGAGATCGATGCGATCGGCCGATGCGCCGGCCGCGATGAATTCCTCGGCGTCACTGAGGTCACCGGAAAGGGTGAGGTTCAGAACCTCCCGAAGGCGGACGCTGTCATCGGTGACGTCCACGCCCCGGTCCATGACGGCTCTCAGGCAGTCAAGCCAAGCATCACACAGACGGTCGAACGAGCCGAGCCCGAATTGGGGCGACTGTGCCTGATCTGGCATCATCGTCGGGATTCCTCCTCAGCACCAGTGACTGCGTACGATCGATCTGATCGGTCCGAATTCCGGCTTGCGTCGTGACCAGCGATAGGACTTTCCGAGATCGACAGCTCGCTCGCCGGCGACCTGGCGATGTATCGCGTCGGCGACGAGGCGGAGGTGGTGGGAAGCGAAGTACCACCAACCCGGTAGTGCCCGGAGCTCCAGGACCAGTTTGCCGCCGAAGGTCTGCGGCGGCGGGGCTTCGGCTAGGAGACTGAGGTGCTCCATGAGGTACTGATGGTGGTATGGGCTCAATCTGTCGCGCCTGTGGGTGACCTCTGTGTGAGTGAGCGGCCCGATTGTGCCGATGAGATGCACCAAACTCACCCGTTCCTCGAAGACTTCGTCGAGGGGATGGGTGGGGCTCAAGCTGGTTCCCTGGCGGAGGGCTTCCATCAGGATCTGCCGGGAAAACGACAGATGACCGGACAGCCTTTCGACTTCGGCCTGGAGGGCGCCGACGGCATCTTCGTCCGCCACTGTGCGGCGTAGCTTGCCGTCGTGGCTGAGGTGGGTGAGATCCAGGAGTTGCCGCAGGGTGAGGCTCAGCCTGCTGACGGTGCTGCTGCTGTAGTGCTCCCGAATGGTGATCGATTCGCCGGGCTGAAGGTCGTCTCGTGCGGCCCGGATGAAGCCGTCCGCGCCGGAAAAGCCCCTGATGAGAGCGAACGGGCTGCGGTTGATCAGCGCCTCGGTTCGTTCGGTGGCGTCGCTGTCCACCTCGGTGAGCGATTTCACGTCTCGGCTTCCGTAGCGAGATTTGCTGTATTGATCGATTTTGAAGTCGAGGTAGCCGCGGAAGTGGCTGGTTGGATCCTCCACGTTTTCGCCGAGCAGGAACAGGAAATCGCCGGCCTCGACGCACGGCAGGAGTTCGGTGATCGTGTCGGCTACGATCCTCGAGCGGTAGGGATCCGCGCAGTGCGTGACGACCTTGTTGGCCAACAGCAAGGCGGCTTCGATGTGCTGCCGTACCGGTGCTTCCGGCAGGCCGCGTCCGTAGAGGCGCGCGTTGTGGATGTCACCGATGGCCACGTAGAGGCTGGTCGGTGGTAGATCGCTGATCGTCAGCACCTGCTTGCGCGTTCGCTCGCCCAGGGTTGGCGTCGCCGGTTCGGCTGTGGGCAGCGGTGGAATCACCGGTTCCTGGTCCAGTGGCGGATGGGTGCTCCTGATCCACACGACGGTCGAGGTTTCCTTGTTCTCGACCCGGATCGGCGCGAACTCGGCGGCATCGATGGATCCGTACCCGGGACGGATGATCTTGTCGTAGAAGTCGCCGGAGAAGACGACCAGGCTGTTGGTCGGAGACGCTTGGAGTGCTTGCCGGGCAACGTCGTTGTCGATGATCCGGAAGGCATGGTTGAGTGCTTCGCCCGAGAATCCGCTGCGGTCTTTGATCAGCTCGCCGTGGTGCACTCCCACCCGGAGTCTGATCGTTGCCGCGATGCTCGCCGTTGAATTGTGGTGACGAAGCCGGGTTTCGATTTCCGGCAGAAGGGTCATGATCAGTTCTGTTTTTGGCACCTCCGGACGAAAGAGGAGCCATTTTCCGTCCCCGGTGTCACCGTGTGCTGCGAGCGCATCGTCCGGTTGGAGTAGGCGGATGGCTGATTCGATGATTGTTTCCAGCTCCCGGCGCAGACCTGCGCGGATGGGATCTGTTCGTGTCTTGGAGCCAAACCCCTCGATATCCAGCGTCATGATCGAGTAGTGTTTGGGGGCCCAATCGGCGTTCGACACACCTCAGGTTAACATCGGTTTTTCAGCTGCAGGACGATGTCCAGGAATTGACCAGGGTTCGGCGGCTGCGCCACCCTGATCGTTTCCGGCAAGCTTGCGGGCGCCCTTGGCCGGCGGTTCGATCTGCCGCTCTTCGCCGCGTCGGGGCGAGTATCGGCGTCAACGTGTCACGGCCCCGCGTGGCCGTGATTCACGTCCTCGACGGCGGGCCCGCGGGCGGTCATCCCGGTGCTGGCCGCTCAGTTCAGCAGCGTGTAGTTCAGCTCTTCGCAGACCCGGCCCAGCGGGACGTCGAGGCCCGGGTGGTCCAGCGGCAGCAGCACGTCCGGCGCGATGGGCAGCGCCGCGCCCGCCGGCGGGTCCCACAGGCAGATCGCGGGGTCGCCGGAGTCCATCGACGAGCGGTACCAGAGGCCGTCGAGGTCGCTGAACGCGCCGCGGATCGCGCGGGCCCACGCCTGGGTAAGTTTCTTCGGGCCGCTGGAAATTTCCTGGGACGCGCCGACCCGCGTCGGCCACAGACCGGTCAGGTCGAGCAGGCGCAGGGTGCGCGTCGGGCGGACGACGACCAGCCGGGGGCCGCGGGTGCGGCGGTCGACCGTCGAGCTCGTCTGGAACACCTCGGCGACCGAAGTGCGCACGGTGAGGCCGAAGTAGAGGACGCCGTTCGCGGGGTCGGTGACCGGCGCGCCGCCGCGGCCGGGCGACTGCTGGTCGAACCGGCCGTGCGGGAGCGGGCCGGTGTAGCGGAACGAGTTCCACTGCTGGGGGTGGTTGCCGTGCGCGGTGAAGATCCGGACGAGCCTGGTCGCGGGCTGGACCGTCACCACGTCGTCGGCGCGGTTCAGCTGCCGGACCAGGACGGATCGGGCGGGCGGCAGCGGGAGCCGGGCCATGGGTCGGGGGTGGTCCGTCCTTGTCGGTGATCTTGCTCGGGAGGGTCCAGCCTAGAGTGGCGTGCCGAGCGTGGCGATGAGGCGGGCTACGTGGTCCGGATCACCACCGGAGAGAAGCCATTGGCGAGGGGTCGCGGCGTGGTCGTTGATGACCAGGTCGGCCTGCGGTGTGCTCATGAAGGCGGCGACGACGAGCGCGGGCTGGTCGTCGGGCAGGGCCTTCAGCACGACCTCGAGGCCGGGCAGCACCCCGGAGCCGGCGAACTGCCACGCGGGCAGCCGCCACCCGCCGTCCTTCCAGCCGGTCAGCCGCCCTTCCTTGAGGCGGTGCCGGATCCGGCTGTCGTCGACCCCGAGGGCCTTGGCGGCTTCGTTGACGCTGAGCGCCCCCTCGGCGAGCACGGCGTGGGCGGCGACGGTCCGGGCCCGGAAGTCGGGTTCGTCTTCCCGCCGGGGCGAGAGGTCCAGCCCGACGTCGGCGAGCGCGGCGCGCTGGTCGGCCGAGAAGTAGTGCGATGGATCGGGGTTCGGTGGAGACAGCCTGCGCGCCGCGTCCTCGACGAGTGTGAGGAACTCGTTCGCGTCGACCTTGAGGCCCGCCTTGGCGAGGATGTTCTCCAGCGCTACAGACATGTGGCTCAGGTTAACCCGAAACAGCGCGCGTGTGCGGGTTCGTGCGGTTTCTTGCCCTGTCTGTGGGTGAATTCACCAGAGATCGACACTTACGGCACATCATCCAACACGTTGAGTAAGCAACTTCTGGCTAGTGTCCACGGAGGGGGGAGGGTTGTCCAGTCCCGGATTGGCTTGACAGTGACGGACAGCGGACCTAGGTTGCCGGTGAGTAAACGATTTCCGCTCCGTGCTCACAGGATCCGGCGTTGTCGGCGCCGGATGGGGGACACAGGGGGTGGGGCGTGCCCGGGGGCCCGGCACGAGCCGGCCCCCGGGCACGTCGCTCCAGGGTGTGCGGCCGACCCTCCGGGCCCGCACGCCGACCCTCTGGGTACGCGAGCCGACTGGGTGGGTCCGCGGGCCGACGGTTCGGGTGCGTGAGCCGACCGTTTGAGTGCGCGAGCCGACCGTCCAGGTGCGCGGGCTGACCCTCTGGGCACGCGAGCCGACTCTCCCGGTGCGCGAGCCGACCCTGTGGGGACGCGGCCCACCCCGCAGCTGGTGTGCGGCACCCGGCCGGGTGTGCGGAAAGCGGCCGTCCCGGCCCCTTCCTCCTCCGAGCTCAGCGGCGGGAGCTCTTCCGCACGATCAAGCGCGCCTCCAGCGTCGTGGTCGTCGCGTCGCGGCTGCTGTCGGAAATTCTCGCCAGCAGGAGCTGCGCCGCCACCCTGCCCACTTCGTACGCCGGCTGGGCCACCACCGTCAGTGGCGGGTCGATCAGCGTCGTCCAGGGGGCGTCGTCGAACGATACGATGCCCACGTCGCTGCCCGGGCGCAGGCCGCGGGCCGACAGCGCCTCCAGGACTCCGATCGCCATCGTGCTGTTCGCGACCAGCAGCGCGTCCGGCGGCGCGGGGGCGTCCAGCAACTCCAGCGCCGCCAGCCGGGCGCCCTCCGCGCGGTACTCCGCCCGCCGGGACAGGATGTTCTCCTCGCCGACCACGTCCGCGTAGCCCGCCAGGCGGTCGTCGGCCGTGCGGACGCCCGCTGGGCCCGTCAGGCACCCCACGCGTTCGTAGCCGCCGGCGAGCAGGTGGCGCGTGGCCTCGGCCGCCGCGTGGCGGGTGTCGACCAGGACCTGGTCGCCCGCCGCCGCCGGCAGGGGGCGGTCCACCGCCACCAGGGGGGTGCCCTGGCGGCGCAGGCCCTCGACGCTCGTCGACCGGCCCGTCGGCGACAGCACCACCCCGGCGACCCGTTCCTGCAGCGCGACCTCGATGTAGCGCCGTTCCTTGTCCTCGTTCTCGTCCGAGTTGCAGAGCACCACCGAGTAGCCGGACCGCTGGGCGAGATCCTCGACGCCGCGCGCGATGGCGGTGAAGAACGGGTTCTCGACATCGGAGATGATCAGCGCGAGCACCGCCGTCTCCTGCCGGCGGAGATTGCGGGCCAGCCCGTTCGGGTGATACCCGAGTTCGGCGGCCGCCTCCTGGACCCGCGCGGCCAGCGTCGGGTCCACAGTGGACTTGCCGTTGAGCGCGCGCGACACGGTCGCCGTGGAGACTCCGGCTCTCGCCGCGACGTCGCTGATGGTGGCCACGGGTCCTCCCTGATCACTCGTCGAGGGGGAGGATAGCGCTCCTGGTAGTCGTTTACCGTCCGCTTACCTTTTTGGGTGAGCAGCCACTTCCGGTTGTCCGCGCGGGTTACGCCGAACGGAGTCGATCACGCTCCGCCACGTCCACAGTGGAGGGACGGCGGAAGTAGGCGCGAGGCGTGAGGCCGGTGAGAGCCCGGCAGTCCCGGCTCAGGTGCGCTTGATCGGCATACCCCGCGGCGGCGGCCAGCGCGGCCAGACCGGGGGTGCGCGGCGCCAGGGCGACGGCCCGCTGGAACCGGCTGACGCGGAGGTAGGTGGCCGGCCCGTAGCCGACAGCTTGGACGAACCGCCGCCGCAGCCGCCGTTCGCTCACCGCGACGGACGCGGCGGGGTCTTCGACCCGGACCGCCTCGGCATCCGGCCGAACCAGCGCGGCCGCTTCGCCGATGCGCGGAGTTTGCGGGCCGGTCCCAGCGAACTTGGCGACTGCTGCGGCGATGAGGGCGGCCTGCGAGCCCGGGCGGCCGGGCATGGCAGCGGCTTCGGCGATGCGCGGGCCTTCCAGCCCGTCTCGCGTCAGCATGGCGGCTGCTTCGGCGATGCGCGGGCTTTCCGGCCCGTCTCGCGTCAGCATGGCGGCTGCTTCGGCGATGCGCGGGCTTTCCGGCCCGCCTCGCGTCAGCATGGCGGCTGCTTCGGCGATGCGCGGGCT
>NZ_JBFANY010000018.1:120633-191550 GCF_040674975.1 Amycolatopsis sp. NPDC049688
GCTTTCCGGCCCGCCTCGCGTCAGCATGGCGGCTGCTTCGGCGATGAGGCCGGCCTGCGAGCCCGGACGGCCCGGGACGGCAGCAGCCTCGCCGATGCGCGCACCTTCCACCCCCACTCCCATCAGCGCAGCGACGGCATCGGCCACCCGGGCCACCCCCGCATCCAGCCGGGCGATCAACCCCGCCACCGCCACATCCGGCGGCCCCACCGCCGGAAGCCGCGCCGCAACCGCCTCCGCCACCGACCACTCACCCCTCAACAACCGCTCCGCCACCAGCTCCCCCGGCCGCCCCCACAACTCGCCCAGGGAGACCCGCCGGTCGCGTAGCTCGTCCGCGGCCACCCCCAGCACCGCCGCCGCGCGGCCCGGCTGGAACCGGACTCCGCTCAACTCCGCCTTCGGCCCCGTTGCCGATGTCCACGCCGTCGTGTCCGGGCCGGCCACGAACACCTCGCCGTCCCCGGCGACCAGGTCCACGCAGCCGTCGGGGACGATCCGCTTCGGACCCTCCGAAGCCGATCGCCACACGCAGCGCGCCACCTCCCGCAGCCGCCGCGGCGGGGCCTTCTCCTCGTACACACCCCGATCATGCCCCCGGGGTCCGACAAAATCCGCGCCGCCCGTGGACCCCCGTCCGGGTGAACATCGAATTTTCCGTCCCCGAGCGCTAACACCCCGTCAGGTCACGGCGAGATATAGATCGACGCACTCGACGGAAGTGCGCGGGACGAGAGAAGACCTCTCCATGGGTGTTCCCACCGCCGCCCGGCCCCAGGGCGACTGCGCCGGGCGGGCTCGGTCGGCCGGCAGCTTCGTCGTCGTCCTCGGGGTGCTCGCCGCCGCCTTCGCGGTGTCCGCCTACGTCGTGCCCAGGTCCGCGCGCGGCCCCGTCGAGGAAGAGCCCGCCAGCGCGCCCGTCGCCCCCGCCGCGGTCCGCACCGTGAGCCACACCGTCGTCTACGAGCTGCTCGGCGAGCACGGCGCCCGCAACGTCACCTTCGCCGCCGCCGGGTCCGCGCTGACCCAGCACGCCGAGGTCGCGACGCCGTGGTCGACGCAGTTCACCCGGGTCGGGCCCGCCGGGCGCACCGAGTTCTACAGCATCGCCGCCCGGAACCCCGGGCCCGGCGAACTGCGCTGCCGGATCGTCGTCGACGGCGTGGTCGTCGCCGAAAAGGCCGAGACCGAACCGGACCGCCTCTTCAGCTGCGCCGTCTGAGCGGTGAGGATCGGCGGCGTGAACGCCGCGATCACCTTCGGGCCCGCCCTGGTGGCCGTCCTGCTCCTGCTCACCCTCGCCGGCGCCGCCGTCGTCCAGGCGGGCGGGCTCGGCCCCGGACGCGCCGTCCTGATCGCCGCTGTCCGGGCGGTGGCGCAGCTGGCCGTGGTGTCGCTGGTCATCACCGCCGTCCTGCGGTCCGCCCCGCTCACCGGGCTCTTCGTGCTGCTGATGTTCGGCATCGCCGCGGTGACGTCGGCGCGGCGCGTCGGCACCCGCAGGAACCTCCCGTGGACGGCGCTGGCCATCGCCGCCGGGGTTGCCCCCGTGCTCGCGCTCGTCCTCGGTGCCGGGGTCGTCCCGCTCGTGCCGATCGCCGTCGTGCCGATCGCCGGGATCGTGATCGGCGGCGCGATGACCGCCACCTCGCAGGCCGCCCGCCGCGCCCTCGACGAGCTGAAAGCCCGCCACGGCGAGTACGAAGCCGCCCTCGCGCTGGGGTTCCTGCCGCGGCCGGCCGCGCTGGAGATCTGCCGCCCGTCCGCCGGGCACGCCCTCATCCCCGCGCTCGACCAGACTCGCACGGTCGGCCTGGTGACGCTCCCCGGCGCCTACGTCGGCGTGCTGCTCGGCGGCGCCGGGCCGGTCCAGGCCGGGCTGACGCAGGTGCTCGTGCTGATCGGGCTGCTCGCCGCGGAAGCCCTCTCGATCCTGGTGACCGTGCAGCTCGTCGCGGCCGGGAAGCTCAGCCGAGCGGCGCAGCCAGGTGCGCGGTGTCGTTGAAGCGCCGCACGATCCAGGTGTCGCCCTGCAGCACCAGGTGCGAGATCGACCCGTTGTCGGCGCCGAGGAACGCGAACCGCTCGACCGCGCGACTGGCCTGAGCGAATACCTCGCCGATCACGCCCCCGTGGGTGAACACCGCCACCCGCTGGTCCGGGTGCGCGGCCGCGATGCGGGTCAGCGCCGCCCGCAGCCGGGCGCCGAACGCCTCGTCGGACTCCGCGCCCGGGATCACGTCCCAGCGCTGCTCGGTCCACAGCCGGTCGACGATCGGGTGGCCGTCGGCCGTGTACTTCCGGAACAGGCCGTTCTCCCAGTCGCCGAGGTGGATCTCGCGCAGGTCCGGCTCGACGACCGGGGTCAGCCCGAGCTTCTCCGCCAGCGGCGCGGCGGTCTGCACCGTGCGGCGCAACGTCGTCACGTAGATCGCGTCGATCCGCTCCCCGGCGAGCCGCTCGCCGACGCGCTGGGCGTGGTCGCGGCCCTCCGGGGCGAGGTCCGGGTCGGCCTGGCCGTCGACCAGGTCGAACGGGTCGTCGCCGCGGGCCGGGGCCGACTCGCCGTGCCGGACCAGGAAGATCTCCGTCGAACCCGGGGGCGGGCTGAAGCGGTGCTGGCGGTACTCGATCTCCTGTTCCGGGGTGCTCATGGCCCCGACCCTAGCCGAGTTGCTTGTCGACGAAACACCACCGCCACGTCTCGCCCGGCTCGAAGCTGCGCATGACCGGGTGGCGGGATTCGTGGAAGTGCCGGGTCGCGTGCCGCCGCGGCGAGGAGTCGCAGCAGGCGACGTTGCCGCACTTCAGGCACATCCGCAGGTGCACCCACGTCGTGCCCTCGGCGATGCAGGCCGCGCAGCTGTCGGGCGAGCTGGGCTCCTTGCCGGCCCACTCGTGGGCCAGGTGCTTGCACGAGCCCGCCGTCGCGGCCGGGGTGCGCAGCTCGCGGCCCTCGGTGTCGGGCTCGGCCTCGTCGCGGTCGAGCATGGACTCCTCGATGTCGAGCCGCTCCAGGACCTTGCGCAGGACGTCGTCGTCGGCGCTGCCGCTGGCCCGGGCCTTGAGGAACTGGTCGCGTTCGACTTCGAGCAGCTCCAGCCGCAGCCGGCGGTAGGCGTCGCTCGGCGTCTCGGCCAGCGCGCTCTGCCGGCCGAGCTGCTCCCACGCCGAGTCGGCGCGGTGCTGCAGCCGGTCGCGCAGGCGCTGGATGATCTCCGGCGGGTCGTCGTCCGTCCGGATCTCTTCGAGCCTGGCCAGGGCCGCGCGGGTCATGTCGTGCAGGACGGCCGCCTCCTGCAGGGCGTCCTCCGCCGGGTCCGGCCGCGGCAGCCGCAGCCGCCGGATCAGCGGCGGCAGCGTCATGCCCTGGACGGCCAGGGTGCCGGCCACGACGACGAACGCCGCGAGCACCAGCACGGCCCGCTGCGGGGTGTCGGCGGGCAGCACGAACGCGGCCGCCAGCGTGACCACCCCGCGCATGCCCGCCCACGCGATCACAGCCGAGTAGCGCCACGGCCAGATCTTCACCTTGACCTTCCCGGGCAGCAGGCGCCGCTTCACCCGCTTCGCCGTGCCGATGCCGATCAGGTACAGCACCCGGGTGAGGATGGTCGCGCCGAGCACGGCCACGCAGATCCAGGTCAGCATGGCCAGCGACAGCCCGCTCTCGCCGACCTCGGCGAGGATCCGCCGCAGCTGCAGGCCGATCAGCAGGAAGACCAGGTTCTCCAGCAGGAACTGGATGGTCTGCCAGTTCAGCCGGGACGCCAGCCGGGTGGAGCCGGAGAGGATCTGCGGCGCCTTGTGCCCGAGGATGAGCCCGGCGATCACCACCGCGAGCACGCCGGAGCCGTGGATCGCCTCGGCCGGGATGTAGGCGATGAACGGCACGGCGAACGACAGCGCGGTGTCGAGCACCGGCTCGTCCATCCGGGCGCGGACGAACGCGGCCGCGAACCCGACCACCAGGCCGACCACGGCGCCGCCGATGGCCGCGCGGAAGAAGTCCGCGCCGACCTGCCAGAGGCTGACCGAGCCGGCCAGGGCGGCGATGGCCGTGCGGAGGGCGACCAGCGCGGCCGCGTCGTTGAAGAGGCTCTCGCCTTCGAGCAGCCGGATCAGCTTGCGGGGCATGCCGACCCGGCGGGCGACGACGCTGGCCGCGACCGCGTCCGGGGGCGCCACCACCGCGCCGAGCGCGATGCCGCCGGCCAGCGGGAGGCCGGGGATCACGGCCCAGGCCACCACGCCGACGCCGAGCGCGGTGAACACGACCAGCCCGACCGACATCAGCCCGATCGCGCCGCGGTTCTTCCGGAAGTCGACCAGCGACGTCTGGATGGCCGCCGAGTACAGCAGCGGCGGCAGCAGGCCGAGCAGCACGACCTCGGGGTCGAGGTGGACCTCGGGCACGCCGGGGACGTAGGACGCGCCGACGCCGACGACGATCAGGCACAGCGGGGCGGACCAGTCCAGCCGCCGCGCCACCGCGCTGACGACCAGGACGGCCACGACCAGCGCCACTATCTCTGCCGCGATGTGCACGGGGTAATCATTACCCGCCGCCCGGGGCGGGTGTCACCTGGCCAGCTCGGTGAGCACCTCCGCGACCAGCTGGGTGTCCATGTACTCGGTGATCTCGCGGATCCGGCCGTCGTCGAGCCGGAAGACGAAGCAGTACTTGTTGTCGTACCGCGCCCCGGCTTTGGTCGCGACGCTGCCCTGCGTCTCGACCACGACGACGTCGTCCTCGGCGACGAACCGGCTCGCGGTGCTGGTGTAGGTGCCCTCGAACTGCGCGCCCAGCGGGCCGAGCAGGTCGCGTCGGACCGAGTCCTTGCCGCGGAAGGTCCCGGACCAGCTGTTGTGCCCGCTCACCGTCCACGTGACGTCCTCGGCCATGGCGGCGATGAGCGGCCGGATGTCGCCGGTCGCCCAGGCGTCGAACGCGGTCTTCAGGAGCTGTTTGTTCTCCGCTGCGGTCAAGATTCCTCCCAGTGTGCCTGCGCCTAGGCTAGGACAGTGACGACGGTGGAGATCGCGGCCGGTGCCCTGCGCGGGTCCGGACGGGACGGAGTCAGGACCTTCCTCGGCGTGCCGTACGCCGAACCGCCGGTGGGGGAGCTGCGGTTCCGCGCTCCCCGCTCCGCGAAGCCGTGGTCCGGGGAACGTGATGCGACGAAGTGGGCGTCCCGCGCGCCGCAGCCCGAGCTGACCGGGCGCGGCTTCACCGGCGACGAAGACTGCCTGTACCTGAACGTCTACGCACCCGCGGAATCCGGCTCGTACCCGGTTCTCGTGTGGATCCACGGCGGCGGTGGCGTGATGGGCGCGCCGCACCAGTTCGACGCCTCCGCGTACGCCCGCGCCGGCGTGGTCGTGGTGACCGTCGGCTACCGGCTCGGCGTGCTCGGGATGCTGCACCTGCCCGGCGTCGCCGACTCGAACCTGTCCCTGCGCGACCAGGTCGCCGCGCTGGAATGGGTGCGGGACAACGTCGGCGCGTTCGGCGGGAACCCGGGCCGCGTCACGCTCGCCGGGCAGTCCAACGGCGGCCGCACGGTCGGGACGCTCCTGGCCGTACCCGCCACGCGCGGGCTGGTCCACCAGGCGATCGTGCAGAGCGGCACCGGTGTCGGCTCGGTCGTGCACACCCCGGCGGAAGGCGCGGCCGTGGCCGAAGCGGTCCTGCGGGAACTCGACGCCCGGCCCGAGGACCTCCCCACGCTCCCGGTGACCCGGATTCTCGAAGCGCAGCAACGGGTTTCGGCGGTCTCGGGTACGAAGGTGACCTACCGCGTGGTCGTCGGCGACGAGCTGCTCCCGCGCCGGCCGCTGGACGGCGTCCGGGAAATCCCGTTGCTCATCGGGACGACGGCCGACGAGGAAGACCTGTTCAGCTGGCTGCAGTCGGGAGGCGCGAAGCTGCTCGGCGTCGGCTCGACGATGCTGACCGCCGAAGAGATCGAGAAGGCCGTCGCCGCGTATGACGACCTGCTCGAGTGGCCCGAGGACCAGATCCGCAACCGCGCGCTGACCGCGGGGGATTGGTGGATCCCGGCGATTCGCTTCGCCGAGAAGCAACAGAACGCGTGGATGTACCGCCTGGACTGGCGGATCGCCCCGCGCGGCCGCGGTCTGGGCGCGGCACACGGGCTCGACCTGCCGCTGATGTTCGACGACATCCGCAACAAGAACTGGCGGTTCCTCTTCGCCGGACGGCCGTTCCCGGCCGAGCGGATGCAGGCGGTGGCGACGGAGATGTTCGACGCCTGGGTCCGCTTCACCGCCACCGGCGACCCGGGCTGGCCGCGCTACACGCCCACTGACCGGCTTACGCGGCTCTTCGACGACATCTCCACGACCGTCTCCGACCCGGATCGCGAGCAGCGCCTCCTCTGGGAATGACCGGAGGGGCACCTTCCCGTGAAAGTGCCCCTCCGGCCCCGCCTAGACGGTGATCTTGTCGACGTTCGGGCCGCCGTTGGCGGTCGTCGCGGTCGCCTTGATCCTGGAGGTGCCCGCGGGGAGCGTGACGGGCACGGTGACCGTCTGCCACGTGTCCCAGTTCCCCGTGCCGCCGAAGGCGACCCCGGACGCCACCTTCGTGCCGTTGACCGAGATGTCCATCGGCCGGTTCGCCGTGGTGCCGTTGGCGAACCGCAGGACGACGTTCGCGTTGCCCGCCGCGGTGGCGTTCACCGTGAACTCCACCGCGCTGCCGACCGCGTTGTCGTAGTTGACGAACCCGCTGCCGGTGAACCCGGTGTGGTTCGACTCCACGACGCCGCTGGTGATCGTCGCGTCCTCCGCCTGGTAGTCGGACGGCGTGCCCGGGTCGACCGAGCCGTCCGCGGGGATCGTCTTCGTCCCGGTGTTCCAGCCCGCGACCCGCACCGACGGCTTGGCGCCCTTGAGGTCCGCGGTCCGGTACGTCGCCGTCAGCGTGGCCGACTCGCCGGGCCAGAGGCTGACCTGGTTGTCGGTCCACCGCACCGGCAGCACCGGCGCGCCCGCCGCGCCGACCACGTGCGCGTCGACGAAGAACGCCGGGATCTTGCCGGAGGAGGTGTTCGTCAGCGTCACCTTGGTCGTCGTGGTGCCGTCGCCGTTCGCCGTCGAGGTCGCGTCGGCGCCGACCGCGACCGAACTCAGCGAGTTCAGCCCCGACAGGTCCGCGTACGACGTCGTCGGCGTGTAATACCAGTCGCTGTTGCCCCAGTCCAGGGTGTCGGCCTTGGTGGACAGCCAGTACACGTTGCGGCTGACCTCCTTGCCCGAGGAGTCCGTGAGCACCAGCTTCGCCAGGTACGTCGTCGACAGCCCGCTCACCGAACCGATGGTCAGCGCCGTCGTCTTCGCGCCGTCACCGCCGACCGAAACGCTCTTCGCCTGGTCGAACTTCGACGTACCGTCCAGGTTGAACAGCTGCACGCGGGCGGTGAGGCCCGACGCCGCGTCGTGGTTGTGGTTCACGACCACGACCGACTTCGTGTCGTACGAGTACTGGATGTGCAGCGGCTCGTTCGCCTTCTTGGCCCCGAAGTAGGAGCCGTTCTGGTCGAGGTAGGCGTCGAACAGCTGCCAGTGCAGCGACGTCCAGCCGCTGTTGAGCATCCAGTAGATGATCCCGGTGGCCGGGTTCGAGCTGTCGCTGAAGTTCCGCGAGTGCGACTCGAACTCCGCGCGGACGTTCTCGTACTGCGCCAGCTGCGCCTTCCGGACGAAGTCGTCCAGGCTGGACGGCTTGCCGTACCGGCCGGTCAGGGCGTCGCCGAAGAGCTTCAGGTTGGCGAACGTCGAGGACGACGACCGGTGGTACTGCGCGGCCGACGGGTTCTTCCACAGCGTGTCCAGCTCACCGGAGGACATCATCCGCTTGAGCGTGTCCATCGTCGGGATGTCCGGCCCGGCGCTGGTCTCGGAGTTGAAGCTCCACGCGCCGCCGCTGTCGTTGTGCGCCTTGTCGTACCAGTACACCGGCGGGATCCAGTCGTACGGCCCGTTCATCTTCATGCCGGACGACCCCAGCTGCGGCGACGACTTCGCCGACGCGGCCGGGACCACCGGCGTCGCCCAGTCCGCGGCGGACAGCGCGTCGAGGTAGTTCTTCTCGATCGTCGCGTCGGGGGCGAAGTCGCTGCCGATGAGGAACGAGATGACGCTCGGGTGGTCGCGCAGCCGCTCGGCCTCCGCGGTCATCGACGCCTTCGCGACCGGGTAGTCGGCGGCGGTCCAGGGGTCACCCTTCTCGTCCCCGTTGACCTGGCCCTCCCACTTGTCGCAGCACTCCCATCCGGGCAGCGTCAGCACGCCCATCCGGTCGGCCAGGTCGAAGAACTCGTCCGGCTCGATGTGCCCTTCCAGGCGCACGGTGTTGAGCCCGAGGTCCTTGACGTAGGCGAGCTTGTCCGCCGCGTATTGGGCGTTCCAGCGCAGGAACAGGTCCGGCGAGTAGCCGCCGCCCTTGATCAGCAGCGGGCGCCCGTTGATCGTGTAGGACCGGCCGCCGCTGGAGTTCTTGTTCGCCGTCACCGTCCGCACGCCGAAGCTGGAGTGCGAGGTGTCCGACGCCGTCCCGCCGACGCTCGCGGTCAGGTCGAGGTCGTAGAGCGGCTGCCCGCCCATCCCGGCCGGCCACCAGACCTGCGGGTTGTCGATCCCGACCACGCCGAAGGTGACGGTCTTCTTCTCCTTGGCCGCCAGCGACACCGTCTGGCTGATCGCGCGGCCGGCGACCGTGCCCGACACCGTGGCCGAGACGGCGGCGGCGCTGTCGTTGCGGACGTCGGCCTTCACCGTCAGGTCGGCGTGGCTCAGCCCGGTCAGCTTCGTGACGACGTGGCCGCCGCGCAGCGCCACCGGGCCGCTGCGCCGGACGAGGACGTCCCGCACGATGCCCATGTTCTGGTCCGGCGGGGTCTGCGCCCAGTCGATCCAGCCCATCGACAGGTCCTTGTTCGGGTCGTTCGGGTAGACCTTGAACGCGATGCTGTTCGTGCCCGCCTTGACCTGCGCGGTGATGTCGAGGTCGTGGCGGGTGTAGGCGCCGGTGACCTGCGTCTTGTCGGCGACGCGCGTCCCGTTGACCCAGACGTCGGCCTTGGACAGCACGCCGCTGAAGTCGAGGTACGTGCGCTGGGTGGTGTCGGCGACGGTGAGGTCGGTGCGGTACCACCACGGGACCTGGAAGTCCGCGGTCGGCACGTTCTTCATGTTCGTCGAGTAGAACGGGTCGGCGTACTTGCCGTTGGCCAGCAGGCCGGCGTACACGGTCGAGCGCGGCCCGACCGGGTACCAGCCCGAGGTGTTGTAGCCGGGCTTCGAGACCGCGGAGTCGTCACCGACCTGGGCGGACGTCTGGATCAGGAAGCCGGGGACGGCGGTCGCCGGGGCCGCGGCCGCGACGACGGCTCTTGCCGGTTCCTGCCCGGTCGCCGAAGCGACGGTGACCCCGCTGACCGCGACGGCCAGCGAGGCCGCCGCGAGGAGGGTCCGGGTTCTTCTCTGCCGATAGCTCACTAGCGCGCCTCCTAGGCACCCACGGCGGCGGGGGACATCAGGCCATTGTTAGGGAACTTTCCTAACAATTGCGACGATGGTAGCGGTCCGGCCACGCCGGGAACAGGGCCGTTTCGTCAGACCCGGGCGGCCTGCCACGCCGCCGCGGCGCGCAGGGCCAGCAGGAGCGGCAGGGAACCGTCTTCCCAGAGCCGTGGCGGAAGGGCCTCGCTGAGCGGGACACCGCCGGCCAGCGCGGCGCCGATCGCGGGGAGGTCGACGTCGAAGAGCGTCAGTCCGGCGCTGTAGAGCCGTTCGCCGCTGACCGGGCGGCGCCGCGAGACCTCGGCGCTGTCGACGGCCAGCTCGGTCAGCCCGAAGAACTCCGGCTTGGCGCCGCGTTCCATCCAGCGCGCGAACCCGACCAGCTTCGTCGACCGGACGTCGGCGGGCTTGAGCCCGCTCTCCTCGCACAGTTCGCGTTCCATCCCGGCGCGGACGGCGGTGTGCAGCAGCCGGCGCGGGCCGCCGTCGGGCGTGCGCAGGTCGCGGGGCTCCAGTGAGCCGCTGCCCGACGGCGCGAGCAGCAGCCCGCTGACGGAGTTGAGCGAGGACTGGCGGACGGTGACCAGCTTGCCGTCGGTGGTGAACGCGACCGTGGAGACGCCGACGAGGTCGGCCAGCGTGCTGCTGCTCAGCTCCCGCAGCGCGCCGGCGGTGTCGGTGAGCTCGGCCTTGCGCAGGTCGTACTCTTCGCCGGTGTCCACGCGCGTGATGCGCAGCGCGGCGAGCTCGTTCGAGCAGACGGCGTCGAAGAACCGCGCCCGGTGCAGCCGGATCGGCGCGGGCCGGGCGCCGGCGGCGGGCAGCGGGTCGCCGCGCATGCCGACGATCGGGCCGTTGAACAGCAGCCGGCCGCGGGCCCGCAGCGGCAGCACGTGCGGCGCGGTCGCCTTGAGGGCGGGCGGCAGCCGGTAGCGCTCTTCGGCGACGTCGATCGTGTGCCGTTCGGTCCACAGATCCCGGTCGATGGCCGCGCTGACCAGGGCCGTCCCGCGCGCGGGCACGGCGAGGTATGCCGATTCCGGGTAGGCAGGCGGGGGCGGCAGCTCCGCGGTGGGGAAGGGGACGGCGATGGTGGTGAACTCGAACCCGGCCCAGCGGCGGCGCAGCAGCCGGACGTCCCGGGTGAAGGTGGCGACACCCAGCGCGAGCGCGACGACGGACAGCACCACGCCGACCGCGCTCGGCAGGATGGTGACGACCCCGAGCACGACCCCCAGCCCGGACGCGGCGAGCGGCCACTCCCGGGCACCGATGAAACCGAGGTAGTCCACCTTGGCCCGGGCGCGGCGCGTCAGTTTTCCCATCGCCGCACTGTTTAGCACGGCGGACGCCGGTTCAGGCCTCGGCGTCGAGGTAGACCCAGTGACCGTCCTCACGGCGGAAGCGGCTGTTCTCCTCGAGGAATCCGTCCCGGCCGTGGTGGCGGTAGTGCGCGCGGAACTCGACGGTGCCTTCGTTGTGCAGCAGCCCGCCCCCGGAGCGGCCGAGGATCTCCAGCCTCGTCCACTCCTGGCCGGGATCGAGCCGCAGCTGCCGCGGCCGCGTACCGGGGTGCCAGGTGCGCAGCAGGTACGCGGTGTCCCGCACGGCGAAGGCGCTGAACCGCGACCGCATCAGCAGTTCGGCGGTCGGCGCGGAAAGCCCGCCGTCGTGGAACCGGCCGCAGCAGGCGGCGTAGGACTCGGCGAGGCCGCACGGGCACGGGGCGGGAGGCACCGGGAAATTGTGCCACGGTGGGTGCAGCGCCGAATCACCCCTGCCATTTGTGGTAAAGACGGCCGTCCGCACCGGTGATGAAAGTATCGATCCGGCCGGGACCCCAGGAAACGGCGGCGGGGCCCAGGGGGTGCAGCAGCAGCCCGCCCAGCGAGGTCCAGTCGGACCAGGCGCCGTCGAACCGGTTGTGGCGCAGGGTGCCGTCGATGCCGCGGATGAACATGTCGAGCCGGCCGGGGGCCCGGGAGGTGACGCCGACACCCGCCGTGAGCGGTCCGCAGAGGGGCTCCCACGCCGACCAGGACCCGGTGAAAGCCTTGTGGTACAACACATGGTCCGTTCCGCGGGCGAAGAGGTCGATGCGCCCGTCGCCCCACGAGACGGCAGCCGGAGCGGAAGCCAGCGGCCCGCCCAGGGGTTCCCATTCGGACCAGCCGCCGTCGAATGCCTTGTGGTACAGGGCGTTGTCCGACGCCCGGACGAACACGTCCAGCCGCCCGGCGCCCACGAGGCCGCGGCCGGCGGGGACACCAGCGTGCCGCCGTGGTCCTCCCACTCGGACCAGCCCGGCTGCCGGACGGTGTGCGCCAGCGCGGAGGCGGTGCCCATCGCGGCGTCGGCGGCGGGTTCCGCCGCGGCGGCGGAGCTGCGTTTCCTCACGGTTTCTCCTCCGGCGAATCCGCGGGAGAACGACCGGGAAAACCGTCCGGCGGACCGAGCCGGAAATTATCGGCGGCGGTGCCCCGGGTCAACCGGCCGGACGGGTGAGGAATCCGAGCCGGCGGAAAAAGCGGGAATTTTCGGCTCCGGCTAACCCGCGTTGACCGGTTCCCCGGTCTCCCGGGCCTCCTGCACGCCCCGCACCGCGAGCCGGTCCGCTCGCTCGTTCTCCGGGTGGCCCGCGTGGCCCTTGACCCACAGCCACTCGACCTCGTGCTCGGCGACCGCCGCGTCGAGGCGCTGCCACAGGTCCGCGTTCTTCACCGGTTCGCGGGCCGCCGTCTGCCAGCCGTTCTTCTTCCAGCGGGGGAGCCACTGCGTGATGCCGTTGCGGACGTACGTGCTGTCCGTGTAGACGCGCACCTGCGACCGCCGGGTCAGGCTCTCCAGGGCGCGGATCGGCGCCGTCAGCTCCATGCGGTTGTTCGTCGTCGGGGTCGCTTCGCCGCCGTACAGCTCGCGCTCGTGCCGGCCGTAGCGCAGCACCGCGCCCCAGCCGCCCGGTCCGGGATTGCCGCTGCACGCTCCGTCGGTGTAGATCTCCACGTCCACGCGCCGACCCTACCGGTCGTCACCCTCGCGGAACGCGGCCACGCCGGGTTACGGTGAACCTCCGGAGGGGAACGATGAGCGGGCACGACGACACGGCGGACGGGGCGCTCCTGGCCTACCTCGCCGACGCCGATCGCGAGTACCTGCTCGCCCGCGGTACCCGCCGCCGGTTCCGCGCGAACGACGTCGTGCTCATGGAGGGTGACCCGTCCGACCACGTCCACGTGCTGGTCGCCGGCTGGGTGCGGGTCTCCACGATCGTCGAGGACGGCCGCGAGGTGCTCTTCGGGCTGCGCGGCCCCGGCGAGGTGCTGGGCGACCTCGCGGCGGTCACCGGGCGGCCGCGGTCGGCGTCGGTGCGCGCGATCGAACCCTGCACCGTCTTCCAGCTGACCGGCGCGGAGTTCGTCGACGTGCTGCACGCCCGGCCGTCGATCGCCATCGCGACCATCAAGACCGTCGCCGCACGGCTGCGCAGCGCGGAGTCCGCCCGGATCGACTCCGCCGCCTTCGACGTCAGCCGCCGGGTCGCGGTGGTCCTGGTCCGGCTGGCCGCCGAACGCGGCCGGACGGTGCCGGAGGGCGTCGTCATCGACGCGCTGTCGCAGGAGGACATCGCCGCGCAGATCGGCGCGGCCCGGCGGACCGTCGCGCGGGCGCTGCGCGTGCTGCGGGAGCGTGGGATCGTCGAGACGGGCCGGCGCCGGTTCCTCATCCGAGAGCCGCGCGTCCTGCGGGCCTTCGCGCGTTCTGAGCCAAACGGCACACAAGACCGGTGACATCGGACATCTGAGGCGAGCCCACCACCGGCGATCCTGGAACCGGCCGGAAAAGAATCGGATGCCTTCCGGCCGGTTTTCCTTTTTCGAGCGAGCCGGGAGTGTCCCGGTCGTGCGCGTCCACGGCCGGAATTGCCCGCCGCTCGGCCCGGGTACCGCGATGAGGAGGTGTTTTCTGATGGAGAGCCACTCGATCTGGGCCCTGATCTTCGGGGTCCGCTGACCCGCGGTGGAGCCGGGCCGGCCGGCTCGTGGGGGGCCGGCCGGCCGGGCATTTCGCGAACGATTCCGCGAAACCGGCACCTGGTAGCGTGAGCATTTCTTCCGCCGGCAGCGCAAAGGGGTGGGAACGACGGACGAGCACACCCTGCCGTTCGTGCGGGAGCTGAACGAACTGCGCCGCGGCCGCGGGCTCGACGCGGCCGACCTGCACCACCGGATCGGCCCCTGTCTGCGGGCGGCCTGCGCGATCACCGAAGCCGACCAGCCCGAGGCCGCGCGCCACAAGCTCGTGCTGCGGCTCACCGAGCTGTGCGGGCGGCTGCCGGCGGACCTGCGGCTGGCCGCGCTGGCGGCTCTCGGCCTGCACGAGGAGGCGGCCGGTGAGTTCCTCGACCGGCGGATCTCGTGGCTGGCCACCGTCCTCGACCGCGACCCGCGCACCGCCCGCCGCCGGATCGACCTCGCGTTCCGCCGGCTCGACGAGCTGCTCGGCGCGCCCGCGTCCGGCGGCGACCGGCATCCGCTGGCCGGCTGGTACGTGGAGTCCATGAAAGCGATGCTCCGGCTCGACCGCACACCGCCGGACCTGCAGGAGGAACGCCGGATCGTCGCGGAGACCGACGAGCTGGACGAGCTGATCCTGCCGTTCAGCGTGCCGGCCGGGCCGGGCAGCGGCCCGCTGCCGGGCATCACCGCGGACGCGTTGTTCGGCGGTGAAGTCGTCGAAACGCGCCCGGTCTCGGCCAGCCACGCGCAGTTCGTCCTGCGGCTGCCGAGCCCGTTGCGGCTCGGCCAGCGGCACGAGTACGGCATCCGGTTCACGCCGCAGCGCTCGGACCTGCGGCCGTACTACGTCATGACGCCGCTGCGGCGCTGCGAGAAGTTCTCGGTGCGGGTCCGGTTCGACCGCGCGGCGCCCCCGGCCCGGGTGTGGCGGCTCAACGGCGTGCCGGGCCGGGTGGTCGACGACGGCGTCGACTCGGGCGACGCGCTGACCGTCAACCGGGTCGGCGAGGTCGGCCTCGAGTTCCACGACCTGCACCAGGGCCTGAGCTACGGGCTGCAGTGGTCCTTCGGCGACTGAGCCGTCCGGATACTGGGACGCGGAATAGCGGCCCGGACGCCGGGTTGGCACCGTCGTAGCCGACGGAGAAGGGGCCCGCGATGAGCACGTTCACGCAGGAGTGGCAGGACTGGAAGGCCCGGCGCGAGGCGGACCTGGCCGAGCCGCACGGCTGGCTGGCGCTGGTTTCGCTCGACTGGCTGACCGACGTTCCGCGCGAGTACCCCGGCATCCCCGGCCGCTGGTGGCAGGACGCGGAGGCGGCGTACGTCGACCCGGCCGGCGCACCGCTGGTGCACGACGGCGAACCGGTCACCGGCGTCCGGCGGTTCGAGCTGGTCAACAGCGGCGCCGGCACCCGGGTGCTGGCCGGCGACGTCGAGATCGAGGTGGCCCGCCGTTCGGGGTACCTGATCCGCGTCCACGACCCGAAAGCCGAGGTGCTGCGCGAGTTCCGCGGCGTCCCGGCGTACGAGCCGTCGCCGTCCTGGGTGCTGTCCGGACGGTTCGAGCCGTTCGACGCGCCGCGGCCCACGACGGTCGGCGCCGTCGTGGAGGGGCTCAGCCACGTCTACACGGCACCGGGCGTGGTCCGGTTCTCCCGCGACGGCGCGTCGCACACGCTGACGGCGTTCAACGGCAAGGACGGCGGGCTCAGCATCCTGTTCACCGACGGGACGAGCGGCGTGACGACGTACGCGGCCAACCGGTCCCTGCCCGTCGGCGCGCCGGCCGCGGACGGCTCGGTGACGCTGGACTTCAACCGCGCGGTCAACCTGCCGTGCGCGTTCACCGACTTCGCGACGTGCCCGCTGCCGCCGGCCGGCAACCACCTGCCGTTCGCGGTCGAGGCGGGGGAGAAGATCCCGTACGAGCGCGGGTGACTCCCCCGCCCGCCGTTCAGTGGGCGACGTCGATGACGACGCGGTTGGGCGCGGTGAGCGTGAAGACGTTCACCGCGGTCCGCGACCGCACCCCGAGCCCGATCGAGAGGTGCGCCTCGAAGTCCCCGGTGACGGCGACGGCCATGACGTTGGCCAGGTTCCGCGTCCGGAACTTCTGCGGCCCGGTGTAGGTCGGGTTCCCGTTGACGTCGTGCGCGGCGGCGGGCGTCGCGGTGACGTTGATGAAGAACTCCCCGGTCAGCCAGACGATTTCACCGCTCGGATCGGCGGTGAGCTCATCGGTGAGCTGGTAGCTGACGGTGGGCGCGGGCCCGGAGCCCAGATCGAGCACCACCCGGTCGAACCCGGTGTTGAGCCCGGTCCGGATGTTCGTCATGGCGGGAATGACGGGCGCGGCGGCCTGCGCGGGCGTGGCCGCGGCGAGGATTCCGCTCGCCCCGAGCAACAGGATGACGGCGGCGAGGGCGCGCCGCTTCGTGATGGACATGGTGGGCCTCCTGGCGGAGAGAACCGATGGAAGTCCCAGCGCTGGGTTTGCAAGGGACGCCCGGTTCGTCCGGGAAGTTGCCCTGGTGTCTTCTATCGTTACCGGGCTGCTCCGAACGTGTCAGCGACGGAGCTCGCCTGGCTTGTCCCTCTTCGGCTACCGCCCTCGTCGGCGGAAGTCGTCGAGGCTGAACCACGAGGGCGCGCGACCCTCGTCCATCCCGGCGATCACCAGGTCGAGATAGGCATTGAGCACGTCTGTCCCGGCTGCATTGCAGTCCGTCAGCGGCCGGGACTGGTCCTCGGCGAACTCGAGGAGCAGCCGGACGTACCGGGAAGCCGCATCGATCAGTTCGTCGGCCTTCTCGCCGAGTGGCCGGGCCAGGCCGCTGAGCAGTGCGCGATCCTGCGTATCTCCCTCGCTGCCCAGCATGGCCAGTTCGAGCACCTGCCGGGCCAGTTGTGCGACGTCGGCCGCCGGGAGGTGGCCGTGGTTCGCCATCAACCGGACGAAGGTGGGGTAGTAGGGCTCGCCCTTCCGCTCGAAGTCCGCCCACAGCGTCCGGGCGGCGGATGCTTCGGTGGCGCCCGGTGCCTGGTGGATGTGGATGTCACCGGCGACGTAGCCGGCCTGGACGACGACGCCCGAAACGGGCCCGGTCACTTCGTTGCGGGTCCTGCCGGACCGATCGTGGTTCATGGCGCCGCCGTCCAATGCGTCGATGGTCGACTGGAGTCGCCGACGCACCGTGCGGTGTTACCCCACGCCCCGGCCGGGCCGTCCGCGATGCGGCCGCGATCCGCCGGGACGCGGATCGCGGCCCTCGGTCACCAGCCGCGCTCGCGCCACTCCTTCAGCTTCGGCCGCTCCGCGCCCAGTGTCGAATCGTCCCCGTGTCCCGGGTAGAACCACGTCTCGTCCGGCAGCTCCCCGAAGATCCGCGTCTCCACGTCGTCCAGCAGCGACGTGAAGTTCTCCGGCGACGACGTCTTCCCGACCCCGCCCGGGAACAGCGAGTCCCCGGTGAACAGGTGCGGGATGCCGGCCGGGTCGCGGTACAGCAGGGCGATCGAGCCCGGCGTGTGTCCGCGCAGGTGGATCACCGACAACGTGACCTGCCCCACCGAAAGCGTGTCGCCGTGCTCGACCAGGAAGTCCGGCGGTACCGGCAGGGGCGGGGCGTCCAGCGGGTGGGCCGCGGTGTTCGCGCCGTTCGCGCCCGCCACCGCGCCCAGGGCTTGCCAGTGGTCCTGGTGCTGGTGGGTGGTGACGACCGTGCGAAGGGCCGGCCGGTCCGGGCCGTGGCCGATCAGGTCGGAAATGCGCTCCGGGTCGTTGGCCGCATCGATCAGCAGCGCCTCGTTGGACGCGCGGCAGACCAGGAGGTACGCGTTGTTGTCCATCGGGCCGACGGACAGCTTGGTGATGGTGAGCGCGTCCAGGGTGCGGCGGGTGGCGTCGCCGCCCGGGTCGACGTGCCCGGTGTAGGTCTCCACGATGTTCACCGTGCACACGGTAGTCGTTTCGCTCCAAGCGGTTCCACCCGCACAAGCGGCCGCGCGCCCCGGCACGTAGGCTCATCGCGAACCTCGCCAGCCCCGACCTCAGGACGACCGTGCCCACCTCCCCGACGCCGCGCCGGATCAGCTGGGACCTCCTCCGGGTGGTCGCCGTCGTCGCGGTCGTCCTCGGGCACGTCACCCACCAGGGCGCGCTGCTCCACCCGGAACTCACGGGGTACCCCGTGCGGGTGACGGCGCAGTTCGGCGCCGCGATCCTGCTGGTGATCTCCGCCTTCTTCGTTTGCGCCAGCCTCCGCAAGGGCAATCCGCGCCGGTGGCTCTGGAACCGCGTCGCGCGGCTCGTGCCGGCCTACCTGGTCGCCGTCCTGCTGACCTACGTCGTGACGCGCTGGGCCGCCATCTCCTTCAGCGGCCTGCCGTACCCGCCCGGCGTCACCGGGTTCCTCTTCGGCGTGCCGCAGGGCCCGCCCGCGGACCCGTCGCCGTGGTACATCCCGACCTGGCTGGACCTGATCGCCAACCTCGGCATGGTGCAGGAGTGGGGCATCCGGTCGGAGACGTTCTACTACCTGGACGGCTCGTACTGGACGCTGCCGGTGCAGCTGCTGGCCTTCACCGGCGCCGCCGTCCTGTGGCCGCGGTCGTGGCGCACCCACCGGCTGACCGTCGCGCTGCTCTGGGCCCTGATCCTGGTCCCGCTCGCGCTGCGCTTCCTCGTCTTCCCGCCCGGCACGGCGAGCCCGCTCGTCGAGACCTGCTACTACGGGCTGGGCCTGCACCGGCTGCACGTCTTCGCCATCGGCGTCGCGATCTGGCTCTGGGCGCAGCGGCGGCTGAAGACCTGGCACATCGCGCTCTTCGTGATCGCCGCCGTCGCCGCGCAGGACCTGCAGGTCTTCCCGTTCCACGTCGCCCTGCCGCAGGACGCGCAGCGCTGGCCGTCCACGATCGGCTTCGCCGTGCTGCTCCTGCTGGTCTGCGTGGCCGCCCGCGGCCCGGACTGGCGGTTCCCCGGGCTGGCCCGGATCGCCCCGGCCGTCACCTGGCTCGCGGGCATCTCGTATGGTCTTTACCTGGTGCACCAGGAACTGGGTTACATCCTGGCCCGCGCCCTGCTCGACCTCGGCCTCCCCGGCTGGCTGCGGCTCCCCGCGGTCGTCGGCGCCGCCGTGCTGGCCGGCTGGGCGGTCACCGCGGGGGTCGAACGCCCGGCCCACCGGTGGCTCACCAGACGCCGGAAGCCCGAAGAACCGCAGGTCAAGGACGCGGAACCCGTTTTTGTCGGTGGTGGCTCGTAGCATGGATCGCGGCCACCCGTGCAGCTCCGCTTGAGACGACACAGCCGGGTGCGCGACCGCACTGAAGAAGACATTGAGAGGACCCTGGCGTGGCTGATCGCCTCGTTGTTCGCGGTGCCCGCGAGCACAACCTCCGCGGCGTGGATCTCGACCTGCCCCGCGACAGCCTGATCGTGTTCACCGGCCTGTCCGGGTCGGGGAAGTCGAGCCTCGCCTTCGACACCATCTTCGCCGAAGGGCAGCGCCGGTACGTCGAGTCGCTCTCGGCGTACGCCCGGCAGTTCCTCGGGCAGATGGACAAGCCGGACGTCGACTTCATCGAGGGCCTCTCGCCCGCGGTGTCGATCGACCAGAAGTCGACCTCGCGCAACCCGCGGTCCACCGTGGGCACGATCACCGAGGTCTACGACTACTTGCGGCTGCTCTACGCCCGCGCCGGCAAGGCGCACTGCCCGAAGTGCGGCGAGGCGATCAGCAAGCAGACCCCGCAGCAGATCGTCGACCAGGTGCTCGCCATGGAGGAGGGCACCCGGTTCCAGGTGCTCGCGCCGGTGGTGCGCGGGCGCAAGGGCGAGTACGTCGACCTGTTCGAGAACCTGCAGCAGCAGGGTTACGCGCGCGTGGTCGTGGACGGCACCGTGCACGCGCTCACCGACCCGCCGAAGCTGAAGAAACAGGAGAAGCACCAGATCGGCGTGGTCATCGACCGGCTCACGGTGAAGGCGGCCTCCCGGCAGCGGCTCACCGACTCGGTCGAGACGGCGCTGCGGCTGGCCGACGGCCTGATCGAGCTCGAGTTCGTCGACCTCCCCGAAGGTGATCCGCACCGCATCCGCGGCTTCTCCGAGAACCTGGCCTGCCCCAACGGCCACCCGCTGGCCATCGAGGACCTCGAGCCGCGCTCGTTCTCCTTCAACTCGCCCTACGGCGCCTGCCCCGAGTGCACCGGCATCGGCATCCGCAAGGAGGTCGACCCGGAGCTGGTGGTCCCGGACGACGAGCTGTCCCTGGCCGAGGGCGCGATCGCGCCGTGGTCGGGCGGGCAGAGCGCGGACTACTTCATCCGGCTGCTCGAGTCGCTGTCGGAGACCATCGGCTTCCGGATGGACACCCCGTGGCGGCGGTTGCCGGCGCGGGCCCAGAAGGCGGTGCTGCACGGCGTCGACGAGCAGGTCCACGTCCGCTACAAGAACCGCTACGGCCGCCAGCGCTCGTACTACGCGGCCTTCGAGGGCGTCATCCCGTTCCTCGAGCGGCGCCAGGAGCAGACCGAGTCCGAGTACATGCGCGAGCGGTACGAGGGCTACATGCGCGAGGTGCCGTGCCCGGCCTGCCAGGGCACCCGGCTCAAGCCGGAGATCCTCGCCGTGACGCTGCAGCACAAGACCCGCGGCGACATGTCCATCGCCGAGGTCTGCGGGCTGTCCATCGCGGAGGCGTCGCAGTTCCTCGACGAGCTGGAGCTGGGGCAGCGCGAGGCGATGATCGCCGGCGCGGTCCTCAAGGAGATCCAGGCCCGCCTGCGCTTCCTGCTCGACGTCGGCCTGACGTACCTGTCGCTCGATCGCGCGTCCGCCACTCTTTCGGGTGGTGAAGCGCAGCGCATCCGGCTCGCGACGCAGATCGGCTCGGGTCTGGTGGGCGTGCTGTACGTGCTGGACGAGCCGTCGATCGGCCTGCACCAGCGCGACAACCACCGCCTGATCGAGACGCTGACCCGGCTGCGGAACCTGGGCAACACGCTGATCGTCGTCGAGCACGACGAGGACACCATCCGCTCCAGCGACTGGGTGGTCGACATCGGCCCGGGCGCGGGCGAGCACGGCGGCCACATCGTCCACAGTGGACCGTACAAGAAGCTGCTGAAGAGCAAGGAGTCGCTGACCGGGCAGTACCTGTCCGGCCGCCGGAAGATCGAGGTGCCGGCGATCCGGCGCCCGATCGACAAGAAGCGGCAGCTGACCGTCGTGGGCGCGCGCGAGCACAACCTGCGCGGGCTCGACGTCTCGTTCCCGCTGGGCTGCCTGGTCTCGGTCACCGGCGTCTCCGGTTCGGGCAAGTCCACGCTGGTCAACGACATCCTCGCCACGGTGCTGGCGAACAAGCTCAACGGCGCCCGCCAGGTGCCGGGCCGGCACACCCGGGTCAACGGCCTGAACAACGTCGACAAGCTGGTGCGCGTCGACCAGTCGCCGATCGGGCGGACCCCGCGGTCCAACCCGGCCACCTACACCGGTGTCTGGGACCACGTCCGGAAGCTGTTCGCGGCGACCACCGAGGCGAAGGTCCGCGGCTACCAGCAGGGCCGGTTCTCGTTCAACGTCAAGGGCGGCCGCTGCGAGGCGTGCGCGGGCGACGGCACGATCAAGATCGAGATGAACTTCCTGCCGGACGTCTACGTCCCGTGCGAGGTCTGCAAGGGCGCCCGGTACAACCGGGAGACCCTCGAGGTGCACTACAAGGGCAAGACCGTCTCGGACGTGCTCGACATGCCCATCGAGGAGGCCGCGGAGTTCTTCGAGCCGATCAAGGCCATCCACCGCCACCTGCAGACGCTGGTGGACGTCGGCCTCGGCTACGTCCGCCTCGGCCAGCCCGCGCCGACGCTGTCCGGCGGTGAGGCGCAGCGCGTCAAGCTGGCCAGCGAGCTGCAGAAGCGCTCGACCGGCAAGACGGTGTACATCCTCGACGAGCCGACCACCGGTCTGCACTTCGAGGACATCAGCAAGCTGATCGGCGTGATCAACGGCCTGGTCGACAAGGGCAACACGGTGATCGTGATCGAGCACAACCTCGACGTGATCAAGACCTCCGACTGGATCATCGACATGGGCCCGGAGGGCGGCTCGGGCGGCGGCACGGTGGTCGCCGAGGGCACGCCGGAGTACGTCGCCGAAGTCGAGGGCAGCTACACAGGCGAGTTCCTGCGGACGGTGCTCACGGCCGAGTAGCGGTCACCGCTGCTTCCCGGTGGTCTGGTGGACCACCGGGGAGAGCGGGCCGTAGTGCAGCGCCCGGACCCGGTAGGCCGAGTTCTCCTCGCCGGGCAGCAGCGAGAGCGCGCACGTCGTCACGTCCGGGCCGGTCACCTCGACCGGGTCGAAGTCCGGCGTGCCCGGGCGCCGGATCTCCAGCAGGAACCCGGCTTCGTCCGGCGTGCGGTCGGCCCACGTGACGGTCACCGTGTCCCCGGAAGCCGCCGCGCGCACGTCCGTCGACACCGGACCGGTGAACGGCTGCACGCGGTAGTAGAACGGCGTCTCCGGGATCAGGTCCGGGTGGTGGTAGCTCGTCACGTGCGGGGCCAGGAACCGCAGTGTCGTCCACGGTCCGGCCGGGTCGTTCGCGTACTCGACGCGGTGGCCGGCGTCGTCGTCCGGCCAGCTCAGCACGACGTCCGTGGGCGAGGTCAGGGTCGCCGTGAAGCCGGGTGCGGGCGCGGAACAGCCCACGGCCAGCAGGGCCACCAGGACGAGGGGTTTCACGGGCACGGCGGCCTCCCGGCACGGGCGGGGGCGGCGGTGCGGACGTTGACGAGCTTAGGAAGCCCGCCCGCACGACGACAAGATCGTGCCGATCACCGGGACACACCAATCCGCCGCCGGACCGGCACCGAATGGCCCGAAACCCGGCTGAACCGTTTCCCGCGACCGTCCGTGTCTCCAGGTGTCGAGGTCCGCCGGACGGCGGAGCCGCCCTCACCGAGGAGAGAACGTCATGAACCGTATCCGGCCGGTGGTCCTCAGCGCTCTGGCGCTGGTCGCCGTCGCCTCGCTGTCCGCCTGCGGTGAGATGGCCGATGGTGCCCAGGGGCCGCAACACGGGCAGCCGGGGCACAAGATGCTGCAGGTCGGCACGATCAACGGCGTCGGCGCGGTGGTCACCGACGCCGACGGCAAGACGCTCTACCGGTTCGACAAGGACGTCTCCTCGCCGCCGACGTCCAACTGCGACGGCGACTGCACCAAGTCCTGGCTGCCGATGCTCGCCGGGGTGGCCACGCCGATGCTCAAGGGCATCCAGGACACCCAGGTGGGCACCGCGACCCGCAAGGACGGCAGCAAGCAGATCACGCTCAACGGCTGGCCCCTGTACGAGTACGCGGGCGACAAGGCGGCGGGCGACATGAACGGCCAGGGCGCGAACGGCACGTGGTTCGCCGTCGCCCCGGACGGCAGCAAGATCACCGCCGGTGGCAAGGCCGGCGGCGCCGGGTCCTGACGGACGACGGTTTTCCGGGCAGAACGAGGAAGGACGGGCAGCCGATGAACACCATGGTCGCGCTGCGCTCGGCGCACGCACCGCCGGTGGAGCTGAGGGTTGCAGTACTGTCCTCGCCGACTCAGAACACCGTCGGGAGGACGAGGGTGGCCATAGGAGGCAGGCGGCCTAAGAAGGCCAAAGGCGAAGACCTGATTCGGCAGCTGTACGCCGAACACGGGCGAAGCCTGCTGGCCTACGCGACGAGGCTGACCGGTGATCGGGCGGCGGCCGAGGACGTGGTCCAGGAGACGCTCGTCCGTGCGTGGAAACACGCGGACGACTTGCAGAACGACGGGAAAGGCTCGGTGCGCGGCTGGTTGCTGACCGTCGCGCGCAACCTGGTCACCGACCGGGCACGGGCCCGGGCGGCACGGCCACAAGAAGTGGCCGAACCGGCCGAAGGCGTGCCGACCCCGGCCGTCGAGCGGGACCACGCCCAGGGCGTGGTCGACTCGATGACCGTGCTCGGGGCGATGGACGGGTTGTCCAACGAGCATCGAGAGGTCCTGGTGGAGATCTACTACCGGGGACGGACGGTGGCCGAAGCGGCGAGAACACTGGGCGTCGCACCCGGTACCGTGAAATCAAGGTCGTACTACGCCCTAAGAGCACTCAGAGCAGCGATGATTTCGAGCGGAACGGAGGTGGCGCGATGAACTCGGTCGACGAGAGTCACACGCAGCTCGGCGCGTACGCCCTCGGCGCGCTCGATCCCAACGAGGCAGCCGACTTCGAGCGGCGGCACCTGCAGACCTGCGCGCAGTGCCGGTTCGACCTGAACGAGCTCGTGGCCCTGCGCGACTCGCTCGACGAGGTGCCGCCCGAGGCGTTCCTCGACGGGCCGCCCGAAGGCGGGGACCTGCTGCTGCAGAAGACCCTGCGCCGGGTGCGCGAGGAGGAAGAGCGCGTGGCTCCGGCCCGTTCGGGCGGACGCCGGGGCCTGGCCCTGGTCGCCGCGGCGGTGCTGGTGGTCGCGGCCCTCGGCGGCGGGATCCTGGTGGGCAGGCAGACCGGCGGGGGCGGCGAGCCCCTCGCGATCCCCGCGCCGCCGACCGATGTTCCCGGTACGAAGAGCGCCGAAGGGCGCGATCCGACCACCGGCGTGCAGCTGGCGGCATCGGTGAGCCCGTTCCAGGGCTGGGTCCGGGTGAACGTCAGCGTCAAGGGCGTCAAGGCCGGCGAGAAGTGCCTGCTCCAAGTGGTCACCAAGGAAGGTCAAGCGGTGACCGCGGGCAGCTGGCAGGTCTCGGAGAAATGGGAGAACCAGGGCTTCAACCTCGACGGGTCGGCGCTGGTCGCCCCCGACGACGTGAAGTCGGTCGACATCGTCACGGTGGACGGCCGGAAGCTGGTCTCGGCCCAGGTGTGACGTGACGGGCGCGCGCTACCGGTTCCGCAGCACGTGGTTGCTGCCGGAAAGTGCGCCCGAGCGGGTGTTCGGCGTGGTCACCGACCTCGCCGGCTACCCGCGGTGGTGGTCGGACGTCCGCGCGGTGCGCCGCGTGGACGACGACACCGCCGAGCTGGTTTGCCGGTCCCGGCTGCCGTTCCGGATCACCGTCCGGATGCACCGGGACCACCAGGACGAGCGCACGGGCCTGATGCGGGTCAGGCTCAGCGGCGACCTCGACGGGGTACTGGCCGGTGCGGTCCGCGCGGCGGGCGCGGGCACACTGCTGGAGATCACCCAGGACGTCCAGGCCCGCAAGAAGTTGCTGCAGCGCTTCGACACGGTGGCCCGGCCGCTGTTCCGCGCGAACCACGCGCTGATGATGCGGCGGGGCCACCGTGGGCTTTCCGCCTACCTCGCCTGACCGGCGGCGCACACCTCCGGAGCCACCGCGGCCCGGCGGGTGCGGCGGCCGAGGACCAGGCCGCCCAGCACGACCGCCGCGATCAGGAAGGCCGCGCTCACGCCGTAGGCCAGCCGGAACCCGGCCGCCAGGGCCTCGCGGTGGTCCAGCGCTCCCAGGCTCTCCGTCCGGGAAGCGGCCGCGGCGGCCAGCACCGCCGTCCCGATCGCCGCGCCGACCTGCTGGGTCGTGTTGATCAACCCGGACGCCACGCCGGCGTCCGCATCCGCCACGTCCGTCATCGCCAGGCCCATCAGCGCCGGGATGGCCACGCCGGCGCCGAGGCCCATCAGCAGGAGCGGCGGCAGGACGTCGGCGAAGTACGAGCCCGACACCCGGGTGAGCAGCAGCAGGCCCACGACCACCAGGCCGAGCCCGGCCGGCAGCACCGTCCGCGGGCCGAACCGCGCCGCGAGCCGGTCCGCGAAACCGAGCGACGCCACCGCGATCACCAGCGGCACCGGCAGGAACGCGACGCCGGTCCGGAGCGCGTCCAGGCCCAGCACCTGCTGCAGGTACAACGCCGTGACGAACTGGAAGCCCAGCATCCCGGCCACCATCAGCACCATCACGACGTTGGCGCCGGTCACCGCGCGGATCCGGAACAGCCGCAGCGGCAGCAGCGGCGTCCGCGCCTTCGCCTGCCGCACCGCGAACGCCGCGAGCAGGACGGCGGCCGCGGCCAGGGCACCCCACGCGGACGACGAAACGCCGTACACGCCGAGCATCACCGCGGCGGTGACCAGCAAGGCGCCGAGCACGTCGACCCCCGCCCGCAGCCCCGTCCCGCGGTCCGGCGAGACCACCCGCACGGCCAGCAGCAGCGCGGCCACGCCGATCGGCAGGTTGACGTAGAACGTCCAGTGCCAGTTCAGCGCCTGCGTCAGGGCACCGCCCGCGATGAGCCCGATCGACGCGCCCGCCGCCTGCGTGAAGCTGTAGACGCCGATCGCCTTCGCCCGCGCCCGCGGCTCGGGGTACATCGTGACGATCATCCCCAGCACCACGGCCGAGGCCAGGGCGCCGCCGACGCCCTGGACGAACCGCGAAACGACGAGCAGGCCCGCGGTTTCCGAGAGCCCGGCCACCAGGGACGCCAACGTGAACAGGCCCAGCCCGCCGAGGAAGACGCGGCGGCGGCCGATCAGGTCGCCGAGCCGTCCCGAAATGAGGAGCAGGCCGCCGAAGGCGACCAGGTACGCCGTCACGACCCAGGACAGCCCGGCGGGCGTGAAGCCGAGGTCGGCCTGGATGGCGGGCAGCGCCACCGCGACGATGCTGCTGTCCAGCACGACCATCAGCGAGGCGGCGCACAGCACCGCCAGGGCGAGGCCGCGGGAGCGGACGGGGTGGTTCTCGGCCATGTCAGGCCCCTCCAGTCGAGAGTTCCCCTGGTCGCTGCCAGGGCACTTCTTGTAACAGTGCCCATCATGTGTGACCATGGGTCCGCTCGGAAGGAGGCACTTCCATGTCCCAGGGGAACATCGGTGTACCTGTCCAGGTCACCGAGATCGACCCGGAGAAACTCGACGTCTGCACGGTGCTGGAGGTGATCAACCGGATCAGCGGCAAGTGGGCGATCGGGATCCTGCTGGAGGCGATCCGGGGCCCGGTGCGGTTCACTCAGCTGGAACGTGCGGTCGAAGGGATCAGCCGCCGGATGCTGACGCTGACCCTGCGCAACCTCGAGCGCGACGGCCTCCTGGTCCGCACGATCTACCCGACCGTCCCGCCGCGCGTGGAGTACGAGGCCACGGCGATGGCGAAGGAGCTGTACCAGTCGCTGAACGGCCTGCTCGGCTGGGCGGAGCAGCACCGCGACGACATCGCAGCCGCGCGCGTCGCCTACGACGCCGCTTCCTGAAGACGTGGAACGGGCCGCGGTGCGAGGTCGGGGAGACTCGCACCGCGGCCCGCGGTGGCTCGTGCTCAGCGGGGGCGTGAGCACGAACGTCTGAGAGCTACCGCACCGCGGCTTCTTCGGGTTCGGGCTGCCGCTCCTCGTCGATCAACGTGGCCTCGTCGAACGGCGCGGTCCCGGCGAACACCCGGTCCGCCTGTTCCCGGTCGAACTCCTTGGTCCAGTTTCCGATGAGGACGGTCGCGACGGCGTTGCCGGCGAAGTTCGTCAGCGCGCGGGCCTCCGACATGAACCGGTCGATGCCGAGGATGAACCCGACGCCGTTCACCAGTTCGGGCCGGTGCGACTGCAGCCCGCTGGCCAGGGTCGCGATGCCGGAACCGCTGACCCCGGCCGCACCCTTCGACGCGATGATCATGAACACCAGCAGGCCGATCTGGGCGCCGATCGACAGCGGCTCGTCCTGCGCCGCGGCGATGAACAGCGTCGCCATGGTCAGGTAGATCGCCGTGCCGTCCAGGTTGAACGAATACCCGGTGGGCACGGTGATGCCGACGACCGACTTGCCGACCCCGAGGTGCTCCATCTTCGCGATCAGCCGCGGCAGGGCCGATTCCGACGACGACGTCGACAGGATCAGCAGGAACTCCCGGCCGAGGTAGCGCAGCAGGTGCCAGATGTTCACCCGGGCGCCGAGCCACAGCACCAGGCCGAGGACGACGAACACGAACACCAGGCAGGTCGCGTAGAAGCCGATCATGATCACCGCGAGGCTCTTCAGCGCGGCCCAGCCGGTCGCGCCGACCACGGCCGCGATCGCGCCGAACGCGCCGATCGGGGCGGCCCACATGATCATCGCCAGTACCCGGAAGACCAGGCGCTGGATGTGCTCGACCCCGCGCAGGATCGGCGCGCCCTTCGGGCCCAGCTTCTGCAGCGCGAAGCCGACGAGCAGCGCGACGAGCAGCGTCTGCAGGACCTGGCCTTCGGTGAAGGCGGACACGAACGTCTTCGGGATGATGTGGAGCAGGAAGTCGACCGGGCCTTCGGAGCCGGTGGCGGACTTCTGGACGCTCTTCACGTCGGCCGGGTTCAGGTGCAGGCCCTCGCCGGGGTGCAGCAGGTTGCCGACGACCAGGCCGATGGCGAGCGCGAACGTCGACATCACGATGAAGTAGACCAGCGCCATGATGCCGACCTTGCCGACCTTCGCCGCCTTGGCGACCGAGCCGACACCGATCACGATGGTGCAGAAGATGATCGGCGAGATCATCATCTTGATCAGGTTCACGAAGCCGTCGCCCAGCGGCTTCAGGCCCTTCGCGAAGCCGGGGAAGAGAAAGCCCACCAGGATCCCGAGCAGGACCGCGACGATCACGGCCAGGTACAGGTAGTGGGTCTTGTCGCGGCGGCGCGGCGCCGCGTCGGGGGTCGGTGTAGGCACCGTTGCCTCCAGCTAGGGGTGGTCCAGGTTGCGGCACACTGTAGGCGCAGTTCGGTGATCCGGCTCACTTGTGTTCATTGAGTTCGTGTGATGATCGACCGTCCCGTTCGGACACCGGGCCGCCCGGTGTGCTGGTATGAGGAGGTGCCCCCGACGTTGCGGTCCCATTGGAGCCTGGCGCGCCAGCTGCTCGTGCTGCAGCTGGTGGTGCTCTGCGTGCTGGCCGGCGCCGGGATCACCTTCGCCTACCTCGACGCGCAGCGGGCGGTGGGCGAGCACGCGCGCGACCAGGTCCGCGTGGTCGCCTTGACCGTCGCCGACGAGCCCAGCGTGGTCGCGGCGGTGGGCGCGCCGGACCCGAGCGCGGCGCTCCAGCCGTTCGCGCAGCGCGTGAAGGACCACACCCACGTCGACTTCATCACGATCATGAGCCCGGCCGGGATCCGCTACACCCACCCGAATCCGGCCCTGATCGGGCAGCACTACATCGGGAACATCGACAAGGCCCAGCAGGGCGGGGAGCTCACCGAGACCTACACCGGCTCGCTCGGCCCGTCGGTGCGCACGGTCGTCCCGGTGTTCGACGCCGGCCACCGGGTGGTCGCGCTGGTCGCGGTCGGGATCACCGTCGCGGCGATCACGGCCGAGCTGCGCGAACGGCTGTGGCCGCTGTTCGGCGTGGCCGGCGCGGTGCTGGTGGTGGGCGCGCTGGGCGGCTGGCTGATCAGCGCCCGGCTGCGGCGCCAGACCCGCGGCGTCGCGCCGGACGAGCTGAGCAACCTGTTCGAGTACCACGAGGCCGTGCTGCATTCGGTGCGCGAAGGCGTGCTGCTCGTCGGCCGGGACGGGCGGATCGGCCTCTGCAACGACGGCGCCCGCGCGCTCCTCGGTCTCGACACCGACCCGGTCGGGCGCGACCTGGCTTCGCTGGGTCTGCCGGACGGGCTCGCCGAAGCGTTCACGTCGGCGGAGAACCGGGCCGAGGAACTGCACCTGACGGATTCGCGCGTGCTGCTGGTGAGCACGTCCGCCGTCCGTTCGGGCGGCCGCGCGCAGGGCACGGTCGTCGTCCTGCGCGACCACACCGAGCTGCAGACGCTGACCGGCGAGCTGACCACCGCCCGCGGTCTCGCGGAGGCACTGCGGTCGCAGGCGCACGAGGCGGCGAACCGGCTGCACACCGTCGTTTCCCTGGTGGAGATCGGCAAACCCGAGCAGGCCGTCGAGTTCGCGACCGCCGAGCTCGCGCTGGCGCAGGAGCTGACCGACCGGGTCGTCGGCGCGGTCGCCGAGCCGGTGCTCGCCGCCCTGCTGCTGGGCAAGGCTGCCGAGGCGAGCGAACGCGGGGTCGAGCTGACGGTCACCCCGGACACCGTGATCGACGACGTCTCGCTCGGGGTCGAGGCCCGGGACCTGGTGACGATCCTCGGCAACCTGATCGACAACGGCCTCGACGCGGCGGTGCGCGGCACCGGGCACCCGAAGGTGGTCGTCACCGCCCGCACGGACGACGAGGGGCTGCTGCTGCGCGTCGCCGACTCCGGGCCCGGCGTGCCCGAAGGCGCCGACGTGTTCCGCCGCGGCTGGTCGACGAAGGCGGAGGACGGCCACGGCCTCGGCCTGGCGCTCGTCGGGCAGGCGGTGCGCCGCTACGGCGGCACGGTCGACGTGGGCCGGGACGGGGGCGCGGTGTTCACCGTGCGGCTGCCGCGGCAGGAGGCGGGCCGGTGATCCGGGTCCTGGTGGTGGAGGACGAGCCGGTGGCCGCCGAGGCGCACCGCGTGTACGTGGAACGGCTCCCCGGTTTCTCGGTGGCGGGGGTCGTCCACTCCGGCGGAGAGGCCCTGCGGTTCTGCGAACGCGAGCCGGTCGACCTGGTGCTGCTCGACTTCTACCTGCCGGACACGCACGGCCTGGCGGTCTGCCGGTCGCTGCGCGCGGCGGGCCTGCCGATCGACGTCATCGCGGTGACGTCGGCCCGCGACCTCGGCCTGGTCAAGGCGGCGGTGTCGGTCGGCGTGGTGCAGTACCTGCTCAAGCCGTTCACCTTCGCCACCCTGCGCGAGAAGCTGGAGCGCTACGCCGAATTCCGCGACGCGTCGGGCGAGGTCACCGGCCAGGCGGAGATCGACCGGGCACTCGGCGCGCTGCGCACGACCGAGCAGCCCCCGCTGCCGAAGGGGATGAGCGTCCAGACCTTGGAAGCGATCACCGACGCGCTTTCCGGCGCGGCGGAAGGCCTTTCGGCGGGCGCGGCGGCGAGCGCGATCGGCGCGTCCCGCGTCACGGCCCGCCGGTACCTGGAGTACCTGGCCGACAACGGGATGGCCCACCGCGAGCCGCATTACGGCCAGGTGGGCCGGCCGGAGGTCTGGTACCGGCTGACTCGCGTATAACGACCTGCACAGCCGGCTCTGCGACTTCCGGCGGTTCCGGCGGCCCTTCCGGTGCGGTACACCGGAACGATCACCGACCAGGGGAGTGCCGCCATGCGGAAGTGGGCCGGGTTCGTCGCAGCGCTCGTGCTATCGGCCGGGATCGCCGTCCCCGCGTACGCGGCGGAGCCGGTGGCGAGCGTCACCGAGGTGCAGGTGACCGGGCCGGTGGCCCAGCGGTTCAACCTCGTCGTCCTCGGGGACGGCTACACCGCCGCCGAGCGGCCGAAGTTCCTCGCCGACGTCGAGCGGCACGTGAGCACGCTGTGGTCGTTCGAGCCGTTCAAGTCCTACCGCAGCTACTTCAACGTCTACGCCGTGTCGATCGCGTCGCCCGAGTCCGGTGTGGACTGTGACCCCGCGCTGGACTCGCCGCGGCGGGACACCCCGCTGCACATGGGTTTCTGGGGCGGCTGCAACCCGCAGAGCGTGCAGCGGCTGCTGACCGTCGACGACGCCGCCGCGCAGCGGTACGCCGGTCTCGTGGCCGGCACGACGGCGGCGAACCGGCAGATCCTGGCCCTGGGCAACAGCAACACCTACGGCGGCGCGGGCGGTACCTACGCGACGGCGTCGGGCGGGAACGCGCTGTCCGCGCTCATCTCGCCGCACGAGCTGGGGCACTCGCTCGGCGGCCTCGACGACGAGTACGACTACTACGCGCGCAATGTCCCGGGCGGGGCATACGAGGGCGGCGAGCCCGACTCGATCCACCACACGCTGCTCACCGAGCCGCAGATGCGCGCCCAGCACGCGAAGTGGTACCGCTGGCTGGGCGAGCCGAGCGAGGCCGGCGGCCGGATCGGCCGCTTCGAAGGCGGGCTGTACACCCAGACCGGCGTGTGGCGGCCGAGCGCGCACTCGATGATGAAGACCCTCGGCTACAGCTACGACCAGATCGGCCGCGAGCGGATGACGCAGCGGATCTCGGCGAAGGTCCCGCTGGTCTCCGGCGGCACGCCGGCCGGCACGATCGGCGCCGACCGGGTCGTGTGGGTGCGCCCGATGCACCCGGTGGACCACCGCCTGGACATCCGCTGGACGCTCGACGGCGTCACGCTGCCCGGCCGGGAGGCGGTGGACTTGCTTTCCGCGCACGTGAAGCCCGGACGCCACACGCTGACGGCGACGGTGACCGACCCGACGCCGTTCGTCCGAGACCCGGCGGTCCGCCCGGTGGCGACCCGCACGTGGACGGTCGACACGGCGGTGGTCACGCCGCCCGCGACCGGGCCGGCGGTGGTGGCGTCGACACCGGCCTCACACCCGGTCGGCGGCCACGACGTGGTCTACGTCGAAACCGGCGAGCCGACCGGCTCGATCCCGCAGGTCAGCTGGGCGCTCGACGGCCGGTTCGCCGGGACCGGCCCCGACTTCGCGCTCAACGCGTCCCGCGGATCGCACACCCTCACCGCGACCACCGGCGGCACGACGCTGACCTGGACGGTGGACGCAACCGGCCCGGCGACGGCGGTGGAACTGCCGCCGGGCCCGGTGTACCACGGTTCGTTCACGATGCGGCTGACATCACCGGACGGCATGCCGGAGTTCCGCGTCGACGGCGACGGCTGGCACAAGTACTACGGCTGGCCGACGGACCCGGACGCACCGTACCTGCTCACCCCGCGCGGCACCGAGATCGACGGCCTGGCGTACGGGAACCTCGGTTCGGGTGGCCTGACGGTGTCACCGTTCGCCGAGCGGACGCCGGGTTACGGCACGCACCGCATCGAGTACCGGTCCATCGACGCGGCGGGGAACGTGGGCCCGACGCGCTCGGTCACGGTGACGCTGCAGCCGTGACCGCCGCGACGGCGATTTCCGGCCGGCAGGAAATCGGCGGGAAATCGGTGATCGTAATGGTCAGGTTGCCGGATTCGACTGGTTTGCCTGCATGGTGTACACCACCGCCATGACGATCGTGATCGCGGCCACGACCCCGCACGCGACCATGATTCCGGTGCTGATCCCGGTCATCGACTTCGCGGCCGTGCAGGTCGCCCGGAACGACGGGGAAAGCCGCTGGTGGATGTCGCCGAACGTGGTGGAGCAGCTCGTGGCCTGCGCGGCGTTCTTCGCGTGCAGGACCAGGCCGATGACGACCCCGACGAGGGACACGACCAGGACGATCGGGAGCCATTTCGGATACGCTTTGAGCACGGTCGCACTTCCTTTCCGTAAATCCGTCCGGGTGGCCCTGGGTGGTCTCCCGAATCACACCAACCCCAGTCGCGCTGCATTGGCGTGGTGTTACGGACAACGGATTCCGTGCTGATTCACCGGCATTGCCGTCCGAGTCGAAAATCGTCTCCCGGGATCAGCGTGGCCGGCCCGGCACTCCCGGCCGGGTCTGCCACGGGTGCGGCCCGTCCAACGGCCGGTACTCGACGCCCAGCGCGTCCAGCCGCGGCAGGTGGTGGTCCCGCAGCCGCGGCAGGAACTCCGCGTAGTCCCGCGGCGCGGAACTCCACGCCACCTCCGCGAAGGCCGACAGCCGCGGGAACGCCATGTAGTCCACCCGCCGCACGCTGTCCAGGTGCTCGCTCCACACCTGCGCCTGGACCCCGCGCAGCCGCGGGCCGGTGAGGGCCGGCTCGTACGCGTACACGTCCTCCAGGGTGTGCACCTCGCCGACCGGGATCGGCTCGTCCGGGTCCGTCGACTGCCGGTGGTCCAGGTACACGTGCTGCTCCGGGCACATGACCACGTCGTGCCCGGCCGAAGCCGCCCGCAGGCCCGCTTCCTCGTTCTGCCACGAGCCGATCACCATCGGGGGGAGGGTGTCGATGTCGAGGACCTCGTCCCAGCCCATCGGGGTCCGGCCGCGCGCCACCAGGTGCGAGGCCAGCTGCCGGACGAACGCGTGGTGCTCGCCGGTCGCGCCCGGTGTCTCGTCGCCGCCCAGTGCGATCACCGGGGACGGGAAGATCTCCAGCAGGTGGTCGAACACCGTGCGGAAGAAGTCCAAAGTGGACGATATCGGCGAGAGCAGCGAAGTGCTGATACCCCAGGAGTCCCAGACTTCGTAGGACGACGAAGTCCCCAACGAAGGGTAAGCCGCCAACGCCGCCCGCGCGTGACCCGGGATGTCGATCTCCGGCACCACCGTGACGGCCCGCGAAGCGGCGTACGCGACGATCTCCCGCAGGTCGTCGCCGGTGTAGAACCCGCCGTGCGGCCGGCCGTCCTGGGCGCCGCCGCTGCCCACCATCGACGACGGCCGCCAGCCGCCCACCGACGTCAGCCGGGGGTACGCGGGGACCTCGAACCGCCAGCCCTGGTCGTCGGTGAGGTGCAGGTTCAGCACGTTCAGCTTGTGCGCGGCCAGCAGGTCGACGAACCGCAGCACCTCCGCCTTGGTCCGGAAGTGCCGGGCGACGTCGAGCAGGCAGCCGCGCCAGCCGAACCGCGGGTGGTCTTCGACCACCCCGCACGGCAGCGACGGAGGCGTGAACCCGGCCACCCGGAACGCGGCCGGGCCCGCCAGCTGCCGCAATGTTTCCCGCCCGTAGACCTCCCCGGCGGCATCGGCCACTTCCAGAACCACACCGGACGGGGAAATCGTGAGCCGGTAACCCTCCGGCGGCAGGGAAGCCGGCCGGACGTCCACAGTGGACGGCCAGGGACACGCTCCCGGGGCGGGGGTCACCGAGACCGGGCGGGGGAGCAGGGTGCCGAAAGCCATGTCAGCCCTTCACGGCGCCGGCCATGCCGGACACCAGCCGTCGTTGGACCAGGACGAAGAACACGAGCACCGGGATCGTCATCAGCGTCGAGGACGCCATCACCGCACCCCAGTCGGTGTCCTCCGGCTTGAAGAACACCAGGATCGCCTGCGGCAGCGTCTGGTTCTCGGTCTTGGAGATGATGAACGTCTTGGCGAACAGGAAGTCGTTCCAGGAGTGGATGAACGCGAGCACGCTGACCGCGACCAGTCCGGGCGCCACCAGCGGGAACAGGATCTGCCAGGTGAACCGCATCCGCGACGCGCCGTCGAGCTTGGCCGCCTCTTCGAGTTCCACCGGCACCGCCGCGACGAACCCGCGCAGCATCCAGATCGCGAACGGCAGGCTGAACGCGAGGTGCACCAGCACCAGCGAACCCAGCTCGTTCAGCCCGAACGCCGGCACCACGCCGCCGATCTGGCGCATCAGGAAGAACAACGGGATGGTCAGCGCCTCGACCGGCACCATCTGGGCGACCAGTGTCATCACCAGCAGCACGGTCCGGCCCTTGAAGGAGAACCGCGTCAGCGCCACCGCGGAGAGGAACGACAGCAGCAGCGACAGGGCCACGACGACCAGGGCCACGATGAGGCTGTTGACGAAGTACCGCCCGAAGCCCGACACGGTGAGCACGCGGGAAAAGCTGTCGAAGGACGGGCTGAACGTCCACGGCTTCGGGTTCGCCGACTGGATTTCGCCCGGCGGCTTCACCGCCGACAACAGCATCCAGTACAGCGGGAAGGCGACCATCCCGGCGATCAGCACGGTGACGACCTCGGCGGCCAGCCGCCCGGGGCGTTTCACAGCCATGCCGCGCTCCGGCGCTGCGACCGGACGTACAGCCCGGTGACCGAAAGCAGCAACAGCGTCATCACGACTCCGATCGCCGAGCCGAGGCCGTACTCCTGCCCGGCGAAGGCCTGTTGGTACGCATACACGTTGAGGACCAGGTTGCGCCCGGCCACGCCGCCGCCGTTGGTCATCACGTAGATCTGGGTGAACACCTTGAAGTCCCAGATGATCGACTGGACGGTGGCGATCAGCAGCAGCGGCCGCACCATCGGCAGCACGATCGTCCACGTCGTGCGCCACGCCGACGCGCCGTCCAGCGACGCGGCTTCGAGGACCTCGTCCGGCACGCCCTTGATCCCGGCGTACATCGTGACCAGCACGAACGGGAACGAGCACCAGATGACCTCGGCCGCGACCAGCCCGAACGCGCCGAGCGTGCCGAAGGTCCACGAGTGGTGCTCGAACGGCAGCCCGAGCCCGGTCAGCACCTCGTTGACCAGCCCGAAGTCGGTGTCGAAGAGGAACAGCCAGACGTAGGAGCCCGCGATCGCCGGCGTCGACCACGCCCCCAGCGCGGCCAGGAACAGCAACGTGCGTGGCAGCGACCGCACCCGGCTGGCCAGCACGGCCAGCCCGGTGCCGACGATGAGCGAGCCGATGACGCAGGCCGCGGCGAACCCGACCGTCTTGCCCAGCACGGTCCAGAACTGCGCCTGGGACAACAGGTCGGCGTAGTTCGCAAAGCCGAGGAACACCAGGGGCGCGTTGCCCGCGGCCTGCGGCTGGCCGTAGTCGTAGAACGAGATCAGGACCAGCTGGTAGATCGGGTAGGCCAGCAGGGCGATGAGCAGGATCCCCGCCGGGGCGAGGTAGAGCGCGGCGGCCCGGCCGTCCCGCCGCCGCCGCGCCTTGGGGGCCGCGGAGACGGGACGGACCTGCTGGGCGACCACTAGCCGAAGGCCTTGTTCATCGCGGCGGCCGCGTCGGCCAGCGCCGCCGCCGGGTCCTTCCCGCCGGTCGCGATCTGCTGCACGGCCGTCGGCAGCACGTTCTGGCTGTCGATCTTCGACCAGGCGGGCGTCGCCGGGACGAACTTCGTGCCCGACTTCAGCGTGTCGACGAACGGCTTGAGGAACGGGTCGTTCGCCGCGAGCTTCTGCTGCACGCTGCTCAGCGTCGGCAGGTTGCCCATCGCGGTGTACATCTTCTCCTGGTACTTCGCGCCGCCGAGGAGCTCGACGAACTCCAGCGCCAGGCTGCGGTGCTTGCTCGCGGTGAACACGCCCAGGAGGTTGCCGCCGGCGAACGCGGGCGCGATGGTGCCGGCGGTGGCGCCCGGGATCGGGACGACGGCGTACTTGCCCTTCACCGCGCCCTGCTCGACGGCCTTGCGGTTGAAGTCGCCGCCGATCGTCATCCCGGCCTTGCCGCCCGCGAACGCCGTCACGCTCTGCGTGCCGGTCAGGTTCGCGCACTGCGCGGGCGGGCAGATGTCGTCCTTGAGCAGGCTTGCGTACTGGGTCACGCCCGCCTTGGCCTGGTCTCCGCTGACCGTGGACGTCCACTTGCCGCCGTCGTCCTGGGCGAGCTCGCCGCCGTTGGCCCAGAGGAACGGCAGCATCGCGTAGGTGTACTTGCCGCCGACGGCGATGCCGTAGAGGTCCGGCTTGGCGGCGCGGATCCGGCGGGCGGTGTCGGTCAGCTCGGAAAGCGTCGCCGGCGGCTTCAGGCCCAGCTCCGTGAAGACGTCCGTGCGGTAGTACAACGCGCGGATGCCGGTGTACCAGGGCAGGCCGTAGGTCTTGCCGCCGGACTTCGCCGTGTCCAGCACGGTCGGGATGAGGTCCTTGGCCTCCGGCCACGCCGCCAGGTCGCCGGTCAGGTCGGCGAGCGCGCCGGTGGCGGCGTAGCTGGAGACGTCGGTGTTGCCGAACTCGGCGACGTCGGGGGCGTTGGCCGGGTCGTTGAAGGCGCCGGAGAACTTGTCGGCGCGGCCTTCGACCGGCACCCACTGGACGTCGACCTCGACGCCGGAGTGCGCGGCCTTGAACTCGGTGATGGCGTCCTTGACCGCGGCCTCCTTCGGCGCGCGGTTGGCCTCGTCGAACAGCCAGACGCGGACGGTGCCGGTCTTGTCGTCCCCGCCGCCGCCCGCGGGCGCGGACTGGGTGGGCGCACAGCCGGCCAGCAGAGCCAGGCCGACGGCGACGGGCAGGGTGCGGCGCAGTCTCATGGTGAACCTCACGAGGCGAAGTAGACGGAGTTGACGCTGCCGACGGCGAGCTGTCCGGCGACCGCGCCGGGCAGGCCGGTGGCCGGGTCGCGCGGCAGCCAGGTGACGGTGCCCGAGCGCTGGTTCGAGACGTAGAACCAGCTTTCGGAGGGGTCGAGGGCCACGTGCCGCGGCCAGTTCCCGCCGGTCGGCACGGTGGACACCAGCTTCAGCGTGGCGCCGGAAACGGAGAAGGTGGCCAGTGTGTTGGGGCCGCGGACGGTGGCGTAGGCGAATTTTCCGTCCCGCGACAGGATGATCTCGCCCGGGTACAGCTCCCCGGTGCTCCCGGCGGGGACGGCCGGGACGACGGAGAGCGCTTTCAGCGTCCCGGCGGCCGCGTCCCAGCTCGCCACCGTCACCTCCGGCCGCAGTTCCTGCAGGATGTAGGCGAACTTCCCGCTGCGGTCGAACGCGAGGTGCCGCGGCCCGGCCCCGGCGGGCAGCTTCAGCTGCTGGTGCAGCGAAAGCTTCCCGGCGGTGAGGCTGTACACGTACACCGAATCCGCGCCGAGGTCGACCGCCAGCACCCAGCGTCCGGTGGGGTCGTTGACGACCTGGTGCGCATGCGCCTGCCCGGAATCGGCGTGGTGGGTGACCAGGTCGGTGGCCGCGCCGAGCTTGCCGCCGGCCAGGATCGGCAGCACGACGACGCTGCCCGAGCTGTAGTTCGCGGCCAGCACGTACTTCCCGCTCGAGTGCACGCTCAGGTGCGTCGGCGCGCCGCCCTTCGACGAAACCCTGTTGATCAGCTTCGGTTTCGCGGGGTCGGCGATGTTCAGCGCCGAGACGTACCCGTCCGGGTCGCCTTCGTTGGTGACGTACAGCGTCCTGCCGTCGGCGCTGCGGTCGAACCACGACGTGTCGGTGATGCCCGGCACCGTGCGGACGGGGTTCAGCGCGGCGCCGGACCGGGTCGTGACGTCGAGCCCGTGCCCGGTCGCCCCGCTGGTGTAACTGCCGATGTACACGGTTCCTCCGGCGAAGCAGCCTTTCGGCGTGGTGGCGGCCGACGCGAGCTGGCTGCCGAGTACGGTGGCAGCGCCGGCGCCGGCCGCGGCGCCGAGGAACGTGCGACGGGTGAGTCCGGTCATCGTCATTGTCTCCCAACGGGTTTCGGCGGTGACGGACTCCAGTATGGTCTAGACCACGGCCATGAGCAATGCCGAAGCCCCGAATCCGGAAAGGGAAAGCACGGTTTCCAGCGCGGTCCAGGACTTGAGCGTCTGCGGCACGGTGAGGTTGAAGTACCGCGATACGATCCAGAACCCGCCGTCGTTTACGTGGGAAGCGATGATCGAGCCGGCGGAAATCGCCATCACCAGCAACGCCAGCTGGATCTGCGAATACCCGAGCTGCGCCACGGTCGGGGCGATGATCCCGCTCGTGGTCACGATGGCGACGGTCGCCGAACCCTGGGCGATCCGCAGGCCGCAGCTGATGACGTACGCCGCGAGCAGCACCGGCAGGCCGGCGTCGTGCAGCGAGTCGGCCACGGCCTTGCCGATCCCGGTCGCCGAGAGCACCGCGCCGAAGAACGCACCCGCGCCGACGACCAGCAGGATCATCGCCACCGGCCGCAGCGACTTCGCCGCCAGCTCGTTGAGGTCCTTGCCGGTGAACCCGCGCCGCAGCCCGAGCAGCCAGGACGCGAGCAGCACGGCGACGGTCAGCGCGACCGCCGGGGTGCCGATGAACGCGGCGACGCCGGCGAGCGCCGAGCCCTTCGGCAGCCAGATGCTGCCGAACGTGCCGGCCAGGATCAGCACCAGCGGCACCGCGATGACCGCCGCGACCAGGCCGAGCGACGGCGGGTTCTCCTCGCGCTCGCCCTCTTCTTCGGCGAAGACCATGTCCTCGGGGACGTCGACCGTGATGCGCTTGCCGATCCACGTCGAGTAGAGCACGCCGCCGATGAGGAAGGCGGGAATACCGCAGGCCAGGCCCATCAGGATGATCCAGCCGAGCTCGACGTGCAGCAGCCCGGCCGCGGCCACCGGGCCCGGGTGCGGCGGCAGGAAGGCGTGCGTGATCGACAGGCCCGCGAGCAGCGGCATCGCGTACAGCACCAGCGACTTGCCGCCCTGCTTTGCGGCGACGTAGACCAGCGGGGCCAGCACGAAGATGCCGATGTCGAAGAACACCGGGATGCCGAAGACGAACCCGGCGACGCCCATGGCCAGCGGCGCCCGCTTCTCGCCGAACGACCGCAGCAGCGCGCCGGTCAAGACCTTCGCGCCCCCCGAGCGTTCCAGGATCGACCCGAGGATCGTGCCGAGCCCGATGATCGCCGTGATGTGCCCGAGGATGCTGCCGAACCCCTTCTCCAGCAGGGAGTCCGACGCCTTCTGGGCCGAGCCGACGATGGTGCCGACGGGCAGGCCCGCGGCCAGCGCCGTCAGCAGGCCGACGACGATCAGCGCGATGAAGGGTTCCAGCTTCAGCTTGATGATCAGCACCAGCAGGACGGCGATCGAGACGGCGGCGAGCGTCAGCAGCCCGCCCGTGGTGTGTTGCAGCCAGTGGATCATGCGGCTCTCCGGGGGTTGCGCAGGGAGTGTCCGGCGAGGGTGCCGGTGGGACTTCCGTCGTCGAGGGCGGCGACGCCGTTGACGAAGACGTGGGTGATCCCGGCGGCAGCCTGCCGGGGATCGTCGAAGGTGGCGGTGTCGGTGATCGTCGCGGGGTCGAACAGCACGAGGTCGGCGGCGTACCCGGCGCGGACCAGCCCGCGGTCGGCCAGCCGCAGCCGCCGCGCGGCCCGTCCGGTCAGGTGGGCGACGCACTCGGCGAGGTCCAGCACGCCGAGCTCGCGGACGTACCGGGCGAGGTAGCGCGGGAACGTGCCCCAGGCGCGCGGGTGCGGCCGGGCGCCGACGAGGAGCCCGTCGCTGCCGCCGGTGTGCGTGGAGTGCCGCATGATGGCCTGGACGTTCTCCTCGTGCCCGACGTGCATCAAGCACGACGTCCCGAGCCGTTCGTCGACAAGCGTGTCGAAGTACAGTTTCGCCGGTTCGGTGCCTTGCGTGCGCGCCGACGCGGCGACGCTGTGCCCGACGAGGTGGGCGTTGTGCTCGTTGCGGACGCCGTTGATTTCGATGGCTTCCCAGTCGATCGGGACGCCGTGTGCCCCGTCCGAACCGGACTCTTCGATCTCGGCGCGGATCCGCTCGCGTTCGTCCACATCGGACAACCGGGCGAGCGTGGCCTCAAGACCGCCTTCGGTGGCCCAGCTCGGCAGCAGCGCGCTCAGGTAGGTGGCGCCCGGCAGGTACGGGTAGGTGTCCAGTGAGATGTCGCAGCCGTCTTCCAGGGCGGCGTCCAGCAGCTTGAGCAGCTCGGGTGCCCTGCCCTTGTTGACCGAGAAGTTCATCGTCGCGTGGGCCAGGTGCAGGGGGCAGCCGGACTGCCTGCTCACGTCGATCATTTCGGCGAAGGCTTCCAATGCGCCCTTGCCGTAGCTGCGGTGGTGCGGGCTGTAGAAGCCGCCCAGCTCGCCGACCACCCGGCACAGCTCGACCAGCTCGCTCGTCTCCGCGTACATCCCCGGCGTGTAGGTCAGTCCCGAAGACATCCCCATCGCGCCCTCGGCCAGCCCGGTCGCGACGAGGTCCTTCATCCGGTTCAGCTCGGCCTCGGTGGCGGGCCGGTCGTCCCAGCCGACGGCGAGCATCCGGACCGTGCCCTGTGGCACGAGGTAGGCGGCGTTGACCGCGATGCCCCGGTCGAGGCGGTCGAGGTACTCGCCGACCGACCGCCAGTTCCAGTCGAACCCCGGCGGATCGTCGTTCCAGCCCGCCAGCTGCTGCCGCAGCGCTTCCAGCACGACGTCGTCGACCGGCGCGTACGACAGCCCGTCCTGGCCGAGGACCTCGGTCGTCACGCCCTGGGTGATCTTGGCCGGGTGCTCCGGGTTGGCCAGCAGCTGCAGGTCGGAGTGCGAGTGCATGTCGATGAACCCGGGCGCGAGCACCAGGCCGTCCGCGTCGATCGTCCGGCCACCGGTCAGCGACCCCGCGTCGGCGACCTCCGCGATCCGGCCGCCGGTGATGCCGACGTCGTGGCGGGCGAGCGGCGCGCCGGTGCCGTCGGCGACCAGAGCGTTCTTGACGACGACGTCCATCAGAACCACGTCCGGACGTAGCCGACGACGGTCTCGCCGTCGGCCGCGGTCATCGGCAGCAGCGGCCACTTGTCGAACACCGTGCACGGGTGGGACATCCCGAGCCCGACCCAGTCGCCGACCTCGATCGGGGACCCCGGCGGCAGCGCCAGGAAGGCGTGCTGGTCGTTCAGCTTGGTGACGGTGTGGCCCTCGAGGGGTTCGGCGGGGCCGCCCGGGGTCCGGCGCAGCTGGGGTTCCGGCAGGCCCTCGTCGAAGGACGCGTCCCGCTTGCCGATGGTGAGCAGCGCGAGCTCGTCCGACGGCTTCGACGTCACCTGCGCCCACGCGCGCAGCGCGGGCCGGAAGGAGTCGGTGCCGTCGATGCGCGGGTGGTCGCCGAGCGGGGAGATCTCGCGGTAGAAGCCGTCGTCGTGGGTGACGTAGGCGCCGCTGCGCAGCACCGGCAGCACGTCGAGCCCGTCCGGCCACGGCTTCGTCAGCTCGTTCGCGACCTGGTCGAAGTACGCGCTGCCACCGGCGGTGACGATGACCTGGCCGTCGAGGAGTCCTTTGCCGGCGAACGAGATCGCCAGATCGCGCAGACCGTCCACATAGGAGCTGATCTTGCGCAGCGCGGCTTCGTCGGTGTCGTGGGACAGCGCGCCTTCGTAACCGCCGGTGCCGCGCAGCCGCAGCACCGGGCTCGCGTGGACCGCTTCGGCGACCGCCAGCGCGGTCGCGGTGTCGCGGACGCCGGTGCGGCCGCCGTCGGCGCCCAGCTCGACCAGGACGTCCACCGGACGCTGAGCCCCCTCGAGCGCCTCGGTCATCAGCTCGACGCCGCGGACCGAGTCGACCCAGCAGACGAACTCGAAGCCCGGGTCCGCCGCCAGCTCGGCGGCCAGCCAGCGCAGGCCGGCCGGGTCGAGCAGCTGGTTGGCCAGCAGGATCCGGGACACCCCGAAGGCGCGGTAGATCCGGAGGTGACCGGCGTTCGCGCAGGTCAGGCCCCACGCGCCGTGCTCGATCTGGCGGGCGAACAGCTGCGGCGCCATGGTGGTCTTGCCGTGCGGCGCGAGCACCACGCCGCGGGCGGCGCACCACGCGGCCATCGTCCGCAGGTTGTGTTCGAGGGCTTCTTCGTCGAGCACGACGAAGGGCGCGAAGAACCCGTCGGTGAACAAGTTGAGCCGGCGGTCCGCGGCTTCGTCCAGGGTGAGCCCGGTCAGGGCGGGGGCGGCAGACCGGAAGCGCCAATCGATCCGCTCCCGGCGGAGGGCGTCGAGCGCGGCGGTGTCCATGGTGCAGTCGTTCATCGGCGGCGACCTCTGTGTTGCGTATGTTGCAACGACTGTTGCGCATTTTGAGTGCCATAGGTGTAGCATCCGGGTCGCCACAGGTCAACGGGGTGAAGGGCAGGGAGACGGAAAGTGACGAGCGGGCCCGAGGTGTTGTGCGTGGGCGAGACCATGGCGTTGTTCGTGCCCGCCGAACCCGGCCCGCCGGACGAGGTGAAGCGGTGGGTGCGCACCATCGGCGGGGCCGAGTCGAACGTGGCCTGCAACCTGCCCACGCTGGGCGTGTCGAGCGGCTGGGTCAGCGCGGTCGGTGACGACCCGTTCGGCCGCGCGATGCTGCGCGAGGTCGCTTCCCACGGCGTCGACGTCAGCGCGTGCGTCGTCGACCCGGTGCGCCCGACCGGGCTCTACGTCAAGGAAAGCGGTGCCGGCGGCAGCCCCGTGCGCTACTACCGGACGGGCTCGGCCGCGTCCGGGATGGGGCCCTCGCTGTTGGACCGGCTGAACCTCGACGGCGTCCGGGTGCTGCACCTGTCGGGGATCACGCCCGCGCTGTCGGAGAGCTGCCTCGCGCTGGTGCGCGCGCTGCTGGCGCTGCCCCGCGGCGACCGGCTGATCTCGTTCGACGTCAACCTGCGGCCCGCGCTCTGGCTGGGCCGCGACCCCGGGCTGCTCGCCGAGCTGGCCGGCCAGGCCGACATCGTCCTGACCGGCGACGACGAGGCCCAGCGGGTGTGGGGGACCGGCGACCCGGCCGAGCTGCGGGCGCTGCTGCCGGGGCCGCGCACGCTCGTGGTCAAGCACGGCGAACGCGGCGCGACGCTGGTCGAGGGTGAGCCACTGTTCGCGCCCGCGCTGCAGGTCGACGTCGTCGAGCCGGTCGGCGCCGGCGACGCGTTCGCCGCCGGGTTCCTCGCCGCGACCCTGCGTGGCGCCACGCCCCTGGAACGCCTGCGGCAGGGGCACCTGCAGGCCGCGGTCACCCTGCTGACCCACGACGACGTCGGGGTACCGCTGCCGGCTTCGGTCGTGGATACCCTGCTGCACGCGGACCCGGACGAGTGGCGTTCGGTTCGGCTGACCGGTGAAGGGGTGGTGCGCACGTGAGTCAAAGCCTCGACCGCGCGCTGACGCTGCTGAACTCGATCGCGCAGGACGCGCGCACGCTCGACGACCTCGCCGAGGAGATCGGCGTGCACAAGTCGACCGTGCTGCGGCTGTTGCGCACCCTCGAACAGCACCACTTCGTCCGCCGCGAAGGCGCCCGGCACTACCGGCTCGGCAGCGCCATGTTCGACCTCGCCAACCAGGCCCTCGACTCCTTCGACGTCCGGCGCAGCGCCCACCCGGCCCTGGCCGCGCTCAACGCCCGCACCGGGCACACCGTGCACCTGGCCAGCTACGAGGACGGCGAAGTCGTCTACATCGACAAGTTCGAAGGCCGGCATTCGGTGCGGATGTACTCGCGCATCGGCAAACGCGCGCCGCTGCACTGCACGGCGGTGGGGAAGGTGCTGGTCGCGGCGATGCCCGCGGCCCGCCGCGAGGAGATCGCGCGGTCGATCGAGTACCCGGTGCGGACGCCGAACACGATCACCACGCCCGCGGATTACCTGGCGGAGCTGGAGCGCGTGGCGCAGCTCGGGTACGCCGTCGACAACGCCGAACACGAGGACTTCATCCACTGCATCGCGGCGCCGGTGCGGGGTACCGGCGGCGAGGTCCTCGCCGCCGCGTCGATGTCCGTGCCGAAGGTGCTGCTCGACTACGACGGCCTGCTGGCCCTGGTGCCCGAACTGCGGGCCGCCACCACGGAAGCTTCCGTCCACAGTGGATGGACGGAGAACGGAAAGGGGCACTGATGAGCAAGACGGCAGTTTCCACCGAGAACGCGCCGAAGCCGCCGGCGAAGTTCTCGCAGGCCGTCCGCAAGGGGAACCTGCTGCAGGTCGCCGGCCAGGTCGCGTTCGACCCGGCCACCGGCGCCATCGTCGGCGACGACGTCGCGGGCCAGACCCGGCAGACGTTCAAGAACATCGAGGCCGTGCTGGCGGAGGCGGGCTCGAGCCTCGCGGACGCGATCATGGTCCGGGTGTACCTGACCGACACCGCGCACTTCGCGCCGTTCAACGAGGTCTACAACGAGCTGATCGGCGACGCCCCGCACGCGGCGCGCACGACGGTGTACGTCGGGCTGCCCGGCGAGCTGCTCGTCGAGATCGACGTCCTCTGCGTGCTGGACTGAGCCTTCGGCGGGCGGTCAGCCCAGGACGCTCGTGTAGCCGTTCAGGGCCGGCTGCCCGCCGAGGTGGGCGTAGAGGACGTTCGAGTCGTGGGGGATCTCGCCTTCGGTGACGAGGTCGATGAGCCCCGCCATCGACTTGCCCTCGTACACCGGGTCGGTGATCATGCCCTCCAGCCGGGCGCACGTCTCGATGGCGTCCACAGTGGACTTGTCCGGGATCCCGTAGATCCCGGCGTGGTACCGGTCGTCCAGCTCGACCTCGGGGATCTCGCCGGCACCGATCAGCTCCGCGGTGTTCCGCGCGATCCGCGTGACCTGCTCGCGGGTCTCTCCGGGCTTGGCCGAGGCGTCGATGCCCAGGATGCGGCGTGGCCTGCCGCTCAGCGCGGTCCCGGCGACCATCCCGCCCTGCGTGCTGCCGGTGACCGAGCAGACGACCACGGTGTCGAAGAAGACGCCGAGTTCTTCTTCTTGCTTTTCCAGTTCGACGATCCAGTTCGCGAAGCCGAGGCCGCCGAGCCGGTGGTCCGAGGCACCGGCGGGGATGGCGTACGGCTTCCCGCCTCCGGCTTCGACCTCGGCGACCGCGTTCTCCCACGCCTCCTTGAAGCCGATGCCGAAGCCGGCCTCGACGAGCCGGACGTTGGCCCCCAGGATCCGCGACAGCTGGATGTTGCCGACCTTGTCGTAGAGCGGGTCGTGCCAGTCGACCCAGCTCTCCTGGACGAGCACGGCCTTCAGCCCGGCGCGCGCGGCGGCCGCGGCGACCTGGCGGGTGTGGTTGGACTGGACGCCGCCGATCGAGACGAGCGTGTCGGCGCCCTGGGCGAGCGCGTCGGCGACGAGGTACTCCAGCTTGCGGGTCTTGTTCCCGCCGAAGGCCAGGCCGGAGTTCACGTCCTCGCGCTTGGCCCAGATCTTGGCGCCGCCGAGGTGGGCGGTCAGCCGGTCCAGCGGGTGCACCGGCGACGGCCCGAACAGCAGCGGGAAGCGCGGGAAGGCGGCGAGGGTCATCGGTCCTCCAGGAGGTCGGTCCAGATGGTCGAGATCACTGCGACGGCGGTTTCGGTGTCGCGTTTTTCGAGCGCGTCGATGAGCTTCGTGTGGCGTTCGACGGAGTTCCAGGCGAGCGTCGAGCTGAACCGGGCGTGTTCGAGGCGGCGCAGCAGGGGCGTGTAGCGGTCGAGGGTCGCGGCGACCGCGGCGTTGCCGGCCAGGCGCACCGGGACGTCGTGCAGTTCGTCGTCGGCCTGCACCGCGGCCGCGATGTCCCGCGCTTCGATGGCGGCGGCGAACCGGTCGTTGGCGGCGCGCATCGCGGCGATGTCGCCCGGGCGGCACTTCGCGGCGACCTGGCGGACGGCGAACTCGTGCAGCAGGCGGACGATCTCGCGGGCGTCGAGGACGTCGGGGGACATCACTTCGGAGACCCGCGTGTAGCTCTGCGGCTTGGAGTCGACCAGCCCGTCGTCGGCCAGGCGCAGGAGGGCTTGGCGGACGGGGGCCTTGGACAGGCCGAGCTGGTCCGCGAGGTCGGCGTCGCGCAGCGGGGCGCCGGGCGGCAGCGTGCCGTCGACGATCGCGCGGCGGATGCGGTCGTAGGCCTCGTCGCGGAGCAACGGGCGGGTGACCTTCGAGAGACTCACATCTAACATGTTAGATGTCGGTAGCCGACCCGGCAAGCAGCCGGCCCTACTTCGGCGTGGTGCGCAGCCAGCACGACCCGGAGGTGTGCCCCACGTCATGGCTCGGACGGCGGTGCCCGGCTGGCGGGGGTTGCGAGGCCCGGTCGGCCTGGCGCGGGGCGTGGAGATCCGGCCCGCCCGGCGCGGCGGCGTGGGAGCCCGGCCGGCCTGGCGCGGGAGCGTGGAAGCCGGCCGGCCCGCCGCCCGGGCGCGAAGCCCCTGCCGGCCCGGCGCCGGTCACGGAGGCCGGCCCGCCCGCGCGAGCCACCGGCCGGCACGGGCGCGGCGACCAGGCCGCCGGCTCAGTAAACCGGGCCGGTGTACTTCTCCCCGGGCCCCTGCCCGGGCGGATCCGGAACGACCGAAGCTTCCCGGAACGCCTTCTGCAGCGACTGCAGGCCATCGCGCAGCGGGCCGGCGTGCAGGCCGAGGTACTCCGCCGAGGCCGTCACCAGCCCGGCGAGCGCGGTGATCAGGCGGCGCGCTTCGTCGAGGTCGCGGTGCGGGGACGACTCGGGGTCGGCGTCGGCGAGGCCCAGGCGTTCGGCGCCGGCCGACAGCAGCATCACCGCTGCCCGGCTGATCACCTCCACGCTCGGGATCTCCTCGAGGTCGCGGGAGGAATACGGGGGCTGTTCGGCGGGTTGTTCTGACACGTCTGGTACCCTTCCACGAGCGACCAGCCCCCGAGCGATCGGGGGCGGCAAGTGGAGCCCCGCTCCCACCCGCGTCACCGTACAGGTGTCCGGGTCCGGTCTCACCCGTCCAGGGTGAACAAGTGTCCTTCGGGGCACGATCGGAAACAGAGTGGGCCCCGCGCACCGAACGGTGTCGGGGCCTTCGCTATGTGGGCACCAGGTCGAAACGAGAACAGGAAACATTCCTCGGACCAAGGAGGCCCCATCAGCTCCGAGACACGCATCAACGACCGAATCCGGGTGCCGGAGGTCCGTCTCGTCGGACCCGCCGGCGAACAGGTCGGCATCGTCCGGATCGAGGATGCGCTGCGCCTGGCGCAGGAGAACGACCTCGACCTCGTCGAGGTCGCGCCGCAGGCCCGCCCGCCGGTGTGCAAGCTCATGGACTTCGGCAAGTTCAAGTACGAGAGCGCGCAGAAGGCCCGCGAGTCGCGTCGCAACCAGCAGCTGACCGTCATCAAGGAACAGAAGCTGCGCCCCAAGATCGACCAGCACGACTACGAGACCAAGAAGGGTCACGTGTCGCGCTTCCTGGCGGCGGGCAACAAGGTCAAGGTCACGATCATGTTCCGCGGCCGCGAGCAGTCCCGGCCGGAGCTCGGCTACCGGCTGCTGCAGAAGCTCGCCGAAGACGTCACCGAACTGGGGTTCGTCGAGTCGTCGGCCAAGCAGGACGGCCGCAACATGATCATGGTGCTGGCCCCGCACAAGAACGTGAAGCCGAAGGCCAAGGCCGAGCCCGCCCCCGAGCAGGCCCCCGAGGCGTAGGCGCCGACCAGCACGAGTCAGCGGCTCACCGGAATCTCCGGTGAGCCGCCGCACGAAAGAGGACAGAAATGCCGAAGATGAAGACCCACAGCGGGACGTCCAAGCGCATCCGCAAGACGGGTTCGGGCAAGCTGCGCCGCCAGATGACCGGTCGGCGCCACCGCATGGAGAAGAAGTCCAGCCGCGTGACCCGCCGTCTCGAGGGCACCACCGAGGTGTCGAAGACCGAGGTCGGCCGCGTCAAGCGCCTGCTCGGCATCTGATCCCGCAGAACTTGCAGTAACCCACCCGGGGCGTTTCCCCCTTCGCCCCCTGAGATCGACAGGATGGACCCGTGGCACGCGTCAAGCGGGCGGTCAACGCCCAGAAGAAGCGTCGCGCAACTCTCGAACTGGCCAGCGGCTACCGCGGCCAGCGTTCGCGGCTGTACCGCAAGGCCAAGGAGCAGACGCTTCACTCGCTCAACTACGCCTACCGGGACCGCCGTGCCCGCAAGGGTGACTTCCGCCAGCTGTGGATCACCCGCATCAACGCGGCCGCTCGCGCCAACGGCGTGACCTACAACCGGTTCATCCAGGGCATCAAGGCCGCGGGTGTCGAGGTCGACCGCAAGATCCTCGCGGACCTGGCCGTCAACGACGCCGCCGCCTTCACCGCGCTGGCCGAGCTCGCCAAGGCCAACGTCAACACCGGCGAAGCGAAGTCGGCCTGACCGGCAGCTTTCCCCGACCCGGGGCGGAGCCGTTCACCGAACGGACCCCCCGGGTCGTTGCTGCGCGCAAGCTGACGCGGCGCGCGGAACGCGACAAGACCGGCCGGTTCCTGGCCGAAGGCGCCAACGCCGTCGAAGCCGCGCTGGCCGACGGCACGGTGCACGAGCTGTTCGTCACCTCGCGGGCGGCCGGACAGCACGCGAAGCTGGTCGACGCCGCCCGTGCGGCCGGCGTCCCGGTTTCGCCGATCACCGACCGCGCCGCGGACGGCCTCTCGGAAACCGTGACACCCCAGGGCATCGTGGCCGTCTGCGCGCTGCTGGACCGGCCGCTCGAGGAGGCCGTGACCCCGGCCGCCCGGCTCGTGGTGGTGCTGGTCGACGTCGCCGACCCGGGCAACGCGGGCACGGTCATCCGCGTCGCCGACGCGGCCGGCGCCGACGCGGTGGTCCTGGCGGGCGACACGGTCGACCCCCACAACGGCAAGTGCGTCCGCGCCGCCGCCGGCAGCCTGTTCCACCTGCCGATCGCGCGCGTCCGCGACGTCGAAGCCGCGCTCGCCGCCTGTTCGGCCGCGGGCCTGCGGACGTTCGCCGCCCACGGCTACGCCGACGCCGAACTCGATCGGGTGGATCTCGCCGAGCCGACCGCGTGGGTGTTCGGCAACGAGGCCCACGGCCTGCCCGCCGACGTCCTCGACCGGGCCGACCTCGCCGTCCGCATCCCCCTGTACGGCCGGGCGGAAAGCCTCAACCTGGCCACCGCGGCCGCCGTCTGCGTCTACACGAGTGCCATGGCGGCGCGACGCTGACCTGCGAGTAGGCTGCCGCGGTATCCATTGTGGCCAGTGGGGGGAAATCGTGGGCAGGCTTGCTCGTTCCTGGGCGTTGTTCGTCGCGTCGTTGCGGGTGCTGCGCGCCCACAAGGGCCTGGCGTGGTTCCCGGTGCTCGCCGGGATCGCCGGGCTGCTGGTCGCCGCGGCGTTCCTCACGCCGGCGTTCTTCACGGCCCACGTGCCCGACGGCGGCGTCCGGCCCGGCGTCGGCACGTATGTGCTGCTCGGCGCGTTCTACCTCGTTTCCGCGTTCGTCACCATCTTCTTCAACGCCGCCCTGATCTCCCAGGCGGACCTCGCACTGCGCGGCGATGGCGGAGTACCGGGCGTCGGCGCGGGCGTGGCCGCGGCGAGCCGTCGCTGGCCCGCCCTGCTCGGCTGGGCGGGCGTCACCGCGACGGTCAGCGTCGTCCTGCGAACGATCGAAGAGCGTCTCGGCTTCCTCGGGAGCATCATCAGCGGCCTGATCGGCCTGGCCTGGCGGTTCACCACGTTCCTGGTGCTGCCGGTGGTCATGCTCGAGGGCGCCGGGGTCCGCGACGGCGTCAAGCGCTCGGTCGAGCTGTTCCGCCGCGCCTGGGGCGAGAACGTCGCCGGCACCGCCGGGCTCGGCCTCGTCGGGTTCCTGCTCACCCTGGCCGGGTACGTCGTGTTCCTCGGCGGCGCGTTCCTGCTCGGCGGGACCGCCACGGTGTTCGCCGCGGTCGGGCTGGCGATCGTCTGGAGCCTGCTGGTGGCGGTCTTCACCACCACTTTGTCCGGCATCTACCAGACGGCGCTGTACCGCTACGCCGCCGACGGCGTGGTCCCCGGCGAGTTCGCGTCGGTCGACTTCGCGGGGGCGTTCCGCGCCCGCTGACCGGCCCCCGGGGCGACCGGGGGCGGGCAGACCCGATCCCATAGACTTTTCCCGCCTTTGACCTCTCGCGCGCCGTGTGCGGCGGAGCGCGAACGACCAGTCCCAGCGGACGCCGAGGAGTTATGTCCGGAGCCACGGAGAAGGAAGCCCAGGGCGGCGCGGTCCTCGCCCCCGAGACGCTGCAGGAGGCGGTCAAGGCCGCCCAGGCGGCGTTCGCCGCCGCGACCGGGCTCGAAGCGCTGGCGGAGGTCAAGCCGGCGCACCTCGGCGACCACGCGCCGCTGCTGCTGGCCCGCCGCGAGATCGGCGCACTGCCCAAGCAGGAGAAGGCCGAGGCCGGCAAGCGCGTCAACGAGGCCCGCCAGGCCGTCCAGGCGGCCTTCGACAAGCGCCGCGCCGAGCTGCAGGTGGAGCGCGACGAGCGTGTGCTGCGCGAAGAGGCCGTCGACGTCACCCTGCCGTGGGACCGCGTCCCGCGCGGTGCCCGGCACCCGATCAGCACCATCTCCGAGCGCGTCGCCGACGCGTTCGTCGCGATGGGCTACGAGGTCGCCGAGGGCCCGGAGCTCGAAGCCGAGTGGTTCAACTTCGACGCGCTGAACTTCGGCAAGGACCACCCGGCCCGCCAGCTGCAGGACACCTTCTACGTCGGCGAAGAGGACTCCGGCCTGGTGCTGCGCACGCACACCTCGCCGGTCCAGGCGCGCACGCTGCTGCACCGCGACCTGCCGGTGTACGTCGTGTGCCCCGGCCGGACCTACCGCACCGACGAGCTCGACTCGACCCACACCCCGGTGTTCACCCAGGTCGAGGGCCTGGCGGTGGACAAGGGCATCACGATGGCGCACCTCAAGGGCACGCTGGACGCCTTCGCCCGCGCCATGTTCGGCGAGAACTCCAAGACGCGCCTGCGTCCGCACTTCTTCCCGTTCACCGAGCCCTCCGCCGAGGTGGACGTCTGGTTCGAGGAGAAGAAGGGCGGCCCCGGCTGGGTCGAGTGGGGCGGCTGCGGCATGGTCAACCCGAACGTGCTGCGCGCCTGCGGCGTCGACCCCGAGGTGTACTCGGGCTTCGCCTTCGGCATGGGCATCGAGCGCACCCTGCAGTTCCGCAACGGGATCCCGGACATGCGCGACATGGTGGAGGGCGACGTCCGCTTCACCCTTCCCTTCGGAACGGAGGCGTAGTGCGAGTCCCAGTCAGCTGGCTGACCGAACACCTCGATCTCACGGACGAGGTCACGCCGCAGGACCTGGCCGACGCGTTCGTCCGGATCGGCATCGAGGTCGACGACCTGAGCGAGCTCGGCCCGGTGACCGGCCCGCTGGTCGTCGGCCGGGTCGCCGAGGTCGAGGAGCTCACCGAGTTCAAGAAGCCGGTGCGCTTCTGCCGCGTCGACGTCGGCGAACCCGCCGACGAAGCCGACGCGCTGGACGACGAAGAACTCGACGACGAAGACGACGAAGAGGGCGAGTTCGACGAGGGCCCGCACGGCATCAAGACCCGCGGCATCATCTGCGGCGCGCGCAACTTCACCGAGGGCGACCTGGTCGTCGTCGCGCTGCCCGGCGCAGTCCTGCCCGGCGACTTCACCATCGCCGCCCGCAAGACCTACGGCCGGATCAGCGACGGCATGATCTGCTCGGCTCGCGAGCTGGGCCTCGGCGACGACCACACCGGCATCCTGGTGCTGCCGCCGGGCACGGCCAGCCCGGGCGACGACGCGAGCGAGCTGCTCGGCCTGAACGACTCGGTGATCGAGCTGGCCCCGACCCCGGACCGCGGCTACGCGCTGTCGATCCGCGGGCTGGCCCGCGAGCTGTCGAACGCGCTCGACGTGCCCTTCGGCGACCCGGCCCTGCTGGAGGTCCCGGCGGCCGAGGGCGACGCCTGGCCGGTCCACGTCGAGGACCCCGAGGGCTGCCCGCGGTTCGTGCTGCGCCGGGTCACCGGCCTGGACGCGACGGCCCCGACCCCGTGGTGGATGCGGCGGCGGCTGATGCTGGCCGGCATCCGGTCGATTTCGCTGGCCGTGGACGTGACGAACTACGTGATGCTCGAGCTCGGGCACCCGCTGCACGCGTTCGCCACCAAGGCCATCCAGGGTGACCTGGTGGTGCGCCGGGCGAAGCCGGGCGAGAAGCTGACCACTTTGGACGACGTCGAGCGCGCGCTCGACCCGGACGACATCGTCATCGCCGACGACAGCGGGGTCATCTCGCTGGCGGGCACGATGGGTGGCGCGAGCACCGAGATCACGACGGAGAGCACCGACGTCCTGCTCGAGGCGGCGCACTGGAACCCGGCGGCGATCAGCCGTACGGCCCGCCGGCACAAGCTGTTTTCCGAAGCGGCCAAGCGGTTCGAGCGGTTCACCGACCCGCAGCTGTGCGCGGCCGCCGTCGAGCTGGCGGCCCGCCTGCTGCGCCAGTACGGCGACGCCGCGATCCAGCCCGGCCGCACCGACGAGGGTGCGGTCGAGCCGAACCCGCCGGTCGTGATGCCGATCAACCTGCCGGACAAGGTCGCGGGCGTGAGCTACCAGCGCGGCGTGACGGTCCGGCGCCTGACCCAGATCGGCTGCAAGGTCGCGGTCAGCACGGGCGACGACGGAACGGGCCTGGTCACGGCGATCCCGCCGTCCTGGCGCGGTGACCTGCGCCAGCCGGCGGACCTGGTCGAAGAGGTGCTGCGGCTGGAGGGCTACGACAGCATCCCGTCGACGCTCCCGGCGGCCCCGGCCGGCCGCGGCCTGACCGACGCGCAGCGGCGAGTCCGTGGTGTGGCCCGGGCGCTGGCCGAGGCGGGTTATGTGGAGGTCCGGCCGTTCCCGTTCGTCGGCGACGCGGTCTGGGACGCGTTCGGCCTGCCGGCCGACGACATCCGCCGCAACACGGTGGTGGTCCGCAACCCGCTGGAGGCCGACCGCAACCGCCTGGCGACGACGTTGCTCCCGGGCCTGCTGGACACGTTGCAGCGCAACGTGTCCCGCGGGATGAAGGACGTCTCGCTGTACCACATCGGCCAGGTGGTCCTCCCGGCCCCGAACCCCCTGAAGATCCCGGACCTCGGCGTCGACCGGCGTCCGACGGACGAGGAGCTGGCCCTGCTGGAGGCGGCGGTGCCGCAGCAGCCGCTGCACGTGGCGGTGGTGCTGGCGGGCAACCGGCGCCGAGCGGGCTGGTGGGGCGAAGGCGAGCAGGCGAACTGGGCCGACGCGGTCCAGGCGGCCCGCACAGTCGCGGAGGCGGCCGGCATCGAGCTGACGGTCCAGGCGACCGACCTGCCCCCGTGGCACCCGGGCCGCTGCGCCCAGCTCCGGGTCGGCGACTGGCCGGTCGGCCACGCGGGCGAACTGCACCCGAAGGTGGTCGAGGCCCTGGGCCTGCCGCCCCGGACGGTGGCGATGGAGCTCGACCTGGACGCGATCCCGCTCCCGGACGCCCGCCCGGCCCCGAGCGTGTCGGGCTACCCCCCGGTGCTGCTGGACGTGGCCCTGGTGGCAGCGGCGGACGTGCCTTCGGCGGACCTGGCCGAGGTCCTGCGCACGGGAGCGGGCGAGCTCCTGGAGGAGATCACGCTGTTCGACGTGTACGCGGGCGAGCAGGTGGGCGAGGGCAAGCGATCGCTGGCGTACAAGCTGCGTTTCCGCGCACCGGACAGGACACTGACGGTCGACGAGGCCACGAAGGCCCGCGACGCAGCGGTGGCCGCGGCCGGCGAGCGCTTCAGCGCAACGCTGCGCGCCTGACGGTCCGGCAGGACGCTGGGTGAGGGGCCGGGAAACCGGCCCCTTTCCGCGTTCAGGGCCGCCGCCTCCCACACCACCCGACGGCCCAGGCACGCAGCCCGACCCTCCAGCCACGCGACCCGACGGTCCGCGTGCGCGACCCGACCGTCCAGGCACGCAGCCCGACCCTCCAGGCACGCAACCTGACCCGCCAGGCACGCGAGCCGACCGTCTGGGTACGCGAGCCCGACCCGCCAGTACGCGAGCCGGCCCTCCGGCCGCCCGAGCGGAGTGCGATCCGCGAACCGACCGCCGAGGTACGCGAGCCGACCTTCCGGGGCCACAACCCCCGGCCCGCACCTCAGCCGATGTGCTTCAGCGCCTCCCGTCTCGACAACCCGGACAATCCCGGGTGCTCATCCACGAACGACCGAACCCAGTCCGGCGCCGTCTTCGCGTAGTCCCGTAGCGCCCAGCCGATTCCCTTCCGCAGGAAGAACTCCGGTTCGGCGATCGCCGGCTCGATCGCGTCCCGAAGCAAGTCCGTGTCCGTTTCTTCCCGGGCCCCGACCTGGCAGATGATCGCCGTGCGGCGGCGCCAGAGGTCGGTGTCGGCGGCCCATGCCCGCATGACCGGCGTGACCCGCGCCCGGCCGGCGCGCAGGATCGGCCCGATGCGGCGGATCGCGAGCTCGTCCACGTAGTCCCACCACGCCCCGGTGACGATCATTTCCTCGTACATCCCGAGCAGCTCCGGATCCTGCCACCGCCGGTACGCCCGGTACCCGGAAAGATCGATCGCCGCGTAGCGTTCCTCGCGATATTCGGCGGTGCGCCACAGCTCCAGGACGGTCACCGAATATGTCACCCGATCGGGCAGTATGTGGTCGGCCAGCACTTGCTTGAGGAGCGCGCTGCGCTGGGGTTTCGGCACGCCGCGGAAGGGCATGGCCGACTTCATGTACGCCTGCATCGCCGGCGCTTTCGCCGCGTCCGCCTGCTCCGCGAGCCCATCGCGGATCGCCTTGACCAGCTTTTCGTCCGCGCTCATCCGTCCTCCCGTCGGCCGCCGGCGGTCCGCAGCGTACTTCCGGCCACCGACAGTTCCGCCGCGCAGGTACCGACGAAAGGCGGATGGCGGAAGGCGCGTCGGTCAGCGAGATTGTCCAGGGTTGCCGGTAGTTTCGTCGAAATCTGGCGAACGCTGTCGAATGCGGACGAAAAGGACGACTGTGAAAAGAATCGTTGCCGCCGTTGCCGCCGCGGGGCTCGCGGCCGGGCTGATGGCCGCCGCGCCCGCCGCGTCGGCGGATCCCGGGGTGCAGTTCAGCCCCGCGCCGATCGCCTGGGGCCCCTGCGCGTCGGCGAGCCTCAAGGCCAACGGCGCCGAGTGTGGCTTCCTCGAAGTGCCGATGGACTACGCGAAGCCGGGCGGGGCGAAGGTCTCCGTCGCGGTGTCGCGGATCAAGCACAAGACCGCGCAGTCCCAGGGCATCATGCTGGTGAACCCGGGCGGCCCCGGTGGCTCCGGCCTCGGCCTGTCGGTGCTCGGCAAGTACGTGCCCAACCACGCGGGTGACAACTACGACTGGATCGGCTTCGACCCGCGGGGCGTCGGGTCCAGCAAGCCCGCGATCAGCTGCGACGGGAACTACTTCAGCTACAACCGGCCGGCGTACGTGCCGACCACGCCGCAGCTGGAGAAGACCTGGCTCGCCCGCTCGAAGGGGTACGCCGACGCGTGCCGCAAGAACGGCGAGATCCTGAACCACATCAAGACGACCGACGTCGCGCAGGACATGGACAACCTGCGCAAGGCCCTCGGCGAGAAGCAGATCAACTACTACGGCTTCTCCTACGGCACCTACCTCGGCCAGGTGTACAGCACGCTGTACCCGAAGAACGTCCGGCGGATGGTGCTCGACGGCAACGTCGACCCGCGCAAGGTCTGGTACGAGGCCAACCTCGACCAGGACGTCGCCTTCGACAAGAACATCAAGATCTACTTCGGCTGGCTGGCCAAGTACGACGACGTCTACCACCTGGGCAAGACCGGCGACGCCGTCGAGAAGCTCTGGTACGACACCCAGCGCAAGCTCGCCAAGAACCCGGCGGGCGGCGTCATCGGCGGTGACGAGTGGACCGACATCTTCCTGCAGGCCGGCTACTACGTCTTCGGCTGGGTCGACATGGCCAAGGCCTTCGACGGCTACGTGCACAAGGGTGACTGGCAGACGCTGAAGGACCTCTACGACGCCTCGAACCCGCCGGGCAACGACAACGGCTTCGCCGTGTACCTGGGTGTGCAGTGCACCGACGTGCAGTGGCCGACCAACTGGGACAAGTGGCGGATCGACAACTGGCTGACCTACTTCAAGGCCCCGTTCGAGACCTGGGGCAACGCCTGGTTCAACGCGCCCTGCGTGTACTGGCCGGCGAAGGCGGGCAAGCCGGTGGACATCGACGGCCGCAAGGTCGCCGGCGCCCTGCTGATCAGCGAAGAGCTCGACGCGGCCACGCCGTACACCGGCAGCCTCGAAGTCCGGAAGCGGTACCCGAACTCGAGCCTGATCAGCGCGCCGGGCGGGACGACCCACGCCGGTTCGCTGTCCGGGGTGTCCTGTGTGGACGACAAGATCGCCGACTACCTGGCCACCGGCGCCCTGCCGAAGCGCCAGCCCGGCAACCACTCGGACGTCCAGTGCGATCCGGTGCCGGCGCCGGTGCCCGACGGCGCCGCGGCGCAGAAGTCGGACAACTCCGCGAAGGCCGCCCAGGAGAAGCAGAGCACGCTGGCCCAGCTGCTGCACTTCTGATCGGAACAGCCCCATCCCGCTGCCCCGGCCCGGCTCGCCCGGACCGGGGCAGCGTCTTGTCCGCCGGTGTCCCATCGTCGCCTCCTCGTGACGGTTCGTGGTCGTCGGGGACGTTAGCGGAGGGGTCCGACAATCCGGAGCGAAACCGGCCGTGAGCAGCGCGTGGCCGAAAATTGTCGGGGGTGCGCGCTACCTTCGTGGCATGTCGATCAGCGAAGAGCGCCGGACCGAGCTCCGGGCCAAGGACAACACCTACAACATCGTGGTCGCGACCAGGACGGACGTCGACCGCGCCGAACCCACGCCCCGCGTGATGATCACCCTGGAAGCCGGCGGCCCCGACGGCGAACACGTCGCCGAGGGCAGCCTCGATCTGGACGTCGCGGTGGCGGCCACGGTCGCCGACCTCGTCGCGGAGGGGTTGCTCTCCGCAACCGGCGAGGGCCGGGCGCCGCGGCGAAGATCCGCGGGCCGTCCTGCGCAGCAGGGCCGCCCGTGGAACGAGGAGATGGACGCGGAGCTGGAGCACCGGTGGATCGCGGGGGAGAGCGTCGCGCAGATCGCGGCGTACTTCGAACGCACCCCCGGCGGCATCCGCGCCCGGCTCCCGCGCGTGGGCTGCGACCCGGAGAACCCGGGCTGCTACCTCCCGGTGCCGCCGAGCAGGCGGACGGACCTGGACGGAGACGAGGCCACCTGAGCGACGGCGGTGGGCCGGTCCATGGTGGACCGGCCCACCGCCGCGAGGGGTTCGCCGGCCGACCGGGGGAGGAGAAGTCGTGGGTAGGAATCCGGGTCAGTTCATGCGCCGACCACTGGTCAGCCCGCTCAGTTCCGTCGCCGGTGGCTCACCGGCCAGCCGGCCCGGTCGCAGCCCCCGAGGCTCACCGGCCAGCGCGCCCGGCCCCACCTCCAGCGGCCGACCGGCCTCAGGACCCGGTGCCCGGCCGATCCCCACCCCCGGCCGCGGCTTCGGCGCGGGCCGCCAGCACCTTCAGATGCGCCACCAGCTCCGGAGGCTCCTCGACCGTGAACGCACACCCCAACCCGAGCAACCGGAACGCGAGCCAATCCAACGTGTCCGCGTGGCTGGACCACCGGCACCGGCCGTCGCCGAGGTCGGTCAGCTCGCCCGCGGCCGTCCCGAGGCGCGGGGCCACCTCCGATGCCGGTTCCGCCAGCACGGCCACCGCCCGGTACGTCGGCGTCAGGTCGTAAAACCGGTCGAGGACGTAGGCCGCCAGGTCCGGTGCGGGCGGCTCGCGGTGCGCTGCCCGGCCGCCGGTTGCCTGGGCGTCGTGGATGCGGTCGGCGCGGAACGTCCGCCAGTCCGCCCGGTCGAGGTCGTAGGCCACCAGGTACCAGCGGCGGCCAGCCGCGACCAGGCGCAGCGGCTCGGCTCGGCGCCGGGTCTCGGCGCCGTCGTTCGCGCGGTAGCGGAACCGGACCGTCTCGTGGTTGGCGATCGCGCCCGCGAACACCGTCAGCTGCGCGGGGTCGACCACCGGCCCGGTGGCCGGCACGGCGACCGTCGCCGTGCCGATCGTGCCCACCCGGCGGCGCAGCCGGGCCGGCAGGACCTGCTCCAGCTTGGCCAGGGCCCGCACCGAAGCCTCCTCGATCCCGGACACCGACTGCCCCGCCGCGGTCCGCAGCCCGACGGCGATCGCGACGGCTTCTTCGTCGTCGAGTACCAGGGGTGGCATCGCGGTGCCGGCGACCAGCCGGTACCCGCCCGTGACGCCGCGGCTGGCCTCGACCGGGTAGCCGAGGTCGCGCAACCGGTCGATGTCGCGGCGGATGGTGCGCGGGCTGACCCCGAGCCGCGAGGCCAGTTCGCTGCCCGGCCACTCCCGAGGGGTCTGGAGCAGCGAAAGCAGGCCGAGCAGCCGGGCCGGGGTGTCCGTCATGCGCTCAGCATCCCAAGGTGGCGGCCACCACTTCCCGGGAAACCCGTTTGTTTAGACTTGCAAGGGCGTGCATAATCATGCGTATGACGGTGAACATCGCGGTGGCCGGAGCCAGCGGGTACGCGGGCGGTGAGCTGCTGCGCCTGCTCCTGACCCATCCCGAGGTCGAGATCGGCGCGCTCACGGCCGCCAGCAGCGCGGGCACGAAGCTCGGCGTCCACCAGCCCCACCTCGTCCCCCTCGCCGACCGCGTCCTGGCCGAGACGACGCCGGAAAACCTCGCCGGCCACGACGTCGTCTTCCTCGCCCTGCCCCACGGGCACTCCGCGGCGATCGCGGCGCAGCTCGGCCCGGACGTCCTGGTGGTCGACCTCGGCGCCGACCACCGCCTGGCCGACGCCGGCGACTGGCAGCGCTGGTACGGCGGCGACCACGCCGGCCAGTGGCCGTACGGCCTGCCCGAGCTGCCCGGCGCCCGCGAGAAGCTCGCCGGCACCAAGCGCATCGCCGTGCCCGGCTGCTTCCCGACCGGCGGCTCGCTGGCCCTGGCGCCCGCGTTCGCCGCCGGGCTGGTCGAGCCCGACGTCACAGTCGTCGCGGTCACCGGGACCTCCGGTGCCGGCAAGAGTCTCAAACCGCACCTGCTCGGCTCCGAGGTGATGGGCTCGGCGAGCGCGTACGGCGTCGGCGGCGCCCACCGCCACACGCCCGAGTTCGCGCAGAACCTCTCGGCCGTCGCGGGGGAGAAGGTCACCGTGTCCTTCACGCCTGTGCTCGCGCCGATGCCCCGCGGCATCCTGACCACCGCGAACGCCCCGCTCAAGGACGGCGTCGACGAGGCCGCGGTCCGGGCCGCCTACGAAAAGGCCTACGACGCGGAACCGTTCGTCCAGCTACTGCCCGCGGGTGCCTGGCCGACGACCGCGTCGACGCTCGGCTCCAACAACACCCAGCTGCAGATCGCGGTCGACGAAGGTGCTCGGCGCCTGGTCGTCGTCTCCGCGATCGACAACCTCACCAAGGGCACCGCCGGCGGTGCCGTCCAGTCGATGAACCTGGCCCTCGGCCTCCCGGAAACCACCGGGCTTCCCACCGTAGGAGTGGCACCGTGACCGTCACCGGCCCCCAGGGCTTCCGCGCCGCCGGCGTCGCCGCCGGGATCAAGGCCTCCGGCGCGCTCGACCTCACCCTGGTCGTCAACGACGGCCCCCTGGACGTCGCCGCCGGCGTGTTCACCCGCAACGTCATCAAGGCCGCGCCGGTGCTGTGGTCGCAGGAGGTGCTCAAGCAGCAGCGGCTGAAGGCCGTCGTCCTCAACTCCGGCGGCGCCAACGCGGCCACCGGTCCCGGCGGCTTCCAGGACACCCACGCCACGGCCGAAAAAGTCGCCGAAGTCCTGCAGGCCGGCGCGATCGAGGTCGCCGTCTGCTCCACCGGCCTGATCGGCGAGCGGCTCCCGATGGACGCGGTCCTGTCCGGAGTGGACACCGCCTTCAAGGCCCTCGACGCCAGCCCCGAAGCCGGCCTCAACGCCGCCAAGGGCGTGATGACCACCGACACCAAACCGAAGCAGGCCTTCGCGAAGCACGACAGCGGCTGGAGCGCCGGCGGCTTCGCCAAGGGCGCGGGCATGCTCGCGCCGAACCTTGCCACCATGCTTTCGGTCCTGACCACCGATGCCGTGGTGGACAAGGAAACCCTCGACCGGGCCCTGCGCGCGGCCACCCGCGTCACCTTCGACCGGCTCGACGTCGACGGCGGCACGTCCACCAACGACACCGTCCTGGTCCTGGCCTCCGGCGCGAGCGGGGTCGAACCGACCGAAGCCGAGCTCACCGAACTGCTCACCGCGGTCAGCCACGACCTGGTGCTCCAGCTGCGCGCGGACTCCGAGGGCGCCACCAAGGACGTCGACGTCACCGTGCAGGGCGCGGACACCGAAGCCGACGCGATCGCCGTCGCCCGCACGATCGCCGAGGACAACCTGGTCAAGACGGCACTGTTCGGCTCGGACCCGAACTGGGGCCGGATCGCCATGGCGCTGGGCCGCGTCCCCGCCCGCATCGACCCGGAGACCGTGTCGATCGCGATCAACGGCGTCACCCTGTTCGCCCAGGGGATGCCCGCCGCCGACCGGTCGGAAGCGGACCTCACCGGCCGGGCCATCGAAATCGTCGTCGACCTCGGCGTCGGCGAGGGCACGGCGACCATCTACACCACGGATCTTTCGCACGGTTACGTCGAAGAGAACAGCGCGTACTCCTCATGACCCAGGAGGCTCTGATTTCCGCGGACGAACGACTCGCGACGGCGGCCGAGAAGGCCGGAGTGCTCATCGAGGCGCTGCCCTGGCTGCAGCGGTTCCACGGCGCCACCGTGGTGGTGAAGTACGGCGGCAACGCCATGGTCGACGACGAGCTGAAGGCGGCCTTCGCCGAAGACATGGTGTTCCTCCGGCTGGCCGGCCTGCGCCCGGTGGTCGTGCACGGCGGCGGCCCGCAGATCACCGCGATGCTCAACCGGCTGGGCGTCGAGGGCGAGTTCAAGGGCGGCCTGCGCGTCACCACGCCGGAGACGATGGACATCGTCCGGATGGTGCTCGTCGGCCAGGTCAGCCGGGAGCTCGTCGGGCTGATCAACGCCCACGGGCCGTACGCGGTCGGCATCTCCGGCGAGGACGCCCGGCTGTTCACCGCCGAACGCAAACAGGCCACTGTGGACGGTGAGCCGGTCGACATCGGGCTGGTCGGCGAGGTCGCCGAGGTCAACCCGGACGCGGTGCTCGACATCGTCAACGCCGGGCGCATCCCGGTGGTGTCCACCGTCGCCCCGGACGTCGACGGCGTGGTGCACAACGTCAACGCCGACACGGCCGCGGGGGCGCTCGCGGCCGCGCTGGGCGCCGAGAAGCTGGTCGTGCTCACCGACGTCGAAGGCCTGTACGCGAACTGGCCGGACCGCTCGTCGCTGATCGACCGCATCCGCGTCGACCGCCTCGAACCGATGCTGCCCACCCTGGCCAGCGGCATGATCCCGAAGATGGAGGCGTGCGTGCGCGCCATCCGCGGCGGCGTGCGCCGGGCGCACGTGATCGACGGCCGCCTCGCCCACTCGGTGCTGCTGGAGGTCTTCACCTCCCGCGGCGTCGGCACCATGGTCTTCCCCGAAACGGAGCTCCCGTGACCGACCTCCAGTCCAATGTGGACGGGCAGCAGCACTGGCAGTCCGCCCTGATGGACAACTACGGCACGCCCCAGCTGACGCTCGTCCGCGGCGAAGGCGCGCAGGTGTGGGACGCCGACGGCAAGGAGTACGTCGACCTGGTCGGCGGGATCGCCGTCAACGCGCTCGGCCACGCGCACCCGGCGGTCGTCGAAGCCGTGACCGCGCAGATCAAGCAGCTCGGCCACACCTCGAACCTGTACGTCAACCCGGTGGCCGTCGAGCTGGCGGAAGCACTGCTCGACGTCGCCGGACTCACCGGTAACGGCAAGGTGCTGTTCGTCAACTCCGGCGCCGAGGCCAACGAAGCCGCGCTGAAGATCAGCCGGCTGACCGGGCGCACCAAGGTGGTCGCCGCCGAAGGCGCGTTCCACGGCCGGACCATGGGCGCGCTGACGCTCACCGGCCAGCCCGGCAAGCGCGACCCGTTCAAGCCGCTGGTGCCCGGCGTGGCGCACGTGCCGTTCGGGGACGCCGAGGCGCTCAAAGCCGCCGTCGACACCGACACCGCGGCGGTCTTCCTGGAGCCGGTGCTCGGCGAAGGCGGTGTCATCCCGGCGCCGGACGGCTACCTGCACGCCGCCCGGGAGATCACCAAGGCCACCGGCACGCTGCTGGTGCTCGACGAGGTGCAGACCGGCCTCGGCAGGCTCGGCACCTGGTTCGGCTACCAGCAGGCCGGCATCGTGCCGGACGTGATCACCCTGGCCAAGGGCCTCGGCGGCGGGCTGCCACTGGGCGCGGTGATCGGCGTCGGCGCGGCGGGCGACCTGCTCAAACCCGGCCAGCACGGCACCACCTTCGGCGGCAACCCGGTCTGCTGCGCGGCCGGCCTGGCCGTGCTGAAGACCATCGCCGCCGACGGCCTCCTCGACCACGTCGCCACGCTGGGCAAGGACATCGCGGCGGGCGTCGAGGCGTTGGGGCACCCGCTCGTCGCCGGGGTGCGCGGAGCCGGGCTGCTGCTCGGCATCGCCCTCAAGCAGCCCCTCTCGGCAGCGGTCGCCCAGGCCGCCCAGGCCGCCGGCTACCTCGTCAACCCGGTCGCCCCGGACACCGTCCGGCTCGCGCCGCCGCTCGTGCTCGACGCCCAGCAGGCCGAAGGCTTCCTCGCCGCCCTCCCGAACGCGCTCGACTCCACCACGAAGGACTCCGACTGATGCTGCGCCACTTCCTCCGCGACGACGACGTCAGTCCGGCCGAGCAGAAGGCCATCCTCGACCTCGCCGACCAGCTCAAGGCCGATCCGCTCGGCAACAAGACCCTCGCCGGCAAATCCATCACGGCGATCTTCGAGAAGAACTCGACGCGGACCCGGTTCTCGTTCGAGGTCGGCATCAGCCAGCTCGGCGGCCACCCGGTGATCGTCGACGGCCGCTCGATGCAGCTCGGCCGCGAAGAGACCATCGAAGACACTTCGCGGGTCCTGTCGCGGTACGTCGACGGGATCGTCTGGCGCACCTTCGCGCAGAAACGCATCGAGGCGATGGCTTCGGCCGCGTCGATCCCGGTGGTCAACGCGCTCACCGACGAGTTCCACCCGTGCCAGGTGCTCACCGACCTGATGACGATCCGCGAGCGCAAGGGCAGGCTCGCCGGCCTCACCCTCGTCTACCTCGGCGACGGCGCCAACAACATGGCGCACTCGCTGCTGCTCGGCGGGGTCACCGCCGGGATGCACGTCCGGGTCGTCTCGCCGGTCGGTTTCCAGCCGGACCAGGGCGTCATGCTGGACGCGAAGAAGCGCGCGAGCGAGACCGGCGGCAGCGTCACCGACTTCACCGACCCGTACGCGGCGGTCGACGGCGCGGACGTGCTCGTCACCGACACGTGGACGTCGATGGGGCAGGAGAACGACGGCCTCGACCGGGTCGGCCCGTTCCGCGCTCTCCAGGTGAACGCCGAGCTGCTGAAGAAGGCCGCGGACGACGCGATCGTGCTGCACTGCCTGCCGGCCCACCGCGGCTGGGAGATCACCGACGAGGTGCTCGACGGCCCGGCCAGCGCGGTGTGGGACGAGGCCGAGAACCGGCTGCACGCCCAGAAGGCGCTGCTGGTCTGGCTGTTCGAGGAGAGCCGGCGATGACCGGCAGCCGGGTGGGGCGGCAGGCGCGGATCACCGAGCTGGTCTCGACCATGACGATCCGCAGCCAGACCGAGCTGGCCAAGCTGCTGGCCGCCGAAGGTATCGAGGTCACGCAGGCGACGCTGTCGCGCGACCTCGACGAGCTGGGGGCGGTCAAGCTGCGCGGCCCGGACTCGGGAGCGCCGGTCTACGTGATTCCCGAGGACGGCAGCCCGGTCCGCGGGGTGCAGGGCGGTACGTCGCGGCTCTCCCGGCTGCTTGCGGAACTGATGGTCTCGGCGGACTCGTCCGGCAACCTGATGGTGCTGCGGACGCCGCCGGGCGCGGCGCAGTTCCTCGCCAGCGCGATCGACCGGGCGGCACTGGAGGAGGTCGTCGGCTCGATCGCGGGTGACGACACGGTCGCCGTGATCGCGCGTGAGCCCCTGACCGGCAAGGAACTGGCCGAGCGCTTCGCCGCCCTCGCCCAGCGATCGGCGGACGAAGGATCACCATGATCGCGATCGGCGACATCTTCCCGGCCGAGGGCGAGTTCCTCGCGCCGGACGAGGTCGTGATCACCTTCGACCGCGGGATCCCGGTGGCGATCGACGGGGAGACCGTTTCCGTCGCCGAAGCGCGCCGCATGCTGAGCGCGCGCGGCGAGGCGCAGCGGATCGGCCGCGGCGAAGCGTGCGCCGCGCTCGAACGGCGGGCCGGCCGCGGATGCGCCAGTCTGACCGGCACCGCTTCGGGCGAAGTCCGCCTGGTCCTGTACGACGGCCGGATCACGGTCGCCTGAACACGTGAACGAACACACCGAGGAGAAGCGAGAACAGTGAGCGGGAACGAGCAGCCGGTCCAGCTGTGGGGCGGCCGGTTCGCCAGCGGTCCGGCGGAGGCCATGGCCGCGCTGAGCGCGTCGACGCACTTCGACTGGCGCCTGGCGCCCTACGACATCGCCGGATCGCGCGCGCACGCCCGGGTACTGCGCAAGGCGGGCCTGCTCACCGACGACGAGCTGACCGGCATGCTGGCCGCGCTGGACACGCTCGCCCAGGACGTCGCGTCGGGGGAGTTCACCCCGACGATCGCCGACGAGGACGTGCACACGGCTCTCGAACGCGGCCTGCTCGAGCGCGCGGGCACCGAACTCGGCGGCAAACTGCGCGCCGGCCGGTCCCGCAACGACCAGGTGGCCACGCTGTTCCGGATGTGGCTGCGCGACGCCGCCCGCCGGGTCGTCGCGGGCACTCTGGAGGTCATCGACGCGCTGGTGTCGCAGGCGAAACGGCACCCGGACGCGATCCTGCCCGGCCGCACGCACCTGCAGCACGCCCAGCCGGTGCTGCTCGCCCACCACCTGATGGCCCACGGCCAGGCGCTGCTGCGGGACGTCTCGCGGCTGCAGGACTGGGACGCCCGCACGGCCGAGTCGCCGTACGGCTCGGGTGCGCTCGCCGGCTCGTCGCTCGGGCTCGACCCGGAGGCCGTCGCCGAGGAGCTGGGCTTCGCGACCAGCGTCGAAAACTCCATCGACGGCACCGCTTCGCGCGACTTCGTCGCCGAGTTCGCCTTCGCCGTCGCGATGCTGTCGGTGAACCTGTCCCGGATCGCCGAAGAGGTGATCATCTGGAACACCGCCGAGTTCGGCTACGTGACCCTGGACGACGCCTGGGCCACCGGTAGCTCGATCATGCCGCAGAAGAAGAACCCGGACGTCGCGGAGCTGACGCGCGGCAAGGCGGGCCGGCTGATCGGCAACCTCACCGGCCTGCTGGCCACCCTCAAGGCGCAGCCGCTGGCCTACAACCGCGACCTGCAGGAGGACAAGGAGCCGGTGTTCGACTCGGTCGAGCAGCTCGAGCTCCTGTTCCCGGCGATCGCCGGCATGCTCGAAACGCTCACCTTCCACACCGAGCGGCTCGCGGAGCTGGCCCCGGCCGGCTTCACCCTGGCCACCGACATCGCGGAGTGGCTGGTGCGGCAGGGCGTCCCGTTCCGCGTCGCGCACGAAGCGGCGGGGGAGAGCGTCCGTGTCGCCGAGGCCCGGGGCGTCGGCCTGGACGAGCTGACCGACGAAGAGTTCGAGAAGATCAACCCGGCGCTCACCCCCGCGGTGCGCGAGGTCCTCACCGTCGAAGGTTCGGTGAAGTCCCGCGACGCGCGGGGCGGCACGGCGCCGGCGCGCGTGGCCGAACAGCGCGCGCGGCTGGAGGAGCGCGTCACCGCGGCGCGTCAGTGGCTCAACTGAGTTTCTTGCGGAGCTTGGCCCGGACGGCCCGCGTGGCCACCGGGCCGAGCCCGTCCAGGACGTCGACGAGCACGGCCAGCTGCTCCAGCGCGGCCACGGCCTGCTCGGCGCCGTCGGGGTCGACCGTGTCGAACAGCGTCAGCCCGAGGAACCCGGTGGACACGGCGTGGGCGAGCCCGTCGGGGTCGGCGAGCTCCGCCAGCGGTGACCCGGTGAGCACCCGCTCGAGCGCCGAGCGGACCTCGGAAATCCACTTGTCCAGGCCTTCGCGGGTCGCCTCGGCGAGCCGCTCGCTGCCCTGCGCCCCGGCCAGCGTCTGGGCCAGCAGCGCCAGGTTGCCTTCCGCGCGTTCCGCGGCCCGGATGTCCCGGCCGAGCGCCAGCAGCTCGCCGACCGTGGCCACGGCGGCGAACCGGTCGCGGTAGAGGGCGACGCGAGCCTCCGTCGCGGAGACGCACGCCTGCGCGACGAGCTCCTCCACGCTGCCGAAGTGGTAGAAGACCAGCGCCTGGTTCGCCCCCGCGGCACTGGCGACCGACCGGGCGGAGACGGCGGTGATGCCCTGCTGCCGGACGACTTCCAGCACGCCGTCCACGAGCCGCTGCTTCGTGTCCTGCGAACTGGAGTTCCGGCCGGTGCCCATCAGTCCATGACCTTCTCACGAAGCGGTTTGACCGCCCCGCTCACCCCGCCTCCGACGTCGACGTACCGGGCGGTGAAGCCGCCCTCGTACCCGAACACCGGGCCGAAGCGCGGGTTGACCACCGCGACCTCGATCCGGAACTGCCCGCTGCCCGGGTCGAACCACTCGTCGACCGTGGCGGTCCCGGTGAGCATCCGCGGGACACCCGTCCGCACCGGCCCCTCCTGCAGCCGGAACTCGCCGGAGCGGATCCGGAACCCGCCGTCGGGCCGGGCCGACACGGCGAGGTCCACCGCCAGGTGCTGGTGCGTCCCCAGGTAGTCGACGAGCCCGCGGCCGGGGCTGTACACCATCTGGGCGTCGAAGCGTCTTCGCCGCCTCGGGAATTCGAAGGTCCGTACGAAGGACACCGTTTCGCGGCCGTGCCCGTCCACGTACGGGTAGTTCTCGATGGTGAACGGCACGTTCCGGCCGCAGTCGGGGAACAGGATGTGCCACGTCGAGCCGAGCCACAGGAACGGCAGCGTGAAGTTCCGGCCCCGCCAGATGCGGTCCATCACGCCGTGGCCGATCATCCCGCGCGTGCCCGACAGAGCGAGCCGCTCCTGCACCCTCGGGTGCAGGTTCGCGAAGTCCGTGCCGAGGGCGCGTTCGAAGACCCCGCTCATGAAGACGCTCCGGCAGGCACCCGGTCGCGGGGCCGCGTCCGGCCGCAGCGCGCGGCCGAGGGCGCGGTCAGCGGCTGGTCCTCCGGCGCGACGCCGGTCTCCAGCCAGAGCCGCAGCCGGTCGAACGACCACGCCGTCATCCAGCCGAACACCGGCCGGAACACCCGGTCGGCGAGCCGCCCGAAGCGTCCCCAGCGGGTGCCGTAGTCGAAGCCGGTGACGAAGCGGACGCCGCCCGGGACCGGCGTGTAGCGCCAGAAACCGGCGCCCGCGCTGATCAGCGACAGCGGGTCGGCGGACGCGAACCGCAGCACCGACGTGCGCGAGCCGTCCGGCCAGTCCCGCGACGCCGCGCTGACTCCGATCCCGGCGACGGTGACGCCCAGGAACCGGGATGTGTAGCGGAAGTGGCCGTCGACCGGGGTGATCTCGGCGAACCGCAGGTCCCAGCGCCGGTGCAGGGCCGGATCCTGGGTGTGCTGCCACAACGTGTCGAGGTCCGTGCGGATCACGGTCTCGACGTAGAGCGCTTTCGGTCGCATCTCCGTCTCCCCTCCGGGTTTGAGCGACTGCTCAAAAAGACTGTAGAGAAGTTTGAGCGATCGCTCAAGGGTTAGGGTGGGCGCGCCAGGCAGCCGAGGAGAGGAAGTCCGTTTGAGCGGCGACGCAGGCCGGTTGTTCACGCGCGACGAACTCGCGCTCGACCCGGTCGACCTGGCCCACCTGCTGCTCGGCTCGGTCCTGGAGGCCGACGGTCCCGACGGCACGGTCGGCGTCCGGCTGGTCGAGGTCGAGGCCTACCGCGGCGAGGACGATCCGGCGTCGCACTGCTACCGGGGCCGGACCCCGCGCAACGCGGTCATGTGGGGGCCCGCCGGGCACCTGTACGTCTACTTCGTCTACGGGATGCACTTCTGCGCGAACATCGTCGGCTCGACCGACGGCGTCGCCGGCGCGGTGCTGCTGCGGGCGGGCGAGGTCGTCACCGGCCTCGACGTCGTCCGCAAGCGGCGGCCGAACGCGCGGGGCACGGGCGAGCTCGCCAAGGGCCCGGCGATCCTGACCTCGGTGCTGCGCATCGACCGCGCCGAGAACGGCGTCGACCTGACCGATCCGGCGTCACCGGTCCGGCTGTACGCCGGTGAGCGGGTGCCGGCCGAGCGGATCCGCAGCGGCCCGCGCGTCGGCGTGGCGATGGCGATGGACACGCCGTGGCGGTTCTGGGACGGCGCGTCCCCGGCCGTGTCGACCTACCGCCGCGGCGGCAAGCGGCGGGTCCGACCCGCCAGTCAGTCGGTTGACCAGGTGCGGGAGGATCTACAGGCGTGAGCGAACACATCCTCGACGAGCTGTCCTGGCGCGGCCTGATCGCGCAGTCCACCGACATCGACGCCCTCCGGCGCGAGCTCGACCAGGGTCCTGTGACGCTCTATTGCGGCTTCGACCCGACCGCGCCCAGCCTGCACGCCGGCAACCTGGTCCCGCTGCTCATGCTCAAGCGCTTCCAGCGCGCCGGGCACCGGCCGATCGTGCTGGCCGGCGGCGCGACCGGGATGATCGGCGACCCGCGCGACACCGGTGAGCGCACGCTGAACACGCTCGACGTCGTCGCCGAATGGGCCGGGCGCATCCGCGGCCAGCTCGAACGGTTCGTCGACTTCGACGACTCGCCGACCGGTGCGATCGTCGAGAACAACCTCAACTGGACCGGGCAGCAGACGTCGCTGGAGTTCCTGCGCGACGTCGGGAAGCATTTCTCGATCAACGTCATGCTGAACCGGGAGACGGTGAAGCGACGGCTCGAGGGCGACGGCATGTCGTACACCGAGTTCAGCTACCTGCTCCTGCAGTCGCAGGACTACCAGCAGCTCTACCGGCAGTACGGCTGCAAGCTGCAGGTCGGCGGGTCCGACCAGTGGGGCAACCTCGTCGGCGGGGTCGACCTGATCCGCCGGACCGAGGGCGCGGCCGTGCACGCGCTGACCGCGCCGCTGGTCACCGACGCCGAGGGGCGCAAGTTCGGCAAGTCCACCGGCGGCGGCAACCTCTGGCTCGACCCCGAGATGACCTCGCCGTACGCCTGGTACCAGTACTTCGTCAATGTGGGTGACGCCGACGTGATCCGCTACCTGCGGATGTTCACCTTCCTCGGCCAGGAGGAGATCGCCGCGCTGGCGGAGGACACCGAACAGCGCCCCCACTTGCGGGCCGCGCAGAAGCGGCTGGCGGAGGAGTTCACCACGCTGGTGCACGGCGAGGAGCAGACGCAGCAGGTGATCAACGCCAGCCAGGCGCTGTTCGGCCGCGGCGAGCTCGGCGACCTGGACGAGCGCACCCTCGACGCGGCGATGGCCGAGGTGCCGAACGGCAAGGTCGACCCGGCGGGCGAGCCGACGATCGTCGACCTGCTGCTCGCCGGGGGACTGGTGGACAGCAAGGGCGCCGCCCGCCGCACCCTCAAGGAGGGCGGGGCGTACGTCAACAACGTGAAGATCGCGGACGAGGAGTGGAAGCCGGCCCGCGAGGACGCCCTCCACGGCAAGTGGCTCGTCGTCCGCCGGGGCAAGCGCAACGTCGCCGGCGTCGCGCTCGGCGGCTGATCGGCTCCGTCGGCCCGAAACAGGGCCCTGACCTGCGGGAACGCAGTTAAGGGACCCCCCTGTTTCGGGCCCTCGGAGGGGGTGTAAAGTTCTCCAAGTCGCCAGGGAAACCGGGTGGCCGCCGGGACACGAACCAAGCTCTCGCGGATCGCGATTGAGTGGGTGTCCCACCAAAACTGCTAGGAATGACTCGCTTCGAGCGAGCCGCTTGATCGCGGCGAACTCGGGGTGTGTTGCTTGAGAACTCAACAGTGTGCTAGTGAACTAAGCCAGTAGAGCTTATATGAAACCCCCTCGTCGGGGTTTCCTTTGAGATGCAAGAA
>NZ_JBFANY010000019.1:0-190112 GCF_040674975.1 Amycolatopsis sp. NPDC049688
CTTGCCCACCCCGTCGCTCTTCCTCTCGCGCCCCCCCCCCCGCCGCCGCCCGCGCGGGGGGGGGTTTGGGTTAGGGCGAGTCAGAACCCGCCTTACCACTCCCGAGGCCGCGGCCGGGTGGATCGCCACGGTCGCGGCCTTCACCGAAAGAGTCACCGCCGAGCCGGGCTCGAGGGCGAGCTCGGCCACGGCGGCCGGGGTGAGGTCGGCGGTGAGGCCGTGGGCCCAGCCGTCGCCCTCGGCCCGGAGGCGGATCACCGGCCCGTGCGGCTCCAGGGCCGCGACGACGGCGTCGGTCGTGTTGCGCGGGCTGCCGCGGTGCTCGCCGTCGTGCGGGTAGACGGCGACGGCGTTCGGCGGGAACACCGCCACCGCGGATTCGCCCGGCACGACGTCGTCCGCCGGGAGGCCGCTGACCACCTCGCCGGACGCCGTCCGCAGCCCCTCCGGGACCGCCGTGCCGGCGACGAGGTTGAGCCCGGCGATCCGCGCGGTGAACGCCGTCCGCGGTGCCGAAAGCACCTCACGGGTCGGGCCGCGTTCGACGACGCGGCCGTCGTTCAGCACCGCGACGTGGTCGGCGAGCGCGAGCGCGTCCAGCGGGTCGTGCGTGACCAGCACGGTCGTCGGCCCGGTTTTCAGCACCCGCCGCAGCAGTCCGCGGATAGCCGGGGCCGCGTCGACGTCGAGGGCGGCGAACGGCTCGTCGAGCAGCAGCAGGTCCGGTTCGGCGGCCAAGGCCCTGGCGATCGCGACGCGCTGGGCCTGGCCGCCGGACAGCTGCCCCGGCCGCCGGCCGGCCAGCGGAACGGCGTCCACTTCGGCCAGCCAGTAGAAGGCGCGCTCCCGGGCGGCGCGGCGGCCGGCGCCGGTCGAGCGCGGCGAGAAGGCGACGTTGTCCGCCGCCGAGAGGTGCGGGAAGAGCAGCGCGTCCTGGGACAGCAGCCCGATCCCCCGGCGGTGTGGCGGCACGCCGGCCAGCGCGCGGCCCGAGACGGTGATCTCCGCCGACGCCGGCGTGATCAGCCCGGCGAGACAGCCCAGGACCGTCGACTTGCCCGAGCCGTTGGGGCCGAGCAGGGCGAGCACGTGGCCGGTGGGCACGTCGAGGTCGACGTCGAGGGAGAACGAGCCGCGGACGGCGGTGATCCGGGCGGTCAGGCTCACCGCAGGCCGCCTTCCCACGAGCGCGGCCGCGCGACGGCGATCACGGCGACCGCCACGACGATGAGCAGCAGGGACAGCGCGACGGCGCTGTCGATGTCCACTTCGGCCTGCGTGTAGACCTCGAGCGGCAGGGTGCGGGTGACGTCTTCGAGGCTGCCGGCGAAGGTGATCGTCGCGCCGAACTCGCCGAGCGCGCGGGCGAAGCTGAGCACGACGCCGGAGCCCAGTGCGGGCAGCAGCAGCGGGAGCGTGACCCGGCGGAAGACGGTCCACGGGCGCGCGCCGAGCGTCGCGGCGACCTGTTCGTACCGGTCGCCGGACCCGCGCAGCGCGCCTTCGAGGCTGACCACGAGGAACGGCATGGCGACGAACGTCTGCGCGATGACCACGGCGGTCGTGGTGAACGGGACGGACTCCCCGGTCAGCGTCGTGATCAGCATGCCGAGGAAGCCCTTGCGGCCGAGCAGGTAGAGCAGCGCGAGCCCGCCGACGACCGGCGGCAGCACCAGGGGCAGCAGCACGACCGAGCGCAGCAGCCGGACGCCCCGGAACCGGGCCCTGGCGAGCACGACGGCCAGCGGCACGCCGAGCAGCACGCAGGTCAGGGTGGACAACGCGGCCGTGAGGAGCGACAGCCGCAGCGCGTGCCACGACGACGGCGTGGCGATCAGCGACGGCAGCCGCGTCAGGTCCGAGCGCACCAGCAGGCCGACGACCGGCAGCACGACGAGGGCCAGCGCGAGGGTGGCCGGGACGGCGAGCACCCACGGAACGCGCGAGCGGCCGGCCGGGACGGATCCCGGCCGGCCGCTCGCGACACGCCTACTGCGCAGGGCCGAACCCGACCTTCGTCAGCTCGGTCTTGCCCTCGGCGCCGAGGACGAAGTCGTCGAACTCCTTGGCCAGCGCGCTCTGGCCGCCCTTGACCACGGCGATCGGGTAGCTGTTGATCGCCTGGGTGGCCTCCGGGAAGTCGACCTTCTCGACCTTGCCGGCGGACGACGTCGTGTCGGTGACGTAGACCAGGCCCGCGTCGGCGTCGCCGGAGGCGACCTTGTTCAGGACCTGCTTGACGTCCTGCTCCTCGCTCTTCGGCTTGAGCGTGACGCCGGTGGCCGTCTCCACCTTCTTGGCCGCCGCACCGCACGGCACCTGCGGGGCGCAGGTGATCACGGTCAGGCCCGGCTTGTTCAGGTCCGCGAAGGACTTGATGCCCTTGGGGTTGCCCGGCGCGACCGCGATGGCGAGCTTGTTGGTCGCGAAGACCGTCGGCTGGCCGTCGATCACGCCAGCCTGGACGGCCTTGTCCATGTTGGCCTGGTCGGCGGAGGCAAAGACGTCGGCCTTCGCGCCGTTGGTCAGCTGCTGGACCAGGGCGGACGAACCCTGGAAGCTGAACTTCACGCTGGTGCCGGGGTGCTTGGCCTCGAACTCCTTGCCGAGCGCGGTGAACGACTCGGTGAGCGACGCGGCGGCGAACACGGTCAGCGTGCCGCCACCACCGGCGTTGCCGGCCCCCTTGGGCGCGGGCGCGGTGACGGACGACCCGCCGGTCTGCGTGCTGGGCTCGTCCGAGCTGCTGCACGCGCCCGCGAAGAGGGCAACGGCCGCCACGGCGAGAGCGAGCTTCTTCATCTACTTCCTTCCGGTGTCTCCACCACAACAGTGGTCGCTTTGACCACCGCGACCGCGAGCACGCCGGGGCGCAGGCCCAGCTCGCGGACGGCTTCGGTACTCATCAGGGACACCACGCGGTGCCCCCCGCACTGCAGTTCCACCTGCGCCATCACCTTGTCGGCGATGACCTCGGTGACCAGCCCCACGAACCTATTGCGGGCCGACCGGCCGACCGCCGAGGGGTCGTCGGGGGCGGCGGCCTGCGCCCGGGCGAACCCGGCGAGCTGGGCGCCGTCGACGACCTTGCGGCCGGCGGCGTCGTCGGTCGCGGTTAGCTGCCCCGCGCGCACCCACCTCCGGACGGTGTCGTCGCTGACCCCGAGGAGGCGCGCGGCCTCGGACAACCGAAATTGCGGCATGCCGCAGAGATTATCTCCGCAGTTGAGGAAACGCTACGCGGGGCGCGAATTGTCCATGACTTCGGCGCGCAGCTCTTCGAGCATGACATTCTGATAACGCTCGATCACTTTTCGCTCGGCCGGGGAGAACTGGGCGAGCAGGTCGCGAAGGGCCCCGAAGGCCGACTCGAAGAGCGGGGCGAAGCGCTCGGCCGCCCCCGGCACCACCTCGACGAGGACCTTGCGGCGGTCGTGCGGGTCACGCACCCGGCGCACCAGCCCGACCTTCTCCAGCCGGTCGACCACGCCGGTGACAGCGCCGGTCGACAGGCCCGTCAGCTCGGCGATCCGGCCCGCGGTGAGCGGGCCGCCGGCCTGGATGACCAGGTCGAACGTCTTGTGGTCGGTGCCGGACAGGCCCATCCGCTCGGCGATCCTGGCGTGCCGCAGGACGGTGAACGTGCTGCCCGCGCGGCCCAGTTCCGCGAACCGGAAGAGCTCCTCTTCCGTGACCGGGTAAGTCTTTTCCGTCACAAGCCCTCGTTAGTTCGGCGGCTGAACCACTCACTGCGCAAAGTATCCTAGAGAAGAGGCCGGTTCGCCCGTTCCGGAGCTACTCTGGGCGTAATGACGGCAGTGGATCTCGGGTTTCCTCGCGTCCCCGGCACACGAGGGTCATCTCGCGTGCCCAGGCCCGCGAACCCGCACCTCATCGACACCTTCGGCCGGGTGGCCACCGATCTCCGGGTCTCCCTGACCGATCGGTGCAACCTGCGCTGCACCTACTGCATGCCCGCCGAGGGCCTCGACTGGATGCCCGGCGAGCAGGTGCTGACCGACGACGAGCTGGTCCGGCTGATGCGGATCGCCGTCGAGCAGCTCGGGATCACCGACATCCGGCTCACCGGCGGGGAACCGCTGCTGCGGCCGGGCCTCGAAGACCTCGTCGCGCAGATCACGGCACTGTCGCCGCGGCCGCGGTTGTCCATGACCACCAACGGGATCGGGCTCGCCCGGCGGGCCGCGGGCCTCGCCGAGGCGGGGCTGAACCGGATCAACGTCTCGCTCGACACCGTCGACCCCGAGACGTTCAAGACGATCACCCGCCGCGACCGGCTCTCGCACGTGATCGCCGGTCTCGCGGCGGCGCGGGACGCCGGGATGGCGCCGGTGAAGGTCAACGCCGTGCTGATCCGCGGGCTCAACGAGACCGAGGCCGTGCCGCTGCTGAAATTCTGCCTCGCCGAGGGCTACCACCTGCGGTTCATCGAGCAGATGCCGCTGGACGCCCAGCACGGCTGGAACCGCGGCGAGATGATCACCGCGTCCGAGATCCTCTCGATGCTTTCGGCCTCCTTCGAGCTGACGCCGGCCTCGGAGGCGCGCGGCGGGGCGCCCGCCGAGCGCTGGCTGGTCGACGGCGGCCCCGGCGACGTCGGCGTGATCGCGTCGGTGACCCGGCCGTTCTGCTCGGCCTGCGAGCGGACGCGGCTGACGGCCGACGGGGCGGTTCGCTCCTGCCTGTTCAGCAACGACGAGACGGATCTGCGATCCCTCGTGCGCGCGGGCGCGCGCGATGAGGAGGTGGCGGACGCCTGGCGGGCGACGATGTGGGGCAAGCTCGCCGGCCACGAGATCAACGACGCCGGATTCGCACAGCCGATCCGGCCGATGAGCGCGATCGGCGGTTGAGATGGGTCCCGTGACCATCGTGGTGCGGTACTTCGCGGCGGCCCGCGCCGCCGCGGGGACGGAAGAGGAGAAGGTACAGCTCCCCGACGGCGCAACGGTCGCCGACGCGGTGGCCGAGCTGCGCCGCCGCCACGCCGAGCGTCTGCCGCGGATCCTGGACGCGGTCAGCTACCTGCTGGACGGGGTGGCGGTCCGCGACCTGAGCCGCCCCCTGACGGACGGCGCCGAGCTCGACGTCCTCCCCCCCTTCGCCGGCGGCTGACCCACCCCACCCTCCCCGCTCTCGTACCTAGTCGGACGACACGCGCACCTGGACGGTCGGCCCGCGTCCCCGAAGGGTCGACTCGCGTCCCCAGACGGTCAGTCCGCGTGCCTGAAGGGTCGAATCACGTGATTGGCGGGTCGACTCACGTGATTGGCGGGTCGACTCACGTGATTGGCGGGTCGACACGGCGCCGGGGCGCCCGCCGCAGCGTGTCGACCCTCTGATCACGTGTGTCGACCCTCTGATCACGCGTGTTGACCTCCTGATCACGTGAGTCGGCTCTCTGATCACGTGGGCTGACTGGCCGGGGACGCGGGCCGACTGGCTGGGGACGCGGGCTGACCGTTCAGGTACGCCCTGCCCCTTGGGGGATGGGGGTGGGCCGTCCGGTGGAGGGGGCGGGAGTTCGTTCTTCCTGTATCTCGGTGACCGCTCGGGTACGGCGGCCGACCGCTCGGCGACCGGCTTTCCGGGGTCTCGGCGTGGCGCGTCACCGGTTCCGGGTTTTCGCGGGAAGCTGGTCGCGGCCGGGCACCACCCGTCCGGTGACCTGTTTCACCTGGTCCGGCGCCCGGCGTCGGACCCGGGGAGCGATGGCGGCCACCGGCGTCGCTCCGGGCGTGGCCGCAAACCCCTCGAACAGGTGGGACTACTGTGACTCCCGGGGCAGGTGGGGCAGGATTGTCAAGTCTGGCGCCGTCCCGCCGGTGGCCATAAGATGCGCGCTTCAATCGCGATCCGGACGTCACGAATGGTCCATTCGCTACGCGAAACACGTGATGCAAGCCTCACGATCCGTGTTTTATCTCGGCCAGGAAACGGGCAGATAACGGCCCGCTGACCTGCGCAAACACCGGTATCGGAGGGGGTTGCGTGTCGTTACTGTGACGTAGGTCACGCCCCGAATAATTTCCGATCACGGCCATCGTTACGTACCGTCGCTTTTCGGTTGGCCCCGACCGACCGCGCAAGACCGGGAATCCGTAGCGCCTAGCCCTGTCCGACGGATCCCCGGACCCATACCCCGAGCGAAAGCATTTCCGGACAGGGACGAGGGGACGAAGATGACGCGCCGTGCGTCGGACTCGTCTGCCGGTCTGAGACGGCCGGCGCCAGGACCCCGATCCTGACCCTCACCACCGAGTCGTAGGCGCTGGAAAACCGAGATGCATTCAAATGTCTTACCGAGGCAAGCACCGCAAGATGTCCGCTGCCACCCGCACCGTCGCTCGCGTCGCCATCGCGGGCATTGCGGTCGGCGCGCCCCTCGCGATCGCCGCGACCCCCGCGTCGGCGACCAACTGGGACGCCATCGCGCAGTGTGAGAGCAGCGGCAACTGGAACACCAACACCGGCAACGGCTACTACGGCGGCCTGCAGTTCTCGCAGAGCACCTGGAAGGCCTACGGCGGTTCCGGCAGCGCGGCGAACGCTTCCCGCGAGGAGCAGATCGCCGTGGCCGAGCGTGTCCTGCAGGGTCAGGGCATCGGCGCGTGGCCGGTCTGTGGCAAGAAGGGCGGCAGCGGTTCGTCGGCCCCCAAGGCCACCGGCAAGGTCACCAAGAAGGTGACCCCGAAGAAGAGCACCTCCGCGCCCGCCCCGAAGAAGGCGGCCCCGGTGGCCCAGGCGGCCCCGGTGGCGACCGGCGTGAGCGGCTCCAACCCGGCCGGTGACTACACCGTCGTGGCGGGCGACACCCTGTCCAAGATCGCCAAGCAGTTCAACGTCCAGGGCGGCTACCAGAAGCTGCAGGAGCTGAACGCGAAGTACATCCCGAACGCGGACCTGATCCTCGTCGGGCAGAAGATCGCCACCAAGTGACGATCACGCAGTGATGCGCGAGTCCGGCCTCGAGCCGTGACCTGAAAGGGCTCCCACCGCCGATCCCCCGGGCGGTGGGAGCCCTTCACGCGTTCCACGGCGAGGTGCAGGGGCCGCGCAGGTCCAGGCGCCGTCAGGGCGAGTTGACCCACTCGTCCGTGCCGTCGGTGAAGTGCTGGTGCTTCCACACCGGCAGGCGCGCCTTGACCTCGTCCACCAGCTCCGAGCACGCCGAGAACGCCTGGCCGCGGTGCTCCGCCGCCACCGCGCACGCCAGGGCCACGTCGCCGATCGTCAACGCGCCCAGGCGGTGGCTCACCGCCACCGCTCGGACTCCCGTCCAGCGGGCCGACAGGTCCGCCACCACCTCCGCGATCACCTGGCCCGCGCTCGGGTGGCCTTCGTACGTCAGGTCCCGGACGCCCTTGCCGCCGTCGTGGTCGCGGACCACCCCCGAGAACGTCACCACCGCGCCCGCCGCGTCGTCCTCGACCAGGCGGGCGTGCTCCTCCACCGACAGCGGCTCCTCGGTCACCACCGCCCGCGCCACGCGCACCTCAGCGCGCGGAGAGACCCGCGGGTGGTCGCCGCCCGCCAGCTGGTCCACCGCGTGCTCCAGGATGCCCTCCAGCACGCCCAGACCGTCCCTGACGCCGCCGCTGGAGCCCGGGAGGTTCACCACCAGGGTCCGCCCCGCCACGCCCGCCACACCGCGCGACAGCACCGCCGTCGGCACCTTCGGCAGGCCCGCCGCGCGGATCGCGTCCGCCACGCCCGGGAGCTCGTGGTCCAGGACCGCGCGGGTGACGTCCGGGGTGCGGTCGGTCGGCGAGATGCCGGTGCCGCCCGTCGTGAGCACCACCGCGACGCCGTCGGCCAGCGCGGCCCGCAGCGCCACGCCCACCGGGTCGCCGTCCTCGACGACGACCGGCGACGGCACGTCGTACCCGCGTTCGGTCAGCCAGGCCGTGATCACCGGGCCCGTCTTGTCTTCGTAGACGCCCTTCGCGGCGCGGTTGGACGCCACGATCACGCGCGCGGTGCGCTTCACGGCCGCTCCCACGTTCCGGTCTTGCCGCCGTCCTTGCGGAGCAGGCGGACCTCGTCCAGGGTCGCCGCCGGGTCGACGGCCTTGATCATGTCGTGCAGGGTCAGCCCGGCGACCGCCACCGCGGTCAGCGCCTCCATCTCGACGCCGGTGACGTCGGTGGTCTTCGCCGTCGCGCGGATGCCCACCTCGGCCTCGCCGAGGGTGAACTCGACCTTGACCCCGGACAGCGCGATCTGGTGGCACAGCGGGATCAGCTCGGGCACCCGCTTGGCGCCCATGATCCCGGCGATCCGGGCGGTGGCGAGCGCATCACCCTTCGGGAGGCCGTCGGTGGCCAGCAGCCGGAGCACCTCGGCGGTGGTCCGCACGGTGCCGGCGGCGAGCGCGGTGCGCGCGGTCGCGGTCTTGCCGGAGACGTCGACCATCCGGGCGGCGCCGGTTTCGTCGACGTGGCTGAGTTCACTCACGTCCCGAGGCTACTTCCGGCGCCGGGCCGAGGCGGGCCGGGGCTGCTGCACCTCGGTGATCGTCGCGGTCCCCGCGACCGGCGATCGTTCGTGCATGGTGATCGAGTCCCCTGGGGCCAGGTGACGCCAGTTCGGCGGCACGAGCGGGGCGAGGCGGACGGAGCCCTGTCCACCGGGCTCGAGGGCGGGGGCGAACTCGACCCAGATCCGCGCGACGTGCAGGTCACCGCGCCCTCCGGCGACAGACCGGCCGAGGGCCCACATCGGCCGCAGCTGCCCCTCCCCGGGAACCGGGGTGCGACGGCCGCCCGCTTCGGGGGCGACCAGCCGGAGGTCGGCCCGGATGATGCCGTGGCGGGTTTCCCAGCCCCGCCACTGGCACCAGGCGACCTTCCGGTGGAGGAACAGCTGCCGGGCGGCCTCCTCGAGGAGCTCCCAGTATTCGACGGTCTGCCACCGGACGCCGCCGAAGTCCTCGAGGATGTCGAGCGCGAACTCCCAGTCGTCTTGGCGGAGACAGTCGTGCACGTCGGCGGCCCCGAACCCGGCGCCGCTCCGGGCGTCGTCCGGGACGAGGCCGGCGGCGCGCCGGAGCAGCTCGGTGGTGTCCATGAGCCGATGCCCGGCTCAGCGCTCGGCGAGCACCGCCTTCCGGACCGCCTCCGCCACGGCCGGCGCCACCGCGCTGTCGAACACGCTCGGCACGATGAACGACGCGTTCAGCTTGCCGTTGTCCACCACGTCCGCGATCGCGTCGGCCGCCGCCAGGAGCATCGAGTCGTCGATGTTGTGCGCGTGGGCGTCCAGCAGCCCGCGGAACACGCCCGGGAACGCCAGGACGTTGTTGATCTGGTTCGGGAAGTCGCTGCGGCCCGTCGCCACCACCGCGGCGTGCTTCTGGGCCTCCAGGGGGTCGATCTCCGGGTCGGGGTTCGCCAGCGCGAAGACCACCGCGTCGGACTTCATCGTCGCCACCTGCTCGGCGCCGAACAGGTTGGGCGCCGACACGCCGATGAACACGTCCGCGCCCGCCAGAGCCTCGTGCAGCGTGCCGCTGATCTGCTCCTTGTTCGTGTGCGAGGCGATCCACGCCAGGTTGTCGTCGAGGTTGCCGCGGGCCGAGTGGACGATCCCGTCGATGTCCGCCGCCACGATGTCGCCCGGGTTCTTGTGCAGCAGCAGGCGGATGATCGCCGAACCGGCCGCGCCGACGCCGCTGACCACGATCTTGCAGTCCTCGATGTTCTTGCCCACCACGCGCAGCGCGTTGCGCAGCGCCGCGACCACCACGATCGCCGTGCCGTGCTGGTCGTCGTGGAACACCGGGATGTCCAGCTGCTCGCGCAGCCGCTTCTCGATCTCGAAGCAGCGGGGCGCGGCGATGTCCTCGAGGTTGATGCCCGCGTACACCGGGGCCAGCGCCTTGGCGATCATGATGATCTCTTCGGTGTCCTGGGTGTCCAGGCAGACCGGCCACGCGTCGACGTCGGCGAACTTCTTGAACAGCGCCGCCTTGCCCTCCATCACCGGCAGCGCCGCGGCGGGGCCGATGTTGCCGAGGCCGAGCACCGCGGACCCGTCCGTCAGCACCGCGACGGTGTTGCGCTTGATGGTCAGCCGGCGCGCGTCCTCGGGGTTGGCGGCGATCGCCTGGCAGACCCGGGCGACACCCGGGGTGTAGGCGCGGGAGAGGTCGTCACGGTTGCGGAGCGCGACCTTCGGGGTGACCTCGATCTTGCCGCCGAGGTGGATCAGGAACGTCCGGTCGGAGACCTTGCGGACCCGGACACCGGGCAGCGAGTCCAGCGTCTGCGTGATGTCGTTCGCGTGGTTCTCCGACAGCGCGTTGGCGCTGATGTCGACCACGATCGAGTCGGAGTGGGACTCGACGACGTCGAACGCGGTCAGCACGCCGCCGACGCGCCCCACCGCCGTGGTCAGGTCACCGGCCGCGGTGGACGAGGCCGGGGCCTCGACCCGGACGGTGATCGAATATCCGGGACCGGGAACCGGCATGGCACTTACCCCCGCATGGGAAAGGTGGCTGGGACGGGAGGGAACCTACTCCCGTGACCGCCCTCACGAGGGGCCGATACCGGTACTGACCAGTAACTCTGCCGCTGGAACCGGTCAGCGGTTGATCTCGGTCTCCGGGTGCACGTAGGGCACCGTGTCGAGGGGGAAGGTGATGTCACCGAACGGCGACAGCGCGCCCTGGCGGTCGGACGCGAGCTCGGTCACGGGGTGCTCGCCGTCCTCGCCCGGCCAGGTCGGGTCGATGCCCTTGTGCTTCTTCTCACCCTTGGCCACAACGTCCTCCACAGCCGCACGACGGTCTTACGGGGACAGTCTGCCTGAGGCCGGGCAGTCCGGCGCAACCGCCCGGTACCCTGGTCTTCTATGCCCGCGACCTCTTTGGCGGACTGGCTGCGTGCGGAGTCCGACGACGCACTCGCAGAGCTGCTCCGCACGCGGCGCGACCTGTCCACGCCCCCGCCGTCCGACAGCACGGTGCTGGCCACCCGGGCCGGCACGCCGGGCTCGGTCGCGCGCGCCTGCGAGGACCTCGACACCGTCACCCTCGCCGTGCTCGAAGCCTGCCTGCTCGCCAGCGCCGACCGGGATCCGGTGCCGGTCGAAGACGTCGCCAAGCTCGTCGGGGCCGACATCAGCGGGCAGCTGGCCTGCCTGCGCGCGCGGGCGCTGGCCTGGGGCCCCGACGACGCGCTGCGCGTGCCGCCCGCCGCCCGTGAGGCGCTCGGGCCGTTCCCGGCCGGGCTGGGCGCGTCGGCGCCGTCGCTGGCCGGTGAAGACCTCGGAGCCCGGCTCGCCGAGCTGCCCGAAGACGAGCGCGGCGTGCTGAACGCCCTCGCCGCCGGGCCGCCGATCGGGCGCACCCGCGACGCCGGGCGGGACTTCTCCCTGGAGAAGGCCGAGACGCCGGTGCAGAAGCTGCTCGCCCGCGGCCTGCTGCTGCGGCGCGACGACCAGACCGTCGAGCTGCCGCGCGAGCTCGGGATCGCGCTGCGCGGCGGGGTGTTCGCGCCGGGTGCGCTCACCGAGCCCGAGCTGCCGGTCCACCCGCACCAGCCGTCCACTTTGGACGAGGCGGCGGCCGGTGAGGCGATGGAGTTCCTGCGCCACACCGAAGCCCTGCTGCGCGCGTGGTCGGCCGCTCCGCCGCCGGTGCTCAAGTCGGGCGGCCTCGGCGTGCGCGAGCTGAAGAAGCTCGCCAAGGACCTGGAGATCGACGAGACGCAGGCGGTCCTGCTGGCCGAGCTGGCCGTGGGCGCCGGGCTCGTCGCCGACAGCGAGGCGACCGTGCCCGAATGGGTGCCGACGACGCTGACCGACTCGTGGCTCGCCTCGCCGACCGCGCAGCGGTGGATGACGCTCGCCCAGGCGTGGCTGGAACTGCCGCGCCTGCCGGGGCTGGCCGGCGGCCGCGACGCCAAGGACAAGCCGATCGCGCCGCTGTCGGAGGAACTGCGCCGCCCGCTGGCGCCGGTCTCCCGGCGGCGGGTCCTCTCGGCGCTGGCCGACCTCCCGGCGGGCGCCGGGGTGAAGAGCGTCGACGAGCTCGTCGCGGTGCTCGCCTGGCGCGCCCCGCGGCGGGGCGGGCGGCTGCGGGACGAGACCGTCCGCTGGACGATGGCCGAGGCGAGTGCGCTCGGGATCGTCGGGCTGGGCGGCCTCACGACGGCGACGCGGGCCCTGCTCGCCGACGACCGGCCGGCCGCGGTCGAGGCGATCCTCGACGCGCTGCCCGCGCCGGTGGACCGCGTGCTGCTGCAGGCCGACCTGACGGTCGTCGCGCCGGGGCCGCTGGAGCCGGAGCTGGCGGCAGAGATGGCGGCGGTGGCCGACGTCGAGTCGGCGGGGCACGCGACGGTCTACCGGATCACCGAAGGCTCGGTGCGGCGGGCGCTGGACACCGGGCGCACGGCCGACGAGCTGCACGCGCTGTTCAAGGCCAAGTCGGCGACCCCGGTGCCACAGGGCCTGAGCTACCTGGTCGACGACGTCGCCCGGCGGCACGGGCGGCTGCGCGGCGGCACGGCGGCGTCCTTCCTGCGGTGCGACGACGAGGCGTTGCTGGCCGAGGTCCTGGCCCACCCGGTCGCGGCCGAGCACGCCCTGCGGCTGATCGCGCCGACGGTCGTGATCAGCCCGGACCCGCTGCACGAGGTCCTGGCGGGCCTGCGCGGCGCCGGTTTCGCGCCGGCGGCGGAGGGCCCGGACGGCCGGGTGGTCGACATCCGGCCCGGCGGCCGCCGGCTGCCGGCGAAGGCCCGGGCGGCCCGCCGCAGCCCCGGCGAGCAGGCGGTGCTGACCGAGGACCAGGCGGCCCGGATCGTCTCCAACCTCCGCGCGGGTGACGCGGCGACGGCCCGGCGGCGGGGTTCGGCGGTACGAGCGCCGGTCGGCGGCGGCGCGGACACGTCGGCGACGCTCGAGCTGCTGTCCCGGGCCACCCTCGAACGCCGTGAGGTCTGGATCGGGTTCGTGGACTCGAAGGGGACGGCGAGCCAGCGCGTGGTCCGGCCGGTCCGCGTCGGCGGCGGGGTCCTCGAAGGCGACAACAACGAGCGGTATTCCCTCCACCGCATTACCTCCGCAGCGCTCGTGGAGGATTGACCGCCGCCGGATCCGGTGAATCCCCGCCCGGCCGGGCGGGCAGGTGGTAAGCCTGATCCATGAAGTGGGGAACGCGCGTGACCGCGGTGGCGGCCGCGACCGTCGTGGCGGGAGCGGCAACAGCCGCCACGGCCGACGCCGCCGGGCCGCCGGTCTACTCGAAGTACACCGTCACGGGGTCCACGCACATCGCGAAGCCGGGCGCCGACCTGGACCTCGGGCCCGGGAAGTTCGACATGTACACGCTGATCGGGCCGTACACCTTCACCGGCACCTTCACGCTGCCGTCGGCGAAGGTCACCCGGTCGGTGCCGGGGGTCGGCCGGGTGAGCGGCACCGTCACGTTCGGCCCCGGCCACGCCGAGGGGTCGGTCTTCAGCGGCTTCTCCGGCTCAGCCACCTGGCCGGTGGCGATCTCCGACGTCCGCGTCAACGGCGTCCCGTTCGACGTCGGCCCGGACTGCGGCACGGCCGAGCCGGTGACGACCAAGCTCACGTCGGACGACTTCGCCGGGGGCAACGGCGGCGGCCGCCTCGAATCGACCTACGAGATCGGCGCCTTCGAGAACTGCGGCGCGGCGACGCCGCTGATCAACGGGTTCGTGCCGGGCCCGGGCAACACCCTCGCCCTCGACCTCGCCGGTTAGAGCGCGCGCAGGCCGGCCAGGACGCGTTCCATGAACTCGCGGGACGACCGGTCGCCGAGGATCAGCTCGGTCTGGTGGATCAGCACCAGGCCGATGTCGGCCATGTCGCCGACCAGCACCTTCACCACGCCCAGCGGCAGCCGCAGGTGCGCGGCGATCTCCGCCACGGACCGGGTGTCCAGGCACAGGTCGCAGATCCGGCGGTGCTCGACCGAGCGGACCCCGCGGTAGCGGCGCCCGTCGTCGGACGTCGAGACCAGGGCCTCCAGCGCCAGGTTGTGGTCGGACCGGGTGCGCCCGCCCGTGCGGGTGTACGGGCGGACCCGCGAGTTGACGACGGGCACCGGGCTCGCGACACGGGCGCGCTCGTTCCAGGGCGGCTCTTCCCACGCCTCCGGCTGCGGGACCCAGCGGGTCTCCGGGTCCGGCGGGGGCGTCCAGTCGGCCGGCGGTGGCGCCCAGGCGGGCGGCGGCGCGGCCTGCGACCGCGGGGCGGGCGGGCGGGGCGCCGGCGGCCGGGGAGCCGGGTGGCGCGGCGGAGCGGCCGGGCGCGCACCCCGCGGCGGGGTCCACGCCGGCTCCAGCGGCGGGGGTTCCGGCTGGTAGGCCTCCTCGTCCTGCCACTCCGGCTCGACGGGGTCGTAGCCGTCGTCGGCGTACTCACGCGCGGCCGTCCCCGGGTAGACCGGCGGCTCCGGACGGGCGTAACCGTTCTCGGCGTACTCACGCCCAGCCGTCCCCGGATAGCCCGACGGCTCCGGGCGGGCGTAACCGTTCTCGGCGTACTCACGCCCAGCCGTCCCCGGATAGCCCGGCGGCTCCGGACGGGCGTAACCGTCGTCGGCGTACTCCGCCGAACGCCGGGCGGAGTAGCCCGTGGGCCGGGCGTAGTCGTCTCCGGTGAATCCCTGCGGCCGGCCGGTGGCCTCGGGGGCGGCGTACTCCTCGCCCTCGTCGGCCGACGAGCCCCACTCGCGGGTGTCCTCGTCGGTGTACCCCTGCGCGTCCGGCTTCGGCCGCGACGGCTTGCGCTTGGGCATGATCATCGACAGCGTCGACATGTCGAACTTGCTGGGCGAATCGAAACCCTCGCGCTCGGTGCCGCGGTGCAGTGCGTCCCAGCCGCTGGAGTCAGGATCGTCGAATCCCGAAATCCTCATCTCGTCCTACCCACGCACGCCGCCCTGGAGCTGCGCGCGCAACTCGGGGGTGATCTGCTGGCCGACCCGCTCGACGAGCAGGGTCATCTCGTAGGCGACCGTGCCGATGTCGCACGTCGGCGCGGCCAGCACCGCCAGCGACGAACCATCCGAAACCGACATCAGGAACAGGTAACCGCGCTCCATCTCGACCACGGTCTGGTTGACACCGCCCGCCTCGAAGCAGCGCGCGGCCCCCGCCGTCAGGCTGATCAGCCCGGAGGCGACCGCCGACAGCTGCTCGGCACGTTCCTGGGGCAGCCCTTCCGACGGCGCCAGGAGCAGCCCGTCCGCGGACACCAGAACGGCGTGCGCGGCGCCGGGCACCCGGCGCACGAAGTCCGTGATGAGCCAGCCGAATGTGCCCTGGCCGGAAGCCGTCACTACTGCTCCTCCTTGCTCGTGCGGCGCCGCGCGCCGCACCCCGGAGCGCCCGGCACGGCCGGTCGGCGACGCCACGGTAAAGCGTATTCGCACCACCGGCGGTGTCGAGCCCGCCACCGGCAGGCCGCTGCGCACCCTACGTGTGCAGACGGCCTTGTTCCGCGCCGACCCGGCCCGCGACCCCGGTCCGCACGTCACTCCGCGGCGTCGCCCGTGATCCGCACCGACACACTGTCGGTGCAGGTCAGAGCCCGTGGCAGCGACCCGGATGGGTGAGGTTGCCCCGGATGGCCGCAGGCAAAACCCACCGGATCTTCCTTCGGACGGGGGTAGCACTCCCCGAAGTGGGTGAAGCACGCGGAGTTCACTCCAACGGCCGCATCCGGCTCCGGGCGTCATGGGCTAGCCCGCGCGCAACGCCGTATCGTGCGCGATCGCGTGCTGGACGACCGAGATCAGCACCTGCTTCGCGGACTCCCGCTCGCGCGCGTCGCACGCCATGATCGGGACCGACGGCGCGATGGTGAGCGCGTGCCGGACGTCCTCGATCTGGTGGTGCAGCAGCCGGTCGAAGCAGTTGATGGCCACGACGTAGGGCAGCTTCCGGTTCTCGAAGAAGTCGATCGAGGGGAACGCGTCGGCGAGCCGCCGCGTGTCCACCAGCACGACCGCCCCGATGGCACCGACCGCGAGGTCGTCCCACATGAACCAGAACCGGTGCTGACCCGGGGTGCCGAACACGTACAGCACCAGGTCCGAGTCCAGCGAGATGCGCCCGAAGTCCATCGCCACGGTCGTGGTGGTCTTGTTGGGCGTGGCCGAGGTGTCGTCGTGCCCGACGCTCGCCTCGGTCATCATGGCCTCGGTGGTCAGCGGGTCGATCTCGGAGATCGCCCCGACCAGCGTTGTCTTCCCCGAACCGAACCCGCCGGCGACCACGATCTTGGCCGACGAGGTCGGACCCGTCACCTGCGGCGCGTTCGCGTCGGAGTCAAATTCTCCGAAGCCCACTGAGCACCCTTTCCATGAACTCGATACTCGGGCGGTCGCCCACGGTCGGGCTGCTGGAGTGCACCAGCACCAGCCCGAGGCCCGCCACGTCACCAATCAACACGCGCACCACGCCGAGCGGCAGGCGCAGCAGCGCCGCCACCTCGGCCACCGACCTGGTGTCGAGGCACAGGTCGCAGATCGACCGGTGCTCGGGCACCCGGACCCGGTCGAGCATCCGGCCCTGTTCGCTCGTCGAAATCAGCGCCTCGATCGCCAGGTCGAGGGTCGCCTTCGTCCGGCCCCGGGTCCGGAAGTACGGCCGGACCAGACCCGAGGTCTCCATCTCGGTCGGCGCCGGCGCGTCGACGTACTCCTGGTGGGCCTGCTGCGGCAGCGCCGCGGCCAGCTCACCCGAGTCCGGGCCCGCCCCGAAGTCGCGCTCGGTCGTGTACGCCGCGAAGTCACGCGCGTCGTACAGCGGCCCGCTCGACCCGCCGAACAGCTCCGCGCCCGGACCGCCGAGCAGGCGGTCACGGTACTCGGTGCCGCCGGCGATCGGCCGCAGCGGCTCCTGCCCGGCATTGCTGTCGGTCAGCCAGTTCGGCGGCTCCCGCACCGGGTCGCTGTCGGAGGCCTGCACCCGCCGCGCCCGCCACTCCCGGTCGACGCGGTCCCGGAACGACTGCCAGTCCTCCCGGCCGCCGTCCGCCTGCTCGGACCACCCACCGGAGAAGTCGTCACCGAGCCGGCCATCACCCCTCAAGCGCCCGTCGTCCACGGCTCTCTCCTCGGTTCCCAGGTCCTCAGCGGCGGACGGCCGCGCCCTGCAGTTGCGCCCGCATCTCCGGAGTCAGCTGCTGGCCGACCCGCTCCACCAGCAAGGTCATCTCGTAGACGACCAGGCCGATGTCACTCTCCGGCGACCCCAGGACCGCCAGGCACGAACCGTCGGAAACCGACATGAGGAAGAGGAAACCGTTGGCCATTTCGACCACGGTCTGCGCCACCGTGCCGCCTTCGAACACCTTGGCCGCACCGCGCGCGAGGCTGGTCAGCCCCGACGCCACCGCCGCCAGCTGGTCGGCCCGGTCCTTCGGCAGGCCACGCGAAGCCGCCAGGAGCAGGCCGTCGGCCGACACCACGACCGCGTGGGCCGCGCCGGGCACCCGGTGCACGAAATCCGTGATCAGCCAAGCGAAGCTGCCGGCATTGTTCGCCTTGGCATGCGCCTGGCCGTTCGGCTGCGCGGAGCCACCCGGCTGCATTGCACCCGCCCGTGTCACTTTCACTCCTCACTGCTGTCTGTGGTGTGGCCACTCACCGGGACCTCATCGCCCGGTCGCTCCTTCAACGCGTGCCGTCCCGAGGTGTAGCCACGTTGGAAGCTTGCCATCCGGCTCCGCGCCGCGGACGCGGAGCGGGTGATCGCACCCGTTCCGGGCATTCCTGCCGTGGCGTCCGCGAAGTTGTTCTGGGCCGGTGCCTCGGGCGTGGAGCTGGGGCTGCTGATCGATCCCGGCACCAGGTAGGCGTTCGGGATGCGCTTGGGCAGCCCGGCCGGGGTGATCTCCTCGTTCTTGGACTCCAGCAGCGACTGCGCCGCCTGCCAGCCGTCGTCGGAGGCGCTGTGCCAGCCGTCGTCGGGCGGGAGGAGCGGGTGCCGGGTCGCGGCGGTCGGCTGGAGCTCGTCCCGGGGCGCCTCGGCGACCGGCGCGGCCGGCACCGCCGGCTCGTCGGAGCCGGTGAGCGGCGGCAGGTTCGGGTCGTCGCCCTCGCCCTGCGGGGCCACCGGGTCGGCCGCCGAGTCGTCGCCTTCACTGAACCAGCGTGACAGCACCGACTGGTAGATCGGCAACCGCCGGGTCGGTACGTCGTCTTCGAGGGCCGACGAACCGACCTCGGCGACGGGCGCCGGCGGTGGCGGAGGCGGCTCCTCCGGCGGGACGAACTTCGGCTCCCGCTTGGGCAGCACCAGCGGCGCGAACTGCGTGTCACCGGCCCGCGAGCTGGCCCCGTCGCCGTTCGACGACGGCGTCAGCGGCGCCAGGTCCTCGGCGGTCGGCCAGGCCGGCGTCTCCGGCTTCGGCAGCTCCGGCGACAGGAACGGGCCCGCCGCGCGGCCGCCGCTGACCAGGTCGTCCAGGCTGATCGGCTGGTCGAGCGGGACCAGGCCGCCCTGGTTCGCCACGGGTTCGTGCACCGGCGGCGGGGGCGGGGGTGCCGACGGCGGCGGCGGTGTCTGCGCGAACGTCTGCGTCTGGTCGAAGTCGGACCGGGCGGCCGGGATCGGGATGCTCGGCAGCGACATCGACGTCTCGGACCGGTTCGCCGGCGGCGGCGTCTGCTGCCGCTGCATGCCCGGGCGGAGCTGGGTCAGCAGCTCGGCCGGGACGACGACCCGGGCGATCACGCCACCCTCGATGTCCTCGTTCTCGCGCAGCCGGACCTCGATGCCGTGGCGCTTGGCCAGCCGCGAAACCACGTACAGGCCCATTCGCCGGGTCACCGACACGTCCAGGTCCGGCGGGTCGGCCAGGCGCGCGTTGACCTCGGCCAGCCGCTCCTCGCTCATGCCGACACCGTGGTCGGTGACCTGGATGGCCAGCGCCTTGCGGCGGGTGACCACGGCCCGCACGATGACCTTCGTCTCCGGCTCGGAGAAGTAGGTCGCGTTGTCGAGCAGCTCGGCGAGGACGTGCACGAGGTCGTGGATCGCCAGGCCCTGGACCGCGACGTCGGGCACGATGCCGACCTCGATCCGGGCGTACTGCTCGATCTCCGACACCGCGGCGCCGATGACGTCGGCGGCGGGCACCGGCTTGGGCACCGACTTCGCCAGGCCGGCACCGGAGAGCACCAGCAGGGACTCACCGTTGCGCCGCAGCCGCGTCGCGAGGTGGTCGAGCTCGAACAGGCTGGCCAAGTGGTCCGGGTCCTGCTCGTCGGCTTCCAGCCGGTCGATGACGCCGAGCTGGCGTTCCACCAGCCGCTGCGACCGGCGGGACAGGTTCACGAAGATGCCGTTGACGTTCTCGCGCAGGAGGGCCTGCTCGGCGGCCATCTTGACGGCCTGTTCGTGGACGATGTCGAACGACCGCGCGACCTCGCCGATCTCGTCGCGGGAGGTGACGGGCACCGGCTGGACGGCCTTCTTGGAGGCGCCGACCGGGTCCGGGTCGTCGAGGATCGCCTGCACGGTTTCCGGCAGCCGCGTGTAGGCGACGTCCAGCGCGCTCTTCCGCAGCACCCGCAGCGGGCGCAGCATCAGGCGGGCGACGATGAGCATCAGCGCGATCGCGGCGGCCAGCGCGGCGAGCACGCCGGCACCGCCGAGCCAGGCCGAGTTGACCGCCGCCGTGGCGAGGTCGTCGGCGCGGGTCTTCAGCTGGGCCAGCAGGTTCGACTCGACCGCGTGCAGCTTGTCGGCCGACACGGTGCTGTCCTTGCCGAGCGCGGTGGTGTCGATGCTCGGCGGGTCGTTCTGCTGGGCCAGCGAGAACGCGTTGGTCTGGATCCGGCGGCGGTCGTCGACCTCCGGGCCGGAGTAGGTGTCGTTGTAGAGCTGGCGCTGGTCGTCGTCGGCGTTCGCGAGGAACGCCGCGACCGAGGCGTCCGCGCTGGAGGCCGACGCGTGCGTCTGGTCCAGGAGGTCGCCGGGGAAGACGCCGCGGAACGCGGCGATCTGCAGCTGGGCGTCGGCGCGGGTGGTGAACTCCTTGGCCTCGCTGATCGCCTGCGTGCTGGTGCCGAGGCGCAGCACGTCCCGGTCGGTGACCGCGGTGGTCACCTCGCGGCCGAGCTCGATGAGCGAGTCGAGGATGCCCGAGTAGGCCGTCAGCACCGTGATGTCGGGGAGGCCGCTCTGGGCGTTGAACGCCGCCCGCAGCGGCCGCAGCGCGTCGAGGCGCTGGAGACCGCGGGTGTAGCGGTCCTTGGTCGCCTGGTCGTCGTACTGGAGGCTGCCCGCCGCGTTGCGCAGGTCCGAGACCTCGCGGTCGACCTTGGCGATCTGCGCGTCGAGGCCGGTCTGCAGCAGCTGGTTGCTCGACGCGATCCGCGCGACCGCGAGGGACCGCTCGTTCTGCAGCTCGTGCACCACTGTGGTGACCTTGACGGCGAACGCGACCTGGTCGGCGGTGCGCTGGAACTCGGCCGCCTCCCGGGCGTCGTCGACCACGCGCAGCGCCCCCAGCGCGAGCGCGGTCAGCGTCGGGATGATCAGGACGGCGGCCAGCTTGGAGCGCAGCCGCCAGTCGCGCATGCCGGAGAAGAACCCGGCCTTCCTGCCCGGACTCTCACCGGGTGACTGCGCAGGGGCCCCTCCCACCCCCGCGGTGTCTTCGTTCGGCACCGCCGCACCACCATCATCGTTCGTGCTCGTGAAGCCCTGGTCGGTCCAGCGCCCGCCAGGGCGCATCGCGTTCTCCTCAGTCACTCGTCTGCACGCTCCCGGCGCTCCGGCGCTCCGGCCGATCGGAAGGAGCGCAGCGCAAGACGCTACCCGTACGGGTGAAAAGATCGTCTTCGGCGGGCGTTCCTGAACCCCGTCCGGCCGGACGGAATCGGTTCAGCTCGAGCATCACGGTCGGGTCCCTGCGCTGGTCTTGCATCGTCTGTTGGTCCGGCCTAGCCCACCGGCGCGGCGGCTGTGGCCGGCCGGGCAGTGGCCAGTGCGGGGAAGTTTCTCTCAGGAAAAGCACAGCCTGTCCTGGTAAACCGAAGGTCGGTTGGCTCGGCCATCCAGGCACTCTCTCTCACTACATCGGAGGTTGTTACCTCCCCGCAGGTGCAGAGGGTAGCGAACGCCCGGGGAAGATGTAACCCTCCCGACTCGACCCGCTCGATGTTGCACAGCGTTCGCTCAGCCGACACACAGCTGGTCATCCCCGATTCCGAACCTGCCCCCTACGCTGGGTGAACCGTTACGGCGAGTGGAGCAGTGGGTCTAGACCAGAGGCCGCGAGAGTGACGTGCGCCACTCTATCCGGTAGTGATTCCACCCATTGTGAGCAAGCTGTCACGTTCTCTACAGTGGCCCGCGTGGTTCCGAGAATGAGTCACGCACTTCCACTGAAATCGGTTCCCCAACCGTCACTTTTCTTCAAGGAGCAGGCCTTGCTTGGAAACGCCATGAGCAGTGGCCGGGTTCGCACTCGCCGCGCCGCGCTCGGGCTCGCCCTCACCGTCGCAGCCGCCACGGCCCTCACCGGCTGCAGTGCGCTCGGCTCGGACAGCTCGAACGCCTCGTCGAACGGGGGCGGCCTGGAGAAGTCGAAGATCAAGGTCTCCATCATGCCGACCACGGACCTGGCCCCGTTCTGGCTGGCCCTGGACGGCGGCTACTTCAAGGCCGAAGGCCTCGAGGTCGAGCAGATCATCGCCAAGAGCGGCCAGGAGTCGATGCAGAAGTCGACGTCCGGCGAGGCCGACATCGCCCTCTCGACCTACACGCCGTTCTTCGTGGCCAAGAGCAAGGGCGCCGCGGACATCCAGCTCGTCGCCGACGGCACGTCGGTGAACGCGAAGAGCAACGCCATCGTCACGGTGCCGACCTCGAACGTGAAGACGGTCAACGACCTGGCCGGCAAGCGGATCGCGATCACGGCCAAGAACACCGCGTCGGACATCCTCACCAAGTCCGTCATGAAGGACCACGGCGTCGACTTCAGCACCGTCCAGTGGACCCTGGTCGCGCTGCCGAACATGGCGGCGGCGCTGAAGGACAACCAGGTGGACGCGGCCTACATGCCGGAGCCGATGCTCTCGCAGGCGGCGAAGACGGTCGGCGCGACACCGGTCATCGACATCAACACCGGGGCCAGCCAGGACTTCCCGCTGACCGGCTACGGCGCGACGACCAAGTGGGTGCAGGCCAACCCGAAGACCCTCGCGGCCTTCCAGCGCGCGATGAAGAAGGCGACCGCCGACGCGATCAACGACCGGTCGAAGGTCGAGCCGCTGCTGGTCAAGTACGCGAAGATCGACGAGGACACGGCCAAGCTGCTCACCCTGCCCGGCTACGGCTCCACCCTGGACGCCCGGCGCCTCCAGCGCGTGCCCGACCTGCTGCTGCAGATGGGGGTCATCACCAGCAAGGTCGACGCCGCGCCGATGATCGCCCCCCAGGCGACCAACTGACCGCACTGACGTGAAGAAACTGCTCCGCGGCCTGGCCGGCCTGGTCGGCTTCCTCCTGCTCTGGGAGGTCGTCGTCCAGGTCGGCCTGGTCAGTAAGACGTTCACCCCGCCGCCGAGCGTCGTCCTGGTCACCGTCTGGGACCTGCTGGGCGACCCCGAGTTCGTCCGCGACATCGTCGCCACCATGCTGGCCTGGCTGATCGCCATCGCCATCGCGATCGTCGTCGGCGTCCCCGCCGGGCTGCTGCTGGGCAGCGTCCCGGCGCTGCGCTCGGCCACCTCCGCGATCGTCGAGTTCCTCCGGCCGATCCCGGTCACCGCGCTGATCCCCCTGGTGCTGCTGGTGATCGGCTCCGGCCCCGAAGCGAAGATCACCCTCGCGGTGTACGCCTCCCTGTGGCCGATCATGTTCAACACGATCTACGGCATGGGCGAGATCGACCCGGTGCTGATGGAAACCGCCCGCGCGTGCGGGACCAGCCGGTTCCGCCTCCTGTCGTCGGTCGCGCTGCCGCAGACCGCGCCGTTCGTCTTCACCGGCGTCCGGCTGTCGGCGACCATCTCCCTGATCGCCGTCGTCAGCGTCGAGTTCCTGGCCGGTTCCCAGCTCGGGCTGGGCAGCTTCGTCCTGGTCGCCAGCACCGGTTCGGTCCGGTTCGACCTGGTGCTGGCCGGCACGGTGGTCGCGGGCACGCTGGGCTACCTGATCAACGAAGGGCTCGAACAGCTCGGCCGGCGGCTGTTCCGCTGGAGCACGGTGGACCGGGAGGCGATCGGATGACCGCGGCGACTCTGACGGGCCGGGTCGGCAGGCGGGCCGCGCGCGGTGCGGCCACGATCGTCCGCAACTGGCTGCTGTTCGCGATCCTCGTGGTCGTCTGGGAGTTCGCCGCCCGCGCGGGCGGCAGCAAGTACTTCCCGCCGCCGAGCGAGATCGCGCCGGCGGCGGCGAAGCTGTGGTTCACCGGGCCGGCGTCGCACCTGTTCCTCACCGACGTGGTGTTCGACAACGTGTTCCCCAGCCTCGGCCGGACGCTCGGCGGGTGGGCCCTGGCCGCGCTCGTCGGCATCCTCCTCGGCGTGCTGCTCGGCCGGTCGGACACGGCGATGGACTACGTCGGCCCGCTGTTCGCGTTCTTCCGCTCGATCCCGCCGCCCACGCTGATCCCGGTGTTCGTGGTGCTGTTCGGGCTGAGCGCGGGGATGCAGACCGGGTCGATCATCTTCGGTGCGGTGTGGCCGGTGCTGCTCAACGCCGTCGACGGTGTCCGCTCGGTCGACCAGGTGAAGGTGGAGACGGCTCGTTCGTTCCGCACGCCCAAGCGGTACTGGGTCGGCATGGTGGTGCTGCCGGCGGCGGCGCCGAAGATCTTCGCCGGCATGCGGGTGAGCCTGTCGATCGCCCTGCTGCTGATGGTCGTGTCCGAACTGGTCGGCGCCAACTTCGGCATCGGCCGGTCGCTGCTGAACGCCCAGCAGGACTTCGACTTCCCGATCATGTGGTCGTGGCTGGTGCTGCTCGGGATCCTCGGCTACGTCTTCAACACGATCTTCCTGGCCGCGGAACGGCGGGTGCTGGCCTGGCAGCCGGCCCGCCTCGGCCGCGGCTGACGCCCGGAAAGGCCTCTCCCCCATGTCAACCATGCTCGAAGTGTCCGGCCTCAGCCACACGTACGGCAGCGGCGCGAAGGCGCACACCGCGGTGAAGGAACTGACCTTCACCGTCGAGGCCGGGCAGCTGGCCAGCATCGTCGGCCCGTCCGGGTGCGGGAAGTCGACGCTGCTGCGCTGCATCGCCGGGCTGACCCCCTCGACCGAGGGCACGGTGAGCCTGCACGGCGACCGCGTCAACGGCGTGCCGGACGACCTCGCCGTCGTGTTCCAGGACTACAGCCGGTCGCTGTTCCCGTGGCTTTCGGTGCAGAAGAACGTCGAATTCCCGTTGCGGTGGCGGCCGGTTTCGCGCGCGGAACGGCGGTCACGGGCCGCGGAGGCCCTGGAGCAGGTCGGCCTGTCCGGCGTCGGCGGCAAGTTCCCGTGGCAGCTGTCCGGCGGCATGCAGCAGCGGGTGTCGATCGCCCGCGCGCTGGCCAGCCGCCCGGCCCTGCTGCTGATGGACGAGCCGTTCGCCTCGGTCGACGCCCAGACGCGGTTCGAGCTGGAGGACCTGACCCGGCGCGTGCAGCGGGAGCAGGGCAGCACGATCCTGGTGGTCACGCACGACATCGACGAGAGCGTCTACCTGTCCGACCGGGTGCTGGTGCTGTCGAAGTCGCCGGCGTCGATCGTGGCGGACCTGCCGGTCGGGCTGCCCGCCGCGCGGGACCAGATCACCACGCGCGAGTCGGCGGAGTTCGTGACGCTGCGCGGCGAAGTGGCGCGGCTGCTGCACGGCGGCACCCCGGAGGAGGCCGCCACGGCCGCGTCCGACGCCGCCGAGTGGGAGCTGGCCGAGCACGCCTCGGACGACGTCCGGCAAGCCAAGACCCGCAGCTAGAGTCCACTGTGGACGCCCGGCGGCCGTGCTGGCCGCCGGGCGTTTTTCAGTACAGGGACTTCGTCGACGCGACGACCCGGACGTGCACCAGCGTCGGCCGCGGGTCGGACAGCGCTGCCGTGAGGCCGGGGACCAGGTCGGCGGGCTCGGTGATCGTCACGCCATGGCAGCCCATGCTCTCCGCCAGCGCGGCGAACCCGATGCCACCCAGCTCGGTGCCCGGCAGCTTCTCGCCGCCGATGGCGTCGCCGAGGATGCGGACCGCCGCGTACTCGGAGTTGTCCAGGATGACGAACGTGACCGGCAGTTCCCGGCGCGCGGCCGTCCAGAGGGCCTGGATGCCGTACATGCTCGAGCCGTCGCCGATGACGCCGACGACCTTGCGGTCCGGCCGGGCGAGCGCGGCGCCGACCACGCCGGGGATGCCGTAGCCGAGGGTGCCGCTGGCCATCGTCAGGAACCCGGTGTCGGTGGCCGTGATCGGCAGGTGGTCGTGCAGGACCCCGCGGTGGCTGGGCGCTTCTTCGACCACGATGGCGTTGTCCGGCAACAGGTCCGCGAGCGTCGAATAGACGAGCTCACCGGTCAGCTGCTCGCCGCTGGGTTTCGCGGGACGCTTCCGCGGGGCGGGCGCGGGCCGGCTGCTGCGCTCGACGACGTTGAGCAGCGCGCGGACGCCCAGCTTCGGCGTGGCACGGATGCCGGTGCCTTCGAAGGCGCGCGCGAGGACCTGCTCGTCGTCGCTGACGATGAACAGCGGCGGCAGCGGGGTTTCCCCGCGCCCGCGGTCGACGTGGTAGGTGAAGGCGGGCGCGCCGAGCACGAGGACGAGGTCGTGGCGAGCCAGCGCATCGGCGACGGCACCGCGTTCGGGGTCGAGAAACCCTTGGAACAGCGGGTGGTCCTCGGGGAACGAGCACCGGTAGGCCATCGGCGCGACCCACACGGCGGCGTTGAGCCGTTCGGCGAGCGCCACGGTTTCGGGCACGGCCGAGTCCTGGTCGACGGCACCCCCGACGACGATCGCCGGCCGCTCGGCGGCTTCCAGTGCGGTGTTGAGCTCGTCGACGGACTCGGGATCGGGCGCGAAGCCCCGGATCCGCGGGCGCGAGACGATGGGCCGTTCGGTGGTGGCGGACCAGTCATCGGCAGGGACGGAAACGAAAACCGGCCCGGGCGGCCCCTGCGTGGCGACGTGGTAGGCCCGCGCAAGCGCGGCCGGGACGTCCTCGGCGGAGGCGGGCTCGACGGCCCACTTCACGTACGGCTTGGGGAATTCGGGCGCATCCATGGCCCCGAGAAAGGGCTCGTGCGGGATGAGCGAACGAATCTGCTGCCCGGCGACGACGATCATCGGCGTCCGGTTGCGGTAGGCGGTGAAGAGGCTCCCGAGCCCGTGCCCGACCCCGCCGGCGGAGTGCAGGTTGACCAGGACGGCCTTGCGGGTGGCCTGGGCATAGGCATCCGCCATCGCGACGACGGCGGATTCCTGCAGGCCCAGGACGTAGTCGAAGTCATCGGGCCAGTCGGTGAGGAACGGCACCTCGGTGGTGCCGGGGTTGCCGAACACCGTGGTGAGGCCGAGTTCGCGGAGGAGTTCGCGGGTGGCGTCCAGCACCGTGCGCTTGATCATGCGGACAGGTTAACGCTTAGCCTTGCGAAGGAAAGCCCCCCAAGCGGCCGAACTGACGGTGAGAGTGCCGCCGGTGCGGTCCTTGGTGTCGCGGATTCGCGACACGGGCCCGAGATTCACCTCGACACAGTTGGTCTCGTCGGTGTAGCTCGACTTCCGCCACTCGCGCATCTCACTCCAGTTCGGCGATCACCCCCCGGATGAGGGCGAGCGATTCCTGCTCACCCAATGCCAGGGCCGACATGGCTTCCGCCGCCGCACGGTAGGCGACCACGTGATCCCCATCGTAGACATGGGCACTGCCACGGATGTGCTCGATGTGCACCACCGACGGCAGGTGGGCGAAGTCGAAGATCACGAAGTGCCCGTACAACCCCAGGTGGTACCCGGCGCCGGTGGGCACCACCCGGATGGTGATGTTGCGCGGCTGCGCCGCGCGCAACAACAGGTGGAACTGTTCGGCCAGCACCGCGGGCTCGGCAATGCGCCGCCGGAACGCCTCCTCGCCGAGGAAGAGCCTGAGCACCAGCGGATGAGGGCGGCTGAGCACCTCGCGCCGCCGCAACCGGATCGCCACCTGCTGCTCGACCACCCGGGGCGGAAGCCGGTGCGCGGCCAGGATCGCCTCGGCATAGGCGGGGGTCTGCAGGAGCCCGGGCACCACGAAGGGCTCCCAGTTGACCATCTCCGTTGCGGTGCGCTCGTACTCGGCATAGGTCGAGACCGCGGGCGAAATACCGGGGGTGGTCCGTTCGAGCCAGTTGGGCTCGCGGGCGTTCCGCGCCAGCTCCAGCAACCGTTTCCGCTCCACCGGCTCGACCCGCAGCGCCCCGAGCAGCAGCGCCACCTGCTCGATCTGGGGCACGCGGGTCCCGCTCTCCCAGTGCGAGAGATCCTGCGCGCTCACCCTGGCCATCCGCGCCAGCTCGCGCACACCCAGCTTCCGCGCCGTCCTCGCCGCGCGGATGCCGAAGCCCAGCGCGCGAGACCTGGGGGTCGCTACAAGTGTTGCCATGGAAGCATTCTGTCACCGGGCACCGACAAAAACGGCCGACGGGGCCGTAGCGAATCCGCTACGGCCCCGCCATCCTCAGCCGATCAGGCCGGACAGGCCGCTTCCCTTGAACGAACCCCAGCCCGTGACCTGGTCATACCCGGTCCCTGCACTGAACCCGGTCGTCCCGTGCAGCGTGTTGTTGCCCGTCGTCACGTCGTGGAAGCCCGTTCCGTACGACGTCCCGTTCCCGATCGAGTAGAACTTCGGGTTCAGGTTGCCCAGCGCCGCTCCGTGCACCTGGTTCTGCAGCGTCGCGAACGCCGCCCACAGCGGGGCCGCGCCCGAGGTTCCGCCCACCGTTCCCCAGCTTCCCGCGCTGTAGATGTAGTACCCCGACGTCGGGGACGCGTCCGCCGAGACGTCCGGGACCTTGCGGTACGTCGTGCTCTGCGAGGACTGCCACGAAGGCGCCGTGAACACCGTCGAGATGCCGCCGCCCGTCGAACCGCCGCTGTTGCCGTCGTTCCACGTCGTTTCGCTGCTGTAGCCGTTCGCCGACGTCACCGTCAGCTTCGTGCCGCCCACGCCCGTCACGTTCGGGCTCGAGGCCGGGAAGTCCACGCCGCGGGCCGTCGAACCGGTCTGGCGGTAGCAGTCCGTCGTGCCGTCGTCGCCTGCCGCCGCGAAGTAGGAAATACCCTCCGCCGTGCCCGTGGCGATCGCGCTGCTGACGCTCTTCGCCGCGCTCGAACCTTCGGCGGATTCGCAGGCGCCCCAGGAGATCGAGACGACGTCGACCGTCGCGTCCGAGGCGATCTTCTGGTACATCACCAGTTCGCCCGCGCTCGAGTTCGGCGCCTCGTACACGTAGTCGTTGGCCGCCGCCGCGAGGGCGTGCACGACCTCGATGTCGAGTTCGACCTCGATCTGGCCGTCGCCCGGGGAGGAGTCGTAGTTCGCGCCGCTGACGCCGACCGTCGTCACCGAACCCGCCGACAGGCCGTACGTGCTGTCGTACTTGGTGATGTTGGACTTCTGGTAGCCGTCGAACTCGACGAACCCGACGTTCACGCCGCGGCCCGTCGCCGACAGGCCGCTGGTGCCGTAGGCCGTCTTGAGCACCGGCGGCGTCACGGACTTGACGATGTTCGGCTGGGCGAGCGGCTTCGACGCATGCGTCCGGACCGCGTGGTTGTCGAGGCCGACGACGTTGCCCACGACGTCCGACACGCTCGCGGGCACCGCCGGCGCGGCGTCGTTGGCGAAGAAGTCGCGTCCGGACACCTTGTCGTGGTAGGTCCCGATCCGGGTGCGGAACGCCGATTCCAGCCGCGCCGCCGAGCCGGTGAACGTGACCGCCTGACGGTTCCCGGAAACCTCGATCCCGGTGGCACCCGCTTTCCCGAGGAATGAGACGACCTTGTCGACATCGGCCTGGGTCGGGCCGAACTCGGCATTGAACTGCGCCGGAGTCAGGAAGTGGTGGTATTGCGGTGATGCGGGGTTCTGGACGTCGGCGAGGAACTTTTCCAGCGCCTGCTGGTTGTGCAGTTTCAAGGAGAGCGCCGCGGTGATCGGCCGGTCGGCCGCGACGTCGCCGGTGCGGTCGCTGTTGACCAGCGGCGCGGCGTTGTCGGCCAGCGTGACCAGGGGTTCCGGCGCGGCGGCGGCCGGGACGGCCACGGCGAGGCCGAGCAACGCCGGCAGCGGCACGGCGGCCGCGACGAGCTTGCGCAAGCGCATGGGGGGATTTCCTCTCGGCGGTGGGGACCGGGCCTGCGCGGAATGTTCGCCGCAGGTTGCCGAGAAGCATAAGAAGACGCGATCACGCCGAGAACCTACTTTTGTCTGAGCTTCGGCGGATCCCATTTTCGTTTTTTCGAACTGTTTACTTTTTGATGATCATTCGATTATCGTCGGAGAATGCCGGAGATCGTCGATGCGGTCCACGATCTCCTGCGCGTCCGCGTTGCCGGAGAACCGGCCGGCGGCCTCCGAAAGCGGGTGCAGCCGCTGCCGCACCCGCGGCGACCGCAGCGCACCGGCCAGCTCGACCGCCTCCTCGCCGACGGTGGCGGCGACGTCGAGGTCACCGTCCAGCGCGTGCACGGTGGCCAGCCAGATCAGCGTCAGCGAGCGGCTGCGCGTCATGCTGCGCGGGTACCCCTCGATCGCCGCGGCGAGGGCGGGGATACCGTCGCGGCCGTGGCGGATGTCGACCACCTGGGCCAGCTCCCCGTGCACCGTGCCGACCATCGCCGCCATGTCCGCCGGCCCGAAGAACGCGGCCCACGGCGACGGTTCGCGTCCCGCCGCCTCGACGAACTCCTCGCGGGCGCGGCGCAGGTAGGTCAGCGCGCCGGTGACGTCGGCCTTCTTGGCGTGCGCCCACGCCTGGTTGGCCGACAGGATCGCCTGGGCGAGCTTCGAGTGGGCCAGCAACGCCGCCTCCCGGCCCCGCGCGAACTCCACCAGAGCCGCGTCGACGGCGCCGTAGTGCAGGTGCAGCCGTCCGATGCGGTACCGGATGTTGGCCTGCAGGTCGTCGTTCCCGGCCTCGACCGCCAGTTCCAGCGCCCGCGCGAACGCCTCCAGCGCGGCGGCCGGGCGGTCCTGGTCGAAGTTCGTCCAGCCGGCCAGGTTGAACAGGTCGGCGACGGCGGTGTAGAGCCGCGCCTGGACCACGGCCTTCGTCACGCCGTCCAGCAGGGCCACCGCGGCGGGCAACCGCGACTCCACGGCCACCCGGCACGAGCCACCGCCGTAGCGGTAGTCCAGCGCCCTCAGCTCGGCGACGACGTCTTCGAGCCGGCGCACGTCGGCGAGGCCCACCCGCGCGCCCTGCCGTTCGTCCCGTCCTCCACTGCCGGTCATGGCAGCCCTCCGTCCGTAGAGAGCTGCCGATCGGGCAGCTCCGCTCATTCCCCGCCGGGCCAGGCCGGAGCCCGCTCCTTCGAGGGACTGGCACCGGGCAGCACCCCGGTGGCGGTCAGCACCACGCCCGTGGCGGTTTCCGCGATCTTGACGACGGCCAGCAGCCCGGTCAGGGCCAGTGAGCCGCCGAGCCCCAGTTTCGCGAATTCGTCTTCGGAGGTTTCGGTTCCGCGTTGCCGCGGTATCGTGCCGGTCACGATTCCGCCTTCCGGCTTGCCGCTGAGACGTTCGGGCGATATCCGCGGGGAATCAGCCACTCCCAGGCGACAGAAAGCCGCCGGATGGCCGAACTCCTGGCTTCCTGCTGTCCTCGCAACGAGTTCTCGAACTGAATACGCGCGCACACGGCGCCGCCTCCTGCACTTGCAGATCGATTGCTGAAGATCGCCCTGATCACGAAATGCGGGACAACCGTAGCCAGCCGATCGCCCCGAAATCAGCCACCAACCAGGTCATACCTGGAATCGCCTGTGCAGCCGCACGCGCGGTTCCGGTCACGACTCTGCACCGGGCGGATGCAATTTCGTCGCGCCGGATCGAACGTGCCGCGGGCACGCGAAAACATCGGCGGAAATCGATTTACTCCGCCGATGTCACGGAATACCGCGGCTTCGGTCAGTCCTTGACGAGCTCGACCCAGGTCCGCACGGTGCCGGCGTCGACCGGGGCCTGCCAGCCGCCCGGCCGCACCGCGCTCCCGACGTGGAACCCGCGCACGCCGCCCGCGCGCAGGAGGTGGACCTGCTGGGCACGCAGGCCGCCGCCGACGAGCAGTTCCGGCCCGCTCTCGCGCTGCGCGAGCCGCTGCAGCACGGAAAGCCCGCTGGCGACGCCGTTCGGGTGGCCGGCGGCCAGCACGGTGTCGCACCCGAGGGCCGCCAGCTGGTCGTACGCGCGCACCGGGTCGCGGGTGCGGTCGATGGCGCGGTGGAACGTCCAGGGCAGGCCGTCGACCTCCTTGATCAGCGCTTCGCAGGCGTCGAGGTCGATCTCGCTGTCGACGTTGAGGAAGCCGAAGACGAACTCGCGCGCACCGGCGTCGATCAGCCGGGCGGTGTCCGCGCGCAGCCCTTCGAGGTCGCCGACGGCGAAGGAACCGTTGTCCCGCAACATGACCCGCACCGGCAGGTCGGTCGCCGAGAGCACGTCACGCAGGGTTTCCACCGACGGCGTCAGGCCGTCCTGCGCCATGTCCGCAACCAGTTCGAGGCGGTCGGCCCCGCCCGCCTGCGCACCTTCGGCGTCCGCCGCGTCCAGCGCGATCACTTCCAGCAGGGGCGTCTTCGAGCTCATGCCTCAATCCGTTTCACTGGTTCCGGGTGTCGTCTCCCCTCGCATGACGCCCTCGCCGGAAGCCGCCTTGAAGGCTCGTCATCCGCTCGCGCACCGCTTCCGGGGAAAGAGAGAGTATCGGCCGCTGCTCCGGCACCGCTCCCGGGCCAGCCGCGGAATCGACGGTCTGCAGGAACGGCCAGGTGTCCTCCGCGCCGTCCTCCTGCTCCAGCTCGGCCGGGGTGGGCCATTCGTACGAAGGCTCGGGTGCGGGCGGCGGAGCGACCGGGGTCAGCCGCGGTTCGGTGTCCTCGTCGTCCGGGTTCACCCCGCCGGTTTCACGCGAAAGGGGTGCAGCCGCGCCGTCCCGTGGCAGCAGCGGCGGCGGGGCCGCCGCGGGTTCGGGCCGGCGGATCGGCGGCGGGGGTGGTGGCGGAGCCGGCTGGGGTTCGCGGACCGGCGGCGAGGACAGCGCCGGCGAGGCCGAGGCCGGCTCGCGATCGTGGCCCGGCGGCGAGGGCGGCGGCGGCAAGGCCGAAGCCGGCTCGGGATCGTGGACCGGCGACTGCGGGGCGAGCGCGTGCCGCGGCAGCGGCCCGGCCGGGCGCGCCTGCTCGGCGACCGGGCGCGGCTCCGCCGGCTTGCGCGGCTGCTCGGGCGCGGCGGAGGCGTCGAACCAGCGGGACAGGACGTCGCGGTAGGCGGGCATCCGCTCGGTCGGGGCGTCGAGGTCCAGGTGGGCCTCGGCGTCCACGGTCGGCCACTCCGGCGCGTGGTCGCGGGCCACCACCGGCGCGCGGCGCGGCGGGCCGGCCTCGATCGACGGCGGCGACAGCTCTTCCGGCTCCGGCTCCGGTTCGGGTTCCGGCGAGGTCAGCGGCGCGAGCGGCGCCAGCAGCTCGGGTTCCGGGGCCGCGGGCGGCTCGGCCGGCGGGGGCGGGGCGGGCATCGGCGGCAGCTCGACGATCAGCGCGGCGGGCACCAGCACGGTCGCGACCAGCCCGGATTCCGCGCCCGCGCTGAGGCTGACGTCGATGTGGTGGCGCGTGGCCAGCGTCGCGACGACGAACAGGCCCATCCGCCGTGACACCTCGACGTCGACGTCCGGCGGGTGCGCCAGCCGCTCGTTGGTGCGGTCGATCTCGGCCTGCGGCATGCCGGCGCCGTGGTCGATGATCTCGATCTGCCAGTCGCCGTCGTGGGTTTCGGCGCTGGCGACGGTGACCGGCGAGTCGCCGGAGTAGCGGGTCGCGTTCTCCAGCAGCTCCGAAACGACGTGCACGAGGTCGTTGACCGCCTCGCCGCGGACCGCGACCTGCGGCGCCGGGCCGAGTTCGATGCGCTGGTAGTGCTCGACCTCCGACAGCGCGGCGCCGATGATCTCGTCGGCCGCGACCGGGCCGGCGTCCTCACGCGCCGAGTCTTGGCCGGAGAGGACCAGCAGGTTTTCGCTGTTGCGCCGCATCCGCGTCGCGAGGTGGTCGAGTTCGAACAGCCCGGCGAGGGTGTCCGGGTCCTGCTCGTCGGCCTCCATCCGGTCGAGTACCGACAGCTGCCGTTCGACGAGGTCCTGGCTGCGCTGCGAGAGGTTGACGAACATCGCGTTGACGTTCTCGCGCAGCATCGCCTGTTCGCCGGCGAGCCGGACGGCCTCGCCGTGCACCGCGTCGAACGCGCGCGCCACCTGCCCGAGCTCTTCGCGGGTGAACACCGGCACGGGCGCGACGGCGAGCCGTTTCCGCAGGTTCTCCGGCGCCGGTTCGGGATCGGTGAGCAGGTTCTGCACGGCCGCGGGCAGCCGGTGCTCGGCGACCTCCAGTGCCGTCCGGCGCAGGATCCGCAAGGGCCGCAACAGGGAGCGCGCGATGACCACCGACAGCACGCCCGCGACGAGCAGGACGCCGAGCACCACGCCGCCGTCCCAGAGCGCGGCCGTGCGGGCCTGGGCCGCCAGCGTGTCCGTGCGTTCCTGCAACTGGACCAGCAGCGCCTGCTGCACCTGGTGGGCGAGGTTGACCGTGTGGGTCGCCGAGGTGTCCCACTGGTTCGGGTCCAGACCCGAGAGGTTCTGGCCGTTTTCGGTGCGGGTGAGCGCGGATTCGACCATGTCGTTGCCGATGTCGACGACCAGGCCGATCACCGTGTCGTCGAACATCCGCTGCTGGTCGGGGGTGGCGAAGGTGCGGTAGTCGCTGCGCGCGGCGGCGAGCTCGGCTTCGGCGCCGAGCAGCGCGCGCGTGCGGTCGCGGTTGAGGGTTCCCTCGGCGAGCGCTTCGGCCATCACCGCGCGCTTGACCGACATCTGGTCCTTGATCCGGGCCAGCGCGTTGCCCGCCAGCCGCATCCGCGCGAGTTCGGGGTCGGAGACGTCGGCGGCGGCGGAGTCGCTGATGTCGAGCAGGCCGGAGATCAGCTCGCTGTAGGAGCGCAGCACGGCGTCGGCGGGGAACGCCGAATGCTCCGCGGAAAACCGCAGGCCACCGAGCACGCGCAGCCGGTCGTCGGTCTGCTGCAGGCTTTCCGCGGCCTTCGCGTCGAGCCGCGGCCGGCTTTCGGCCAGCGTCCGCTCGAAGGCGCCGATGGCCTGGTCAACGCGGTTGCGCTGGGCGGTGAGCTCGGTGGTGTCGCCCTGCCGGTTCTGCGCGACGAACCGGACGGTGAGGTCGCGCTCGCGTTGCAGCTCGTGCAAGGCTTCGGCGACCGTGCTGTCGACCCGGCCACGCGTGGCGAACTCGGCGAGCTGCCGGGCGTCTCTCAGATCGGAACTGATCCGCAGGCCGACGAGCGCGATCACGGCCAGTGCCGGGATGAGGAGGACGGCGAAGAGCTTCGTGCCGAGACGCCAGTTCCGCAGCCGCCAGCGGCCGCCCGCCGGACGCGGATCCGCCGCGTCGCCGCCCTTGCGGGGACGCTTGTCGCGACGGGTCACCTGGTTTCCTTTTCCGCCGCGGGCGGGAACCCGCGGATCGAACGACACCTCGAACCTACTGAACGGTAGCCCGCCCCATGAAGATCCGAAAGCCGCGCTGGCACGATACGGCCCTGCCCGCGATCGTATGGGGCGCGGACCATACGATCCAGCACGAGAACCAGATTCTCGCGGTAGGTGAAGGTTCATGAACAGACGCGGACCGATGATTCCGCTGGTAGCGGCGCTCCTGGCGACCGCGGGCTGCAGCGTGTTCTCGTCCGGCTCCGCGACCGCCCCGCCCCCGCTGGAACGGACCACCCTGCGCGTCGGTGTGGGCAACGCCATCGACACGGCCCCGCTGCGGATCGCCGTCGCGGCCGGCAAGTTCGGGTCCGCGGGGCTGACCGTGCGGCTCGTCGAGCTCGGCGCCGACGACGGGCTCGCGAAGCTGACCTCCGGCGACCTCGACGTCACCTTCGCCTCGGACATCGCGATGTTCCGCGCCGCGGCCGGCGGGACGGCGTTGCAGCTGCAGGGCGAGGCGTACACGTCCGGCCCGAACACGATGGCGCTGGTCACGCTGCCCGACTCGGACTACACCGTGCCGACGGCGAAGCGGGCGCCCAAGATCGCGGTGAACACCCTCGACGACGTCGGTTCGCTCGTCGCGCGTTCGGTGCTGGGCACCGCGGGCGTCGACGAGAGCAAGATCAAGTTCCAGGCGGTGCCGTTCGACCGGATGCCGCAGGCGCTGCAGGCGGGCGACGCGGACGCGGCGCTGATGATCGAGCCGTACATCACCCGCGCCGAGAAGGACCTCGGCGCGCACATCCTCGCCGACGGCGCCCGCGGCTCGACGCTCGACTTCCCGCTGTCCGGCTACGCGGCGGCCAAGCCGTTCGCGCAGGCCAACCCGCGGACGCTCTCGGCGTTCCGCACCGCGCTCGGCGCGGCCCAGCAGAGCGCGACGGACCCGGCGATCGTGCGCGACGCGCTGCCGAAGTTCTCCGACATCGACACGACGACGGCCGCGCTGATCTCGCTGGGGTCGTACCCGGCGTCGCTCAACGGCATCCGGCTGCAGCGCGTCGCCGACCTGATGCACAACTCCGGCCTGCTGGACAACCGGCTCGACGTCCAGGGCCTGCTCCCCGGCAAAGCCGGATATTAGCTACCGCCAAACTTGCACCTGGTCTACTTTTGCACTCAGTCTACTTGAGGAGTGCTCAATGACCGACGTCCTGATCGCCGGAGCCGGCCCCACCGGGCTGATGCTGGCCGCCGAACTCGCCCTGGCCGGGGTTTCCGTGACCGTGCTCGACCGCCGTGCGGGGCCGGGCCTGCCGCGGCCGGTCGGCCTGCAGCCCCGCACCGCCGAGCTCCTGGACCTGCGTGGCCTGAGCCCGGCCGACCAGGTGATCGACGGGCCGAGCGGGCACTTCGCCGGGTTGCCCGTGGCGCTCGACCACGGCGTCTGGCAGACCCGGCACCCGCGGGTGCTCAACCGGACGCAGGACGACGTCGAGGCGATGCTGGCCGCGCACGCGGTGAAGCAGGGGGCCGTGCTGCGGCGGGGGCACGAGGTGACCTCGGTCGGCACCGACGCGGACGGCGTCACGGTCGACGGGCTCCGGGCGCGGTGGCTGGTGGCCTGCGACGGCGCGCACAGCACCGTCCGGCGGCTGCTCGGCGTGCCGTTCCCCGGCCGCACGGAGACCTACGTCGCCACCCTCGCGCACATCCGCCTCGCCGCCGCGTCCGACCTGGTCCCGGCACGAGCCGCGCACTTCAGCCAGGTCACGCGGCAGGTCGAGGGCTACTGGTCGATGCTCACCCCGCTCGACGACGGCGGCCACCGGTTCGTCTTCGGGACCACAGCGGACCAGCCGGGGCGTGACGCACCCGTGTCGGACACCGAAGTCACCGAAGCGCTGACGGCCCTGTACGGCGCCGAGACGCGCCTGGGCGAGGTGTACGGCGCTTCGCGGTTCAACGACTCGACGCGGCAGCTGACGCAGTACCGGCACGGCCGGGTCCTGTTCGCCGGCGACGCCGCGCACATCCACCCGCCGCTCGGCGGCCAGGGGCTCAACCTGGGTGTCCAGGACGCGATGAACCTCGGCTGGAAGCTGGCCGCGACGGTCCGCGGCACCGCGCCGGCCGGGCTGCTGGACACCTACCACGCCGAACGCCACCCGGCCGCCGCGCGCGTCCTGCGGCACACGGCGGCGCAGCGCGTGTTCACCGCCCCGGGGCGCAGCGAGAACGTCGAGGCCCTGCGCGAGATCGTCGTCGACCTCATGCGGCTGCCCGACGCGAACCGCTACTTCAGCGGGCTGCTGTCCGGCCTCGGCCTGGACTACCCCGGCGCCCACCGCGTCCCCGACCTGGACCTGACGACGGCGGCCGGGCCCACGCGGCTCTCGGCGTTGCTGCACGGCGGCCGCGGGCTGCTGCTCGACCTCGGCGACCACGCGACGCCGCCCGGGTTCACCGGCCAGGTCGACATCGTGCGCGCGGCCACCGCCGGGGAGTACCGCGGGCGGCTGCTGCTCGTCCGGCCGGACGGGTACGCCGTCGACCCGGCCGCGCTGACCAGGTGGTTCGGCTAGATGTTCTCGCCCGGCGGCAGCAGGCACACCACGCGGGCCGGCGGACCGTAGTAGACCCGCACGTCGTCGGCGTTTTCGCAGGCCTCCCCGTGGCTGTAGCCGTCGACCACCTGGGCGCGTTCCTTCGCCGCCGGGTCGGTGCAGCTCACCTTGGCGATCGTGGCCTCGTCGTCGACGTCGCGGAGGCAGTCGCCGGTGCGGACGTTCAGGGCGAGGCAGAGGGTCCGCCCGGCGCCGGAACCGGCCGAGGTCCGGAACCGCACGTAGCCGTCGGAGGGACAGGTCAGGGTGCTGCTGTAGGACCGGTCGACCTGGTAGGTCGCGTCGACCGCGGTGCAACCGACGCGGTGGTAGGCGAGCTTGCCGGCGGCTTCGCGCGTCAAGTACAGGCAGTCGCCTTCCGACGGCGGGCCGCTGCGGATGGCCCAGGAGATGCCCAGCGCGCCCAGCGAACCCAGGCCCAGCGCCGCGACGACGCACGCGATCAGCGTGATCTTCACCTTCGTGGTGAACCAGTGCGGGATCGGCTGGTGCCCCGGCGCCGGCGGCATCGGCGGCGGTGGTGCCGCGTAGTCCGGCGACCGGAACGGGTTGTCGTCGAACGGTGGTGTGGTCAACGTGCCTCCCAGTGATCCCCTCGGCACCTCGGCCACCGGCGGACCCGCGACGGGAGCGGGCCGGAGCGAGGCACGTATAACAGTAGTTGTGACTGATGGCCCGCTGATCGTCCAGTCCGACAAGACCGTGCTCCTGGAGGTCGACCACCCCCAGGCCGATGACGCGCGCATCGCGATCGCGCCGTTCGCGGAGCTGGAACGGGCGCCGGAGCACGTGCACACCTACCGGATCACGCCGCTGGCGTTGTGGAACGCGCGCGCCGCGGGCCACGACGCCGAGCAGGTCGTCGACGCGCTGACGACGTACTCGCGGTTCCCGGTGCCGCAGCCGCTGCTGATCGACGTCGTCGACGTGATGGGCCGGTTCGGGCGGCTGCAGATCGCCAACCACCCGGCGCACGGGCTGGTGATGTCGACCACCGACCGCGCGGTGCTGGCCGAGGTCGTCCGGAACAAGAAGATCAGCCCGATGCTCGGCGCCCGGATCGACGAGGACACGGTCATCGTGCACCCGTCGGAGCGCGGGCGGCTGAAGCAGGCGCTGCTGAAGGTCGGCTGGCCGGCCGAGGACCTCGCCGGGTACGTCGACGGCGAAGCGCACCCGATCGCCCTCGACGAGAGCGACTGGCAGCTGCGCGACTACCAGCGTCAGGCGGCGGAGGCGTTCTGGGCGGGCGGCTCGGGCGTCGTCGTGCTGCCGTGCGGCGCCGGGAAGACGATGGTCGGCGCGGCGGCGATGGCCAAGGCCGAGGCCACGACCTTGATCCTGGTGACGAACACGGTCGCCGGCCGGCAGTGGAAGCGCGAGCTGATCGCGCGGACGTCGCTGACCGAGGAGGAGATCGGCGAGTACTCCGGGGAGAAGAAGGAGATCCGGCCGGTCACCATCGCCACCTACCAGGTGATCACGCGCAAGACCAAGGGCGAGTACAAGCACCTGGAGCTGTTCGACTCCCGCGACTGGGGCCTGGTCGTCTACGACGAGGTCCACCTGCTGCCGGCGCCGGTGTTCCGGATGACGGCGGACCTGCAGTCCCGCCGCCGGCTCGGCCTGACCGCGACGCTGGTCCGCGAGGACGGCCGTGAGGGCGACGTGTTCTCGCTGATCGGGCCGAAGCGCTACGACGTCCCGTGGCGCGACATCGAGGCGCAGGGCTGGATCGCCCCGGCGGAGTGCACCGAGGTCCGCGTCACGCTGACCGACGCCGAACGCCTCGAGTACGCGACGGCCGAGGCCGACGAGCGGTACAAGCTGGCGGCGACGGCGATGACGAAGACGCCGGTGATCAAGTCGATCGTGGCCAAGCACGCGGGCGAGCCGACGCTGGTCATCGGCGCGTACCTGGACCAGCTGGAGATGCTCGGCGACGAGCTCGACGCCCCGGTGATCCAGGGCGCGACCCGCAACAAGGAGCGCGAGGAGCTGTTCGACAAGTTCCGCCGCGGCGAGATCCGGACGCTCGTGGTGTCGAAGGTGGCGAACTTCTCGATCGACCTGCCCGAGGCGTCGGTGGCGATCCAGATCTCGGGCACGTTCGGCTCGCGGCAGGAGGAGGCCCAGCGCCTCGGCCGGCTCCTGCGTCCCAAGGGCGACGGCAGGCAGGCGCACTTCTACTCGATCGTCTCGCGCGACACGGTGGACACGGAGTACGCGGCGCACCGGCAGCGGTTCCTGGCGGAGCAGGGGTACGCGTACCACATCGTGGACGCGGACGACCTGCTCCGGCCGCTCTGACCCGGCAGCACAGGTGCGGGCCACGCCCCCTCGGCGTGGCCCGCACCTCACCCCCGGCCGGTCAGTAGTCCGTCAGCTGGAAATCCCCGGCCCCGCCGGTCTGCTCGACCCAGGCGCCGTACGGGCCGCCGTCCTTCACCGTCAGGGAACCGTCCGTGCGCAGCGCGCCCACCCGGCCCGTCGGGGCGTCGACCTCGATCTTGGCCGCGCCGGAGAGCTGGTTGATCCAGCCCGCGTACAGGTTGCCCTGCTTGACCGAGGCGAGGCCGTCGGCGAACACCACACCCAGGTAGTCGCCGGACAGGTCGACCTGCTTCACGCCCGAGGCCTGCTCGACCCAGGTGCCGTACAGGCCGCCCTCCTTGACCGTCAGCGAACCGTCGGTGCGCACCACCGCGATCCGGCCGGTGCTCGCGTCCAGCTCGACGTCGGCGCCGCCGGACAGCTCGCCGACCCAGCCCGCGTACAGGTTGCCCTGCTTGGCGAACACCGCGCCGTTGTTGTCGACGACGGCGATGTAGTCGCCCGAGAGCTCGACTTCCTTGGCGTTGTTGGTTTCCTCGACCCAGCCGCCCTGCAGGCCGCCTTCCTTGACCGCGACCGTGCCGTCGGTGCGCAGCACGCCGATGCGGCCGGCCGCCGACTCCAGCGCGAAGTCCTTGACGTTGTTCGCCTGCAGGACCCACTCCTGGTACAGGTTGCCCTGCTTGACGTAGAGGTCTCCGCCGGCGGTGAGCACGCCGACCATGTCACCGTGCACCTCGGACTTGACGATGCCGCCGCCGTGCACGGCGGTCCAGCCCGCGTAGAGGTTGCCTTCCTTCACCTGCACCGAGCTGTCCTTGAACAGCACGCCCAGGCGCGGGGTGACCGGCTTCGCGGGATCGGTCAGGCCGACCGGGCTGACGAACGCCGAGATCGGCTGGCCGGCGATGGACTGGCCGACCCGGCCGGGCCCGGTGAAGTACTCGACGCTGGTGGTGCCGGGGCCGCCGTTGCCCCAGTTGCCGTTGATCGTGCGGATGGTGCCGTCGGCGTTGACCGTGTCGACCATCGCGACGTGCTCGGCGTAGCCGTTGCCCTGGTAGCGGAAGACGACCGCGTCCCCGACCTGCGGCACGTAACCGGGGTCGGTGTGCAGCGTGCCCTTCTGCTGGCCGTACAGGTAGAAGCTGCCCGCGGCCGCCGTCAGCCGGTCGGTGTTGAGGTTCCGGTTGCCCCACACCCATCTGACGAAGTCGGCGCACCACGCCCACTGCATCCGGCAGCTGTCCATGAACCCGACCCCGCCGAGGCTGTTCGTGCTGCAGGTCTGCTTGTGCAGGTTGGCGGCGGCGAGGTCGCGGACGTCGGTCCGCGAATCGGCGTCGGCGGGAACGGCGCCCAGCAGGGCGAGGACGGCGGTGGCGAGGACGGTCGTGGTGGCGCGCTTGAGCGACATGACGTTCTCCTTCGGAAGCAACGGATTCAGCGGGTGCAGTTGACGGCGCCGTCGGCGACGGGCAGCGAGCCGCCGTTGAAGTAGGCGAGGGCCTTCTTGTAGTCCGCGCACCGGTTGAGCGACTCGGTCGGGTCGAGGCGGTAGGAGTACCCGATCGCCCGGCCCACGGCGCCCATGTCGTAGTTGTCGGCGGCGGCGTTGATGTTGTGGGAGGTCCAGTACCAGCGGGCGATCTTGGCGCTCCAGTCGAGCGTGGCGGCGTCGTCCGGGTGGCCGAGGAAGTCGTGGCCGAGAGCGGCGCCGGCGGACTGGTAGTTGAAGTCGTTGGTCAGCTGGATGAACCCGCGGCCGCGATAGACCTCGGTGTTGCCGGCTTCACCGGCGTTGTAGCGGAAACCGCTTTCGTGCTTGAGCGTGGCGAGCAGCGCGGCCTTGCGGCTCGGCGTGGTGATGCCCCCGGCCGTCATCTCGGCGTTGAGGCTCGGCAGCCCGGCCGCGACGGTGTCGGTGGCGTAGGTGGAACCGTAGACGGCGGTGATGTCGGCCAGCGAGACCTGGCCGCCGCCCGCGGTGGTGCCGGCGGCGGCGAGGGCCAGCTGCTGGACGCCGCCGGTCTGCTCGACCCACGTCCCGTAGAGGCCGCCGTCCTTGACCGTGACGCTGCCGTCGGTGCGCAGCACGCCGATGCGGTCACCGGCGATCTGCAGGCTTGCGGCGCCGGGCAGCTGGTTCACCCAGGACGCGTAGAGGTTGCCCTCCTTGACCGTCGCGAGCCCGTTGTCGAGCACGACGCCGATGCGGCTGCCGGACAGCTTCAGCTGCTTGACGCCGGAAACCTCCTCGACCCAGTTCGACCAGAGGTTGGACTCCTTGACGGCCACCGTCCCGTCGGTGCGCAGCACACCGATCCGGTCCGCGGAGAGCTCGAGGTCGGCGACCGAGCCCAGCTGGTCCACCCACGGCGAGTAGAGGTTGCCCTCCTTGACCGTCGCCAGGCCGTTGTCGAACACCACGCCGACGCGGTCCGGGGTCAGCTCCAGGTCCTTGACGCCGCTGGTCTGCTCGACCCAGGCCGCGCTCAGGGTGCCGTCCTTGACCGCGGCGGTGCCGTCGTTGCGCACCACGCCGATCCGGTTGCCCGCGAGCCGGAAGTCGCGGACGTCGCCGGCTTCTTCCACCCAGTCGGTCCACAGGTTGCCCTCTTTGACGAAGACCTTCGAGTCGGCGGTCAGCACGCCGATCCGGTCGCCGGCGATCTCGAACTTCTTCACCCCGGTCATCTCGTCGACCCAGGAGGCGTAGAGGTTGCCTTCCTTGACCGACAGCTTGCCGCCGGCCAGCACGCCGATGCGCTGCGCACCCGGCGGGAGTTCCCCGGCGGACGCGGCCGTCTGCAGGCCGCCGAGAGCGATCCCCGCGACGAGCGCCGCGGTGGCGGCCCGGCCCAGCGTCTTCTTGAGCGTGGACATGGTTGTTCCCTTCTTCACCGTGGGAGAGATCCGTGTGCCCCGAGGGCCCTGTGCCCCTGCGTCCTCCTCGGGACGGGAAGAAGCTTCTCCCGCCGGGATCAAAGAAACCTGAAGGTTCTTTTCCGGCCGTTGACCAGCGGAAACGCTTCGGTCAGCGGCTGCCGGACGGAGAACTTTCAGCCGGGTTTGAGAGCCGGAGCACCGGCCGGGGCTCCCGCGCTTCCCGGCTGCCGTGCAGCCGGAAGAGGCCCGCGGCCTCCGTCCACGCCGCTTCGGCGGCGGCGGTCTCGCCGAGGGCGTCGAGCGTCGTGGCGAGATCACGCAGGGCGCGCGCCCGCCACACCGGGAGCATGAGCGCGTCCCACCACTGGACCGACCGCGCGAGGTGGGCGCGCGCGTCGAGGAACCGCCCGGCGGCCAGCTCCAGCTCGCCGAGGGTGCGCAGCATCAGGCCCTGGCCGAAGCCGTCCTGCATCTCGTGGCAGGTGGCGAGGCATTCGAGCATCGCCTCGCGCACCTCCTCGCCGCGGCCCTGGCGGATGCGGACCTTGGCGAGCGCCTGCACGGCGTAGGCGGACATCAGCGGGTCGTCGGCGGTGCGCAGCAGGTCCACCGCCTCCTGGCTGCACCGGGCCGCCTCGGCGAGCCGTCCGGCGGCGCGGTGCACGAGGCTCACCGAGCGCAGGGCGAGCGCACGGCTGCTGTGGTCGCCACTCGCCGTGTAGCCGGCCACGGCGAGTTCGGCGGCGACCAGGGCCTCGTCGAGCTCGCCCTGTTCGGTGCGGACGCGGCCGAGTCCGTGCAGCGCCTGGATCTCCGCCTGCTTCTCGCCCAGCTCCCGCAGCACGGGCAGGGCGAGGTCGAGCGAGTGCCGCGCCTGGGCGAACTGGCCGTACTCGCACTGGACGACGCTGAGGTCCAGCCGGCTCAGCGCCTGCCCGCGCCGGTCGCCGTCCAGCTCGCAGGCGGCGAGGGCCTGCTCGTGGTAGGCGATCGACTCGTCGAAGCGGTCCTGCTCGTAGCGCAGCCAGCCGAGCCCCGACAGCAGCCGCGCCTCACCGGTGCGGTCGCCGGTCCGGCGGGCGGCCGCGAGCGCGGCGTTGTGCGTGCGCCACCACTGCCCGAAGAGGTTGCGCACGGCGAACACCGACGAGCACAGCGCCGCGGCCAGCCGGGTGGCGACGTCGGTGAGGTCCAGTCCGCTGACCCGCTCGACCACGCCGACCAAGCCGGTCTGCTCCGCGTCGAACCACGCCTCCGGTTCGGCCAGGATCTCGTCGATCCGGTCGGTCGTCAGGTACCGGGCGAGCAGGCTGTCCCCGTCGGGCACGTGCGGCGCCCGCCGTCCGGCGAGCTCGACGAGGCCGAGCCAGCATTCGGCGGCCCGGCCGGCCGACGCCCTGATCTCGTCCGCGGTTTCCTCGGCTTCGCCGCGTTCACGGGCGAAGGCGCGCGTCAGATCGTGGATCCGGTAGCGCAGCGCACCACCATCGTCGTCCACAGTGGACACATCGAGCAGCTGCGCGTCGACGAGCCGCTCGACCAGTTCCTCGGCTTCGTGGGCGTCGCAGTCGAGCAGGGGCGCCACCACCCACGCGCCGAACGACGAGACGTCGAGGAGGCCGAGCCGGCGCAACGCCGTCCGCTCGCGGTCGTCCAGGTCGTCGTAGCTGAGCGCGAAACTGCCGCGCACCTCGAGGTCCCCGAGGGTGAGCTCCTGCAGGATCCGGTGCTGCACGCGGAGGCGCTCGGTGAGCCTGCCGACCTTCCACCGCGGCCGGGCCGCGAGCCGCGCACCAGCGATCCGCACGGCGAGCGGCAGGTTGCCGCACAGGCGCACCATCTCGCGGGCGGCCTCGGGCTCCTCCGCCACCCGGGCGTCACCGACGACCCGGCCCAGCAGGGTCAGCGCTTCGGCCTCGTCCAGCACGGGCAGGTGCAGGTGGGACGCGCCACCGAACGCGCCGAGCCGCTCCCGGCTCGTCACCAGCGCCGCGCAGGTGTGGCCGCCGGGCAGCAGCGGGCGGACCTGGCGTTCGTCGGAAGCGTCGTCGAGCACCACGAGGATGCGCCGGTCGGCGAGCAGCGTGCGGTAGAGCTGGGCGCGTTCCTCCAGCCGGACGGGGAGGTCCGCCTCCGGCACGCCCAGCGCGCGCAGGAACCCCGCCAGCACCTCGGCCGGATCGGCACGGACGGCCTGCACCCCGCGCAGCGAGGCGTAGAGCTGGCCGTCGGGGAACCGCTCCCGGACGCGGTGCGCGACGTGCGCGGCGACAGTGCTCTTGCCCGCACCGGGCTTGCCGTAGACCGCGCACAGCCGTGACCCGGCGGCCTCTTCGGACAATCGCCGGGCCAGCTCCGCCACCTCGTGCGCGCGGCCGGTGAAGTCGGCGATGTCGAACGGGAGCTGGCTCGGCACCGGGACGCGCAGGCCGGCTCCGGGCCGCGACGCCGGCGTCCCGGGCTCGTCGCGCAGGACCCGCTCGTGGGCGGCGAGCAGCACCGGGCCGGGTTCCAGGCCGAGTTCGCCGAGCAGCGTCTTCCGCCCGTCCTGGTAGCAGGCGAGCGCGTCGGCCCGGCGGCCGCTCTGGTGCAGGGCGAGCATGAGCTGGGCGCGCAGCCGTTCCCGCAGCGGGTGTTCGGCGACGGCCGAGGTCAGTTCCGGGACCAGCGACTCGCCCCCGCCGGTCTCGAGCTCGACGTCGACGCGGTCCTCCAGCGCCGCGACCCGCAGCTCAGCCAGCCGGGCGCGCTCGTTTTCCGCCCACATGCCCTGCGTGCCGCCGAGCGCAGTCCCCCGCCACACCGCGAGCGCCTGCCGGAGATGCGCGACCGCTCGCCCGGGCTCCCCGGCCGCCCTGGCCCGGCGGCCGGCCGACACCTCCCGGACGAAGGTGTGCAGGTCGACCTGGTCGAGATCGACGGCCAGCCGGTAACCGCCCCCGCTGCGCGCGATCACCTCGGGATCCCCGCCGTTGGCCAGCGCCCGGCGCAGGGTGGAGACGTAGGTGTAGACGGCGGCGCGGGCCTGTTCCGGCGGCTCTTCGCCCCAGATCGCGTCGATCAGCTGCTCCAGCGGGACGACGTGCCCCGCGTTCACGGCCAGCAGCGCCAGCAGGGTGCGCGGCTTGGGACCGCCGAGCCCGGCCGCGGTCCCCGCGACCACCACCTCGACCGGGCCGAGCACGTGGAACTCCATACACCCCCCCTCGTTCCTTGAGAGCCTGGCAACCGGGCACCGGCTAAGCAAGATCCGCACAGGTGACCGGTCTGTCGGGTTCGTCTCGTGTCGGCTGCGCCACCCCTTCGGCGCAGTGGCGTGTCTCAGGAACATCTTGTGTCACAGGAGCCCCAGCAGCGCGTTGACCTGCAGTTTTACTAATTCACTCGAACGGATGAGCGGCCGAAACGCTGGAAATTGTCGGGCCCTCGAACTACTGTTCGAGGTGCAGGAACCGAACACAAGTTCGAGGGGACGTCCATGACGATCGCACCGCTCCGCCCCGGTACGCCCGCACCGCCGGTCCAGACGCTGCCACCGGGGTCGTGGCACGGCCGGCTGTGGGTGTCCGACCTGCCGCTGACCCGGCCCGAGCGCTACCTCGGCTGCGTGGCCGAGTTCGAGCGGTCGGGCCTGTGGCCGGTGCTGATCCCCCACGACCAGCGTTTCGCGGCGAACGGCGAGGACTGGATCGACGACCGCGGCCGTCTGGCCCCGGCGGGCCACCGAGTGGCCACGGCGGACCCGGCGGGAGCCCTGTCCCGCTGGTGGGACGGTTCGTGCTGCGACGGCGCGTGCCTTCGCCCGTTCGGCGCCCGGTTCCCGGGTCTGGCCAAACGCAGCCCCCGCCGCTCGGACCCCTTGGCCGAGGCGGGCAACACGGGCTCGATCCTGGCCAACCGCGCCCCCCACCGGCTCGGCCTGGTCCAGACCGAGCGCCCGGCGGACATCCCGGCCCTGCTGGGCTGGACAGGCATGATCAAGTGCACGGACCAGGTGGCAGAGCTGTCGGCGGTGCTGAGGAGCTGGGAGGACCGCTTCGGCGCAACGCTGGTGGTGCTGGGATTCGACGCCATCGAGCTGTCGGTGGCGGCGCCGCCGAGGAACCAGGCCCGGGCGTTGACGGTGGCTGCGGAGCACCGGGCATTTTGCTTGCCCACGTTCGCGGGGCAGCCGGGAAATCTGCGGGAGTACGCGTCCGGGCTGGTTCAGACGCGGCATTGGCGGTTTTCCTGGGCTTGAGGGTGGTTGGCCAGGCTCCCGGCCGGAGGCGGGGCCCGCGGAAGCCGAGGGTGGCGGCCGCCGAGGGTTGCGGCCACTCGCCGGCAAGCGGCGCCCCGCCACGACCCGGCGACCCCGCACCCCACGCAGCGAGCCCCAGCCCCAGCCCCAGCCCCAGCAGCGAGCGGAGCCCTACCCACCCAAAGCAGCTGGGTGGTCATCCCGTCGCCTGAGGCCGTCAAATCACTTTGAGCCGGGCCCGCAACCCCCAGCGCAACGCGAGAGAACAGCCCAACCTTGCGGGCCCGGCTCAAAGTGATAGGCCTCAATCAGGCGACGGGATGACCACCCAGCGACCCACAGCACAAGCCGAGGGACCAAGCAAAACCAGAGGCCATCCCAGAGCCTGCCCGTCCGGCGAGGACAATCTCTTCACCAAACCACCTCGAACCAGGACAAGAGTCCGCAAAACCAGGACAGCTGTCCCAAAGTTTGACCGCCGAACCGAACGGGAATCACCCCCCGCGGAAAGGCGGTGAGGGCGATCGCCGAGATCCGGATCGGCACCTCCGGGTGGCGCTACACACCCTGGCGAGGGGTCTTCTACCCACCCAAGCTCGCCCAGCGCCGGGAGCTCGAATACCTCTCCCGGCGCATGAACGCCGTGGAGATCAACGGCTCCTTCTACTCCCTCCAGCGCCCCGAGCGCTACCGAGCCTGGTCCGACGAAACCCCCGCCGACTTCGTCTTCGCCGTCAAAGGCGGCCGCTTCATCACGCACATGAAGCAGCTCCGAGACGTCGAGACCGCGCTCGCCAACTTCTACGCCTCCGGCGTCCTCGCGCTCGGAGCGAAACTCGGTCCCTTCCTCTGGCAACTCCCACCCCGCCTGGCGTTCGACCCCGACCGCCTCGTCAACTTCTTCGCCCTCCTGCCCCGAACCACCACCGACGCCGCCCAGCTCGCCACGAAACACGACGACAAGCTGAAAGCCCCGCCGTACCTCGAAGCCGGCCCGGAACGACCCCTGCGGCACGCCCTCGAAGTCCGGCACCCCAGCTTCGACCAGCCCGCCGCGAAGAAGCTCCTCGAGGAACACAACATCGCCCTCGTCGTCGCCGACACCGCCGGGAAGTGGCCGTTCCTCGAAGACCAGACCGCCGACTTCACCTACATCCGGCTGCACGGCGACGAAGAACTCTACGTCAGCGGCTACTCCGACCGGGCCCTGCGGACCTGGGCCGACAAGATCCGGACCTGGCACGACGGCGGCCGCCGGGACGTGCACGTCTACTTCGACAACGACGTCAAAGTCGAGGCGCCCCGGAACGCCGAATGCCTCGCCGATCTGCTCGGGGTGGCTCCGCCCACCAGGCAGTGAGCGCCGCCGGCCAAGCCGGGGCGGTGGCATGATCGGTGCCGATGAAGGTCTACGCGATCCCCCTGCGCACCCGGTTCCGCGGCATCACCGTCCGTGAAGGGGTCCTGCTGCGCGGCCCGGCGGGCTGGGGCGAGTTCTGCCCGTTCGCCGACTACTCCGACGCCGAGAGCGTGCCGTGGCTGCGGGCGGCGCTGGAGGCGGCCGAAGCCGGCTGGCCCGCGCCGGTCCGTGACCGGGTCGAGGTCAACACGACGGTGCCGGTGGTCGGGCCGGAGCAGGCGTACGAGCTGGTCCGCGGCTCCGGCTGCCGGACGGCCAAGGTGAAGGTGGCCGACCCGCGCGTCTCGCTGACCGACGACTGCGCGCGGGTGGAGGCGGTCCGCGCGGCGCTCGGCCCGGACGGCGCCATCCGCGTCGACGCCAACATGGCCTGGGACGTCGACACGGCGGTGCGGGCGATCACCGACCTCGACAAGGCGGCCGACGGCCTGGAGTACGCGGAACAGCCGTGCCCGTCGATCGAGGAGCTGGCCGCGGTGCGGCGCCGGGTGGGCGTCCGGATCGCCGCCGACGAGTCGATCCGCCGGGCGGAGGACCCGCTGAAGGTGGCGGTCGCCGGCGCGGCGGACATCGCGGTCCTGAAGGTCTCCCCGCTCGGCGGCGTGCGGCGCGCGCTGGAGGTGGCCGAGGCGTGCGGGCTGCCGTGCGTGGTGTCGTCGGCGGTGGAGACGAGCGTGGGCCTGGCGGCCGGACTGGCGTTGGCGGGCGCGCTGCCGTCGCTGGAATTCGCTTGTGGACTCGGCACGATTTCGTTGCTGGAAGGCGACATCACCACCGACCCGCTGTCCCCTGTAGACGGATACCTGCCGGTTCCGCGGACGGCACCGGACCCCACGGACGCGTACCCGGCCACGCCCGAAGTAGCGGCGGCGTGGGACAACCGCCTCGCCCGGGTGCGCGCGCTCGCCTGACCCCGATGGCGAAGTTCAGGGTCGGGGTCGGGGCCGTTCCGGATGTGGTCAGGGTGCCCCCGGCGCCAGTATTGAGCCATGACGAACAGCGTGTACACCCCGGAAACCACCAAGAAGCTCCGCCGCAGCCGGACCGACAAGATGCTCACCGGCGTCTGCGGCGGCTGGGCCACCTACCTCGGCATCGACGCCAACGTCCTGCGCATCGGCCTGGTCGCCGCCGTGTTCCTCTCGGTCGGCATCGCCATCCCGGTCTACGTCGCCGCCGCCATCCTGACGCCGGAAGAGGACTCCTGAACCGGGGCGGGCCCCGGTTCACAGGGGGAACCGGAGCCCGCCCGCTGACGGGGGTGCACGAAAGGAACGGCCCGGGCGCCAGGGGACGCCCGGGCCGTTCGGCCGAAGCGGCTGAGCCGAGCGGCCCAAATGCGCGGCGCGGATCCCGTTCGAGGGGTTAGGGTTCGCGCTCGTGGATCAAGGGAGCAGAACGGCCGCGAAGGTCGTCGTCGGCGTCCTCGGCGGGCTGTACCTGATCGCCGGGCTCGGCCTGACCGCCTACGCCGCGTTCCTCACGCTCGACGAACCCGGCAGCCGGTCCGCCACCAAGGTCGTGCTCTACGCCGCCGCCGCGTTCGCGATCTGGGTGCTGCTGACCGGCATCGGCGCGGTCGTCCTCGCGATGGAAGCGGAAGAAGCGAGCACGGCCTGGCTCGGGGGCCTCTTCGTGCTCGCGCTCGGCGTCGTCACCGTCGGCGCCTTCGCCGTCTGGTTCTTCACCAAGCCATAGCCAGCGCCCATAAAGAAAGCCCGGCCCGCCGAAGCGGACCGGGCTTTCCGGTGAAGCGGCAGAACTCAGAAGTCCATGCCACCCATGCCACCGGACGGGTCGGCGGGAGCGGCCGAAGCCTTCTCCGGCTTGTCCGCCACGACGGCCTCGGTGGTCAGGAACAGCGCCGCGATGGACGCGGCGTTCTGCAGCGCGGAGCGGGTGACCTTCGTCGGGTCCGGCACGCCGGCGGCGAGCAGGTCCTCGTAGACACCCGTGGCGGCGTTGAGGCCGTGACCCTGCGGCAGGCCCTTGACCTTCTCCACCACGACGCCGCCCTCGAGGCCGGCGTTGATCGCGATCTGCTTGAGCGGGGCCTCGACGGCCACCTTGACGATGTTGGCGCCAGTGGCCTCGTCGCCCTCGAGCTTCAGGCCCGCGAACGCGGCCTCGGCGGCCTGGATCAGGGCCACGCCACCACCGGCGACGATGCCCTCTTCCACGGCGGCCTTCGCGTTGCGCACCGCGTCCTCGATGCGGTGCTTGCGCTCCTTGAGCTCGACCTCGGTCGCGGCGCCGGCCTTGATGACGGCCACGCCGCCGGCCAGCTTCGCGAGCCGCTCCTGCAGCTTCTCGCGGTCGTAGTCCGAGTCCGAGTTCTCGATCTCGGCGCGGATCTGGTTGACGCGACCCTGGATCTGGTCGGCGTCGCCCGCACCCTCGACGATGGTCGTCTCGTCCTTGGTGATGACGGCCTTGCGGGCCTTGCCCAGCAGGGACAGGTCCGCGTTCTCCAGCTTGAGGCCGACGTCCTCGGAGATGACCTGGCCACCGGTCAGGATCGCGATGTCCTGCAGGATCGCCTTGCGGCGGTCACCGAAGCCCGGGGCCTTGACGGCGACGGACTTGAAGGTGCCGCGCATCTTGTTGACGATGAGGGTGGCCAGGGCCTCGCCCTCGACGTCCTCGGCGATGATCAGCAGCGGCTTGCCGGACTGGATGACCTTCTCCAGCAGCGGCAGCACGTCCTTGACGGTGGAGATCTTGGAGCCGAAGAGGAGGATGTACGGGTCCTCGAGCTCGGCTTCCTGACGCTCCGGGTCGGTCACGAAGTAACCGGAGATGTAGCCCTTGTCGAAGCGCATGCCCTCGGTGAGCTCGAGCTCGAGGCCGAAGGTGTTGCTCTCCTCGACAGTGACGACGCCTTCCTTGCCGACCTTGTCCAGCGCCTCGGCGATGAGCTCGCCGATGGTGCGGTCCGCGGCCGAGATCGAGGCGGTAGCAGCGATCTGCTCCTTGGTCTCGATCTGCACGGCGGCCTTGTGCAGCTGCTCGGTGACGGCCTCGACGGCCGCCTCGATGCCACGCTTCAGGCTGATCGGGTCGGCGCCGGCGGCGACGTTGCGCAGGCCCTCGCGCACGAGCGCCTGGGCGAGCACGGTGGCGGTGGTGGTGCCGTCACCCGCGACGTCGTCGGTCTTCTTGGCAACTTCCTTGACGAGCTCGGCCCCGATCTTCTCCCACGGGTCCTCGAGCTCGATCTCCTTGGCGATGGAGACACCGTCGTTGGTGATGGTCGGCGCGCCCCACTTCTTTTCGAGCACGACGTTCCGGCCCCGCGGGCCGAGGGTCACCTTGACGGCTTCGGCGAGGGTGTTCAAGCCGCGCTCGAGACCGCGGCGGGCGTCCTCGTCGAACGCGATCAGTTTGGCCATTGCGGTGTGGTCCTCCGGTATTGGGCGCAGCCGCCGCGCTGTCTGTCTGCAGCGGCGGCAGCAGGACTCTTCCTCGGCCAGGCTCGGTGCCCGCGACGGACGACTGGACCCGGGTGGGGGTTCAGCCTCACCGTCCCGACCTTTGGCACTCGACGGCGTCGAGTGCCAAGTTCGTGTTTAGCACTCTCGGGGGGAGAGTGCAAGAAGCCCAGCTCAAGGTGGCCCGGATTCAGTTACCCGGCTTGATGCTGATCGACGTCGGCGGGGCGTTGAGCGACGACGCCGGGTTGGTCTGCGAGCTGCTGCCCGGCCCGACCGGGATCTCCGGGGCCGTCGTCTGGGTGCCGCCCCCGCCGCTGCCGCCGTCGCCGAACAGGAAGATCGCGCCCACGACCAGGCCGGCCACGACCACCAGGCCGAGGACGACGAAGATCCACTTCTTGCCGCCGCTGCTCTTCGGCTGGTGGAACGCGCCCGCGCCGCCCGCGGGCATCGGGGGGCGCAGCCGCATCGGGTCCTGGCCGTAGCCCGGCGGCGGCATGCCCGGCATGCCCTGCTGCTGCGGGTAGCCGTACCCCGGCGGCGGGCCCTGCGGCGGCATCCCGGGCGGCGGCCCCTGCGGCGCGCCCTGCTGGGGGTAGCCGTAACTCTGAGGTGGCAGGCCCGGCGGCGGGCCTTGCGGGCCCTGCGGTCCGGGGCCCGGGCCGTAGCCGGGCTGCTGCTGTCCTCCGTACGGGTGCACGGGGGCCCCCTCTCCCTGCGGTGCGCTGTTCTGGTGCGGCCCCTGTTGTACCTGACCAGGACGCTGCGGCGCGGGGATTCCGCCCGAATGGGACCCGGGCGGGCCGGGCGGGGTGTCGGACGTCGCCAGCGGGCCGAGCGCGCGGCGGGCGGCCGCGATCATCTCGACGCAGCTGGGGTAGCGGTCGGCCGGGTTCTTGGCCATGCCGCGGCGGATCACCTCGTCGATCGACGGCGGCAGGGCGACGGCGCGCGAGATCGCGGGTGGCTCGCCGTTGAGGTGTCCCTTGATCACTGTCGGGACGTCGCCCTTGAACGGCGGGCTGCCGGTGAGGCAGGCGTAGAGGACGCACGTCAGCGCGTACTGGTCGGTCCGCCCGTCCAGCGGCTCTCCGCGCAGGTGCTCCGGCGCCGCGTACGTGGGCGAGCCGAGGAAGTCGCCGCCGCGCGTCCGGTGCCCGGTCGCGCCGCGGCGCGTCAGCCCGAAGTCGGCGACGTACACGTGCTCGCGCGACGTCTCCTTCTTCGTCACGAGCACGTTCGCCGGCTTGACGTCGAGGTGGACCAGACCACGGTTGTGCAGCGTGTCGAGGGCGTCCGCGACCTGGTCGAGCATCGTCAGGGCGCGCGCGGGCGCGATCGGTCCCCCCGAGATCAACGCGGCGAGATCGCCGCCGTCGACCATCCGCATGGCGATGTAGAGCATGCCGTCGAGCTCGCCGAAGTCGTACAGCGGCACGACGTTGGCGTGGTCGATCGCGGAGGTGTTGCGTGCCTCGTCGACGAACCGTTCGCGGAACTCGGCGTCGGCTCCGAGGTGGTCACCGATGACCTTCAGGGCCACCTTGCGGCCGAGCCGCACGTCGGTGGCCTTGTAGGTCACGCTCATGCCGCCCTTGCCGAGCACCCCGTCGATGCGGTAGTTGCCCAGCCGGCGACCGGTGAGGTCCCCCGACACGTCGCCTGTCACGCCCGCAGCCTAACGCCCCTGGTTCGGCGCCTGCCGGGGGTTCACCGATCAGCGGCGGGGTGTGTTACGAAACCTTCCGTACATCGGCTGCCTGGCTACGACCATCGCGGCCGGACTGCACTTCGAACTCGACCCGGTCGCCCTCGTCCAGGGTGCGGAATCCTTCGGACTGGATGGCCGAATAGTGGACGAACACGTCCGGCCCCTCCGTGGATTCGATGAACCCGTAGCCCTTTTCCGAGTTGAACCATTTGACGGTGCCGACAGCCACGGCGCCCTCCCTCAGCACAAAGGATCCGCTGGCCCGAGCGGATGCCAGCGGCGGAGTGCCAATCACGCTACCGTAATTATTTCCCTCGGCAATGGGCAATTCGTCCGAAGATCACGAACCCGAAAGGCGTCGGTTCCGCGCGTGCACGAGCACCGTCCCGGGACCCGCGAAGTCGACCGCGAGCCCTTCGCCGGTGCGCAGTGACTGCGGCCCGCCCGGATCGAGGGCCCGCAGCCGGCACTGCACGGTGTCCGGGTAGGCCAGCAGGTAGTCCGGCCGGACGGTGACCAGCTCGCCCTTGCCGAGCTCGAACGCGTCCACCGGGCCGGGCGCGGCCAGCACGAGCGGGCCGGTTCCGCTGTAGTGCTCCAGGAACCCCGAATCGGCGCCGAAGAGCTGCTGCAGCGGCACCCACCCGGTGTCGTGCCGGACCGACGAAGGTCGCACCAGCACGGCGTCGCGGTGCACCGACCAGCCCGTGCCGCCGCCGAGTTCGAGCGGGTAGACGTCGCCGGGGCGCAGCGGCGCGAAGTCGATCCAGCCGCCGTCGGAGGGCGCGGTGTAGACGGCCGTCGTGCTCTTGCCCGCCCGGACACCGCCGCGGCCGGCCGGGGTCTCGGTGACGCCGAACCGGCTGGCGAGCAGGGTTTCCGGCGCGGCCCGCACGGCCTCGCCCGGGTCCAGCAGGACGCGGGCGACGCCGAAGACCGGCGTGTGCCGGGTCTGGACACGCATCAGCGCGACGGAACGTGGGAGACGATCCAGTTCACCAGCGCGGACGGGTTGCGCGTCTGCGTCATGATCTGGCCGGGGCCGACGAAGTCGAACACGAGCCCTTCGCCGCTCTTCATCGACTGGATGATGCCCTGCGCGACCTTCCGGATCTGGTACTGCACAGTGTCGGCGTACGCGACGACGTGCCCGGTGTCGATGGTCACCATCTCGCCCTGCTGCAGCGTGATGGTCTCGACCGCGCCGTAGCAGGAGACGAGCAGCTGGCCCTGGCCGGTGGCGTGGGTCAGGAAGCCGCCCTCGCCGCCCATCAGGTTCTTCATCCCGCCCCACTTGGTCTCCGTCTGCACGCCGTGCGACGACGCGAGCCAGCAGCCGCGGGTGACGGCCCAGCCGGTCCGGCCGTCGAGGGTGATCACCTGGATGTCGCCGGGCAGGTTGGCGGCGACGTCGACCCAGCCGCCGTTCTGCGGCGCGGTGAAGGTGGAGATGAAGAAGGACTCGCCGGAGAGGAACGCGCGGCCGAGGCCCTTCATGATCCCGCCCTGCGCCTGCGACTGCACCTGCACGCCGTAACTGGTGGCCATCATCGCGCCGGACTCGACCTGGCACGGCTCGCCGGGCGCCAGCATCAGCCGGGCGACGGCGAACGAGGGCTGTTGACGGATTCCGACCTGCATGCTTTCTCCCCTGTGGCGTGCGCTTGTCGGGGCAGAGTCTTGCATGCGCCCGAAACCCGGGGAGGATGGTCCGGTGATCTCCGTCGACGACTACCGCGACCGGGTTGCCGCGCTCCTCGGCACCGCTCCCGCGACCGCCCTGCCCCTCGCCGCCGCGGCCGGTCTCGTCCTGGCCGAGGACGTGACGGCGACCGTGTCCCTGCCGCCCTTCGACAACTCCGCGATGGACGGCTACGCGGTCCGCGCGGCGGACGTCACAGCACCCGTGACGCTCCCGGTCGCCGACGACATCCCGGCCGGCCGGGTCGACGTGCAGCCGCTGGAGCCGGGCACCGCGCACCGGATCATGACCGGCGCGCCGCTGCCGCCGGGCGCGGACGCCGTCGTGATGGTCGAAGACACCGACGGCGGCACGGAAACGGTGACCATTTCGGCGCCCGCCCGCGAAGGCGCGCACATCCGCCGGACCGGCGAGGACGTCGTCGAAGGCAGCGTCGCCCTGCACGCGGGCACCGTGCTGGGCCACGCCCAGCTGGGCCTGGCGGCCGCGGTCGGGCTCGCCGAGGTGCGGGTGCACCGGCCGCTGCGGGTGCTGGTGGCCTCGACCGGCACCGAGCTGATCGACGCCCCGGCCCCGCTGCGCCACGGCCAGATCTACGAGTCCAACAGCGTGATGCTCGCGGCGGCGATCCGCGGTCTCGGCTGCGAGGTCGACGTGGTCCGCAGCGTCGTCGACGACGTCGAGGAGTTCCGCAAGGTCATCGAGCCGAAGCTGGCCGGTGCCGACCTGCTGGTGACGTCCGGTGGCGTCAGCGCAGGCGCGTACGAAGTGGTGAAGGACGCGCTGACCGGCCAGGGCGTCGAGTTCGCGAAGGTCGCGATGCAGCCGGGCGGGCCCCAGGGCTGCGGGCGCTGGCAGGGCGTGCCCGTGGTGACGCTGCCCGGCAACCCGGTCAGCGTGCTCGTGTCGTTCGAGGCGTTCCTGCGCCCGGCGATCCTGACCGCGCTGGGCCACACCGACGTCTCCCGGCGCCGGGTGCGGGCCCGGCTGACCGAGGAGATGCCCTCGCCCGCCGGGCGCCGCCAGTACCGCCGGGGCGTGTTCACCCCGTCCGACCGGGAGGTCACCGGGATCGTCGGGCCGCGCGGCGGGCCCGGCTCGCACCTGCTCGGCGCGTTCACCCAGGCGAACTGCCTGATCGTGCTGCCGGAGGACGTCACGACGGCAGCGGTTGGGGAAGAGGTGGACGTCCTGCTGCTCTGACCGGGAAGTCCCGCAGCTTCCGGTACGGCGCCAGCAGCGGCAGCGCGATGATGAGCACTCCCGAGGCCACCCACAACGTCTCCCGGACGCCGATCGCTTCGCCCAGCGTGCCCCCTAGTACCCCGGCCAGCGGGATCGTGCCGTACGCGACGAGCGAGGCGCTCGAGGTGATCCGGCCGAACAGCTCGGGCGGGCAGTACTGCTGCCGGAACGTCGTGGTCAGCACGTTCGAGGCGACGACGCCGGCGCAGACGCCGAAGACCGCGAGCACGAACAGCGCCAGTCCCCACCCGGGACCGCTCAGCGGGCCGAGCAGCATCATCGGGGCCGCGAAGATCTCGCAGAGCAGGAACGCCCTCGCGGCGCCGAAATGCGCGCCGAGCCGCCGGGCCAGCGCCGCGCCGAGCACCCCGCCGGCCGCGGCCAGCGCCAGGACCAGGCCCACCAGCCCGGGGCCGGCGCCGAGCGTGCGGGACAGGAAGACGATCTGGATGGAGCTGTACCCGCTGAGCGCGAGGTTCGAGACGGCGGCGAAGGTCATCATCGACCGCAGGTAGCGGTCCCCGGCGACGAACCGCAGGCCCTCGGCGATCTGGGTGCGCAGCGGCGTGCGCTCGGCCACGGCCGGGGTCTCCCGCGCCCGGATCGCGCGCACGCAGAGCACCGAAACCCCGAAGCTGATCGCGTCCGCGAGGATGCCGCTGACCGGGCCGAACAGCTGGGCCAGCAGCCCGGCCAGCCCCGGCCCGGCGACCTGCGTCGCGGATTCGCTGCCGTGCAGCTTCGCGTTCCCTTCGAGGAGTTCGCCGTCCTCGACGAGCGCCGGGAGGTACGCGCGGTAGGCGAGGGTGAAGAACACCTTCGCGAAGCCGCCGAGCAGGGCCGCGGCCAGCAGGTACGGCATGGTCAGCAGCCTGGAGACGGCGGCGAGCGGGACGCTGCCGAACACCGCCATCGAGACGGTGTTGCAGACCAGCATGACCGGCCGCTTCGGCAGCCGGTCCACCCAGGCGCCGGCGGGCAGGCCCACGATCAGCCACGGCAGCCAGGCCGCCGCCGTCAGCAGCGCGACTTCGAAGGTGCTCGCCTGCAGCGTGACCACCGCGACCAGCGGCAACGCCGTGCTCGCGACCATGCTGCCGAGCATGCTGGTGGTCTCGCCGGTCCAGAGCAGCCGGAAGTCCCTGTTCCCCCAGAGCCCCTTCACGGCCGGCCCAGCGACGCTCGCGCGGCGAAGAAGACCGGGCGGCGCTCGACGCCGTCGCCGGGCGGGGTCCGGTCGCGGTACTCGGCGAGCATGGCGACGATCCGGTCGTTCAGCTCGTCCAGTTCGGCGATCGACAGCCGCGCCCAGCCGTCGACGCTGAACAGCGCGCCACGCCACTGCGGGGGGTAGGTGTCCCGGGTGGCGAGCCATTCGCGGGCCATCGTGTGCTGGTAGTCGAGGGTCAGCGCCTCGGCGGTTTCGGCGACCGGGTCGCCGGGGAAGTCCTGCGCGCCCCACTTGATCGCGCTCGAAGTACGCCGCCACCAGCGTTCCCGCCGGTCACGGGCCAGCTCCGGCGCCTCCTCGACGAGTTCGCTGGCCGCCAGCACCTTGAGGTGGTGGCTGATGTTCCCGACCGCCTGATCGGTTCGCGCCGCCAGCGCCGACGCCGTCGCGGGGCCGTCGAGGTGCAGCAGGTCCAGCAGCCGCCGCCGCAGGGGGTGCGCGATGGCCGCGAGCGCTTTCGAGTCGCGGATCTCCCGGACGTTCTTCTCTTCCATGATGCACAAGAGTAGTTGTACAAGAGTTCTTGTGCAATGTCTCTTGTGCATCTGCTCGCGTAAGCTTCCGCCATGGGTTTCGTCGCATGGGTGATCTTCGGCGCGATCGTCGGCTGGGCCGCGAACCTGGTCGTCGGCGGGCGGTCGCGGCAGCGGCAGGGCTGCCTGATCAGCGTGCTCGTCGGGATCGTCGGCGCGGCTCTGGGCGGCCTGATCTACCGGCTCGCGACCGGCCAGGCGAAGACGTTCGACTTCGACTTCCCCAGCTTCGGCGTGGCCATCCTCGGCGCCGTCGTGCTGCTGGCGATCCTCCGGCTGATCAGCGGGCGCACCCGGCGTCCGAGTGACCGTTGGTAACTTTTACGTCGGCGAACAGTGATCAAGGGGCCGCCGGCCGCTAGACTCTTCCCTCACGCGCATCTCCCGGTGGCCGGGTGCGTGCGCCGTCGGGGGGCGGATGCACCCGGCCCCGTTTCCCCGCCTCGATGACGACGTCGACCGCGCGCACGGGGTCGACGAGCGGCGGCACGGGGACCTCGTCGATCTCCTGACGCCACGCGCCCAGGAGCTCGCGAAGCCGGGCTTCGGCAAGATCGCGGCGGTCGGTCATCGATCCTCACAGGTCTCGCGGGCCAGCGCCCCGAACGGCGGCAACTACTCAGTGTCGTCGCCGAAATCGACTTTGCGTTACGAGCGGTCGATCATTCCCACCCGCCGCGGTGACCCCCTCCCGGAGGAGCCGGGGTGGGGCGCACGGACACCCTCACCTGGGGCAGCGGTAGCGTGGTGGCGCCCGCCGGACCTCCGGCACCCACCATTCTTCCGACACGAAACCAGGGGACCCGACCATGAGCGGCACCCGGCCGGAGCCCGCCGGCAACCCAGTCGCGCACGCCCTCCAGCTCGCCCGCGAGACGCTGCCGCCGATGCACCCCGCGGGTCGCCCGTTCGTGGCGGGCGGCGTCGCCGCGACGCTGCTGGCCCGCCGGTTCTCCAAGCGCCTCGGCCTCGTCGGGGCACTGGCGACGGTGGCGACGGCCGCGTTCTTCCGCGAGCCGAAGCGTGTCCCGCCGCCGCGTGACGGTGTCGCGCTGGCCTCGGCCGACGGTCTCGTGTCGCTGATCGAGGAAGCCGTGCCGCCCGCCGAGCTGGGCCTGCCCGCCGAGCCGCGGATGCGGGTTTCGGTGTTCCTCTCGGTGTTCGACGTGCACGTCCAGCGCGTGCCGGCGAACGGCGTGATCGAGCGCGTGGCCTACCGGCCCGGCAAGTTCCTCTCCGCCGACCTGGACAAGGCCAGCGACGACAACGAGCGCAACTCCGTGCTGATGCGCACCGAAGACGGCCACGAGCTCGTCGTCGTGCAGATCGCCGGGCTGGTCGCGCGCCGCATCCTGTGCGAGATCCGCGAGGGTGACAAGGTCGGGGCCGCATCGACGTACGGCATCATCCGGTTCGGCTCCCGGGTCGACCTCTACCTCCCGCCGGGCTCGACGGTGCTGGTCAGCAAGGGCCAGCGCACGGTCGGCGGCGAGACCGTGATCGCCGAACTCCCCGCCACGCCTTCGGAAGGCTGATCGATGGTCCGCGTGACCACGCCGGGCGTCCGGCTGCTCCCGAACGCCATCACCGTGCTGGCGCTGTGCGCGGGCCTGTCGGCCGTGCAGTTCGCGCTGACCAGGAACTACGGGATGGCGATCGCCTCGATCGGCATCGCGGCAGTGCTCGACAGCCTGGACGGCCGGATCGCGCGTCTCCTGGACGCGACGTCGAAGATGGGCGCCGAGCTGGACTCGCTGTCCGACGGCATCTCGTTCGGCGTCGCGCCGGCGCTGGTGATCTACGTGTGGCAGACCGGCGCGGACCGGATCGGCTGGGTGGCGTCGCTGATCTTCGCCGTCTGCATGATCCTGCGGCTGGCCCGGTTCAACACGCTGCTCGACGACACCGAACAGCCGCCGTACGCGAGCGAGTTCTTCGTCGGCGTCCCGGCGCCGGCGGGCGGCCTGCTGGCGATGCTGCCGCTGGTGGCGTACCTGCAGTGGGGTTCGGGGTGGTGGTCGTCGCAGTACGTCGTGTGGGCGTGGACGATCGCGATCGCGGCGCTGCTGATCAGCCGCATCCCGACGCTGTCGCTGAAGACGGTCAAGGCGCCGGCCAAGGCGATCGCGCCGCTGCTGATCGGCGTCGCCCTGCTGGCCGCGGCGATCATCCAGTTCCCGCTGGTCGCGCTGGTCGCGGCGATGATCCTGTACCTGGCGCACATCCCGTACTCGATCCACCGGCACCGCTGGCTGGCCGCGCACCCGGAGGCCTGGACGGTCCCGCCGAGCGAGCGCCGCGCGATCCGCCGGGCCCGCTCCCCCCGCCGCCTCGGCCTGCGCCGACCGCTGCGCCGCCGGGTGGCGGGCGCGGCGATGCGCGCGGTCCGCCTCCCCCGCGAGACGGCCCGCACCCCCCGCGTCACCTCGGAAAACGGCCAGCGCCGCCGCACCTGGCGCCAGATCGGCCTCCGCCGCAAGTAAGCCGTGTCGACCCCCCAATCACGCGTGTCGACCTCCCAATCACGCGTGTCGGTTCCCCGATCACGCGAGTCACGCCTCCGATCACGCCGACCCCGTGATCGACGGGTCGACACGCGTGATTGAAGGGTCAACTCGCGTGATTGCCGGGGCGACACGGGGGCGGGGCTCGCTAGGGTGAACGGCGTGAGCCACCCGCAGATCACGCTGACCGTCCGGCACACGCCGTCCGCGCTGGACACGCGCCGGGGCGTCGTCCGGCTGCATCCCGAAGTCCTCGATGCGCTCGGCCTGCGGGCCTGGGACGCCGTGCACCTCACCGGGGCGCGGGTCAGCGCCGCACTCGCCGCGCCCGCCGACGACACCGGCGTGCCCGGCATCTTGCTCACCGACGACGTCACCATGTCGAACCTGGGCGTCACCGAGGGCTCGGAGGTCGTGGTCGCGCCGGCCGAGGTCGCGGCCGCGAAGACGGTGACCGTGGCCGGGTCGCGGCTGGCCAGCGTCTCGGTCAGCCCGCACATGCTGCGGCTCGCGCTGATCGGCAAGGTCCTCACCGTCGGCGACGCCGTTTCGCTGCTGCCGCAGGACCTCGCGCCGTCGCCGGGGTCGGACCCGGCCGGCCTGCGCGGCCAGCTGTCCCGCGCGATCGGCGCCACCTGGACGAACGAGCTGCTGACCGTCACCGCCACCGAGCCCGCCGGCACCGTCGCGGTTGGACCGTCCACAGTGGTCACCTGGCGGGACGGCGCGCGGCCGGCACCCGCCGGCTCCGCCGCGCCCCGGACGGCGACCGCGCTGGTGCGCACCTCCGCCGTCACCGCGGCCGAGGAGTGGATCGACGCGGAGATCGTCGAGGACGAGGTCACCGCCGAAGAGGAGCCGGCCCTGCCGCTGGCCGACCTGATCGGCGCCGAAGCCGCCGCGCGCAAGCTCGGCGAGTGGTTCGACCTCGCCTTCCACCGGCCCGAGCTGCTGGCCCGGCTCGGCGCGCCCGCCCACCTCGGCGTCCTGCTGTCCGGCCCCGAGGGTGTCGGCAAGTCGACACTCGTGCGGTCGGTGGCCCACGACGCCGACATCAAGATTATCCCGCTGGCCGCGCCGAACCTCGCGGTGCTGGACCCGAACGTCGCCGTCGCGCGCCTGCGCGAGGCCATCCACGCCGCCGAAGGCCCGTCGGTCCTCCTGCTCACCGACGTCGACGCCCTGCTGCCCGCGGCCACGCCGCCGCCGGTCGCCACCGTCGTGCTGGAGGAACTGAGGTCAGCCCTCAAACGCGAGCGCTTCGCCGTCGTCGCGACGACAGCCCGCGCGGAGTCCGCCGACCCGCGGCTGCGCTCGGCGGACCTGCTGGACCGCGAGCTCGGCTTGGCCCTCCCGGACGCGAAAACCCGCCGTGAGCTGCTGAACGTCCTGCTCCGCGACGTCCCGCTCGACCAGGGCATCGACTGCGGTGTCCTCGCCGAGCGGACGCCGGGCTTCGTCGCGGCGGACCTGATCGCGCTGCGCCGGGACGCCGCGCTGCGAGCCGCGCTGCGCCAGCGCGACACCGACGAGCCGCGCATCTCGCAGCAGGACCTGCTGGACGCGCTGGCCACCGTCCGCCCGGTCTCGATGTCCACTTCGGACAACCTGGCCACCGGCGGGCTGACCCTGGACGACGTCGGGAACATGGTCGACGTCAAGCAGTCCCTCACCGAAGCCGTGCTGTGGCCGCTGCGGTACCCGGACTCGTTCGCCCGGCTCGGCGTCGAGCCGCCGCGCGGGGTGCTGCTGTACGGGCCGCCCGGCGGCGGCAAGACGTTCCTCGTGCGGGCGCTGGCCGGCACCGGCGCGCTGAACGTCTTCGCGGTCAAGGGCGCCGAGCTGATGGACAAGTGGGTCGGCGAGTCCGAACGCGCGGTGCGCGAACTGTTCCGCCGGGCCGCGGAGGCCGCGCCCGCGCTGATCTTCCTGGACGAGATCGACGCGCTGGCCCCGCGCCGCGGCCAGTCGTCCGACTCGGGCGTCGCCGACCGGGTGGTCGCCGCGCTGCTCACCGAACTCGACGGCGTCGAGCCGATGCGCGAAGTCGTCGTCCTGGGCGCGACGAACCGGCCGGAGCTGGTCGACCCGGCGCTGCTGCGGCCGGGACGGCTCGAGCGCCGCGTCTACGTGCCGCCGCCGGACGCCGAGGCCCGCGCGGCGATCCTCGCGGCCAGCTCGAAGAACACCCCGCTGGCCGGGGACGTCGACCTCGCCGCGGTGGCGTCCACTCTGGACGGTTACTCGGCCGCCGACTGCGCGGCGCTGATCCGCGAAGCGGCGTTGACGGCGATGCGCGAGTCGCTGGAGGCCCACGAAGTCACGGCGGCGCACCTGGAGACGGCGAGGAAGACGGTCCGGCCGAGCCTCGACCCGGCCCAGCTGGCGGCCCTCGAGGCTTACGCGAAGGCCCAGACCGGCGAATGAAAAAAGGCGGCCGTCACCTCGACGGCCGCCTTTTTCCGGAAGTTCAGCTGCCCTTGTGGCCGCTCTGGTATTCCTTCGTCACGATGACGATCACCCCGGGGCTCGCGCTCTGGATGCCTTCGAAGCGGGGCTCGGCCTTGATGCCGAACTCCTGCGCGAGCTGCTTGGCCGCGGCTTCCTCGTCGGTGCCCGGGCGGTAGTACGCCGTCGTCGTCGGGATGATGCCCTGGGAGTAGTTGCTGACCTCGTTGACGTTCCAGCCCGCGCCGCGGAAGTCCTCCGCCGCCCGGTCCGCCAAGCCCTTGATCGTCGAGTTGTTGAACACCCGGACGGTCACCCACTTGTTGGACGCCTGCTGGTCACCACCCGGCTGACCGGGCTGCCCCGGCTGCCCCGGGGCGGTCGAGCCCGGCCCGCCGGGGGCCGGCGAGGTCGGCGACGGCGTGGGCGACGAAGAGCCGGCCGTGGTCGAGGTCGACGGCGGTGTCGCGGAAGAAGACGTCGAAGGCGGCACCGAGGACGAGCCCGGCTGCGTCGGCGTCCCGCTCGGCCCGGCCTCGTTCGATCCGTCGCCACCGCCCAGCGCGGTGATCCCGCCGATGACTGCGGCGATGATCGCCACCCCGACCAACGCGACGCCCGCGGCCTTCATCGGCCGGGACATGCCCGAAAAAACGCTCATTTCAGTTCGATCCCCAGTCGCCGGGCACCTCGCTTGCGCTGGCGGGCGGCACGCGTCTTGCGCAACCGCTTCACCAGCATCGGGTCGGCTTCGATCGCCTCCGGCTTCTCCAGCAGCTTGTTGAGCAGCTGGTAGTAGCGCGTGGCAGACAGGTCGAAGCGTTCGCGGATGGCGTTCTCCTTCGCCCCGGCGTGCCGCCACCACTGACGCTCGAAAGCGAGGATCTCGACCTCGCGTTCGGTCAGGCCGGGCACGGGCTTCGGCGGCGACGGCTGCGGCTCAGCCATCGACTCCGCGGCGTCCATCCGAGTCCCTCTCAATCGGGCGTCCTGGCGATTCAGACCTAGCTCTTCCGCGGGCGCCATTCAACCACGGAAGCACGCACCGACGTGGGCATCGACGTCGGCGCGTCACGGTCTGATGCAGGTCTACCAGAGGGGTCCGACTAAACTGGCTCGCCGTGACCATCCACCCCATCGTGATCGCCGGCGAACCCGTGCTGCACCAGCCGACTCGGGAGATCACCGAGTTCGACGAGAAGCTGCGCACGCTCGTGGACGACATGTTCGAGACGATGTACGCCGCCGAGGGCGTCGGCCTCGCGGCCAACCAGATCGGCCTCGACCTGCGGGTGTTCGTCTACGACTGCCCGGACGACGAGGGCGTGCGCCACAAGGGCGTCGTCGTCAACCCGAAGCTGGAGACGTCGGAGATCCCGGAGACCATGCCGGACCCGGACGACGACTGGGAGGGCTGCCTCTCGGCGCCCGGCGAGTCGTACCCGACGGGCCGCGCGAAGTGGGCGAAGGTGACCGGCGCCGACCTCGACGGCAACCCGATCGAGGTCGAGGGCACCGGCTACTTCGCGCGCTGCCTGCAGCACGAAACCGATCACCTGGACGGGTACATCTACCTGGACCGCCTGGTCGGCCGGCACGCCCGCGCGGCGAAGAAGATGCTGAAGCACAACAAATGGGGTGTCCCGGGCAACAAGTGGCTGCCCCCGCGCACCCCCGAGGACGACGGCGCCGTCATTTGAACCCGCGAAGGGCCCCTCGCGCACGAGGGGCCCTTCGTCGTTTCAAGAGTGGTCAGCAGCCGAGGAAGTGGCAGCGGACGACGCGAGGCGTCTCCAGCACCGAGCCCGCCTTGACGTCCCAGGCGAGCCGGACGTACTGGGCGTGCGTCCAGGCCAGCGGGGTCGCCGACGTGTTCGGCGTGCCGGCCGGGAAGCCGGTCTGCCCGGACGGCGGGTTCTCGTCCCACACCTGCTCCGGCATGGTCTCCGCCGAGCTGCTCACCCGGCCGAGGTCACGCAGCCGCCGCGCGGCCGACGCCGGATCGCCGAGCGTCAGCTCGTACTCGCCGCGCTCGCCGGCGAGCAGCGGCCACAGCCGCCCGAACGTCGTACGGCTCTCGGCCGGGAACGTGTAGTCCCACGGCGAACCGTCGGCCTGCTCGCCGTAGCCGTCCTTCGTGTAGCGGTGCCAGAACTGGCCGGTCGGCGTGGTGAAGGCGATGTCCTTGTCGGTCACGCGCACGCTGTTGCGGATCACCGGGTCGTCGGCGCGGTAGATGCCGAGCCGGACCAGGTCGAGGAAGCCCGCGTCGGTGACTGCGCGCTGGTCCATCGTCACGCTCGAGTTGCCGAGGTTGTACGTCGTCCCGTTGTTCGCGTTGGCGTCCTTGGTGAGCCGGACGAAGTACGGGTCCTTCGACAGCGGCCCGTTCGTGGTGATCGTCTGCTTCGGCAGGTCGGCCTTCATCTTGTCGGCCGCGGCGAGGTACCGCGCCGCGTCGGCCGCGGCACCGTTGTGCGAAGCGAGGTCGGCGGCGCAGACGAGCCCGGCGATCACCGAGGCGATGGTCGACGGGGACCAGCCGTCCTGCTCCTCCCAGCGTTCCTGCTGGGTGTACGGCGACGCCTGCCCGTTCGGCCCGCGATAACCCAGAATGAAGTCGGCGGCCTTGCGGACGCCGGGCCACAGGTCGGTCCGGCCGAGCTGCTGGGCCAGCACGATCGGGAACGCGGTCTCGTCGAGCTGGATCGACGTCCAGTACGGGACGCCGTCGACGCGGCTGTTCTGCGGCATGTGCCCGTCGGCCTGCTGCTGCGTGCCGAACATGTAGGACACCGCGCGGTTCGCCGCCGCCGTGTCGCCGCCGGCGGCGAGGCCGGTCGCGATCTGGTAGAGGTCACGCGGCCAGACGAGGTGGTAGGTCCCGGACGGCGACCATTCGGGGTCGTTGTTCCCGAACCGCCACGGCATGCTCGGCGACGCGATGAAGGCACCCGGGTGGTGCTTGTCCTCGCTGGCGGCGAGCGTCAGCATCGACGCCCGGTAGAGGTCGCGCTCGGCGTCGGTCTTCAGCGACGACGGCGGCTTGCTGATCCCCCGCAGGTACTGCTGCCAGCCGCGGTCGTACGCGCGCGTGATTTCGCGGACGCCGCGTCGCTGCGACGCCTGCGCGCTGGCGAGCGCGTCGGCGGCCTTCGCACCCATGCCGAGGGCGAGGGTGACGTGCCGGTGGCGGAGACCGTCGGCGTCCGTCTGCCCGGTCAGCACGACGTTGCCCTTCCCCGCGGTGTCGTACTGCGCCAGCTTGAAGGTCTTCGCGAGCTGCGTGTTCCCGTCGGACGCGCCCGCGTAGCCGACGCTGGTCTTCGTGAACGCGGGTTTCGCGGTGAGCGCGGCCGCGTTCGTGGCGTCCTGCGCGGTGACGGCGTCACCGCGGCGGGCGGCCGAGTCGTCGGAGCCGTCGTTGGTCAGGTCCGGGTCGGCGACCGCGTAGAGCTGGTAGGGCCGCCCGGTCAGCGACTGGAAGTCGACGTCCACCAGCACCGTCGTGGCGGCCGGGTCGGTGACGTAGGTCTTGCGCAGCCGCCAGCGGTGCTGGTCGTCGGTGATGGTCTGCTCGTAGGTCAGGCTGTCGTCGTCGGTGCGCCGCACCTGCTGGGACTTCGCCGAGTAGTCGGTGACGGCGAAGCTGCGGCCGTCCGTGACGACGAAGTTCAGCGAGCGGACACTGGGCGTCGACAGGTCCGGGTAGTAGACCTCGGACATCTGGCCGCCCTGGAGGGTGAACCAGACGTTGCTCGACCGGTCGCGGGCCGTGCCGAACCCGGTCTTGTTCGCGGGCAGCCAGCTGGGATGGGCCCCGGGCGCGCCGGGAGCCTCGCCCTGAGCCGCCGCGGTCGCCGGGACCAGGCCGGTGACCAGCACCCCGGCGAGGGCGCCGAAGATGAGTTTTCGCATATCAACCCCACAGAAGATCGCTTCTGCACCGTTACAGAAGCGACTTGGGAGTCTGCCGCCGATCCTTCACCGGCGCATGGTCCGATCCGGTGAACCACTGACCGTCACTGGTCCGGTGAACCGGTTCACGGACAGCGAACGTCCCGGGCCGATTTCCGGGCGCAGAATTGTAGTACCTGCAACGCTGTAATCGAGGTACGCATGGACGAGGCCATGGACGCCTACTCGCGCGCGGTCAGCACCGTCGCCGCGACCGTCACCCCGCACGTCGCCGGGGTGCAGCTCGCGCGCGGGAGCGGTTCCGCCGTCGTCTTCGCCGAGGACGGGCACCTGCTCACCAACGCCCACGTCGTCAGCGACCACCGGCGCGGCGTCGCCACCTTCGCCGACGGGAGCGAAGTGCCGTTCGACGTCGTCGGCGCCGATCCGCTGTCCGACCTCGCCGTGCTGCGGGCGCGCGGCGAGACGCCGTCGGCCGCCGTGCTCGGGGACGCCGACGGGCTCGTCGTCGGGCAGCTCGTCGTGGCCATCGGGAGCCCGCTCGGCTTCTCCGGCACCGTCACCGCGGGCGTGGTCAGCGCGCTCGGCCGGGCGCTGCCGGTGCGGCAGGGGCGCACGACCCGCGTGATCGAGGACGTCATCCAGACCGACGCCGCGCTCAACCCGGGCAACTCCGGCGGCGCGCTCGCCGACTCCACCGGGCGGGTCGTCGGCGTCAACACCGCCGTCGCCGGGATCGGGCTCGGGCTCGCCGTGCCGATCAACGCGACCACGCGGCGGATCATCGACACGCTCGTCGTCGAAGGCCGGGTGCGGCGGGCGTACCTCGGCGTGGTCGGCGTGCCCGCGCCACTGCCGGACGACGTCGCCGAGCGCACCGGGCAGCGCGCCGGGCTGCGGGTGCACGAAGTCGTGTCCGGCGGCCCGGCCGACCGGGCGGGCCTGCGCGCCGGCGACCTCGTGCTGACGGTCGGGCGCACCCACGTCTCGGACGCCCAGGGCATCCAGCGGCAGCTGTTCGCGGAAGTGATCGGCACCCCGCTGCCGATCACCGTGCTGCGCAACGGGGCCATGGTCGACGTCTACGCCACTCCGGCGGAGTTGGTCGGGTGACTTGAGTATCGCGCTCCGGCGTGGCATGGTCGGTGGCACAACACCAACGCGGGAGCTCGCGCCATGGCGGGCTGAGAGGGTGACTGGGGTTCTCCCGGTGTCACCGACCGCATGAACCTGACCGGGTAATGCCGGCGTAGGGAGTGAAAGTCGTTGACGGCTTTGGAAGAGAATGCTGCCCTGAACGTCACGACCGGGCCGATCACCGGCTCGCGCAAGGTGTACCACCAGACCGAATCCGGGCTGCGGGTCCCCGCGCGCCGGATCGATCTGTCCAACGGAGAACACTTCGACGTCTACGACACTTCGGGCCCGTACACGGATCCCGAAGTCACCATCGACGTCCACAGTGGACTGCACCGGCTGCGCGCCGGCTGGGCCGACGGGCGCGAGCACAACACCCAGCTCGGCTGGGCCAAACAGGGCGTCATCACCCGCGAAATGGAGTACATCGCAGCGCGCGAACGGGTTTCACCCGAATTCGTGCGCGACGAGGTGGCCCGCGGGCGGGCGGTGATCCCGGTCAACCGCAAGCACCCCGAGTCCGAGCCGATGATCATCGGCAAGAACTTCCTGGTGAAGATCAACGCCAACATGGGCAACTCGGCCGTCTGGTCGTCGGTCGAGGAAGAGGTCGACAAGATGGTGTGGGCGACCCGCTGGGGCGCCGACACGATCATGGACCTGTCCACCGGCAAGCGGATCCACGAGACGCGGGAGTGGATCATCCGCAACTCGCCGGTCCCGGTCGGCACCGTGCCGATCTACCAGGCGCTCGAAAAGGTCAACGGGGAACCGGAAAAGCTGTCGTGGGAGGTGTACCGCGACACCATCGTCGAACAGTGCGAACAGGGTGTCGACTACGTCACCGTGCACGCCGGCGTGCTGCTGCGCTACATCCCGCTGACCGCGCGGCGCGTCACCGGGATCGTCAGCCGGGGCGGGTCGATCATGGCCGCGTGGTGCCTGGCGCACCACCAGGAGTCCTTTCTGTACACGCACTTCGAGGAGCTCTGCGAGATCCTCCGGCAGTACGACGTCACGTTCTCCCTCGGCGACGGCCTGCGTCCGGGGTCCATTGCGGACGCCAACGACCGCGCCCAGTTCGCCGAGCTCGAAACCCTCGGCGAGCTGACGCACATCGCGCGTTCGCACGACGTCCAGGTGATGATCGAGGGTCCCGGTCACGTGCCGATGCACAAGATCAAGGAGAACGTGGAGCTCGAGGAAAAGCTCTGCGGCGAAGCGCCGTTCTACACCCTCGGTCCACTCGCGACGGACATCGCCCCGGCGTACGACCACATCACGTCGGCCATCGGCGCGGCCCAGATCGGCTGGTACGGCACGGCGATGCTGTGTTACGTGACGCCGAAGGAGCACCTTGGCCTGCCCAACCGCGACGACGTCAAGACCGGCGTGATCACGTACAAGATCGCCGCCCACGCCGCGGACCTGGCCAAGGGGCACAAGTACGCGCAGGAGTGGGACGACGAGCTGTCCAAGGCGCGCTTCGAGTTCCGCTGGAACGACCAGTTCAACCTGTCACTGGACCCGGACACCGCCCGCTCGTTCCACGACGAGACGCTGCCGGCCGAGCCGGCCAAGACCGCGCACTTCTGCTCGATGTGCGGCCCGAAGTTCTGCTCGATGCGGATCACCCAGGACGTCCGCAAGTACGCGGAGGAACACGGTCTGTCCACTGTGGAGGCGATCGAGGCCGGCATGGCTTCGAAGTCGGCCGAGTTCACCGAGTCCGGTGGCCAGGTCTACCTGCCGGTGGTCCAGCCGTGACACCGAGGACCGCCCTCACCATCGCCGGATCGGACTCCGGCGGTGGTGCGGGCATCCAGGCCGACCTGCGGACGTTCTTCGCGAACGGGGTCCACGGTCTGGTCGCGCTGACGGCGGTCACCGTGCAGAACTCCCTGGGCGTGCAGGGCTTCACGGAGATCCCGGCCGACGTCGTCACCGCGCAGATCAAGGCGGTGGCGTCGGACATGGGCGTCAACGCGGCGAAGACCGGGATGCTGGCGACGGCGGAGATCATCCGGGCGGTGGCGAAGACCCTGGACGAAGTCGGGCCGTTCCCGTTCGTGGTCGACCCGGTGGCGGCTTCGATGACGGGACACTCGCTCCTGCGTGAGGACGCCCTGGAGGCGATCCGCACGGAGCTGTTCCCGCGCGCGACGCTGATCACCCCGAACCTGGACGAGGTCCGGCTGCTGACCGGGGTGAATGTCGTGGACCCGGCTTCCCAGCGCGAGGCGGCGGAGGCGTTGCTGGCCTTCGGCTCGCAGTGGGTCCTGGTGAAGGGCGGCCACATGCAGGGCACGGAAGACTGCGTGGACCTGCTGTCGGACGGCCGCGAGTACATCTCCCTCAGCGGACCGCGCTACGTCACCGAGAACACCCACGGCGGCGGCGACACCCTGGCGTCGGCGATCACGGCATCGCTCGCGAAGGGCGCCTCGGTGCCGGACGCGGTGGCGGCGGGCAAGAGGTTCATCGAGCGGTGCGTCGCGGAGTCCTACCCGCTGGGCGCGGGCGTGGGCCCGGTTTCGCCGTTCTGGGTGCTCGACAAGGACTAGCGGACCGGTTCCAGCTCCCGGCCGTCGTACTCCTCGCGGGCCGTGCGGATGCGGCCGAAGTTGGCCTGCGACCAGTTGCTCAGCGCGATCAGGTGCGCGCCCACCTCCGCGCCCATCTCCGTCAGCGCGTACTCCACCGTCGGTGGCGTGGTCGGGTAGACCGTGCGCGTCACGAAGCCGTCGCGCTCCAGCTGGCGGAGGTTCTGGGTCAGCATCTTCTGGCTGATCCCGTCGACCGCGCGGCGCAGCTCGCCGAAGCGGTGCGGGCCGCGGGCCAGTGCGCCCAGGACGAGGGCCGTCCACTTGTTGGCCAGCAGATCCAGCACGTCCCGGCACGGGCAGTTGCGGAGGTACACATCCCAGGGTCCGCCCTGGTCACAGGTGGTATCCATCAGGTACCTACTATACCGATAAGTGCCTTCTGGCGAAAAGTGACCGGCGATCCGAGGATGGAGGCGACCCCGAAGCAGAAGGAGTGAAGCAATGCGCATCGTGACCCAGCAGGCCCTCGGCGGACCGGAGGTGCTCCGCGTCACCGAGGCACCGCGCCCCGAACCCGGGCCGACGGAGGTCCTGGTGCGGGTGCGGGCCGCCGGGATCAACCCGGTCGACTGGAAGGTGCGGCGCGGTGGCGGGTTCCTTGGCGAGCCGCCGTTCACCGTCGGGTGGGACGTCGCCGGCGTCGTCGAACAGGCCGGCTTCGGCGCGACCGGCGTCCAGGAGGGCGACGAGGTCCTCGGCATGCCGTGGTTCCCGCGCCCGGCCAACGCCTACGCCGAATACGTCACCGCACCCTCGCGGCACTTCGTGCGCAAGCCCGCCGGGCTGTCGTTCGCCGAGGCCGCCGCGCTGCCCCTGGCCGGGCTGACCGCGTGGCAGGGACTCGTCGACGTCGCCGATGTCCACAAGGGACAACGCGCGTTCGTCGACGCCGCCGCGGGCGGGGTCGGGCACCTCGCCGTGCAGATCGCCAAGGCGCGCGGTGCGCACGTCATCGGCACGGCCAGCGCGAAGAAGCACGAATTCCTGCGCGAGCTCGGCGTCGACGAACCGATCGACTACCACGACGAAGGCGCGACCGCGTCCGATGTGGACGTCTACTTCGGACTCGTCGGCGAGGAGAGCGACCTGCGCTGGCTGCCCGCCATCAAGGAGGGCGGCCTCCTGATCGGCGTGCCCAGCGGGGTCGGCGACCGGGTCGAAAAGGCCGCCGAAGCCAGGAACGTGCGGACCAGGAGGATCCTCGTCGAACCCGACCGCGGCGGGCTGACCGGCCTCGTCGACCTGATCGAAGCCGGTCAGCTGAAGGTCCGCGTCGAGCGGACCTTCCCGCTGGAAGACGTCGCCAAGGCGCACGAGCTCGGCGAATCGGGCCGCGTCTCCGGCAAGCTCGTGCTGACCGTCTAACCCCGCGCGAGCACCTGGGGCAGCACCGTCGTGAGCCCGGTCCAGTCCGAGGTGACCACCGACGCGTGCTGCTTCGCCAGGTCGGCGACGCGCTGGTTGGCCTGGTCGACCGTGGGGTTGTGGGCGTCGATGGCCGGGGCGACGTTCTGCCCGTCGGTCATCACGACGTAGTAGTGGTTGGCGTCGTACCACCACGGACCGGTCTGGGTCACCCACGCGTTCGCGTCGCCGTCGAAGACGACGAACCACGGCTTGAGGTCGGCGGTGTACTTGTCCCGCGGGTCACCGCCGGCCGCGCCGTGCACGGTCGGGAAGATGTTCGCGTCACCGAGCTTGCCCGCGTTCTTGAGCCCCACCAGGTAGCGCGCGTACTCGACGTCGGTGTGCAGCGTGTCGGTCGGGTTCCCCTCCTCGACCGTGCCCGGGATGATCTCGGTGATCACCCGCCCCCGCAACGCGTCCACGGACGGCCAGTTGTCCGCCTTGGCCGCGTCGTCGAGCGTGGCGTAGCCGCCGAGGAGCTCGGCCGGGCGGAAGGCGACGCTGCCGAGGTGCGAACGGAACGTGGCGTCCAGCTCGTCCGGGCCCAGGCCGGTGTTGTCGGAGAAGCCGGTCTTCATCTCCAGTTTCAAAGTGATCGGCGTGTGCCCGGGGTGGGCGGCCAGCCAGATCCGGATGTCGTCGAGGCAGTACTCCAGGTTCTTGTTCGTGCCGCCGGAGTACAGCTGCGACGCCGAAGTCGCCGCGACGCAGTTGTTGTTGTTCCCCAACGGGTTCGAGTGGCTGACCTTCCACTCGTGGGTGAAGAAGTCCGGCCAGACGTCGAGCTCGATCAGCGACGACCCGGCGTCGAGCGCCTGGGCGAGGTAGCCGTACGCCGCCGGGTCGTAGGTGTTGTGCACGCCGACGGTCGTGACGTGGGAAAGCTTGGGACTGTCGGCGTTGGCGGCGGTCGCCCCGGAGAGCGTGAGCGCGGCCGTGAGGAGTGCCACCGAGAAGAGCTTCATCCAGGCTCCTTCGAACGTGAGTAACGTTCACAATGTCCCACCGTGGTTGACTGTTGATGAAGCAAAAGAGGCTGATTGGCCTAGACCAGAAGTCGGGAAACCACCATGACGACGAGCCTTCCGACGGCGTTGACCATCGCCGGGTCGGACTCCGGCGGCGCCGCCGGGCTGCAGGCGGACCTGCGCACGTTCCTGACCTGCGGCGTGCACGGCCTGGTCGCGGTCACCGCGGTCACCGTGCAGAACACCCTGGGCGTGCACGACCGCGCCGACCTGCCGCCGCACATCGTGGCCGGCCAGATCGAGGCCGTGGCGGCGGACATGGGCGTCGGCGCGGCGAAGACCGGCATGCTGGCTTCGGCCGAGATCATCCACGCCGTCGCGGCGGCGTGTGACAAGGCGGGCATCGGCCGGGACGAAGAGATCCCGTTCGTCGTCGACCCGGTGGCGGCGTCGATGCACGGCCACCCGCTGTTCGACGAGGCGGGGCTGCACGCCCTGCGCGACGAGCTCCTGCCGCGCGCGACCGTGCTGACGCCGAACCTCGACGAGGTCCGCCTGCTCACCGGGATGACGGTGACCGACCGCGAGGGCATGCACACCGCGGCGGTCGTGCTGCACCGGATGGGCCCGAAGTACGTCCTGGTCAAGAGCGGCCACCTCCAGGCCGACCCGGAGTGCGTGGACCTGCTCTTCGACGGCTCGACGTTCGTGGAGCTCCCGGGCAAGCGCTACTCGACCCCGCACACGCACGGCGCGGGCGACACGATGGCGTCGGCACTCACGGCGGGCCTGGCGAAGGGGATGCCGGTGGTCGAGGCCGCGCGCTACGGCAAGTGGTTCGTCTCGCACGCGGTCGAGCACGCGTACCCGATGGGCGCGAAGGTCGGCCCGGTCTCGGCCTTCTGGCGGCTGGCTCCCGAGGAGCGCTGAGCACGTGTCCGGTTACCGTCCCTGCGTTTGCTGATCCTTGGCCAAGCGGCAGCGGGTAGCTCAGTCGTCCGCGATCAGGGCTTCGAGGGCCGGGATCGCCGCCGTCAGGGCTTCGCGGTGCTCGGGCGAGAGCCGGTCGAGCCGGCGGTTCAGCTCCTGCACGCGCGTCGACCGGACGCCGGAGACGAGCCGCTCGCCCTCTTCGGTCGCCTTCGCCAGCCACGCCCGGCGGTCGACCGGGTCGGACTCCCGGCTGACGTACCCGGCCTCGACCAGTGACGCGATGATCCGCGACATGGTCGCCGCGGCCACCCCCTCCTTGGCCGCGAGGTCACCGAGCCGGAGCTGGCCCGCGTGGACCAGCGTCGCCAGCGCCGAGATGGCGCCGTGGCCCGGCCCCGGCACACCGGCCTGCCGCAGTGACCGGGACAGCCTGCCCACGGCGAGGTACAACCTGCCCGAGACGTCCTGGACCGATGTGCTCGTCACGGCTGGCTCCTTCTGCCCTGTGCCCCGGAAATGCCGTCCACCTTACGGGCTGGCGGTGCACACTCGGCGTGAAGGCGCCCTGGTTCACCGGGGTGGACTCGACGCCTGAGCCCAGAAACGCTGCGGCACCCGCCCGGCGCCCCGGGCCAGGTGACCGGCGACGACGGCGGAGCGCATCGCCGCGGCCATCCGCTCGGGATCGGCGGCCCGGGTGACCGCGGTCGACAGCAGGACGGCGGCGCAGCCGAGCTCCATGGCGAGGGTCGCGTCCGACGCCGTGCCGATCCCGGCGTCCAGGATGACCGGGACACCCGCCCGCGACACGATGAGCTCGATGTTGTGCGGATTCCGGATCCCGAGCCCGGTGCCGATCGGCGCGCCCAGCGGCATCACCGCGGCGCAGCCGGCCTCCTCCAGGCGCAGCGCGAGCACCGGGTCGTCGTTCGTGTAGGCGAACACGGTGAACCCGTCGGCGGCCAGCCGTTCGGCGGCGTCGAGGGTTTCGATCGGGTCCGGCAGCAGCGTCCGGTCGTCGGCGTGCACCTCGAGCTTGACCAGGTCGGTTTCCAGGGCCTCCCGCGCGAGCTGGGCGGTGAGCACGGCTTCGGCGGCCGTCCGGCAGCCCGCCGTGTTCGGCAGCAGCTCGATGCCGAGCCGCTTGAGCAGTTCGATGACGCCGGAGCCGCCTTCGGCGTCGGCGCGGCGCATGGCAACGGTGGTCAGCTCGGTGCCGGACGCCACCAGCGCGCGTTCCAGCACGGCCAGGTTGGCCGCGCCGCCGGTGCCGATGATCAGCCGGGACGTCAGCTTGGTCGTGCCGATGACCAGGGGTTCTTCGTCCACTTCAGCCTCCCTGGACCGCGGTGAGCACGTCGAGGACCGCACCCTTGGGCACGGTGGTGGCCGCCCAGTCGGCGCGGCGGACGACGACGCCGTCGACCGCGACCGCGATCCCGGGCCGTTGCCCGCCGGTGGCGTCGAGGACGTCGGCGACGGTGGCGTCGTCGGGGAACGCCGTCCACTCGCCGTTGAGCTTGATCTCCATCACACGTGCTCCTTCCGGTGCAGGCGGGCGGGGGACGCGGCCGCGGTGCCGTCCGGCGGCTCGTCCCCCTCGAGCCAGGCGACCACGGCGTCCGCGGTCACCGGGGCCATCAGCAGGCCGTTGCGGTGGTGCCCGGTCGCGGCGAAAACCCCGCCGTCCAAGGCACCGAGGTACGGCAGCGCGTCCCGGCTGCCGGCCCGCAGGCCCGCGGCGGTCTCGGCCAGTTCGTACTCGGTGATCGCGGGGAAGACGCGTTCGGCGCCTTCGAGCAGCTCACGCACCCCGCGGGCGGTGACGGCCCGGTCGAACCCGGCCTCGTACTGGGTGGCGCCGAGGACGAGCTCGGCGTCACCGCGCGGGACGAGGTAGATCGGGCGGCCTTCGACGACGGCCCGGACGGTGTGCGCAGGCGGCGGCAGGCAGCCGCGGCGGGCCTTGAGCCGGAGGATTTCGCCCTTGAGCGGGCGGACGGCGTCGGCGAGCAGCGGGTGCAGGCGCCCGGTCCAGGCGCCCGCGGCGAGGACGACGGCTTCGGCGTCCGGGAGTTCTTCGACGCGCTCTCGCACGAACCGGACGTTTCGCCGGTGGCACGCCGCGTATAGGGCTTGCAGGAGTTTCCGGTTGTCCACGGCCAGGTCGCCGGGCACGTGCAGTCCGCTTCGGACGGATCCGAGGCCCGGTTCGAGCCGTTTGGCTCCCCGGCCGGTGAGCCGCTCGGCCGCGCGGCCGAGTTCGTGCAGGTGGGCCGCCAGGATGTCGAGGTAGCCGGCGTCGGCGCTGTCGAAGGCGACGACGAGCGTCCCGTGCCCGGCCAGCCCCGGATCGAAGCCCTCTTCCCGCAGGTCACGCGCGAAATCCGGCCACCGTTTCAGCGACTCCTCACCGAGGCGGAGGACGTCCTCCTCGCCGGGCCACGCCTCGGTGACGGGCGCGAGCATGCCGCCGGCCAGCCAGGACGCACCGCCGCGGGCGGGTTCGGGGTCGTACAGGGTGACCTGGTGGTTTTTCGCGGCGGCGCGCCACGCGGCGGCGAGGCCGATCACGCCGCCGCCCACCACAGCCAGGTTCGTCATGGAATCACGCTCCCTGCGCCGGCATGACCCGGATCAGGTTCCACGGTCGGAGCGGCAGCTCCCTCTCAGCCCGTGCCTCGGGCTCCCGTGCGGACACCTCCACCTTAACGGGCGGGGTACGGTCGCCGCTATGCCCGCCCTCTCCGGTGACAAGATCCGCGCCCGCCTCGACTCGGCGCGCCTGTACCTCTGCACGGACGCCCGCACCTCGCGTGGGGACCTGGCCGCCTTCGCCGACGCGGCCCTGGCCGGCGGCGTCGACATCGTCCAGCTGCGCGACAAGACCGGCGCCCTGGAGGCGGCCGGCGAGATCGCGGCGCTGGAGGTGCTGGCGGAGGCGTGCGCCCGGCACGGCGCGTTGCTGTCGGTGAACGACCGCGCCGACGTGGCGCTGGCGGTGGGTGCCGACGTGCTGCACCTGGGCCAGGACGACATCCCGGTGCCACTGGCCCGCCGCATCCTGGGCGACGACGTCGTGATCGGCCGTTCGACGCATTCGCTCGACCAGGCGCTCGCCGCGGCCGCGGAGCCCGGCGTGGACTACTTCTGCACGGGCCCGTGCTGGCCGACGCCGACCAAGCCGGGCCGCCCGGCCCCGGGCCTGGACCTGGTGCGCGCGACGGCGGCCTGGGCGCCGGACCGGCCGTGGTTCGCCATCGGCGGCATCGACGAGCCCCGGCTCCCCTCGGTGCTGGAAGCCGGGGCGTCACGGATCGTCGTGGTCCGGGCGATCACCGAAGCCGAGGATCCCGAGGCCGCGGCGCGGGAGCTGCGGGCCCGGCTGCCCTGATCACGGGGTCGGCGTCGTTGCCGCGCCCTTGCTGGTCGGCGGGGTCGCCGTGGTCGCCGGCGCCGAGGTCGACGGCTGCTCGGTCGTCGTGCTCGGGGTGGTCGTCGGGGTCTCGGACGACGTCGTCGGTGCCGTCGAGGTCTGCGACGGCGTGGTCGTCGTCTCCGTCGGGGAGACCTGAGTGTCGTCCGTGCTGGTCGGAACGGTGGTCGACGGGGTCGGCTTCGAGCGGCCCGAGTCGCCGAAGATCTTGCCGATGCTCGCGCCCGTCCCGCCGCCGATCTGGGTGCCCGTCGCCGACTCGAAGCCGACGATCGAGAGGATCGCCACCGCGAACGCCGCCAGGCTCGTGCCGATGACCAACGGCCAGCGCAGCTTCTTGAGCCGCGCGGACAGCGCGGGCGCCGTCGTGGGCTTCTCCAGCTGGACCGTCGGCTGCTCGGTGATGTCGACCGCGGGCCCGCGCCGCCGGATGCCCGACGTCGCCAGCTGACGCGCCTTGAGCGCCGCCGCGCGGGTGCGCTCCAGCGAGCGCAGGTACAGCTCGCTGCCGACCGTCGACACCACGCTCGCCACGCCGGCGCCGATCACCGTGCCCGCCACGCCCAGTGTCGAGCCGAGCAGCGCCGCGGTCACCGCCGCCAGCGCCGCTGCCAGTACCTGCGCGATCCGCAGGCCCGACTTCTCTTCCTTCTTCTCCTCTGCCGAAGCCGCTACGTTCTCCTTGCTCATGATCCCGATCTAGGTAGTCCGTGTTCTCCCCTGTCCAACGCTTAAGGCGCGTGAGGCACTCCCCTCGTTGCCGCAGCGTGAGGAGGACCACTTCGTCTGTCCATAATAGACACTCCAGTCCGGACGTTTTCTTGACATACTCGGCACATGGAACTGGTGACGATCTCTGACATCGAGGCCGCCGCGAAGCGCGTCGCCGATGTCGCCGTGCGCACGCCCCTGTTGCCCCAGACCTGGGATCCCCGCGGAACCCTGTGGCTCAAACCCGAAAACCTGCAACCGGTCGGGGCGTTCAAGGTGCGCGGCGCGTTCAACGCCATCGCCACCCTGGACGACGCGACCCGCGCCCGCGGCGTCATCGCGTACTCCAGCGGCAACCACGCGCAGGCAGTCGCGTACGCCGCGCAGCGGTACGGAGTGCCCGCAGTGATCGTCGTACCGGACGTCACGCCGCGGATCAAGGTCGAAGCCACCCGGTCGTACGGCGCCGAGGTGATCGAGGTGCCGATCGGCGAGCACGAGGGCAAAGCGCGTGAACTGGCCGCCGAACGCGGGCTGACCCTCGTCCCGCCCTTCGACCACGCGGCCATCATCGCCGGGCAGGGCACGGCCGGCCTGGAGATCGCCGAGGACCTGCCGGACGTCGACGTGGTGCTGGTCCCGGTCAGCGGCGGCGGGCTGGCGGCCGGCGTCGGCACGGCGATCCGGGCCCGCTGCCCGCGGGCGCGCGTGATCGGCGTCGAGCCCGCGCTGGCCGCGGACGCCGCCGACAGCCTCCAGCGGGGTGAGCTGGTCCGCTGGCCGCAGGCCGACCGCGCCAAGACGATCGCCGACGGCCTGCGGTCCCAGCCGTCCGAGTTGACCTTCGCCCACCTGCGGGAAGTCGTCGACGGGATGGTGACGGTCACCGAGGACGAGATCCGCGAGGCGGTCCGCGTCCTGGCCCGCAAGGCCCGGCTGGTGGCCGAGCCCAGCGGCGCGGTGACGACGGCGGCGTACCTGTCCCACGCCGGCGAGCTGCCGCCGGGCAAGACGGTCGCCCTCGTCTCGGGCGGCAACGCCGACCCGGCGCTGTTCGCCGAGATCCTCGCGGGCTAGGAGCCGGCGACCGGGGTCCCGCCGCCGCGGATGTGCGTCGGCGGGCCCTCGACACCGCAGTGGTAGCACTCGCCCAGGTGCGGACACTCGTCGTCCGGCTTGGCCGTCTCCGGCGGGGCCAGGACGCCGTTGTGGATGCCCAGCGCGATCAGGCCGCCGGCGATCGCCAACGCCGCGCAGATGACCAGCGCCGTCCGCCAGCCGGCCGTCAGCGCGACCGGGTCCGCGTACGCCTCGCCGGTCAGCCCGGCCGCCGCCGGCAGCACCGCGACCGCCAGCAGGCCTCCTGACCGGGCGATGGCGTTGTTGACGCCGGACGCGACACCGGCGTACCGGTCCGGGGCCGCGGCGAGCACCGTCGCGGTCACCGGGGCCACCACCGTCGCCAGGCCCAGGCCGAACACGACCACCGCAGGCAGCACCGTCCCGAGGTAGGACGCGCCGGGCGCGATGCGCAGCATCAGCAGCATCCCGATGCCGACCACGATCGGGCCGACCACCAGCTGCGTCCGCGGTCCGATGCGCTGGGCGAGCGCGCCGGAGCGGCCCGAGAGCAGCAGCATGATGACCGTCAGCGGCAGCCCGGCCAGCCCGGACGCGGTCGGCGAGTAGCCGAGCGAGACCTGCAGCTGCATGACCAGCAGCATCATCACCCCGCCGAGCGCGGCGTAGACGACGAACGTCAGCGCGTTCGAGAGGGTGAACGTGCGGTCGCGGAACAGCGACGGTGGCACGAGCGGCTCGTGCGAGCGGTGCTGGACGGCGACGAACGCGGCCAGCCCCGCGATCCCCAGCAGGCCCGCGACCAGCACGATCGGGTCGCCGACGCCGCGGGCGGGCGCCTCCACCAGCGCCCCGGTGATCCCCGCGAGGCCGAGGGCGCCGAGGGCCGCGGCGCCGAAGTCCGGGTGCCCGGTGGCGTCCGGATCACGGGATTCCGGGACGAACCTGCGCGCCATGAGCACCACGGCGACCGCGATCGGCACGTTGATCAGGAACGCCAGCCGCCACGACCACACCTGCACGAGGAAGCCCCCGAGCAGCGGCCCGGCGGCGGCCGCGATGCCGCCGAGGCCGGACCAGGCGCCGATCGCGCGGGCGCGGGCGTCGTGCGCGAAGGACGCCTGGAGGATCGCCAGCGACCCCGGCGTCAGGAGCGCGCCGCCGATGCCCTGCAGGATCCGGGTGGCGACGAGCATCTCGGTGGACTGCGCCGCGGCGCACAGGCCGGAGGCGACGCCGAACCAGACGACGCCGACGAGGTACATCCGGCGCCGGCCGTACCGGTCGCCGAGCGAGCCCGCGACGAGGATCAGCGCGGCCAGGGCCAGCATGTAGCCGTCGAGGATCCACTGGAGCCCCGCTACGGAGGCGTCGAGCTCGGCGCCGATGCGGGGCAGGGCGACGTTGACGATGGTGCCGTCGAGCATCGCCATGCCCGATCCGAGGATCGTGGTGGTGAGCACGCCGCGAGCGGCGTGCGTCCCCCATCGGATACCGGTGTCTTCCGTGGCAGTCACGTGCTCACTCCACCGCGCCCGGAGATCCCCGTCAACCGCGCCCTACGGCAGCAGCGTCGTCACGAACTTGTAGCGGTCGCCGCGGTAGACCGAGCGGGCGAACTCGACCGGCTTGCCGTCGGTGGCGAACGAATGACGGGTCAGCATCAGCACCGGCATGCCGACGTCCGCGCCGAGCATCTCCGCTTCCTGCGGACCCGCCAGCGACGTCTCGATCGTCTCTTCCGCGCGCTCGAGTTCGACGCCGTAGTGCTCGCGCAGAACGGCGTACAACGAACCGCCGGCCGAGACGTGCTTGCGCAGCCCGCGGAACCGGCCGAGCGGGAGGTGCGTCGTTTCGAGCGCCATCGGCTGCGAGTCCGCCAGTCGAAGGCGTCGAAGGCGAAGGATTTTCGCGCCGGTCCGGATTCCGAGCAGCTTCGCGAGGTCGCCCTCGACCGGCATTTCCTCGACTTCCAACAGTTTCGACGACGGCTTCAGGCCCTGCTTGCGCATGTCCTCGGTGTAGGAGGACAGCTGCAGCCGCTGCGCGAGCTTCGGCTCGGCCGCGAAAGTGCCCTTGCCCTGCACCCGGTGCAGCCGCCCCTCGGCGGTCAGGTCGGCCAGCGCCTGGCGCACGGTGGTGCGGGAGACCGTGAACTCCCCGGCGAGCGCGCGTTCGGTCGGGATCGGCGACCCCGGCGGCAGCACGTCCAGCAGATCGAGGAGGTGCTGTTTCAACGCCCAGTACTTGGGCTCGCGCTGCCCGCGCATCCCGGCGACGGCGGCCGCCTCGCCCGTGGTGGTGGTCTCCAACATGCCCGGCTCCCTATGCCTTCCCTCATCGCACGCCACGTCCCCGTAAGAAACGTACCCTTTTCCCCAAACGCGCCGCCCCTATAACATTGGTCTAGACCTGACCGACGCCGCCTGAGTCCGGTACATAATGCCGGAGGTGGAGAGGAAAATGATGACCGAACAACGGCCCGGCGAGCACATGGCCGCGGAGATCGCCCAGCAGCCGGACGTCCTGGCCGGACTGGTGGCGCGTCAGGCGGAAATCGCCGAAGTGGCGGAAAAGATCTCACAACGCCCGCCGCGGTTCGCTTTGCTCGCCGCGCGTGGATCGAGCGACCACGCAGCGTTGTACGCGAAGTACCTGATCGAGGTACTCCTCGGCCTTCCGGCCGGTCTGGTCTCCCCGTCCACGGCCACGCTGTACGGCGCGCGGCCGGACCTGCGGGACGTGCTCTTCGTCACGGTGAGCCAGAGCGGCGGCTCGCCTGACCTGATCGAGGTCACCGAAACGGCGCGGCGCCAGGGCGCGCTGACCGTCTCGGTCACCAACACCCCGGACTCGCCGCTGCGGGCGGCGTCCGAACTCGGCGTCGACATCGGCGCGGGCCTCGAGAAGGCCGTCGCCGCCACCAAGACGTACTCGGCGACGCTGATGGCGCTGTACCTGCTGATCGACGCGGTGCGCGGCGGCAAGGCGGCCGACGCCGAGAAGATCGGCGAGCTGGCGCAGCAGACGCTGGACGGCGCCGACGAGGGCGTGCAGCGCGCGGTGGACCGGTACCGGTTCGTGAACCGGGTGCTCACCGCCGCCCGGGGCTACTCGTACGCGACCGCGCTGGAGGCGTCGCTCAAGCTCGCCGAGACGAGCTACCTTGCGGCCCGCGCGTACAGCGGCGCGGACCTGCTCCACGGCCCGGTCGCGGCGGTCGACGACCAGACCGCGGTCCTCGCGGTGACCAGCGCCGGGCACGGTGCCGAGGCGATGCGCGAGGTCATCGACGCCGTCGGCAAGCGCGGCGCGGACGTCGTCGCGGTCGGCTCGGCGTCGGCGGAGACGCCGGCGGCGCTGCGCATCGACGTGCCGCAGACCGTCGAGGAGCTGGCGCCGATCCTGGAGATCCTGCCGATCCAGCGGATCGCGCTCGGCCTGTCGCTGGCCCGCGGCGGCGACCCGGACAGCCCGCGCGGCCTGCTGAAGGTGACCAAGACCCGGTGAGCTTCGCGATCGGCGTCGACGCCGGCGGCACGTCGACCAGGGCCGCACTGGTCGACGCCGCCGGCGCGGTGCTGGGCGTCGGGCGCGGCGAAGGCGCCAACCCCAACGCGCACCCGCCGGAGGTCGCCGCGGGCCGGGTCGCCGAGGCGATCACCGCGGCGCTCGGCACCCGCGACCCCGGCGCCGTGCGGGCGTGCGTCGTCGGCATGGCCGGGGTCAGCAAGCTGAGCGACGAGAGCGTGGGCGCGGTCTTCGACGCGGCGTGGACGCGAATCGGTCTCACGTGTGCCGTCCGGACGGTCGCCGACGCCGAAGTGGCGTACGCGTCGGCGACCTCGGCGCCGGACGGGACGGTCCTGGTCGCCGGCACCGGTTCGATCGCCGGCCGGATCCGGAAGCGGCGGCTCGCGGGAACCACCGGCGGCTACGGCTGGCTGCTCGGCGACGAAGGATCCGCGTTCTGGCTCGGCCGCGAGGCCGTTCGCTCCACTTTGGAGGCACTCGGCCGCGGGCGGCCGCTCGACGGGCTCCCGTCGGCGGTGCTCGCCGCCGCGCTCGGACCGTCCGCTTTGGACGTCCGGACCGACGCCGGCCGGCTCGCAGCGTCCCGCGCGTTGATCACCGCGGCCAACGCCGAGGCGCCGGTGCGGCTCGCCCGGTTCGCCCCGCTGGTGAGCGCGGCGCACGACGCGGGCGAGCCCGCGGCCCGGGAGATCGTCACCCGCGCGGCCGAGCTTCTGGTCGCGAACGCGCTCGCGGCGCGCGAGCCCGGCGAGTCGACCCCGGTCGTGCTCGTCGGCTCGGTGCTCACCGGAACGAGCCCGGTCGGCGCACTCGTCCGCCGCCGTCTGGCCGATCTCGAGGTGCTGACCAGCTCCGATGGCGTGCTCGGGGCGGCCTGGCTGGCCGCCGTGGACGCCTTCGGCGAGGGCACGCCGCGCCCCCCGGCGTGAGGATCTCGAGCAAAACGCGGCGCAAAGCCGCGAAAACGTCGACTGAACCCGGGTAGTCCGGGTACCGTAGGCAGTGGCCCCCGGACCCTCCCCCCTCGCCGGGGGCCGCCTTATGCCCCGGGTACGTCGTCGGAGCGGGTTTCGGGCGCCAGGCGCAGGCCGGGATGCTCCGGCGGCAACGCCCGGTAGAGCACCCAGCCACTCACCGCGACGGTCAGCGCGACCAGCGGCCACGACAGCACCGTGCGGGCCACGCCGAGCGCGATCACCTGGCCGGACCACCACAGCAGGCCGTAGACGGCCACGCGCAGCGTGTACTGGCCGAACACCCAGACCCAGCTGGCCCGCGAGTACGCCTTCAGCAGGGCCGGGTCACGGCGCCAGCGCGTCTTCTGGCCCAGCAGCAGGCCGACGACGACGCCGAGCAGCGGCCAGCGCACGACGATGCTGGCCGCCCACAGCAGCGCGCTGGCCACATTGGACATCAGCTGCAGCAGGAAGAAGTCCTGCGCGCGGCCGGTGTGCAGGGCGATGAGAGCGGCCGCGACGACGGCGGCCAGGCTGACGACCAGCGCGCGCACCTTGCCGCCGCGGGCGTACCGGTAGATCCCGAGCGCGACGGCGACCGCGATGGCGGCGCCGGCGCCCCAGGCGACGGACTGCCCGGCCGCGAGCCAGCCGGCGACGAAACCGACGGGCGGGATGCTGGCGTCGAGGGCGCCCCGGCGGCCGCCGAGGATCTGCGCGAGCGACTCACGGGGTTCTCCGGACACGTGTCCAGCCTGCCGGATCCGGTCCGGGACGCCCCGGGCAGGGAGATTTTCGCCACATCGGGGCCCCTGTTTGTGTCCGAGTGTGCTGTTTCACGGCATGCCGAAGGTGAAGACTACGTAATAGAGAGGCGCAGAAGGCCGACAAGATAAGACACTGTTACCGCTGGCTGAACGCCCGTGGTGGCGGCGGGGGTGGCACCCCGATGCTTAGTTGAGGTGTACAACTACATGTCGGGGTGTGTTCGGTCGCAGGATCTCGCAGGATGGGAAGGGGACCCACGTGTTCGGATTCGACAGCTATGTAGCCCTCGGTGACAGCTTCACCGAGGGGCTCAACGACGCCCTGCCGGACGGGTCCTTCCGCGGCTGGGCGGACCGGCTCGCGGAAATGCTGGCGGGCGGCGAGCCGGGCTTCCGGTACGCGAACCTGTCCCTGCGCGGCAAGATGCTCGACGAGATCCTGGACGAGCAGCTGCCGATCGCCCTGGAGCTGAAGCCGGACCTGGTCACGCTGTGTGCGGGCGGCAACGACATCATCGTGCCGGGCGCGGACGTCGACGCGGTTGCGCTGCGCCTGGAGGAGGGCGTCGCGAAGCTGCGCGAGGCGGGCATCCCGGTGCTGATGTTCAACGGCCCGGACACGAAGGTGCTGTCGGTGATGTCGGTCCTGCGCGGCAAGGTGGCGATCTACAACACGCACCTGTGGGCGATCGCGGAGCGCTACGGAGCCCGCATCGTCGACTTGTGGACCATGGGCCCGCTGCACGACCGCCGCGCGTGGAGCGACGACCGGTTGCACTTCTCGCCGGACGCCCACCGGCGGATCGCGTTGAAGGCGGCGGAGGTGCTGGGGATCCCGGTGGAGGCGGACTGGCGGGAGCCCTGGCCCGTGGAGGCGGTGCCTTCGCGGTGGCTCGACTCGCGGCGGTCGGACCTGACGTGGACGAAGGTGCACCTGCTGCCGTGGATCCGGCGGCAGATCCGGGGTGAGTCGATGGGGGACGGGTTGTCGCCGAAGCGGCCGAAGCTGGCGCCGTTGGTGCCGTTGGATGTGCTCGAGGTGCCGGACGGCGCTCAGCAGCAGGCCAGCTGAGGGTTCAGGTCGCGGCTGCGGTCGGGTTCGGCTGCTCCGCTCGCCGGGTCCTCCGCGCGCCGGACTCCTCGGGCTGCGCCCCCGGTATCCAGCCTATCCGCCACCTCCGACAGAAAGTGCCCGACCGATCACAGCCCCTCAAGTTGTCCACATGTCGACTTACCTGGGGACAACTTGTGGATCGCCACCCGGATTCAGGTCGCCAACCCGCTGCACCCGGCTTACAGTCCCCTTATGTCCGGTGGTCAGCGGTGGATCCTCGGGGTCCCGATCGCGGTGCTGGTCACAGCACTGCTGGCGGGGGTCGCCACCTGGGCTCAGTCCGGGAGCATGGAACGCGACCTCACCGCGCGGGCGCAGACCGCGCTCTTCGAAGCCGGGTTGCCCACCGGGGATGTCCGGTTCGACGGGCGGGATGCCACCCTCAGCGGCTTCCCACCCGAGCAAGCCCTGCGAGCCCTCGAAGTCGTCCAGGGCGTCGATGGTGTGCGGGCCGCCAAGGTCAACGGTGATGTGACCCCCGTTGCGCCGGCGAGCACCAGCGCGAGCCCGACGACGAGCACCCCCACCACCAGCAGCAGCCCGCCGCCGACCACCAGCACCACCGCGCCGCCGCCGACCGACAAGGCCGGGGTTCAGGCCGAGATCGACCGGATGCTCACCGAAGCTCCCATCAGCTTCGAACCGGACTCCGCGCGGCTCACCGCCGACGGGACCCAGGCCGCCCGCAGCATCGCGATCGCCCTGGCCAAGGCGCCCGCCGGTTTCCGGTACCGCGTCACCGGGCACGCCGCACCGGGGCCCGGCGGGGAAAGCTCCGCCCTGAAGCTCTCCCGGGACCGCGCCCGGGCCGTCGCGCGGATCCTCACCGGCAACGGGCTGGCCGTCAGCCGCGTGACCTACCGGGGGCTGGGCGACACCCGGCCGGCCACCGGTGGCGAAGAAGACCGGCGCGTCGAAATCACAGTCGTCTAAGGGGTGATGGCAGATGGTGTGGCTGTTCGGGCAGATCTGGCTGTGGCTGATCGTCGCCTTCGCCCTCGGTGCGCTCACCTCGTGGCTGCTCCAGCGGGCCACGCGGAGACCGCGGCCGGAACCCGAGCCCGAACCACAGTACGAACCGCAGTACGAACCGGAGCCGCCGCCACCGCCGCTGTCGGCCGAGCAGACGCAGTTCATCCCCGCCGCCTGGGCGCAGCACCCGCCGGAGCCGCGGCCACCCGCCGCCGACGAACCCGAGCCCGTGGGTCACCGCGAAGGGCACCTGCCGCTGCCGCCGCAACGCGGCGCGGACGCCGAAGACTGGCCCGCCGAAGACGAACCCGCCTGGCCCGAGTCCGAAGAGGCCACCCCGCAGTGGCCGCACCAGCCTGGGCGCGGTGCCTGACACCCATCCTGGTAAGTTCGGCTACGCACTGTGAGCGCGCAAGGAAAAGGGCTGAGAAGGGGGTGGCGTGGCGCTCCCCCATTGGACGTCGCAGCAGGTCCTGCCACCGGGCCGGCACGCGGGCGACCTCGCCGACGTCTACGAACGCCTGGTCTTCGACGCCCCGCACCAGAACGAGCGCGAGATCCTGTTCAGCGCGCTCAACAGCTACCTCGGCGTCGCCCGGCGGATCATCCCGTCCGGCCGCGCCTGGATCGGCGGCGAGCTCATCACCCGGACGGCCCACCCGCCGCAGAGCCTCGACGTCGTCCTCATCCCGGACGAATGGGGCGCCCTCAAGCGGCTCGACGGCGCCGGCCGGTCCGCGCTCTACGGCCTGCTCACGCTGCGCGGCGTGATCGTCGGGCAGCCGGCGATGTACCTCGATCAGGTGCAGCCGGTCGGGGGCATGCTGGACGGCTTCCTGTGCCGCCCCGGCGACGAGGACGTGTGGGCCGAGGTCTGGGCCGAAGGCGGCAGGGGCTACCCGGAGATGATCTGGTGAGGAACGAGTTCCGGCGCATCGCCGACGAAATCCCCGGCGGCACGTGGCTGGACGACCTGGCCCGCGCCTCGGCGATGGCGGCCAACGCGAAGTTCGAGCGGACGTCCCGCTCGCCGCTGCTGCACGTCTCGGTGATCGGCGAGCAGACCATCGACGCCTACACGTTCTCCGACATCAGCCGCGCCCTGCAGGACGCGACGGCGAAGATCGGGCACATCATCCGGAACCCCTCCGGCGAGGTCACCCAGGTCCAGCAGACCGACCGGGACAAGGCGCCGCTGATCCAGCGCGGCCAGGCGGGCAACGCCATCTTCTTCGGCTTCCCTGAGCCGGTGGCCGACGACGCCCTGATCGTCGACGGCATCGAGACGCTGTCCGAGCGCGCGGTCAAGGAACTGTGCGACTTCCTGCCGGCGAACGGCTCGGACGACGGCGCGCTCGACGCCGTGCTGCTGCAGCGCGACACCGTCCGCAACGCGGTCAGCGACATCGTCAACGCCGTCGCGAAGAACGCGGGCATCGGGATGGCGCTGACCCCGACCGCGGGCGAACAGGTCACCCGCAGCATGACCACCGAGCAGGCCCGGATCCTGCAGGGCAGCCTCCGCGAGTCCCGCGAAGAGGTCGGCTACGAGACGGTCCGCGGGCGGCTCGACGGCGTCCGCACCCGGCGGCGGATCTTCTACCTCGACCGCGAGTCGGGCGGCACGATCCAGGGCGCGGTGGCGCCGGACCTGCTCGACCAGATCAAGGAGAACCTCGACCGCCCGGTGACCGCCCGGTTGCGTGTCGTGCGCACGACGACGATCGACGGCCGCCGCGGCCGGCCCGTCTTCGAACTCCTCGAAATCACCCCGGAAGTCAGTCTTTTCGACTGAGAAGTCCGGTATGCGACTTTGGTCTTGAACGCTGTGACCTACGGTCGTCGTAGGCCTCACAGTGGTGCCGGGATGTCCGTACGGTATTTACGATACCCGCTGCGAGGTCGGCAAAGACCGCGCCGAACAGTGGGAACTCCGACATTCTTCCCATTGATCATCGGGCCACGCCATGCCCGCGATGTCAGGAAATATCGATACCTGACCCGAAATGGTGGGACAATGACTTTTTCCAGAATGTAACAATTTCGTTCGGGGCCACACTTATGGGTTAACGTCGTCGCACTCCCACCCGAAGGGGTCCGCATGATGACCGACCCGCAGTACCCGCAGGCCGCCGCGCGCCACGGAAGACCCGCGCCGCCGGTGACGGCCACGGAGCGTCGTCGAGCCAACGCGAAGTCCGGACGGAACATCCTGGCCATCGTCGGCCTGCTGCTCGCCGTGGCCGCCCTGATCGTCACGTTCATCCCGGATGTCGAGTTCGTGGCGTGGCCGCTGGGCGGGCTCGGGCTGGTCCTGGCGATCGCCGGGCTGGTCCAGGCCAAGAAGGGCGCGGCGGGCGACCACGGGCTGGCGCTCACCGCCACCGGCGTCTCGGTGGCAGCGTTGCTCACGACGGCCGGGATGCTGCTGTACTCGACCTTCTTCAGCGGCGGCGAGTCCGGGCTCCACCTGCCCGCGGTGGCCGGCGACAAGCACGCCGTGACGTTCCAGGTCACCTCGGCCGGGGGCGCTACGGTCCGCTACGGCAGCCTCAACGACCAGCGCACCGAGAACGCGCCCGCGAGCACCGACGCCTGGCTGGGCAAAGCCTCGTACAACAATGGCTCGTACCTGTTGACGCTCACCGCGGACACGCGAAATGCGGATGTCACCAACGAAATCAAGTGCGCCATTCTGGTCGACGGCAAGAAGGTCGCGGAAAACACCGGGACGACGATCGCGCTCTGCACGGCGAACGTGGGCTGAGCCGCCTGGCGACCGGCCGGCCTACCCCCATCTCGGCCGGCCGGGCCGCCACGAGCCGCTCCTGGCGGCTCCCGGCCCCGCCGCGGTTTCCCGCGCGGGGCCCGGCACCGGCGTCTCCGCCTGCCCCTCCCCTAGGGCTCAGCCGGCACCGCCGAACCTACGCGGACACCGCCCGCGGCCACTAAGAATCCACTAAGGATTCAGCGCACGGGCCCCCGCCGTGACCCATTCGCAACCCGAGCCGGAAAACCGGGAAACGTCTTACTGGAGATCGGCGAGTTCGGCACGGACTTCACCGACGAGCTTCGGGTGCACCCGCTCGTAAATGCGCACGCACAACGCCAGTTGTTCCCGCGCGCCGTCGATGTCGCCGCGGGCGCGAAGCACCCGGCCCAGCGTCAGCCGCAGCGCGCCCTCGCGCGCGACGAACCCGCGGCTGATCGCCAGGTCGATTCCCTCCCAGACGTCCCGCTCGGCCGCCTCGGCGTCCCCGGCCCGCAGGCTGAGCTCGGCCAGCCGGTCCAGCGCGACGACGACCCGGTCGTCGTCGCCGAGTTCGCGGTCGATCCGCAGGCCGGCGCGCTGGTGGGCGATCGCGTCGGCGAGCCGGCCCGCCCGCTTCTCCGCCTGCGCGCAGCTGCTGAGCGCCTGCCCCCGCAAGGTGACGTCGGGAGCCTCCCCCACGGCCTTCGTGAGCCGCTCGATGGCCTTCTCGTGCTCGCCGAGCCGGCTCAGCGCGCGTCCGACGTGCAGGTCCGCCGACGTGCCCAGCCGCCGGTCGGCCAGCGGTCCGGCGAGCTCCGCGGCCCGTTCGGCGTCCGCGAGCCCGAACCCCGGCAGCTCGAAGGTCAGCGCGATCTCGCACCGCGCGAGCCGCAGCCAGCACTGCCCCGCGACGTCGCCCGCGGCTTCGGCGGCGGCGACGCCGAGGTCGGCGGTGCGCGTCCACTCGTCCAGCAACGGGCAGGCGACCCGGTAGGTGTGCCCGAGCCGGGCCAGCCGCCAGACGTCGTCGTAGCGGCCCGCGGCGTACGCGGCGTCGAGCACCGCGAGCAGGTTCGGCCACTCCGCGGCGAACCAGTCGTGCGCCTCGTCGTGGCCGCGCAGCGGGGGCATCGCGTCGTCGGCGAGCACGTTCGAGAAGTCGAGCGGGTCGGCGACCCGGCCCAGCCGGCGCCGCGCCCGGTCGGCCACCGCCTGGTAGTAGCGGATCGTCCAGCCCAGCGCCTCGTCGCGGTCCTTCTCCCCGAGCTCCTGCTCGACGAGCTCCCGCAGGTACAGGCAGACGAGGTCGTGCGGCACGAAGACGTCCCGCTCGGTTTCGGCGATGAGGTTGTGCGCGGCCAGCGCGCGCAGCCGCCGCCGGGCCTCGGCCACCGGGATCTGCGCGACCGCGGCCATCAGGTGCGGCCCGACCAGCACCCCGGGGATCGCGCCCAGCTGCAGGAACGTCTCGGCGATCTCGCCGGGCAGGCCGCGGAAGGAGACGTCGAACGCCGCGCGCACGCTGTCGTCGGCGCCGTCGACCTGCAGCCCCGCCAGCCGGGTGCGTTCGTTGCCGAGCTCGTCGACGAGCTCCTCCGCGGTCCGCTGCGCGCTCGCCGAGAGCCGTGCGCCCGCGATCCGCAGTGCGAGCGGGAGGTAGCCGCACAGCCGCGCGAGGGCGTGGTTCAGGCTTGCCGGGCCGGCGAGCTCCTCGATGAGCTGGACGGCGTCGTCGGGGGCGAGGGTGCCGAGGACGCGCTGCTTGGCCGCGTTCGACACGGTGAGCCCGTCGAGGCGCGACCGGCTGGTCACCACGGTCATCGTCCGCGCGCTCGGCGGCAGCAGCGGGCGCACCTGCTCGGCGGTGCGGGCGTCGTCGAGCAGCACCAGCATCCGCCGCCCGGCGATCAGGGACCGGTAGAGCGCGACGCGTTCGTGCAGCAGCTCCGGGATCTTCGCGGTGTCGACGCCGAGGCCGAGCAGGAACTGCGTGAGCAGCTCGGCCGGCTCCAGCGGCGGGTGGTGCGGGTCGAAGCCGCGCAGCGACGCGAACAGCACGCCGTCCGGGAACCGGGAGGCGACCCGGTGCGCCCACCACACGACCAGCGTGCTCTTGCCGACGCCGGCGGTTCCGGTGACCACGGCGATCGTCGGCTCCCCGGCTTCGACCCGGGTGACCAGGCCGTCGAGCCAGGCCAGCTCCTCAGCGCGCCCGGCCAGGCTGGGCACCGCGGCGGGCAGCTGGGAAATCGCTTTCGCCGGCTCGCTGCCGGTGGCCGGGGCGACGACGTTGCGGGCCGGGAGGTCGTCGTTGAGCACCCGTTCGTGCAGCCAGCGCAGCTCGGCGCCGGGCTCGACGCCGAGAGTGCCCAGCGTCGCGCGGGAGACGGTCCGGTACAGCTCGAGCGCGTCCCCGCGGCGGCCGGCGTGGTACAGCGCCCGCATCAGCTGCCCGGCGGTCCGCTCGGCCAGCGGATCGGCCCGGACGATCGGGCTGAGCTCGACGATCAGCTCCGCGTGCCGGCCGAGTTCGAGGTCGGCGTCGACGCGGGCACCGTGCACGGCGAGGCGGAGGTCCTCCAGCTCGGGGGCCTGCAGGGAGTCGGGCACCCCGCCCAGCGCGGGACCCTGCCACAGCGCGAGCGCTTCGGCGAGCAGCGCGGCCGCGACCTCCGGCGTGGCCACCGACGCGCGGTCCAGCAGCGTGCGCGCCCGGTGGACGTCGATCCGGTCGGGCTCGATGTCCAGCCGGTAGCCCGGCGGGGTGGTGAGGATGCTCGGGCCGTCGAGCCCGCGCAGGATCCGGCGCAGGTGCGAGACGTTGCCGTGGACGATGGTGCGGGCGGTCGCGGGCGGGTCGTGCCCCCACAGCGCGTCGATGATCTCGTCGAGCGCGACGACCTTGCCGGGCTTGAGCGCCAGCAGCGCGAGCAGTCCGCGGACGCCGGGCCCGCCGATCGGGACGGGGTCGTCGCCGTGGAACAGCTGGACGGGCCCGAGCAGCTGGAGTCGGGTCCGGGCCATGCGCGCGCCCACCTCCCCGGTTCCACGGTGTGCCGGCGTCGCCCCCGCCGGGAAAGTCAACCTACCGTGATCGGCGGACGGCGAATACCACCCGGCCGGGCCGGGACCAGGACGTTTCGTAGCGCTGCGGAATCCGCAGCACCGGCGTCCCGGCCGTACGGCATCCACCGGCCTACCCGACCGGACGACACGCGTACCCCGGCGGACGACACGGCGCACCCGGCCGGGTCGTGCGTGTCGTCCATCCGGGTACGCGAGTCGGCCACGTGGGTACGCGTGTCGTCCGGCGGGGTACGGACATGACACGACCCCGTACCACCGGTCCCGATCCGGTGGTACGGGGTCGTGCTGAAACTTCCGGCCGGGCCGCCAGGGGGCCGGTCCGCCCGTCGTCGCCGTGGACGACCGGGCGGGTGTGCTCACCCCGAGCGAAGCACCCGCCGCCGGTCGTCCGCGAAGACGTGTTGCGCGGACCACACGCCCGCGCGGTGGTCGACACGGTAACAAAGCGCACCGGGCCGGTCACGGGCGGGTCTCACCAACGCCGGAGTCAACCGGGCAAAACTCCCATACGGCTCAGCGTTTGATGGGCGTCGAGTCGCGGCCGGCGATGAACGCGGGCCGCGGCGCGCTCGCCGCGAACGGCTCCTGCAGGGCGTTGTCCACGCTGTTGAACACCAGGAAGATGTTCGAGCGCGGGTACGGGGTGATGTTGTTCCCGGAGCCGTGCATGATGTTCGAGTCGAACCACAGGGCCGAGCCCGCCTGGCCGGTGAACTGGTCGATGCCGTGCTCGGCCGCCAGCTTCGTGATGTCGTCTTCGCTGGGCACGCCCACCCGCTGGTCCTTGAGCGAGCTCTTGTAGTTGTCGTCGGGCGTCTCGCCGGCGCACTGGACGAACGTCCGGTGCGAGCCCGGCATGATCATCAGGCCGCCGTTGAACGGGTGGTTGTCGGTCAGCGCGATGGAGCAGCTGACCGCGCGCGGCGACGGCATGCCGTCCTCCGCGTGCCAGGTTTCGAAGTCCGAGTGCCAGTAGAACCCGGTGCCCTTGAAGCCGGGCATGTAGTTGACGCGGCTCTGGTGGATGTACACCTCGGAGCCGAGCAGCTGCCGCGCTCGGTCCAGCACGCGCGGGTCGCGCACCAGCTCGGCGATCAGGTCCGAAATCTCGTGGACGTCGAAGATCGACCGGACCTCACCGGTCTTCGCCTCGGTGATCACCCGCTCGTCCCGGGCGAGCTCCCGGTCGGAGGACAGCCGCACCAGCTCCTGCCAGTAGGTCTGCACCTCGCCGACCGACAGCATGCCGTCGACCACGGTGTAGCCCTTGGTCTCGTGGTTCGCCAGCGTGGCGGCGTCGATCGGGCCGTCGGCTTCGGTACCCCACACGGTGGGGTGCACGCGCGGCAGATGCGCCGGCGTACCGGTGATCCGGGTCGGGTACCGGTCGTCGACCCGGGTGTCCGTCAGCGTCACGGGCTTCGCCTCCTGTTCCTCTCCGGTCCTCACTCGGTGATCAGCGGGTACACGCCGTTTTCGTCGTGCACCTCGCGGCCGGTCACCGGGGGGTTGAACACGCACACGCACTTGATCTCGGTCTTCGGGCGGACCTGGTGCTTGTCGTGGTCGTTGAGCAGGTAGAGCGTGCCGGGCTTGAGCTCGTACACCTTGCCGGTGGCCAGGTCCTCGATCTCGCCTTCACCCGAGGTGATGAACACCGCCTCGATGTGGTTGGCGTACCAGAAGTCGTTGACCGTCCCCGCGTAGAGCGTGGTCTCGTGCACCGAGAAGCCGACGCCCTCCTTGGCGAGGATGATCCGCTTGCTGCGCCAGTTCTCGGTCTTGATGTCGGCGTCGGTGTCGGTGATCTCGTCGAGCGTGCGGACGAGCACGGTGAACTCCTTACTTGGTCAGGACGGCCTTGATGGATTCGTCGATGATCGACAGGCCCTGCGTGAGCTCGTCGTCGGTCAGCGTGAGCGGCGGCAGCAGCTTCATGACTTCGCCGTCGGGGCCGGAGGTTTCCATCAGCAGGCCGCGCGCGAACGCTTCGGCGCAGACGCGTCCGGCGAGGTCGCCGTTCGCGAATTCGATCCCGCGCGCCAGGCCGCGGCCCTTGGCGACCAGGTTCGCCTCCGGGTAGGCCTCGGCGATGCCGGAGAACGCGGTGGCGATGCGCTCGCCCTTCGCCTTGGTCGACTTCTCGAGCGCGTCGTCGCTCCAGTAGACGTCGATCGCTTCCTTGGCGGTGACGAACGCCGGGCTGATCCCGCGGAAGGTGCCGTTGTGCTCGCCCGGCTCCCAGACGTCGAGTTCCGGCTTGATGAGCGTCAGCGCCATCGGGATGCCGTAGCCGCTGATGGACTTCGACAGGCAGACGATGTCCGGCGTGATCCCGGCGTCCTCGAAGGAGAAGAACGGGCCGGTGCGGCCGCAGCCCATCTGGACGTCGTCGAGGATCAGCAGGATGTTGTGGCGCTTGCAGAGGTCGTCGAGCCCCTTCAGCCACTCCAGGCGCGCCGCGTTGATGCCGCCCTCGCCCTGGACGCCTTCGACGATCACCGCGGCCGGCTCGTTGAGCCCGCTGCCGGAATCTTCCAGGAGCTTTTCGAAGTACAGGAAGTCCGGCATCGCGCCGTCGAAGTACTTGTCGTACGGCATCGGGGTGGCGTGCACCAGCGGAACGCCGGCACCGCCGCGCTTCATCGAGTTGCCGGTGACCGACAGCGCGCCCAGCGTCATGCCGTGGAAGGCGTTGGTGAAGTTGATGACCGACTCGCGGCCGGTGACCTTGCGAGCCAGCTTCAGCGCGGCCTCGACGGCGTTCGCGCCACCCGGGCCCGGGAACACGACCTTGTAGTTCAGGTTGCGGGGGTCGAGGACCTTGTCGCGGAAGGTCTGCAGGAAGTCGCGCTTGGCCACGGTGAACATGTCCAGCGCGTGGGTGACGCCGTCGCGCTGGATGTAGTCGATGAGCGCCTGCTTCAGCTGCGGGTTGTTGTGCCCGTAGTTCAGCGCGCCGGCCCCGGCGAAGAAGTCCAGATAGGGCTTCCCGCTTTCGTCGTAGAGATGGCTGCCCTGCGCCCGGTCGAACACGACCGGCCAGCCGCGGCTGTAGCTGCGTACTTCGGATTCGAGCTCTTCGAAGATGCTCATGTGTTTCTTTCTCTCCTAATCGCCCGGATTCGCCGGCGCGGTCAGCGGACCGATGCGGTAAAGCTCTTCGGGCAGGTGCCCCGCTTCGGGGAAATCCGCCCCGTCGAAGAGCACACTGGTTTCCACGGCGGCGTTCCACCGCTTCGCGAACGACGTGAACAGCCCGATGGACGCCTCGTTGTCCGGGGTGATGGTGGTCTCGAGGTAACGCACGCCCTCGCCGACCAGGCGCGTGTACAGCGTGTCGAGCAGGGCCCCGGCCAGGCCCTTTCCGCGCTGGGACGCGTCGACGGCAACCTGCCAGACGAGCGCCGCGTCGGGCTCGTCCGGTCTGCGGTAGGCGATGACGAAACCGACCGCCCTGCCATCCTCACGCGCGACGACCGAAGACTCGGCGAAATCGCGGCACCACAGCATGTATGCGTACGGCGAGTTGAGATCGAGCTTGGCGGAATCACGCGCGATTCGCCACAGCTCCGCGCCGTCCGCCTTGGTCGGGGATTCGATCAAGTGCGTTACGGACATACTCAGGAAACGTAACAGAGATTTTTCCGCATGCCAGCGACGCAGCTCACGACCCCCGCGATGACCTGCGACGACTCCGAGTACCCGGTGAGCAGTCACACAAACATGTTTGGAGTGGACGGTGCCTGGGCAAAACGCCCGCGGCGGATCGCTCAGCGTGAGCGTCCGGCGACGGCCTTCTGCGCGCGGCGGTGGCCGAGGCGGCGCACGATCGCGCTCAGCGGCATCACGACCGCGGGCAGGATCAGCAGCCCGGACACCACCAGCCACCACACGGCACCCTCGCCGCGCCGCCAGCCCTCGACCACCGAACCGAGCCAGCCGAAGAACGGGCGGGCCAGCGGGGGCAGGAACGCGGCCAGCAGCAGCGCCGCGACGACCAGCGCGCCCAGTGCCGCGAACGCCGACCGCACCTTGTGGCCGGTCGTGAGCAGCGCCGTCGCCAGGTAGACGACCGCGCCCGCCAGGACCGGAAGGCCGATCCACTGCAGGACGGCGCCGCCATTGCTGCCGATCACCAGCCCGGCCAGCAGCGCCAGCGCACCGGCCACGAGCGAGCCCGCCGTGCCGAGCCGGGACGCGCCCTGCGAAACCCGCGCCGTGCTCCTGGCGACCGTCCGCAGGATGCCCGCGACGGTCCGCGGCCAGCCACCGGGCAGCCGGAACGCGACCGTCCCGGCGTTGACCGTGGCGGCGCCGAGCGCGACCAGGGTCCGGGTCAGCCGCGCGGTGCCCTGCTCGCCGGCGAGCTTCTCGGCCGAGACGCGGCAGGCCTGGAACTGGGCCTGAGCGGCGGCCACGTCGACCCGGGGCTGCTCCTCGGCCAGCGCCTTCTCGATGCCCGGGCGGTCTTCGGCGTCGAAGCGCGCCGCGAGCGTGACGACCGGGAGTTCCTCCGCGGCGATCGCTTCCTGCCGCCCGCGGGCCAGCACCATCGCCGTCACCGGCATGCTGATTGGGCGTTCGGCGTCCGGCTCGTCCACCGGATCGAGGTCGGCGTCGAGGCCGAGGAAGGCGAGTTCGGCCGTGAGCTGGTCGCGCAGCTGCCCCGCCTCGGCCGGCGTGCAGCGGTCGCGCTCGTCCGGTTTGCGCCAGCCCGGCTTCAGCACGTTGAGAAGCTCGTCGCGGAACCGGTCCCGGCCCACGACGTCTCGCAGCGTTTCGAGGCGGACCGGGTCGAGCAGGCACTGGACCAGCCAGCCCGCGCCGTCGATGCGGCCCCACATCCAGTCGCTGGCCCGCCACGACGCTTTGTAGAAGGCGCCGAAGTAGCTCGCCTGCATGCCGGTCAGCTTGTCCCACGACCGGCGCCGCGTCATGTCCAGCAACGTCCGTGAATCGGCGCTGACCTGCACGAGGTCGACCCGCTGGTCGACCGACGGCGCCTGCGCGAGCAGCCCGCGCGTCGCCACGTGCAGGGTGAGCAGCCGGGACTGGACGACGTCGTCCGGCACGTCGGGGGTGAGCGCGAGCCAGTCCAGCAGGGTGGTGACCGTCCCGGCGTCGTCCCCGGCAGCCAGCGCGCGCAACGTCGGCGCCGCGGCACGCAGGCCCGCGACCACCTTCGGCCACGCCTCGGCGACGGCGGCCGAGCGGCCGAGCCCGGCCCACTCCGCGGCGAGCTCGCCGATCCACCCCTCCAGGGTGCTGCTCGCCCCGGGCGCGGGGTGCGCGGCGACCCACTGTGCGAGCCGCACCCCGCGGCCGGACGTCCGGCGCGCTTCGTGCAGCTCGGCGCGCGCGTCGTTGAGCGCCTGCGCCTGGGTGCCGTCCGGCCGGAGCCGGAAGCCGGCGTTGACCAGCTGCAGGCCGGTCGCGACGGCGTCGTCGAGCGCGGTCGTCCGGTAGCCGACGAGGTCGGCCACCGAGAGGCTGGCGGCGGGCGGCGTGGCCGGGACGCCGGTGCTCAGCCCGCCCACCGCGATCGCGCGCAGCTGCTGCGACATCCCGGACGCCCACTCGCGGTCCGGGGTGTCCGCATCGGACATCGCGTACCGCCGGGCGGCGGCCCGCACCAGCTCGGCGGCGTCCTCCGCGGTCCGGCGCTCGAGGTAGGCGGCGGCGATCCGCGCGTCGACGAGGCACTCCGGACCGCCGCGCAGGCCCAGCGCGGCCAGCGACACCCGGGTGTCACGCGCGCGGAGCACGGCGTCGTTGTGCCGGGTCAGGTCGTCGAGCTCGGCGCTGATCGACTGGCTCATCACGGTGTTGACGACCTTGGCCATCGCCCCCGACAGCAGCGGCGGGGCCGCCGGATCGCACTCGACGGCGTCGGTTTCGCCTTCGCCGGTCGGCACCACGTAGAGCAGCAGGCGGCGGACGTCCACGCTCGACGTGCGTTCGAAGATCTCGCGCAGCGCCGGGCGCAGCGGCTTGTTGAGCAGCACCCCGCCGTCGGTCAGCCAGTGCGACCGGGTCAGCTCCGTGTACGGCGTCATGTCGGGGTGCAGGCGGTCGGCACCCCCGGTGCCGATCGGCATCCGGGACAGCTCGAACGCGCCGGGGAAGGACGCGGTGGAGCGGGCCGCCAGCGCGAGCGGCCCCTCCACCCCGGACGTCCACAGTGGACCACAGAACCGGAAGAGCATCCGGTGTTCGGTGTCCCGCACCAGGTTCCCCAGCGCGTCGTCGAACCGGGTGGTCTCGCCGTCGATCATGGTGCCGGTGAGCAGCACGGTGATGTCGGGCTCTTCGGGCGGCGGCGAGCCCTGGGCGGTGATCTGCCGCAGCGCCCGTTCGACGTCACCGAGCAGCACGCGGTCGCCGTCGAGCACCGACCGCGGCTGCGGCTCCCGCGCGTCCCGGACCAGGTTCTCCAGCGAGCCGGTGCTGATCCAGGTGTCCCGCAGCACCTGCGGCGTGGAGCCGAAGGCTTCGGCGAGGCCCAGGCAGGCGGCGTTGATCCCGCCGGCGCTGGTGCCGGTGAGGACGTCGATGGAGACGCTCGCCCGCAGCACGTCGAGCAGGCCGCGGTAGAGACCGGGTTCGGTCCCGGGGTCGCGCCGCGACTCGCGGAGCAGCTGCGACGTCTCGGTGGCGACCCCGCCCATCCAGATGGCCAGGCTGGCCCCGCCCACCATGGTCATCGCGAGGCGGATTTCCTGCTGCCACGGTTCCGCGGCCTCGGGCATGGGAGTCTCCCGTCTTCCTGACGCAGAGTAGAGGCGACAGGTGAGCGCGGGGATACATGCGGACGGGCGGCCGTTCGGGTGGGGTTGTTCATCCGCTCAGCCGCCTGCGGTGACGACCACCTTGCCGAACTGGCCGTTCGCCTCGAGGTAGCGGTGCGCCGCGGCGATGCCGTCGAGGTCGAACGTCCGGTCCACGCGCGGCCGGAACGTCCCCGCCCGGACCCCGGCCCGCACGAAGTGCCCGGCGCGGGCCAGGCGGGCCGGGTCCAGCGTGAGGTCGAAGGCGTTGAACAGCCGCATGGTCGGCACGAACCACAGCGGGAACGGCGTTTCCTTCGTGTCGAGGGCGCCGTAGACGACGAGCGTCCCGCCCTTGGCGGTGGCCGCGGCGAGCTTGCGGACGCCTTCGCCGGCAACAGCGTCGAAGACGAACTCCGCGCCCCGGCCGCCGGTGATTTCGAGCGTGCGTGCGGTGACGTCCTCGTCGTCGGTGACGATGACGTGCGCGGCACCGGCGTCCTCGAGACGTGCCTTTTTGGCGGCGGTGCGCGTGACGGCGACGGGGACGGCACCGATGTGGTTGGCGACGTCGATGGCCACCAGCCCGACGCTGCTCGAAGCGGCGGTGATCAGCACGAAGTCACCGGGCCGCACGTGCCCTTCGTCGACGAGCGCGCCGTACGCGGTGAGGAACGGCCCCCACAGCGCGACGGTTTCGGCGGCGTCGAGCCCTTCCGGACGCCGGAGGACGGCGGACGCCGGGACGATCGCCGCTTCGCCGTAGACGCCGTAGTCGCGCATCGAGAAGCCGGCCACGGTGCTGACGGCGTCGCCGACCGCGAAGCCGGAGACACCGTCGCCGAGGGCTTCGACGATCCCGGAGGCGGAGTAGCCGAGCTTGGCGGGGAACGTGCCGGGGCGTTCGAAGTAGGTGCCGGAGCGGAACATCGCCTCGGCCCGGTTGCGCGCAGCGGCATCGGCCCGCAGGCGGGCCCCACCGCTCCCAGGGGGACGTCCCAAGTCCAGTTTACCGCCGCTGACCGACGAAACAGCTTTAATGTTCGGTCAGGCCATTACTTGTCCACATCGGCGACCTGCTGTGGACAATCGCGTTCGCGGCGAGCACGAACGCTCGAAGCCGCCGATCCCGCGGAGCGTCCCTCCGGCCGAGGTGTGCCCCTCCCCGGGGGCACGGACCTGGTGGGCGGCAAGTGGGCGATCCGCGTCCTGGTCCAGCTCGGTTCGGGACCCGCCGGTCCCGCGAACTGAAGAAGGCACCAGGCAGCGTGGCAGATGCTGTCGCTGGCTTTGCGCGGCCTGGAGCGCAACGGCTTGGTGACCGGAGGGTTCCGCCGCGGGTGGAGTACACGATGACGGCGCACGCGGCGGAGCTGGACGAGCCCCTGCACGCGTTGTCGGCGTGGGCGGCGAAACACCGGTCGAAGGTCGCCGAGGCGCGGCAAGCCTTCGACTTCGCCTAAGCCGCCAGGTGCTCCAAAACCAGCACCTGCGCCTCACCGACCGCGAAGCCCAGCACCGCGCCCGTCGCGATCAGAATCCACTCGTCCTGCTCGAACGCCGGTCGCAGCAGCCTTTCGAACTCCCGCGGTGACAGCTCCTTCATCTTCGACACCAGCACGTTCCGGATGTCCATCGCGTCCGCCGCGTAGTCCTCGATGTACCGCATCGTCTCCGGCAACCGGGACATGATCCGGGACGCGATCGCCAGTTTCATGTCCTGGTACTTCCGGCTGCCCACCGCGAACACCAGCAGCGGCTTCGCCACGCTCCCCAGCTCGCGGTCGAGCTGGCGCTGGATCAGCGCCAGCACCCGGTCCGACAGGGGCCCGTGCAGGATCGCCTCGATGACGTTGTGCGGGGTGATGATCTCCTTCGCGATCAACGACCCGTACGCCTCCGCGACCTCCGCGCGCCGCTTCAGGAACAACCCCTGCCACTGCACGCCGAAGTACCTGCGCGGCTCGATCGGGTAGAAGATCATCCGCAGCGCCAGCCAGTCCGTGAACCAGCCGGTGAACAGGCCGAAGACCGGCATGATCGGCGGGAACTTGAACAGCACCCACGCCACCATCTGGACCACGCCGATCGCGCCGCCGAACACCAGGCCGGAGCGCGCGATGAACCTGAACTCGCGGTCACCCGCCTCCTGGAAGATCCGGTTCAGCAGCCGTTTGTCCTTGACCAGGCTGGTGACCACCATGCCCTTGAGGTCGAACACACTGTCCACATCGGACTTGATCAGATCGAGCACGGCGGCGACCATCCGGGGCGACTCGTGCTGGACGCGCTGGATCACCAGCCGCCGCACCCGCTCCGGCAACGACTCCCACAGCCCCGGCCGATAGGCCGCCGCCACCTCGCGGACGATGTCCTCGACTCCGGCCAGCAGCGGTATTTCGATCTCCTTGGCGATCCGGGACGCGTCGAGCCGCTCGACCACCTCGGCCGGCTCGATCAGCTGCTCGGTCATGGTGTCGCAGGCGATGCTCGCCATCCGGGCCGCGCGCTTCGGCACGATGCCCTGCCAGCCCAAAAACGGCCGGACGCCGATGAACTCCACCGGCTGGAACATCATCCGGATCGCGACCAGCTTGGTGCCGTAGCCGATCAGCGCCGCGACGACCGGGATCGACACGTAGAGGGGCCAGTGCTGCGCGAAGTCGGCGAGGATGCCGCCGAAGAAGGCCCCCATCCCGCTAACCGAGGCTCGGGTCGCAGGCCTGCCAGAACTGCGCGCCGAGGCGCGAGACGTGGATCGTCCGCCGGACGAACTTCGCGCGCCGGACGTGCTTCTCCGCGTCGCGCACGGTCTCGTCGGTCAGCAGGATCTCGTACTGCGTCTCCAGGGACGGCACCTCCTCGTCGAGGTCGACGAGGCCGAGACCGATCAGCCGGGTGACGTAGCCGGGCACCTGGTCCGGCAGCGACACCCCGGCCGCCTTGCCGACCGTCGAGGCGTTGCGCAGCACGACCCGGCCGTTGCCGCCGAGGCCGGTCCGCTCGACGACGTCGACGGCGGGGAACGGCGAGCCGTCGGACAGCGCGGACAGGATGCGGGCTTCGTCCGGGGTCAGCTGGCGCAGGATGATCGCGTAGAAGTACTCGCGGGCACGCTCGCGGCCGAAGCCGATGGAGTGGTTGAGCAGTTCGGCCATCGCCGCCCGCAGCGGCTCGGCGTGGTTGTCGCGGGCCGGCACGAGCGTCACGGTGGCTTCGACGGCGGCAGGCCGGTTCATCGCCGACGCCGCGGTCAGTGCCGCGTGGTACGGGTCGTCGACCTCGTCGAGCCGGCGGCGCAGCTCGGTCAGCAGCTGCCGCTCGACCTGCCGCACGCTGCGTTCGGCGGTCTCGACGCCGGGGAGCTTGCGGCCGAGCGCGAAGCCGGTTCGCGCGGCCCAGCCGGCGAGCTGGCCGGCGCGGCGGGCCAAGTCGGCCACCTCGTCCGCGGTGCCCCGGCCGTTCGGTCGCTCTGCGTTCACCGGTGGACTCCCCTCTGCTTACGCGGCTGATGCTACCTGCGGGTAGGCCGAACGGAGGTGTGATGACCGGCATCATGTGGTCATGAGTCCGACGCGCTGGGGCCCGCCGATCGACGTCCTCCCGTACTTCTCGAAGGAAGAACAAGCGCTGATGACGCTGCTCGGTGCGCTGACCGAGGAGGACTGGACGCGGCCGACCATGTGCACCGGCTGGACGGTCAAGGACATCGCCGCCCACCTGCTGGGCGACAAGGTCGGCCGGCTGTCCCGTGGCCGCGACGGGCACGCGGCGGATTCCCCCCGTCCGGGTGAGGCGTTCCCCCGGTTCATCGACCGGATCAACGAGGAGTGGGTCGTCGCCTGCCGCCGGCTCTCGACCGACGTCCTGCTCACCATGCTGTACGAGTTCATGGGCCAGACGACGGAGTACTGGGCGCAGCTGGACCTCGACACGCCCGGCATGCCGGTGAGCTGGGCCGGCGACGAGCCGGCGCCGCGCTGGCTGGACGCGGCCCGCGACTACTCCGAGTTCTGGGTCCACCACGTGCAGATCCGCGAGGCCCTCGAGCACACGCCGCTGGAGGCGGAGTACGCCGAGCCGATCGCGGACACGTTCATCCGGGCGCTGCCGCACACCCTGCGTGACGTCGACGCGCGCGTCGGCAAGCAGGTCGGCTACACCGTCACCGGCCACGGCCGGTGGTACGCCCGCCGCGAGCGCGACGGCTGGGTGCTGGACCGCGGCGCCCCGCCGTCCCGCACCCCGCTGGCGACGGTGACGACGGACCTCGACACGTTCTGGCGGCTCTGCACCCGCAACGCCGCGAACCTCGACGGCGTCCGGACGACCGGGGACGAAAGCGTTTGCGCGCAGGTCCTGACGATGACGTCGATCATCGTCTGAGGCTCAGCGGCGGCGCGCCTGCTTCCGCAGCTGCAGGATCCGCGCCCCGCCGATCAGGGCGACCAGCGCCGCCCCGCCGATCGCCGAGAACAGCATGGCGATGGCCAGCGGCAGGCTGCCTTCGGCGCCGAAGAAATGCACCGTCGCCGGGTCGAGGTTCTGCAGGATGAAGACCAGCAGGACGGCCAGGACCAGCAGGCCGGCGATGACCGCGACCCAGGTGCCGCTGATCCGCGTCGGCCGGGTCTTGCCCGTGGACCTGGCCGGTGCCGGCCGCACCGGCGTCACCTCCTCCGCGCCCGGCCGGACGTCGCCGGCCCGCAGCTCGGCTGGTTCCAGGGCGCCTTCGGGCAGGTCGGGACGGGTGGGACCGGTGGGGCGGTCGGCCGCGCCCCCGCGCGCGTGCGTCATCTACCCAGTGTCCGTCCGGCGCGCGGGGAGCGCCGCCTCAAACCCCCTAACGGGCGAAGCCGTCGACCTCCCGCAGGACGCGCAGCGTGTTCTTGCCGGCCAGCTTCGCGCAGTCGTCCTCACTCCACCCGCGCTCGAGCAGCGCGGCGAACAACACCGGGTACTTGGACGTGTCCTCCAGCCCCTCCGGCAGCGAGGCGACCCCGTCGTAGTCGCCGCCGAGGCCGATGTGGTCGATGCCGGCGACCTCGCGGGCGTGTTCCACGTGCGCGACGACGTCTTCGACGGTGGCCAGCGGCTTGGGCGGGCCGTCCCATTCCTTCACGAACGCCCCGCGCTGGGCGAGGTTCCGGTACTCCTGCCCGGCCTCGGTCATCGCGGCCTCGAGGCGTTCGTTCCAGGCGGCGACCTTCGGCGAGACGAACGCGGGCACGAAGGTGATCATCGCGACCCCGCCGTTGCCCGGCAGCTGGGCGAGGACGTCGTCGGGGACGTTGCGGGGGTGGTCGTTCACGGCGATGCAGGACGAGTGGCTGAAGATCACCGGCACCGAGCTGATCTCGATGGCCGCCCGCATGGTCGACGGCGCGACGTGCGACAGGTCGACCATCATGCCGATCTTGTTCATCTCGCGGACGACCTCGCGGCCGAACTCGGTGAGCCCGCCGTGGGCGGGTTCGTCGGTGCCGGAGTCGGCCCAGGTGGTGTTGAAGTTGTGCGTCAGCGTCATGTAGCGGACGCCGAGCCGGCGCAGGATCCGCAGCACCCCGAGGGACTCGGCGATGCTGTGGCCGCCCTCGGCCCCGAGCAGCGACGCGATCCGGCCGTCGGCGAAGGCGGCCTCGGCCTCGTCGGCGGTGGTGACCAGGCGCAGCCGGTCGGGGTAGCGCTCGGCCAGCTGGTGGACGACTTCGATCTGCTCCAGGACGGCGGTCACGGCGCTGTGGCCCTCGAACTCGCAGGGCACGTACACGGACCAGAACTGCATGCCGAGCTTCCCGTCGGCGAGCTTCGGGAAGTCGGTGTGCAGGGCGGGCTGCCGGACCGTCAGGTCCAGCGACGCGGCCGCCTCGACCGGGTTCGGGCCACCGTGCTGCCGCAGCTCCCACGGCAGGTCGTTGTGCCCGTCGGCGAGGATGACCGCGTCCAGCAGTTTGGTAGCACGCTGTAGTGCCTCGTTAGTCATCGCCCGATCGTAGGGACGCCCGGTATATGGTTCGTACAAACGCCCTGACATCTTCTCCGGAAGAAGTAATCCGGCGAGGTGTTGCGGTAAAGTGCGGTCCGTGGACACCGACGACGACGAGATCGTCACCTGGTGGGGCCTGGTCATCGAGGGTTACCTGGCCACCCAGGACAGGCTGATGGGCGAGATCGCCGACCGCTTCGGGCTCGCGCCGGCGTCGTTCGACATCCTGCTGCGGCTGGTCCGCTCGCCCGAGCACCGGATGCCGATGACCCGCCTGGCCACGGAGGCCGCGCTGTCCAGCGGCGGCTTCACGAAGGTGGCGGACCGCCTGGTGGCCGCCGACCTGATCTGCCGCATCCCGAGCCCCGACGACCGCCGCGTCACGTTCGCGTCCCTGACCGAGCACGGCCTCGAGGTGGCGAACCAGGCCCGCGCGGCCGCCGCGGACATCCTGCGGCGCATCGTGCTGACCCCGCTGGGTGACGACGCACCCGCACTCGCCGAAGCCATGCGGACACTCCGGGCGTTCAACGAACGGCGTTGAAAAAGTCGAGGTCACGGCGGTGCCCGCGGGGGCGCACCATGAGAACCATGCTGACCGAATCGACCATCACGACGATGCTTCCGGTGACCGACAGTGAACGTGCCGGCCGCTTCTACACGGACTCTCTCGGCCTGAAGCAGGTGGGGAAGGGCGAAGACGGGACGCTCTACTTCGCGGCGGGCGCGGGCGCGATCGGCCTCCGCCCGATGCCGGCCGGCGCGCAGAGCGAAAACACGGCACTGAGTTTCGAAGTCAGCGACCTCGAAACCGAGGTCACGACGCTGGAGAACCGCGGCGTGCGGTTCCAGGACTTCGAGATGGAGGGCCTGAAGACGGTCGCCCACATCGCCGAGATGGGCCAGGAACGAGCAGCGTGGTTCAACGACTCCGAGGGCAACGTCCTGTGCCTGCACCAGGTGCTGACCTGACCTCTGGGGGCGCGGGGGTGCCGTCGTCTCACCGGCACCCCCGCGTGCGAACCGCTACGCCAGCGACGGCATCAGCTTGACCGCGTTCCCCGACAGCACCCCGCTCAGCACGTCCTCCGGCCACCCCAGCCCCGACAGCGCCCGGACGTTCCCGGCCACCGAAGGCACGCCAGGCCAGTCCGTGCCGAACACGAACTTCCCGGCCAGCCGGGTCAGGTCGAACCGCCGGTAGTACTCCGGCAGCTTCTTCGGCGGCAGCCCGGCGAGGTCGAGCCAGACGTTGTCCCTGGCCAGCGCGAGGAACGCCGCCACGTCGTACCACCAGCCGCGGCCGCCGTGGGCGAAGACGAACTGCAGGGCCGGGAAGTCCTCGACCACGTCGGACAGCAGCTCGGGGTTGCCGAAACTGGTGCGGGAGCCGGGAAAGCTCGACGTTCCCGAGTGGAGGATCACCGGCACCCCGCGGTCGAGGCACAGCTGGTAGACCGGGTACAGCTCCTTGTCCGCCGGCGAAAACGCGCCGTGCACCGGGTGGATCTTCAGCGCCACCGCGCCCAGGTCCAGCTGGCGCGAAACCTCCGCCGCCGCCGGGTGGTGCAGGTACGGGTTGACGTTCGCGACCAGCCGGAACCGCTCCGGGTTGTGCGCCACCAGCGGCAGGTTGTCCTCGATCGGCTGGATCCCGGTCGCCCGCGGGCTGTACTCGCAGAACAACAGGACCCGGTCGACGCCTTCGGCCTCCATCAGCTCGTCCATCGCCGCGGGGACGACCTCCCCCGAAGGGGAATACACCGAGCGCCACGGGTACGAGCCCGCGAAGTCGTGCGCCCACTGCAGCCACGCGGGTTTGAGCGTCGGCAGCCGCGGCGCGTGGACGTGCGCGTCGACCACGAAGTGCCCGTCGATCATGGGTGCGGCGCCACCGCCCGCAGCACGTCACGGACCTGTTCGCGGATGACGTTGCGGCGGATCTTGCCGGTCGCCGTCTTCGGCAGCTCGGCCAGCTCGACCACCCCGCGCGGGCGCTTGAACGCCGCCAGGCCCTCGCGGCAGAACTCGATCAGCTCGTCCGGGTCGACGGCGAACCCGGGGGCGGGCACCACGCACGCCACCGGCTTGTCGAGCCCGTCGGCGTCCGGTGCGGCGACGACCGCGACCTCCGCCACCGCCGGGTGCTGCCGCAGCCGTTCCTCCACTTCGGACGGTGACACCCAGATGCCGCCCGCTTTCAGCATGTCCCCGAACCGGCCGAGACAGCTGTACGTCCCGTCCTCGTTGCGCACGTAACTGTCACCGGTCCGCAGCCATTCGCCCTGGAACACGAGCTTCGTCGCGTCGTAGCGGGCCCAGTACCCGGTCGCCGTCGACGGCCCGGACACGAACAGCTCGCCCGGCTGCCCGGGCGTGTCGATCACCGCGCCCGCTTCGTCGCGGATCTGCAGGGAGTACCCCGGCACGGCGACGCCGGTGGTGCCCGGCCGCACGGTGCCGGGCTGGTTGGACAGGAAGATGTGCAGGGCCTCGGTCGACCCGATGCCGTCGAGGATTTCCAGCCCGAAGCGGGCGCGGAACCGTTCGAACAGCGACGCCGGCAGCGGCTCGCCGGCCGAAACCGCGTACCGCACCGAAGCGAACGAGTCGTCCGGGACGTCGCTGGCGAGCAGCGCCGCGTAGAACGTCGGAACCGCGAAGAACAGCGACGGCTGCTCTTCGCGAGCGCGTCTCGCGAACAACGCGGGCGTCGGACGCGAAGGCTCGAGCAGTGTCGTGCCGCCCGCGCCGAGCGGGAAGAAGCACGAGTTCCCCAGCCCGTAGGCGAAGAACAGCTTGGGCACCGACAGGAACCGGTCCGCCGCCGACGTCGCCAGCACGCCGCGGGCGTAGGTCTCGCAGACCGCGCGGATGCTCGCGTGCCGGTGCATCGCGCCCTTCGGCTGCCCGGTCGTGCCGGAGGTGTACAGCCACAACGCGGGCGAGTCCTCCCACGTCCGGCCGTCGCGGAACTCGCCGTCCAGTTCGGACCACCGGTGGGTGCGGACGCCGTCCGGGACCCCCGCCGCGTCGGACCGGTCGAGCAGCACGTCGGTGACCTCGGGGGCGAGGCCGAGCGCGGTCACCGCCTGTTCGGCGAACTCCCCGGACACGCACAGCACGCGCGCCCGCGAGTCGGCCAGCATCTTGCCCAGCTCCAGCCCGGTGACCATGGTCGACACCGGGACGGCGACCGCGCCGGCCAGCATCGCGCCGAGGATGCCGGTGAGCAGCTCGACGTCGTCGACCATGCAGAACATGACCCGTTCCTCGGGCCGCACGCCGAGCTCGGTGAGCCCGCCGGCGACGCGCCGGGACTCGGCGGCGAGCTCGGCGTAGGTGAGGGTGCGGCGGGGCGACACGACCGCGGTCGCGTCCGGGTGCCCGGCCCGCAGCAGGTACTCCGCGGCATTGAACCCTGTCGCCACCAGGCCTCCTACGTGAGGTACACGTACTCGTAGTCGATGGGCTTGCCGTTGATGCCCTGCCGCGGCGGCGCCACCCAGCTCGCGATCTTCCCCCGCTCGTACACCGGGCGCATCAGCGAGCGGACGAACGTGAGGTCTTCGGTCGTGGGCAGCCACTTGCGTTTGCCTGCCTCCCAGGTCGCCTCGTCGACGATGGTCCCGTCGGGAGTGACGTGGTGGCCGGAGTTTATGCCCACTTCGCGGTTGAAGCCAGGGTGCGGCAGGCGGAACGCGAAGTCGATGCCGGCGTCGGCGAGGATCCGGTTCCAGCGCTTCACGCCGGTCTGGCAGTCCGCCACGTACTCGCTGCGCAGGTCGAGGTTGAGCAGCAGGATCGCCTGCTGCTCTTCGGTCGTCCAGGTGCCGTCGCCGTTCGGCCGCTCCAGCGTGCGGGCGTCGTCGGTGAGCTTGTGGTCGTCCTTGCGGCGGGTTTCCTGCCAGCGGCCCTTGAGCCCGGCGGTGTAGTAGTTCGCCGCGTTCGTCGACGTCTCGCTGCCGAACAGGTCGAGCGAAACGGTGTAGTGGAAGTTGATGTACCGCTGGATGACGTCCAGCGGGATGCCGCCGTGCGGGCCGATGTCGAGCGTGTCGTGCTCGCGGATCAGCTCCGCGCTGCGGGTCACCACGCGGTCGACGCCGGTGGTGCCGACCATCATGTGGTGCGCTTCCTCCTTGAGCATGAACTCGCAGGTGCGCGAGAGCGGGTCGAAGGAGCTTTCCTTGAGCGTGCCGAGCTGGTACTTCCCGTCGCGGTCGGTGAAGTAGGTGAACATGTAGAAGGCCAGCCAGTCGGCGGTTTCCTCGTTGAACGCGCCGAGGATCCGCGGCGCGTCGGGGCTACCCGAGTTGCGCAGCAGCAGTCCTTCGGCCTCGTCACGGCCTTCGCGGCCGAAGTAGGCGTGCAGCAGGTACACCATCGCCCACAGGTGACGGCCTTCTTCGACGTTGACCTGGAACAGGTTCCGCAGGTCGTACAGGCTCGGCGCGGTGAGACCGAGGAGTTTCTGCTGCTCGACCGACGCCGGTTCGGTGTCGCCCTGGATGACGATCAGCCGCTGCAGGTCGGCGCGGTATTCGCCGGGGACCTGCTGCCAGACCGGCTCGCCCTTGTGCTCGCCGAAGGCGATCCGGCGGTCGGGGTCGCGCTCGGCGAGGAAGATGCCCCAGCGGTAGTCGGGGACGTTGACGTGGTCGAAGTGCGCCCAGCCTTCGCGGCCCACGCTGACGGCGGTGCGCAGGTAGACGCCGTGGGTTTCCAGCGTCGGGCCCATTTCGCCCCACCAGTGCAGGAACTTCGGCTGCCAGCCTTCCAGAGCCCGCTGCAGCCTGCGGTCTTCGGAGAGGTTGACGTTGTTGGGGATCTTGGCGTCGTAGTCGATTTTCTCGGGCATCTGCGCTAGACCCGCTTCCTGTCGAAGACGGCCTTCTGCCCCGTACCGTATCGGCGCAGCGCGCCTTCCGGCCCGGATGCGTTCGGGCGGGTGAAAATCCAGTTCTGCCAAGCCGCCAGCCGGCCGAAGATCTTGGTCTCGATGGTCTCGGGGCCGACGAACCGGTGGTTGGCCTCCATGCCCGTGAGCGCGTCCGGGGACAGCGACGCGCGGCCTTCGAGGGCGATCCGGATCTCGTCCTCCCAGTCGAGGTCGTCCGGGGCGTCGGTGACCAGGCCGAGTTCGACGGCTTCGGCGGCGCTCAGCGCGCGGTTCTTCTCGCGCGCCAGCCAGGTGAGGTGGTCGTCGTCGCCGTAGAACCGGGTCTGCAGGCGGGTCAGGCCGTTGCCCATCGGGAACGCGCCGAAGTTGGCTTCGGTGAGCCTGATCGACGCGCGTTCGTCGGAGTCTTCGTCGTCGATCGGCGGGCCGTCCAGGATGTACTGGCGGTCGGCGGCCAGCGCGATTTCCAGCAGCGCGCCGGCGAAGCAGCTGCCGGGTTCGATGAGGGCGATCAGGCTGCGGCTGGTGACGTCGAGGCGCTTGAGCGTGCGCTTGAAGTAGTGCGTGATCTCGTTGGCCAGCCAGTCCTTGCCGCCGAGCACGGCCTGCTCGTGCGCCAGGACCTTCTCGGGGTCGCCCTGGGTCTTGAGGATCCACGTGCCGGCTTCGACCTCGTTGGTGCGCAGCCGCAGGATGGCGTCGTCCAGCTCGCGGGTCATGGCGAGGAGCCAGCCGTTCGCACCTTCTTCGTGCAGGTCGCCGGGGTCGGTTTCGGGCCCCTTGATGGTGATGGTGACCTGGTCCTTGGCGACCTCCGTGTCGACATGGCGATGTTCGAGCGGGGTCAGCTCGATGCCTTGGTCACCCTGCTTCTCGGAGCGGCGGGCGATTTCCCGCGCCTTTTCCAGGACCTTCTCGCGGAAGTCCTGGCGCGGCACCAGTTCGTCGACCAGGCGCCAGTCGACCGCCGTCTTGCCCTTGACGCCGTCGGGGCGCGTGGCGAAGACGTCGGCGAGGTCCCGGCGCACCCGTCGTTTGTCGACGACCCGGGTGAGGCCGCCGGTGCCGGGCAGCACGCCGAGCAGGGGGACCTCCGGCAGCGCGACCGTCGAGGAGTTGTCGTCGATCAGGAAGATCTTTTCGCAGGCCAGCGCGATTTCGTAGCCACCGCCGGCGCAGGTGCCGTTGACCGCGGCCACGTAGACCTGGCCGGAGTGCTCGGTGGCGTCCTCCATCCCGTTGCGGGTCTCGTTGGTGAACTTGCAGAAGTTGACCTTCCAGTGGTGCTCCGACGCGGCGAGCATCCGGATGTTCGCGCCGGCGCAGAACACCTTGTCCTTCGCGCTGGTCACGATGACCACCCGCACCTCGGGGTGCTCGAACCGCAGCCGCTGCGTGGCGTCGTAGAGCTCGATGTCGACCCCGAGGTCGTAGGAGTTGAGCTTGAGCTCGTAGCCCGGGACCAGGCCGCCCTGCTCGTCGACATCCAGCTCCAGCCAGGCCACCTCCCCGTCGATCCGGAGGCGCCAGTGGCGGTACTCGTCGGGACGGCGGTCGAAGGCAACCGGTGTGGTGGTGGTCACTCACCCGATTGTCTACACGAGTCAGACGGAGGTCAATGTTGTGTAGAAAGTTGATCTCGCGTGGTCACCCGGTTGAGCGTGGCCCAGGCCCAGGTGAGGAACGCCCACAGGGCCAGCCCGGCCACGGCGTCGGTGAAGATCGTGGCGAACCAGAACGCCGGAATCTGCGGGACGCCGGCCAGGAAATGACCCAGCGTCACGATTCCGGTCAGGGAGTAGACCAGCAGGAACACGAGCGCCCTCGGGTACCGGCCTTGCGCATACGCGCGGTAGCCGAGCCAGCCGGCCGTCGTGAGCAGCACCCAGACGACAGCGACCGCGATGCCCGCCGCGGTCGCCGGGACGCCCGGCAGCTGCGGGTAGTCCGTGACGCGGATGGCGTTGTGCGCGTAGTGCAGTGTCGTGCTGAGCAGCGAAAAGCCGAGGATCACCCGCAGTACCGGCAGTCCCTTGTCCATCATCGCCCCCGATTTGATAGATCGCTCTAGCGACGGTAGCGCCCCGGTGTCGTGAGTGGCAAGGCGCGTTCCCACGCGCCTTGCCACTCACGACCCGGGTCAGACGAGGTCGATGCGGTGCTGGACCACCGGGTAGCCCGCCTTCGCGAACGCCTTCGCCATCGGGACGTTGCCGACGTCGGTGCCCGCGACGATCCGGTCCGAGCCGTACCCGGCGAGGTCGTGCGTGGCCTCGACCAGCAGGTCGTAGGCGTAGCCGTGGCCTCGGTGCTCCGGCACCACGGCGACGTAGCCGATCACCGGGTCGTAGACGTTGCGGCTCGGCAGGGTCAGGCCGACCAGCTCGCCTTCGGGCGTGTACGCCAGCCGCCACCACTCTCGCGGCCCCGGCATCCACTTCATGATGTCGAGGTCCTCCTGCGCGGCCGCGTCGATGCCGTGCTCCTCGACGGTTTTCCGCACGTGCGCGTCGAGGCTGCCGACGTGCACCCGTTTGAAGACGTCGAGGATGACGTCGTCGTCCGGCTCCGGCCGGAAGTCGAGCCGGCCGGGCTTCTCCGGCAGGCCGTTCTCCGGCGTCCAGCGGAAGCGGTAGCGCTCGACGAGCTTGCGGTAGCCCGCCTTCTCCGCCGCCTCGACCCGGCCGTTGACTTCGGCCGCGACCTGCGGATCGTCCTGCCACGCCGGGGGCGTGTGCAGCGCGTACTCCCCCTTCAGGGGCGCCTTCTTCAACAGGTCGACCGCCGCGTCGAGGTCGGTGAAGTCGAACCAGTCCAGGGCGATCGGTTCCTCGTCGCCGGCCTTGGCCCACCAGGCCGCGCGGGCCACGACGACGTCGTCGCGCAGCGCCACCCAGGTCCATTCGGGCCGGTATTCGCCCTTGGCCGCCATTTCGGCGAAGTCGTCGCCCAGCAGCTTGCGGCCGACGAGACCGCGGTCGGGCAGGGAGGTGAACAGTGCTTCTTCGCCCGCTTCGAGCGGGCGCACGACCAGTTCGGTCATGGAAATCCTTCCGGGAGTACGCGCTCCCGGTCAGACAGCCGGCACCCTCGCTGCGGGGTGGGAGCGCGTGATCGGTTGCGTGATCATCGGTCCCACCTCCTTTCGCCTGCTCGAGGGTGCGTGCGTGACCCTACGGCGTCCCGGCGGCGGTGATCAACGGATTTTCTGCAGCACCACCCGCGTGCTCAGCCGCGGTTCGGCGTAGGAGTGCGACGCTTCCAGGACGTACTCGCCGGCGATGTGCCGCCAGCCGTCACGCCAGGCTTCGGCCGACCTCGGCGCGATGGCGATGTCGGTCTCGACGGCCTGGCCGGGCCCGGCTTCGACGCTCGCGAACCCGGCCAGCCAGCGGTGCGGCCGGTCGCCGCGTTCGGTCGGGGCCAGGTAGAGCTGGACGACTTCGCGGCCCTTTCGCGTTCCCGTGTTGCGTACGCGGACCCGGACGCGCGCGCCGCCTTCGTCGTCCGGGTAGGCGTCGAGTTCTTCGTACACCCAGGTCGTGTAACCCTGGCCGTGGCCGAACCAGTACGCGGGTTGCGTCTCGGCGCGGGACCAGGCGCTGTAGCCGATGTACACGCCTTCGCCGTACTCGAGCACGCCGTCCTCAGGCGTCACGTTCTTCACCGGGGCGTCTTCGAGCTTCGCCGGCCAGGTCGTCGGCAGGCGGCCGCCGGGTTCTTCCCGGCCGAAGAGGACGTCGGCGAGCGCGTCGCCACCGGCCTGGCCGGGGAACCAGGTGAGCAGCACGGCGGCGACCTCGTCCCGCCACGGCATCTCCACCGGGGAACCGGCGTTGACGACCACGACGGTGTTCGAGTTGGCCCGGGCGACCCGCGTGACGAGCTCGTCCTGCCGGCCGGGCAGGGCGAGCGACGTCCGGTCGAAGCCTTCGCTCTCGACCTCGGCGGTGGTGCCGACCACGACCACCGCGACCTCAGACTTCGCCGCCAGGGCAACGGCTTCCTCGATCGCGGCGTCCGGATCGGGCACCGGGCCGCGGTGGCCGAGGGCGAAGGTGACCCAGGCGAAGGTGCCGCGGGCGAACTCGGCCATCTCGGACGGGATCCAGTACGTCAGGCTGACGTCCACCGGCTCGCCCGCGGTCAGCTCGATCTCCCGCCGCTGCTCGTGGACCTGCATGATGGACGTGAAGATGTCTCCGCCCTCGGGCAGGTTCACGCCGTCGAAGAGGGTCTGGCCGCCGACGGTGAGGCGGAGGTCGCCGGGGCCGGTGAGGCCGAAGGTGTGCGTCCCGCCGCGGTCCGGGAGGAACGTGCCGGCGATCTCGACCGAGGCGAGGGTGCCGATGTCGAGCCCGGCCGGCAGTTCGCCGATCCAGTCGATCCTGGCTTTGCGCAGGGGGAACTCCGCGAGTTCGGTGCCGTCCGCGGCCCGGGCGGTCGCGCGGATCCGGAAATTGTCGGTGGCCGCCGGTAACGTCGTGCGCGGATCGGCACCGGGGCGGTAACCGAGCTCGGTGCCAGGGGGAACGGCCGCTTCGAGGCCGTCGAGAGGGGAGACGACGTGGTCGGGGAACACGGTGGCGCTGCCACCGCCGAGGATCTTCGGGTCCGCGGCGAGCGCGCCGATGAGCGCGATGCTTTCCGGCTCCCGCAGGGGAAGCACGCCGGTTTCGTTGCGGAGCAGCACGAACGACCGGTGCGCGATCTCGCGCGCGACCCTGTCACCGTCCAAACCGGACTGTGCGGGCGCCGGGCCGTCGCCGAGCGCGCCGGTCCGGTGGGCGAGCAGGAGCACGCGGCGCGCCATGGCGTCGACGACGGCTTCGTCGACTTCGCCGCCGCGGACGGCTTCGGCGAGCCGTTCGCCGAACACCGTGCGCGGGCCGGGCATGGCGACGTCGAGGCCGCCGTTGGCGGAGGCGACGGTGTCGCGCGCGGCCAGCCAGTCGGAGACGACGAAACCGTCGAAGCCCCATTCGTCGCGGAGCACGCCATTGAGCAGCTCGGCGTGCTGGGTCATGGTGACGCCGTTGACGCTGTTGTAGGCGGCCATGATCCCCCACGGCTTCGCGCGCCGGACGATGATTTCGAAGGGTGCGAGGTAGAGCTCGCGCAGCGCGCGCTCGCCGACGTGCACGTCGGCGGTGAAGCGTTCGGTCTCGAAGTCGTTGGCGACGAAGTGCTTGACCGCGACGGCGACCCCGCCGTCCTGCACGCCGGTGACGTAGCCGGCGCCGATCATCCCGGTGAGGAGCGGATCTTCGGAGTAGCACTCGAAGTGCCGGCCGCCCAGCGGCGACCGGTGGAGGTTGACGGTGGGCGCCAGCAGCACGTGCACGCCCTTGCGCCGGGCCTCCTGCGCGAGCAGGCGGCCGGCCTCGACCGCCAGGCGCGGGTCCCAGCTCGCGGCGAGCGCGGTCGGGCTGGGCAGGGTCACCGAGGGGTCGTCCGGGCTCCACCGCGTCCCGCGGACGCCGACCGGGCCGTCGGAGAGGACCAGGGAGGCGAGGCCGATCCGGGGCAGCGCGGGCAGGGACCAGACGTCCTGACCGGCGAGCAGGCTCGCCTTGGTGTCCAGGTCGAGCTGGGCCAGCAGCGCGTCGACGTCGAAGCTCATGCGCACCCTCCGCGGTCCGTCCTGCCGCCACCCTACCTGGCGGTGGGTAGTGAACGTTATGGTTCCGTGACGGCTTGTCCCGTAGGCTCGGGATCATGACCCGGGCCAGGGGCGCCGACCGCCGAGCCAGCATCGTCCGAGCGGCGTTCGAGGTGATCGCCGAGCGCGGCTACCGCGGCACCTCGCTGGCCGCGGTCGCCGAGCGCGTGGGGCTGACCCAGCAGGGGCTGATGCACTACTTCCCGACCAAGGAGGACCTGCTCACGGCGGTGCTGGAGACCCGGGACGAGTGGGATCTGCTGCACTTCGGCCACGCACCCCCGGGCGACCCGTCGGCGATGACGGTGAACCAGCTGGCGGACCTGGTCGACTACAACGCGACGCGGCCGGGCATCGTCCAGACGTACACGGTGCTGTCGGCGGACAGCGTCACCGAGGACCACCCCGCCCGCGAGTACTTCCACGACCGCTACGCCCGGGTCCGCGCGGGCATGACGCAGATGCTGGAACGCCACCGCGACGAGCTCCCGCCGGGCACGACCCCGGAACAGCTGGCCCCCATCGCGATCGCCGTCCTGGACGGCCTGCAGCTGCAGTGGCTCCTCGACCCGGCGGAGGTCGACATGTCCACCGGGTTCCGCACGTTCCTGACGCTGCTCGGGATCAAGCCGGACTGACGTCAGCCCATCCCCACGCTCTGCCGCTCGACCTCGATCAGCGCGACGACCCGCGGCTGCTCCCGCGAGTACGGACCGCCGATGTACTTCGTCGCGATCCGGTCGACGATCTCCCAGGCGGCGTCGCCCTCGAGCCACTCGGCCACCCGGCCGCGGATGATCACCGGCTCGAACGGGTTGTCCAGCGGGGTCAGGGAAAGCGCGACGCGCGGGTCGCGCCGCAGGTTGCGGGCCTTGCGCGAGTCCGGGCCGGTCAGGATGGCGATCCGGTCGCCTTCCGGGTCGACCCAGACCGGGACCGAGTGGGGCGCGCCGTCGGGCAGCACGGTGGCCAGGTGACCGAGCGCGGTGGTGGCGAGGATGCGGCGGACGTCGGCTTCGAGCATGGTCATCTCCAGGTTTCGTGGTGGTTCAGGCAACTGCGTAGTGGAGGTGGGTGACGCCGGGCGCGGGCACGGCCTCGATCAGGTTCAGCCGCACGTGCGACGGCAGTTCCCGGAAGAACGGCCGGCCGCCGCCGAGCAGGACCGACACCTGGTGGAGGACGATTTCGTCGACCAGCCCTGCCTCGAGCGCCGAAGCCAGGACGCCGCCACCCATGAGCCCGACGTCCTTGCCGCCGGCCGCCTCGCGGGCCGCGGCGATCGCGTCCCCGATGTCGCCCACGAGGGTCTGCCGCTCGGTCAGCTGCGGCGCCGGCCGGTGGCTGAGCAGGAACAGCGGGGCGCCCGGGTGCGGGCTGCCGCCGCCGAAGTGTTCCGAATCCTCGTAGGTGTTGCGGCCGGCGACGACCGCGCCGACCCGCCCGGCGAAGGCGTCGAAAACGCGGGCGCTCGGCTCGCTGAGGGTGAAGAAGTCGAACACGCGGCTCCGGGTGTCCCCGTCGGTGTACCAGTCGAAGAGCGTCCCGCCGTCGCCGAGCCCACGCCCCGGACCGGCGCCGCGGCCGGTGATGTACCCGTCGACCGACACGGCGTGGGAGCTGAAGACCTTGGCCATCGCGGCTTTCCCTTCTGGGTTCCTTCAGGAGACTCCAGAACCGTAGCAGCTTGAGTTCCTTGAGGGAACCCCAAGTGCTAAACTGGTGGTCATGCAGCGCACGAACTTCAGCGAACTGGCCGCGTGCTCGATCGCGCGCACGCTCGACGTGATCGGCGAACCGTGGTCACCGCTGATCCTGCGGGACGTGTGGGCCGGGATCAGCCGCTTCGAGCAGCTCCAGGCCGACCTCGGCATCTCCCGCAAGGTGCTCACCGAGCGGCTCAACCACCTGGTCGAGGAGGGGGTCCTCGAGCGCCACCCGTACGACCGCCGCCCGCGTTACGAGTACGTCCTGACGGAGAAGGGCACCGAACTGGTCGACATGCTGATGGCCATGACCCGCTGGGGCGACAAGTGGCTGGCGGGCCAGGCGGGCCCCCCGGTGCTCTACCGCCACCACGCGTGCGGCGAGATCAGCAGCGTGGACCTCCGCTGCGCTCATTGCGGCGAACCGATGCACGCCAACGACGTCGACCTGCTCGAGGGCCCCGGCGCAACGCGCTGACCCCGGCGGCCGGGCCAGTACGGCCGGCGGATCGTCGCCCCTCGCCACAATGGCGCCCGGGCGAGCATGGCCGCATGACGCCACCCCTCGCCCCCCAGCGACCGCTGCACCACCTCGCCGCAGCCACCCGGCCGCCACCGTCGCCGCTCACAGCAACCGCTGCTGTGCCACCACTTCCCGCAACCGCTGCAGCGTCCGCAGCGTCGTCTCCAAATCCTCCGGCGGCACCTCGGCCGCCACCTCCTCGGCCCACTCGACCTGCGCCTCCCCCAGCGTCCGCATCGCCGCGCGCGCTCGCCGCGTCAACGACAACACCGGCGCCCGCGCGTCGGCCGGGTTCGGCAGCCTGTCGAGCATTCCATTGCGCAGCAAGCGGTTCACCGTTTCCTGCACGCTCTGCCGACGCAGTCCTCGGCGGCGCGCCACCTCCGCCGCGGTCGCCGGGCCGTCCTCGAGAAACCCGAGCACCTGCCACTGCGCCGCGGTCAGCCCGACCGGCGCGGTCAGCGCGTCACCCGCGGCCAGAAACCCGCCGTTGCACGCGAAGACCGCGTCGATCACGCGGGTGAAAGTCTCGGCTCGAGGCGACCGCATGCGTGCTAGTCTCGCACATCGACAGGTACCTGTCGAAACGGAGACACCATGGACATGCCCCGCCTCGGTCCCGCGCACGACGCGCTGAAAGCGTTCGTCGGCGACTGGACCGGCACCGAGGAGCTCGCCGCCTCGCCGTGGGCGCCGGCCTCGACCGCGCACGCGGACTGCGAATACCGCCTGGCGCTCCACGGTTTCGCGGTGATCCAGCACTACCGGCAGCGCCGCGAAGACGGCTCGGAGTTCCTCGGCCACAACGTCTTCACCGCCGATCCCAGCACCGGCGAGACGCTCTGGTACGGCTTCGACAGCTACGGCTTCCCGCCCGAGTCGCCCGCCCGCGGCACCTGGACCGGCGCCACGCTGACCCTCGAAAAGAGGACCGCGCGCGGGATCGCGCGGCACCGGCTCACCCCCGGCGGCCGGACCTTGACGCACGAAATCGACATCCGGATGGGTGAAAACCCCGGGTACAGCCCGTTTTTGCGCGCCAGGTACACCCGCAAGGAGCAGTAGCGGGCCCGAAACTGTCGGACCCCCGGAGTACAGATGGTGGCGTGACCGAAACCACCACCACGGATCCGCCCCCGCTGATCGGGGTCGAGAACGTGAAGATGCCCGAGTGGGCCCGCGTCGACGAACGCGTGGCCGCTGCGGGCTTCGGCCAGGCCGTGCGGGCGCTGCCCACCGCCGTCTCGGTCGTGCTGCGCCTGGCGTGGCGGACGTCGCCACGGCTGACGCTGCTGGCCGCCGTCGTGCACGTCGTTTCGGGCTGTGTCACGGCGTTCGGGCTGCTCGCCACCGCGAACGTTTTCACCGCCCTGCTCGAACAGGGCCCGACACCGGAACGCGTGCTGCAGTCGCTGCCGGCGATCGCGGTCGTCACCGGGTCGTACGCGGCGCGCGCGTTGCTGGACGCGGCCGTCTCCGCCGTCGAGGGAGCGTTGCGGCCGCAGGTCACCGCGGCGGCGGACGACGCGGTGACGGCCGCGGTCGTGCGCGTCGGGCTGATCGCGTTCGAGGACGCGGACTTCCGGGAGCTGGCGCGGCAAGGCGCGCGGTTCGGTGTGCGCGCCATCGAAACGAGCCTGCGCCGGCTGGCCGACCTGACGTCGTCGACGATCTCGCTCGTGGCGGCGATGATCACGGCCGGGCTGCTGAACCCGTGGCTCGCGCCCGTGTTGCTGCTCGCCGCGGCGGCCGACGGCTGGGCCGCCGCGCGGGTGGCGAAGCTGAACTACCGGCACTACCTCGACACCGTCGGGCGCAACATCCGCAAGTCGGTCGTCGAAGAGGTCGCCACCTGGCGCTCGATGGCCCTCGAACGGCACGCCCTGACGCTGCAGGAGCCGCTGCTCGGCGAGTACCGGCGCATCTCGCGCAGCCTCACGCGCGAGGAGATCCGGCTGGCGCACCGGAGCAACCTGGTGCGCACCACCGGGCGGGCGGCGGCCGGCTTGGGCACGGCCGTCGCGTACCTGGTGCTCGGCTGGCTGCTCTACACCGGCGGGATGGAGCTGGCGCTGGCGGGCACGGCGGTGCTGGCCATGCGCACGGCGTCGACGGCGCTGTCCAGCACCATGCGCGCGGTCAACTCGCTGTACGAAGACTCGTTCTACATCGGGTTCTACAACCAGCTGCTCGTGGAGTCGGAGAAGCGGCAGCCGCCGCCGACGTCGGTCACCGCGCCGGCCGACCCGGGCGAGATCCGGCTGGACGGCGTCACGTTCACCTACCCCGGCGGGAAGACGCCGGCCCTGCGGGACGTGTCGGTGACGATCCGGCGCGGCGAGGTCGTCGCGCTGGTCGGTGAGAACGGCTCGGGCAAGACCACCCTCGGCAAGCTCCTCACCGGGCTCTACCCGCCGGACGAGGGCACGGTCCACTGGGACGACGTCGACCTGGCGCGGGCCGACCCGGCCTCGGTGCACGCGAACATCGCGGTGATCGCGCAGGAACCGGCGGAGTGGCCGATGACAGCGGCGAACAACATCACGGTCGGGCGGCTCGGCCGCGCCGACCCCGATCGGGCGGCGTGGCAGGAAGCCGTCGGCTACTCGGGTGCGGACGAGGTGATCTCGGCCCTGCCCGGCAAGGAGCACACCGTCCTGTCGAAGAAGTTCGACGAGGGCCACGACCTGTCCGGCGGCCAGTGGCAGCGCATGGGCATCGCCCGCGGCATCTACCGCGACGCGGCGGTCCTGGTCGCCGACGAGCCGACGGCGGCGCTCGACGCCCGCGCCGAAGCCCGGGTGTTCGCCGGACTGCAGCACGCAAGCCGATCGGGCCGCGGCCGCCGCACGACGGTGCTGGTGACGCACCGGCTGGCCAACATCCGGTCGGCCGACCGCATCCTGGTCCTGGAGAAGCGAAGGTTGATCGAAGAAGGCACCCACGACGAGCTGATCCGCGCCGGCGGCACGTACCACGAGCTGTACGAGATCCAGGCCCGCGCCTACCGAACCGAGCCACCGTGACCGCCACCCCGACGGTCGCCTCCCGCACCCCAACGGTCGGCCCGTGTACCCAGACGGTCGGCCCGCGTACCCGAGCAGTCGGCCCGCGTACCCAGACGGTCGGCTTACGCATCCCGGCGGTCGGCCCGCGCACCCCAACCGTCGGCCCGCGCATCCAGGCGGTCGGCTCGTCGACCGACCCTCCAGGTACGCGACCGACCCTCCGGGTACGCGAGTTCGCCGGTCCGGTACCCGTCACTCGCGTGATTGGGCGGGCATCTCGCGTGATTGGCGGGGCATCGCCGTCAGGTGGCGAGGGTCAGGGAGCCCAGGTGGGAGAAGTGGGCCGCGACGCGGGAGCCGCGGCGGAGCGGGACCGCGTCCGTCATGCCGCCGGTCAGGACCAGCCAGCCCGGCTCCAGAGCCAGGCCGCGCGCCGCCAGGGTGTTCGCCGCCAGGGCCAACGCCTCCGCCGGGTGGCCCTGGACGGCCGCGCCCGTTGCCGTGTCGACGATCTGGCCGTCGACCTCCAGCAGGGTCGCCTCCAGAGACAGGTCCAGCGAAGCGGGCGGCAGACCCACCGGGCCGACGCTGAAGTACGCCGACGAGCCGTTGTCCGCGACGGCGTCCGGAAGCGTGAAGCGGTAGTCCTCGTACCGGCTGTCGATGACCTCGATGCCGCCGTACACGCGGTCGACCGCGGCCAGGGCCGTCGCCGCGGTCACGCCGGGGCCCGCCAGCCTGCGGCCCAGGACGAACACCAGTTCCGGCTCCGCGCGCGGGTGGATCAGGGACGGCACCGGCACGCCCGCCGGCAGCACCATCGCGTCCGTCAGCCACGCCAGCAGCGGCGAATCGATCCCCATCCGCTGCTGCTTGGCCCGCGACGTCAGCCCCAGCTTCACCCCGACGAGCGTCTCGCCGCGCGCCCGGCGCTGGCGCAACGCCTCGTCCTGGATCGCGTACGCCGTCTCGAGGTCCAGGTCCGGCCACTCGGCCGAGAGCGGCGCGCGCTCCGAGACCGTCCCCAGCAAAGAAGCAGCCGCTTCTCGCACGTTCATGCGTCCTCCGACGAAGAAGCAGGGGCGAAGACCGCCGTGACACTGCCGATCCCGGCGATGGTGGTGACGATCGTGTCGCCGGGGGACACCGGGATCGCCCGGGTCATCGAGCCCGGCAGCACGACGTGGCCCGGCTCCAGGGTCACCCCCAGCGGCCCCACCGTGTTCGCCAGCCACACCAGCGAGTTCAACGGCGACCCGAGCACCGCGCCGCCCGCGCCCGTCGCCGCCACCGAGCCGTTCTGGTACAGCACGCAGCCGGCCAGCCGCAGATCCACCGAACCCAGCGAAGCCGGGCTGCTGCCCAGCACCACCCCGCCGGACGACGCGTTGTCGGCGATCGTGTCGAACAGCGAAATCTTCCAGTCCTGGATGCGGGAGTCGACGATCTCCAGCGACGGCAGCACGAAATCGACCGCCCGGACCGCGTCGGCGACCGTGACACCCGGGCCGCGCAGGGCCGAGCCGAGCACGAACGCGATCTCCGGCTCGATCCGCGGCTGCAGGAACGCCGACGTCGGGATCGGCTGATGCTCCAGGTGGAACATGCTGCCGGTGAGGTGCCCGTAGTCGGGCTGGTCGACGCCCATCTGCCGCTGCATCGCCGCCGACGCGAGGCCGACCTTGTGCCCGCGGACGGCGTCGCCGCCCTCGACCCAGCGCCGCACCTGCTCCTGCTGGATCCGGTAGGCGTCCTCGACGCCCGCGTCGGGATACGTCTTGATCAGCGGCTCGATCGGCTCGCGCGAGGCGTAGGCCCCCGCCAGAGCCGACGCGGCCTCCTGCACCTTGCTGACATCCACCTCGGAAACTCTGCCGTGCCCACCCCCCCGCACACAAGCGAGGATGTTCCACCCAGCGGAACTCTCGACAGGCAACCTCTTGCGCGCGAGATAAAACGGGCGTAGCGTCGAGGGCACCACCAGGAAGGGACGTGAGGGACATGGCACCGACCCAGGCCGAGGCCACCAAGCTCGCCGAGATCCGCGACGCACTGCGCGAGCGCCACCTGCGCCCGGCCGCCGAACGCCCGGCGACGAACGGGCGCGGCATCCACCACACCGCGCTGATCTCCAGCGACGTCGAGCGGACCATCGAGTTCTACCAGGACATCCTCGGCTTCCCGCTCACCGAGCTGATCGAGAACCGCGACTACCCCGGCTCCAGCCACTTCTTCTTCGACGTCGGCAACGGCAACGCGGTCGCCTTCTTCGACCTGCCCGGCCTGGACCTCGGCCCGTACGCGGAAGTCCTCGGTGGACTGCACCACCTGGCCCTGTCCGTCACGCCCGAACGGTGGAGCGCGATCAAGGACAAGCTCGACGAGGCCGGCGTGCAGTACCTGCTGGAGAGCAAGACTTCCATCTACCTGTCCGATCCGGACGGTGCCCGCGTCGAGCTGATCTCCGACCCGCTGGGCGAGATGTACGGCGAGAAGATCGGCTGAAAGCGTGGTCCGGGCGTCGCGCGCCAACTAACCTGTGCGCGACGTCTGGAGGTGCGATGTCCGATTGGTCGCTCTCGCGCGCGAAGGCGCGGCTCGATCACCGCGAGGTGCTCGACGAACTCACCGCCCGTACCCGGTTCGAGGTGCGGCTGCACCTGAACGAGCCGGCGACGAACGGCGTCTACGACGAGCTGACGAGCATCTTCGCGATCGGGCACGGCGAGTGCGCGGCCCTCCTCAAGCACCACCGGCTGCTGCCGTGGTGGGAGCGTGCGCTGCTGTTCCGCTATGCGCGGCGCATGCACGGCAAGGCGATCACGCGCAGTGTCGGCGTGGTCCCCGCCGAAATCGCCCCGCAGGCGGCGCGCGCGTTCGGCGCCGAGATCGCGGAGCTGGCCCCCGGCTCCGGGGACACCGGCGCGAAGTACGACCTGCAGGGCCGCGGCCTGCTGACCGTGTTCCGGATCGCGATCGGCGCCAAGGGCGCGATCTGGCCCGACCGCCACGAGGTCGCCACGACGTCCGCCCGGAACATCCTGACCTGCGCCGCCACCTTCGCCCGCCGGAAGCCGTGGCATGTGATCTGGCCCGTCTACCGGGTGCGCGGCCTGCGGCTCTGGAAGCTTTGACCCCGGCAAAGCGTTCCACCGGTATGAACGCAGAGGAGATCCTCGCCGGCGCGAAGACCATCGCCGTCGTCGGCCTGAGCCGCGATCCGGCCAAGGCCGCGCACGGCGTCCCGGCGGTCCTGCAGGCGCACGGCTTCCGGATCATCCCGGTGCACCCGACGGCCACCGAGCTGCTCGGCGAGAAGGTGTACCGGTCGTTGAAGGACATTCCCGAGCCGGTGGACCTGGTGGACGTCTTCCGGCCGTCGCCCGAAGCGCCGGGTATCGCGCGGGACGCCGTCGAGATCGGCGCCAAGGCGCTGTGGCTGCAGCAGGGCATCGTGTCCGCCGAAGCGCGGCGCATCGCCGAAGAAGGCGGCCTCGCCTACGTCGAAAACCGGTGCACCGCGGTGGTCCGCGCGACCGCCGGGATCTCCCGGAGCTAGCCGGACGCTCCGAAGTGGACGATGCGGTGGTTGCCCGGCTCGGTGACCCAGACGCCGCCGAGCCCGTCGTCGGCCACGTCCCTCGGTGAGCTGATGGGCTCGGCGGTGCCGGGCAGCGCGGCGCCCGTGCGGGTGTCGAACCGGGCCACGCGCCCGGTGTCGTCGACCAGCAGCCGCCCGGCGGGGTCGAGCGCGACGGCGCGGGGCCGGACCAGGCCACCGAACTCGCGCGTGAAGCCGCCCCACCACGAGAACTGCACCACGCGGCGGTTGCCGGTGTCGGCGACGTAGACGTTGCCCGCCGCGTCGACGGCGACCGCTTCCGGCGCCTTGAGCCGCCCGGCCAGGACGCGCGCGAGCGCGCCATCGCGGGTGAACGCCTGGACGCGGTCGTTGCCGGTGTCGGCCACCCACACGCGGCCGCGGGTGTCGACGGCGATCCCGGACGGCACGCGGAACTGCCCGGGCCCGGCGCCGGGCCCGCCGAAGGCCCGCGGGAGCGCCGCGACTTCACTGCTGGTCACGGCACCAGGATCACCGGCGGCGAGCCACGGCAGCCAGGGCCGGGACGAGTGTTCAGCGACTGTTCCGCCCGCGCTCACCAGCTCCACCGGGAGCACGTCCGCCGGTCGAGGAAGCTGTACGCGGGCAGCGGCCCGAGCCAGTCCGCCTGGACGCCGTGGTCGCGGGCCAGCCCGGCGACCGCGTCCCGGACGACGAGCAGGTCGCCCAGCCCGACCAGGAACGCCCACCGCTCGTCGGCGCTCTCGCCGGCGGGCAGCGCCACGGAGTCCTGGGCGCGTTCGGCGACCTGGGCGAGCAGGACGTCCGAGCGGGCCGCCCGCCACGCCGACCCGGGTTCGGTGAACCGCAGGCAGACGTGCACCTCGGCCAGGCCGTCGAGCCGGTCGAGGTCGGCGCGGTAGGTGCCGGCGGCCGGGGCGAGCACCTCGGTGCGGACGGTGTCCTCGTCCTCGGCCACCGTGCCGAACCGGACCGGCAGCACCGGGCCGCCCTCGACGAGCGCGGACACCACCGCCAGGTGCGCCGCCGGATCGGGCTCGGGATCGCCCACGACCATCGCCAGGTCCTCCCAGCACACCGTCCGCGGCGCCCGCGGGTGCCCGGCCCGGACGACGCCGTAGAGCTGCAGCGTCACGGCTGTTCGACGGGAACAGCGGGCTCCACCGGGACGGCGACGGCCGGGGTCGGCGGCGGGGGCGGGATCAGCCCGACGGTCTGCTCCAGCCCGATGGACACCTGCCCGGGGTTGGGCTGCTGCGCCTGCGCGGTCACCCGCTGCATCGCTTCGAGGTAGCGGATGTAGGTGTCGACGCTGGCGATCACGACCCTGGCTTCGATCGACAGCAGTTCGATCCCGATCAGGGACACCTTCACCGTGGCGTCGATGACCAGGCCCTTGTCCAGCAGGATGTTGAGGGTGTCGGCGAGTCCGCCACCGGTCTGTCCCGGTCTGGTCACTTCGCTCCTTCGGTCGCGGGGATGTCGTCGAGGGCGGCGCGGATCTCGGCGAACCGGAGCTCCAGCGCGATGAGGGCCTGGCCGAGTGCTTCGACCTGGTCCGGGGTGAGGGTGCCGGCGTCGAGCCGCCGCAACGCCTGGCGTTCCAGCACTTCCTTGAGGATGTCGAGCACGGTGACGACGAGGTGCCCGAGCCCCCGGCCGGCGTCGGCGGCGATCCGTTCGGTCATCCGGGCGTTCCTTCGAGCCCGAGCAGCAGCAACCGCAGGTCGAGCCGCACGAGATCGATGCCGGCGAGCGAGATGACGACGTCGCCGGTGACGACGGCCCCGCGGTGCACGACCCGGTCGAGCAGGTCGACGATGGCTTCGGCCGCGTTGGTGCCGGACGGGGTGAAGACCTCGGCGAGCAGGTCGCGATCCGGCACCCCGGCGGCCTCGGTGTCAGGCATCGGCGGCCGCGCCGAGTTTGACGTCGGTGAACGAATACGGCGGCCACGGCCCCGACGTCTCCACCGTCGCCCCCGCCGCACGCAGCTCGCGGGCGAACCACTCGACCTCCGCGTGGAACTCCGCCTCGCGGCTCGTCTCCACCAGGTACGCGGTGTTCACCAGCACGCCGTGGGGCCTGGCCCGCTCCACGCTGTCCGCCGCCTGCTTGCGCAACGCCTCCTCGAGCCGGTCCGCCGCGCCGGTCACGTCCTCGCGGGCCCGCTGGATCGCCTTCAGCCGCTCGCGGCGCCGGACCAGGTACTGCGTGCCCGTCAGGCCCGCCGCGTCCGGACGGGTGGTCGCGGCCGGCTCCACGTGCCGGATCCGGATGCCCCACTCGCGGTGGCCCGCCACCTCCTCGAGGCAGTCGCGGGCCTGGTCGTACCCCGCCGCCAGCAGCCGGCGGGCCGCGTCCTCGCCGTCGAGGACGGTGCCGAACCGCAGCGGCAGCACCGGCTCGCTGCGGAACACCGCGCGCACCACCGCGTCGTGCTCGCGGGCGAGCTCGGCGAGCGTGCCGTCGACCGGGTCGAGCGTGTCGATGCGGTCGAAGCGGGCCGGCGCCACCTCGGAGACCACCACGCCGAGGTCGCGGTAGCCGATGAGCCGCGGCGCCGGGCCCACGTCCCACGTGGACGGCCGGTTGCGGGTGATCGCGTACGCGCAGAGCCAGTTTCCGGTGCTCACCGGGGTTCTTCCCTCCCGCCCGGCACGGGCAGCCGGGCCTCCAATTCGGCGACGCGGGCCGCCAGTTCACGGCGTTCGGCATTCGGTGCGAAGAACGGGTCGTTCGTCCACCAGTCCATGCCCATTTCACGGGCGGTCTGCGCGGAGGCGATGAACAGGCGGATCCGCAGGGTCAGCAATTCGACGTCGACCACGCTGACGCCGATGTCACCGGCTATCACGACACCCTTGTCGAGCACGCGTTCCAGAATGTCTGCCAACGAATCGGACGAAGCGGCCAATCTGTCGACCTTCCTTTCAGGAATCAGTGGTGCCCCGCGTAAACCGCCGCAGCCGCTCGCACGCGGCAAGCTCGCCGTCCGCGTCGATGTCCACCCGGTAGGTGGCCATCACGCTGGTGGAGTCCGGGATCCGGGCCAGCTCGACGACGTCGAGGAGCACGGACCAGGCCCCGTTGCCGCGGCTGCGGATCCCGGTGACGGCATGCGGGGTCTGGCCCGTGACCACGCCGAACTGGGCCGTCGCCGCCTGGATGGCGTCGGCGGCGCGAAGCCGGGAAACGGATTTCCCGGCGGGTTCTGGCGTATTGTTGTCGAGGGCAGGGAAAGGTGGTGGCGATTCCGTCATCGCTTTCCTCGTCGCGGGTGGATGGCCCACCGTAGCAACCGGGAGGATCATGTGCACGGCGGTCGCGGCACGGTATTTTTCACCGGTTCGCGCGCCCGATTGGGCAATCCGCGGCAACCCGGGGCGACAAACGGCTCAACGCCGGGACACCCAGCGGCACCAATTTCCGGTAAACGGCCTTCACGTCACGATCGGGTAACGTCCACGAGCCGGTACCCGACACCGCGGACCGTCTCGATGGTGTGCGTGCCGAACGGCGCGTCGATCTTGCGGCGCAGGTACCCGATGTACACCTCGACGACGTTCTCGTCGCCGTCGTAGTGGGCGTCCCAGACGTGGCCGAGGATCTCGTTCTTCGACAACGCCGTCCCGGTGCGCCGCAGCAGGAACTCCAGCAACCCGAACTCCCGCGCGGTGAGCTCGATCCGTGTCTGTCCCCTGTGGACGGTCCGGGCGGAGGGGTCGAGCCGCAGGTCGCCCGCCTCCAGCACGGCCGGGCGGGCCGGCGCGCCGCGGCGCAGCAACGCCCGCAGCCGGGCGATGAGCACGACGAACGAGAACGGCTTGGAGAGGTAGTCGTCGGCGCCGAGGTCGAAGGCGTCGGCTTCGTCGTACTCGCCGTCCTTCGCCGTCAGCATCAGCACCGGCGTCCAGTTCTCGGCCGCCCGCAGGCGTTTGAGCACCTCGTAACCGGACAGCTCGGGCAGCATGATGTCGAGCACGATGACGTCGTACTCGTGCTCGGTCGCCCGCCAGAGGCCCTCGCGACCGGTGTGCGCGACGTCGGCGGTGAAGCCCTCGGCGACCAGCCCCCGCCGGAGCGTCTCCGCGAACTCGCGCTCGTCTTCCACGATCAGCAGGCGCACTACTCCTCCTTCGGCAGTTCGATCACCGGCAGCTCGATCACGAACCGCGCCCCCGGCTCGTCCGACGCGGCGTAGCACGCCCGGCCGCCGTGGCGCGCCGCGATGCCGGCCACGATCGGCAGGCCCAGCCCGGTTCCGCCGTGCCCGCGCTGCCGCGACGCGTCGAGCCGGACGAACCGCTCGAAGATCCGCTCCCGGTCGGCGGGCCCGACGCCGGGGCCGTCGTCGCTCACCTCGACGACGGCGACGTCGCCGCGCACCGCGCTGCTGACGCGGATGCGCGAGCGCGCGTGCCCGCGCGCGTTGTCGACCAGGTTGCGCACCGCCCGCCGCAGCTGGGCCTCGCTGCCGTGCACCTTCGCCGGCCCGGCCCGGACTTCGACCTCCAGCGCGCTCTCACCGCGGAGCCGCTCGGCCTCGGCGCGGACGATGTCGTCGAGGTCGACCTCGGTGCGCTGCGGCCGGTCGGTCGTGTCGTCGGTGCGGGCCAGCATCAGCAGGTCGTCGACGAGCTCGCGCAGCCGCGCGGTCTCCCGGCCGATCACCGGCACCAGGTCGCCGGTGCTTTCCGGGTGCCGCCCGGAGACGTCGAGCGCGGTGCTGATCGTCGACAGCGGCGAACGCAGCTCGTGGCTGGCGTCCGCGACGAACCGGCGTTGCGCGGCCTGCGCGGACGCCAGCCGCGCGAGCATCTCGTTGAGCGTCACGGCCAGGCGGTGCACCTCGTCGCCGCCCGGTGGCAGCGGCACGCGCGCGGCGAGGTCGCGGGTGGAGATCTCCGCGACCGTCCGGCGCATCCGCTCGACCGGCCGCAGCGCCGAGCCGACCGCGCGGTACACCGCGAACCCGGCGATCGCCAGCAGCGGCACGGCGATCAGCCCGAGCAGCAGCGTCAGCCGCGTCGACGCCTCCGTCACCGGTTCCAGGGAGCGCGCGGAGATGACGGTGAACGGCCCGCCCGGCCCGTTCACCTCCTGCGACACCACGCGGTAGTCGTCGCTGTCGCCGTTCAGCCCCAGCGGGAGGGTCTCGATGACCTCCTGCCCGACCGCCGGCCGGGCCGTGGTCAGCGGCGGGTGCCCGACGATCGCCGGGTCGCTCGCGATCGGCGTGCCCCGCGCGTCCAGCACCTGCGTGACGGCCTCGGTGTCACCGGTGCTGGCGACGTCGCTGGCGCTCAGGTCACGCGCGCCTTCGCGGACGAGCTGGATGGCGACCTGCCGCCCGGTGCTGCGGGCACTCTCGGTGACACTGCGGTCGAGCGATTCCTCGAGCAGGATCACCACGACCACGCCCGCGGTGGCGACGGCCAGCGCGAGCGCGAACACCGCCACCGCGGTGGTGCGCATCCGGACGCCGGTCGCGGCGATCACCCTGCCGAACTTCACCAACGCAGCGTAGCCACCGCTCACGGCCCCGAGCGCCCCGATGTGGCGTTGGTTGCGCCCAGCGCAGGTGGCCGGGCGAGGGACTTCGGCCACGGTTCACCGGCGGCGGCGCGGGCCGGTGAGCCGTTCGCCGCGCAGGCGTTCGACCTCGGGCAGGCTCAACGGGCGGAGCGGGTGGCCGATCGTCCAGGCCAGCAGCAGGTCGGCCAGCGCGGGGTTGCGGGCGAGCGCCGGGCCGTGCAGGTAGGTGCCGACGACCCGGTCGGTCACCGCGCCCTCGGTGCCGTCGCCGTTGCCCGTGCCGCGCACCACCCGCCCGAGCGGCTCGCTGCCGGTGCCGAGCTTGCTGACGCCCAGGTGGTTCTCGAACCCGGTCAGGGCTTCGCCGTCGAGGAGCCGCGACGGCGTCGCGACCAGCTCGGCGACCGCGCGCTGCGGGCCGGGTTCGGTGGTGACGTCGAGCAGGCCGAGACCGTCGTGGTCGACGCCGTCGAGGCCGCGGAATCGGGTGCCGAGCACCTGCAGGCCGGCGCACACGCCGAACACGACCGCGCCGGCCGCGACGGCCCGCCGCAGCCCGGGGTACTTGCGCAGGTGCGCGGCGGCCAGCACCTGGGCGCCGTCCTCGCCGCCGCCGAGCAGGTAGAGGTCCAATGTGGACGGCACCGGCTCGCCGAGCCCGACCGGGACGACCTCGGCGTCGAGCCCGCGCCACTGCAGCCGCTTGCCGAGCACCTGCGCGTTGCCGGTGTCGCCGTAGGTGCCCAGCACCTCCGGCAGCAGTAGTCCGATGTGGACGGTGGAGTCAGCCACTGGGCAGCCTGCCGACCAGGTCGCGGAAGGCGGTGTAGTTGGCGACGAGCTCGACGGCGCCGGGCGGCAGCGCGTCGATCGCGGTGACCGGGTCCGGCTCGGCCCAGTGCGCGACCTCGGCGTAGCAGAGCCGGACGGACAGGTCGGCGCCGCGCTCGCCGGTGACGACCACTTGGCGCCCGCGGAGCCGTTCGAAGTGGACGTCCCACAGCCAGGACAGGTCCCGGCCGTCGGCCTCCTGGGCGTTGACCGCGACGACGACCGGGGTGTCCTCGTCCAGCACGCGCAGCGTCTCGACCCAGCCGGCCGGGTTCTTCGCCAGCATCAGCCGCACGGAGTGCCGCGAACGGCGGATCGTGCGGTAGCGGCCGCCGATGTCGGTGATGGTCCGGAGCCGGGCGGCGGCGGTGTGCGGCGGCACGCCGAGCCGGTGCGCCGCGGCGAGCGCGAGCGCGGCGTTCGCGCGGTTCACCTCGCCGGGCAGCCGCAGGTCGAGGTCGACTTCGCGGCCACCGGGCGTCCGGACGAGGTCGCCGTCGAGCGTCCAGCCGGGCTCCGGGCGGGCGAGCCCGCACGCGCAGCCCCAGTGCCGCTCGTGGGTTTCGACGCGGCCTTCGCAGCGCGGGCACGCCGTCGAGTCGCCGGTCCAGCGGCGGCCGGTGCTCACCCACACGAGCTTCGCGGCCGCGCTCGCGGCGGACGTCACCAGCACGTCGTCACAGTTCGCGACGACGACCGTGCCGGGCAGGTCCGCGATGGCGGCTCGCAGGTCGCGTTCCATGGCGCGGACCTCGCCGACCCGGTCCAGCTGGTCGCGGCTGAGGTTGAGGAGGACGAGGACGGCGGGGCGGACCTGGTCGGCCACCCAGGGCAGGTAGGTCTCGTCGACCTCGAGCACGGCGTACGGCGCTTCGGGCCGGGCGGTCAGGGCGGCGAGGATGCCGTCGGGCATGTTCGCGCCGTCGCTGTTGGCGGCCACCTCCGCCAGGGCTTCCAGGGCGCGGGTGAGCATCAGGGAGGTCGTGGTCTTGCCGTTGGTGCCGGTGACGAGCACCACGGTCCGTTCCCGGCCGAGGCGGCGCAGGGCCTGCGGATCAAGCGCCAGCGTGACGCGGCCACCGATCATGCCACCGCGGCCGAGCCCCGAGCTGCGGGAAAGCCAGGCGGTCAGCCGCCCGGCGGCCACGGACGCGCGGGTTCGGAGGGGATTTCGGAGGGACACCGGCTGGATGCTGCCTGCCGGGCGCTGTGATTTTCCTGAGTCCGTGACGGGGCTCTCGGGGGCGTGACGAGCTTGGGATGCGCCGCCCGGCTGCCGGGCCCGGTGGGTGGTGCTGCCGCGGCAGGGGGCGGGGCCCGGTGGGTGGTGCTGCCGCGGCAGGGGGCGGGGCCCGGTGCGCGGCCGGCCGTGGGCCGGCCGCGGCAGCCGGGGCGGTGCGAGGTTGCTGCAGCCGGTCGGGTGCGAGGCCGGGGCCGCCGGCCTCGGGCAGACTGCGGCAGCCGAGCCGGCGCAAGGCTGCGGCCGTCGGATCGGGCGCGGGTGCAGCGGCGGCCCGAAAACCACCCACCCGCCGCGGGGGCGCCCCCCGGGTCCAGCGTATCGGCGGGGACTGACGACAACCGCGAAAAACCGCGCCTCTCAACCGGTTTGTCCACATCGCCCGCACCCCGTGGACAACCCGCGCCCCCATTCACACATATGAACAAACACCCCCTCGAACCCGCCGGACAACCCCGTCCACAGCCCCACAACCGCCATAGGTAGGAAACTTAACCATCGGATGTTGAACCAATTAGCATCCACAACTACCCGCATTGTTGCGAACAAATACAAGATCTTCCGCAGATACATCGGAGGTGTTACCGTCCAACCCCAGCCAGCGGAAAGGCGTACCGCTGAGCGGGAAACTGTCCAACGGAGGGCATCGTGGGACCGGAGCGCGGGCTGGAACAAAGCGGGACTCTCGAACGCGGACTCGCCGTGCTGGAGCACGTCGGCCGGCACCAGGAGATTTCCACCAATGCGATCGCGCGGCAACTGGGGCTTTCGCGCAGTGCCGCCTACCGCATCGTCGGGACCCTCAAGAACCTCGAGTACCTCGAAGCAGACCAGGTCACCGGGCGCGTCCGGCTCGGTACGCGGCTCGTCGAGCTCGGGGCGCGGGCGATGGCCGCCACCGATCTGCACCGGTGTGCTCCGCGGTACCTCGCCTCGCTGGCCGAACGGTCCGGAGAGACCACCTACCTCGCCGTGCCCGACAACGACACCATGGTCTACGTCGCCACCGAACGCAGTGCCAGTGCCGTCACCCTCGCCTGCCGGCTGGGGACGCGGCGGCCGCAGCACGCCACTTCGCTCGGGAAAGCCTGGCTCGCCGCCCTTCCCGAAGCCGATCGGCTCGAGCGGGTCCGCCGCATGAAACTCGACCCGCTGACCCTCAAGACCATCAGCGATCCGCACCGGCTGCTCGACGAGCTCGCGAAGACCAGCCGCCGCGGGTGGGCGATCGACGAGGTCGAAAACGAGCCCGACGTCGGGTGCGTCGCCGCCGCCGTGCGGGACCACTCGGGGCGGCCGATCGCCGCCATCAGCATCGCCGGGCCCGCTCCTCGCGTGCTGCGCCGCCTCGACGAACTCGGGGCCTCCGTGGCCGGGACCGCCGCCGCCCTTTCCCTCCGGCTCGGGTACGTCCGGGGCCGGCCGGCCTGACCACCAGAAGACGGCGAAGGAGCCGACCGTGACGTGGATCCAGGACTACCAGCCGGCGGGCGGACTGTGGCTGTCCGCGCTGCTCGCCGCGCTGCCGATCATCGTGCTGCTGGTTTCGCTCGGCGTGATCCGCTTTTCCGCGCACCTCTCGGCGGCCCTCGCGCTGGTCACCGCGCTCGGTGTCGCCCTGCTGCTCTACCGGATGCCGGCCGCGCTGGCCTTCGACTCCGCGGCGATGGGGCTCGTGTTCGGCGTGTGGTCGGTGGCGTGGATCGCCTTCCACGCCGTCTACTTCCACAACGTCACCGTCGCCACCGGCCGGTTCGACGCCATCAAGCGCGTCCTCGCCGGGTTCAGCGAGGACCGGCGGCTGCAGGCGCTGCTGATCGCGTTCGGCTTCGGCGCGCTGCTCGAAGGCGTCGCGGGCGGCGGGTCGCCGATCGCGATCACCGCGGCGATGATGGCCGCGCTCGGGTTCCCGCCGGTCAAGGCGGTCGTGCTGGCGCTGCTGGCGAACACCGCGCCGGTCGCGTTCGGCGGCCTCGGCAACCCGCTGATCGTGCTCGGCCGGCTGACCGCGCCGATCATGCACCTCAAGCAGGACCAGGCGACCGAGCTGTTCTCGGCGGCCGTCGGGCGGCAGGTCCCGGTGCTGGCGCTGATCATCCCGGCGTTCCTGGTCGTGGTCCTGGCCGGCTGGAAGCGCATGCTCGAGGTGTGGCCGGCCGTGCTGACCGCCGGGCTCGCCTTCGCGGTCATGCAGTTCGTCGCGTCCAACTACATCAGCGCCAGCCTGGTCGACGTCCTCGCCGCGCTCACCGCGATGGCCGCGCTGTGGATCCTGACCCGGTTCTGGCAGCCCGCCGCGGTGTGGCGCTTCGACGGCGAAGAAGCGCCCGCGGTCAAGAGCCTCGGCGCCGCCCAGGCCGAGCGCGGCGCGCTCTACGCGTGGATGCCCTACATCATCCTGATCCTGGCGATCTTCCTGTCGCGGATCGGCACGATCTTCAAGAACCTCCCCGCCTGGCTCGACCTGACCAAGCTGCTGCACAAGGCGGACTGGGTCTTCGCGTGGCCGGGCCTGCACAACCACGTCGTGCAGCACCCGCCGATCACGGCGAAGAACACGCCGTACGCGGCGACGCTGACCGTCGACTTCCTGTTCTCCCCGGGCACGGTCGCCCTGTTCGCGGCGCTGATCGCCGGGTTCGCGATGGGCGCGCGTCCCGGGCTGCTGCTCCGGACCTACCGCAGCACGCTGTTCCAGATGCGCTGGGCGCTGGCGACGATCTTCATGATCCTGGCCATCGCGTTCGTGATGAACTACTCGGGCGCGACACAGACGCTGGGCCTGGCCCTGGCGACGACCGGCGCGGTGTTCCCGCTGTTCTCGGCCTACATCGGCTGGCTCGGCGTGTTCCTGACCGGTTCGGACGCCTCGACGAACAGCCTCTTCGGCCCGATGCAGGTGATCTCGGCGCAGCAGCTGAACCTCAACCCGATCCTGGCGGGCGCGACGAACACCTCGGGCGGGGTGATGGGCAAGATGATCTCGCCGCAGAACCTGTCGATCGGCGCGACGGCGATCGGGCAGAGCGGCAAGGAGGGCTCCCTGTTGCGGCAGACGTTCCTGTGGTCGTTGCTGCTCACCGCGGTGGTCGGGGTGATTTCGCTCCTCCAGGCGACGATCCTGACGGCGATGATCCCGTCGCCCTAGGCTGGGCGGCATGAGTGAGCCGCTGGCGTCCTTCGGTTACGAGCTCGGGCTGCTGAAACGCGTCAGGAGGTCCGGCTGGTGGCACGCGGGCGTCCGCGACCCGGAGTCGGTCGGCGAGCACAGCCTGCGCGCGGCCCAGCTGGCGGCGCTGATCGCGGCGGAGGAGGGCGCGGCCCCGGAGCGGGCGGCGTTCCTCGCGCTGTGGCACGACACGCAGGAGACGCGCACGGGCGACCTGCCGCTGACGGCCGGGGACTACCTGCGCAAGCCGGAACCGCGGCAGATCACCGCCGACCAGACGGCCGCGCTGCCCCCGCGGTCACGCGACCTGGTGCGGTCGGCGGTGGACGAGTACGAGACCCGGGAGTCGGCGGAAGCGTTGTGCGCCAAGGACGCGGACAAGCTGGAGATGCTGCTGCAGGCCCTCGAATACCGGGACATCGGCGTGCGGCCGGTCGGCGAGTGGATCGAATCCGCGCAGAAGGGGCTGAAGACGGAGACCGCGCGGAAGATCGCCGAAGCGGCGTTGACGCTTTCGCCGCTCGCCTGGCGGGGACGCTAGCGGCTCGCCGCCGTCGCGCGGTCCAGCAGCAGCGCGCGCTCCCGGGTGTTCTCCGTCAGTTCCGCCGCCCGCCGGAACTCCTGCTCGGCCTCCTCGAGCCGGCCCAGTTTCTGCAGCAGGTCGCCGCGGACGCTGGGTAGCAGGTGGTAGTCCTTCAACGCGGGTTCGCCGGCCACTGCGTCGACCACCTCCAGGCCCGCCGACGGGCCGTACGCCATCGCCACCGCGACCCCGCGGTTCAGCTCGATCACCGGGGACGGCTGGAGCTTGCCGAGTCCTTCGTACAACGCCGCGATGCGGACCCAGTCCGTCTCCCCGGCCGTGCGGGCGCGCGCGTGGCAGGCCGCGATCGCCGCCTGGGCGGAGTACGGGCCGTACGCGCCCTCGGCGAGCTCCTCGGACAGGCTCAGCGCCGCGAGGCCGTGCTGGATCAGGAAGCGGTCCCAGCGGGAACGGTCCTGGTCCAGCAGCAGCACCGGTTCGCCGTTCGGGCCGGTGCGGGCCTTCGCGCGGGACGCCTGCAGCTCCATCAGGGCGACCAGGCCGTGGACCTCGGACTCGCCCGGCATCAGCCCGGCCAGCACGCGGCCGAGCCGCATCGCCTCCTCGCACAGCGCCGGCCGCATCCAGTCGTCGCCGCGGGTCGCCGAATAGCCCTCGTTGAACACCAGGTAGATGACCTCGAGCACGGACGACAGCCGGGCGACGCGCTCTTCGCCCTCCGGCACCTCGAACGGCACCTTCGCCGCCGAAAGGGCCTTCTTCGCCCGGACGATCCGCTGGGCGATCGTCGATTCGCGGACCAGGAAGGCGCGCGCGATCTCGTCCGTGGTCAGGCCGCCGAGCATGCGCAGCGTCAGCGCCACCCGCGCCTGCGTGTTCAGCACCGGGTGGCAGGCGACGAACAGCAGGCGGAGGACGTCGTCCTCGATGTGGTCGTCGAGCGCCGCGTCGAAGTCGGGCAGGACGCCCTCACCCAGCCGCTGGTCGCGCCCGACTTCTTCGAGTTTCTCCGCGTAGCGCTCGTTGCGGCGGAACTGGTCGACCGCGCGGCGCTTGGCGATGGTCATCAGCCACGCGCCGGGGTTGCGCGGCACCCCGGAGTCCGGCCACTGCTCCAGCGCCGCGACCAGCGCGTCCTGCGCCAGCTCCTCGGCCAGGCCGACGTCACCGCGAGCCATCCGGGCCAGGCCCGCGATGAGCCGCGGCGACTCGATCCGCCAGACCGTTTCGACCGTTCTCCGGGTGTCCGCAACCGTCACCCGGCCATCAGACAGGGTGATTCGGCGCGGTGCAACCCGCTACTCGCTGATCGGGCGAATCTCCAGCACACCGCCCCTCGGCCCGAGGCAGGGAACCTCTTTCATCAGCGCGACGACGTCTTCCAGCGACTCGCCGTTCAGCACCCAGAACCCGGCGACCAGCTCCTTCGTCTCCGCGAAGGGCCCGTCGATGACCTTCGGCTCGACGTCGCCGTCGAAGAGGACGCGCGCGCCTTCCGCGCTCGACGTCAGGCCCTCGGTGAGCACGATCCGGCCCTCGCCGGCCAGCCGGTCGTTGAACCGGGCCATCTCGGCCAGTTCCTCGGCGGCGGGCTGGAAGTCGGCCGCCTCCGACTCGGGACTGGCCTTGACCATCACCAGGAACCGCATCACGCCTGCCCGGAGCTCTGCGCCCGCAACCGGCCCTCGAGGGCTTCGACCTCGGGCGTCATGTTCTCGAAGTCGGCCGCCTCGGCGACGCGCCGGATCTCGACCTCGCCGGCGTGGCCGTCGGGGTTGGGCATCCGCTTGATCCACTCGATGCACTCTTCGCGGTCACGGCACTGGAGGATCCAGAAGCCGCCGACCAGTTCCTTGGTCTCGGCGAACGGGCCGTCGACGACCTTGGGCTCCTCGGTGCCGGAGAAGACGACCCGGGCGCCCTGCGAGCTCGGGGTGAGGCCTTCGCCGGCGAGCAGGATGCCGGCCTTGACCATCTCTTCGTTGAACTTCCCCATCTGCTCCAGCAGCTCCGCGCTGGGGCCCTTGCCCGCCTCGGAATCCTCGTTCGCCTTGACGATCACCATGAACCGCATCGCGGTCTCCCTTCGTTGCCTTCGCCTACGCGTCGAACGGCCGGGCGCCGGATCGACAGCCGGCGCCGAAAAACTTCCCGGGCGGAAAACTAGCAGCTCAGGGCCGATCCGGGCGGACAATCCGGACAGGGGAGAATCGACAGCCGTGGCCGTTCTCCCCGACGATCTTTCCGCCGCCCTCGACGACGAGCTGGCCCGGCACCCGGTGGCCCGGCTGACGCAGTCCGTCGACCGGCTCAGCGCGCGCTACCGCCAAGGCGACGCCGCGACTTCGCCGATCCTGAGCTCCGAAGCCGACGTTGCCGCGTACGCGGGCTACCGGATGCCGGCGACCTACGCCGCCGTACACGCTGTGCTCGCCGAAGCCGCTACGCGCGCTCCGGGCTTCGAGCCGCGTACGCAGATCGACGTCGGCGGCGGCACGGGTGCGGCGGTGTGGGCGGCCGCGCAGGTGTGGCCGTCGCTGGCGAAGTGCACTGTGCTGGAGCAGGTCGCCGGCGCGATCGGCCTCGGCAAGCGGCTCGCCGCGGGCGCCGGACTCCCGGCGGTCCGGAACGCGGAGTGGCGGCGCGGCTTCGCCGACCCGGCGGCGCCGGCCCCGGAAGCGGACCTCGTCACGCTGTCGTACGTGCTCGGGGAGCTGCCGGAGGCGGGCCGCGCGGACGTCGTGCGCTGGCTGGCGGCGAAGGCGGGAGCGGTCGCGCTGATCGAGCCGGGCACCCCGGCGGGCTACGAGCGGATCCGCGCGGCGCGGGCCCAGCTGATCGGCCTCGGCCTGCACGTGGTCGCGCCGTGCCCGCACGACGCGGCGTGCCCGATCGTGCCCGGCGAGGACTGGTGCCACTTCGCCGCGCGGCTCCCGCGGTCGGGGCTGCACCGCAAGCTGAAGGCGGGCACGCTCGGGTTCGAGGACGAGAAGTTCGCGTACGTCGTCGCGGCGCGCGTCTCGCCGGAACGCCCGGACGCGCGGATCATCCGGCATCCGAAGAAGCACAAGGGCTGGGTGGCGCTCGACTTGTGCACGGCTTCGGAAGGACTGAAGCCGGGAACGGCAATTTCGAAGAAGCAGGGGCAGCGGTACCGCGCGGCGCGCGACGCCGAGTGGGGCGACGGCTGGTCTTCCGCCTGATCCCGTGGCAGGGTGGCGGCCCATGGGGAGAGTCATCGCGGAGATCAGCATGTCGGCCGACGGCATCGTGGCCGGCCCGGACACCAGCACCGAGCACCGCCTCGGCAAGGACGGCGACCTGCTGCACGAGTGGATGTTCGAGGGCACGGAAGCCGAGGCCGGGTTCGCGGCGAAGCTGTTCGAGGGAACGGGCGCGTTCGTGGTCGGCCGGTCGATGTTCGACATGGGCGTCGACCCGTGGGGCGAGGACGGGACGTTCAAGAAGCCGGTGTTCGTGGTGACGAACCGCCCGCACGAGCCGGTGGTCAAGGGCCCGACGACGTTCACGTTCGTCACGGACGGCGTGGAAAGCGCGTTGCGGCAGGCGAAAGCGGCAGCGGGCGACGAGAACGTGGTCCTGATGGGTGGCGGCACGACGTTGCGGCAGTTCCTGCTGGCGGGGTTGGTTGACGAGCTGCGCCTGCACGTGGTGCCGCTGCTGTTCGGCGCCGGCGTGCGGTTGTTCGACGCCGAGGTGGGGGCGCACGTGAAGCTGGAGCGCACAGCCGTGCAGGAGACGCCGAACGCGACGCACCTGACGTTCCGGGTGCTGAACTAGGGCATCCGCACGGTCCGCAGGAACTCCGGCAGCAGCCACGGCCGCGGCCCGCTGACCCACACCCCGCCGAGCAAAGCCGCGCGGAGCTTGGAAATCCGGCCGAACATCATCGGCACCAGCACCGCCGGGTCGAACCTCAGCCGGACGTCGGCCGTTCCGTCCGGCTTCTCCAGCCGCAGCCGTCCGTGCTGCAGGGCCAGCACCGCCGGGGTGGTGTACGCCGAGCGGAACTCCACCGCGATGCGGCGGGGCGAGGGCTTCGCGTCGTCCAGCAGGTGGCCCATGCCGCCCGCGACCATGCCGAACAGGAACAGCTCCAGGAACAGCGCCTCGAGCCGCGCCGGGATGCGCCACGGCCGGCCGGCCGCCCTGGCGATGTCGAGGTCGTGGATCAGGAGCTCGTTCACCAGGTGCGCCAGCACGCCCGCCACCGGGACGCGGGACCCGCCCAGCCACCACACCGGCTTCTCCGGGTCGAGGTCCGCGCTGACGAGCAGCACCTCGGCGATGTCCGTGCGCAGCCGCTCGGCCAGGCGGAGCGGGTCGCGTTCCGGGTACAGCCGCAGGGCCAGCGCGTTCATCCCGGCGATCGCGTCCACGCTCACCGACCCGATCGGCTCCGCCAGGTCCGGCAGCGGGAGCGGGCCGCCGTCGCCGCGGATCATCGCCCGGTACATCAGCGCGATCATGCCCACGTGCGCGGCCGTCTCCGCGATCGACCACTCGCCCAGCGATCGCGCGTGCGGGTCCGGGACCTCAGTGAGCAAATCCGCGAACCGGCCGCCGACCTCCGGCAGGGCTGCGCGCACCGCGTGCCACTGTTCGACCGTCACAGCCTTCGACGCTAACGGGCGGGTACGCCGTCCTGGATCTTCGAAGGTGCGCTTTTTTCGGTCCGGCTCGCGCTCCACCGTGAGTAGTGAAACTCGCAGCGGTAACCGGCCAGTCGGGGGGCGTGCCGGCCGGTTACCGCCGCACCGAGGAAGAGGGGGCCTCGCGTCAGGAATGACGCGCGGCCCCGCGCTTCACTCGATCGAGTGACGGGTTAGGCCGGATCGGCCAGGATGCCGTTCACGTACGAGCCCGGGTGGGTTGCCGCGTCCTGGCGGAGAACCGGCAGGTCAGCGGGCCATCCGACGGTCAGCGGCCGGGTCTGGCCCGGCGGGATCGTCACCAGCTTCGCCGGCGTCCAGGACGCCCCGCCCTCTGACGGCGTCAGCACCGTGATCGTGGCCGAAGCCGTCGTCCCGGGGGTCACCTCGTTGTACTTCACGCCGTTGTCGACGCGCGGCAGGTGGTACACCGGGCCGAACGTCGGGTCGTCCGGGCCGACCAGGTCGACGCCGGGCACGCCGTGCAGGCCGCAGGTGTGGTCCGAGACGTTCCGGTACGTCAGGGGCACGTCGAACTGGCCGGGACTTTTCTCGACCGCCTTGCCCAGCGAGACGGACAGGTCAGCCGTCGTGCACCGCGGCGTGGCCGTCGAAGCCGCGGCCACGCCTCCCCCGGCGGGCGACCCGGCGGCGGGTGCGGCCGGACCCGGCGCCGCCGCCGATGTGCCGCACGCGGCCAGCGCGAACGCCCCCGCCGCCGTGCCGAGCCCGATCAAGATGCGCTTCATGTGAGTTCCCCTCTCGAAGTTCAGCTGCCGACCGGCGTGACGGTGACGGTGTCGCCCTTCAGCGGCGCCCCCGCGGGCCACGCGACGCTCACCGGCTGCCCGTACGGCCCGGTCGGCAGGTCGAACGTGACGAAGTCCGGCGTGGCCGGTGCGGCGGCCGAGCGCTGCACGATCCGGGACACCGCGGGGTGGCCGTCGCGCAGGTTCACCGGCCGCACCTCGCTGCCGTCCGGCGTCGCGGTGACCGGGAGCCGCTGCCCGCCGGCCAGGAAGGACACCGCCGTCGGCGCGCCCTCGAGCTTGCAGTTCGTGTGCGGCGAAGCCGCGGTGTAGGTCAGCACGTAAGCCTCGTGCCCGGCCGCGTTCGACGGGTCCGGCGCCACGGTCACCCGCACGTCCGAAGCCGCGCACGGGTGATCGCTCGGCATGGCGCTCGCCGTCCCGCCGGCCAGGACCAGCCCACCGGCCACCAGACCCCCGGCGATCAGCGCGGTACCAGCTCGCTTCATGGTCGTCCTCCCTGTGCTCGACTGGACTCACCGGGAAAGATGCCCACCGGCCCCGCGGGGATGCGCCGGGATGCGATCGATCACCGCAAAGCAACCCGCAGGATCGCCGGACGTCGGAAAGGGAGTCAGCTGCGGCCGAAGCAGACGAACGGCATCAGCGGTTCCGCCTGCGCCGCGTCCGCCAGGGCCCGCGCCGGGGGCGTGCCCACCGACAGGGCCTTGTGGAACGCCAGCATCACGCCACCCGCGGTCCGGTCGTCGACCCGGGCCACGCTCGAAACCACCGTGCGGCTGCCGCCGTAGAGCAGCGCCGCCGTGAACCCGAGGACCTCGTCGCCCGCGCGGACCACCGCCTGGCCGACGTCGCACGACGACAGCACCACCTGTTCGGGTGCCGTCGCGAGCTGCTGGACGTCGTAGGCCATCAGCGGCCCGTCGGCCAGGTTGAGCCGCGAGAACAGCACGTTCTCCTGCTCGTGGTGGCCGTGGGCGGCGAAGTGGGCCAGCCGGCAGCCGTCGAATGCCTTGAGCGTGGCCGCGACCGTGGCGTCCGGGCCGGTCAGCACCTCGGCGTCCGGGTACAGCGACGCCAGCCGGGCGACCTCCACGTCGGCGTGGGCGAGGTCGGAACCCGCGACGAGCAGCGGCGCCCCGGTCGCCCGGCCGGCCCGGTGCCCCGCGTCGAGCCAGGCCGACGACGACGGCGTGACCGTCACCGGGCGGCCGCGCAACGTCGGCAGCAGCCCCCACGGGATCGCCGAAAGCGCGCCGGTCGGCACGACGACGACGTCGAGGTCGCCGAGCCGGGACGACAGGGGGGCCAGCAGGATCGCGTCCAGCGCGGTCACCTGCGTCCGCACCGACCGGCGGATCACCTGGTCCAGCTGCGGTGGCAGCTGCCGCCCGCACAACGCGTCGAGGTCGCTGTGCAGCCGCGCGACCGGCTCCGCGACGGCGGACGCCGGGCCGAGCTCGATCAGCGCCACCCGGTGGTTCGCGATCACCTGCGCGCACAAGGCGCCGCGGTCGGCGAGGAAGCACACCATCGCGCTGCCGGTCGCCGCGAGCTCGTCGCCGACCTCGCGCAGCTTCGCCTCCGAGTGCTCGGCGTCCACGCCTTCGGCCTGCCAGCCCTTGGCGCGGATCTCCCGTTCCAGCGCGGCACACCGCTTCACGGCCTGGGTGTCCGGCTTCCCGGACAGCTCGCCCGCGCGGATCTGCATCGAGAGGAACCGCAGTTCGGCGACGGCGTCGACGGTCTCCGGGTGCGCGGGCGGGCGCACCGGCCGGAACCGGAACGCCTGCGCGCGCGACCGGTCGAGCCAGCGGAACACCACGCCGGGCGAGCGCTGGGCCAGCGCGGCGGCGAGCCCCGCGGCGGCGAGTTCCTTGCCCAGCGACGTCGTCCCGGTCTGCAGGTCGACGCTGCCGAACCGGCTGCGGTGCCGCTGCAGCTGCGTCAGCCCGGCCCGCGCGTTCGCGAACGTCACGCGCCGGTGGCCGCTCGCCGCCCCCAGTTCGGCCAGCGCGAGCCGCCGCACCAGGCGGTTCTCCAGCGGCGCGGTCCGGCGGTCGCGCGGGGCGATCCCGGCGCGGGCGCCGTCCAGGTCGCCCAGCGCGATCCGGGCCCGCGCGGCCAGCAGCGCCGCGATTTCCGCGTCGTTGCGCAGGCCCAGGCCGGTGAGGCGGTCCGCGAGCGCGGTCGCCTCCGCGCCGATCCGGGCGATCCGCCGCCCGGCCGCGAAGTCCGCGCGCAGCACGGTCAGCTGCGCCACCGCGGCCCAGGTTTCGTTGCCCCGGCGGCGAAACCGGCGTTCCGCGCGGCCGGCCCAGCTGCGCGCGGCGGCCGGATCGCCGCTCGCCAGCGCGGCCAGCGCCCGGGTCAGCTCGGCTTCGGCGTGTTCCTGGTTCATCCGCAGCCGCGGGAACTGCTCCAGCGCCGCGTCCAGTTCGGCGGCGGCCTCGTGCGGGAGGCCGGCGGCGAGCAGCGCCCGCGCCTTGTCGACGGCGAGCACGGGCAGCATCCCGACGCTCTGCTCGGCGTAGAACCCGCTCGCCGCGTCGAAGTCGCGCAGCGCGCCCGGGATGTCGCCGGTGAGCACGCGGGCCTGGCCACGGCCGTGCGCCGCCTTGGCGAAGATCCGGGCGAGGCCGTCCTCTCCGGGGTGGCCGGCGCCGATCTGCTCGCACTGGTCGAGATCGGCGAGCGCCAGCCGGACGCGCCCGGCGTACTGGTGCAGCATCGCGCGGTTGAGCAGCGTCCGCGCGAGCACGACGAACTCGCCGGCCTGCCGCAGCAGCGGGATCGCCTCGTCGAAGCAGGTGAGGGCTTCGTCCATCCGGCCGATCAGGATGAGCACCAGACCGCGCTGCTGCCGCAGGATCCCGCGCCCGGCGTCCGACACGAGCACGTCGGCCTCGTCGAGCAGGGCGAGCCCGCGGGCGCTGTTGCCCAGCGCGGTTTCGACGGCCGCGTACGTGCCGAGGACGCGCGTCGCGAGGTCCGGCCAGGCCGGCCAGTCCGGCGGCGGTTCCGCGGCCGGCAGCCCGAGCAGCCGCGCGGCGGAGCGGATCAGCCGCCCGCCGACCACCGGCTGGCCGTCGTTGGTCGCCGCGACCGCACGCCGGTGCAGCTCGCGGACCCGGTCTTCGACCGTCGGGGACGCGACCACGGGCTGCCCTTTCGGCCGGGGAACGCCCCGGATCGTACCTCCGCGCCGGAGGTACCAGGCAGCTTCGGAATCAGAGCTCGATCGCGGGTGTGCTCACCGTCCTCGACCGGCCGAGGGTGCGCACCAGGACCTGGACCATCCCGTGCGGCACGCCGCTCACCGCGAACCGGCCCTCCTCATCCGACGTCGTCGTCAGGGGGCCGTTCGCGGTGCGGACCTCGATCGGGTGCTCGGCGGGCGGGGTGAGCCAGCCGTCCAGGCGGATCGTCCCGCCCGGTGCCGGGCTCACGTTCACCATGATCGTCAGGCTTTCGCTGTCGAACGTGATGAGCCGTCCCTGTTCGGCGGCGCTGCGCGTGATCGCGAGCCCCTCCTGCTCCCGGATGCGCATCACCTCCAGGTCGACGTCCTCCAGCTGGATCGCGAACCGGATCTGGTCCACCAGCGTGGCGGGCATCGGGTCGGCGTCTTCCCACAGCTCGCGCACGCCGGCCAGCAGCCGGAAGTCGAGCTCGTCCAAGGGCTCGTCGGCGCCTGGTGGTTCGACGGTGGTCACAGCCAATCTCCTTCGCCGTTGGCGAGTAGCTGCTCGCGCAGGCGCGCGAGACAGCGTCCCCTGGTCGGGCCGATACTCCCCCTCGGCATCCCCAGCCGGGCGCCGACTTCGGCGTAGTCCGGCCGGTGCACGAACGCCACGATCCGCAGCAGGCTGCGGCAGCGTTCGGGCAGGTTGTCCACCGCGCGCCACAACCGCGCGCGCTGGTCGTCGCGCAGCACCCCCTCCTCGGGTGCCGGTGACGCTTCGGTCAGCCGCTCCGGGAGTTCCGGCAGCGGCCGTTCGACCTGGCGGCGTTCCCCCGTGCGCCAGGCCTCCCGTTTGGTGACGGTGATCAGCCAGCCGGTCAGCGCGACCGGCGAGCGGATCTCCGCGAACGAGCCGAGCAGCCGCAGCCACGCCGTCTGCACGACGTCACCCGCCTGGTCGGCGTCGAGGCCCTGGTCACGCGCCACCTGCCAGAGCAGCGGCGTGAGCAGGGCGACCAGCTCGTCCAGCGCCGCGCGGTCGCCCTCCCGCGCGGCGCCGAACAGGGCCGCCACGCGGCCGTGGTCGGTCTTGGCCACGTTCACAGCGAGCCCAGCGCGGTCCAGGCCCGCTTGACGACGGTTTCGCGGTCGACCGTGGCGAGGTCCCCGGACTGCAGCAGCGCCTTGCCGAGCTCGGCGGCGGCGAGCGGCGCGGCGAACGACGTCCCGTCCCAGACCGCGAAGCCGGCGCTGTAGTCGTCGGGGTCGAAGGAGTTGCGGCCGAGACCGGGCACCTCGTGGTCGGCGGCCGCGCTGCCGTGGACGTCGGTCGGGTACGTGCTGACGACGCCGGCGCCGGTCGCCCAGCAGCGCACCCACGGGCCTTCGTTGGAGAACAGCGCCTTGCTGGCGGCGACGTCGGGGTTGAGCGCGCCGACGCTGATCACCTGCGGCCCGCAGCCGCTGCCGAGCGGCTGGTCGGCGAAGGCCGCCGGGTAGAACCGGCGCGTGGTGGCGTCGTTGCCCGCGGCCGCGACGACGAGCACGCCGAGGCCGAGCAGCTCGGCGATCGCCGAGCCGAACCGGCCGGTGAAGGCGACGTCCGCCGGGTCCTCGACGTAGTAGCCCATCGAGATCGAGACGATGTCCACCAGGTCCTGCGGGCGGTTGTGCGCCTGCGCGTTCCGGACGCGGTCGGCGAGGAGGTGCAGCGCCAGCAGCACGTCGGCTTCGTAGGCGACGCCGTCGCTGTGCACCACGCGGATGGCCAGGGTGTCGGCCTCCGGGCAGGCCTGCCGGATGATGCCGGCGATGAACATGCCGTGCCCGGTGTCGGTGTCGATGTCGCCGATCAGCGGCTGGCCGGTCGACGGCGCGTCCCAGTAGCCGACCAGCAGCTGGGTGGGCACGGTGGTGCCCGCGGCGAGCTGGGCCTGCAGGATCGCGTCCTGGATGTCCGGCGCGACGGCGAGCCCCGAGCCGGCGGCCGGCGGGCCGGAGCGGTCGGCCAGCCCGAACCACGGGTGGGGGCCGATCCCGGTGTCGAGCACGGCGATCACCGGCCGCCGGTGGGTGAGCTTGCCGCGGTACGGCGGGGCGGCGGACAGCGCCACCGGGATCCGGTTGGCGCCGTGGGTGCGCCCGTAGGAGCTGCCCGCCCCGAACCCGCTGGTCTCCCAGGGCGTGCCACCGAGGCCGCTGGTCTCCCACGGCACCCCGCCGAACACCGGCGTCGTGAACAGCAGGTGCTCGACGGACATCTCGCGGACGATCTCCGGGTCCAGTTCCGGCTGCTCGCCCGCGGCGGCGGACCGCAGCAGCTGCAGCGCCCGCCAGCAGTCGACGACGACCGGGTCGGCGTCTTCGCGCACGTGCAGCAGGGCGCGGACGGGCAGGTCGCCGAGCTCCCGGGAACGGGCGGACGCCTTGCTGTCGCCCTGCTCGGCGGGGGCGGCGTAGAGGCCGATGCGGGCGAGCACGCGGTTGATCGCCGGAAGCGTTTCCTGGTCGCGCAGGTACCGCTGCGGCAGGAGGAACACGCCCGGCCGGTACACGGTCGTGCGCGGGACCGGCTGCCCGGCGGCGACGACGGCCGTCGCCGGGTCGAGCACGCGGGCGCCGTGCCGGTCGAGCAACTGCCTTGGCGGGGCCGGGAGCTCGTTGAGCGTGCTCGCGTCCTCCGCCGCTGCTTCCACGGTCTCGTCCCGCACGAACCTGACGACCATCGGGTCCACCCTCCTGCACGCCATTGATCACCACCGGCACCCGGGAAAGACCCGTGGGCCGTCCCTGGGATACGGCCCGGACGTCACGAATGCGTAACGGCGACGGCAAACGGGTGAACACGTATCTGGCGCCCCCGGCTCACCCACTTGGCCCTCCGGACGTCACGAATCCACGCGGGGAGATCACATGCTTGTGCTCCGGTCGAGCACGCAGGACGCCGCCTTCACGCCGGACCCGGCGACCGGCGGCGGCCGCTTCACGGTGCCACTCGACCTGCCGCCCGGGCCCGGCGGCAGCGCGCCGCCGCTCGCCCTGCGCTACACGACCGGCGCGCCGAACGGCCCGTTCGGCGGCGGGTTCACCGTCCCGCTGCCCCACGTCGGGGTCGCGGACGGCCACCCGCGGTCCCGCACGGCGGGCAGGCTGGTCCGCCGGGGCGACGGCTACCTGCTGACCACCCGCGAGGGGCTGCGCCACTTCCTCGCGCCCGGCGACGGCCCGGCCTGGTACCTCGACCGGACCGAGGACCCGTTCGGCACGGCCGCCACGTTCGGCTGGGCGCACCACAGCGGCCAGGCGTACCTGACCCGCGTCTCCTACGGCCCCTACGAGGTGGAGTTCAGCTACGAGCCGCGGCCGGACGTGCTGCGCTGGGGCCGCGGCGGCACCCTCGTCACGACGGCGCTGCGGTGCACGCGGATCGACCTGCGGGTGCCCGGCAGCCCGCGGCCGCTCGTGCGGCGGTGGTCCCTCGGCTACGACGCCGACGAGGTCACCGGCGCGTCCCTGCTGACGTCGGTGGCGCTCAGCGGGTTCGACACCCAGGGCGCGGAAACCGCCGCACCGGTGCTGCGCCTGGCCTACGCCACCGTCGAGGCGCCGCCGCCGCGGCGAATCCAGCCGGCCGCTCGGGCGCAGTCCGGCGGCGGGGTTTCGCTGCTCGACGCCGTGCCGTACCACTCGTTCGAAGAAACCCCCCGTGCCGGACGGCTGTGCGAGATCGACAACGGGCTCGGGCTCCGCACGGCCATCGAGTACGCGGCCGTCGCCTCGGTGCCGGTGGTCCGGCGGATCTCCCGGCGCGAACCGGCCACCGGCCAGGAGGGCGTGACCGAGTTCGAGTACCACGACAGCCGGTTCCCCGTCTTCGGCCGGGTCGTGGCGGACGAGCTCGGCGACGAGTACGCGCCGACGCTGCGGACCGTGCGCTGGTTCGGCGACGACGGGCTCCTGGCCGGGGAAGAGACCTACGGCCTCGACGGCTCCCCCGCCGCGGGCCGGCCCTACCGCCGGGTCGAGCACCTGCGGCGTCCACAGTGGACTCGATCGGTGACGACGGAGTTCGGGCGGCGGACTTCCCCGGTCTCGGTCACCACCACGGAGACGGCCTTCGACGCGACCGGGAACCCGACGCGCGAGGTGGAGACGACCGAACGGCCCGGGCACCCGCCGCAGGTGCGGGAAACGCGCACGACGTACGCGACCGATCCCGAACACCGGTTCACCGCGTTGCCCGCCCGGATCCGCGAAGTCGACGGGAGCGGGAAAGTGCGGTCCGACACGCTGTTCCGGTACGACGAAGAGCCCGACGGCGTCGCCGGTTCGCACGGTCTCCTCACCGCGCGGGAGGAACTGGTGCTCACCGACGCGCTCGTCGCCGAGGTCTACGGCCGGGTCCCGCCGGACTTCCGGCGCCACGGCTACCACCGCCGTCCCGGCGAAGAGGGCTGGTGGGTGACGACGTTCCACGGGCGGTTCGACACCGTCAACGGTCTGCGCACCACGACGACCGACGCGCTGGGGCACACCCGGGAAGTCCGCTACTCGGCCGACCGCTGCTTCCCGGAGGTGGCCACGGACCCGCTCGGGAACACGACGGTCACGCGCCACGACGTCCGCACGGCCCGGGTGTGCGAGGTGACCGATCCGGCGGGTGCGGTGACCACGGTGACCCACGACCCGCTGGGCCGTCCCGAAACGGTCGTGCGGCCGGGCGACTCGGCGGACCTGCCGACCGTCCGGTACCGCTACGGCCCGGGCCGGGTCACCACCGAGCAGCGCGCGGTGTCCGGCGAGGCGGAGGTGCTGGTGACCGCCGAGCTGCGCGACGGCGCCGGCCGGCTGCTGGAGCGGCGGCACGCCGAGCTCCTCGGCGACGTCGTCGACGAGCGCCACGAGTACTGCGCCCGCGGCCTGGTGTGCCGGACCAGCCGGGGATTCCGCGACGGCGAGCCGCCGGACACCACGGAGGAGTTCCGCTACGACGCCCTGGGCGTACCGCTCACCGGAACCGTCCGCGAAGACCGCCGCGAGGGTGTGCACGACCTGCTCGGGCGGGAGCTGCGCGGCGCGGACGGTGTCGTGCGGCTGCGGGACGCCGCCGGCAACGAGGTCGAAACGCGGTCCGTGGGCGGGCACAAGGTGTACCGCGTGTACGACGCCGCCTGCCGGGTGGTCGCGGTGCTGGTCGACGACCCGGGCGGCACCCCGGTCATGACGTTCACCCACCACGACGGCGGGCGGCCGGTGCCGTTGGAAGCGGGGCCGCACAGCTGCGGGCGGCTGGTGCGCGTCGCCGACGAATCCGGCGTCACGCTGTTCGGCTACGACGCGCTCGGCCAGGTGGCCGAGAAGCGCTGGCGGCCGGCGCACGTGGCCGTCGAGTACCGGCTGGACGTCGTGCGCCGCGCGGACGGCCGGGTGTCCGAGGTGACCTACCCCGACGCCGGCGACGGCCGGCTGACCGTCCACCACCAGTACGACGAGGTCGGCAGGCTGGTGTGCGTGCCCGGCTTCGTCGACGCCGTCCAGTACGACCTGCACGGCCGCCGGGCCGCGGTGCACTACGCGAACGGCGTCAGCGAGCACTTCGCCCCGGAGCACGTGGTCACCGGCCCGGGCGGCCTGCGGCACGCCGTCACGTCCGGCGCCCCGGAGGAACCCCTGGCGGGTACTGAGATCCGCGACGCGTTCGGCCGGCTGCGCGGGGTGCACGGCGACGGCGTCAACGCGCTGTACGGGTACGACCACACCGGCCGCCGGGTCCGCACGCTGGTCACGAACGGCACGCTCATCCACGAGATCCTGGCCCCGGACGACCGGTACGCGATCGAGGACGGGGAGCTCGTGCTGGTCGTGGCGGACACGGTGTGGCAGTACGCGGACGGCCGCCGCCGCTACCGGCACTTCGACGACGACGGCGCCTTGGCCCTGGTGACCGACGAGCGCGGCGCGGTCAGTCCAGTACGGCCAGGTCCAGCCGGCTGAGGCGCTCCGGGTCGGCCAGGATGTCGATCTCGACGATCCGGCCGCCGGCGACCGTGAAGCCCAGCACCGAGAACGGCCGGCCCTCGCGGGTCGCCACCACGCCCGCCGCGCCGTTGACCAGGGCGCGGTGGACCACGCCACCGCCGGCGCCGAGGCGGGAGAACGTCAGGGCCTGGTTCGCGACCGCCGCCGCGCCGCGGACCACGTCCGAGCCGCCCAGGGCCGGGCCGCGGTCGGCGCGCAGCACCACCTCGGGGTCGAGGACCGAGACCAGTGCGTCGAAGTCGCCGCCGCGGGCCGCCGCCAGGAAGGCGTCGACGACTTCGCGCTGCCGGTTCAGGTCGGGGTCCGGGGCGACCGGCGCGCCCTGCACCCGCCGCCGGGCGCGGCTGGCCAGCTGCCGGGTCGCCGCCTCGGACCGGCCGACGATCGGCGCGATCTCCTCGAACGGCATCGCGAACATGTCCCGCAGCACGAACGCCAGCCGCTCGGCCGGGGTGAGCGTGTCGAGCACGACCAGCAGCGCGAGCCCGACGGAGTCCGCCATCAACGCTTCGTGCTCGGGGCCGGCGTCGTCACGGCTGATGATCGGGTCGGGCACCAGGGTGTCCCACGGCTCCTCGCGCCGGGCCTTGCGCGACCGCAGCATGTCGAGGCAGACGCGGCCGACGACGGTGGTCAGCCAGCCCCCGAGGTTCTCGACGGCGGCGCTGTCGCTCCGGCTCAGCTTCAGCCACGCCTCCTGGACGGCGTCCTCGGCCTCGGTCAGCGAGCCGAGCATCCGGTAGGCCACGGAACGCAGGTGGTCGCGGTGGGTCTCGAAAGTGCGGGCGAGAAGCTCTGCGTTCACGGGTTCGTCCTTTCGCGGTGCGATCATCACCCTGACGTACGTGGCCGCAGGTTTGTGACAGATCGGACGACTGTGTGCCGGTGAGCGGCATCTTCCCTTGACGTACGATATATCACCATCCAATCATCGGATCTCTCCGGACGAGGAGGTCCTTTGAGAATCCGACTGCTTGCCTGCCTGGCCGCCGCCATCGCGCTGGTGGCGAGCCTGGTCACACCCGCGAACGCCGAGCTCCACCACCCGCGCCAGGACTGGCTGCGGGCCTCGACGGCCGGACTGTTCCTGCACTGGGGCATGTTCACCGCGCCGCGGCACACCGACTGCGCCGCCTGGGAGCGTGACGTCACCGACGGCGGCTGGACGCCGGGCTACTGGATCGACGAGGCGAAGAAGCTGGGTGCGTCCTACGTCGTCCTCACCACCTTCCACAGCCGGCTCGGGTACGCGCGGCCGTGGCCGTCGAAGATCCCCGGCAGCTGCTCGACGCAGCGGGACTTCCTCGGCGAGCTGATCGCCGCCGGCCGGGCCAAGGGCGTCCGGGTCATGCTCTACATGACCGACGATCCCCAGTGGCACAACGAAACCGGCCACGAGTCGCTCGACTCGGCCGCCTACTCGGCGTACAAGGGCAAGCCGGTCGACCTGACCACCCGGCCCGGCTTCGGCGAGTACAGCTACGACCTGTTCGACGAGGTCATGGACCGCTACTCCGACCTCGCCGGGTTCTGGATCGACAACGACAACGAGTACTGGGAGCAGCACGGGCTCTACGAGCACATCCGCGAGAAGCGGCCGTCCTGGCTGTTGAGCAACAACAACGAGGACACGCCGATCATGGACACGGTCAGCAACGAGCAGAAGACCGGCATGACCCCGTCCTACGACTACCCGCAGGCGGTCTACACGCCGATGCCGCGGCTCACCGAGGCCGACTACAAGCTGCCGACCAACGGCGACTGGTGGTACAGCGGCGGCGACCAGGCCGTCGACTTCCGGCTCTCCACCGGCCGGTACATCACGAACGCGGGCTCGTCGATCAAGTCGCTGATGGCGGAAACCGCCATGCTAAACGGGAAGTTCCCGCCGCAGCAGGAGGCGTTCAACAACTTCATGGCGACCTGGACGCAGCCGATCGAGGAGTCGCTGACCGGCACCGAGGGCGGCGGCTACATGTACGGCGGCATGCAGCCCGGGTTCTGGAACGACGGCGCGCACGGCGTGATCACCGTGAAGCCGGGCGCGAGAACGCAGTACGTGCACGTGGTCACGCGGCCGTCGACGAACCTGGTCCGGTTGCGGGACAACGGCTACCGCGTCACCGGCGTGTCCGACCTGCGCACCGGGAAGCCGATGCGGTTCGCGCAGTCCGGCGGTTATCTGTCCATTCTGGACATCAAAGACTGGGACACCTACGACACGGTGTTCAAAGTGGACACCGCGGGGCAGCAGTACTTCTACGACAAGAGCACGATCAAGGCGACCGCGTCGTCCAACGCGGCTTCGGCGGCGAACCTCGTCGACGGCAGTTACCTGAACTTCTGGGACGCCGGCGGTCAGCTCCCGGTGTCGGTGACGCTGGACCTGGGCCGGAAGCGGTCGACGGCCTACCTGGCGGTGCACGAGCGCGAGTCATCGCCGACGTACGCCCGGGAATCCTTCGGCCGCGCCGAGGATTCCGCGCGGATCAAGGACTACCGCGTCCACGCCAGTGACGACGGCAAGACCTGGCGCACGGTCCGCTCCGGCGCCCTGCCGAGCACCCGCGGCGTCCAGTTCATCGACGTCGGCGAGGTGCACGCGCGGTACCTGCGGCTCGAGGTGCTGAACACCTGGTCCGGGCCGCAGGCCAAGCCGTTCTACCGGCAGCTCGCGCTCGACGAGATCGACGTCGCCTACGGCTACCCCGACCCGCGCGGCGAGGTGCCCCTGGAAGCGGAGTCGTGGCGCAACGGCTTCGAGGGCAAGGCGACGCCGGTGTGGTGCGAGGCGTGCTCGGGCACGAACGCGGTGACCGGCCTCGACCGCGGCGCGGTCGTCTTCCGCGACGTCCAGGTCACGGGCCCGTCCCGGCTGCAGTTGGACACGACCGGGCCGGGCACGCTTGCGGTGAGCGTCAACGGCGCGGCCCCGATCACCGTCGACGCCCCGGGGGCGATCGCGGTGCCGACGATCGCCGGTGCCAACACCGTCAAGGTCTCCGGCACCACCGGCCTGGACCGGATCGCGGTGGCACCCCTGCCACCCGAGTCGTACACGCCGAGGACGACGTTGACCGTCCAGCCCGCCGGCGTGCAATGGGTTTCGCCGGGTCAGCAGTCGCTGCGGATCGACGCGTCGCTGCGGCTGGACGTCGACGACCCGATCGGCCAGGTGTCGCTGGCGCCGGTCGTCCCGGCGGGCTGGACGGTCCAGGGTTCTCCGGTGACCGCACCGGATCTGCGGCTCGGCCAGGTCCTCAGTGGATCGTGGACGGTGACCGCCCCGGCCGCCCAGGACGTGAGCATCCCGGTGACGGCGTCCTTCCGGACGCTCGGCCGTGCGAAGTCGGTGAGCAAGCCGGTGCAGGTGAAGCAGCGGCCGGCGGACCGGGTGTTCATGCGTGAAGCGGAGGACTCGGCCAACGACATCGGCGACGCCGGCGTCACCGGCTGCTCGCCGTGCTCGGGCGGCCAGAAGGTGCGCAACGTCGGGCCGGGCGCGGCGGTGACGTTCCCGGGCGTGACCGTGCCCGCGGCGGGCCAGTACCAGCTGTACCTGGACTTCACCGTCAACGGCGACCGGTCGTACTTCGTGTCGGTCAACGGCGGCGCCCCGGCGGAGGTCAAGGTCAGCGGGGCCGGGAACAACACCCCGTACACCACTTCGGTCCCGGTGACGCTGACCGCGGGCGCCAATACGATCCGGATCGGCAACGACCGGGCGGGCGCCCCGGACCTCGACCGGATTTCACTGGGTTAGCTCCCGCAGCACCCGGGCCGCGTCGATGTCGACGGCGCGGCCCGGGTCCCCGCCCGCGGCACACCAGGCGGCGGACACCCACAGCTCGGCATAGTCACCGCGGTCGATCCGGGGCAGCCGCCAGGTCAGGCGGCCGCCGGTCCGTTCGACGGCGTCCCCGCCGACCAGCCGCGACCAGTACGGCGGCACGTGCTGCCCGGCCCGCGAGCACCGCCGCAGCCGGTCGGCGCTGGGGCCGCCGACGCTCACCACGGCGTCGGCGGTCTCGGCGGTGAAGGCGCTTTCCCAGGTGCGGTCCTCGTGCGGCGCACCGGCCAGCTCGGCCTGGACGACGAACTCGCCGACGTCCTCCCGGGCCAGCACCCGGAGCACGGTGGTCTCCCGGGTCACCCCGGGCAGCCCGGCCGCGGTGGCGCCGGAGACGACGTCGAGCCGCACCGAGCTGTGCCGCCACCGGCACAGCCACGCCCCGGACGCGAGACCCCAGGTGAGCTCGGGTCTGGCGGGCACGTCCCAGCCACCGATGCGGACGGCGAACCGCACGTCCCCGAGCGGGGTGACGACGTCCAGCGCCCGCGGAGCCGTCCGCGACAGGACTTCGGTGTCCAGCATGCAGACATCCTTACCCCGCGGGCCGACCGGCGAAAACGCGCTGCGCGAACGTCACCCGACCGGGGAAGATCGGGGGCATGGAGGACGCACTGAACCGCCTGCGCGGCCGGTTGCCGACGGTGCCGCCGATCGGCGCGGTGGTCGAGCGGGACGGCCCGGTGGTCCGGATCCACTACGGCACGCACGGCGAGGTGGCCCACGGGCCGTTGCCCGGCGACGGCCTCGACGCGCTGGTCGCCCGCCAGGTCGCGGCGTTCGCGCGCCGGAACGAGCCGGTGGTCTGGCCGGTGTACGGCTACGACCGCGGTCTCGCCGGGCGCCTGCGTGCCGCGGGCTTCACGGCCGGGCCGGAGCGCGCGGTGCTTGTCTGTCCGATCGGGACCGAGCTGCCGGACCGGCCCGGCCGGTTCGGCGAAACCCACCTCCTCGCCCGGTCGGCGGCGACCGGGCCACACCGCCGCGCCTACGCCGAGTTCGTCGCCGACGGAACGCACCTGGACCGCTCGGCCGAAGTGGTCTTCGACGGTGCCGGAAACGCCGCGTGGGGGCAGGCCGCCGGCGAATTCATGGTCCTCGACGGGGTCACCGATCCCGGGTTCGCGGCCGCGCTGGCCGCCCGGGACTGGCGCCACCCGCAGCGCCCGTCCTCGTGGCGCCATCCGGAGGTCCGGTTCCTGCTCGCCGAGGCCACCGGCGACCTGCGAGTGGCCTTCGAGGCGGCCGGGATGCGCGCGATCACCACGGTGACGCGATACCACTTGCCGTCGCCGGGCAAGCCGGCGCGCACCCGTCCGGTCCGGGCGCTGTTCGACGATCCCGAACACGACGGGATCTGGTCGCGGTTCGGGGAGCAGTTCGCCTTCCGGCCCGCCATCCGGGAGTTCCCCGGCATCACCGAACCACCCGGCTCGGCGACCTGGCACGTCGGCGACCTCGACGACCCGCAGCTGGACGCGTTGCGCGACATCGTCCACAGGGGACTGCGCGAGTCCGTCGAGCCCGGCGAGGAGCTGTACTGGCTCGACTGGCAGCACGTCGGCTACCGCTTCGACCCCGCCCGGGTCGGCGGCGCCGGACCGCGGTGGCCCGGCGCCGTCTTCCCGGACGGGGACTACTACCTCTACCTGACCCGCGACCTCCGGCTGGGCACCTTCGGGCACCCGTGGGAGGCGACGGTCTGCGTCTTCGGCGAGCTGCTCACGCGGATCGACGCGACACTGACCGCGGCGCTCGGCGAGCCGGTCCGGCGCTCAGAACCCTGACGTGCCGTTCGGGGTGCCCAGCCCGGTCGGGCCGTCGTACCCGGCACCCGCGGTGCAGAGGTAGCTCCCGCCGCAACTGCCGTTCGAACCCGACGTCACGTCGTACAGGCCGCTGGTGTGCGCGTACGGGTACGAGCCCGACGTCACCGCGTTGCCCGCCAGCGCGTACACGCTCGCGATCACCGGGGACGACAGGCTCGTGCCGCCGACCTGCACCCAGCCGTCCGCGCCCTGGGCCAGGCCCAGCGACAGCAGGAAGTCGCACCACGACGACGTTCCGCAGCTGTTGTACGTGTCGTACACGCCGAGGCCGGTGGCCGGGTCCGCGACCGCCGAGACGTCCGCGACCGTCCTCTTCGCACACCCGGTGTCGTGCTGCCAGGCCGGCTTGGCCTCCAATGTGGAGCATCCGCTGCCGCTGCCGCTCCACGCCGTCTCGGTCCAGCCGCGCGGGGTGGTCGTGGCCTTCTTCAGCGTCGTGCCGCCGACCGCCGTGACGTACGGCGAGGACGCCGGCCAGCTCACCCCGTAGCCCGAGTCGCCCGAGGACGCCGTGACCGCGATGCCCGGGTGGTTCAGGTGGGCGTCCGCGGCGAGGATCGTCGAATCTTCGGAGCCGCCGTAGCTGTTGGAGATCGCCACCACGCCCGGCGTCGCCGCGGCCGTGTCGACCGCGGTCATCAGCGGATCGGTGTCCGGGGAGTTGGCCTCCACCAGGAGGATGTGGCAGTCCGGGCAGGTCGCCGACACCGCGTCCAGGTCGAGGCTGATCTCCTCGGCCCAGCCGTAGTCGGGCGCCGGGAGCGGGCTCGCCGCGCCGTTCTGATTGACCTTCTTGAAGCAGCCGTTGGCCGTCGTGCACGGGGAAAGCCCGCGCGCGGACCGGAACTTGGCCAGGTCGGCCTCCGCGGTGGGCGCGTCCTGAGCGTCCACAATGGCCACCGTGCGGCCGTTCGCGTGCAGCCCGCCGAGGTTGTAGGCGGCCTGGATCTCGGCCGGCCCGTAGCCGACCGGGGTCGAGACGACCAGGGGGCCGTTGCCGTTCGGCGACCGGACCGCCTTGCCGAGGCAGTGCATCTTGCCGGACTGCATCTTGCCGGAGGTCGCGCAGCCGAAGTTGACGACACCGCCGCTCTGCAGCGGCGTGGCTTCGGCGGTCGAGGTGGCCACCGTGAGCGGGGCCGCGAGCAGGGAGAGGACGACGAGGGACCGGAACAACCGTGGAGACGCCATGGCCTACTCCTCGGTAGGGGACGAGGTGGCAGCGGATCGTCGCATGTCACACGATCGGGGTCATCCGTCAGAAGAAGGTTTCTCGGTTCAGTCAATCGCCCACCGTGGTGCCAATGCGACGAAGAGTGACGAACTGACTCACCCGTTTGCGTATTGGTCCAGACAAGTGTTATTCAAAAGTGATCGAAGCGCCGCTGACTGGGAGCTACTTTGTTGCGACTGGCAACAAATACCTCGTGGATCCCCAACGGCGGAGGTGTCACGGCGTGAACCGGACCTTGGACAAGCTACGACGACGCGGCCCGGGGCTCGCGCTCGTCGCCTCGGCACTGCTGGTGGCGGCCGGGCTGACCGCCCCGGCGGCACTGGCCGCGGACGACTACACCCAGAGCGTCACGCAGGTGAGCTCGACGCAGGTGCAGATCAACTTCACCCCGACGACCCCCGCGCTGTACGTGGACGTCCACTACACCGGCGTCCCCGGCCTCGGCCAGCAGAACCTCCGGATGACCAACGGCTCCGGCACCTGGCGGACCACCGTCGGCGGCCTGAGCACCGGGAACGTCCTCGACTACTGGTTCACCTACGAGAAGAGCGGCCCGCAGTACGACACCCCGCACTTCAGCTACACCGTGGGCGGCGGCTCGACGACGGTGGCCGCGCCGACGTTCAGCCCGCCCGGTGGCACCTACTCGTCCGCCCAGACGGTGACCATCAGCAGCGCCACCGCGGGCGCGACCATCCGGTACACAGTGGACGGGTCAACCCCGACCGCCTCCTCCACTCTCTACAGTGGACCGATCAGCGTCCCGAACTCCCGCACCGTCAACGCGATCGCGCTCAAGTCCGGCTCGACGACGTCCCCGGTGTCGAGCGCGACCTACACGATCGGCACCCAGGCGGGCTGCCCGACGCAGTCCGACACCCCGAACTTCGGGTCGAACGTGCGGATCTTCGACCCGAGCATGTCGGCGGCCACCATCCAGGCCCAGCTGGACACCGACTTCAACAACCAGAAGGACACGCTCACCGCGCAGTTCGCCGAGCGCCGCGTCGCCCACCTCTTCAAGCCGGGCACCTACAACAACGTCCACGACAACGTCGGCTTCTACACCTCGGTGGCCGGCCTCGGCCAGAACCCCGGCGACGTCCTGATCAACGGCGACGTCACCGTCGACGCCTTCAACGCCTCCGACAACGGCGTAGCGCTGCAGAACTTCTGGCGCTCGGCGGAGAACATGGCGGTCAACCCGTCCGGCGGCAACGAGCGCTGGGCGGTGGCGCAGGCCGCGCCGTTCCGCCGGATGGACGTCCGCGGCGGCCTGCAGCTGTACCCGGCGAGCTACGGCTACGCCAGCGGCGGCTACATCGCCGACACGAAGGTGGCCGGCCAGGCCGCGTCGGTGTCGCAGCAGCAGTGGTACACCCGCGACTCCGCGCTCGGCAGCTGGAACGGCGGCGTCTGGAACATGGTCTTCTCCGGCACCAGCGGCGCGCCGGCGACCACGTTCCCGAACCCGCCGGAAACCACCCTGGCCACGACCCCGGTGTCCCGCGACGTCCCGTACCTCTACGTCGACGGCACCGGCAAGTACCGCGTGTTCCTGCCGTCCCTGCGCACCAACGCGTCCGGGCCGAGCTGGGCGAACGGCAGCACGCCGGGGTCGTCGGTGCCGATGAGCCAGTTCTACGTCGTGAAGTCCGGCGACACGGCCGCGTCCATCAACAACGCCCTCGCCGCCGGCTGCAACCTGTTCTTCACGCCGGGCATCTACCACCTGAACCAGACGCTCAACGTGACCAAGGCGAACACGACCATCCTCGGCATCGGCTACCCGACGCTGGTGCCCGACAACGGCGTCAACGCGATGCAGGTGTCCGATGTGGACGGCGTCCGGCTCAAGGGCCTGCTCTTCGACGCCGGCACGACGAACTCGCAGGCGCTGCTCACGGTCGGCCAGTCCGGCTCGTCGGCGTCGCACGCGTCGAACCCGACGACGGTCCAGGACGTCTTCTTCCGGATCGGCGGCCAGCTCGCGGGCAAGGCGACGAACAGCCTGGTCGTCAACAGCGCCGACACGATCATCGACCACATCTGGGCCTGGCGGGCCGACCACGGCAACAGCGGCACGGTCGGCTGGACCACCAACACCGCCGACACCGGGCTCGTGGTCAACGGCGCGAACGTGCTGGCCACCGGCCTGTTCGTCGAGCACTACCAGAAGTACCAGGTGATCTGGAACGGCCAGGGCGGACGGACGATCTTCTTCCAGAACGAGATGCCCTACGACGTGCCGAACCAGGCGTCGTGGAACGCGCCGTCGGGCGTCGCCGGGTATGCCGCGTACAAGGTCGCGTCGAACGTGACGTCCCATGAGGCCTGGGGCCTCGGGAGTTACTGCTTCTTCGACACGAACCCGGCGGTGTCCAGCTACCACGCGTTCGAGGTGCCGAACACCAGCGGCGTCCGGTTCCACAGCCTGCTGACGGTGTCGCTCAACTACCGCGGCACGATCACCCACGTCATCAACGACACCGGCGGCGTCACGCCTTCGGGCACGGTGCCGGTCAACGTGGTCAGCTACCCGTGAAGCAGTGGAGGACGCCTTCGGCGATGCGCTGAAGGCGTCCTCCACGCCGGTTACTTCACCACGATGTAGTACTCGCGGCCGAGGCCGGACTGGGTGCCGTCGGCGGTCCGGCTGAAGACCTGGATGGGGTAGAACCCCGACGCGTCGGGCGTGAAGGTGAAGCTCGCCCGGCCGTCGGCGCCGGCCGGGACCACGACCGGGTTGCCCCAGTCCTCGTAGAGGTAGTAGACGTACTCGACGACGCCCGGCGTGCGCGGGGTCAGGGTGAAGACGCCGGCGACGCCGGGGCCTCCGCTGGCCTCGTATTCCGGGTAGTCGGTGCTCGCCACCAGCGGGGCGTCGCTGGCCGAGTAGCCGTTGCTCGCGATACCGGACGTCAACCCGGTGCTGGTCGTGCTCCACACGTTGAGCCGGTGGAAACCCCGGGTCGCCGTGACGACGTTCGCGGTCACGGTTCCGTCGGCCGCGGCCGCCACGGTGGTCTCGGGCCCGTTGTCGATCCGGTAGGTGTAGGAGACGACATCGGCCATGCCGGGCGAGAAGCGGAACTCGTCCGGGACGCCGACCCCGGTCTCCCGCGGCCCGTTGATCAGCGGCTCCGTCGACTGCACGTAGAAGTGGTGGACGTGCTGGGGCGACCGGTTGCCCGCGCTGTCGACGCTCGTCACGTAGAGGTCGTTGGGGCCGGACGCCTGCGGCGTGTAGGAAACCGTCGCCGACCCGCCGGGGTGATCCGCCGCCACGAAGGTGCCCGGCGGATCGGTGTTGCCCCAGTAGAAGCCGACGACCGAGTCGTCGCCGCCGGCGCTGAAGGTGAACGAGCCCGGCACGCCGGCACCGGGGTGCCAGGTGTTGTCGTCGGGGTACTCGGCCGACGTCACGGCCGGCTCGGCGATCGGGGTGGCGGCACTCGCCTGCGCCGGGACGGCGCCGAACGCCACCACGGCCAGAAGTGCGGTGACCCCATGACGAACTCTCATCGGAAACCCCCATGTGAAGCCTGTGTCGGCTACAGCTAAGCACAATCCCGCCCGGGACCGGGCCGGGTTTTCCCGCGCTGTCAGGCGATGTGCCACACCGCGGCGGCGCCGTCGAGCACGTCGGCGTCCAGTCCGAAGTAGCCGCGTCCGGGTTTGGTGTCGGTGCGTTTGCGACCGGCCGGGACTTCGGCCAGCCGCCAGGTCTTCGTGTCCTGCTGCAGCCGGCCTTCGTAGGTGTCCGGCGCCGGTTCGCCGAGGCCGATGGCATCGCTGTGGCCGAGGCTGCCGGCGACGAAGGCGTACCGGTCGCCGAGCAGCGATCCGACGATCGCGCCCGCGCCGGACCCCGAGCGTTGCAGGTGGCCGTTGTGCGCGAACACCAGCGTCCGGCCGCGGGGTGCTTCGAGGGCGTGGATGTCCAGCAGGTTCTCGGCCATGAGCACCGCGCGCATGCCCGCGAGCCGCGAGATCCGCGTGTCCCGGTCACCGGGCTGGGCCGACGCCGCGTGGTAGCGCAGCAGGCCGCGTCCCGCGATGGCGTGCACCTTGGCCCGCTGCCAGGCTGCGTCGAGCCGGGGTGCCTGGGCGAGGAGCGCGGCGAGGAAGTCGTCGGCGAGCACCCGCAGCTCGCGGGCTTCCGCGGTGGCGCCGGGCGACTGAGCCGGGTCGAGGATCGCCTCGGATCGGCTCCACCGCTCGTCGTCGCCGGCCAGGGCGGCGATGTCGACGGCCAGGCCCAGGTAGTCGCGGACGTGCTGGAGGTAGCTGCGCGGGCTCGGCGCGCTGAACATCTCGGTCGGCGCGTCGAAGCCGTGGAACGTCAGCGGTTCGCCGGCCTTCTCGTTGTACTCGCGCAGCCACGCGATCAGCTGCCGGTTGGCGGCCACCTCGCCCAGGTCGTGCGAGAACCCGCCGTCGAGCGCGGCGACGCGGTCGGTCTCCAGCGCGATCGACCGGAAGCCGTGCTCGGCGAGTTGCGCGAAGAGGTCGTTGCGCAGGTGCGCGAAGGCCGGTTCGAAGTGGGTCGGCTCGCCCAGGGCGAGCAGGTCGGCGGGGATATCGGCGAGGTCCATGTGGTTGAATCGTATCCTTGAACACTCCGTTGAGACCTGCGGATCTCGCCCGCGAACACGGCATCTCCACGCAGGCGGTCCGGAACTACGAACACGACGGCTTTCTCCCGCCGGCCGCGCGCACGCCGAGTGGCTACCGGATCTACACCCAGGTACACGCATCGGCGCTGCGTGCGTTCCTCGCGCTGGTCACGGCGTACGGGCACACGACGGCGGGCGGGATCATGCACGCCGTACACGCCGGCGACGTCGAGCGCGCGCTGACGCTCGTCGACCGCGGCCACGAGCAGCTGCTCCGGGACCGCGAAACCCTCAACGCGGTCCGGAAGGCGATCGGGCACCTGACGGCCGGGTCGGCTCCCGAACCGGCCGCGACGGCGTGGTCGATCGGCGAGCTGGCGCACCACCTGGGCGTCACCGCGGCGACCGTGCGGGCGTGGGAACGCGCGGACATCCTGGTGCCCGAGCGGGACCGGGCGACCGGCTACCGGGTCTACCGGGCCGCCGACATCCGCGACGCCGAGCTGACCCACCTCCTGCGCCGCGGCGGCTACCCGCTGGACCACATCGCGACGGTCGTCGGGCAGGTCCGCACCGCGGGTGGCACGGAGTCACTGGCCGAAGCGCTCAAGAGCTGGCAGGACCGGCTGACCGCCCGTGGGCTGGCCATGCTCGACGCCGCCGGCCGGCTCGGCGCGTACCTGAACTCACGGCCGTGACCCCGGGTGCAGCCGGTCGTACTCGTGCGCGGCCGCGCGCTGGGTGCGCACCCGCAGCAGCTTCTCCTCGTCCTCGTCGTCGACCTCGTTGAGCCCGAGCTGCACGGCCAGCCGGATCTGCTCGCGGTTCTCGCGGACCACGGCGGAGAAGAAGTCGTCGATCCGCGGGTCGAGGAGCACCTCCAGGAGCACGCGGAACGAGGTGTCGACGCAGGCGCGCACGATTTCGTCGTGGAACGGCAGCCGCTTGAGCTTGCCGAGCTGCGGGTCCGCGGCGATCTTCTCGGCGATGATCGTGCGCAGCTCCTCCCGGTGCGCGCCGAGCGACTTGGCCAGGTTCTCCGGGTAGTTGCCCGTTTCCAGCACCTTGACGACCTCGTCGAGCACGGCGACGGTGATCGGCTTCTTGATCGCCTTCACGATCGGCTCGGAGAGCTTGTCGACGAGCCGGTAGGTGAACTGCTCGCCGACCGCCCGGTCCGCGGCCCGCCCGATCCGGACGAGCAGCAGCACCACGGTGACGAACTTGTGCGCGACCATCGCGGGGTGCGCGACGGGGATCATCGCGAACAGCTCGTACCAGTTGCGGACGAGGAACTTCCGCGCCCACCGCCGTTTCCGCCACCGCCACAGGAACTCGGCGAAGAACACCGCGCAGATCCCGCAGTCGACGGCGAAGATCACCAGGCCGGTGGCCCGGGCCGGCGGGCTGAGCACCATGAACCCCAGCAACCCGGCCGACCCGGCGGCGAGCACGAGCATGATCCAGTCGTCGGCGCGCACGTTCCCGGGCAGGATCCCGCTGTTGAGCTCGGGTTCACTGGTGACCATGCCCGATGATGGCACGGACCGTCCTGATCAGCCGGTCCGGCGAGTGTCATCTTTCTGTCCGGATTTCGTCGCGGTGCAATCGCGCCCGGATGCGGCATGGTGGAAGCAGGCGGGTCACGACGAGGAGGAGCATGGCGCGCACACCGCACAGCCGGCGCGCGCCGGCGCACCGAGAAGTGACGAGGGCTGGCAGCTCAGGGGGACGGCTGCCAGCCCACGCCGTACGACCGCGCGGGCCGCAGGTCGCGGAACCCGGTGTGCACTTCGCCCGCGTTGTCGAGGAACAGCGGTTTGCGCGCCGGCAGCGGGTCCTGGGCGTCCTTCGAGAGGTCGCCGTCGATGCGCCAGACGCGCTGCGGCGGCTCGCGCCGGTCGAACCGGATGTTGAGCTCGAAGCTCTCGCACGGGAACTCCGGCGTGCAGCAGTAGAACGGCGCCGGCAGCTCGGCCAGCCGGATGCGGAAGAAGAACTCGTGCTGGTCACCGGCGTCCAGCGGCTGCGGCGGCACGAGGGTGAACGCGACACGGCTGGAGCTGACCAGCCGCACGGAGTGCACCTCGCCGCCGGCGACGACGTCGATGCCGAGCCCGGACAGGTCCGGCGGGCTCGTGGTGCTGGCCGGCCGGGCGAGGGAGATCGCGTGCTCGATCTCGGCGAGCCCGGCGACGTGGCTGACCACCTTGCGGGTCTCGAACACCTCGGCGGCGGCCCCGGTCAGGGTCAGGCTGACCGCGAGGTCCGAGGTGTGCCACGGGCCGTCCTGGCCGATCGACGGGACACCGCCGAAGGGCGACGGCGCCCCGTACGCGGCTTCGGCGAGCAGGTAGATCACGTCGTCGGCGCGACGCTGCATCGTGCGCACGTTGCGGTCGGCTCCCGAACCCAGCCGTTCGAGGCGCTGGGTGTAGCGCTCGTTCGCGCCGGTGCCGAATCCGAGCACGATCCGCGCCGTTTCCCGCTGCGCTCCCGGCAGTTTTTCGATCAGCCGGCGAAGCGTGTCGACGACCTTGGCGCGAACCGTTCCGGCGTTGTCCTCCTCGCGGACGCCGCACACTTCACGCAGCCGTTCCCCGGCGATTGCGGGCAGGTTCTTCGCTTGGATGCCCAGCCCTTTGCGAAGCAGTTTCAGCTCCGCTGAGAGAGCGTTGATCTTCGCGTCGGCCGCCTCCTGAGCCAAGCCGCCCACCTCCGTCTTGGTCGATGCCACGGGAGTCTACTCAGCTTCGCCCGCCGTCCACGACAGCTGTGGGCGGTTTCCGCCTGTTTCCGGATCCGTGAAACAGCGCAGGCCGCGGCGAGCGTGCGCGTTTCCTATTGGGAGGCAACGGGAAACGTCTGTTTTCGCGGAAATCGCCGGGTCACGCTTGCGTCGCCGGATTCCTCCGGCAACCAAGGAACCCGCCGGACGGAAACGGCGGCGGGGTGATCGGAAAGGATGGATGCGATGCACACGCACCTCGTCATCGTGCTCGGCCAGCTCGTCTCCCTGCTGGGCTGACCAGGAGCAGGCCGGCGGGCCCGGGCCGCCGGCCTTCCCACCGCCCACCCAATACAGGATGATCGACCCATGCCGGACTTTGGAGCGGAATTGAAGCGTCGCCGAGCATCGGCCGGCATGTCACTGACGGGCCTCGCCGCGTCCGTCCATTTCACCAAGGGCTACCTGAGCAAGGTCGAGAACGGCAAGGTCCGGGTGAACCGGGACCTCGCCAAGGCCTGCGACGACGCGCTGAAGGCCGGCGGAGAACTGCTCGCCCTGGTCACGGAATCCGCATTCCCCGCGCGCCGGAACGCCGGCGGCATCGCCGGGCTGCCGGACAGCGGCCGGTACTTCGTCGGCCGCGAAACCGAACTCGAAGCCCTTTCCGCGCTGCTCCTCGGTCCGGACGACGCCCGCGTCGGGGTGGTGCACGGGATGGCGGGGGCCGGCAAGACGGCGCTGGCCGTGGCCGCCGCCCGGCAGGTCGCGGGCTCCTTCCCCGACGGCTGCCTGTTCTTCGACCTCCGGGGCCACACCCCCGGCGCCGCCGAGCTTTCGCCCGGCGAGGCCCTGCACCGGCTGCTGCGGCTGCTGGACGTCCCGGCCGGGCAGCTCCCCGCCGACGAGGACGGCCTGGCCAACCTGGCCCGGGACCAGCTGCGCGGGCGCCGGATGATCCTCGTGCTCGACAACGTCCGGTCCGCCGAGCAGATCCGGGCCATCACCGGCGGCGAGACGTCGTCCCGGATCCTGGTGACCAGCCGGGGCCGGCTGCCCGCCCTCGACGACGCCTGGCACTTCCCGGTCGGGGTGCTGCCGCTCGACGACGCCGTGCACCTGCTCCGGTCCGTCGCCGGGAAGCACGCGCCGGCCGATGAAGCCGTGGCGACCGAGATCGTCCGGTACTGCGGGCAGCTGCCCCTCGCCGTGCGCATCGTGGCCGCCCGGTTCATCGCGGGCGGCTGGACCGCGGCGCGGCTGCGCGACCGGCTGGCCGACGAAACCACTCGCCTCGGCGCGCTGGAGGACGACGAGCGGAGTGTCGCGACCGCGTTCGCCGTCTCGTACGAGGCGCTGCCGCCGGACCAGCGGCGGCTGCTGGGCCTGCTCGCCCTCCACCCCGCGGCCGCCGCGGAAACCGGCACGGTCGAGGCGCTCGCCGGGCTCGCCCCCGGCGAAGCGGACCGCCTGGTGGACCGGCTGCACGACGCGCACCTGGTCGTCCGCGACGAGCGCGGGTACGTCGAACTCCACGACCTGATGCGCACCTTCGCGGCGAGGCACGCCCTCCCGCAGGTCGAACCGCCGGACCGGGAAGCCGCCGTGCGCCGGCTCGTCGACCACCTCGTCGCGATGACGCTGGCGGCCGACGAGCTCGCCGAACCCGACCGGTTCCGCCCGGCCACCGGCCTGCCGGTCCCGGCCGGCCTGCCCTTCTCGGACGCGGCCGGCGCGCTCGCCTGGCTGGGCGCCCAGTGGCCGGCGCTCGCCGACGTCGTCGCCACCGCGGCCCGGCACGGCCTGCCCGGCCGCAGCTGGCAGCTGGCGTTCGTGCTCCGCGCGTTCTTCTTCCGCGAGAAGCTGTTCGAGCCGTGGATCCGCACGCACGAGTGCGCGCTCGAGGCGGCGCGCGCGGCCGGCGACCCGAGCGCGACGGGCATGATCCTCAACAACCTCGGCATGGCGTACCTGGAGTCGGGCCGCGTCGCCGAAGCCATCACCTTCCACCAGCAGGCCCAGGAGCAGTTCGCGCTGGCCAGCGACGACCGCGGCGCGATCGACGCGCTGTCCAGCCTGGCGTGGGCCCGCCTGTACCGCGACGAAGCCGAGGCGGCCCTGACCGACCTCACGACGGTGCTGGCCGTCTACCGCCGGACCGGGCGCACCCGGAACGTGATGATCGCGCTGCGCGGGATCGCCCTCGCGGCGACGGCCCTCGGCCGGTTCCCCGAGGCCCTGGTCGCCGCCCGGGAGGCGAGCGGGCTCGCCCAGGCACCGGTCGACCGGGCGATGTCGGACAACTGCGAAGCCTGGGTGCACTTCCGCGCCGGCGAGCTGGACGACGCCGAGCGCTGCTACCACCGCGCGGCCGAGGTGGCCGACGACGCGGGCAGCGAGTACGAACGGGCCCGGGCGCTGACGGGCCTGGGCAACACGGCGGCCGGCCGCGGCGACCGGGAGACGGCGGAGCGCTGGTGGGCGGACGCGGCGGCGTACCGGGTCACGCTCAACCCCGCCGTCCTCGGCGAGGCCGAATACCGGAACCGGCCGGCGTTCACGGAGTGATGCGGCCGGAGGAAACCGGCCAAAAACAGGACACTTCCCCGCCACGCTGGTTCGGGTGGTAGCGAAGGCCGCCGTCGCGGCGATCAAGGCCGCAGAAGCCCGAATTCGTGGTGAGGTCGCCGTCATGACAACGCACTGAGCTCCGCAGACCCGGCACCCCGGCCGGCCGCCGGGGTTTCCGGGGTTTCCTGGCCGGAAGCCGTTTCCGGCAACGGGAAACGCCTTGTAGCCGGTTGCTCCCTGGCACATCATGGAATCAGTCCGCAATTCCGCGAAACAGCGGAATCACTCTCCCGGTGTCACCGGGAAAATCGCCAGGAGCCTGCCATGATGGTCGTCTGTTCCGTTTCCGCCCTCTTCCGCACGGCCCTGTTCATCGTCGCACTCGCGCTGGTCGCCGGGCTGGCCCTGGCCGGCCCGTCCGAGTCCGCCACCACGCCCGGCACCGGCGCGGGCCCGGCGGTGTCCACCTCGGAGCCCGTCACGCACTGAGCGCGCACCCGGCCGTCAGTGCTTTTCCGGCCCCAGGTGCTCGACCAGCCTGGCCAGCTGGTCGGCGTACCGCCGGACGAAATCGGGCGAATCTTCGCCGGTCAGCCCGTCCACCACGTGCGGCAGGGTCACCGGGGCCATCGCCGCCGCCATCAGCAGCACCGTCAGGCACTGCGGATCGACCCAGTCCGGCAGGCGGCCTTCGGCCTTCAGCGCCGAGATGTGGTCCACGGTCCCGGCCAGGCGCTGGGCGCGCGGCCCGTGGTCGGGGTCGCTGTCCGGGCCGTCGTACTCCAGGCCGGACCACGCCAGCAGCCGGACGCCGTCGCGGCCGGCAAGGGTCTCCAGGGCGAACCGCCGCACCTGTTCGGACAGCGGCAGGCCGGGGGCCAGCAGCTCGTTCTGCCGCTCCCCCCAGCCTTCCGACATCGCCCGGTACAGGCCTTCCTTGCCGTCGAAGTAGTACGAGATCAGCTGCTGGTTGACCCCCGCCCGCGCCGCGATCGCCGCGATCCGCGCCCCGGCGTACCCGTTCGCCGCGAACTCCGCGCCCGCCGCCTCCAGGATCAGCCGACGGGTACGCTCCGGATCCCGTTGCCGCTCTTGAGGCTTCGGTGAACGGCGCGGCTTCGATGCGGTCACGCCGCGACTATACGTCAACCAACCGCTTGACTCTGTGGAACAGAAGGTTGAGGCAAGGCGGCCGTCACGGCGAGGGCCAGCACGAGCACCCCGGCACTGACCGCGAGGGCACTCGCCGTCGCGGCCGCCGAACCTTCGGCCAGCCGGGCGAAGAAGACCGTGCCGGACAACGCGATCCCCGCCGCCGTGCCGAGCTGGACGGTGGTGTTCACGACACCGGACGCCGCGCCGGCCTGCTCCGGCCGCACCCCCGCCATCGCCACGCCGAACAACGCGTTCAGCACCGCGCCCAACCCGAGCCCGACGGCGATCACCGGCACCAGCAGCGCCCACCCGGTCAGGGCGGAATCCAGCTGCACCACCAGGACCGCGACCGCCACCAGACCGGCCAGCAAGACCGTGATGGCGCCGGACGTGAACGCTCGCCCGAGCTTCGGGGCGAGGCGCATGCCCAGGACATTGCCCGCGACGATGCCGAACGTCGACGGCGTGAACGTCAACGCCGCCTCCCACGGCGAAAACCCGAGCCCGAGCTGCAGGTGCAAGGTCAGGACGAAGAACACGCCGACGCCGGTCCCGACGCACAGCAGCACCGCCTGGCTGCCGGCGAGGTGCCGCAGCAGGTCCGGCGGGACCAGCGGCTCGCCACCGCGGCGGAACTCCCGCCGCTGGTGCCACGCGAACCCCGCGAACAGCGGGAGCGCGGCGGCCGCCAGCCCGATCGACCACGCCGGCCAGCCCAGCTCGCGCCCCTGCACCAGCGGGTAGAACACCGCGAACAGCGCGGCCGTCAGCAGCGCGAGCCCGACCGGATCCGTGCGTCGCCGAATCAACCCTGGGCCGCCCGGCATGGTGGCGAAGGCGCCAGCCAGCGCGAGCACCCCGACGGGCAGGTTGACCAGGAAGATCGCCCGCCAGCCGGTGCCGAACAGGTCGGCCTCGGTCAGCGCGCCGCCCAGCAGTGGCCCGGCGAGCCCGCCGAGGGGAAAGGCGCCTGCGTACCACGTCATCGCCTTCGGCCGCTCCCGCTCGTCGAACTCCGCGTGGATGAACGACAGGACCTGCGGCACCATCAGGCCCGACCCGACGCCCTGAACCACCCGCGCGGCGATCAGCACGCCGACGTGCCCGGCCAGGCCGGCCGCCAGCGAGGCGCCGGTGAACACGAGCATGCCCGCCACGAACAGCTTCTTCGTCCCGTGGCGGTCGCCCAGCCGTCCTCCGGTGATCAGGGTGAGCGCGAACCCCAGCGCGTAGCCCGCCGAAATCCACTGCAGCGCGGCGTCGCCGGCACCGAGCTCACGCCGGATGGTCGGCAGGGCCACCGCCACGATCTGGTTGTCGATCATGTCCACCAGCACGGCGAGCACCGTGACCGCCAGTGCCCACCACCTGAGCGCGTGTTTGCCCACGACGTTCTCCCCTTCCCGCAGCGACCGTGACCCAGCCATGGTCAATCAGGCGGACAACTCTGTCAACCAGATGTTTGATTGAGTCCGCCGGTCGCTGGAAAGGTGTCGGTTCAGGCTTCGAGGACCTCCCGCAGCTTCTTGGCGAAGGCCTCGGGCTCGCCGGCGTAGCCGAACTCGCCGCCGAGGAAGCCGCCGTGATGGCTCGGGAAGACGGTCGCCTCCTGGCCGAGCAGGGCGGCTGTCCCGATCGCGGCCCGGCCGGTGAAGACGTCACGGGACTCCGCGCCCACCGCGACGACGATGCGCGCCGGCGCCGCAGCCAGCGCCTCGACGTCGGGCTCGTAGGCGGTGACGCCCAGGGAGCGCTCGGACAACAGCGGGTCGTCGCGACGGCCGTCGTCCTCGGTGGGCAGGCCGGCCTGGGCCGGATCGGCCGGCGGGAGCGCGAAGTAGTCCTCGGTGAACTCGCCGCGCCACGACCCCAGCGCCATGAACGCCGCCATCCCGGCTCCGAACCCCTTGGCCTGGTAGGCGTCCCGCATGGCCTGGGAGGCGCGCTCGGCCGCGGCGGCGTCGGGCAGCGATCGGATGAGCGGCGGCTCGTGGGCGACGAGGGTGCGAACGTCACCGGGATGAGCCGTGACCAGGGCGAGCGCGGCGACCGCGCCGCCGCTGCTGCCGAACACGTCGACCGGGCCGGCTCCGAGCGCCTGGATCACGGCGTGCAGGTCCTCCGCCTGGACCGCGGGGACGTGGTCTTCACGCCCGTCCTTGCGGACGCTGCGGCCGAGCCCGCGCGGGTCGTAGGTGACGACGGTGCGGTCGGGGAAGTGCGACGCCAGGGTGCCGAAGCCCTCGGCGGTCATCGGCTGCCCCACCATGAGCAGCGGTGGCCGCGGGCTTTCGGCGGGCGACGGGCCGTGGACGTCGTAGACGATGTCGGCTTCGGGTGTTTCGAGCGTGTGCGTGGTGGTCATGGGTTTCCTCCCCCGGTTCAGGCCTGTTCCAGAGGCTAGACCGGGGGTCCGACAGTTTTCGCCGCTCGGAGACCCGCCCGGGAGTCGAACCCGGTACCGGCGGCTTTGCAGGCCGCCTCATGACCGTCATGACACGGGTCGGTGGTGCCGTCGCGCGCCGTGGTGTCGATCCACGTCGGCGGGGTTCATGAGGCCCCGCGGGTTGCCGAACCGCGCGCGTGAGTGGCCGGCCGGACTCGCACCGGCTTCGCCCGGGGCCACAGCCCGGGGCCTCGTCTCCTTCGGCATCGGCCACGGTGGAAGACGTGGGTGTCGAACCCACCGAGGCGATCGTGCAAGGATCGCCCGCGCTCCGGCGCGTCTCCCCGGTAGCGCGTCCGGGAGTCGAACCCGGGTCTCCCGGGTGAGAACCGGGGATCCGTACCGCTGGACCAACGCGCCGCCGGAGCCGGCCCGCCCCCTCGGCGCGCCGGCTGGTGCCCCCGACAGGAGTCGAACCTGCGGCCTGCGGCTCCGGAAGCCGCAGCCGGCGTCCACTGAGCTACGGGGGCGCACCCGCGTCGCCCGCACTGTTGCGGCCGAGACGAGCGCAGGGAAAAACAGCACCGGCGGAAGGAGTCGAACCCTCGGGCCGCGGTTTTGGAGACCGCGCCGCTTCCGAAGCACGCCGATAAAAGAATTGCGAGCACAAGAAAAGAGAAAGCCGCCCGGATCGGTTTCCCGAAGGGCGGCTCCCGTGCCATGACGAGCACTCAGGTCATGGTGGAGAGCCGGGAAGGTGGTGCCACCGCAGGCAGCAGGCACACACGACGGCTTCGGCGGTGTGCCGTGCCTCCGCGTTCGACGTGTGCATCATGATCGCTCCCGGTGTTTTGTGTACGGCCATCATCACGCAGCAAGCGAGCCGGGTCAACGCATTTATCGAAACAATTCGGACTGGTACAGTGGCGCCATGACGGGCCCAGTCCGGCGGGATCGGCGCACGCAGCCGGTCCGCGCACCGCGGGGCGACCGGGCGGGCGGGCACGAGGGCGCCCCGGTCGTCCGGCGCATCCAGGCCCTGCAGCGGCACGCCGGCAACCAGGCGGTCAGCGGGCTGTTGTCGGTCCAGCGCGCGGGCAAGGAGGACGAAGCCCAGTTCAAGCAGTACGTGAAGGACGGCGACTGGGCGCGCGCGGCGTGGCAGCTGGTGAACTCGGACGCGAAGGACAACCTGACGGCGCTGGTGCGGTCGTTGAACCCGGCTCAGCTGGCGAACCTGACCGAAGGCGCCCGGCACCACGGCGCGACGGCGGTGGTCGACGCGGTGGTCGCGGCCGACCGGCGGGCCGCGATCATCGGCACGGTCCGGTTCCACGTGTGGCGGCACGACTGGGCGGAGGCCGCCCGCTACCTGAACGGCATGGAGCACACGGACGGCCGCAGGCTGGAGGACTCGCTGCTCGCCGCCGGGCGGCTCGACCACGCGGGCCTGATCGAGATCATCAAGCTGAACAAGAACCTCAAGCTCCGCGCCGGCGACGCGATCACCCTCGCCGGCAAGCAGTTCATCGTGTACGAGTCGACGGTGCGTTTCGACGGCACGTTGGCCTGGCGCACGAACAACCCCGGCGCCCTGCGCCGCGACGAGCCGTTGTCGGGCTCGATCGGCCACGACGAGCGCCTGTTCCTGATCTTCCCGGACGCCGAAACGGGCCGGAAGGCGGCTCGCGAGAACCTCCGGTTCCAGCTGTTCCACAACCCGAACCTGGGCGACGACCCGACCCTGCTCGAGGTGATGGAGGCGTACGCCCCGGCAGCGGACGGCAACAAGCCGGACGTGTACGCACAGAAGATCGCCGACGCGCTGCACGTGACGCCGCAGGCGAAGGCCCGGAGGTTCAGCACGGAGCAGGTGGAGACGATGCTGAACACGATCATCGGAACCGAGACGACCACCGAGGGAACGGAGCGGCCGCACGATTCGCCGGACCTGCCGCGGGACCTGCTGGGCCTCCTCGGCCACGGGGGTTGAGGCCCTTTCGTCATGAAGGCAGCCGGCTCTCCGCATCGGAGGGGATCCGATCGAGGTCGCGCCCGGTGGATCGGACGCTGGCCCGAATTCACCGCCGCCGCCATCCTGCTCGGCGGCCGCCCTGCGGTCGCGGTCACGCTGCTGGCTTTCCCGCCACGGTTCACCGAGTCCGTCTACCTGGAGACGATCGGGGTCCCGCCCACCGCCGTCAGAGCGGCGACCACGGCGCTGTGGCGCCAGGGCACGACCTGGGTCTTTTCCGCATCGGCCGTCGCGTTGTGCGCGACGTTCGTCCTCGACCGGGCGCAGATTTCCACCAGCCCGCTCCGCCCGGTCAACTACTTCGTCCTGACGTTCACGTACTTCGGTCTGCTCGCCGCCGCGTACGGAGTGCGTTCGTTGTCCGTTCGCTCCCGCTTGCTCGCGTCGTCCGTCCGCTGCGCCCGGCTGGTCCGCGCATCGTGTCCGGCCCCGTCGCCGGACGCCACCCAACTCGCGATCGAGTCGTTCACCCACCTGGATCCGCTGGATCCGCGAGGTCGGCTCGGGCGAGACCGGATTTTCCAGCTCCTGCTGCGCAACCCCCGGCACCGGCAACGCACGACAGCAGGGGTCGCATGGGCGCTGACCCGGGACATCGCTCACCTGAGCGGCCGGCCCGTCGGCACAGCCACGACCCTCGGCGAGGTGTTGCTGTGGTTCGCGCAGAGCCCGCATGACCCCCGGCGCCGCCCGATCGTCGCCGCATACCTGGCCGAGCTGATCACCGACGTCGCGAACAACGCGCCGATCCGCGATGCCGACTTCACCCCGGCGAGCAGGTACCGCACCCGATCTCCCCGGGAACGAGCCGTTCGGCGACTGCGCTCCCTGGCCACCGGAGCGCTGACCACCGGCATCCTGGTGGCGTTCGTCGCCGCCGTCCTCCGGATCTGGGTCAAGTAGCCGTCACCGGGTCGCGGCCGAGTCGGCTCCCGAGAGATCGGATCGTTACACAACTCCGGACCGAGTCGCACGTCTGATGGATCGTGAGAGTGATCCGCATCGCCGGGCTCGGCTTGGCCGCCCTCCTGCTGGCCGCCTGTAGTGGACAGAGCGAGACCGTCGGCACCGCGCAAGCAGCCGGCGTCGCCGGGGTGAACGTGGCCGGGACCGCCTCGGTACCCGGCGTACCGGCCGCCACCGTGGCGTTCGAGGGCGGGGACCAGCTGAGTCCCAAGGACCCGATCGTCGTCCGGGCGTCCGGTGGGACCCTGCAGGCGGTCACCGTCACGAACCCGCAGACCGGCAACGCCGTCAAGGGCGAGCTTTCGCCGGACAAGACGACGTGGACCAGCCAGGACCACCTCCGGTACGGGGCCACCTACCAGGTCGCCGCCACCGCCGTGAACCAGGCGGGCGCCGCCACCGAGCAGCGCGGGGAGGTGCACACCGTCAAGCCGGCCGCGGTCGCCACCCCCGCGCTCTTCCAGGCCGCCTCCGGCGACTTCGGCGTCGGGTTGGTCATCGGGCTGAAGTTCGACCACGACATCGCCGACAAGGCCACCGTCGAGAAGTCCTTCAAGGTGACGTCCTCGCCCGCCCAGGACGGCGGCTGGTACTGGGTCGGCAAGCGCGAGGTGCACTACCGGCCCAAGGACTACTGGAAGGCCGGCTCGACCGTGCGGCTCGAGACCACCACCTTCGGCATGCCGATCGGGGGCGGCGTGTACGGCGGCCAGGACGTCTCGGCCACCTACAAGGTGCACGACTCCTGGATCGCCAAGGCGGACGGCAAGACCCACCAGATCAAGGCGTACCACAACGGGGAGCTGGTGAAGACCGCGCCGATCAGCATGGGCAAGACGGCCGACACCCCGCCACGCGGCCCGACGCCGACCTTCAACGGCACGCACACCGTGCTGGGGAAGGAAGAGCACAAGATCATGGACTCCTGCACCTACGGCGTCTGCGAAGGCGACCCCGGCTACTACAGCGCGCCGGAAAACTGGAACGTCCGCATCTCCGGCGACGGCGAGTACCTGCACGAGAACCTGAAGACGGTCGGCGTGCAGGGCCGGGACAACGTCTCCAACGGCTGCCTCAACATGAACACCGAGAACGCCAAGTGGTTCTTCGACACGTTCAACGTCGGCGACGTCGTCGAGGTCACCAACTCGGGCGGCCCCCAGCTGGCCATCAACAACGGCCACGGCGACTGGGCCATCAGCTGGACCGCCTGGCAGGCCGGCAGCGCCCTGCACGGCTGACAGCGAGCCGAACGAATGCGGCGGGTGCCCACTCCGGGCACCCGCCGCATTCGCGTTTCAGCCGGTCAGAAGCACGTGTCGGTCGTGACCCACTTGTGGGAGCGGATCACCACGCCCGGGAAGCCCGACGCCGACTGCCCCTGGTAGAGGAAGTAGGCGACGTTGCCCCCGTAGTTCGCCACCGTGTACATGCAGACCCCGGCGTAGCTGCTGCTGGTCCCGTGGTTGTACGAGGCCATCACCGGACTGGCCGACCAGGAACAGACCGTCGAGCCGCCCCGCCAGTCGTTGTCCGCATTGCTCCAGCTGCAGCGGTTCCGGCTGCCGTCGGCGACCGGCCACACGCAGAGGTTCCCGGAAGAGCACGACAGGGCCTGGACCGAGTCACCGGACGACACCCCCACCGGGGCGTAGATCGTGACGGGATGGGCAGGCGCGGCATCGGCGACAGCCACCGACGACAGCAGGCCCGCGAAGACGACGAACAGGATCGACAGCGTTCGTTTCATGATCCCCCCCAAGGGGTCGGTGTTCAGGACCCGCGGAGTATTTCGAGGTGATCATGCTTCCGGCGGGCCTTTCGAACCTCGTCGAAACGCCCAGCTCGGCTGTCACGCCGTCACGGCTGAAGCCCCCGTTCAGGGGCTCGCCCGAAGGAGCCGGCAAGGGGGCTCGAACCCCTGACCTTCTGTTTACAAGACAGATGCTCTACCAGCTGAGCTATACCGGCCTGGCGCCGAGACGCCGGGCACAGTGTACCGAGCCGCCGTCCATGATCCGCTCGGGAGGCATGGTCCCCAGCTCCAGGCCACTATGGAGGGACGTGGTGAAGGCCACTCCATGATCCGTGCAACGGCCCGTGGGTAGCCGTCGATGGTCCGAGGGAACGAGCGAGGAGGTGGATGGATCATGAAGATCAGCGAGCGCACCAACGGGGGCCGGGCGACCAGATGGCCCCTTCTCGAACCCCCCGCGCAACGACCCCGGGTCCACCGCCCGAACCTGCTCAAGAGCCGGCCGTGGCACGTTCTCGAAGCGCCCACCGGGGAGTTTCCCGCCGTCGACGCCGCCGAGGCCATGGGGCCGCAGCTGCCCGACGAGGCCACCGTCAACTTCGTGCTCGACCTCTCCCTGCGCATCGGGGAGGTCCAGATGGCCAGCGGCGCCGGCGCGTCCGACGTCACCGCGACCATCATCGCCATCGCCGGGGCGCTCGGGCTGCCGCACTGCGAGGTCGACGTCATCTTCACGTCGATCACCGTCACCTGCCACCGCGGCACCGACCTGACGCCGATCACCGCGCTGCGGGTCGTGCGGAGCCGGAGCCTCGACTACACGCGGCTGACCGAGACCGAGAAGCTCGTCCGCCGGATCGTGCGCGGGCACATGGGGGCCGAGCAGGCGCAGACCGAGCTCGAGCGGATCACCTCCGCGCCGCACCCGTACCCGCGCTGGGTCGCGACGCTGTCCTGGGGCGGGGTCGCCGCGTTCGTCACCATCCTGCTCGGCGGCGGCTTCGACATCGCGCTCGTCGCCTTCGCCATCAGCGGCGTCATCGACCGGGTCGGCCGGGTCGTGAACCGCTACGGGCTGCCGTTCTTCTTCCAGCAGGTGATCGGCGGCCTGATCGCCACCCTGTCGGCGATGGCCATCGTGAGCAGCAACATCCTGACCACCGACAAGCCGACGCTGGTCGTCGCGGCCGCGGTCACCGTGCTGCTGTCCGGGCTCTCCACCGTCTCGGCGGTGCAGGACGCCATCACCGGCTACAACGTCACCGCCGCCGGCCGCACCATGGAGACCGCGCTGATGTCGGCGGGCCTGATCGCCGGGGTGGTGCTCGCCCTGCGGATCGCCGTCATGCTCGGCCTGCCGCGCACCCCGCTGCCCGAGGTGACCGGCTCGACGCCGCAGCAGCTGCCGCTCGTCGTGCTCGGCGGGGCCGGCGCCTCCGCGTGCTTCGCGCTCGCGAGCTACTCGAAGATGCGCGCCATGCTGGTCGCGGCGGCCGCGGGTGGCATCGGCGCCGCCGTCTACGGCTCGCTCATGCTGGCCGAGCTGGACGGCGTCAGCTCGTCCGCGGTGGCCGCGACGCTGGTCGGGTTCTGCGGTGGCGTGCTCGCGCGGCGGCTCGGTGTTACTCCACTGGTCGTAGCCGTGTCCGGGATCACTCCGCTGCTTCCAGGCCTTTCCACCTACCGTGGTCTATACCAAATCGGGGTCGAGCCGAGCGGGAACATCTCGACGCTCATGACGGCGGTCGCAATCGGGCTTGCCCTGGCAGCGGGCGTGGTACTCGGGGAATGGCTGGCCCAGCCGGTGCGCACCGGCCTGGGCCGGCTGGAGCGCCGGTTCGCCGGGCCACGCATGGCTGGTCCGCTCGAACCGACCGAACGGAGCTTGGAGTAACCCGGCAGTCACTGACTGTTCATCGCTCACGCGATAGGGTTTCACTCTGGGGCCGCGACCCAGGACGCGAGGAGCAGGGACGTGACGGAGAACGGGAACCAGGCCGATTTCGTGGTGGTGGCGAACCGGCTGCCGGTGGACCTCGAACGCACGACGGACGGCGAACGCCGCTGGACGGCCAGCCCGGGCGGGCTCGTCTCCGCCCTGGAGCCGTTCCTGCGGTCGCGCAAGGGCGCCTGGGTGGGCTGGCCGGGCATCCCGGACGTCGACGTCGAGGAGTTCGACGACGACGGCCTCGTGCTGCACCCGGTCTCGTTGAGCGCCGACGAAGTCCGGGACTACTACGAAGGTTTTTCCAACGCGACGCTCTGGCCGCTCTACCACGACGTCGTCGAGCGCCCGGTGTTCGACCGCGCGTGGTGGAACAGCTACGTCAAGGTGAACCGCCGGTTCGCCCAGGCCAGCGCCGACGTCGCCGCCCAGGGCGCGACGGTGTGGATCCAGGACTACCAGCTCCAGCTGGTCCCGGCGATGCTCCGCGAACTCCGGCCGGACCTGCGCATCGGCTTCTTCCTGCACATCCCGTTCCCGCCGGTCGAGCTGTTCATGCAGATGCCGTGGCGCGCCGCGATCATCCGCGGTCTCACCGGCGCGGACCTGGTCGGCTTCCACCGGCCCGGCGGGGCGCAGAACTTCCTGTGGCTGTGCCGCCAGCTAATCGGCCTCGAGTCGACGCGCGGCGCGGTCGGCGTCCGGTCGCGGCCGGGCACCATGCAGGTCGGCGACCGGACGGTCCGGGTCGGCGCCTTCCCGATCTCCATCGACGCCGCCGGGCTGGACAGCCTGGCCCGCACGAAGGGCGTCCAGGAGCGGGCCGCCCAGCTGCGGCGCGACCTGGGCAACCCCAAGACGGTCCTGCTCGGCGTCGACCGGCTGGACTACACCAAGGGCATCGACCTGCGGCTGCAGGCGCTGCACGAGCTGCTGCACGAGGGCAGGCTGCAGCCGGACGACGTCACGTTCGTCCAGCTCGCCACCCCGAGCCGCGAGCGCGTCGAGCACTACCAGCGGATGCGCGGCGAGATCGAGCAGATGGTCGGCCGGATCAACGGCGAGTTCTCCCGCGTCGGCCATCCGGTCGTGCACTACCTCCACCAGTCCGTGGACCGCACGGAACTGGCCGGTTTCTTCTCCGCTGCCGATGTCATGGTGGTGACGCCGCTGCGCGACGGCATGAACCTGGTCTGCAAGGAGTACGTCGCCGCCCGGCACGATCTGGGCGGTGCGCTGGTGCTTTCCGAGTTCGCGGGTGCCGCCGCGGAGCTCTCTAGCGCATTCCTCGTCAACCCGCACGACCTGGACGGGGTGAAGGACGCACTAGTGGCTGCCATTACGCTCGACCCGGCCGAGGGCCGTCGCCGGATGCGCGCCATGCGTCGCCAGGTCCTCACCCATGACGTCGACCGTTGGGCGCGCTCGTTCCTGCAAGCGTTGGGTGCCGAAGGGGTCGACTGACACAGTCCTGACCCATGCACGAGCTCCTGAGGAGGAGTGTTGACTGCCGAGGCCCTGCCCGCCGAGCTGCGGCGTGCGATCGTCCAGATCGCCCGCACGCCGCGCCTGCTGGTCGCTTGCGACTATGACGGCACGCTGGCACCCATCACCCTCAACCCCGATGAGGCACGCCCGCTGCCGGAGTCCGTCGGGGCCCTCAGATCGCTCGCCGGTCTGCACGAGACCACCACGGCGGTCATCTCCGGCCGCGCCCTGCGGGACCTGGCCACGCTCTCCCGGCTGCCGTCCGAGGTGAACCTCGTCGGCAGTCACGGCTCGGAGTTCGACATCGGCTTCATCCACGCCCTCGACGAGAAGGCGCGGGAGCTGCACCGGCGGCTGGAGTCGGAGCTCGAGCAACTCGTCCTGGACGTCCCGGGCGTGTCGCTCGAGGTCAAGCCGGCCAGCATCGCGGTGCACGTGCGGCGCGCCGAGCACGAGGCCGGCCGCCGCGTGCTCGCCGCCGTCCACTCCGGACCGTCCACCTGGGAAGGCGTGTCGACCACCGACGGCAAGGAGGTGGTCGAGCTGGCGGTCGTCCAAACGGACAAAGGCCGCGCACTGGACATCCTCCGCCACCAGGTCGGCGCCACGGCCGCGATCTTCCTCGGCGACGACGTCACCGACGAGAAGGCCTTCGCCCGGCTGTCCGGCCCGGACCTGGGCATCAAGGTCGGCGACGGCGAGACGCTCGCCGCGTTCCGGGTGCCCGACACCGTGGACGTCGCGCTGGTGCTCGGCTTCCTCCTCGAGGAGCGCCGCAACTGGCTGTACGGCGAGTCGGCCCCGCCGATCGAGCGGCTGTCGATGCTGGCCAACGAGCGGTCGGTCGCGCTGCTGACCCCGGACGCCAAGCTGACCTGGCTGTGCCACCCCGGCCCGGACGCGCCCGCGGTGTTCGCCGACCTGCTCGGCGGCGAGGGCGCGGGCCACTTCTCCATCAAGCCGCACCGCAACGGCCTCCCGCTCGGCCAGCGCTACCTGCCGAACACGATGACGGTCGAGACGCGCTGGTCGCGCCTGCTCGTCACCGACTACCTCGAGCCGGAGAGCGCGCCGCACCGGACGGACCTGGTGCGCGTGATCTCGGGCGAGGCGGCGGCGAGCGTCAAGTTCGCGCCGCGGCCCGAGTTCGGCGGCGTGCCGGTGAAGCTGGAGATCGTCGAAGGCGGCGTGCGCGTGCTCGGCACGTCGGAGCCGTTCGTGCTGTACTCGCCGGGCGTGGAGTGGACCATCACCTCCGACGGCCTGCACGACACCGCGACCGCGCTCGTGCAGCCGACGCCGACCCAGCCGGTCGTGCTCGAACTGCGCTGCGGCACCACGGACCTCGGCGAGCACGAACTGTCCGAAGTGGAACGCCGGGACCGCGCGGGCCGCTACTGGAGCGAGTGGACGTCGAAGCTGCAGCTGCCGACGGTGCAGACCGACCTGGTGCTGCGCTCGGCGCTGACGCTGCGCGGCCTGGTCAACACCGACACCGGCGGCGTGCTGGCGGCGGCGACGTCGTCGCTGCCGGAGGAGATCGGCGGCGTCCGCAACTGGGACTACCGCTACTGCTGGATCCGCGACGCCGCGATGACCGTGCGGGAGCTCGTGCACCTGGGCTCGATCGAGGAGGCCGAGGGCTACCTGCGGTGGCTGCACGGCGTGCTCGCCACGCTGGCCGGCCCGGAGCGGCTGCACCCGCTGTACACCCTGGCGGGCAGCGTCATCGGCGCCGAAGCGGTCATCGAGTCGCTGCCCGGTTATGCCGGTTCGCGCCCGGTCCGCGTCGGCAACCTGGCGAACCACCAGGTGCAGCTGGACGTCTTCGGCCCGGTCGTCGAGCTCGTGCAGACGCTGGCGTCGGCGCGCGGCGAGCTGCGCGACGAGGACTGGCAGATGGTCCGCGCGATGGCGGAAGCCGTGACACGGCGCTGGAACGAGCCGGACCACGGGATCTGGGAGGAGCGGCACGTGCCGCGCCACCGGGTCTACTCCCGGGTCATGTGCTGGGTGACGATCGACCGCGCGATCAAGCTGGGCGAGCAGTACGGCCGCGAGATCCCGGGCAACTGGCACGGCCTGCGCGAGGAGATCAAGACCGACGTCCTCACGCACGGCTGGAACGACGAGGTCCAGGCGTTCACCACGGCCTACGACGGCACGGACCTGGACGCGGCGTCGCTGTTCGTCGGGCTCACCGGGCTGATCGACCCGGCCGACGAGCGCTTCCAGCAGACGGTGACGGCGATCGAGGCGGAGCTGCGCAGTGGGTCCACTGTGTACCGTTACCGCCGCGACGACGGCCTGCCCGGCGGCGAAGGCGGCTTCCACATCTGCGCGGCCTGGCTGATCGAGGCGTACCTGCTCACCGGGCGGCGCACCGAGGCGCAGGAGCTGTTCGACCAGATCGTCGCGGCGGCCGGCCCGACCGGCCTGCTGCCGGAGCAGTACGACCCGATCGCGGAACGCTCGCTGGGCAACCACCCGCAGGCCTATTCCCACATCGGGCTCATCCGGTGCGCCAACTTGCTGGCGGCCAGTTAGCCCTTTCGGTCCGAAAGTTCGTGAAGGCCACGTTGGGGGACGGTGAGTCCCTTACTGTGGCCTTCACGCACTTTCGGAGGTGAGACGGGTGCAGGGGACTTTCGGACAGGTCGAGTTCGTGCCGCTGCCCCCGCGGTTCGCCGATCGCGTGCGCTGGGGCTCGGTGGTCGTCGGCTGCTCCATGATCGCCGGGATGGTGCTGCTGTTCGGCCTCACGACGTACCTGCAGGGCATCGTGCACGGCCACGCGTTCCCGGACACGCTGCTGGGCAAGGCCGCGGCGGTGCTGCCGCCGCTGGGCGTGCTGGCGATCGCGGTCCTGGTTCTGACGTGCCGCCGCTGCCTCCGCGGCGACTACCTCGTGGTGGCCAGCGCGGCGTCGGCGCGCGGCGCGCTGCTGTTCACCTACCTGTTGACGCTGGTCCTGATCCTCGGCTCGTTCGCGGTGCCGATCGTGTTCCGGGTGTGGCGCGACACCCCGCACCTGCAGGCGCCCGACCTGCTCACGACGTTCTCGACGCTCGCCTTCGCCACCATGGGTTTCCTGGCCGGGATGGTGTACGTGCGGCCGTCCGTGCAGACGCTCAGGAAGTACAGCGACCACCCGATCTGGTAAGTCCACTTCAGACACTTGGCACCCGGGCACCGCTCTGCGCCGAGTTGCACAGATTTCTTTGCACAATCTTCTTTGCACGGCTACTGTGAACTCATGACCAGCGCTCCACCACCGGAAGAGCTCGACCCGGACGCCCTCAAGGCCGTCACGCACCCGCTGCGCCGCCGGATCCTCGGCGTCCTGTCGGCCGGGCCGGCCACGGCCACGAAGCTCGCTCAAGCACTGGGCGAGAACACCGGCGCGACCAGCTACCACCTGCGGGAACTGGCGCGGTTCGGCTTCGTCGAGGACGCCCCGGAGCTCGCGCGGGGCAAGGAACGGTGGTGGCGCACGCGGCGGCGGGACATCCGCTGGCCGCGGCGCAGCGAGCAGAGCGCCGAATCCCGGATGCTGTTCGACGACATGCAGCGGCAGGGGTTCGAGGACGACCTCGAAAAGCTCAACCGGTTCGCGGAAACACGCGAGGAACTGCCCGGCGACTGGCCGGACGCGCTGCTCTACGCACGCGGCGGCACCTGGCTCACCGCCGAGGAGCTCAAGCAGTTCTGGGACGACTACATGGAGCTGTTCCGCCGGTACTGGCGAAGCGAGGACGACCGGTCACCGGAAGCGCGGCGCGTGCTCGTGCGCTGGCTCGCGTTCCCGGATCCAGGGGAATGACATGACACCAGGGGGATTTCCATGCGAAGAGGGGTTCTACCGGCCGGGGTGATCCTGGCGATCACGGCGCTGGCGCCACCGGCATCGGCGGCGGACGGCGAAGTGACGTTCACGAACGGCGGCGTGACCTTGCACGGCACCGTCGTCGCACCACCCGGCGGGACCAAGCTGCCGGGCCTGGTGATGGTCCACGGCTCGGGGGCGCACAGCCGGGAGGACTACCGCGACCAGGCGGAAGCCTTTGCGCGGCAAGGCATCGCGACACTCATCTACGACAAGCGCACCGAAGGCTATTCCCAGTTCGAACGCTCGTACTCGACGCTCGCGGACGACGCGCTGGCCGCGGTCGAGGCGTTGCGGAAACGGCCCGAGGTCGACCCGGCGCGGGTCGGCGTCTGGGGGTTGAGCGAAGGCGGCTGGGTCGCGCCGCTGGCGGCTTCCCGTTCGGCGGACGTCGCTTTCGTCGTGACGGTCGGGGCCAACGGCGTGAAGCCGGCGCAGCAGCAGGCGTGGGCGATCGAGAACCAGCTGCGGCGCCTGGGGATGGACGGTTCGGTCGTGGGGATGGCGTCGTCGACGATGATGCGCCAGCTCGTCGGCGGCGGCGTGTTCCCGGAGGCGTACTACGACCCCGTGCCGGTGCTGAAGAGCCTGCGCCGTCCGGTGCTCGGGTTGTGGGGCGCGAAAGACGTCCTGACCCCGCCGGGCGAGGCCCTCCGGATCTTCGAGGAGACCGTCGCGCACCACACGCTGCGGGTCTTCCCCGACGCCCAGCACCAGCTGCGGCGGACCACGGACGGCTTCGACAAGCTGCCCGGCTACGCGCCCGGCTACCTCGAACTCGTCGGCAGCTGGGTGAACCACCTGCCGGACGTGTCGAGCGCCGACGCACCGCCGGCCCAGGACCGGCCGAGCGCCGAGATCACGCCGTTGCGCTGGTACGAGGCGACGTGGCTCCAGCTGGCCGTGCTGGTGCTGCTGCTGGTGGCGTTCGCCTGGTACCCGCTGTTCCGGCGGGGCCCGGCGGCGCGGCCGGCGCGCTGGCTGTCGGCGACCGGGCTGCTCGCGGTGCTCGGCTTCCTGGGCGTCGACGTGCTGATCCAGCTGACCATGGGCAGGTCGCTGGGCCCGGTGGTCCTGGGCCGGCCGCTGCCGTGGCTGGCGCTGCAGCTCCTCGCGGTGGGCGCGGTGGCCGCGACGATCGGCACGGCGGTGGCGTGGTGGCGCCGTCGGTCCCTGCGACTCGGCGTCCTGCTCGCCGGCGGCGTCCTGTTCGTCCCCTGGGCACTGTATTGGGGGCTGTTGACCGTCTGACGTAGGTTCGCCGTGAACGCTCGTGCAGGCTGCGGGCAACTGGGGGCATGCAGGTGATCCACGAAGGATCGGAGCTCTGGGGGCACGACCGCCCGGATCTGGGCGGACCCGAGCCCGGTCCGGCGTTCGGCCGGCTCTTCGACGCCCATGCCGCCCAGTTGCGCCGCTACCTCGCCCGGCGGGTCGGCATCGAGCCCGCGAACGACCTCGTGGCCGAGACCTTCCTGGTCGCGTTGCGGCGCCGCGAGACCTACCGGCCCGAGCTGGGCACCGCGCGGTCGTGGCTCTACGGCATCGCCACCAACCTGCTGCGCCACCACGTGCGGTCGGAACTGCGCGGGCTGCAGGCCACGGCCCGGCTGGCGCGCACCGGCGAGACGAGCCACGCCGGGCACGACGGCCGGGTCGCCGAGCAGGTCGACGCCCAGGTGCGCGCGGCCCAGCTGGCCGGCGCGCTGGCCCGGCTCAGCCCGGCCGACCGCGACACGCTGCTGCTCGTGTCGTGGGCCGGGCTGGAGCCGGCCGAGGTCGCGGAGGCCCTCGGGATCCCGCCGGGTACCGTCCGGTCCCGGTTGCACCGGATCAGACGCTGGCTCAGGACGAACGCCCCGGCCCAAGAGGAGGTGCAGGACCTTGCGTGAAGACAACGTCCGGAAGATCTGGTCCGAAGCCGAACTCGACGCGGCCCTCGACGACCTGCACGGCGACGTCGGCGACGACGACGGGCTCGCGTTCGCCCGCGCGTCCCTGCTCGCAGCGGCCGGCGTCGAGGAGGCCCCGCCCGCCGGGCCGCGCCGGTCCGGGGCGTGGCGGTGGCTCGCCGTGGCCGCGGCGGTCGTGACCCTGGTCGGCGGCCTCGGCGTCGCCGCCGCCCTGCGGACGCCGGACACGCCGGAGCCGGCCCGGCCGGCCGCCACGCTCCCCGACCTCGACCGCCCGCTCGTGCCCGGCGAGTTCCACTACACGGAGATGCGCGACTGGTCGACGTACATCACACCGCGGTTCGCGACCAAGGTCCTGCGGCGGATCGAGCTGTGGATCCCGGCCGACCCCACGGGCGTGTGGCACCGGCGCACGACGCTGACCACCGATCCGCGCTGGTCCGACGGCCGGGCCGTCGACCCGCTGCCCCTGCCCCTCGACGAGTACGGCCCGGGCGGTGTGTTCCCCAAACAGCAGTACCTGGTCTGGCTGACGCCGGACGCCACGTTCATCGATTCGCTCGTCCCCGACCGGCAAGAGCTGGCCCAGCGGCTGGCCTCGGACAGCTTGGACATGAACAGCCCGGCGAACAGCCGGGTGCGCACCGCCACGGAGGTGCTCGGCATGGTCCGCAGCGCGCTGGAGACCGGCCTGCTCCGGCCGGACGTCCGGTTCGCGCTGCGCGACGCCCTCGCGAGCATCCCCGGCATCTACGTCGCGCCCCACGAAACGACGCCGGACCAGCAGCCCGCCGCCGTCTACGTGGCCAAGGACACCGGACAGCGGCTGTTCCTCGACCCGGCGACGGCCCGGCTCCTGGCCGCGGACAGCGCACCGACGCCGATCATCATCCGCAACAAGGGGGTGCCGCAGACCACGCCCCAGCCGCCGCCGAGCTCGGTGGCCGTGCCGAACACCACGACGACGAACTTCCCCGTCTCCCCGCAGCGGCCCGGCCCGCCGAACACGCAGTACTCCTACGCCATCACGCGGACCTCGGGGTGATCAGCGGGCGTGACCGGCCGCGTTCAGCGCGTCCGCGACGTTCGCCACCTCCAGCACCCGGATCCCGGCGGGCGGCTTGCCGGAGTCCGGCGGCACCAGCGCGTGCGTGAACCCGAGCCGGGCCGCCTCCGCCAGGCGGCGGCCCACGCTCGGCACGCGCCGGATCTCGCCCGCGAGCCCGACCTCACCCACCGAGACCAGCCGCGGTGACAGGGCGACGTCTTCGAAGCTCGACGTCAGGGCCAGTACCAGCGCCAGGTCGATGCCCGGCTCGGTGATCTTCATGCCGCCGACGGTGGCCGCGTAGACGTCCTTGTCGCCGAGCTTCAGCCCGCCGCGCTTCTCCAGCACCGCCAGGACCATCGCCACCCGCGCGGAGTCGAGGCCGCTGACCGCGCGCCGCGGCTGCGGGGCCGCCGTCGCCGACACCAGCGCCTGGACCTCGCCCAGCAGCGGCCGCTTGCCCTCCATCGACACCGTGATCGCCGTGCCGGACACCGGCTCGGCCGTGCGGCTCATGAACAACCCCGACGGGTCCGGCACCCCGACGATGCCTTCTTCCTGCAGCTCGAAGCAGCCGATCTCGTCGGACGCGCCGAACCGGTTCTTGATGCCGCGGAGCATCCGCAGCGTCGAGTGCTTGTCGCCCTCGAACTGCAGCACGACGTCCACCAGGTGCTCCAGCACGCGCGGGCCGGCCACCGAGCCGTCCTTCGTGACGTGCCCCACCAGCACCACCGGCAGCCCGCGTTCCTTGGCCAGCGCGACCAGCCCGGACGTCACCGCCCGGACCTGCGTCACACCGCCGGGTGAGCCGTCGACCTGCGGGGACGCCATGGTCTGCACCGAGTCGACGATCAGCATCCCCGGTTTGACGTCGTCGACGTGGCCGAGGATGGCCGACAGGTCGCTCTCGGCGGCCAGGTACATCCGGTCGTGGACGTTGCCCGTGCGCTCCGCACGCAACCGGACCTGGCCCGCGGACTCCTCGCCCGTGACGTACAGGGACCGGTCGGCCGTCTTCGCCCACTGGTAGGCGACCTCGAGCAGCAGGGTCGACTTGCCGACCCCCGGTTCACCGGCGAGCAGCACCACCGCCCCCGGCACCAGGCCGCCGCCCAGCACCCGGTCGAGCTCGGAAACGCCGGTGCGGCGGGCGCGCGCCGCTTCGACGTCGACCTCGGCGATCGGCCTCGCGGGCGCGCTCGGTGCCCCGGCCGCGACGCGCTGGATGGCCGGCCTGGCCGGCGCCCCGCGCTCCTCGAACGAGCCCCATTCCTGGCACTCCGGACACCGGCCGAGCCATTTGGCCGCTTCGTACCCGCAGCTGCCGCAGCGGTAGGTGGTCCCCTTCTTCACCCCGCGAGGCTATCGGCGACCACCGACAAAACCGGGGACCTACTCCTTGACGTGCGCCGGCGCCGCGACCGGCAGCTCGACGGTGACCGGGCCGGCGTTCTGGAAGACGAACGTGACCTTGATGACCTGGCCGGGCCAGAGCGGCTGCTTCAGCGCGGGCAGCGTCACGGTGGCCTGGCCGACCTTCTCGGGCGCGGTCGGCGTCGCGGCCGGGCCGGACGACGGGACCTCGGAGGTGGCCGTCGCGGTGAGGTTGTTGCCCGGGCTGTTCGTGGCCGAGCTGCTGCCGGTGGGGGTGCCCGAAGACGTCGGAGCACCCGAAGACGCCGGGGCGCTCGACGACGAGGTCGGCGCGCCCGAGGACGTGGGCTGCACCTCGTTGGTGGACTCGACCGCGTCGTCCGGGCCGATGACCAGCGAGTGCGCCGCGACGACGGTCTTCGAGCCGCTGATGGTGGCCTGGCCGCCGCCCTCGACCGTCACCGAAACGAGCGAGTCGTCCCGGGCGTCCCGGTTCACGATCGTCAGGGTCAGCGCGGGGGTCGCGCCGGCCGGGTAGCCCGGGCCGGACGTCGGGTACTGGACCGCGGCGTTGCGCAGGTCGATGTTCTTGACCTGGGCGTGCGTCCCGTTGACCGCGGCCTGCTGCGTCGAGGTCTGGGTGATCTGGCCTGCCCCGCACCCGGCGAGCGCGAGCGCGGCACCGAGCGCCAGCACGCCCGCACCGAGCACGCGACGATTCTGCAGCCTCACGTCGCAGTCCTTCCCTTTTCACGGCCTCGTCGCCCCGAAGACTAGCCGGGGTCGATCTCCGCCGCGGAACGGGTGTGCGTTGCCGGGGCCCGGCGACCAAGATCAACCGTCCACAAAGGAATTCCCAGCCTGTGACGAAACGCTTCCCCGCTACCTGCGTGAGCACGGGGGTCCGACGTTTGTCAACCCCCGGCCAGGCCGCTGACCTGCGAGGACGAGTCCGGCCCGCTAGGTGGGCACTGGCGGCCCGTGCTAGGATGGAGTCAGCGAAAGGGGCAGAGGACACATGGTTTTCAAGGTCGGAGAGACCGTCGTCTACCCGCACCACGGTGCCGCACTCATCGAAGCCATCGAGACCCGCGTGATCAAGGGCGAGGAAAAGAAGTACCTCGTCCTCAAGGTCGCGCAAGGGGATCTCACGGTTCGCGTGCCCGCAGACAACGCCGAGATCGTCGGCGTCCGCGATGTCGTCGGGCAAGAAGGACTGGACAAGGTCTTCGACGTTCTGCGTGCTCCGCACACCGAGGAGCCCACCAACTGGTCTCGTCGGTACAAGGCCAACCTCGAGAAGCTCGCCTCCGGCGATGTGAACAAGGTGGCCGAAGTGGTGCGCGACCTCTGGCGGCGAGAGAAGGACCGCGGACTTTCAGCCGGTGAGAAGCGCATGCTGGCGAAGGCGCGGCAAATTCTGGTCAGCGAGCTCGCGCTCGCGGAGGGCACCGACGAGGACAAGGCTGAGGTCCTCCTCGACGAAGTTCTGGAAACCGCGACGGTCTGAGACCGGACCCCGCCCGACGGGAGGGCGGGTGCCTCTACGATCGCGTACCGATGAACGTCGTCGCGATCGTCACCGTCGCACATCATGCCTCCGACGGGGAGTCAGCTCTCACGCCGGTCCATGGTGAGGCACTGCTCACGCACACCGTGCGGGGGCTGCTCGACGTACCGGAGATCGATCTGGTGCTCGTGGCGGCCCCCCAGCGGTGTGCGTCGTCGTTTTCCGAGGCGGTCGGCGGCCTCGGCTGCCGGGTCGTCCCCGGCTCGCTCCGGCAGGCCTTCGCCGCCGTCGAGCCCGATCTTTCCCGTGACTCAGTTGTACTCCTCCACGACGCGCTGCGTGCCTTCATTCCTGCGCAAACGGTCCGTGACGTGATCGGTGCGGTCCGTGACGGCGCTCCGGTCGTCGTCCCGGTGCTGCCGATGGCCGACACGGTGAAGGTGACCGATGCGGATTCGCTGATCGTCGGCACGGAGGACCGGTCGCGGCTGCGCACCCTGCAGACGCCGGTGGGCTACGCGCTCGCGGCGTTCCGGCCGGACCTCGCCCCCGCCGGCGCGGCGACGGTCGAGGGTCACCCGGACGCGATGCGCGTCACGAGCGCTTTCGAACTGTCCCTGGCCGAGGCGATCGCGGCGGCACCGAAGAACGAGGAGACGCTGTGAGGATCGGCAACGGGGTGGACGTCCACCCGATCGAACCGGGCCGCGAGTGCTGGATGGCGGGCCTGCACTGGCCGGACGCCGACGGCTGCGCGGGCCACTCCGACGGCGACGTCGCAGCGCACGCCCTGTGCGACGCCCTCCTGTCGGCGGCGGGCCTCGGCGACCTGGGCGCGGTGTTCGGCACCGGCGACCCCCGGATGGACGGCGCCCACGGCACCGACATGCTGGCCGAGGTCCGGGGCCTGATCGAGGCGGCGGGCTGGCGGGTCGGCAACGCGACGGTCCAGATCGTGGGCAACGCACCGAGGGTCGGCAAGCGGCGCGACGAGGCGCAGAAGGTCCTGTCGGAGGCGGTGGGCGGCCCGGTCAGCGTGTCCGGGACGACGTCGGACGGCTTGGGGCTGACGGGCCGCGGCGAGGGCATCGCGGCCTTCGCGACGGCGCTGCTGCTCGCGGCGGAATAGGCGTCAGAGCTGGTTGTCCACAGCCCGGCCGTGATGCGGACAGGCCGGCGGCAGGTGTGAGCCGCCGGGATCACCAGCGTCGGCCCGCAGGAAAGCGGCGTCCCCGGCCAC